>NZ_JBAOJU010000003.1:0-137056 GCF_037083565.1 Microbacterium sp. CCNWLW134 | reverse complement strand
GCTGCGACCTCGCCCTGGACATGCTCCTCGCCGGGTCCCCGGTGATCGACCCCACCGACGGGGCGCAGGGCGGGCTCGGGGCGATCACCGCCGAGGTGCAGATCACCCTCCCGATCACCACCCTCACCGGCGTCACCGCGTCGGGCGGAGTTGAACGGAGTCACCCCGGTCGACCCCGAGACCGCCAGACGGATGGCCGGAACCGCGAGGGTGTGGGACCGGGTGATGACCGACCCCATCACGGGCGTAGTGACCGCGGTCGATAGGTACACCCCTCATCCAGCCCAGACCCGGTTCCTCAACGCCCGCGACGTCACCTGCCGAACACCCGGATGCCGAAGGCCCGCGAAACTCTGCGACAAAGACCATTCGAGGGACTTCGCGCTCGGTGGACCGACGTCCAACGACAATCTCTGCAACGAATGCGCCCGGCATCACACGCTGAAACACGCCACGAACTGGCACGTCGAACAACTCCCCGGCGGGGTGCTGAAATTCACCAGCCCCGGCGGGAAGAACTACGACAGCCACCCACCCTCACGCGTCGCGTTCGTCCCCACCGACGACGGCACGCTCACCGTCGCCCCCTTCTGACCAGGGTGGGCCGGGGAACCTGATCCGTCAGGCCGGCGTCGAGATCACCTCCTGGAGCCAGGCGCGGGCACGCGAGAGAAGTGCCCGAGCCGGCTCGGTGTCACGGGCCCAGCTCTCGAACCCGTGCGGACCACCCGGCACGACATCGAGGGTCGTCGGCACCCCGGCCGCAGTGAGCCGCCGTGCGTAGTCCTGCACCTCCGGAAAGAACAGTTCGATGTCGCCCACCGCGAGATAGGTCGGAGGAAGCGCCGAAACATCCTGCGTTCGTGCGGCAGCGGCATACGGTGGCACGTCCGCACCTCCCGCCCCCTCACCGAGATAGGCGGTCCACCCGGCCCGATTGAAACGGTTGTTCCAGATCGGATGGTCGATCTCGTCCAGAGTCGCGTCCGCCGCCGTCCGGTCGTCGATCATGGGCGCGAACAGCCACTGCCCGATCGGCTGCACCCCGCCCTCATCCCGGATGCGCTGCACCACCGCCGCCGCGAGCCCGCCTCCCGCACTCTCCCCGCCGACGACGATCCGTCCGGGGTCGACCGCGAGAGCACCGGCGTGCGCCTGGATCCACCGCCAGCCGGCGTGGACATCGTCGTGCGCCGCGGGAAAGGGATGCTCGGGCGCGAGGCGGTAGTTCACCGAGACGACAACGATGCCGAGGTCGCGTGCAGTCTCTGCGCACAGCCGTTCGTCCTGACGCGCGTCGCCGATGATCAGGCCGCCGCCGTGGACCCACATCAACGCTGCGTCCTTCGAGCGCACGTGCGGCCGGTAGACCCGGGCGCGCTGGCCTGCCACACGGATCGAGGCCACCTCGACGCCGACGATCCGCGGCACCGGCAGCACGCGCGCACCCCCGCGGAGCAGGGAGCGCACCCACCGCCGCGACACATCCGGAAGGCGCGTCCTGCGCGTCGACGCACGGAGCGCGGGGTCCACCCGATCGAGATCCATCGTCACTCCTCCGGTCTGCTCGCGGGAGAGTTCCCCTCCCGAGTATCTTCGTCGCGTGACCGAAGGCATCCCTGCCGCGACCCACTGCACGACCTGCGCGATCGTGGGTGGCGGCCCCGCGGGTATCGTCCTCGGCCTCCTTCTCGCCCGCGCCGGCATCGAGGTGACGGTGCTCGAGAAGCACGCCGACTTTCTCCGCGACTTCCGCGGTGACACGGTCCACCCCGCCACCCTCGGACTCCTCGATGACCTCGGCCTGTTCCCGCGATTTGACGCTCTGCCGCACTCGAAGATCCGTCGGGCGTACTTTCCGGGACGCGAGGGCTCCGACGTCTTCGCCGACTTCAGCCGGCTCCCGGTGCGGCATCCCTACATCGCCATGGTGCCGCAGTGGGATCTGCTCGACCTGCTCTCGGAGACCGCCGCCGCCGAACCGACCTTCACGCTCCTGCGCGAGCACGAGGTGACGGCGGTGACGCGCCGGAACGGCCGGGCGACGGGCGTCAGCTTCACCTCGCCGAACGGCGACGGCCATCTCACCGCCGACCTCGTCGTGGGGTGCGACGGCCGCTGGTCCACCGTCCGCCGCAGTGTCGGGCTTCCGGCGCGCGAGATCCCCGTCGGCTTCGACGTCTGGTGGTACCGACTGGCCAGCGACCGACACCTCGACGAGAGCCTCCTCCCCCGGGTGCGCAACGGCAAGGTCGCGATCGGCATCCCCCGGCGCGGCTACGTGCAGGTCGCCGCACTCGGATCGAAGGGCACGGATGCCGCGGTCCGCACCCGCGGCATCGACGCCTTCCGCCAGGACGCGGCGATGCTGTTCCCGGAACTCGCCGATGCGGTCGACACGATCGCGACCATGGACGACGTCAAGCACCTCGACGTACGACTCGAGCGTCTGCGGCGCTGGCATGCGAACAACGTCCTCTGCATCGGCGACGCCGCCCACGCCATGTCACCGGTCGGAGGCGTGGGCATCAACCTCGCCATCCAGGACGCCGTCGCCGCCGCCCGCCTCCTCGCCGGCCCGCTCGCACGAGGAGAACTCTCCCGCCCCCATGGCAGCCGCGTGCTCGCCCGCGTCCGCAGACGCCGCCTTCCGGCGGTGGTCGTCATCCAGACCCTTCAGCGCATCCTCCACGCGCGCGTGATCATGCCCGGCCTGCGAGGGAGCCCCCTGGATCCTCCCGCGTGGCTCCTGCGCCTCGTGCGCGTCATCCCGGCGCTGACCGTCGTTCCCGCCTTCGCGATCGGGGTCGGCATCAGACCCGAGCGCGCGCCGCGCTGGGCAGGCCGGCCGGGGGGCGCTGCGCCGATCAGCCGCGAGGCTCGGTGAGCTGCAGGCGCAGCTCGAAGGGCTCGGATCCCGAGAACGCGGTGACCCGACCCGCCGCCAACGTGTACACGGCGAACTCGGCGACGTTCACATGTCTTCGTGTGGGTGCGATGCCGTCCCAGACCCCGGTGTGGGTGCCGCTCCCCCGCACGTGCGCGGCGACGCGGTCGTCTTCTGCGACCACCTGGATGATCCGCCATCGCCAGTCGGGGAAGGCGTGGAAGAGGTCTTCCAGATCACCCACCCAGGCCTCGACACCCGCAGGCCGATGGGCGCGCCGCACCTCGGTGTGGACGAAACCGCGGATCGCGTCGAGGTCGTGGCGGTTGGCCGCATCGATGTAGTCCGCGAACCACTCGTGCATCTGCCAGGGCTCCACAGGCTCATTATCGTCGGCGGGCCGGGCGCATCACCGTTCGCGGGCCAGGATCGCCCAGGTGTCGAGAGTCGTCCACTCGCCTTTGAACCAGTCCGCCTCCACCGCGCGACCCTCGTGCCTGAACCCCAGTCCGGTGAGAAGTCGCGCGACGGCGGCGTTGCGCTGATCCGACGTCGCGATCACCCGATGCGCACCGTGATCGTCGAACAGCGCGGCGACGACCGCCCCCAGGGCCTCGCCGGCGACACCGCGTCGCTGATGCTCGGCAGCCACCGTGACGCCGACCTCATAGGTGTCGGGCTGGTCGGCCACGGTGTGGACGGCGACATCGCCGAGGAGGGCGCCGGAGGCGGCATCCCGCACCGCGATCTGCAGCCACTCCCCCGCCGACGGGGGGAATCGCGTCGGCTGCCCGGCGAGCAGGTCGTCGGCGTCGGTTGCGCTGTACTCGGGCGTCCACGACTGCCACCGCGCGACATCGGGGTCGCGACGGTAGGCGACGAAGGCGTCACGGTCGTCGGCGCCGAGCGGAGCCAGGACCAATCTCTCGGTGCGCAACGCGATCACGTCGGCAGGCTACCGCGGGTGACGGCGTCGAGGGCGGAAGCGGTCAGATCAGCAGATAGACGGCGCCGACCACCGTCAGGATGATCACAAGTCGCTCGAACAGTCGCTGGTCGATCCGGTCGGCGATCCAGCGCCCCCCGAGGGCCCCCGCCACCACGAGCGGCGCGAGGATCGCGTCGAGCACGAGACCGGGCACCGTGATGAGGCCGAGTCCGACGGAGAAGGGCACCTTGCTGATGTTCACGATCGCGAAGAGCCACGCCGCGGTGCCGAGGAACTCCTTCACGGGAAATCGTGCGGCGAGGAAGTACATCGACATCACCGGCCCGGCCGCGTTGGCGACCATCGTCGTGAAGCCGCCCAGCGTGCCGTAGACCGCCGCGGCCCCGCGCCGAGGCGGTCCCTCGACGAGGGCGGATGCCATGCGGCGACGCCACAGCGTGACCGCGATCACCCCCAGAAGAAGCACTCCGATGGTGCGCTTCACCCACGCGTCATCGGCGACGGCGAGGAAGAGCACCCCGACGAGAAGCCCGGCGACGATCGCGGGTGCCAGCCGGAGCAGCGCCCGCCAGTTGACGTGCCGCACGTACATCGTGATGGCGAACATGTCGGCGAGGATCAGCAGCAGCAGGATCGTGCCGGTCGACTCGCGGGCGGGAAGCACAGCGGCGAACGCTGCGACGGCGAGCGTGCCCGCCCCCGGCACCGCGGTCTTGGACAGCCCGATGACGACCGCCGCGACAGCGAGCAGAACCCAGGCGAACAGGCTGAGTTCGGGCACCCCTCAGACTTCGCGACCGGCGCCCGGCAGCCGGATCACGCCCGTCTGCGGCGCGAACTCGTCGGCGGCGTGAGGCAGCGAGAACGTCGCCACCGCGGCGATGAGCGCATCGACGGTCTGCGTGTCGGCGACGACGTCGACAGCCAGACCGGCACGACGGGCGTCGCGCGCGGTCCGGGGTCCGATGGCCGCGATGACCGTCGTGTCGGGAATGTGGGGGAACTGGGCGTGCACCTGCTCGGCCACCGACCCACTGGTGACGAGGATGGCGTTGATGCGGCCGCTCTCGACATCGCGGGCGACGCGGTCGGCGACGGGCACCCCGACCGTGCGATACGCGACGACGCTGCGCACCCGGTGACCCGCATCGCTGAGGCTGCGTGTGAGCACGGGCTTGGCGATCTCGCTCCGGAGGGTGAGGATGTCGACCGGCTCCGGCTCGAGGCCGATGAGCTGCTCGGCCATTCCCGCAGCGGAGTTGTCGCGCTCGGGGACGAGGTCGACCTTGTACCCGACGGCCTGCAGGGCTGCCGAGGTGGTCTCGCCCACGGCGGCGACCTTGGTGGACGCGGGGATCGTGGCGCGATAGGCGTAGAGCACGTCGACGGTGGTCGCACTCGTCACCGTGAGCCAACGGAAGGCACCCGCGGCGAGATCGGCCAAGGCCTTCTCGAGGGTCTCGTGATCACGCGTGGGGGCGAAGTTGATCAGCGGAGCGATGACCGGCGTTGCGCCCTGACGGCGAAGCGACGCCGCCA
The DNA here is from genome assembly GCF_037083565.1 of Microbacterium sp. CCNWLW134. Classification (NCBI taxonomy): domain Bacteria; kingdom Bacillati; phylum Actinomycetota; class Actinomycetes; order Micrococcales; family Microbacteriaceae; genus Microbacterium; species Microbacterium sp. CCNWLW134. The sequence goes on along the minus strand of NZ_JBAOJU010000003.1, from coordinate 131,681 downwards.
CTCCATCACCCCACGGACCCCCGCGGGGCACGAGGACGCGCCAACCCCCGAGGGGCTTGGCTGACGGGTCCTGAGCTGCGTGGTTCATTCAGTCGACTCTCGTGGGGCGTGTTCGGCCGCCCGCACTTCGAGCAACCGACGCGCGCAGGTGCATGAGCGCGATCGGCAGCATCCGCTCCATTGCACTGCCTGCTTCCCGAGCATACCCCGGGCCGCTCAAGACCGCCTCGTGACCGATATTTCAGTTCACCGGGTGTACGAGCGCACGAACAGCCATACGAGTCCGCCCACGGCCGCTGCGGCCGCAACCACGGCGGCTGTCGCCGCCCCGGGACTGCGCCGCGCGAAGTCGCGCGCACGCTCGACCTCGCGTTCGGTCGCCTCCGACACCCTGCGCGGGACGTTCGCCTTGACCTCGATCGCGGCGAGCGCAGCCTTCAGCTCGGCCCGCGCCTGCTCCACGGGGTCGTCGATGCCGATCGGCACCGCGGTCCGGGGAACGGGGACGGGGGCCACAGCGCTCTTGCGCGGCGAGATCTCAGAGCTCATCGCGCACCTCCTTCACGTCGAGGGCGATCGACTGGACCGGGGTCTCCCGGCTGGACAGCCGCCGGAAGCGAAGGTAGCCCAGCAGCGCCAGGATCACGGTGATGAGGATCATCACGGCGAACACGACGATGGCCGACAGCCACACCGGCCACCACGACGACAGGCCGGCGATGACGAAGGTGCCGAACACCGGCACCGACCAGAAGAGCACGAACAGGGCCGCGACGAACCAGCCCGCCCCGATGCCGGCATCCTTCGCGGTCTTCGCCAGCCACTTCTTCGCCGATTCGATCTCGGCGACGATGAGGTTCTTGACCAGCTCGGGAATCTCGCCGACAAGCGTCAGCAGACTGTCGTCAGCCCGGTCGCGGAAGCCGCGCGGGGTCGTCATATCAAGCCCCGGAGTGGGACGCGGGCGACGTCTTCGCCGCAGCAGCCGACGCGTCGGACGCGGCGTCGGCAGCGGCATCCTTCACGGCTTCCGCCGACGACTTCGCGGCGCGCTTGACCTCGGCGGCCTTCTGGTCGCCGCTGGTGTCCTTGGACGTCGCCGCCTTGGTCACCTTCACCGCGCCGTCCCACAGCGTGCCGGGGATGGATGCGGCGCTGGATTTTGCGAACTCCGTCACTTTCGCGACCTGCTTCTGCACCGGGGGCTGGTTCCACAGCTTCTCGGCCTGCGTCTTGATCTGCTCGTAGCGCTCGCGCCCCGCACGGGATCCCAGGACGTAGCCGGCGGCCAGTCCAATGACCAGCCCGATCTTGCCTCGCATGACGTCTCCTCACATTCGTCGGGTGAAATCCCTTACACAGTAGCGGCGTATTCCTCTGACGGCATCCGCCCTTGACGTGTGCAGTCGCGCGGGGCACAATCAACCGGCCACGCCGCCGAAGAGGACGCCTCGTCGAAGCGCGTCGGCCTCGACGACCGCATCCTCCACGACCTGCGCGAGCCCCGTTCCGGCCAGCCAGGCACCGACGACGGCGATGCCGGGCGCCGCTGCGAGCGCGGCGCGGGCACGGGTGGCGCGCTCGGCCCGTCCCCGGGCTGTCGCGGGCGGCGGTTGTTCGTAGCGATATCGTCGCGCGCCGCGCAGACGGACGCCGTCGAGCGGGAGGGCGAGAAGAGCGGATGCCTCGGCGAGCGCCATCGCCGTCGCCGCGGCGTCGTCGAGCGCAGCCGTGGCCGGTGGATCCCCCGGGCCGCCGAAGGTCACCCGCGCGATGACGCCGTTCTCTCCGGCTTCGGCGCGAACCCCGTCCCACCGGCCGGTCTGGTGCAGGAGCGTGGATGCTCTGCGCGTTCCCGGCACCGCGTGCACCACGGGCCCCGGGCGGTCGACCGCGCCGCCGGGGGCATCGAAGACGAGGGTGATCGACTCCAGGGGCACGGTGGGGGCGACATCGACCGCGAGCGAGGCGAGCTGCGGCGCGGCATCGGCCAGGAGCGCCCGTGCGGCGTCCTCGTCGACGGCGACAACGACCGCGTCGGCGGCGACGGCCTCATCGCCGGTCTGGACCAGCCACGGCCGAGCGCCGACGTCGGGGGAGCGCCTGATCCCGGTCACCGGCGCCTCGGTGCGGATCTCGACGCCGAAGTCGTCGAGGCGTGCGGCGAGGCCGTCGACGATCCGCGACATCCCGCCCGTGAGCCCGGCGAGGCCGTCTCCTGCGTCGTCGCGCTCGGCGCGGACGGCTGCCACGGCGCCGGCGAGAGATCCGGTGCGGGTGAGGGCGGCGTTCAGGCCCGGCGCGACGTTATCGACGACGACATCGTCGGGATCGACCGCGTAACCGCCGACACTGAGCGGGGCGACGAGTCGGTCGCGGACCCGGTCGCCCATGCGGGTTCGCACGAGGCGCCCCAGGCTCTGCTCCTGACCGATCGTGAGCGGTGGGCGGAGCCGGTCGAGGTAGGCGCGCCACGCGCCGGACCATCCGATGTGGCGGCGGACGTCCTCAGCCCACGCATTCGCAGGAATGCCGAAGACGGTCTCCGCCGGGAGCGGCGCGACGCCGGTCGCGCCTGCGATCCAGCGGCCGGCATGGTCGGGACGGATCACCGCATCGCCGAGCCCCACCTCGTCGAGGACGGCCGCGACCACCCCGCCGCGCGTGGAGAACCCGTCGGCGGCGAGATCCACCCCGACCCCGCCCACATCCTCGTGGCGGATGACGCCGCCGACCCGGGTGTCGCGCTCGAGCACGGTGACGTTCATGCCGACCTTCGCGCACTCGAGCGCGGCGACCAGGCCCGCGACGCCGCCGCCGACGACGATCACGGCCTTGTCGGCGGGATTCGCGGGAACGGATGGGGCGTCAGCGGCGTCGGTCACGGCGCAGTCTCCCTTCGGCGGCCACCAGTCGGCCGTCATGCAGTTCGGCGACCCGATCGGCGCGTGCGCGGAGGATCGGATCGTGGGTCGCGACCACCGCGGCGATGCCTCGGGTGTGGACGAGGTCGACGATGAGGTCCATCACCGCTGCCGCAGTGCGGGAGTCCAGCTGCGCGGTCGGCTCGTCGGCGATGAGCACGCGCGGCTCGGCGACGATCGCCCGCGCGATCCCGACCCGCTGCTGCTGCCCGCCCGACAGCTCGCCGGGCCGCTGCCCGGCATGGTCGGCGAGCCCCACCTGCCGGAGGGCTTCGGCGACCCGCGCATCGCGTTCGCCGGGGTCGGTGCGGGCGATCCGCAGCGGCAGCTCGACGTTCTCGGCGGCCGAGAGCACGGGGATCAGTCCGAACGATTGGAAGACGAACCCGAGATCGCGGCGGCGGATCTCGGCCAGGGCGTCCTCGTCGAGCGATGTCGCCTCGGTCTCACCCACCCACACGCGACCCGCGTCGGGGCGATCCAGCGTGCCGAGGATGTTGAGGAGGGTCGTCTTCCCCGCACCCGAGGGCCCGGTGACGACGACGAGCTCACCGGCACGCACCTCGAGGTCGATTCCGACGCAGGCGTGCACGTCGCCGGCGGCGCTGCGGAAGGTGCGCGTAAGACCCTCGCCGCGAAGGGCCGCCACCCCGGCGCCGCTCACGGCCGATCCTCGCGGGGAGCGTCGGGGGCGGCATCCGCTCGCTCCTCCGGGCGCACCTGGACGTGGTCGGGTTCGAGCGCCAGTCGCACGCGGTCGCGGAGGTCCAGCGCCGCGACGAACTCATCGGGGAGCTGGAGTCGTCCCACCCGGTCGAGCACGGCGTACTCCTCGGCGATGTGCTCCTCGGCGCCGTGCTCGTCGACGCGTGTGGAGCGCAGCACCTCGGTGGAGGTGCGCCCGTCGCGGATCTGCACGGTGCGCGCGACATGGTCGGACACCCCGGGGTCGTGCGTGACGATGAGCGTGGTGATTCCGCGCTCGCGGTTCACGGTGCGCATGGCCTCGAGCACCTGGGCGCTCGTGGCGTCGTCGAGTTCGCCGGTCGGCTCATCGGCGAGGAGCACCCGCGGATCGTTCGCGATGCCGACCGCGATCGCGACCCGCTGCTGCTCACCGCCGGACATCTCCGCCGGTCGACGGGCGGCGCAGTGCCCCACGTCGACGAGATCGAGTAGCTCCTGCACCCGCGCTCTCCGGGCGGCGGCGCCGCGGGGCGTTCCCGTCACGGCGAGGCTCGCCGCGACGTTCTCGGCCGCGGTGAGATAGGGGAAGAGGTTGCGCGAGGTCTGCTGCCACACGAACCCGACGCTGCGGCGGCGGAAGCAGACCCGCTCCTTCTCCTTCATCGTCAGAAGGTCGTGGCCGGCGACCACCGCCACTCCGGCGGTGGGACGATCCAGGCTGGAGAGGATCGACAGAAGCGTCGACTTCCCCGACCCCGAGGCGCCCACGACGGCGACGAGCTCCCCGGCGTCGACCCGCAGGTTCAGCCCCTGAAGGGCTTGGACCTCGATCCCCGGGCCGGAGGCCGTGGGCACCTGGAAGATGCGCACGAGGTCGGCGCACCAGATGTCGGCGTCGGGCGCCGCGCCCGGGCGCGAACGGGTGGTGGGATCCATGGTCCTATCCTTCCTCGACCGTACGCAGGAGGCGCGAGGTGCGGGCGCGGCGCGAGACCGCGAGGGCGATGAGCGTGGCGAGCGTCACGAGCGCGACGAAGGCGCCGAGGGTGACCCCGAGGATCACGGGGTCGACGGCATAGGCGGGCTGAGCCGTGGACCCGGTGAACGACCGGAGGTCGACCCCGGCCAGGATGACCAGCGGCACGAGAGCACCGAACAGGGTGCCCGCGACGAGAGCGGCGAGCCCCGCCGGCGCGACTTCCCACGTCGCCAGGGCGCGACCGATGCGGGCAGGGGCGCCGAGGGTGCGCAGCAGAGTGAGCAGCCGCGCCCGCGGCTCAGCGGCGAGGGTGAGCGTCATCACCACCGCGAGGGCGCCGAGGAGTGCGGCGAGCGCCGTCGCGGCGAGGAGCGCGGCGCGTAGACCCGCGACGGCGGGACTCGCTTCGATCTCGTCGGTGATCTCGCGGGCGGTGTCGATGCGGAGCGTGGGGCTCACCACCTGCTTTACGGCGTCGACGACCGCGACGGGGTCGGCGCCGGGCGCGAGCCGCAGCACGGCGGTGCGGTCGCTCGGATCCCGTCCGAGGGCCTCCTCGGCGGCCGAGGCGTCGAGCGCCAGCCAGGCCGCGCGCGCGCCGATCGGGGCCGGACCGTCGAGCACCCCCACGACCTCGGCGGGCACGGAGCCGACCCGCAGACCGTCACGACCGTCGATCTCGTCGGCGAGGGCCGTCGAGACGACGATCGGAATCGACCCTGACGCCGGTGCCAGCGAGACGCCGGGCGGCAGCATCCCCGGGCCCTCCCCCTGCACCGCGCGGAGGTCGTCGGCGTCGACGACGAAGGCCGAGGTGCCGACCCGCTCACCGTCGATGTCGAGGGTGACGGGCTCGGCACCCGAGATCCCGGTCGCCCCCGCCACGCCTTCCAGGGCGCCCAGCTGCGCGAGCTGGTCGCGGGTGATGATGCCGCCGGCCACCCTGATGTCGGCGCCGATCTGCGCGCCCGCCGATCGGTCGATGCCCGCCTGGACGGTGGAGAGGAGGATGCCGGAGGAGACCGCCACCGACACCCCGACCACGAGTGCGAGCACGGGGGTCAGCCCGATCGCGGGCTCCCGCAGCGCCCGCACGGCTCCGAGATAGCCCGCGAGGTCGCGGGCCCCGCGGGATCGCCGGAGGATCGCCGCGAGCGGCAGCGGATACAGCCGGAGCGTCACGACGCACGCGACGAGCGCGAGCAGCAGCGGGGTCGCGGCGGTGAGGAGGTCGGCGCCGTCACCCGCGCCGCGGATGAGCAGCAGGGTGAGCGCGAGGGCGGCGAGGACGAGCACTGCACCCTCTCCGATGACGCGCAACCGCGATCCGCGCCCGCCGAGGTCGGCGCGGGGCCGGCGGTCGGCGGCCGACGGTGCGAGGACGGCCAGCATGACGGCGGGAAGGAGACCGACGGCGACCGCGAGCCCGACACCCGCGACGTCGGGAACGGTTCCGAGGGCCAGCTGCGTGAGGACCACGCCGATCCCGACGCCGAGGAAGGCCGGAAGGATGCCGCAGGCTACGCCGTCGAGCGCCAGAAGAGCCCGCAGCTGCGCGGTGTCCGCGCCACGCGCGGCCAGGAGGCGGAGGGCGGGCCGGCGGCGGTCGAACACGAGCCGACAGCCGAGGATCAGCACCGCGGCGGCGACGCCGATCGGGCCGGAGGCGATCATGGCGACCACCCCTGCGGTCGCCCGCTCCTGGGCGAGCGCGGCATCGATGGCGCCGATGACGTCGGCGGTGAACCGCAGGCTCAGGATGCCGCCGGTGCCGCCGGACGTCTCGGCGACGGTGTGCCCCACCGCAGTGAGGAGACGAAGGCCCGCGGCGACCGCCTCGGCGTCGCGTGCGTCGACCGCGGTCTCGTCGAAGGGGTACCAGACGGTCGTGGTGACGCTCGCGCCCTGCGGGGAGGTCGCGCGAAGGGACGCCGGATGGGCGAACCCGGTGCCGGTGACGACCCGCGGCCTGTTGCCGTCGTCGAAGATGTTCGGCTCGAGCACCGAGGCGACGTGCTGCCAGTACGCGCCGGCGGGATCGACGGGGGCGAAGACACCGACGAGCACGACGTCGACGATGCCGCCGAAGCCGGTGATCTGACGCGTGGCGTCGCGTTCCCACTCGAGCTCGTCGGCGGTGTCGGCCGACAGGATGATCTCGATCCTCCCGAAGGCCTGACCGCCCGCGACCTCGGCGCCCGGCTCGACGAAGACCGCGGGCTCGGGCAGCCGGCCGTTGACGATCTCGATCTCGTCTTCGTAACGGGGGTCCACGGCGACGGCGATCTCCGCCGTCCCCGGCTCGTCGGCCAGGGCGGCCGGTGAGCCGACGGCGACCGTGCGCGCCGGCTGCAGGATGTCGGGGAGCGGCGCCGCCGCCTCGCCGCGGATCCGTTCGACCTCGGTCGTGAAGCCTCCCCAGACATCGTCGACGACGCTCGGGTTGGAGAACAGCACCTCGGGCGCGACCTGCGGGATGCCGTTCTCGTCGGCAACGACGTCTCGCTCGACCGCGCTGAGCCCTGCGAGCCGGTACTGCACGGTCGCGTCACCGAGGCGCCCGAGGGCGACCGGAGCCGCGGTCGCGAGCACCGTGAGAACCAGCACGAGCAGGGCGACGACGAACGCTCCGCCCGACGCGAAGCCGAGGTGGTGGCGCAGGAGCGCCGCCCGGGTCACGCGGCCGCTCACCGGGCCTCCTCCCCCACGAGCGCGTCACGGGCCGCGCGGCCGACGCCCAGGCTCGCACCGACGACGATGAGAGCGAGCCCGGCGACGAGCACCGTCACGACGCCGATGAGCGGCAGCCACGTAGGCTGAAGCGAGAGGGCGACGGGAAGGATGCCGGGCGTCGTCGCGCGGACGAGGGGTGCGGCCAGAACGAGCGCGACCGCCGTGCCGGCCGCCACGCCGAGGAGGGCGGAGCCGCCGAGGATCGCTCCGAGTTCCCCTGCGCGCAGCCGCGCCTGCCGACCAGCGGTGACGCCGAGCGCACGGAGGACCGCGAGCTCGGGCCCCCGCGCGAGAGCGAGCGACCGGATGATGGCGAGCGTGGCGATCAGCGCGAGGAGGGCAGCGCCGCCGGCGGCCACCCACCACCCCGGAACGAGCACCCCGACCATCCGGTCGGCCACCCCGGGAGCGGCCACGCGCACGGCACGGTCGTCGAACGCCGCGCTGAGCGCGGCGTCGGAATCCGCGCGGCCCGCAGCCCACACGCTGCCGGGGAGGGCGAACGACGTTCCCCGCTGCAGGGAGGCGACGAGAAGGTCTTCCGTCACCGCGAAGACAGCGTCGGCGCGCGACGCCCCGGGAATGGCTTCGACGACGGCGGTGACGAGCACCTCGCCGCGGCGCCCGGTGCCGGCCACCCGGTAGTCGAGACGGTCACCCACGGCGACGCCGAACCGCGCCCCGAACGCTTCGGAGACCGCGACCCGGAGGGCCTCGGCCGGCACGGCTGCAGGCCCGCGTTCCCGGCCGTCGGCGAGCCAGACCACCTGCTCGCGGTCCCCACGCTCGAAGACGACGGAGCCGGCGAGGTCGAGGGCCTCTCCGCCGACCGCCGAGACCTGGTCCAGTGTCACCGTTCCTGCGGGCACGCCGGGGGTCGGGCCCACGCGCACGATGAGCGCGGCCAGCGTCCACGGCGCTGCACCGTCGGGGAGACCGGCTTCGGCCCCCACCTGCGCGCCGTCGATCGACGTCAGTGACAGCGGCTGGGCCACAGGCGTCCCGCGCGCGTCGAGGAGGATCGCGAGCGGCTGCAGCGCACCGCTCACGTCAGCACCCGTCCACTGCGTGGACACGATGACCGAGAGGCCGGTGGCTCCCTCGCCGAGCGTGACGGGCGCCGCGCGCACGACGTCGCCCGCACCGGCATCCTCGTCCTCACCGGTGACCGCCCGCACGAGTGCCTCGGGGTCGGCCGCGCCGCCCGCATCGGTCATGACTTCCGGACCGAGAGCCGCGGGGAGTGCGACGAGGCTCACCTCATCGTCCCCGAACTCGAGGATGTCGGTGACCGCGCCCACCCCCTCGTCGATGCCCTCGACGGCGGTGGCCGCGGCGAGATCCGCGGGCGAGGCGCTCTGGGGCGCCAAGTCAACGCGGAGGTCGGCACCCACCCGCAGCGCGGCGGAATCGGTCGCGGCGGCGGCCCAGGTGCCGGCGAAGGCGCCGGCGAGGATCGCTTGCGACACCGTCAGGGCCACGAGCATGACGGCCACCCCCGAGAGCGGGAGCCGGCGGGCGATCTGGCGGCGGCCGAGCGCGGTCTCCAGGCCGCGGGCGCGCGCCGCCGGAAGAGCCGCGATGCGCGCGACGACCCCGAACGCGGCGAGCGCTGCCAGCGCCGCGGCGAGGAGGACGACGGTGGGGGTGAGCGCCACGATCGGGTCGAAGCCGCCCGGCCGGGCGAATCCGAGCTGCCAGAGGCCGAGGGCCGCTGCGGCGGCCACGAGGACCACGGCGGCGATCGTGGTCGCCCGCGCTCCCCGGCGACGCGTGTTCGAGCGCCGCGCCAGCGCCACGACGAGGATCACCGCGAGGAGCAGGGCGATCAGCGCTCCGACCGCCGCCTGCGAGCGCGCCGCGGACGCGGCATCCGTCCCTCCGATCGCCGACGCCAGCCCGGCGGCGGCGACCGCTCCTGCGATCGCGCCGGTGACACCCACCGACAGCGCCTCGATCGCATGGAGCACGAGCGCCTGGCCGCGCGAGAGCCCCCGGGCGCGGGCGGTGTCGGTCTCGTGCTCGCGCGCGGCGGCGAGCAGCCGACCGAGCTGCGCCACCGCGGCCCCCGCGACGACCGCGACGGTGACGAGGAGGGAGGGAAGCGCGGAGGCGAGCGACGCCGCGCCGACGGCGACCGCGGCGGCGACCTCGTCCTCGGGGGTGCCGGCGGCCGCGGCGGCACGGGCGAGCGACTCGGCATCGCCGGTGACGACGAGGATGAGGAGGACGGTGGCCACCGTCACGGCGACGGTCGCCGAGAGGGCGGCGAGATGCCCGGCGCGGGCACGGGCCCGGCGCACGACCAGGCGAGCCGTGCCGATGGTGCGCGGATCCGCCACGTCGCGCACCTCCTTGGTCCGATCGATGAGTGGTCCGATCGATGGCTCCTGACAACCTAACGGGTGCGAGACTGTCGGCATGACGCTTCACATCACCGGTGATGAGACCGCGGATCAGCTGCTCACGAACGATCCGCTCGCACTGCTGATCGGGATGCTGCTCGACCAGCAGGTGGCGATGGAGACCGCTTTCGCAGGGCCGTTGAAGATCTCCGAGCGGGCCGGCGCCTTCGACGCGGCAGCCCTCGCCGATTTCGAGCCCGATGCCTTCGCTGAGCTGTTCTCGGCCACCCCGGCGGTGCACCGCTTCCCCGGCTCGATGGCGGCGCGCGTACAGTCGCTGTGCACCGCCGTCGTCGAGGAGTGGGACGGCGACGCCTCGGCGATCTGGCGGCGCGGCGAGCCCGATGGCGCCGAAGTGCTGAAGCGCCTGAAGAAGCTCCCGGGGTTCGGGGAGCAGAAGGCCAAGATCTTCCTCGCCCTCCTCGGCAAGCAGTACGGCTACACCGGTGCCGGATGGCGGGAGGCCTCCGCCCCCTACGGTGAGGAGGGGGCGTTCCGCAGCGTCGCCGACATCGTCTCGCCCGAGTCGCTGACGAAGGTGCGCGAGTACAAACGCGCGGTGAAGGCGAAGGCGAAGGAGTCGTCGTGAAGACGACCGGCGGCGACGTCGAGCAGTACATCGCCGCGGTGACACCCGAACGTCGACGGCGGGACGCCGAGACGCTCGTGACGATGATGCGCGAGATCTCCGGCCGCGAGCCGGCGCTGTGGGGCACGATCATCGGCTTCGGCAGCTGCCACTACCGCTATCCCACCGGCACCGAGGGCGACATGCCGCTGCTGTCGTTCGCGCCGCGCAAGGCGTCGACCACGGTCTACGTCGACGCCGTCGCCGCGCACACCGACGACCTGGCGAAACTCGGTCCGCACACCTCGAGCGTGTCGTGCATCTACGTGAAGGACCTCGAGAAGGTCGATCTCGACGTGCTGCGCCACATCCTGGTGCAGAGCTTCGCGTCGGTGACGAGCGGCGGCGGCGAGGACGCCGCCATCACCGTCACCGGCTGAGCCGGTCACCGGCGAGCAGCGTGGCCGGCTGAGTCAGGCCCCCTTCAGGCGCTCCGCGAGGTAGGCACGCAGGCCCTCGAGAGGCACCCGTTCCTGACCCATCGTGTCGCGGTCGCGGACGGTGACCGCCCGGTCCTCGAGCGAATCGAAGTCGATGGTGACGCAGAAGGGCGTGCCGATCTCGTCCTGGCGGCGATAGCGACGACCGATCGCGCCGGCATCGTCGAAGTCGACGTTCCACTGCCCGCGCAGGTCGTCGGCCACTTCGCGGGCGATCGGCGAGAGCTGCTCGTTGCGTGAGAGCGGCAGAACGGCGGCCTTCACCGGAGCCAGGCGCGGGTCGAGGCGCAGCACGGTGCGCGTGTCGGTGCCGCCCTTGGCGTTGGGCGCCTCCTCCTCGTGGTACGCGTCGACGAGGAACGCCATCATCGATCGGGTCAGACCGAACGAGGGCTCGATGACGTAGGGGGTGTACTTCTCCCCCGAGGCCTGATCGAAGAAGGTCAGCGACTGGCCCGATGCCTCGCTGTGGCTCTTGAGGTCGTAGTCGGTGCGGTTGGCGACGCCCATCAGCTCGCCCCACTCCTTGCCCGGGAAGCCGAAGCGGTACTCCAGGTCGATGGTGCCGGCGGAGTAGTGTGCGCGGTCCTCGGCAGGCACGTCGAAGCGACGCATGTTCGCCTCGTCGATGCCGAGGTCGACGAACCAGCTCCAGCAGGCCTCGACCCAGTGGTGGAACCACGTCTCGGCCTCGGCCGGCGGGGTGAAGTACTCGATCTCCATCTGCTCGAACTCGCGGGTGCGGAAGATGAAGTTGCCCGGGGTGATCTCGTTGCGGAACGCCTTGCCCACCTGGCCGACGCCGAACGGGGGCTTCTTGCGGCTGGCAGTGAGCACATTGGAGAAGTTGACGAAGATGCCCTGCGCGGTCTCGGGGCGCAGGTAGTGCAGCCCCGACTCGTCATCGACGACGCCGAGATACGTCTTCACCAGACCCGAGAACGCCTTGGGCTCGGTGTACTGCCCCTTCGTGCCGCAGTTCGGGCACGGCACCTCGGCCAGGCCGTTCTCGGCGGTGCGGCCCTTGCGCGCTTCGAAGTCCTCGATGAGGGTGTCGGCGCGGAAGCGCTTGTGACACTGCAGGCACTCCACGAGGGGGTCGGTGAAGGTGGCGACGTGGCCCGAGGCCTCCCACACGCGCTTGGGCAGGATGATGGAGGAGTCCAGGCCCACCATGTCGCCGCGTCCGCGCACGAAGGTCTGCCACCACTGGCGGCGGATGTTCTCCTTCAGCTCGGTTCCGAGGGGGCCGTAGTCCCACGCGGAGCGCGATCCGCCGTAGATCTCGCCCGCTTGGAAGACGAACCCGCGATGGCGAGCGAGGGCGATGACTTTATCGAGACGGGACTGGTCGGGCACCCGTCGATTCTAGTGAGCCCTATCGGACGAACGAGATCGACAGCGGGTAGGTGTACCACTGGCCACGGTTGGCGGCGACGGCGGCGAGGATGCAGAACACGATGTTGAGGACGTAGGCGGCCAGGATGACGAAGATCCCGATCAGGAAGAAGGTCAGGATGCCGCCGACGAGGTAGGCGATGATCAGGGTGAGCTGGAAGTTCAACGCGGTCGCGGTGTGCGCCCGCACGAACGGTCCGCGATCCCTCAGCACGAGATAGCCGATGAGGGGGGCGAGGAACCCGAGGAAGAGTCCGCCGAGGTGCACGAGGGTGGCCCAGAGCTTCTCATCGGACGGGTTCATCGGTTCGGCAGCGGGCGGGACGGGCGGCGGCGTGGTCATGTTCCTAGCATCCTGTCGAGGTTGACGGCGGCGGTGATCAGGGCGAGATGGCTGAACGCCTGCGGGAAGTTGCCGAGCTGCTCCCCGGTGAGGCCGATCTCCTCGGCATAGAGACCCAGGTGATTGGCGTAGGTCAGCATCTTCTCGAACGTCAGCCGCGCGTCATCCAGTCGGCCCGACCGGGCGAGGGCGTCGACGTACCAGAAGGAACAGAGGGTGAAGGTGCCCTCCGCCCCGCGCAGGCCGTCAGGCGATGCTGCCGGGTTGTAGCGGTAGACGAGGCTGTCGGAGACGAGCTCCTCGTCCATCGCCCGCAGGGTCGAGAGCCACAGGGGGTCGCGTGGCGAGACGAAACCGGTCCGCGGCATGACCAGGAGCGATGCATCCAGCACGTCCGTCCCCTCGTGCTGGACGAAGGCGTGACGCTTGTCGTCCCATCCGGCGGTCATGATCTCGGAGTAGAGCGCGTCGCGCTCGGTACGCCACCGGACGATGTCGGCAGGTTTTCCGATCGATTCCGCCAGACGGATGCCGCGGTCCAGCGCCACCCAGCACATCAGGCGTCCGAAGGTGAAGCGCTGCCGTCCGCCGCGGGTCTCCCAGACTCCTTCTTCATCGCGCTGCCAGTTGTCGCACACCCAGTCGAGCATGCGGGCGACCTCGGTCCACCCGCGGTGCGAAAGCATCAGGCCGTGGGCCTGAGCGTGGGCGATGGAGTCCATGACCTCGCCGTAGATGTCCAGCTGCAGCTGGTCCTCTGCGCCGTTGCCGATGCGGACCGGTCGGGAGCCGCGGTAGCCCTCGAAGTCCTCGAGCACCGTCTCGTCGAGGTCGTGGGTGCCGTCGACGCGGTACATGATCTTCAGCGGACCCGATTCGTCACCGACGCTCTCCTTGACGCGATCGGCGAGCCACGCCACGAAGGCCTCCGCCTCGTCGGCGTACCCGAGCGCGAGCAGAGCCGACACCGAGAACGACGCGTCGCGGATCCACGTGTAGCGGTAGTCCCAGTTGCGCTCGCCACCGACCTGTTCGGGGAGTCCGGCAGTGGGTGCGGCGACCATGGCCCCGGTGGGCGCGTAGGTGAGGAGTTTCAGGGTGATGGCCGAACGTGTGACGACCTCCCGCCAGCGACCGCGATAGGTCGATCTGTCCACCCATTCCCGCCAGAACCGCTGGGTGCGTCGGAACATCCGGTCCAGCTCACCGGCCGAAACCCGCTCGGCGCGGGTACCGCCGGTCTCCAGGAGCAGCCCCGTGCTCTCGCCGGCTCGAAGCTCGCCGCGGACGCGAAGGGCGCCGTCGACCATCTCCAGGTGGCCGGCGGGAGCACCGTCACGCTCGATGACGTCGCCGACCCGGTGAACGGTGAGGGTCTGGCCGGCGCCGGTGAACACCACACCGTGATCGGGCGAGGCCTCGATGCTCTCAGGAGGTCGTCCGTACCCGAACCGGGGGCGGACCTCGGCTTCGAACTCCATCACACCGCGCACGACGCGGATGAGGCGTGCGATGCGGTGACGCTGGGTATGCCCTCGTCCGGCGATCGGCATGAAATCGACGACCTCGCCGACACCGTCCTCGGTCATGAACCGGGTGATGAGGATGGCGGTGTCGGGGAGGTAGAGCTGCCGGGTCACGACGTCGTCGGCGATCGGCCGGATGCTGCAGAACCCGCCCGTCTCGGCGTCGAGGAGCGACCCGAAGATGCTCGGGGAATCGAACCGCGGCGCGCAGAACCAGTCGATCGTGCCGTCGGTGGCCACCAGCGCCGCCGTCTGCAGGTCGCCGATCACGCCGTGATCGGCGATGTTGGGGTAATCCGCCATGAGGCCCTCCCGTCGGATCCCATCGTGTCAGCTGGAAGGCCCGAAAAGGAGAGTTCTCTCATCTGATTGGAAGGCGGTTTCGCGGTTGTCTAGGCTGTGGAAGTCGTTGTCCACGATTCGGGGAGGTACGCGATGAAGTTCGCGATGGGGGCTGACACGCTGGGCGTGCTGGGAAAGGCGACCTCCGGGTCGAGTGACGAGCTGGCGCTGCTCGTGCGGCAGCTGCTCGAGGCGGCGGAGCCGCTGGAGGGGCAGTTCCAGGGCGCCGGACGCGTGGCGTTCGACCGCTTCAAGGCTCGCACCGACGCCATCTCCGGTGAGCTGAAGCTCGCGCTGGACGGCGTTCTGGGCGGTATCGCAGGGATGGATCGGTCGTTCCAGGAGGGTGAAGCGTCGATGGTCGACTCCACCACCAGCCTGGAGTCGGGTTCATCGTTCGACGCGGCGCGCTTCGGCGCTCGATGACGAGGGGGATCATCATGGCGAATCAGGGTGACCGTCGGGATTACAGCATTCCGGCATCGCAGAACGCACAGGACAACTTCAATCGTGTGGCCGCTCAGCTCGAGACGCTGATCGACGCGCACGATCGCGACGTGAACGCCGCGATGGCCGACTACGCCGCCGACGGCGTCTCGGAGGACTATCGCGCCAAGGAGCTCCGGTGGAAGAACGCCGCGGGCGAGGTGCGCTCGATCATCCAGACGCTCCGGTCGTCGCTGGAGCGCAATGACGAGTCGGCGCAGACCGCTCTCAGCAAGGCGCGTACCGCGGTCGAATCCATCGGCTGAGAAAGGCTGACCTGTGACGGGCTGGAGAATCCAACCGTCAGGGGTCGTCGCCGTACTGCAGGACGTCAACGTCGATGCCGAGGCTCTCGGCACGGCGCTGAACAACCTCAGTCCCGCCCTCGAGGGGGCGGTGACCGCCTCGCAGTCGGCCGCGATCGCTGAAGCGGTGCAGTCGTACTTCCAGATTCAAGAGGGTCCCCGAATCCAGGGGATGAGCACCCGGATCGGCGCCGCCGCGACGGGTGTCGTCAGCGCGACGGAAGCCTACGTGCAGGGTGACCTGGATATGGCGGCGAATGCGCAGTCTGCGGCACACGCGACGGTCTACCCGCCCGTGCTGCCACCGGGGGTGAGGTGAGAGATGCCGAGTGCCATCGATCCGGACGCGATTCCGGGTAAGGACATCGATCCGGACACCATCGAGCTCCACGCCGGAACGGTCAGCACGATCTCCGGTCAGGTGCGCGATCACGGCGCCGCCGTGCACACGAAGTGGCAGGGCATGGCCGCGGTGTACGAGGCGCCCGAGTCGGGCATCGTGCTCGACCTGATGCAGCCGGTGAACACGCAGTCCACGCAGGTCGGCGACAACCTCTCGGTCGTCTCGCAGGCGCTGACCGGGTTCGCCGAGACGGTGCGCCCGATCAAGGCGGCGCTCGACCAGCTGCGGCTGGACGCCCAGGCGTTCCGCGCCGAGATCGCGGGTGGCGTGCAGGTGCAGGAGCTGAACCCCGCCTACACCGCGTACGGGTCGTACGGCACGACGGCGGCGTCGTATCAGGGCTCGTGGAACGCGTACGGAGCGACCGGGTCGACGAGCTCGGCCGAGCCGGTGGAGCAGTACCGGACCGTCACGAAGGAGTGGCACGAGGTCCAGGAGTACGTCGATCGGAACAACGACCTCATCGCCCAGGTGAACGCGCAGCAGGTGCTGCTGTGGGAGGCCGAGCGCGACTGCGCGAACACCATCCGCGCCCTCTACGGCGCCGATCCGCTGCGCGCGGCGCAGTCGGAGGACGACGCCCTCGGCTATGGGATCGAGGAGATCCCCGAGGGCACCGAGATGCCCTGGGGCGCCGAGGTCGAGCGCACCGAGGGCTGCGGCGAGGCGACGGCGAACTTCGTCTTCAAGGACTTCCTCTGGGAGGGCATCGCCGTCGGGGGAATCTGGGGCACCGTGCAGGGCCTCGGCACGCTCGTCCTCGGGTACAACCCCGAGACGGGCGACTTCTTCTCGGGCGACGCGTATGGCGCTGCCTGGGGGAACCTCGGCAACCTGCTGTTCGCCGGAATGGCCAACGGCGGCGTGCTCGCCCCCATTTTTCACGCCGACACGCTCATGCAGCAGTTCGGCGGCGACGGCTTCCTCCCGCAGGAGGTGCGTGACTTCAAGGCGCAGGCCGACGAGGCCGCGATCAACACCGGCAAGGCGCTCATCGCCTGGGATAAGTGGGCCGATGACCCGGGCACTGCGCTCGGCGAGTCGGTGTTCAACGTCGGCACCGCCCTGATCCCGGTGGGTGGCGCGGCGGTCGCCGGAGTGAAGACCGCCTCGACGGCGGCATCCGTCATCTCCCGGATGGCGCGGGTCGCCGACTTCGTCGACCCGGCCGCCTGGGCCGTGAACGGCACGATGCGCCTGGGAAGCGCCGGGCTCGGGAGCCTGGACAACCTCATCGGGCGTCTGGACAACACCCCCGTCGACGTGAACCTCGGCCCGGTCGAGGTCTACACCGCGGCCGATTCGGCGTCGGCGATGCGCTTGCTGGATGAGGTCGGCGTCGACCCGCAGAACGTCTACGCCCGGGTCGACGAGACCGGCGCACCGGTGCTGGAGTTCCCCGGCGGTGTGATCGAGATGCCGGCGGGCTCCCTCGACAACGCCGCCGCCGGTGGCATCCACGCCGGCGACGGCGGGACCGGGGCATCCGTCTCCGTGCCCGCGCGCGAACCGGAACTGGTGAATGCCGGTGGCGTGCGCGGCGAGACCGGTTCGGCCCCCGTGAACGCGATCGTCGACGAGGCGCCCGTGCGCACCGAGACCGGTGGGTCGGCCGGCTCCGGCGCAGACGCGAACACCCCAGCGCGAGAGGGCGCAGGATCAGGTGACGGTTCGGGCCCGGGCGACGGTTCCGTTCCGGTCGACCGCGGCGGCGAGGGTGACGGCTGGACCCAGGGGCCGGAGCACCGCGGGGGAGACATCGATCCCCAGTACGGCGAGCCTCGCGCCGATCACGGCACGCTGGCCGACCAGTACGCGCCGCCGGCCGAGGTGCCGGCCGACATCCGGCACCTCGTCTCCGACCCCGAGGCGCCCTACGGTCGCGGCTCGGACGGCGAGCCGTACACCCGTGCCGAGTGGGAAGAGCGGTACATGGGTCCGGACAACCGGCCCATCTACCCCGGCAACGACGGCGCGGTGCCCGGCTCGCGGGTGTCGTACACCGACATGGAGGCGTTCCGCCGCGATCACGGCGACACGATCGACCGCTTCGGCGGGAGCGGGGGCGCCTACCTCTCGCCGGAGGGTGTGCTGTTCGAGCAGCGGGCGCTGCCGGGCGGCAACCTCAACGCCGGGTATCACGTGTTCCGCCTCACCGATGAGCTTCCTCCCGGGGTCCACATCGAGGTCTCCGAGGTCGCTCCGGCGTTCGGCCAGCCCGGCGGCGGCATTCAGCTGCAGTTCGTCGACGACGTCGACGGTGTTCTGAGCGTCGAGCAGCTGCTGTCCAACGACTACCGGATCATCGAGTCGACGACCCCGACGGCGCCGAGTGGTCTCGATGCGGGCGCGAACGCGCTCAGTGACTTCTCGTCGCCGGTCCCCGGGTCCGTCAATGTGACGGCACTTCACTTCGACAGCATCCCCGCCGACCTGCAGCGGTCGATCATCCGACACGAGTACCCGGGGCTCCTCGGTGTGAATGCGACGCGGTTCGACGGTCTTCAGGCCGGCACACTCGACCCGGGATTCGCGACTCGGGGATGGGATCAGAACTGCACGCGATGCGTGATCGCGTTCGATCGCGTCATGGAGGGGACACCGGCATCGGCGATGCCCTCCGCTGTGCCCCGTGACGTGGGAGACATCTTCACCGGACTCGGCATCACACCGAACTTCCAGTGGATGGGTGGATATCAGGACGTCGTCGCGCGGATGACCGCCCTGCCCGAGGGCAGCCGCGGGGTCGTCTACATCGCAAGACCGAATGGGTCGGCTCACGTGTTCAACGTCATTCACGATCGCAACGGCGTGGTGTTCTTGGATGCGCAGACCGGCTCTTTCGCCCGCCTCGAAGATGTGTCGAGAATCGGACTCATGGTGACGAAGAATGGCTGACGTCGTCGACGCCGTCGGGGCGCAGCGCATCGCCGCGGAGCTCCTCGCCGAAGGAGAGCGGAACGGAGGTGTCCCGTGCGTGCTCGTCGGTGAACCAGAGGATCACGGTCGCTGGTGGGTGCAGGGCTACCAGAGCCGCGCCTTCATGGAGGAGGGCGACATCATGCAGGCGCTTGCAGGCAACGGACCCTTCGCCATACCCAAGGATGGTTCGCCGCCGTTCCGCCTGGGGAGCGCGGAGCCGGCCGACATCCAGCTCGCCCGCATCCGCGAGCGTGAGTGATTCCGCCGTACGCGCGCGGTTGGTGAGGGCTTCGGCGTCCTGAAGAAGATCACACTGTGAACAGGTCAGATTTCGACGAGGTCGTCCGGGTGGAGCGTCTCGGACGATGGCTGGCGCGTTCGGAGCCGAGCGGCGCAACAGCGAACAAACTGTGCCTCTTCGAGAGAGCCGGCACGTGGTACACGGTGACGACGGACGAGCGTGCAGGAGTCATCGAGACCACCCGGCGCTCCTACAGCAACCAATCGGAGGCCTTGGCGGACGCCGTCGAAGGACTGCGCTTTCTGAGAGACGTCCTTTCCCCCGGTCGCGGACTCGACGGAGCATGACGGACGAGATGGATGCCGCCAAGGCGCAGCGCATCGCGAGCCGATTGCTGACCGAGCCCGAGCTGACCGAACTGCTGGGCCGCCGCGTGCGAGACGCAGGGGAGGTATCGACACCATCGCGGACCGAGACGGCGTGGGGCCTCGCGGTCGCCGAGGGCAAGGTCCTGAACTGCGCGCTCGACCGTCCAACACGGACCAAGGACGCCACACTGTGAATACGCGGACGGTGGAGGAAGCGCGCCGACTTATCGAGGCCCTTCTCGAGGAGTCGACGGCCGAGGACGGGATCGAGCGGGTCGTCCTCGGTGACCCGGTCGAGTCGGGTCGGTACTGGGTGTTCTTCTACCAGGGGCGAGAGTACGTCGAGCGCGGCGATCTTGATGCGCTGCTGGTCGGAAACACGCCGATCGTCGTGCCGAAAGACGGTGGGGCGTCGTTCGCGCTTCCTTCGGTTCGCAACGTGGACGCACAGATTCGAGCGCTGGCCCCGGAGGATTCTCCGACCGGCCCAGCTACTGCATGAGGAAGTCGTTCACCTTTTGGAGTCCGCGGCCGGCGACGTAGGTGTAGCGCTTGGCGTCGCTGCGCTGACGGAAGGATGCGTGGTGTCCCCCGGCCTCGACGTCGTAGCCCTCATCGGTCCGGGTGATGCTGGTGTCCGGTGCGGGTTCGGCGGGGAAGACATCTCCGAGCCCGCGGTCCGCGCGCCAGATGGATGCCAGGCAGACCGCGAGGAACGGCTCCGCTTCTGTTCGTGCCGAGAAGCGCCCGAGCGTTGCCCACTGACCCCGACTCTGCTTGTCGACGGTGAACCCCGCTGGGTCCTGCCGGAGGGCAAATGCCGTCTCGAGGTCGCCCCACCCGACCAGGAACGTCCCGTCGTCCGTCAGGGGGAGGAAGGACAGGCGGTCGGCCCACAGCGCGAGAATTCCAGCGTCATCCACACTCCTATTCTGACGGCGAACGGCATTCCGGCCGTGTGCATAGGCTTGTCGGCGATGTCGTGCGACGAAAGAGGAGACCGATGACGCCCGAGACCTCCTGGGCGAACGTTCGAACCACCCTGCGCGAGAACGGTGTCCCCGACCGTGCTGTCCTCCTCCCCGGGGATGAGGGGGTGCCATGGGAAGGGGCACTGGTCGTCGCCGACGCGGGCGACCGGTGGACCCTCGCCACCGTCGACTACGGAACGTCGCGCGTCCTGCTGCGGCGCCCATCGGCGGCGGAGATCGTCACCGCGCTGTTCGCGTACGCCCTGTCGCCGCTTCCCGAGCCGGAGGAACTGCCCGACAGCGAGCGGGAACGGCTTCTCACGTGGGCCGCCCCGCACGTGATGGATCTCGCCGCTCGCGGCGTGAAGGACACCGTGATCGACCTGCCCGCCGGTCTGCTGGTCGATCGGATCGGCGCCCTCGACGGATTCCTCCTCTACCCGACCGGCACGTCGTTCGAGGCGCGTTCGCTTCCGGTCACCGCCCTGGATCAGCCCCTCCAGTCGTTCCTCACGACGGCTCCCATCCGGGTCGCCGCCACCGTCACGCCGCCGTGGTTCGGACGAGAAGGGGGCGGCATCCGATTCGCGGTCCAGGATCCCTCGATGGGCATCCGCGACCTCGTGCGAGAAGGACAGCTGAGGCGGATCACGACCCCGTGAACACGCCCGCGGGGGATGTCGTCGACGCAGCCGACGCACGCCGCATCGCTCTTCGAATGCTGAGCGACGCGGAGCAACGCGGCGGAACTCCGTGCGTCCTCGTCGGACAACCCGAGGACCAGGGACGCTGGTGGGTGCAGGGGTATCAGAGCCGGGCCTTCATGGAGGACGGGGACGTCACGCAGGCGCTCGCCGGCAACGGCCCCTTCGCGATACCCAAGGACGGCTCAGCACCCTTCCGATTGGGCACCGCGGAACCAGCCGACGTTCAGCTCGCGAGGCTGAGGGAGCGGGAGTCATCCTGACGGCGGCCGCAGCGGCGGCCGGACAGGGAGCGCCAGGCAAGCCCCGACTAGGATCGGAGGGTTCGCCGGAACGGGAAGAACGCAAGAACAGGATGACCACACAGGATTCGCTGCGCTTGGCCGACGTCGACCCCCTCGTGCTCACCGCCCGCGCTCGCGCCGGCCAGCTCGCCGGGGCGATCTTCATCGACCTCGCCGCTCCCCTGGTGGCCGCGATCGGCGGCATCCTCGCCCTCGTCACGGGGGCCCCTGCCCTCGGCACCGCGCTTCTCGTCATCAGCGCGATCCTCGTCGCCGTCACCGCCTGGCAGTTCGCTCGCAGCGGCCGCGCCCTCGGCGGCCTGGCCGTCGGGCTGCGCACCGTCAAAGCACCCACGGGCGCGGCCGCAGGCCGCTCGTTCCTGCCGGCGCTGCTGCGCGGACAGCTCGAGACCTTCGACCTCCGTCGCGGCCGCGACCCCTTCGCGCCCGCTCTGGCTCCCGTCACCTTCCCCCAGGCGCCGGCACCGACGCCCCGGCCCCGATCCGCCGCGCGCGGGGGTGTGCCGCTCGTGCGCCTCGACTCCGGCGAGCGACTGTCGCTCGAATCAGCGCTCATCCTCGGACGCACACCCACCGCTCCCGCCGATGCGCCCGCCGAAGCGTTCCAATGGCCCGACCTCTCGCGCTCGCTGTCGAAGTCGCACGCCCGCCTGGAGTGGGACGGCGCACGCCTGTGGGTCACCGACCTCGGTTCCACCAACGGCACCTTCATCCGCACGGCCGGCAACCGGCATCCGCTGATCGCCCACCAGCGCACCCCGCTCCCGCTCCCCGCCGAGATCGACCTCGGCGACCGGAGCCTCTCGGTGACGGAGGCGCGATGACGCTGACGATCGACCATCCCCTCGCCGACGCGACCGGCGAGGGCTGGGTGCTCACCGAGATCCACAGCGAGGTGCTGAGCCTCTCGCAGGGGCTCAGCGACCTCCTCGGACGCACCGCCACCGAAGGCCGCAGGCCGCTCCTGGTCTCGGGCGAGCACACCCGGATGACCGAGCCCCTGGCCGAAGCACTGTCGTCGACGCAGGGGCACTGGATCATCCGCACCCGCACCGACGGCTTCTACGACGCCCGCTCCGGCGCCCGCCTCGACAGCCCCGACGCCGCCCTCTCCCTGGGCGGCCCCCTCGACCCTGCCCGCGTGCACCCGGCCTTCCTCCGCGCCACGATCCGAAGCCGCCTGCAGCTCGTCGTCTCGGTGTCCACGCGCCACCGGGTGAGCAGGCCCGTACGCCTCGGCGGCGTCCTCGACGCCGTGTCGGAGGTCGTCACCCAGGCGCCGCCCACGCACTGGGGCGCCCTCGAACCCCTGCTCGCAGCGTGGGACCGCGACGATCTCACCGAGCGCACCCGTCGGCGCATGCCGAACGACAGCCGCTGGATCGCCGTCTCCGCTTCTTCCCGACCCCTCGTCGGCACGCTGCACATCAGCCGCACCGGTCAGGGTCTGGAGGAGACGACGCGGGTCGTCGCAGACGTCGCCGGAGCGGATGACGCGGCATCGGCCGATCTCGCCGGGCTCGCCCGCCGGTCGCTCGCGGCCGCGGCGACGGTCGGCATGCCGCTCATCGGCGTGGTGCTCGGCTCGATCGGCTCGCCCGACCTGGCCCGCCGCGCCACCGCCTCGCCCGCACCCGAACCCCTGGCGCTGCTCGTCGGCCCTCCGGGGGTCCGCGCCCTCGGCGTCGACGCCGCCGGATGGACCGCCGAGGTCGGCGGCACCACGGTCGGCAGCCCGCGCCTCCCCGGCGCCCTGATCCCCCTCGGCTCGATCGACGGCGGCGGATGGCAGCGCCTGGACGAGGTCGTCGCCCCGCTCGACCGCGAACGCCTGTGGCGCCTCCTGGGACTCTCACCGGCCGTCGCCCGCCTGTTCTTCGAACGCGGAGGTACCCCCGATGCCTGATCAGAAGGACGCCGTGCTCATCGAGCAGGCGAAGATCCAGCGGATGCGACTGGGCTCGGCCCTCCTCTACGGACACATCGACGAACGCCGCACCGTCAACGACCACATGAAACGACTGATCGGCTCGATCATCGTCGCGGCGATCGCCTGCGCCGTGTGCGCGGGAATCTCGTTCGTCAGCCAGCTCCTGGCCGATCAGGCCGCCGCGCGGGAGCAGGCGAATGCGACCCCGGCCGGAATCGTCCTGCCCTACGCACCGGAGGCCTCGTGAGCATCTACACCCGCGTCACCGTCGCCGGCGCCCACGCCCGCGCCGAGGTCGTCGTCCCGAGCGACGAGTCTCTCGGCTCGGCCCTTCCGCGTCTGCTCGACCTCCTCGGCGAGACCGAGGGCACCGTCGCGCGGCCGCTCACCCTCGTCACCCCCGACGGCGAGCAGCTCGACATCGCCCGCACCCCGACGCAGCTCGACCTGCTCGACGGCACCCTGCTGCGCCTGGAGCGGCTCGAAGCCGCCCCGCCCTCACCGGTCGTGATCGACGTCACCGACGCCGCGGCCGACGCCCACGACGACCGACCCGACCGCTGGGACGCGCGGGCCCGCGCCCTCGCGGCCGGCATCGGCATCGCCTCGGCCGTCGGCGGCGGCGCGCTGCTGCTCCCCCTCCCCGGAGAGGCAGCTGTGGTGACCCAGATCGCCGCGTTCGCCGTCCTCCTCGCCGCCTCGGCCGGGCTCGGGCTCGGCGGGATCCGTCGGGTGTCGGCCGCCGTCGGGGCAGCGGCGGCAGGAATCGCGGCCGTGCTGGCCATCGCCGCCGCCACCCTCACCTCCGATCTGCTCCTGGGTGCCGCGGTCGGACTCGCCACCGCGTCCACCACCGTCCTCGTCGCGATCGGCGTCGCCCGCCGGTCGCCCGGAGCCCTCGCCGGCGGCGCACTCGGCGCGGTGCTCGGCACGCTCCTGCTCGTCCTTCTCGTCGCGGGCGTCACCGACCCCGCCGCCGCCGCGATCACCGCGGTGGTGGCCGCCTTCGTCACGGGGCCCCTGCCCTGGATCGCCCTGTCGGCCGCTGGGCTCACCACCCTCGACACCCAGGCCGCCGCCGGCGACCGCATCGGCCGCGACCGGGCGTTCTCGGCCATCGACGACGCCTACGCCGCCCTCACCTGGAGCGTGCTCGCGGTCGCAGCCGCCCTCGCCATCACCGGGGTGGCACTCGTCCTCGCCGATGCGCTCTGGCCGGGGCTGGTCGCCCTCGCCATCGCGGCCGTCGCCGCGCTTCGCTTCCGCGCCTTCCCGCTCCGCGCGCAGGGCTGGGCGCTCTGGGCGGCTGTCGGCGCGATCGGGCTCACCGCGTTCCTCACGCAGCTCGCACCCCTCGGCTGGATCGCCCCCGCCGCCGGTGTCGCCGTCGCCGCCGTCATCGCCACCGCGAGCATCGTCTCGCCCAAGCCCGCCGCTCGCGCGCGCCTGCGCGGGCTCGGCAACATCCTCGAGACCCTCGCCGTCGTCTCACTCCTGCCCCTGCTCCTGGGCGCCCTTGGCATCTACGACGAACTCCTCGGCATGTTCGGCGGCGGCTCATGAGTCAGGGTCTCGCCTCGATTCCCCGCATCGTCTTCGGCAGCGCCACCGCCGCGCAGACCGTGCTGGCGACCCAGGATGCCGCGATCCGCGCGCCGTTGTCCACGACACGTCGCATCGGGATCCTCTCGCTCGCGCCGCACGCGTCCGTCACCCCCCTCGCCCTGCAGGTCACCCGCGCGATCACCGCGCGTCGCCCCGAGTCGGTGCTGACCGTCGACGTCACCCCCGACGGTGACCTGGCCCGGGCGCTCGAAGTCGCCGAGACGGCACCGAACGAGACGCGCGCGGGGGCGCGGACGACCGCCGAGGCACTGACCGGGCTCGAGGATCGCCGCGGCATCGTGGGCCTCCGCCCGCCCGCCACCGGCGACCCGGTGGGTGCGTGGCTGGCTGAAGCGGCACCGATCACCCGGTTCTTCGATGTCGCCGTCACCGATTTCGGCGCCCACCACCCCCTTGCCGACCTCGGTTCCTGCGCCGCGCTCAGCGATGTCGTGTGCCTCGTCGCCGACGCGTCCCGCGCCGCCGCCGAGAACGCGCGTGCGGTCGTTCCCGCGATCCAGGCGCTGCCCGAACGACCCGCCGTGGTTCTGGCCCTCACCGAAACCGACCCCGACTCCTCGGCGGTGGCGCGTGCGATCGCGGCGACCTCGTCGCATCCGGTCGTCTTCATCCCGCGCGCTCCGCGGGCCGCACGGCGCGCCGTCCTGAGCCTCGCCGCAGCCCTTGTCGCCGGCGGACGGGAGGTCACGGCATGACCCTCCGCGTCATCCACCGCCCCGCGCGCCTCACCACCCCGGTCGAGCCGCCGGCCGAGATCATGCTCGCCCCGCCACCGCCCCTCGGCGAAGGGGCTTCGGGCTTTCCCATCCAGTCGCTCCTGCCGGTCGTGGGCAGCCTGTCGTCGATCACGATGATCGTGCTGCTGCGCAACAACCCGATCATGGTCGTCGTCGGCGCGGTCATCCTCGTCGTGGCCCTCGTCGGCGGCGTCGGCATGGCCTTCAGCTCGCGCGGCAACGCCGCGCGCCAGCGCCGACTCCAGCGCGAGCGCTATCTCGACTACCTCGAACGCACCCGCGGCGAGGTGCGCGAGCTCGCCGACGTCCACCGCGAGGCCTCCCTCGCCCTCCACCCGGCCCCCTCGACCCTGGTCGAAGTCGCGCTCAATCCCGCGCGACGCTGGGAGCGCCGGCCGGGCGACGCCGACTTCCTCCGCGTGAGGATCGGCACCGCCGACCTGCGCGCCGTCGATGTCTCGCTGCCGCCGGAGCAGAATCCGGTGCAGCCGTTCGACCCGGTGATGCGCGAATCGGCCGAGCGGATGGTGCGCCTCGCCGGTCTGTCGCAGGGGATGCCGGCAGAGGTCGACCTCGAGCGGGGCGGCCAGGTCTCGATCGTCGGAGACCGCGAGACGGCCCTCCAGGTCTGCCGCGGGATCGCCGCGCAGATCGCCGCGCTCCACTCGCCCGACGACGTTCACCTCGCCGCCGTCCTCCCCGCGCGCGTGCGCGACGAGTGGCGTGGATTCGACCTGCTGCCACACGTCGCCGCGAGCGACATCCCCGCCGGCGCCCTCGCCGCACGGCGCATCGCACCGTCGCTGCCGGAGCTCCTCACCCTCCTCCGTGACGAGCTTCGCGACCGCGCCGCCGCCACCGCCGCGGCCCGCCGCGCCGGGCGACGCACCAAGCCGGGTCGTCTCGTCATCTTCATCGACGAGGACGGAGGCTCCGCGACCGCGCTCCCCCGCATCGACGCCGCGTTCGACCTGGCCGACCTCGGTGTGACCGTCGTCCACATCGTCGACGACCGGCTGAAGGAGCCGTCGACGGTCTCCACGCGCATCACCCTCGCAGGAGGGACCGCCACGGTGGAGACGCCGGGAAGCGGCGACCCCGCCGTCACCGATATCCAGCCCGACCCCGTCGACATCGCTCTGCTCGAGGTGATCGGGCGCCCGCTCGCGGGCCTCCGCCTCACCCGCACGAGCTCCACCGACAGCGGCACCGTCCTCGCCCCCGATGTCACCGAGCTGCTCGGGGTCGCCGACGTCGACACGATCGACGTCGCCTCGGCCTGGCGCCCCCGGAGCGCCGGAGACTTCCTGCGCGTGCCGATCGGCATCGACGACCGCGGCGCCCCGGTCCTGCTCGATCTGAAGGAATCGGCGCAGCTCGGCATGGGCCCCCACGGCATCTGCATCGGCGCGACAGGGTCGGGAAAGAGCGAGCTGCTGCGCACGCTCATCCTCGGGCTCGCCCTGACCCACGCGCCCGACGATCTGTCGATGATCCTCGTGGACTACAAGGGCGGCGCGGCGTTCGCGCCGTTCGCCCCGCTTCCCCACGTCGCCGGCATCATCGACAACCTCGCCGACGATCCGCAGCTGACCGAGCGCGCCCGGGCGAGCATCCAGGGTGAGGTGGTGCGCCGCCAGCGCCTGCTGAAAGAGGCCGGCAACGCGGCATCCATCGGCCACTACCGCCAGCTGCGCCGGGAACGCGACGATCTGCCGCCGCTGCCGCATCTCTTCCTCGTCATCGACGAGTTCGGCGAGCTCCTCACCGCCGAGCCCGACTTCGTCGAGCTGCTCCTCACGATTGGGCGCATCGGTCGATCGATCGGCGTGCACCTGCTGCTCTCGAGCCAGCGCATCGAGGCGGGGCGCCTGCGGGGCCTGGACACCTATCTGTCGTACCGCATCGGCCTGCGCACCTTCAGCGAGGCCGAATCGGCCGTCGTGCTCGACAGCCCCGACGCGTTCCACCTGCCCGCCATCCCCGGGTTCGGCTATCTGAAGGTCGACACCTCGGTGTACACGCGATTCCGCGCGGGCTACGTCTCGGGTCCGGTGCCGGAGCGGATCGAACGCGGCCCCGAGCGTGAGGTCGCGCCGCCGGTGCTGCCCCTCCCGCCCTACGACCTCCGCGCCCTGGACCCCGACCCCGGCGACACCGCCGGGCTCGACAGCTCGCAACCCGAGGTTCCGGTCACCGGGCGCACCCTCGTGCAGGCCGCGACCGAACGCGTCGCCCGCGGGGTCGCCCGCACCCGCCCGGTGTGGCTTCCCCCGCTCCCGCCGGTGCTCACCCTCGGCGGCGTGCTTCCCAGCAGCGAAGGCGAAGCCGTCGCCGGCACCCTGAGGGCACCCATCGGTCTGCTCGATGACCCGAGCCGGCAGCGGCAGGAGCCGTGGCTGCTGGATCTCACTCGCTCGGGCGGTCACGTCTCGATCATGGGCGCCCCGCAGTCGGGGCGCTCGACGTTCCTGCGAACCCTCGCGACCGCGCTCGCCTTCACCCATTCCCCGCGCGAGGTGAGCGTCTACGGCATGGACCTCACCGGCGGCGGGCTCGCGCGGATCGAGCCCTTCCCCCACGTCGGCGGCGTCGCGACCCGGGGACACCGGGAGCGCCTCGGGCGGCTGCTCGAAGAGCTCACCGACATGCTCGCCGTCCGGGAACGGGTGTTCCGCGAGCAGAACCTCGACTCCCTCGCCGACATGCGCCGCCAGCACGCCGCGGGGCGGCTGCCCGAGCTGCCGAGTGCCGACGTGGTTCTGCTCGTCGATGGCCTCGGAGCCGTCCGCACCGAGTTCGAAGACCTCGAGGCACCCATCGCGCAGCTTCTCGAGAGAGGGGGCAGTTTCGGGATCCACGTCGTGGTGACCCTGTCCCGCTGGAACGAACTGCGGATGAACCTGCAGAACCTCGTCGGCACCCGACTGGAGCTGAAGCTCAACGACCCGGCCGACTCGCAGATCGCACGCAAGCTCTCCACCACCCTCCGGGCCGACGAGCCGGGCCGGGTGCTCACCGACGAGAAGCTCTTCGCCCAGATCGCGCTGCCGCTTCTCGAGGAGGCCGAAGGCGACGACATCGGCGCCGCCCTCGAACGCATCGCCCGCGAGAGCGCCGCGCGCTGGGAGGGCCCCGAGGCCGCGCCGATCCGGCTGCTTCCCGAGGTGCTCGAGCCCGCCGAGCTTCCCGACGCCTTCGACGAGCCCGATGCGATCCCGTTCGGCATCCGCCAGGACACCATGCAGCCGGTCGCCCTCGACCTCGCCACCGGCGACCCGCACCTTCTCGTCTTCGGCGACAGCCGCTGCGGCAAGACCACGACCCTCCGGGGCATCGTCCAGGGCGCGATCGACCGGTACTCGCCCGAGGAGCTCGTCGTCGGTCTGCTCGACGCGCGCGGTGAGCTCGCCGCGGACGTACCCGACGCCTACCTCGGCGGGCACGCCACCTCCGGCCGTCAGGGACGCCAGCTGGCGGAGTCGATCGCGACCGAGCTCGAGAAGCGCGCGATCGACCGGTCGGCACCGGGCCCGCGCATCCTGGTCGTCGCGGACGACTTCGACATCCTCGCCGCCGGCGGCACCGAACCTCTCCGCCCGCTTCTGCCCTACCTCGCGTCGGCGCGTGACCTGCGCCTGAACGTCGTGGTCAGCCGGCCGGTCGCCGGAGCCTCGCGCGCGATGTTCGACCTGGCGCTGCAGGGCATCCGCGACACGGGCGGAACGGCCCTGATCATGTCGGGCGATCGGGCGGAGGGGCAGTTGCTCCCCAAGCTCTACGCCGAGCCGATGATCGCCGGGCGGGGACGCCTCGCCCGCCGGGGCGAGCGGCCGACACTGGTGCAGGTGGCCCGATTCGATGCCGGTGCGGCCACGCAGGCGCAGCCGGCTCCGACCGAGACACCGGTTCCGGCGGGGTCCTCCGCGCCGGCGGAGAACGATCCCGGCGAGCCGGGTCCGCGACGCCGACGGAGGATGTCCGATGCCTCGTAGCAGCGTGGTGCTCACCCCCGAGCCGGTGGATGCGGCCGCGATCGGCCGGGCCGCGGCATCCGTCCACGACCGGGTGGCCGGCGTCGACGGCGCCCCTTTCGAACTGCGCCCCCTCGATGACGGCGCCGTCCTGCAGGTCGTCGTCGACGGCGTCGTGGTGCTGTCGGTGCTCAGACCGCGCCTCGTACCCGAGAGCCGCGAGCGCGAGCGCGTGCTGCCGGGCGTGACGGCGCCCGAGACCACGCGCTGGTGGACCGAGGCGTACACCCCCTGGCATGCCGGGGGCGCGCTGGGCGTGGCGATCCTCGACGCCCTGGACGGGGTCGCCATCCACGGCGGGGTGGGGCGCGAGGACTAGGGAGAGCCGGCGAATCCGCACCAGCTCGACACCCAGGTGAGGATGTCGCCACGCAGCGCGTCACCGACGAAGAGCTCGATCTCACCGGGGTCGCCCGCGAGGGTGAGCCGGACGTCGAAGATCGTGCCGCGCTTGTCCTCCTGCACCGCGTGGGGATCGCAGCGCGAGGGGACGATCGGGATGTCGACGACGATCGGAGCGATATCGTCGGCCGCCACCGTCACATCGAGCGGGAACACGCCGTCCACCGTCTCGGGGCCGAAGTCGAGCAGGTTCGTCGCCTGAACCGCGACGAGCGTCGCGTCGCCGCCGGCCGGGGTCACCGTCAGCTCGAGGCTCGCGGGCTCCCCAGCCGGAGCGGGGGTGAAGCCGGTGAACGCCAGCGTCGCCGCCTCGGCGAGCGCGGCCGCGCGGCACTCGCGCTCGTGCAGCGGCGCGAGGAAGCCCAGGGGGTCGGCGGCGATCACCCGCGCGGTTCCCGCCGCGCCCTCGACACTGAATCCGAGCGCGACAGTCGGTTCGAGGGGCCCGGCGTCGTCGCGTGCGCCCGCGACCTCGGGGAGCTGCACACGGATGTCGACCTCGCCGCCGGCGGGAACGCGGCTCGTGCGCCCGGGCAGCACGCGGGTGGCCGGGGTGGCGAACCGGGGATCGTCGACAGCGACATCGCCGATCTCGAGGTCGACGTCGCTGCCGTTGACGACGTGCACCTGCGCCTGACGCACGGCGACGTCGGCGCGAAGCTGGACGATCTCCACGCTGACGCCCGTGGGCAGGGCGGTCGCGCTGTCGGACGCAGGCTCACGCGCTTCGCCGCCGCTCCCGCTCCCGCCCCCGCAGCCGGTCAGGAGGAGCGCGACGGCGAGGGCGACCGAACTCCTGCAGAATCGGCGAGCGCGCCCCCTCCGCTCGGCGTGTCGATGCGGTAGACCGCTGATCTGCAGGAGTTGGGGACGCCGCATCAGCACTACCGCCGAATCTCCACCCGCTCCGCGGTGACCTCGTCGAGGAAAGCGCGGTCGATCTCGACCCCGAGCCCCGGTCCGGTCGGCACCCGCACATGCCCGTCGTCGAGGACCGCGGGCTCAGTCACGATGTCACGGTCGTAGAACCGGCTCGCCGCCGACACGTCCCCGGGCAGGGTGAATCCGGGCAGAGCGGCGAGCGCCGCGTTGGCGGCCCGGCCGATGCCGGTCTCGAGCATGCCGCCGCACCAGACGGGCACCCCGGCGGCCACGCACAGGTCGTGGATGCGCACCGCCTCAAGGTACCCGCCGACCCGGCCCGCCTTGATGTTGATCACCGCCGCCGCCGCCAGCGCGAGCGCGTCGCCGGCTGCCTTGGCCGAGACGATCGACTCGTCCAGACAGATCGGCGTGCGCACGTGCTCGGCCAGCACGGCGTGGTCGACGAGGTCGTCCTCCTGCAGCGGCTGCTCGATCAGCAGCAGGTCGAAGGCGTCGAGGGCGGCCACGGTGTCGATGTCGGCGAGCGTGTACGCGGAGTTCGCGTCGACCTGCAGCGGCACCTCGCCGAACGCGTCGCGCACGGCGGCGGTGTCAGCGACATCCCGACCCGGCTTGATCTTGATCTTGATCCGCACGTACCCCTCGGCGAGGTAGGCGCCGACCGCGTCGACGAGCGCCGCGGGGTCGCGCTGCAGCCCCACCGAGACGCCGGAGGGCACCCGGTCGACCGCGGCTCCCAGGAACGCGCCCAGCGAGCGCGTCTCGGCCCGGAGGGCCGCGTCGAGGACGGCGAGTTCGAGACCGGCTTTGGCCATGCGGTGTCCGACGATGGGCGCGAGGAGGCCCGGAACCTCGTGCGGGGCGACCCGCCCTCGCTCGAGGAGGGCCGGCACGAGGAAGCGCGTCGCGACGTCCCACGCGCCCTGGGTGTACTCGCTGGAATACAGCGGCGCCGCCCCCGTGACGATCTCGCCCCACCCGTCGCCGTCCGCGGTGAGGGCACGCACGATGATCACCTCGCGCACCGTCTCGGTGCCGAACGAGGTCGTGAAAGGGGCCACCAGCGGCAGGTGCACCACGCGCAGCTCGAACCCCTCGAGGGAGACGGATGCCGCGGGCTGAGCGATGGGCATGCGCTCAGCGTACGCCCGGTCTCAGGCGGCGCGCGGGGCGATGAGCGGACGGAAGGTCGAACGCGCACGACGCGGGCGAAGGCGCCGCGCCATGCGGGCGGTGAGGCGGCGACCCGCGCCGTCTGCGGTGGGCGGGAACGGTGCGGTGGTCGGAAACAGTGCGGTGCGCAGATTCATGTCGGACTCCCCTGTCTGGTGACGCCCCCAGCGTCACCAGAAGAGAGTCACCACGCGGCCTGCTGATACGCGAACATCAGGGCTTGACCAGCAGGTAACCGCGTGGAGCGTCGAATCCGCCGATCACGAGGCCGTCCGCGAGGTGCGTGAGAAGCGCCGCGCGCACGTGCCGCCGCCAGGCGGCCGCCTCGGCCGGGGTGTCGCGCCGGATCGCGGCGATGTCGGGGGGCACCGGGACCTCGGCGACCACCCGGTCGTCGGCAGGCGTCGGCACGGGCGGCGCTGCGAGCGCCCACGACACCAGGATCCGGTCGGTCTCATCGCCCCGGTTGACTCCGTCGTCCATCGCGCCGTAATGGTTCACCAGGTATTCCGTCACCCGCGTTCCGAGCACCTGAAGGTTGAAGTGGGCGTTGCGCGCGACGAGGGGGTCGAAGGTCCAGGTGATGTGCCCGACGTCGCGTGCGAGCGCCCACTCGCGCTGATGCTGCTTCAGGATCCGCCCGAGGCCCTGACTCTGATGGCCGGGCAGGACGCCGGTGATGTGCGAGTGCATCGAGCGGGCGGCGGGCGCAGCGAAGAAGGCGACGGACGCGCCGACCATGTGCTCGTCGGCGTAGAGGCCCATGGCGTAGTTGCCGGTGTGGGCGAGCGCGCGCAGGAGGTTCGGCGGCATGCCCGACCGGTCACCGCCCCACACGTCGGAGAGCACCGCCGAGGCGGTGTGGACGGCCTCCACCGTGTCGAGCGGGCGAAGGGCGATTCCGGGCGGAGTGGGAACGGATGCCTCGGCCATGGCCTCACCCTACTCGCGCGGTTCTTCTCCCCGTCGATGGGTGATCCAGTACTCCAGCGACACCCCGGCGACGGCCTCGCCGTCGAAGATGACCGCGAGGCTGCCGACGAGGACGGCGTCGTTCAGCCACGCCCACGGCGAGCCGACCGGCGCCTCGATCTGCAGCGCCGTGATGCCCTCGGGTCCGCCTGGACCCGGGGTGAGCACACCCTCGTTCCGCACCGACAGCACCGTGCCGTCGGTGAGGCGCAGCAGGTAACGCGCCGAGACCGTCTCGGTGCCGTCGGGGCGGCGAAGGTTCCAATCCGCGCCGAGCGGCAGCACCTCGCCGAAGAGGACGGGGCCCGACACGGTGCCGGCGCCGATGGGGATGATGCGCCGCTCGCCGCCCACCACAGCACCGGCGACGATGGAGGCCTCGATCGGCACGCGCAGCCGGGCGAGGAGGCGCAGCTCGAGGGGCGGGTTCATCGAATCGAGCATGGCACCTCGCCCGGCGCACGCCAATCCTTCGTCTGGAATGTTCGTTCAGCGCACGACTGTTCACAAAGCGAGCGCCGGTGATGTCGAGCGGGAGTAGGCTGGCTCGGTGCGCGATCGAGCTGAGGACACCCGGAAGAGCCTCAGCCGAAAGCCTCGACAGGGTGCGATCGTCGCCGTGCTCGCGGTCGCTGGGCTGGCGTCATCCTTCATGTTCACCCTCGTGGTGCCCATCCAATCGAAGCTCCCCGAGCTCTTGGACGCCAGCCGCGAAGACACCGCCTGGGTGGTGACCGCGACCCTCCTCGCCGCCGCGATCAGCACCCCCGTGGCGGGGCGCCTGGGGGACATGTACGGCAAGCGCCGCATCGTGCTGGTGCTCCTCACCCTGCTCGTCATCGGTTCGGTCATCGCCGCGCTCTCTCCCGGGATCGTCGGGGTGATCGTCGGGCGCGCCCTGCAGGGGGCGGTGACCGGCGTCGTCCCGCTCGGGATCTCGATCCTCCGCGACGTGCTCCACGAGAACCGCGTCGACACCGCCATCGCGCTCATCAGCGCCACCCTCGGCGTCGGCGGCGCGCTCGGCCTCCCGATCAGCGCCCTCATCACCGAGCGCAGCGACTGGCATGTGCTGTTCTGGATGTCGGCCGGTCTCGGCGTCATCGTGTTCATCCTCGTGCTGTGGATCGTGCCGGTGAGCACGCTGCGCACCGCCGGTCGCTTCGACTACGTCGGCGCGGCGGGCATGTCGATCGGACTCCTGGGCGTGCTGCTGGCGATCTCCCGCGGCAACGAGTGGGGCTGGGGTTCCCCCGCCGTTCTCGCGCTCGGGCTCGGAGGGCTCGCCATCCTGGTGGCGTGGGGCTGGTACGAGCTGCGGATCAGCGAACCGCTCCTGGACCTCCGGGTCGCCGCGCGCCGCCCGGTGCTGCTGACCAACATCGCCTCGATCGCGATGGGCTTCTCGCTGTTCGCCTCGAACGTGGTCTACCCGCAGATGCTCGAGCTTCCCGTCGCCACCGGCGGCTTCGGCCTGTCGCTCATCGCCGCGAGCCTCGTGGTCATGCCGGCGGGCTTGATGATGATGCTCCTCTCCCCGTTCTCAGGCCGCTTGGCCCGCATCTTCGGCCCGCGCCTGCTGCTCATCCTCGGCGCGTTCGCCCTCATCGTCGCCTACGGCTACACGCTGCTGTTCTCCCGCGAGGTGTGGGAGATCCTCGTCGCGAACATCCTCATCGGGGTCGGGATCGGCTTCGGGTACGCCGCGATGCCGATGCTCATCATGCGCTCGGTGCCGCAGTCCGAGACGGGCGCCTCGAACGGCCTCAACGCCCTCTTCCGCTCGCTCGGCACGAGCACCGCCGCCGCCGTCATCGGCGTCGTGCTCGCCACCTACGTCACGCCCTTCCAGGGCGTCGACGTGCCGACGGGCACCGCCTTCCAGGTCTCGTTCATCCTCGGCGGCGCCGCCGCGATCATCGCGCTCGTCGTCGCCCTCTTCATCCCCCGTCGCCACGACGCCCGCGAACGCCACCCGGCGCTCCCCGAACACGAGCGCGTCACCCGCTGAGGCGAGTACGATCCGCCGGGGCGCGGACGTTTCACCCTCGGATGTACGCGGCTCGGCCGGGTTTCCTCGCGCCGGCGAAATGGCCTGCGCGGCCGCGCCCCGCGGGCGTATCGTCATCGCATGGACAGCGACGACCGCGACCGGGCACCGGAGCAGGTGCCGGTCGGACCTCCGACGGGCGCCACAGCGGCCGCCGACCCCGACGCCCGCACCCGGGCGGGTCAGCGCGCCACCGAAGACAGCGGCACCGACGCCGCAGCCACCTTCGGGCGGGGCGAGGGTGACCACGACACCCGGTTCTTCGGCCAGCCGTGGGCGCTCGCCCACGTGTTCGGCGTGGAGATGTGGGAGCGGTTCAGCTTCTACGGCATGCAGGGCATCCTGCTCATCTACCTGTACTACTCCACGACGCAGGGCGGCCTCGGCCTGCCCGAGACCGTCGCGGCGGGCATCGTCGGCGCCTACGGCGGATCGGTCTACCTCTCCACGATCCTCGGCGCCTGGATCGCCGACCGCATCCTCGGCTCGGAGCGGGTGCTGTTCTACAGCGCCATCGTCATCATGGCGGGCCACATCGCCCTGGCCCTTCTCCCGGGGTTCCTCGGAGTCACCGTCGGCCTCATCCTCGTCGCGCTCGGCTCGGGCGGGCTGAAAGCGAACGCCACCTCGGTGGTGGGCACCCTGTACACCGCCGATGACCCGCGCCGCGACGCCGGGTTCTCGCTGTTCTACCTCGGCATCAATCTCGGCGCCTTCTTCGGTCCGCTCCTCACCGGTCTGCTCCAGACCACGATGGGGTTCCACTGGGGCTTCGGCCTGGCCGCGGTCGGCATGGCGCTGGGGCTCATCCAATACTCCTTCGGCCGCAAGCAGCTCCCACCCGAGGCGAGCATCGTGCCGAACCCGCTCCCGCGCCACCGGTACGGCCTCTTCCTCGGCATCGGCGCCGCCGGGCTCGGCCTGATCGTCGCGATGGTCCTCCTCGGCGTCATCACTGTCGACAACCTCTCGCTGGTCGTCATCGTGGTGACCCTCGCCGCGACGATCGCCTACTTCTTCGTCATCCTCTCCAGCCGCCGCATCACCTCGACCGAGCGCTCACGCGTCTGGGGATTCCTGCCGCTGTTCATCACCAGCGTCGCGTTCTGGTCGCTCTACCAGCAGCAGTTCACCGTGGTGACGATCTACTCCGACCAGAAGCTGAACCGCGACATCTTCGGCTGGACGATGCCGGTGTCATGGGTGCAGTCGATCAACCCGATCTTCATCATCATCCTCTCGGGCGTCTTCGCGACCCTGTGGCTCAAGCTCGGCACCCGCCAGCCGTCGACACCGGTGAAGTTCGCGATCGGCACGATGATCATGGGGGTCGCCTTCCTGCTCTTCCTGCCGTTCGCCGGCGGCGGGCCGAACTCCACTCCGCTCCTCGCGCTCGTGGGCATCCTGTTCGTCTTCACCGTCGCCGAGCTGCTGGTCTCCCCCGTCGGCCTGTCGGTGACCACCAAGCTCGCCCCCGAGATGTTCCACACCCAGATGGTGGCGCTGTTCTTCCTCTCGGTCGCGCTCGGCACCTCCATCTCGGGCTGGCTCGCCCAGTTCTTCGACGTGGACAACGAAGGTCCGTACTTCGCCATCCTCGGCGGGCTGGCGATCATCGTGGGCGTCGGGCTGCTGGTGTCGGTCAAGCCCGTGCTGGCGCTGATGAAGGGCGTGAAGTAGCGGATGACGCCGAGCGGGCGTCATCCGGACCTCGCCGGCCAGGTGGTGGTCGTGACCGGCGCCGCGGGCGGGCAGGGCGCAGCTGAGGCGCTGCTTCTCGCGAGCGCGGGAGCGCGGGTGATCGCGACGGATGTCGCCGACACCGCTCCGGCACTCGACGGATCGGGGGCGACCTACCGGACGCTCGACGTCGCCGACGAGAGCGCCTGGGGTGCGCTCGCGGCCGAGCTCGCCGACGGCCCACCCGTGCGGGGCCTCGTCAACAACGCCGGCATCACCCATCGCGCGCGTCTCGGCGAGGTGGCCCGCGCCGACTGGGACCGCGTGCTCGCGGTGAACGTGACCGGGGCGATGCTCGGCATCCAGGCGCTCGCGCCTCTCATGGTGCGCGGATCGTCGATCGTGAACGTCGGCTCGATCGCGGCCGTGAGTGGGCACTACCCCGTCGCCTACACGACGTCGAAGTGGGCCCTTCGCGGCCTCACGCATGCCGCGGCGACCGAGCTCGGGCCGCGTGGGATCCGCGTCAACGCCGTGCATCCGGGGTTCATCGAGACGCCGATGACGGCGAGCGCGCCCGCCGCGATGCGCGAGGCGCAGCTCGCTCTCACGCCGCTCGAACGCACCGGTGAGGCCGAGGAGGTCGCCGAGATGGTGGCGTTCCTGCTGTCGGATGCCGCGGCCTACGTCACAGGCGCGGAGATCCCGGTCGACGGCGGGTTCGCGTCATCCGCGGGGGCAAAGGTGCTCTCCGACCGGCTGAGGGGCGGTGTCGGGCACTCCTGACAGGATGGCGGGGTGCTCACCACCCTCGCCGTCGCCGGGTACCGGTCGCTGCGCGACCTGGTGCTGCCGCTCGACGCGCTGACGGTGATCACCGGCCCGAACGGGTCGGGTAAGTCCAACCTCTACCGGGGGATGCGCCTCCTCGCGCAGTCCGCCACGGGGTCGCTCATCGCGGCGATCGCCCGGGAAGGGGGGCTTCCCTCTCTGCTGTGGGCAGGCCCCGAGTTCGGCGGAACCCAGGGCACCGTGAGGCGCGAACCGGTCGCCGTGAAGCTGGGGTACGCCTCGGATGAGCTCGGCTTCCTCGTCGACCTCGGCATTCCGCAGGCCGATCCGCAGAACCTCTTCAGCCGCGACCCCGAGATCAAGCGCGAGCAGGTGTTCGCAGGGCCGGTCGCCAAGCCCGCCGCGCTGCTCATCGACCGCAAGGGTGCGGCGACGCGCGTGCGCGAGGATTCCTGGACGACCCTGGCTCAACCGCTCGCACCGTGGGAGAGCATCGTCACCGACCTCGCCGACGGCGACACGGGGCCCGAGCTCCTGACGCTCCGGCGCACCCTCGCCGGCTGGCGGTTCTACGATCAC
This sequence comes from Microbacterium sp. CCNWLW134, assembly GCF_037083565.1. Taxonomy (NCBI): domain Bacteria; kingdom Bacillati; phylum Actinomycetota; class Actinomycetes; order Micrococcales; family Microbacteriaceae; genus Microbacterium; species Microbacterium sp. CCNWLW134. Next base: position 93,711 of record NZ_JBAOJU010000003.1, on the reverse strand, counting down.
TTCCGCGTCGACGCCGACGCCCCCGCCCGAGCGCCGCAGATCGGCACGCGCTCGCACACCTTGGCGCACGGCGGCGAGAACCTCGCGGCGGTCTGGGCGACCATCCGCGATGCCGGCTTCGGTGCGGAACTCGATGGCGCCGTCGCCCGCGCCTTCCCGGGCGCCCGGGTGCAGATCGACGCGGCGGACGGTCGATTCACCCTGGCGATGCGGCAGCCGGGACTCCTCCGTGCCCTCGCGGCCGGCGAGCTCTCGGACGGCACGCTGCGATATCTGCTGCTGTGCGCGGCACTCCTCCCCGCCCGCCCGGCGCCCCTCCTCGTGCTGAACGAGCCGGAGGCGAGCCTGCACCCCGACCTGCTCGATCCCCTCGCCGAACTCATCGCCGCGGCATCCGCTCAGTCCCAGGTGATCGTCGTCACCCACGCCGAACGTCTGGCCGGAGCGCTCGAGCGATCGGGTGCGCTCACCTATCGACTGGAGAGCGGGACCGGCGGCACGCAGGTCGCGGGGCAGGGAGTGCTCGACCGGCCGGCTTGGAACTGGGGCTCGCGATAGTGCCCGCTGCCGCCGGTCAGAGGGTGAGCGTCTCCATCTCGATGTCGTCGAAGCCCATCGCGATGAAGAACGACAGCACCGCCAGCACGACGCAGACCGGCGTCATCGTGAACCGCTCCGGTCTCGAGCGCGACAGCGCGTTCATCACGATGCCGAGCGCGAAGTAGCCGAAGACGACCCACATGCCCACCTCCGACACGACGCGCGGAAAGAGGCCGATCGCACCGACCGGGCTCCAGGCGATGAGGACGATCACCGCATAGATCAGGATCGACACCACGCTCCCGACACGCAGCCGGGTCGGCAGGACGCGGTGCTGCCCGCCCCAGGCGAAGTGGCCGAGCGGGGCGCCGGCGGCGAGGGCCAGCTGGAAGGCGCCGAGCAGGACGAGCAGGACGGTGAGAGCGACGGCGAAGGGCACGCCCTCACGCTAGCGGGGCACGCATGCTCACCCCGGTCAATGCACGACGACGACCTTCAGCAGCGCCATGACGGCGCCGAACGCGGCTGTCATCGCTGATCCGGCGAGACTGCGCGGCACCGAGGCGCCGCGTCGGCGGAACGCGATCCACCCGAGCGCGGCCAGCAGCACGGTGCCCGAGAGGAGAGCCGCCCAGATCGCGAGTTGGTCGTCCACCAGACGCGCCGTGCCGAGCAGGAGGATCGCGCAGGGGATCAGCGCGGAGACGAGCAACCCGTTGGACTGCCGCACCGCGCGGCGGAACGCGACCGACAGCGGGCGCGCATCGCGCCCGAAGCCGTGCCCGGCGACCGTGCCGGCGTAGACGTGAGCGCCCCAGAAGACGACGACGGTACTCACGACGACGACGAAGACGCTGAGACTCGTGGGATCCCCTGCGCCGCTCATCACGATCATCCCCGACACGAGGATCACGCCGTACACCGACTGCTCCGTCACGAAGCTCGAAGTCAGGGCGGCGAGGGGAGTGAGCTCCGGACGGGGATCCTCGGGAATGGATGCCATCGATTGCCTCCTCAGATCACGCGGGTCAGAACCCATCCGATCAGAACCAGGCGAACGGCACCAGGGCTGTCAGCACGGCGGCGACGGTGAAGATCGACATGCCGAATCCGATGAGGATCCACTGGATGCGACGGCGCTTGACCACCGCGGCGACACCGAGGAGGAACAGGGTGATCGCCATCAGCACGGTGTTCAGCTGCAGCCGGTCACCGAGGGTGTTGTACTCCTCCGCACTCTCGAAGAGCGCCGTGCTGCGGTCATCCTCTTCGGCCCAGGCACCGAAGCGGGCGGCGAAGTACTCCTCCGACTCGAACGGCCCGACGTAATCGCCGGTGGCGGTGGTCTCCTCGTCGGACCAGGTGATGGCCGCATCGAAGATCTCATCGACGAGCACGAACTGGAGGGTGTCGAACTTCGCACTCGCGGCGTCGGCGATCACGGGGTCGGGGTTGTCCATGTCGACCGACAGTTCGGTGAGCCGACCCCAGGTCTGGACGTCCTGCACGTAGGTCTGGTTCGCCTCGAGGTACAGCGACTCGGCCTCGGTCTGTGTGTTCTGCGCCTGCGAGTACGACGACGCGGTGAGACCGTCGTACAGCGTCGACTGGAACGAGGTGTAGGCGGTGGACACCGAGACGATGCCGAGAAGGATGACGACGAGCAGCTCCATGTCGCCGAAGAGGCCGGACAGGCGCGGCGGCTCGGCGGCCGAGGACGCGGGGGCAGGGGCAGGGGCAGGGGCGGTCATCGTGTCAGAAACTCCGAAAGTCCTTCGAGGAGGCGATCGACGTCGTCGTCGCTCGTGTACGCGGCGACCCCGATGCGCATGCCGGCTTCGACCGGGAGGCGGAGCGCCCGGAAGGTCTCCCAGGCATAGAAGCTCCCCGACGGGGCGAGGATGTCGCGCTCGGCGAGAAAGCTCGACGCCGCCGAAGCGACTCGGTCACCCAGGGTGACGTAGAGCGTCGGCGTGCGTCGGTGCGCGCGCGAGTGCACCTCGAGGCCGAGCTCGGTGACGCGGGTCTCGATGCGTTCGCGCAGCGCGTTCTCGTGCCGCTCGATCAGCTGGTGTGCCGCGACGAGGCGCTCGCGACGAGACGGGGCGGGCGGCGCGATCCCGGCGATCACGTCGACGGCGGCGGTGACGCCGGCAAGGGCCTCGTAGGGCAGGGTGCCCAGCTCGAAGCGCTCGGGCACCTGATCGGTCGAGGGGACGAGTTTGTCGGGGTGCAGGGTCTCCAGCAGCGCCGGGTCGGCGACGAGCACCGCACAGTGCGGACCGAAGAACTTGTACGGCGAGCACACGAAGAAATCCGCGCCGAGGGCGGTGACGTCGACCGAGGCGTGAGCGGCGTAGTGAACCCCGTCCACGTGGACGAGGGCCCCCACGGCGTGGGCGCGCGCCGCGATGCGAGCGACGGGCGGGATGGTGCCGAGGAGATTGGATGCCGCGGTGACCGCGACCAGCCGGGTGCGGTCGTTGACGATCTCGTCGAGACCTGAGAGGTCGAGCTCGGCCGTCGCCGGATCCAGCGGCAGCCACCGCACGCTCACGCCGCGTGCCTCGGCCGCCTGCACCCAGGGGCGGACGTTGGCGTCGTGGTCGAGCTCGGACACGACGATCTCGTCACCCTCCGCCCACGAGGCGGCGAGGGTCCGGGAGAGGTCGTAGGTGAGCTGCGTGGCGCTCCGTCCGTAGACCACACCGCGCGGGTCGGCGGCCAGCAGATCGGCCGCCGCCAGACGGAACGCGGCGACCGCGTCATCCGCATTCCGTTCGCTGCGCACCGACGAGCCGCGATTGGACAGGGGCGCGGTCAGCGTGCGCGCGATCGCCTCGGCGACCGCGAGGGGCGTCTGGGTGCCGCCGGGGCCGTCGAAGTGCGCGATGCCGGAGGCGAGGGAGGGGAACTGCGCACGGAACCCCTCGATGTCGAAGCTCATGGAGCCACTATGGCTCAGCGGGCCGAGGTCACCTCCGCGGCGCGCAGCTGCTCGAGCGCCTTGCGCGCGCCGCGCACGGCGATCGCGGTGCTCATCAAAGTCGGGTTGACGGTGTTCGCCGTCGGGATCAGCCCGTTGCCACCCACCACGAGGTTGTCGAACCCCCAGACACGCGACCAGGGATCGGCGACCGACGTGCCGTCATCGGACTCGCCCATCCGCATCGTCCCCATGTAGTGCAGGCTCGATCCGGCCGGAAGCAGCCGCGGTTCGGCGACGAAGTGTCCCAGTGCGTTCCCGGCGCGACGAAGGCGTTCGGTCGCCGCGGCGATCTCGCGCTCCTCGTCGTCGGTGAGGGCGTACTCGATGGTCATGTTCGGAAACCCGCGCCAGTCGAGCTCATCGTCGACGAAGCGCACTCCGTCGTCGACGCGCGGGCGCTTGCGCAGTCCGTAGCCCATGTTCACGTAGCCCCACTCGTTCTCGGCGTAGGGGGTGCCCGGCTCCATGAGGAAGGGCGTGGTCTCGGAGTACATCACCTGCAGCGAGAAGGGGTGATCGGGCTCGGAGAACGGGATGCGGTTGACCGCGGCAACGGGGTCGACGGGGTTGACCGCGCGGCGTGCCTTCTCTTCGGCGAGGTCGGACTCGTCGGCGAAGCGCCGCATCTTCTCGGCATCGAGGGCGACCGTGGAGATCACGACGGGATGCTCGGTGAGATACCGCCCGAGCGCCTGCGGACGGATGCCCGACGCCCACAGCAGCTGCGGCGAGCGGAACGCGTCGGCGGCGACGACGACGAGGTCGGCGTCGACCGTGGAGCGCTCCCCGGTGCGGAGATCCTCGATGGACACACCGGTGGCGCGCGTGCCGTCGTGCTCGATCCGGCGGACGAGGGTGAGGTCGCGCAGCTCGAAGCGGTCGGCGAGCGGATGACCCGGTTCGACGAGCGGGCCGAGGACGACGTCGGCTCCCGCCCACCGCATCGTGCCGTCGGGCTGCGGGTCGCCCGCAACCGGGAGGGTGCTCGGACCGAACCCGTCGGGCAGCTCGGCGCCGAACTCCTCGTCGAGGAGCGAGCGGATCGCCTCACCCACCCGCGAGTCGGCGAATGCGGCGCTCTGCACGTGCAGCAGGCGGCCGGCCTCGGTGATGAGCTCCTCCCACTCGACGTCGTCGATGAATCCGACCCGCTCGCTGAACTGCGGCGCCGGCGTCGCACACGTCCAGTGCGCTCCCTGACCGCCGACGTTCGTCGAGGCGGCCACGGCTCCGAAGGTCGGCGCATGTGCGGAGCCCGGACCGCCGAAGTCGAGCAGGTGCGTGCCCTGACGGGCGGTGAACATGCCCTCGACGACCACCGACTCGGGGATCCCGAGCTGCGAGCGGAAGTCACCGGCCTGCGGACCCTGCGACATCTCCCGCGCCCGCGCCTTGGCATCGGGATCGGCGATGTTGCGGACGCTCTGGCCGGGAGGGTCGGTGAGGGTGGGCCCTGCCTCGAACATGACGACGCGCGTGTCAGGGGCGCCCTCGAGGATGGTGCGCGCGTAGGCGCTGCCGATCGGGCCGCTGCCCACGATGGCGATGGTGCGGGTGTCGGACATGGTGACTCCTGGTTCGAGTGAGCGGGTTCAGGGTGTGGCGACGCGATCTGCGTCGACGGTGATGTCGGCAGGCGCCTCGTCGGAGAGCCTGCCGCCGGGAAGGAGGAGCGCGGCGATGATGCCGAGGGCGTAGACGACGGCGAGGGCGAGGAAGACGGGGGCCAGCACGTCGCGGTAGATCGCCGCGACTTCGGTCTGGACGGCGAGGGAGGATTCGCGCACGACCTGCGGCGTGAGCCCGTTCGGATCGATCATGGCGGGCAGGCGTGCGGCGACGCCGAAACCGACCACGCCGCCGATGACGGCGGTCGCCACCGTCGAGCCGACTTGACGGACGAGGTTGATCGTCGCGGTGATGCTGCCGGTCTCGCTGCGCGGCGTGGCCGACTGCACGACGGCGATCACGAGGCTCATGAAGCTGCCGGTGCCGAGACCGACCACCGCCATGACCACCATCGGCACCCAGAGGGGGAGCCCGACCGGCAGCAGCGACATGATGAACAGTCCGACGGCGCCCAGGGTCGTGCCGATGATCGGGTAGGGCCGGTAGCGTCCCGTGCGGCTGGCGAGCCACCCGGTGCCGAGGTTGGCCACCAGCATCCCGAACACCGTGGCGATCGGAACGAGCCCCGACACGGTCGCGGTGGTGCCGTAGGCCATCTGGAAGTACGTCGGAAGGTAGGCCGTCACCGAGAACAGGCCGATCCCGATGATCCCCGACAGGGCGATCCCCGCTGCGACCGTGCGGTTGCGGAACGCGCGCAGTAGTACGAACGGCTCGGCGACCCGGGCCTCCACGACGAAGAACGCGGTGAAGCCCACCCCGGCGATCGCGAAGGCGATGAGCACCGGAACGGATGCCGCGGGGTCGCCGATCCAGCTCACGGCGAGCACCAGGGCGACCATCGCCACGGTGAAGAGCACTGCGCCCGGGACGTCGAAGCTGCGCCTCCCCGACGGTTCGACGTGCGGCACCGCGACGAGGGCCAGCGCCAGGGCGAGAAGGCCGACGGGCACATTGACCCAGAACACCCACGGCCATCCCCAGAAGTCGGTGATGAGACCACCGAAGAGGGGACCGAGCACGATGGCCACCGGAAACGCGGCGCCGATGATCGCGAGGTACCGAGGCCTCTCGCGGGGGGTGGTGACGTAGGCGACGATCGTCTGCGACATCAGCTGCAGCCCGGCCGAGCTCGCGCCCTGCAGTACGCGCGCGATGACGAGCTGGGTCATGTCCTGGGCGAAGCCGCACGCGAGCGACGCGACGATGAAGACGACGAGTGACGTCAGGAAGACCGCCCGCGGCCCCAGGATGTCGCCGAGCTTGCCGAGGACGGGGAGGAGCACGGTCGCGGCGAGGGTGTAGCCGACGACCACCCAGCTCATGTGCTCCAGAGCACCCAGGTCGCCGGCGACCGTGGCGAGCGAGGTCGCGACGACCGTGTGATCGAGGGCGCCGAGGAAGGCGGCGGTCAGGAGGGAGAAGACGAGCAGGCGGAGCCTGGCGCGGGAGAGCGGCATATTCGATGTGCCCGATCGATCGGGCCGTCGACGCGACTCGGTGTGCCCCGTCCGATCCATCACGGCGGGAACGGGCCCGGAGGACCCCGACGTCAGGTCCATTTTATGTGAGCTTCAGTCTGAAAGCAACTAAAGTGCACGATGCCGCACCCGCGGACGCGAGCGTGCGGCGGGCAGGTCGGGGGCCGGGACGTACTCCCCGACCTGGCCGCTCAGCTCACCGAGGCCCTCGACCGACATCGTCACCACGTCGCCGGGCTCCAGCGGCGGGGGTGTCAGGTCGCCGTTCCGACCCCACAGCTCGCCGAGGCATCCGCCGTTTCCGACCGTCCCCGAGCCGAGCACGTCCCCGGGTGCGACGCGGGAGTTGCGCGAGGCATAGGCGACGAGCTCGGGGAAGGGCCACCCCATGTTCGACACGAGGTCTTCGCCGATGAGCACGCCGTTGACCCGCACCTCGGCGCGGATGGCCAGGAATCCGTCGTCGTCGAGATGAGGCGCGAGCTCGTCGGCGGTGACGATCCACGGACCGAGGCTCGTGCCGAAGTCCTTGCCCTTCGCCGGCCCGAGGCGCACCTTCATCTCCCGCGCCTGAAGGTCACGGGCCGACCAGTCGTTCATGATCGTGTACCCGAAGATGTGCGCCGCCGCCTGCTCGGCGTCGAGGTTCGACCCGGTCGATCCGGCGACCTCGCCGATGACGACGGCGACTTCGAGCTCGAAGTCGAGCCGCTCGGTGACCGGCGGGCTGACCGGTTGGCCCGGTCCGAGGATCGTGTGCGGATTGGTGAAGTAGAACGTCGGCGCCTGATACCACTCGTCGGCGACGTTGCTCTTGCCCTCGACGCCCGCACTCACGCCCTCGACGTGCTCTTCGAAGGTCACGAAGTCTCGGACCGAGGCCGGCTGCAGGGGCGCCAGCAGCGTGACATCTGCGAGCGGCCGCCCGTGATCGGCGATCGTGCGACTGTCGGCGACCCGGTGGTACAGCGCCTGCGCGAGCGGCAGTCCGCCCGCCAGCACTCGGCCGACGGTCAGTCCGTCGGGGAACGGCACGACGCGATCTTCGATGATGAAGCCCTCGCCCCCACCGGTCCAGCGTGCGATCTTCATACCTTCACCCGCGTCCGCAGGAGCTCGGCGGCGTTCCCCGACAGGATCGCCCGGGTGATCTCCTCGGGAAGGTCGGCGTCCCGCACGAAGGAGACCGGGTCTTCCAGTCCCATGTCGAACGGGTAGTCGCTGCCGAGGACGACCTTCGCGCCGCCCGCGACGTCGACCAGGGCGCGGAGCGTCCGCGCGTCGTGCACCACGGTGTCGAACCACAGCCTCGACAGGTAGGTCGAGGGCAGGTGCGCGCAGCGCCGCGCGTCGGGTCGCACGCGCCAGGCATGGTCGGAGCGCCCGATCACGGTGGGAAGGTACCCACCGCCGTGCGCGGCGACGATCTTCAGATCGGGATGCCGGTCGAGCACGCCCGAGAAGATGAGGTGCGACAGCGCCACCGCGTTCTCCACCGGCTGCCCCACCGTGTTGGCGAGGTAGAACCGGTCGAGACGCTCGTCGAGACTGCACCCGAACGGGTGGAGGAAGATCACGACGCCGAGTTCGGCCGCGCGTGCCCAGAACGGCTCGAGTCGCTCATCGGAGAGCTCGACGTCGCCGGCGAACGAGGAGATCTCCACACCCGCGAGCCCCCGGCCGAGGACGGCGTCGTCGAGGCACTCGAGGATGCGCTCGGGATGCTGGAGCGGAACGACTCCCAGCCCGGTCAGCCGATCGGGGGCCTGTGCGACGTGCTCGGCGATGAGACGGTTCGCCTCCATCGCGATCCACACCGACAGCCCCTCGTTCGCCCACGGGTAGAAGTGGTTCGGCGAGGCGCTCACCCACTGCCGGTCGACGCCCTGCGCGTCCATGTCGGCCAGCCGGACCGCGACGTCGGTGAGCTTCGGAATGCGAGAGCCGACCATCGGGCCCGACACCGCCTGGCTCTCCGCGCCGTTGCGACGCAGGTCGAGTTCGGCGGCGGCGCGCACCTCGTCGGGCGCGCGGCGCTCCACCTCGGCGTGCAGCGCCGGTAGCAGAACGTGCGCGTGCACGTCGGTGACCGGGTGCTCGGCACTCATGCGGGCTGGGCCATCTGCTGGGCGATGCCGAAGATGAGGCCGCCGGCATCGGCGTCGCGGTTGCCGTCGATCTGCCACTGACCGAGCTGGACTGATGCCTCGACGACCGCCTTCGCGCGCGGCAGACGCCGCGCGTGGAAGGTGTCCCAGAGATCCTGGTCGACGGTGTTCCGCGTGGTGAGGAGCTCGGTCAGCACGAGGGCGTCCTCCAGCCCCTGGGCCGCGCCCTGCGCGATCGTCGGTGGGCAGCTGTGCGCGGCATCGCCGATGATGACGACGCGGCCGCGGTTCCACGGCCCCTCGACGAGGTGCTGGGTGAACCAGGTGTAGTTCGCGTGCGCGCCCTTCTCCAGGTCGGCGCGGATCGCGTTCCACGGTCCGCCGTAAGCGCGCGACTCCTCGATCATGATGCGGGTCGCCTCCTCGTCGGAGACGTTCTGGCGATCCTGGGCCTTCTCGACGAGGAAGGCGTACATCGAGTCCTCGCCCGTGGGGGTGTAGCCGGCGATGTAGACGGGCCCGCCATAGTAGAGCTCGCTGCGCTCCACCTCGGCCGGCCGCGACACGAAGGTGCGCCAGATGCCCATTCCCGTCGGTTCGGGCTTCTCGGTGATGCCGATCATCTCGCGGATGGTGGAGTTGAGCCCATCGGCGCCGATCAGCAGGTCGTACTCGCCGGCGGACTCGCCGTCGACGAAGACTTCGACCGCGTCGTTCGCACGGGCGTCGATCCCGGTGATCGAGCGGCCGAAGTGCACGCGGGCACCGGCCTTCTCGGCGTGCTCGAGCAGGATCCGCGCGAGGTCGGGCCGCGGCATCCCCATCGCCGCCGGATAGTCGGGACCACCGGTCTTGACGTCGGGGAGGTTCGCCACCACGGGCGCGTCGGGTCCGGGGGCGCGCAGCGTCAGACCCTCGAACGCGAAACCGGCGGCGCGGATGTCGTCCCACGCGCCGAGCGCGTCGAAGACCCGGAGCGCGTTGCCCTGCAGCGAGATCCCCGACCCCAGCGCCGTGAGCTCGGGCTTGGACTCGTACAGGTCGACCTCGACGCCGGAGGCGGCGAGCCTGATCGCCGCGGCGAGCCCGGCGACGCCGGCACCGGCGATCGCGACCTTGCCGACGGAGGTGTTGTGCTCCTGGGTCATTTCAGAACCTCCCTGTTCTGTGGGTGTGCGTGTCGCCTACAGGACGGCGACGGGGTTGACGGGCGATCCGACCGCGCCGGTGATCGGCAGGGTCGGCGCGGCGAGGAAGAAGTCGAACCGGCCGAGACGGTGGCAGGTCTCGGCGAGCTCCTCAAGGTTCCACATCTCACCGATCGAGAGTCCCATGTTGGGGATCACGACCTGGTGGAGTGGCTGGAAGGAGGGCACGTCGAACTCGTTCGGCCGCACCTCGAACCCCCACGTGTCGGTGGCGATGCCGGCGATCTCGGTGCGGTGGAGCCACCCGGCGGTGGTGAGCGAGAGCCCCGCGGCCGAGCCGCCGGCGTAGCCGTTCCACCCCTCGCGGCGCGTGCGGGCGTAGCGTCCGGTGCGGACCACGACGATGTCACCGCGCCCGACCCGGCTCGACTCGCCCTGAGCGGCGATCGTCGCTTCGAGGTCGACGGCCGAGATGGCGTATCCGTCCTCGAGCTCACCCGTGTCGGGGCGGAGGTGCGCGGCGACGTCGAGCAGGACGCCGCGGGTGACGAACGAGGTGCGGGTGTGCTCGATACCGGTGACGAGGTCGCCGTCGCTCGTGACGACGTCGCCCGCCCGGCGACCGTTCCACGCCATGCCGTGGTCGAAGATGTGGCCGAGGCCGTCCCACTGCGTCGAGCACTGCAGCGGCATCGCGATCACGTCGTCTGCGCCGCCGATGCCGTGCGGGAAGCCCTGGGTGCCCCGCTCGGCGTCGGTGCCGGTGTCGGTCATCGTGTGCACCGGGTTCGTCCGGCGCCGCCAGCCGGTCTGGGGCCCGTCGGTGTCGAAGGCCTGCGCGAGGGAGACCACGACCCCCTCGCGGACGAGGGATGCCGCGGCGACGCGTTTGTCGGCATCGATGAAGTTCAGCGTGCCGAGCACGTCATCCTCGCCCCAGCGTCCCCAGTTGCGGTACGCGGCGGCGCGTGCCGCGATCTCGCCCTCGGGGTCGGTGCGATCGAGGTCGGCCGGGTTCTCGGACGGACGTGTCGTGTCGGTGTTCACGCTCACGCGCCGACCTCCGCCACGCAGCGGACGACCTGGGTTCCCAGGCCCTCGATGGTGCCGGTCATGACATCCCCATCCCGGAGGAATCGCTTCCAGTGCTGCCCGTTGCCGGCGGGACTGCCGGTCAGGAGGAGGTCGCCCGGGAGGAGCGGAAGGGTCTGCGAGGCCGCAGAGATGAGGGTCGGCACATCGAAGACGAGCTCGGCCGTCGTCGCGTCCTGCATGACCTCGCCGTTCAGCTCGAGGCGCACGGACAGGGCGCGCGGGTCGACGAACGGGGCCGGCACCAGGTACGGGCCGGTCGGGAGGAATCCGGGCGCGTTCTTCGAGCGGTACCAATCGGCGCCGATGTCTCCCACGTCGGGCGGGAACACGCGGTCACGCGTGGTGATGTCGTTGACGATCGTGTACCCCGCGACGTGGTCGAGGGCGTCATCCGGGGTCACCCGGAATGCCTCGCGGCCGATCACCACGGCGAGCTCGAGCTCCCAGTCGTGGGTGTCGCTGTAGGAGGGGAGCTCCAGCGGCACGTCGTCACCGACGACGCACTGCGCAAGGCCCAGGAAGATGAAGGGCCGGCCGCTGGCGGCCCGGGCGTCCATGATCTTCTCGGCCTTCGCGCGCACCTCCTCGGGGCTCAGCTCCGACTCGCCGCCCTTGGTCAGCCCCGCCATGATCAGCTGCACCACGTGGGTCCGGTAGTTCGCGCCGGCCTGCAGCACCTGCCGGGGCTCCACCGGGGCGATCAGGGTGACTTCGGCGAGGGGCTGCCACGCGGCATCCGTCTGCTCCGCCAGCATCTGCAGTCGTGACCAGTCCGGGGCGGCGAGGAAGGCGTTCAGGCTCGCCGCGCCGAGCTCGCTCTCGCCGAGCGACCGGATGCGATCTGCGGCGACGAGGCCCAGACGCACGGAATCGCCCACGCGGTAGCGGGCGAGGGCGAACGGGGCGGGGGGTGGGGTCGTCATGAGTCCTCCTCGAATCCTGACGTGGTGCCCGGGGCGGCCGGTCGTCGGCCGCCCCGGGGATCGAGCACGGATCAGCCGGTCGTGGTGTACGGGTTGATGAGCGCGTCGCGGATCTCGTCGGGCACGCCCTCCTCGGTCGCGCTGGGTCCGTCGGCGGCCGGGAACGACTCGGTCATCGACATCGGCATGGCGCCGTTGCGGTACATGTTGCTCGAGCCGAGGGACGGCTTCCAGGTGTTGGGCGTCCAGTCCGGCACGTAGTTGCGGTAGCCGCCCGTGTTCAGCTCGATGCGCATCGACGAGGGCTCGCGATAGTAGAGGAACGTCTGCTCGCCGATGCCGTGGATAGAGGGGCCGTACTCGATCGGGATGTCGCGCTCCATGAGCGTGTCGGCGGCGATGAGGAGCTCTTCGTACGTGTCGACCCAGAACGCGTAGTGGTTGATGCGTCCGGGACGGGTCGAACCGTCGAGGACGACGCCGAGGTCGTGCGACTTCTCGTTGGTGGTCAGCACGCTGAACACCGAGATCGGAGCCTGGTCGAGAACGGTGCGCGCCATGATGCGGAAGCCCAGCACCTCGTTGTACCACTTCGCGAACTCGTCGACGTCGCGCGCGGCGATGGTGACGTGGTCGAGCTGGCGGGGGGCGCCGGCGATCTTGCTGCGCTTCTCGGGGCGGTCGGGATAGATCGACGCGGTGTGCCCCGGAGCCTGGTGGCGCGTGACGTTCCAGTGCAGCGTCATCGGGTGACCCTGCGGTCCGACGAAGCGGTAGGCGCGACCGATCTTGTGCGCCTCGAACCACTCGCCCTGCACACCCGCGGCCTCGATGCGCTTGACGGCCTCGTCGAGCGCCTCTTCGCTCGAAGTACGCCACGCCATGGTCTCCAGCGACGGCTCGTCGCCGGGAACGACGACGACCGAGTAGGCGTAGTAGTCGCCCCAGCAGCGGAGGTAGACCCGGCCGTCGACCCGGTCGACGACGGTGAGACCGACCTCTTCCTCGTAGAACTTCACCGACGCCTCGACGTCGGGAGTCGTGATGGCGACATAGGAGAGGTGGGAGAGGAGCTTGATCATCTTCGACCCTTTCGAAAAGCCCTGGGGGCGTGTGACTTCGGCGCCCAGATCCACTATCGGTCGATTAGCGACATAAGGGAATCCGAATATGCGGATGCCCGATATCAGACTGACTTATGCCGCGAACGGGGGTCGAGGATGCCACCGGCGGAGGCGCGATCGCGGATCAGGGCCTCGAGATCATCCGTGGGCTCGGCGCCGCCGAGGCGGCGGATCGCCTGTCGGAGGCCGTGACGCAGGGGATCCTCGAAGGGGGGAGCGAGCGTCGTCGCACCCCTCTGGTCGGTGACGGTCACCCTCTGCGTGCCGGCGTCGAGGTCGATCTCCACTTCCACGCGCACGGAGGCGAGGAGGGTCACGCGAAGCGCTCCGGCCCCCGCTCGAATCGCGGTCGCGGTGACGACGACACTCGTCGGCCGCGTGTCGCCGCCGACCCCGGTGCGCGCCGTCAGTCGTGCGATCGCCCCGTGCCGCGTCGGCGCGTGGCCCTCCAGGGTGAGGTGTGACGTCCGGCCGATGACGCCGGCCCACGCCAGCGCATCGGTCAGCGCGTCGGTCAGCTCCGCCTCGGGGGCCGAGACATCGATCTCGATGAGCGAGGCGGGCGCATCGCCGGTCCCCGGCGCGGTGAGAAGGTCCCGGACCTGCTCGGTGAGCTGCGAGGGGCGGCGGCGCCGCTCGACCATGAACGCGACGCCGCCGGCGGCCGCATGAAGCTCGTTGAGCTCGGCAGCGGAGCCACCGGCGGGGTGCAGCACGAGGATCGCGCGTGCTCCGGAGTGCAGGGCCGCCCCGGCCGCTGCGCACCAGCCGGCGCCCCCGACGACGGCGAGCGCGCCGGCGGCGGGCCCCGCCGCGACGGCATGGGCCGCGAGGGAGTCCACCGCCACGGCGACCGGCCGGGCAACGCCAGGGGAGGCCCACACCGCGATCACGAGACAGATCCGATCGCCGCGGCCGCGGCATCCGCCAGATCGATCGCGAAGCGGGCATCGGCGAGGATCTCGTCGTACTCGATCGCTTGTTCTCCGCGGGCGAGGGCGGCGAGGTTCGCCCACTGGGCGACGTACCCGTCCTCGGGGTCGGCGGCGTAGACGGTCCGGGTGCCGTCGGCGCTCCGCACCGTGACCGTCGCGCTTCCGGCGTGCACGAAGGCGGGCGGGAACGCGATGTCGAGGCGGTCGCGGTCGGTCTGCACCGTCAGCCGCCAGAGCGCGTCGGCGCCCTCGGGCAGCATGACCGCGGAGGAACGCACCGCCACCTCGCCGGCCGTCCACCCGAGCGCCACGCCGATGGGCGGGAGGAGCGTCGCGTAGACCAGCTGCGGGATGCCCCGCGCGAGATCCCGCACGAGGGGAAGGTCGTGGATCACGAGCCCGGAGACGAGGGCTCGGGCGACATGCCCTGCCACCACGGGGTCGGACAGATCGGGCCGCGGACGCGGCGTCGAAGGCGGAAGGGCGGCGTCGCTCACCGCCCGGTGGTACCGGTCGTTGGGGGGAAGAGCGAGCGTGACCGTCACGCTCCGCACCTCGCCGGACAGGGCGGTGAGGTGGTGCGTCGCCCGGCCCCACGCCGGATCGAAGAGGTGGTGCGTGCCGACGACCAGCGCGACGCGGGCCGCGCGACAGCGTTCGATCACCCGCTCGGCGTCGGCGACGGTGGTGGCCAGGGGCTTTTCGCAGAGGATGACCCGGATGCCGGCCTCGACGGCGGCGAGAACCTGGGCAGCGTGCACCTCGGGCGGGGAGCAGATCGCCACGACCTCGACGGCGGGATCGGCGAGGAGGTCGTCGATGCCCGTGGAGCTCCGCGCACCCCGGGCGGCGGCGATCTCAGCGGCACGCCCGCTGCCGCCGTCGGAGACGTGGACGAGGCGGAACTCACCGCCCAGGCGCGAAAGCGTGGGCGCATGCAGTGCCCACCCGCCCGGCCCGGCACCGATCAGGCCGACTCCCCGCATGGTGACTCCCTCGTCGTTCCTGCTCGTGCTTCTTAGGACTGAACACTACATAAGTGAAGGTACTTAAGGCATTAGTTGTCAACGAAATGGACGATGAGGGGCATCGGTTGTGTCAGAATCGAGCGTGGCAAGAGACAGCACCCTACGATTCGCGGCGCAGACCGACGAGGTCACCAGCCTGCTGCGCATCGTGAACCTCGTCCGGACCGGGGAAGCGACCACCCGCCCCGAGATCGGACGCATCACCGGACTCGGACGCGGCGTCGTCACGCAGCGTGTCGATCAGGCGATCGAGATGGGTTTCCTGGCCGACGGCGACTTCGGCCCGTCGTCGGGCGGCCGAGCCCCTCGCACCCTGCACTTCCGCGCCGACCAGGGCCGCATCATCGTCTGCGCACTCGGCGCGCTGCACATCCACGTGGGCGTCGCCGCCCTCGACGGCGACGTGCTCGCCGAGGTGCACCGGTCGTGGGAGATCTCCCGTGGCCCCGCCGACACCCTCGACGTCGTCATGAGCATGGTCGACGAGGTTCTCGAACGCACCGGCGACGCCCCGGTCTGGTCGGTCGCCGTCGGTGTGCCGGGTCCGGTCGATTTCGAGACCGGTCGCCCTGTCGCCCCGCCGATCATGCCGGGGTGGAACGGGTTCGACATCCGGCGACGTTTCGAGCAGCGCTTCGACGCGCCCATCTGGGTCGACAACGACGTGAATCTCCTCGCCCTCGGCGAGCGCGCCGAACGGCACCGCCACCACGCCGACCTCGTCTACATCAAGATCGGCACGGGGATCGGGGCGGGCCTGCTCTCGCGCGGAAGGATCCACCGCGGCGCGAACGGCTCGGCCGGCGACATCGGGCACGTGCGCGTTCCGGAATCCGACGCCCCCTGCCGGTGCGGCAAGATCGGGTGCCTCGAGGCCGTCGCCGGCGGCTGGGCGCTCGTGCGCGAGGCGCAGGCGCGCATCGAGGCGGGCGAGGCGAGCCGCCTGTCGCCCGAGGACCTCAGCGCCGAGACGATCTCCCTGGCGGCCGAGGATGGGGACGCGCTGGCCATCTCGCTCCTCCAGGCCTCGGCACGGGTGGTGGGGGGCTCCATCGCTACGCTGGTCAACGTCTTCAACCCGGGCATCATCGTGATCGGCGGGGCGGTCGCCTCGGCCGGCGAGCTCTACCTAGCCGAGGTGCGACAGCGGGTGTACGAGCTCTCCCTGCCGCTCGCCACGCGCGACCTCGAGATCGTGCAGTCAGTCAACGACCCCAACGCACCGCTTCGCGGCGGGGCCGAGCTCGCGCGCGAGCAGCTCTTCGAGGTCACTTTCGCCCGGTGGTTCGCGGACGGGCGACCCACGAGCGCTCGCATTACTTTTACCTGATTCAGACGTAAGCATGTATCTTCGAGGTCAAAGACACCACGAGGACGTGCTTCATGAGTCTGCCCATCCTGCGCGACGACGCCCTGCGCTCCACCGACGACGGCTTCAGCCTCCGAGTCTCGCTCCCCTGGATCAGGTCGCTGCCGGTGTGGAGCGCGGGCGGGTGGGAACTGTCCGTGGACGGCGATCCCGTCGCGGTGTCGGCCGTGGGGGTCGGCGATCGCCGCGTCGCCCCCTCCGCCCTCGCCTTCGAGCGCGGCTGGTGGTTCGTGCAGGATCGGCTCCGACTCGAAGGGCGACGGATGCTGGCACCCGGCGCTCATGCGGTGACGCTCGGATTCCGGCTGATCGTGCCGTACCTCGACGCGGGCGCCGACGGTCCACTCAGCCTCCCGTTCGCCTCCGCGCGCACCCTTCTCCTGGATGCGCCTGCCACGGGGACGGTGTCACGCGATGTCGCCTGACGCCGCAGCATCCGCCCTTCCGCGTCGTGTGATCGGGGCGAGCGCCTTCAACTGGACCCCCGAGGTCATCCGGGCCGAGCGCGCCGCGACCTCCATCGCCGTGGACATCGTCGCCGACCGCGTGAGCCCGGTCATCGAGATCGAACCCGGCCAGCTGTGGCGGTCGTTCCCCGTCACCCTCACCGATGAGGCCGCCCTCCTGCGTGACCGCCTCGCAGCGGCCGGGGGGCGGGTCAGCATCGTCGGCGCCAGCCTGGATGAGTGGATGTCGCCGACGCGGCGTCGCACGGAGGAGGAGCGCCTGGAGTTCCTCGCACCGCAGCTGCATGCCGCACATGCGCTCGGCGCCGTCGGTCTGCGCCTGCCGATCGGGCAGGCGGGACCGGGCCTTCTCCGGCGGCTCCAGCCCCTCCTCCATGAGCTCGACCTCGTGCTGTTCGAAGAGGCGCAGGGGTCGCAGACGCCGGACTCTCCTTCGTCGGCGGGCGCGTACGAGGTGATCGCCGAGCTGGACGATCCCCATGTGCGGCTGCTCATCGACATCAGCATGCTCATGCCCGCGGTGCCGGTGAGCTACCTCGACGAGCTCGAGCGCGGAGGTGTGCCGGGCTCGCTGATCGAGCGGGTGCGTGACGACTGGCGCGATCCGGCGACGCTGCCCGCGATCGTGGACGTCCTTCGTTCGGGCGGCGTTCCGGGGCCGGTCCACACGTTGTACATGGACATGATCGTGCGGTTCGGGCGGTCGTCGGTCGATGCCATCCGTCCGGTCCTGCCCCTGGTGGGTGGGTTCCATCTGAAGTTCTGGGATCTCGAGGATGCCGACGGCCGGGTGTGGCAGCCGGTGCGCGACCTCGGAGCCGTGCTCGCGACGACAGGGTTCGACGGGGTCCTCACCAGCGAATGGGGCGGGCACGAGTGGCTCGACACCGACCCCGCCCGCATGACGAGAGACCACATCGCCGGGGCGCGCGAGGCGCTCGGCGCGGCGTGAACGCCCGTGGTGCCATCACCCGGACGCCGGATTCGGGTCGATGAGATCGCCCAGCGCGAAGACGGTCCAGAAGACGGTGGGGACCGCGGCGATCCCACCCGCGGTCCACGAGACCCAGCGGCGGTCGCCTCGGGCGATCGCCCAGGCCGCAGCGGTCACCCCGGCCATGGACAGCACGATGGACACCGGCGTGGAATTGACGGCTGAGCCGGTCGGGCCCGGAAGCGCCAGCGGGAGGAAGAGGGCACTGGCAAGCATTCCGACCGCGACAATGCCGAGAGCGAGGGCTGTCCACGCCAGAGCGCTCGCCCGCTGCGGCGGTCGCGTCGGGTCGATGCGCCGACCCAGCGGGATGCCGACGGCGGCGCCCAGCGCGACGCCCAGCACCACGAAGACGATCATCGCCCGGCATCCCGGAACGCGCGATGGGTCTTCATGACCGCACGGTACGTGCAGACGGTCGGCCCGTGGGGGCCGATGGCTCCCACCTACTCGTGCTCGGGCAGGATCGGCGTCGACCACCCCGGATCACGCCCGAGCTGCGTGGCGCGGGCGACCGCGGCGGAGCCGAAGCGATCGCGAAGGCGGTCGAGCACATCGTCCAGAGCGCCGTCGATCTGATCGCCGCCGGTGAAGTCGAGGGGGAGCTCGGGTTGCACGCTGTCGGCGTGCTCGAGATGCGACAGCGAGAGGCCGATCAGGGTGATGCCCCGCTCGGTGATCGTCGGAAGGGCGGCGGCCAGCAGCATCCGCGCCGTGTCGGTGAGCACCGACGTGCGATCGGTGGGGAACCGCAGTGTGCGTGATCTCGTCGCCTTTGTGTAGTCGCCGAAGCGGAGGCGGAGGACGACGCTCCGGCAGACCCGGTCGCCGTCGCGGAGCCGCCGAGCCAGCCGGTCGACGATCTGGCTGAGGATGGTGTCGAGCTCGTCGGGGGTGCGGGGGCGGGTGCCGAGGGCCCGCTGCGACCCGATCGAACGGCGCCGGCGGGTCGTGTCGACCGGTCGCGGGTCGCGCAGGCGCGCGAGCGCGTGCAGGTGCGCGCCCGCTGCCCTCCCGAGGAGGCGCTCGGCCGTCGCGGCCTCGAGCTCGGCGAGCTGACCGACGGTGCGGATGCCGAGGCCGTGCAGCTTCTCCGCGGTCTTCGCGCCCACGCCCCACAGCCGCTCGACCGGCAGCGGTAGGAGGAAGGCCTCCTCCTCGCCCGGTTCGACGACGAGGAGGCCGTCGGGCTTGCTCACGGCGCTGGCGACCTTGGCGAGGAACTTCGTGCGGGCGACGCCGACCGAGATCGGGAGGCCAACCTCGGCGCGAACGCGTTCGCGCAGGCGGGCGGCGATGTCGGCGGGAGGACCGGCGATGCGTCTCAGCCCGCCGACCTCGAGGAAGGCCTCGTCGATCGAGAGCCCCTCGACGAGCGGCGTGGTGTCGCGGAAGATGTCGAACACCGCTCTGCTCGCGGCCGAGTACGCCTCCATGCGCGGGGGCACGACGATGGCATCGGGGCAGAGCTCCCGCGCCTGGCGTCCGCCCATCGCGGTGCGCACCCCGCGTGCCTTCGCCTCGTAGCTGGCGGCGAGCACGACTCCGCCCCCGACGATCACCGGTCGCCCGCGCAGGGCGGGAGCGTCGCGCTGCTCGACCGAGGCGTAGAACGCGTCGAGGTCGGCGTGCAGCACCGTCGCCGTGTCGTGCATCGACACCTCCCTCCCCGCGCGCATCGTCGCACGGGGGTGCGACATCGGCGTACAGCGCGGACTCGCAGGCTGCGTGACCGAGGTGGCGGAATTGGTCGCCTCTGGTCGGCGTGGGCGGCGATCTGTGCCACCTCGATGGCGATGGTGCGATCAAGGAGACACAGATGGTCGCATTTCAGGCTCGCCGGCGACCAGATTCGCCACCTCGATCACTCGCGTCGGCGGGGTGAAATCGCCTCGCGAGGCTCAGCGCCCGCGCACGTGGTTCCACTGCAGCACGACCGGCCGCCCGTGCTCGAAGCCGAGTTCATTGACCGCCGACGTGCCGAGCCAGAAGTAGCGCCCGCCGGCGGCGGTGAGCCCGAGCCACGTACCGGTCAGGGCGCGGATGAAGTGGGCGTGGGAGAACATCAGCACGTGCTCTCCTCGCTCGAGGCGCGGACGGATGTCATCCAGCAGCGACTGTGCGCGGGTGGTGACGGCAGCGATGCCCTCGCCGGGAGTCTCGCCCGCGGGGGCACCGTCGTCCCAGATCGACCAGGTGTGGCCAAGCTGCGCGATGATCTCGGGGGTGGTGAGCCCTTCGTACGCACCGTAGTCCCACTCGTGGAGGCGCTCATCGGGCTGGGCGTCCGGGAAACCCGCGTATCGGGCGGTGTCGACGGCTCGGCGGAGCGGGCTGGTGAGCACGAGGTCGAAGC
This sequence comes from Microbacterium sp. CCNWLW134, assembly GCF_037083565.1. NCBI lineage: Bacteria > Bacillati > Actinomycetota > Actinomycetes > Micrococcales > Microbacteriaceae > Microbacterium > Microbacterium sp. CCNWLW134. The sequence continues at coordinate 73,525 of NZ_JBAOJU010000003.1, read as the reverse complement.
GACGGGTGGCGAGGAGCGTGCCGGCGAGCTCGGACTTGTAGACGCCGGTCTCGGTGAGCGGGATGTCGGTGAGCCCGGTGTGGCGCCCGGTCTTGCTCCACTCGGTCTCGCCGTGTCGGACGAGGACCATCGTTCCCCGGGGTTCGGTGCTCGCGGTGCTCATCACCCCTTTATCCTGCCCTGCCCTCAGCCCTGGCCGGGAGGTCCGAGCGTTCCGCCGTCCGGCAGCTCCGGACACACCGCCGATTCGGTGAGGGCGGCGACCTCGGCGCGCACCGCGACGCCGTCGGCCGTCTGCACGACCGTGTAGACGACGCCCTCCTGCGAACCCTCAGCCGGGATGTAGCCGACGGTCACGTTGTCGAGCTCGGAGTCGTCGGGGTAGGGACCGATCCCGGTCGTGACCAGATCGGCGGTCGGATTGGCCAGCAGCCAGTTCGCTGTCTCCGCAACCGTCGCGTCGGGAACGGCCCAGTAGCCCTCGAGCTCCTCGACCGGGGTGCACGGCCACCCCGTGAAGGAGAGGAACTCGGCCACACCCGCGTCCGACCGCACGGCTCCGGGCGGGAGAGCGGCGGCATCCAGCCATGCCTCGGCCTGTGCGCGGGCGGCGGGGTCGCCGGTCACCGCGGGCGGAGTCTCCGGCGGTTCGGGCGGGCCACCGGTGCAGGCCGCCAGCACCGCTCCACAGAGTAGGACGCCGGGAAGCGCCATCGATCGAGACCGCATGGGCCCACCGTAACCCGGCGCGAGTGCGCCGGGCCGAGACGCGTGGGCGCGTGGCTGCTGGACTCAGCCCTCGCGGTTGTAGTACGGCCAGGGGAGGAAGCGGCGCTCGCCACGGCGGTCGGGGCCCGTGAGGGTGACCTCTCCCGTGGCCGCCCACTCGACGCCGCGCGGGAACATGCGGATGAACTCGATGCGCCGGAACGTGTCGATGTCGTGTCCGATCGTGATCGTGAACGACCGGCCTGCACCGTACTCGTTGATCCAGGCGATCGGCTGGTCGGTGTTCATGCCGTTGAGTGCGGCGATGCCCCCCTCGGGGATCTCGACCGGGTAGTGCGACATCGGCCACATCGGTGCCTTCTCGTACGCCTCGAGATCGTCGAAGGTCGTCAACAGCACCTGGGCACCCTCGTACAGGTCGACGCCGGTGAGGATGTCGTCGCCGGTCACGGTCCAGCGGGCGCTGATCCCCTCGGTGATCGGATGCCGCGGCTCGACCGTATCGAGCTGCGCCTCGCCCCACGGGCGGGGACGAAGACCCGTTTCGTACGCGCTGAGCTTCGCCCCGCGCATGACGTTGTACTCCTCGGGATAGCCCCAGCGGTCCTCCTGCGCGGCCGACCCGTGGAACCAGACGATGCCCTTCCCGGCATCGTGGACGAACCTCAGGATCGCGGCGTCCGTCTCCGCGCCGAACCCGACGGCTTTCTCGAAGAAGCCGTCGCGACCCTCGAAGACGACGATCAGCACGTCGTACTTGTCGATGACCTCGGCGCCGAGCCCTCGGGGATCTTCGACGACGCGCACCTTGAAGCGGCCGGTGTCTTCGAGCAGTGTCGTGATCCACTGGTTGTGCAGCCGGAAGCTGCGGTGCTCGTTGTCGTGCTCGCGGGTCATGTGACCCGAGAGGATGAGGACGTCGAGGATGTCGGTCACGTCTCAGTCGGCCTTGGTGGAGAAGGCCGCGTCGAACGCCGCGGCGGGCGGGACGATCGCATTGAGCGTGCGGACGAAGGCGAGGGCTTCGGGCGCGCCGATGAGGCGGTCCATGCCGGCGTCCTCCCACTCGACGGAGGTCGGACCGTCGTAGCCGATCGCGTTGAGCGCGCGGAACAGCGGCTCCCATGGCACGGCGCCGTGGCCGGTCGAGACGAAGGTCCAGCCGCGGCGCGGGTTCGCCCACCCCAGGTGCGAGCCGAGCACGCCGTTGCGCCCGTCCAGGTGGGTGACCGACTCCTTCACGTGCACGTGGAAGATGTGGTCGGCGAAGTCGAGGACGAACGCCACCGGGTCCAGCTGCTGCCACATGAAGTGCGACGGGTCGAAGTTCAGCCCGAAGCTCTTGCGGTGGCCGATCGCCTCGAGTGTCCGCTTGGCCGTCCAGTAGTCGTAGGCGATCTCGGACGGGTGCACCTCGAGCCCGAACCGCACGCCCTCCTCCTCGAAGACGTCGAGGATCGGGTTCCAGCGGTCGGCGAAGTCCCGGTAGCCAGCGTCGATCCACTCCTCCGAGGCGGGCGGGAACATCGCGACCGCTTTCCAGATGGATGACCCGGTGAACCCGTTCACCTGGGTGACGCCGAGCTTCGCCGCGATCCGCGCGGTGTCCTTGAGGTCCTCCGCCGCCCGCTGCCGCACGCCCTCCGGGTCACCGTCGCCCCAGACACGGTCGGACAGGATGTCGCGGTGCCGCTGATCGATCGGGTCATCGCACACCGCCTGACCGGTCAGGTGATTCGAGATCGCCCACACCGTCAGCCCGTTGCGCTCGAGGATGTCCTTCCGCGACTGCACGTACTCCGCGTCATCCCACCGCGACACATCCAGATGATCGCCCCAGCACGCGATCTCGAGACCGTCATAGCCCCACTCGCCCGCCAGGCGCGCCACCTCCTCGAACGGAAGATCCGCCCACTGACCCGTGAACAACGTGATCGGTCGTGCCATATCAGGCTCCTTCGATTGAGAGATCAGACGACCACCGGCACGTCGGCGGCGACCGGTGTCCACGCGGCGTCGTTCGCGCTCGACCGCTCGACCGCGTCGAGCACGCGCTGCACGCTGAGTCCCTCAGCGAAGGTCGGGTGCGGGTCGGTGCCCTCGGCGATCGCGGTGACGAGGTCGACCACCTGGTGGCTGAAGCCGTGCTCGTAGCCGAGCATGTGGCCTGCCGGCCACCATGCGGCCACATACGGGTGCACGGACTCGGTGACGAGGATCTGGGTGAAGCCCTGTCGCCCCTCCGGCGCGGTGCGGTCATAGAACCGCAGGCTGTTGAGGTCTTCGAGGTCGAACGCGAGCGCTCCCCGATCGCCCGAGACTTCCACGGTCAGGGCGTTCTTCCGGCCCGTCGCGAAACGCGATGCCTCGAACGAGGCCAGCGATCCGCCCGAGAGCCAGCCGGTGAAGATCGCAAGGTCGTCGACCGTCACCGTGCCCGTCCCGGCACCGGCCTCGCCGCTGAGCCCCGAGCCAGCTGCCTGCAGCGGTCGCTCCTTCACGATCGTCTCGAGGGTGCCGCTCACCCGCTCCACCGTCTGTCCTGTGACGAACTGGGTCATGTCGATGATGTGCGCGCCGATGTCACCGAGCGCGCCCGAGCCCGCGTGCTCCTTCTGCAGCCGCCAGGCCAGCGGCATCGCAGGGTCGACGAGCCAGTCCTGCCGGTAGGCCGCGCGCACCTGCTGCACGGTGCCCACCGCGCCCTCGACGATCATGTCGCGCATGAGGGTGACCGCGGGCACGCGCCGATAGGTGAACCCCACCATCGCGCGCACTCCGCGCGCAGACGCGCGCTCGGCGGCATCCGCCATCGCTTCGGCCTCGGCCACCGTATTGGCCAACGGCTTCTCGCAGAGGACGTGCTTGCCGGCCTCCAAAGCGGCGATCGCGATCTCGGCGTGCGAGTCACCGGGCGTGACGATGTCGACGATGTCGATGTCGTCCCGCGCGATGACCTCGCGCCAATTGGTCGCCCATTCCTGCCAGCCCCACTGGGCCGCGGCATCGGCCACCGCCTCGGCGTTGCGACCGACGACGACGGCCATCTCGACGGCCTCGGGCAGGGTGAAAACGCGCGGCGCCTGGCGCCAGCCGACCGAGTGCGCCGCGCCCATGAAGCCGTAGCCGATCATCGCGACGCGGAGCGGGCCGCTCCTGGTCATGCGAGCACCAGCTCCCGTTCCACAGGCACACGGTTGGTCACGTACCGGCCAGGTCCGCCGTCCACGCCCGGCATGATCTGCATGTAGAGCAGGCGCATGGTGAGCACCACCCCGACGGTGATCTTCTCGCCGGCGACCGGCGGGTCGTCGAGGCGGATGCGGACGTCGGGGCGCTCGGCGACGAACCAGAGGGTGTCCCACTGCTCGGGGAGCTCCTCGATGCGGTATTCGCGTCCCTCGAGGACGAAGCGCAGGTCTTCTGTGGGAATTTCCACACCGTTGACCGTCGCGGCGACGTCGTCGACCGCGGAGAGCCAGAGGCTCCGGTACCAGGGGATCTGCAGCGAGACGGCCAGGCCGTCGTCGGTGCGACGGACGTCGTCGTCGCGGAAGAGCGAGTCGTGCGTTGCCATGGTCGTTCCTCAGGCGTAGGTGTCGGTGAAGGTGTCATGCGGAACCGGCGGGGCCGGCTCGAGCTTCTGCACCGTCTCGGGGCTGTAGGGGTGGTTGGTCGACGGCACGGGCTCGTCGGCGGGCGGCATGAAGACGGGCTTGCCGTCGTCGCCGAAGTACATCAGGTCGAGGTCGAACGCGCCCTGGTTCTTCAGACCGAAGCTCACCCAGTTCTCCTCGAAGGGCGCGCGGGCGAGCTCGTAGCAGCGGAACTTCCAGAACTTCCACTCGCCGTCCTGCTTGAGGAAGTCGATGGCGTACTTGCACCACACCCAGTGCGCCCAGACCTTCTTGCCGAGCACCTCTTCGGGGGAGTACATGTCGGGGAAGGCCTCGGCGACCTTCGGGTCGGTCAGACCCGACTCGGTGCCGGCCATCAACCACACGCCCTTGGCGGTCTTGCCGTCGGCGGCCACTTCGATGACGGGGGTCGTCGTCGCGTGCAGGATGAGCTTGCCCTCGGGGTGGGGCCGACCGCGGTGGTAGTCGGTGACGCTCTGCCACGTGGTGTACTGACCGGCGTTGGTGTAGCGGGCCCGGATGCCCTCGGTGCCCTCCTTCACCCACAGCGGGATGATCTGCTCGTCCTCGAAGGCGTTGTGGAGGTACATGTAGCGGTTGAACAGGTTCTCGACCTGTCCGCGATCCTCGGCGCGCTGCGCAAGAGCGCGGGCGGCGACGACCTCCTCGCGGAGAGCGGCGAGCTCGGCGGCGAGCTCGCCGACCGAGACAGTGGTGGTGTCAGACATTCGCGGTCTCCCTCGACTGCTCGGCGACGGTGTCTTCAATGGCTTTGCGCATGAGCGCATGCTGCTTCTTCACGAGATCGATGGGGTCGGCCTCGCCGAGGTCCTGGAAGGCGTGTCCCTCCCACTCGCTGGAGAGATACCCCTGGTAGCCCCCCACGACGAACTGCTTCACGATGCGTGGGATGTCCATCGCCGGCTCCTCACCGTCGGCGCCGATGTCGTAGAACTTGGCGTGCACGTGGAACATCTGGGGCATGATGTCCAGCCACTCCTCCGGCGGCACGAGACCGTGCATGTTGAAGGCGAGCCTCGTGAACGGGCCGAAGGTGAGCGGGTCGACGCCCTCGCCGACCAGGTAGTCCTCGAACTTCTGGTTTCGCACGTGCATCGGGGTGGGCTCGTGCCAGATCTCGTCCATGACGGGGAAGTGCTTCTCGTCCATCCCCATGCGCGCGAGCGTGGTCAGCAGCGTCGGCGAAAGCGAGTGCATCGTCGATGAGAAGTCGGCGGTGAAGCCGAGGCGCTCGGACTGCAGCTCGTCGTACATCTCGCGCATCTGCAGCACCTGCGGGTTGTTCGGCCCCGACGGCGCGTGGATCTCGTAGCCGAGGTACTGGTCGTACTTCTCGGCGAGCGGCAGGAGACCGCGCAGCAGCTCCTTGCCGTGCGAGCGGATGACCACCCTCTTGAAGCCCAGCGTGTGCGCCGTCTTGAGCTGCCGGGCGAGGAAGTCGTGCTCCTCGTCGGGGGTCATGTCGCGGTCCTTGCGGCGCCCCATGTCGAGGTTCGTGCCGACGGCACTGGCCTCCAGTCCGTACTTCTCCAGCGAATCGAACCAGAGCTTCACGAACTCCTGATCGACGTCGGGGTACGTGCGCAGCAGCTGCGCGATGTTGAACTCCACACCCGGGCCGATGCCCTCATCGTGGACGGCCTTGATGAGCGTCTCGGGCGTGTACAGGCCCGCGGCGAACTCGCTCGTCATCGAATACAGGGTGGTGCCGAGCTTGACGCCGGTTCCGGCGATACCGTCGGTGCTGTTCTGAGCCTGTCGAAGGGTCATCGTCGTCCTCTCAGGAGCGCACGGCGTGCGCGAGGTGGGAATCGAGGATGCGGCGGGCCTCCGCGGCATCCGTGATCATTCGGGAGCCCGCTGCCTCGGCGGCCGCGCGCTGAAGGGCCTGCTCATCGCGGATGATCTCGAACGGGCTCTGCCAGTGGTTCCAGTGCCAGCCCTCGTACTCGCTCGAGATGGCACCGCTGTAGCCGTTCTCGACCAGCAGCGTGGTGAGCTCGGCGACCGGCACGGACGGCTCCTGATGGTTCTCGTCGATCCCGAAGAACTTGCCGTGCACGTGGCGGATCCACGGGAAGATCTCCAGCCAGTCGTCCACCCGTGCGGGACCGAAGAGGCCCGTGCCGTTGATGCCGAAGTCGATGCCGAGATCGGGGCGGCCGTGCTGGTGGGCGAGACCGATGAACCGGCCGAATCGCTGGCCGTGCTCGGCCTGATCGGCCGGCGGGCCCTGCTCGTAGAAGTCGTCCCAGAGCTGGACGACGGCGGCGAGCAGTTCCTCCGATGCGCCGCGACGGCGATAGGCCTCGATGAGCGACGGCGCGAACCCGCTGACCGTGGCGCCCCAGTCCATCGTGAAGCCGAGGAACGGGGAGCCGACCTTCTCGTAGCGGTCGCGGAGCGCGAGGATGCGGGGATGTGAGGCGTACTGGTCGGCGTGCACCTCGAGCGCGAGGGTCACCCCGTACTCCTCGGCGATCGGTGCGAGCGCCTCCATGGAATCGGGCGTGATCGAGATCTGCACGCGGGCGACGGGGAAGCCGAGCTTGGCAGCGGCCTGGATCTGGCGGCGCATGTACTCCAGCAGCTCGTCCTGGTTCAGAAGGCGGTCGCGGTGGATGCCGATGTCGGCGTTGACCGCGAGCGAGGTGCGGACGAGGCCGACCTCGTCGACCAGGTCTGAGAAGGATGCCGCGTAGGCGTCGTCGATCTCAGGGAATCCGCGGAAGCTTGAGAATCCGATGATCTCCAGCCCCGGGCCGTACCCCTCGGCGGCGACCTTGCGGATCAGCTGCTCGAGGTCGTACTCGCGGCCGTGGAATGCGCGGGTGAAGCTGTAGAGCGTGACGCCTTGGATCGGCGTGCCCTTTGTCGAGGCGGTCATGCCGAGACCTCCTGTCGGACGGTCATCTTCTTCGTGTCGCGCTCCTCGATGTGGAGCACCTCGTCGTCGGAGATGACGATGTACGGGATGTAGAGGACGAGCTCGACGCCGACCTCGTGCTCGCCGCTGCCGGCGACCTCGAGATCGCCGGAGAGCACGGCCGAGTCGGTCGGGAACCACCACTCGTCGGTGTTCGTCCTCAGCTCGTCGAAAGTGAACTCGGTGCCGTTCATGCGCCAGCGAACCGACTCCGCCGGAGCCTCGACGCCGTCGATGGTCAGCTTCGCACCGGCGATGCACGATCCCGGCAGCGCGCGGTACCAGGGCAGCCGCACCTCGACGGCAGCGCGGCCACCATCGGCGGTGAGCGTGCCCTGTTCGATGATCCGGTCGGGAATCACAGCGACCTCCTTGTCACGGCGGCGAGCGCCGACGACTTCTTTGTCATGTTTCCTACACTTTAATGTCTGTTTTAAACCTAAGCAAGCCTGGTCGCGAGGGAGCGGGCGCCGGCGACCGCGAGGGCGACCGACGTGAGGGTCGGGTTGCACGCGGTCGGCGTGGGGATCACACCGTTGCCGGCGACGTACAGGCCGGCCACGCCCCAGACCTGACTGTCGGGCCCGCAGACGCTCGTGCCGTCATCCGTCTTCCCCATCCGCGTCGTGCCCTGATAGTGCAGCGACGAGCCGAGCGGCAGGGTGAACGGCCGGCTGTCCAGCGGATCGCCGATCGCCTCCCCGAGGCGCACGATCTCGGCACGGGCCCGTTCGATCACTTCGTGGTCGCGGGGGGTGAGCCGGTAGTGGATTCGCGGCGCCGGCATGCCGTAGCCGTCACGGGCCTCATCGTCGAACTCGACGCGGTCATCGGCCTGCAGGTCCTTCGCGCAGAAGAGTCCGAGTCCGACGATCGAGCCCGGAACGACCGGGTCGTCTTCGGCGAGCGGGATCGGCGAGGCGTCGAGCTGCATGATCTGCCCGTGGAAGGGCATCTCGTCGGTGAACGGCACCCAGCTGACGCCGCTGTACTCCGCCAGCCCCGTGGTCGGCGCATCGGCGCCAAGGGTCTCCACACCCCGCAGTCGCGACGCGAAGACGATCTGCGCCTGATCGTTGAGATAGCGTCCGAGGGCGGCGGGACGGATGCCGGAGGCCCAGAGCACCTGAGGGGTGCGCAGCGCATCGGCGGCGACCACCACGAAACGGGCCGCGACCCGATGCGTCTCTCCCGACCGGAGATCTCGAACCTCGACGCCCGTCGCACGACCGTCCTCTGTGAGCACACGCGTCACGAGCGACTCATCGAACAGTCGGAAGGCGGGGTTGTCGCGGGTGACATCGCCGAGCACCACATCCGATCCCGACCACACCAGCCGGCCGTCGTCGCGGCGGTGCGCGGCCAGCGGCATGCGCTGCACCTTCGCCTCGGCCGTCCGGCCGTCGTCGACCGCGACGGCGAGGCGATCCCTGACGATCTTGCCGAAGGGCGCGGCGTCGAAGGCGTCGGTGGTGACGCCGAGCAGGCGCTCCGCCTCGGTCAGCAGGTCGTCGAGATCAGGGAGGAAGTCGATCCGCTCGCTGCCGCCCGGGCGCGGGCAGGCACCGGTCCAGTGCGCCGCCATGCCGCCGACGTTGCTGGACATCGCCGCCACCGGCATCCCATCCTCATCCGGGAAACGGAAGCCGTCCTCGAGGAGGAAGGTGCCCGGGCGTGCGGCCCTCATGCCGGTCTTCGCCTGTCCGGGGTTCGCCACCTTCTCGCCGCGTTCCCCGGGGCCCTCGGAAGCAGCCTGCGCACGGGCGCGGGCTGCAGGGTCGGCGATGTTCTTCACATGGGCGCCGGGCGGATCGGACACGGTGGGACCCACCTCGAACATCGCGACCGTTGCGCCCGGCGCCTGTTCGCTGAGGATGCGCGCATACGCTGCGCCCGTCGGACCGCTGCCGACGATGGCGACATCGACCTGAGCGGGGTACCGCGTCATGCCGATGCTGCCCACTCGACGATCCGCGCCACCGAGGCGGCGGACTCGGTGGTCGGGTAGTACTCCAGGCCGATGGGTCCGTCGTAGCCCGACGCGCGCAGGATGCCCAGGCGCTCGGCCCAGTCGAGGTCGCCGGATCCGGGCTCACCCCGGCCCGGGGCATCCGCCAGCTGCACGTACTGCACCAGGTCGCCGGCGTTCGCCAGCTCTGCTGCCATGTCCTCGCCCTCGACGGCGGAGTGATAGATGTCGTAAAGCACCCCGAAGAAAGGCGAGTCGACGCCCCGGGCGACGTACACCGCCTCGGCGGTGCGGTCCAGGAGCGATCCCGGGTGATCGACCCGGACGTTCACCGGCTCGAGCACGAGCGCGATACCGGAGCCGTCGATCTGCGCGATGGCCTTCTGGTAGATCTCGACGAGCTTGTCCAGCTGCACCTGGCGCTTCCACCCGCCGAATCCCGTGCCGCTGCCCACGACGATGCGCGGGCAGCCCAGATCCTGGGCGATCTGTACGCCCTCGTCGAGCTTGCGGAAGAACTCGCTGTGGTCCCACGGCGGGATCATGAACTGTGTGCGCGGCTCCGACAGCTGCGCGGTCAGCTGCGTTCCGGTCTCTTCGAGCGCGGCCTTCAGCGCCGGGAGGTCCTTCGGCTGTGCCGGGGCGTCGACACCGGTGGGTCCCCACATCTCGACGGCGGTGAACCCGGCGGCCGCGGCCGCGCGGACGCGGTCGTGGTAGTCACCGGCCTCGGTGAAGAGGAGTTCGATGTTGGGGGCGAGCTGATACACGGGAGGGTCTCCTGACGGGATGACGGGATGACGGGATAAGGGTGGGTCGACGGCGGGCGGGGCTCAGCCCTTGAGGCCGCCGGCGAAGCCCTGGATGAAGCGCTTCTGGGCGAACATGTAGAACGCCAGGATCGGGATCATCGAGATGATCACGACGGCGAAGATCTTGTTCCACGCCGACACCAGACCGCCCACGTAGGTGTACATGGCCACCGGGAGGGTCTGGGTCGTGGTGCCGCCGAGGAAGATCAACGAGTTGAAGAAGTCGTTCCAGATGATGAGACCGGTGAGGATCGCCACCGTTCCGGTCGCGGGGGCCATGAGAGGCAGGACGACGCGGAAGAACGCCTGTGTGGGCGAGGCGCCGTCGATGACGGCGGCCTCTTCGTACTCGGTCGACAGGCCCCGGAAGAAGCTCGCGTAGAGGAAGACCGACAGGGGGAGCAGAATGCCCGCCCACAGCAGCACCATGCCGAGCACGGAGCCCGTGAGACCGACGCTGCGGGCACCGATGTAGAGGGGCACGGTGCCCAGCTGCGCAGGGAGGATGATCGCGATCAGCACCAGGTAGTAGGTCAGCGTCGTCCAGGTGCGCGTGCGGCGGGCGATGACATAGGCCGAGACCGACCCGAGCAGCACGAGCAGGAAGATCGACCCCGCCGTTATGAGGGCGCTGTTGAGGATGCTGAGGGGGATGCTGTTGCGCCCGGTGGTGGTGAGCACCTCGACGAAGGCGTTGAAGGTCGGCGCCGTCGGCGGGGCGACGGCGCTCGAGGTCAAGGCCTCCTGATCGGACTTCAGCGAGGTCATGATGAGGATCCAGAAGGGGAGGAGCCCGAGGAGGGTCACCACCCAGACGAAGACCTCACGCGCCGCGGTGAGCTTGGTGTAGCGGAACATGTCTCAGGCCTTTCCGACCGAGCGGTCGCGGGTGAGCCACTGCTGGAAGATGGCGAAGACGAGGATGATGACCGTCAGCACGAGCGCGAGCGCCGAGCCGAAGCCGAACTGACCGAGCGAGAACGCCTGCTTGTACACCTGGGTGGCCAGGGTCTCGGTGACTCCGGCGGGCCCACCCCCGGTGAGGGCCAGGATCTGGTCGAACACCCGCAGTCCCTGGATGATGCCGAGGGTCGTCGCGATGGCGATCGAGGGGCGGATGGCGGGGGCCACGACATGCCAGAAGCGCTGCCAGAGGTTCGCGCCGTCCAGTGCCGCGGCCTCCTCGACTTCGACCGGGACCGACGCGAGCCCTGCGAGGTAGATGACCATGGTGAAACCGGTCTGCTGCCAGACGATGACGATGAGGATCGCCCAGATCGAGTAGGTCGGGTCGGCCAGCCACACCTTCTGCCACGACTGCAGGCCGATGAGGCCGAGGAAGTCGTTGAGCGGCCCGTCGAACTGGAAGATGAACTTCCACACGTACGACACCGCCAGGGGGCTGAGCACCACCGGCATGAACAGGAGCGTCCGCAGGATGTACCGGGTCTTCAGCATCCGGTTGATGGCGAGGGCGTACAGCAGGCCCAGGACGTTCGTCAGCACGACCGAGCCGATCGCGAGGAAGAGGGTGTTCCAGACCGAGCCGAGCAGGAGCGGGTCGCTGAAGATGCGGACGAAGTTGTCGACGCCGATGAACTCCCAGTCGCCCAGTCCCGTCCAGTTGGTGAAGGCGAAGAACCCGCCGGTGAGGGTCGCGACGTAGTGCACTCCGATGACGAAGACGACGGCGGGCAGCGCCCACCACCAGTGGCCGTAGCTGATGAGCGGCCGGCGCCCCTTGATCCGGGTGCTGGCGCGGCGGTTCTTCGGCGGCACGGTCACCGCCCGGGTGCTCTGATCGTCCTGCATCGTCGCTGTCATTCGCCTGACCTCGTCGTCGTCTGCGCGCCCACAGCAGTTCGGGGCGCCGTGAATTCAGGATCACACGCTTGCGTCGAAACCGCACATTAGTTTTTGCGATATCGGATATAAGTGGGCGCGAGGCGCCCGAGGGTGCCGCCCCGATGCGGCGCGGTGGCAGGATCGCCGCGTGATCGACCCCACCCCCGATACCGTCGCCCGCCTCCGCCGGGTGTTCCTCCACCCGCCCGCCGACGCGCGACCCCACGTGTGGTGGCACTGGATGGACGGCAACATCGACATCCCCGGTCTTCTCGCCGACCTCGAGTGGATGTACGAGGTCGGCGTCGGCGGCGTGCAGATCTTCGACGGCGGCATGGGACTCCCGGCCGTGGTGGCGGCGCCGGTGCGACCGGGCACGCCCGCGTGGGACGAAGCGATGATCGCGGCGACGACCCGCGCGCGGGAGCTCGGACTCGAGGTGGCGGTGGCCACCTCATCGGGGTGGAGTGCGTCGGGGGGACCGTGGGTCGAACCGGCCGACGCGATGAAGAAGATCGTGTGGTCGGAGGCGACCGTCGAGGGCGGCGCGCCGGCCGCTCCGGTGCGCCTCGCCCTTCCCCCGCTGCCCGATGCGGTGGGCTCCTACCAGGATCACGGAGCGGATGACGCGGACCGTCGTTTCACGGCGCCGTGGCGAGTGCTCGCCGTGCCCGAGGACCTCGATCGTCTTCCTCGCCGCCCGGAGACGATCGAGACTTCTCCGGGCGGCGCGGGACCGACCGAGACGCTCATCGACGGCTCTTTCGCCGCCGGCGTGTCACTCGCCCGCGACCCCGATCGGCCATCGGAGGCCTGGATCGTCCAGCTGTTCCCCGAGCCGGTGACGGTGCGCTCGGTGGTCGTGGGGCTTCCCGGCCCGCGGGGCTTCGGTGCCGCGCCGCCGACGCATGCCGTGCTCGAGGCGGAGGGGCGAGACGGTGTGTGGGCCCCGATCGCCGAGCTCATCGACACCCGGGCGCCGGTGCGCTCGGCGTCCTTCGCACCGGCCACCTCCCGCGCGTTCCGGCTCCGGCTCCACGGCGAACCGGCCGCGGCGGCGCTGCCGCCGATGGCCGCCGGCCTCGCTACGCCCCCGGTTCTCCGCCCGGCGCACACATTCGAGGTCAGCGAGTTCGCCCTCTTCACCGCATCGCGCGTCCACGGGGGCGAAGCGAAGGCCGGCTTCGGCGTCGCATCCGACTACTACGCGCTCGATTCCCCCGAAGCCACAGCCGGGGTGATCGACCCTGCACGCGTGGTCGACCTCACCGACCGCGTGCACCGCGGCATCCTGGAGTGGACTCCCCCACCCGGAACGTGGCGCGTCCTGCGACTGGGCGCCTCCACGACGGGCGCGGTCAACGGCCCGGCGCTTCCCGACGCGACGGGTCTCGAGGTGGACAAGCTCGACGGCCGCCGGGTGCGCACCTACCTCGAAACCCACCTGGCGCGGTTCACCGGACCGGCCGAGGAAGCCGTCTCGGCGCTTCTCAGCGACAGCATCGAGGCGGGGCTGCAGAACTGGACCGACGCGATCGCCGAGGAGTTCGCCGAGCGGCGCGGCTACGACCCGACACCGTGGCTGCCGTGTCTGCTCGGATGGGTGGTCGGCGACGCGGCCAGCGCCGACCGCTTCCTCTACGACTATCGCCGGACTCTCAGCGACCTGCTGGCCGAGCAGTACTACGGCACCCTCGCCGAGGTGGCGCATGAGCGGGGGTGGACCCTCTCCGCCGAGGCGCTCGAGGACCGCCGTCCGCAGCTCGGCGACGACCTGGCGATGCGGGCGCCCGCTGACGTGCCGATGGGCGCGATGTGGACGTTCGCACCCGAGAACGGGCCCCGCCCGACCTACGTCGCCGACCTCCGCGGTGCCGCGTCGGTGGCGCACGTGTACGGCGCTGCTCGAGTCGGATCGGAGGCGTTCACCGCCTTCGAAGATCCGTGGACGGCGACACCGGGGAGCCTGAAGCACGTCGCGGATCTGCAGCTCGCCCTCGGCGTGACGCGGTTCTGCATCCACTCGTCGCCGCACCAACCCACGACGGTCCCGCCGCCCGGCATGGCTCTCGCGCCTTTCCTCGGGCAGACCTTCTCGCGCAACGAGACGTGGGCATCGATGGCGCGGCCCTGGATCGACTACCTCACCCGCTGCTCGGCCCTGCTCGCCGAGGGCGAGCCCGCCGTCGAGGTCGCGGTGTTCGTGGGCGAGGAGGCACCGGTCACAGGGCTCTTCGGCGACGCGCTGGATGACGCGGTGCCCGCGGGGTACGGATTCGACTACGTCGGCGTCGACGCCCTCGCCGACGTCCTCCGGGTGCAGGACGGGCGGGTCACGGCGCACGGCGCCTCCTACGCCGTCCTCTTCCTCGGCGGCACCTCCCACCGGATGACACTCACCGCCCTCTTTCACCTCGAGCGCCTCCTCGCGGCCGGCGCGACCGTCGTCGGTCGTCCGCCCGAGGCATCACCGTCGCTCGGGGACGACGTCGAGACCTTCACCCGGGTGCGCGACCGGATCTGGGGGTCGGACCACGGCGGGCGCCTCGTGGCGACATCCGATCTCCGCGACGCGCTTCACCTCCTCGGCATCGCGCCAGCGGTCACCGTCGCCGATCCCTCCGTCCGCACCCTGTCGCGGCGGATCGACGGACAGCTGGTGACGTTCGTGGCGAATCCCGGCCCCGCCCCGATCACGACCACGGTGTCGATGGAGGACGCGGAGCGGATCGCCCGCTGGGACGCGGTCACCACAAGGGCGACGGCGCTCGGGAGCGCGCCCGACGACGACCCGACGACCTTCGAGCTGGGGCTCGGGCCCTACGGGTCTGCATTCCTTCTGGCGGGAGCAGACGCGCCCGCCGTCCCCGAGGCCGGCGAGCGATCGGTGCCTCTCGGCGGGCCCTGGCGGATGACACTGCCGGGATTCGCGCCGCGCGAGTTCGCCGCCGGGCCCGAACTGTGGACGGATGACGCGGACGGCGTCGGGTTCTCGGGGGTCGGCACCTACGAGACGCGCTTCACCCTGTCGGACGCGGATCTGGAGGGGAGCGTGAGCATCGACTTCGAGACCGTCCATGACATCGCCGAGGTGCTGGTCGGCGGGGCGAGTGCCGGGGTGGTGTGGACGGCGCCCTGGCGGCTCGACCTCACAGACCTGGTGCACGAGGGCGAGAACGTCCTGACGGTCCGCGTGGCGACGGGGTGGCGCAACCGACTGATCGCCGAGGCGAAGGCGCCGACCGGGGAGGTCTACGCACCGATGACGGCGGTCTTCACCGCGGATGCGAGCCCTCGACACGCAGGGCTGGCGGGGCAGGTGTCGCTCGTTCTGACGTCTGACCAGCGGATCAACAGGACTATGGCCACACATAAGCAGTAGTTATGTCGAAAAGCGGCATATCGTGTCAGGCTGATAGTGCGGCGGATCCGAAGCCGTGCCAGTCCTGCACTGGCGACAACGACGTCACGAAAGGTCGACATGTCACAGCATTCCGACATCCGGCGCCTCCGTTGGTCCCTCCTGGCTGTGGGCGCCGCCGGCGCCCTCGTCCTCGCGGGCTGCTCGGGCGGCGGTTCCGACACCGGCGGGTCCGACAGCGGAGGCGACTCCGGCGACGAGACCTCCGCGAACTTCAGCCTCATGGTCGCTCAGGCCAACGACCAGGACGACTACTGGGCCGAGACCGCCGCGAAGTACACCGAGCAGACCGGTGTCGAGATCGAGGTCATCCCCTACCCCTCCGACGCGTACAACACCCAGGTCACCACGCAGCTCCAGGCCGGGAACGCCGCCGACATGATGGTGCTGGCGCCCGGCACCGGCCAGCCGATCTCGGTGGTCAACCTCGCCGAGGCCGGCTTCCTCGAGCCGCTGAACGAGACCTCGGCCGGCACGATCCCCGCCGGCACCGAGGCCGAGTACTCCTTCGACGGCGACGTCTACGCCCAGCCCGCCGCGCTCGTGCCGGTCGGCTTCATCTACAACGGCGCCGGCGGCGAAGAGGTCGGCATCGACAGCTACCCCGAGACCTACGAAGACCTGCTCGAGGCGTGCACCACCGCGCGCGACGGTGGCAAAAGCTTCACCGTGCTCGCCGGCAGCGTGCCCTTCAACACCGGGCTCTTCTCGATGCTGATCTCGGCGACCCGCGTCTACGCCGAGACCCCCGACTGGAACGAGCAGCGCGCCGCAGGCGATGTGACCTTCGCCGACAGCGGCTGGCGCGACGTGCTCGAGGACATCCTGGAGATGAACGAGGGCGGCTGCTTCCAGGACGGCGTCGCCGGCGGCACGTTCGACTCGATCACGCAGGGCATCGGCTCGCAGGCCTCGCTCACCGCGGCCGTCCCCGGGTCGGCGGCCACGTCGATCAGCGCCGGCACCGGCCTCGACCTGACGGTGCAGGCCTTCCCGCCCGCAGACGGCGGCGAGCCCTACGCGCTGGCCTCGGCCAACTACGCCTGGGCCGTGAACGCCTCGGCCGACGACGCCGTGAAGGCCTCCGCACAGGAGTTCCTCGACTGGCTGGCGACCCCCGAGGAGTCGCAGGCCTTCGCCGACCTGTCGGGCTTCGTGCCGATCACCGGCGCCACGGCTGACAACCTGCTGCCCATCTACTCGCCGATCGGCGACCTGCTCGAGAACGGCGACTACGCCGGCCTTCCCAACGCCACGTGGCCGAACCCCGACATCTACAACGCCCTCGGCGTGGGTGTCCAGGGCCTGCTCACCGGCCAGAAGACCGTCGACCAGGTGCTCGACGAGATGGATGCCGCGTGGGGCGAGTGATCCCGCGCCTCCGCTGACACCTCCGCGTCGAACCGTCGCCGCCCGGGTTCTCCCGGGCGGCGACGTTCTGGCCGGTGCGACCGAGCGCATCGTTCGCACCGATAGGGGATAGCAGGAACATAGAGACGGTTGATACGGTGGGCGTGCCCCCGACCGAAGGGTCACACCGCCGTGATCGATCAGATGCCGCTGTCCCGCCTCGACCTGAATCTGCTGGTCTCGCTCGACGCGCTCCTCACCGAACGGAGCGTCACCCGGGCCGCCGAGCGGCTGCACCTCAGCCAGCCCGCCCTCAGCGCCTCCCTCGCGCGCCTGCGCACCCACTTCGGCGATCCGATCCTCGCCCGCCGCGGCAACACCTACGAGCTGACCCCGTTCGCGGTGCGGCTGAGCGAGCATACGACATCGGCGCTGGAGGCCGCGCGACGGGTCTTCGAGTCCCAGGCCACCTGGTCACCCGAGGAATCCACCCGGGAATTCTCGATCTACGGCTCCGACTACGGGTTCGTCACGGTCGGCAGCGTGGTGTCGCGCTTGGCCGCGGAGCGGGCGCCGGGCGTGCGCTTCCGCTTCATGCTGCACAATCCCACGATCGTGGATGACGCCGCCACGCGGCTGCGGTCGGTGGACGGCATGATCATCCCGCACGGGCCGATCTCGGATCATCCGTTCGTCGACCTCTGGCATGACGATTGGACGGCGCTCGTCTGCACCGATAACGACGAGGTCGATGATGCCCTCACCCGCGACCAGCTCGCCGAGCTCCCGTGGGTCATGACCTATCAGACGCGCTCTGCGTTCACCTCAGCGGGCCGGCAGGTGCAGCAGCTCGGGATCGAGCCCCGCATCGAGGCGATCGTGGAGAGCTTCCTCGCGATGAGCCATTTCATCGCCGGCACGCGTCGCATCGGCGTCATCCAGAAGGCGATCGCGCACCTCGCGACCCGTGCCGGGGGTGTGCGGGCCGTCGGGCTGCCGTTCGAACCCACCCCTTTGACGAACGCGCTGTGGTGGCACCCCGTCCACGGGCGCGACCCCGAGCACGCCTGGATGAGGGATCTCTTCGTCGAGGCCGGGCGGATCGTCGACTCCGGCGCACACGTCGCGTCGATTCCCGAGGCCGTGGCTCGCTGATCGCACGTCAGGCGAGCGGGCGATACCGCAGGTCGCGGAACCGGGCCGCGCCTGAACCGGCGGCGTAGACCGCGGGGCGGAGGCTCAGCAGGTCGCCGATCGTGTTGGCGTGGAAGCCGGATGTCTCATATCGGACGGCGTGCCGCGTCCACTCACCCCCCGGCTCGCGCCACCAGCCCGTCACGATGTGACGATCGTTCTGCAGCCGCAACGCGAGTCGGCGGGTGGCCGGAGCGGGCTCACGCCAGTGGGTGCGGATGCCGCCGGTATAGCTGCGCATGCCGGAACCGTCGATCCCCATGCCGCAGAAGAGTCGCGCGTTGAAGAACAGCAGCAACCCGGCTTCGCCGTCGCCATCGAGCTCGACATCAGCCTCCACCTCATAGGCGTGGTCGCCCGTGACGAGCGCCAGGGGCGACGAATCGGCCGGTCCCGTCCCCTTCCCCTGGAGGACCAGCCGGTCATCTTCCACGGTGAGTCGTCGGAGCTCGCCACGTGAGGGGGCATGGAAATTCCATCGCTCTCCCAGCCGGAACCCGGTGATCTCCTCCGTCGGCGATTCGGGTCGCCTCTGCGGCGCCGCTCCCGCCGGTGCGGAGAGGGCGCCGCCGATGTCCGACGCGGCGGCCACGGGCCATCCGTCCTCCGTCCACGCGATCGGCTCGAGCAGGATCTGCCGACCGAGCGTGCGATAGCCGTTCTCGTAGCCGTGCGACACCATGTACCACTCGTCCCCCGGGCCCTCGAGGATCGTTGCGTGCCCCCGCGACCACCACTTCTCGTCGGCGCTCGTCGTCCGCGCGATGGGGTTGTGCGGGTGGTTCTCCCAGGGTCCGTTGACCGAGCGCGAACGCGCGACGATCACCATGTGGCCGGTGGGTGGGCCCGCCGTCCCGCCGACGGCGCTCACGAGGTAGAGCCAGCCATCGCGCCAGAACAGCTTCGGCCCCTCGAGGGCGTAGGCCTCGGTGACCCAGTCGTCCGGGTAGCGCCAGCCGTCGTAGACGTGCTCGAGGTCGCCGGCGGTGGCGAGGCCGTCGTCCGTGAGCGGGATGCGCCGGATGCCGTTGACGAACAGGTATCTCTTTCCGTCCTCCCCGACGACGTGCCCCGGATCGATCGCACCGCGGATGCCCAGGTCGATCGGTTCGGACCACGGGCCCTCCATCGAATCGGCGTGGATCACGAAGATCGCTGGAGCATCGAGTGCCGACCAAGGAGTCGGGATGAAGGGGATGTAGATGAAGAACCGGCCGTCATGCTCGGCGATGTCGACGGCGAAGGTGTTGCCGATCGGCTCGGCGAGCGCGGACCCCTCGTACACCCAGTTCACGAGGTCGGTCGAACGGAACAGGAGGAGTCCGGGTGCCGCCTCGAAGGAGGAATAGGTCAGCCAGTACTCGTCGCCTACTCGGATGACGGCGGGGTCGGGCCGGTCTCCCCCGAGGATCGGGTTGGTGAAGGTCGTCATCGCGGCTCCGGCTCGGCTGCGTCGATCCACGCGGACACGACCGGCGCCGCGGCGAATCGGTCGGCGATCCGCAGATAGCCGGCCGGGCTCGGGTGGAGCCCGTCGGGCAACTCGTCGATGTCGTCAGCGCCGAACAGGTCGAGCCCGTCGAGGAAGAACATCCTCGTGTCCGCCACGGCGCGCGCCGCCACGATGCCCCGCAGGATCTCGCGCACCGAACGGAGAGTGAGCGGAGGTTCCAGCGGATCGGGCACCATGGGGGGCGTGCCGCGGCGCTCGCCCGTCTCCGGATCGGTGACGGTCGGGCCGGGCGTATCCTCGTGCATCGGGCACAGGATCGGCGAGATGACGAGGATCGGGGCCGTAGGAGCGCCCTCGCGGATCGTGTCGAGGAATCCATGCACCGCCGGAACGAAGGTCCGTCGCTTCATGGTGTCGCCACCGACGATGTTGATGCCGACCTTGAGGCTGAACAGGTCCGCGCCGGAGTCGCGCATCGCGCGCGCCGTGAACGGGTCCAGGTGCGCGTTCGCGGCGAAGCCGAGATTGGTCACGTCCAGATCGAGCTGGTCGGCAGCGGCGACCGGCCACACCCCGCGGGGCGTCTCCGCCTCATGCAGTGGCTGATGGAGCTGCCGTGATGCCACCAGCGCAGCCGGCCGAGCGGCTCGGCGGGTGACAGGGCCGCGTCCGCGCGCACATCCAGGATCTCCACGGACTCGTTCTGCGACAGCCACACCACGACCCTGCGCTCCTCGAGGCCGGTGCCGCCGAGATCGAACCGCGCGACGGCCGGCTCATCCCTGACGAACCGCGGTCCCCCCGGCTCGGCGAGGTGCCGTTCCGATCCGCCGGTCACCCGGGCGTCGCCGACCGGCTCGCCGTCGACCCTCGCAGAGAACACCGCCCATCGGACGTGGTCGGGGATCCACGGCAGGTACAGACCGGTGGTGTGGACGGTCAGTTCGAGCCACGTGGCCGCCGTCTGCAGCTCCAAGCGAACCCCCGAGGCCTGTTCCGAGGCGATGAGCATCCAGTCCGAATCCGTCTGGCTCCTCGCCCACGCCGGCAGGCGCATCGGTGTGACGCCGGTCGCGCTGACGCTGATGTCCGCCACCCCGCGCAGACCGGCGCGCAGCAGTTCGAGCGTCGCGCGATTCACGCGCCGATCCACTCCGCGATGGCCTCGACCGTCGGCGATGCCGTCGGATCCGCAGGCTCGTTGATGTGACCGTGGTCGGCACCCGGCTCGACGCGCAGCTGCACGTCGACGCCGGCTTCGGCGAGCTGACGGGCGAAGGCTTCGCCCGAGGGGCGGAGTGCATCCTTCTCGCACACGACGACGAGTGTCCGGGGAAAGCCGTCCACGCGGCCGAGCGCGGCGAAGGCGTGAGGGTCGGCGAGCGCCTCCTGCGATCCCGCGAAGTTCAGCGACAGCTGCCCGTGCGGCGACGCGAGGTCGACCGAGCTCGACGCCTCCGGTGCATTGGGGTGCACGACGGGGTAGACCAGCACGAGCCCGGCCGGCACCGGCTCACCGGCATCCTGCAGCTGCGCCACCGCGCCCGCCGTGAGGTTGCCGCCCGCGCTCGCACCGCCCAGGAGCACAGCCCCAGGGTCGACGCCAAAGAGCTCCGTAGCGTGCGCGACCGCGTGCGCGAACGCGGCGCGCACCTCGTCGGTGGGCTCGGGGAAGTGCGTCTCGCCGAGGCACTTGACGTAGTCGACCGAGAGGACCGGGGTGCCGCGCGACGCGATCTCGAGAGAGACCCAGTTCGCCTCGGGCATGTCGAGGTACCCGCCGATGAATGCCCCGCCGTGCACCCACACCAGGGCGCGGCCGGTCGTCGCTGCCGCGGCGTCGCGGTACAGCCGCGCCGGAACCGGCCGGCCGTACGGTCCGTCGATGCGGACGTCGGAGGTCTCGACGCCGGCCAGGTGGGGGAAGCGGCGCCTGAGCGCCGCGGTGTCTATGTCGGGTCTCGGGTCCGCCGGCTCGCCGTGCTCAGCGAGCCGGCGGATGGCCTCCGCGATCGGCAGCCGACGGAGGTCGGCGGCCTCGGTCGTGCCGTCGGTCACACCGTCTCCCGCTCTCGCATCGCCGCGCGGATCAGGTCGTGCTGACGCCGGACGAGGAGCAGCGGATCGACCTCGCCGAGCTCGGCGAAGGCGTGACCCTCCCACTCGCTGGACCAGTACCCGCGATACCCACCGTCGACGAACACCTCCACCAGAGCGGGGTAGTCGATCGCCGGCTCCTGGCCGGACTCGTCGATGTCGTAGAACTTCGCGTGCACGTGGAGGATCTGCGGCATGATGTCGGCCCACTCCGCCGGGTCGACGTGGCCGTGCATGTTGAAGGCGAGGTGGGCGAAGGCACCGAGGCGGCCGGGGTCGAAGTCCCTGCCCGTCAGGTAGGCGATGAACTCCTGCTGACGGTCGCGCATCGACGCGTCGGTCGCCCAGATCTCCTGCAGCCTGTCGACCGCTTCATCATCGAGACCCGCCCGCCGCACCGCGCGCAGGAGGGTCGGCGACATCGCGTGCATCGTCGAGGAGAAGTCGGCCACGAAGCCGAGGAGGGGCGAATCGAGCTCGGCATACGTGTCGCGCACCCTCAGGATCTCGGGCGCGTTCGGGCCGAGCGGCGCATGGATCTCGTAGGCGAGCTTCAGCTCGAGGTCTTCGGCGACGGGGAGGAGGCGGCGCAGCAGCGCGGGTTTGGCCGATTGGATGCGCACGAGGGGGAACCCCAGCTTCTTCGCGCCCCGGAACATCTCGAGGGTGAAGGCGAACTCCTCGTCGGGCGTCATGTCGCGATCGCGGCGCCGGCCCATGTCGAGGTTCGCGCCGAAGGAGCTCTCGGCGAACCCGTGCCGGTCGAACGCGTCTCGCCACGTGCGCACGAAGTCATCCGAGACGACCGGGTAGGTGGGCACCATCTGCGACGCGACGATCTCGATGCCGGGGCCGATGCCGAGCTCGGCGACCCGGTCGAGCAGTCCGTCGAAGTCGTACCAGCCGGCACGGAACTCCGCACTCGCCGAGTACAGGGTCAGTCCCAGCTGGAACGGGTCGCTGTCGGTTGCCGGAGGCGGCGGTGCGACGTCGCGCACGAGCGCCGGAGGCAGTGCGTCGACGTCGGTGGCCGTGAGGGTGAGCGTCTGATGGACGACATTGGGCACGTACAGGCCGGGGCCGCCGTCTGCCCCGGGCGCGATCTGCATGTACGGCAGACGCAGCTCGCCGTGCACCGTGACCCCATGGGTGTCGCCGACGGCGACCTTCTCGTCGCGGCGGACGATCAGCAGCGGATGCGCCTGCAGGAACCACAGCGTCTCGCTCTGGGCGGGCAGCTCCTCGATCGCGTACCGGCGCCCGGCGAGCTCGAAGGACAGATCGGATGCCGCCACCTCCGCGCCGTCGATGGTGACGCCCAGCGTCGACACCGACGACAGCCAGAGGCTGCGGTACCACGGGAGGGTCAGGCGGAGCGCCAGTCCGTCGGGATGGCGACGGAGGCTGTCGTCGGCGATGAGTCCGTTGGGCATGGGATCCCCCTAGAGGCTCGAGGCGATGCGGCGGATGAGGCTGTGCTGGCGACGCACCTGCTCGATCGAGCGCCACGGTGCGCGGTCGCCCTCGTATTCGCTGGAGAGGTAGCCGGTATACCCGGCATCCTTCAGGGCGCGGAGCACCGGCTCCCACGGGATCTGCTGATCGACCTGGTTCTCATCGATGTCGTGGAACTTCGCCTGGATGAACACGACGTACTCGGCGATGCCGGCGATGTCGGCGGGGTCGACCCCGATGCCGTCGAGGAAGGCCGGGCGCTGACCGGGGAGCTCGCCGGGTCGGAGCGGAATCGGCCGGTCCTGGAAGATGCCGGTGTCCAGCAGCAGCCCGAAGTGCTTCGTCCCGGTGCGCTGGATGAGACCGATGTAGTCGTCGACGACCTCGTGCGTGATGGGGGTGGGCGAGTGGATCTCTGGGCAGATGATCACGTCGAGCTCGGCGGCGAGGTCGAGGCTCCGCTCCACGGCCTCGGTCCACGTCGGGTGCGGAACGAGGTCGCTCGAGACCACCCCGATCTTCGGCCGGACGAACCCGAACCCCAGGCGACGGGCGAGCCGCAGGTCGCGCTGAAGCATGGCCGCGCCCTCGGCGGCGGTGAGGTCGCGGGCGTTCGCGCCGCTGGAGTGCAGACGCGTGTCGATCCATGAGCCGTAGTTCGTCGGCTCGAGCCGGTATTTCTCCAGCAGGGCGAACCACGTGTCGATCCACGCCGTGGAAGGCTCGGGGTACCCCGCGATGTGCCCCTCGCCGAGAATCTCGACCCCGGTGGCGCCGACGTCGGCGACGTGCGCGAGCGCCGACTCGAGGTCGAGCACCGTGCCGAAGTCGTGCATGAAGCTGTAGAGCGAGACGCTGTACTTGAAGGGCCCGCCGTCGAGGTCGGAGGTCAGCGTGATAAGCCGGGTCTCGCGGTAGGTCGAGGGCTGGTGCTCGACCGGGATGTACGACATCCGCAGCCGCAGCTCGATCGAGACCTCATGGGTGCCCTCGGGAAGACCGCCGTCGAACGGCACGGTGATCACCGCGGCATCCTCCAGCGGCCACCGCACACCCTCGGAGTCCCACAGCTCCTGGAGGGTGTACGTGCGGCCCTGCAGCGTCCAGCGTGGGACGTCAGGAGCGACATCGACGAGGTCGCCGACGCGCACCGAGACCCCGTCGATGAGCGAAGCGGCCATGCCGCGGTACGACGGCATGCGCAGGCGGATCTGGAAGCCGGTCACGCGGTCGCCCTCTCGGACGTTGCGGAAGCCGATGGACTGGAGGATGTCTCGTTCGAGAAGCATCGATGCTCACTTCGTCGGGATGGTCCGGCGCGGCGGCGACGCCGGCACGAGGCCTCGACAGGCCCATTCCCAGGCTAGCGCGATTAGTCGCTTTTACTCATAAGAACGACGGATATCCACATTGAGGGAACGGATGCCCCTACACCAGCCGCAGGTCCGCCTCGATCGCGCGGGTCGTCGCCAGGAGCGCGGGGAGGTAGGTCTCGCGCACCCGGTCGACGGTGTCGCGTGTGGCGCTGGTGGAGATGTTGACGGCGGCCACGACGGTGCCGGTGCGATCCCTGACGGGTGCGGCGACCGAGCGGAGGCCGGACTCGAGCTCGCCGTCGACGAGCGACCACCCGTGCGTGCGCACCTGCGCGATCTCGGCGGCGAGCGCCTCGGGGTCGACGAGGGTGCGCTCGGTGAGGGGCTCGGGAGGGAGGAGGGCGAGGATGTCGGCGACCGCCGCCTCCGGCAGGGCGGCCAGCAGCACCCGCCCCATCGAGGTGGCGTAAGCGGGGAACCGTGTTCCGATCGTGATGCGGACGCTCATGATGCGGCGCGTGGGCACACGGGCGACATACACGACCTCGGCACCGGCGAGGACCGCCGCCGAGACGCTCTCGTCGACCTCGCGCGAAAGCGCCTCGAGGTGGGGTTGCACGACCTCGGGCAGCGACAGCGCGGACAGGTAGCTGAAGCCGAGCTCGAGCACCTTCGGCGTCAGCGCGAACGCGCGACCGTCGCTGCGGACGTAGCCGAGGGTCTGCAGGGTGTGCAGGAACCGCCGCGCTGCCGCGCGGGTGAGGTCGGTGCGCCGCGCGACGTCGCTGAGGCTGAGCGAGGGGTGCTCGGCATCGAACGCGCGGATCACCCCGAGCCCGCGCGCCAGGGATTGGACGAATTCGCTCGACGGTTCGGGATCGGCGCTCACCGCTCGAGGACCACCGCGAGCCCCTGACCGACGCCGATGCAGAGCGCGGCGACGGCGACACCCGAGCCGCGACGGGCGAGCTCGTGCGCGGCACGCCCGATCACGCGGGCCCCCGAGGCGCCGAGCGGGTGGCCGATGGCGATCGCACCGCCGTGGACGTTCGCCTTCTCGGGGTCGAGCTCGGTCCACAGCTTCAGGCACGCGAGGCTCTGCGACGCGAACGCCTCGTTCAGCTCCATGACGTCGACGTCGGCCCACGTCCGGCCCGCACGGGCCAGGGCCCGGTTCGCCGCCTCCACGGGGGCGACCCCGAAGACATCGGGGTCGTTGCCGAAGGCCGCGCGACCGGTGATCCGCGCCAGCGGCTCGCCCTCGAGGGCGCCCTCGGCGCCGAGAAGAATCGCCGCGGCACCGTCGTTGATCGACGACGAGTTGCCGGCGGTCACCGTGCCGTCGGCGGCGAACAGCGCCCGCAGGCCTGCGAGCTTGTCGAGAGTCGTGTCGGCGCGGATTCCCTCGTCGCGGGTGAGCTCGGCGCCGGCGACCTGGACGATCTCGCCGCCGAAAACGCCGTCCGCCCACGCCCGGGCGGCGCGCTCGTGACTGCGCAGAGCGAAGGCATCCTGTTCTTCTCGGGAGATCCCGTAGATCGACGCGAGCTTCTCGGCGGACTCGCCGTTGGAGATCGTCCACTCCTTCGGCAGCGCCTTGTTCGTCATGCGCCAGCCGATCGAGGTGTTCCACATCGTCTGGTTGCCGGTGGCCGGCCACGGCTTCGGCGACTTCTCCACCACGAACGGCGCGCGGCTCATCGACTCCACGCCGCCGGCGAGGATGACGTCGGCATCGCCGGACTCGATCGCCCGCGCCCCCTGGATGACGGCCTCCATGCTCGAACCGCAGAGGCGGTTGACGGTCGCGCCCGGCACCGTGGTGGGAAATCCTGCGAGCAGGGCGCCGAAACGCGCGACGTTGCGGTTGTCCTCACCGGCCTGGTTGGCGTCGCCGAAGATCACGTCGTCGATGCGGGCGGGGTCCAGGCCCGTCCGCTCGACGACGGCCTTCATCGCCACGGCGGCCAGGTCGTCGGGACGCACCCCCGACAGCGCGCCGCCGGCGCGGCCGAAGGGCGTGCGGACGGCGTCGTAGATGTAGGTCGCGGGCATGGGTCAGTGTCCTTCCGCAGGGGCCAGGCTGAGGCCCGTGAGTTCTTCGAGCGAGGCGACGGTGTTGTCGCCGAAGGCCTCTCGCACCGTGAAGCCGCCCGGGGTCACGTCGAAGATGGCGTGGTCGGTGTAGACGCGGGTGACGCAGCCGACGCCGGTCAGCGGGTAGGTGCAGGCCGTGACGAGCTTGGACTCCCCGGTTTTGGTAAGCAGGTCGGTCATGACGAAGACGTCCTTCGCGCCGATGGCGAGGTCCATCGCCCCGCCGACGGCGGGGATCGCGCCGGGCGCCCCCGTCGACCAGTTCGCCAGGTCGCCGGTCTCGGAGACCTGGAACGCCCCGAGCACGCAGACATCCAGGTGTCCGCCGCGCATCATGCCGAAGGAGTCGGCGTGGTGGAAGTAGGCCGCGCCCGGGAGGGCGGTGACGGCCTGCTTGCCGGCGTTGATGAGGTCGGGGTCGACGGCGCCGGCCTCGGGGGCCGGCCCCATGCCCAGGAGCCCGTTCTCGGTGTGGAGGATGATCTCGAGGTCGGCGGGGAGGAAGTTCGCCACGAGCGTGGGGGCGCCGATGCCGAGGTTGACGTACGCGCCCTCGGGGATGTCGGCGGCGATGCGGCGGGCGAGGTCGCCGCGCGAGATGCGGGTGCTCATCGGACGGGCCGTCCTTCCAGGTCGACGCCGCCCACGAAGGCACCGTTGTTCAGCCAGGGGCGCTCGCCGACGGCGACGACGCGGTCGACGAAGATGCCGGGGGTCACCACCGTCTCGGGGTCGAGGCTTCCCAGCGGCACGATCTGGTCGACCTGGGCGATCGTCCGGGTCGCGGCTGTGGCCATGATCGGGCCGAAGTTCCGGGCCGTCTCGCGGAAGACGAGGTTGCCCCACCGGTCGCCCTTCAGCGCGCTGATCAGGGCGACGTCGGCCGTGATCGGATACTCCAGCACGTAGGCGCGTCCATCGATCTCGCGGGCCTCCTTGCCCTCGGCGAGCTCCGTGCCCACCCCGGTCGGCGAGAAGAAGGCGCCGATCCCGGCGCCGGCGGCGCGGATGCGCTCGGCGAGGTTGCCCTGCGGGACGAGCTCGAGCTCGATGTCGCCGTCGCGGTACAGGCCGTCGAAGACCCACGAGTCGCTCTGCCGGGGGAACGAGCAGATGATCTTGCGTACCCGCCGCTTGGCGAGGAGGGCCGCGAGCCCGACATCGCCGTTGCCGGCGTTGTTGTTGACGATCGTCAGGTCGGTCGCGCCCTGCGCGATAAGGGCGTCGATGAGCTCGACGGGCTGACCGGCACGGCCGAACCCGCCGATCATGACGGTCGCGCCGTCAGGGATGTCGGCGACGGCGTCTGCGACGCCCGCCACGGTCTTGTCGATCACACCGGCTCCTGCCTAACTCGCAAAATGTTCGCGATACGTACGCCTGTACGTATGGCGTACCTATGGTACGCGGAAAGGCCCGTCGGCGCGACCCTCCGTCACGGCGCGCGCCGCGGTCGTGTCCCCAACTCCTGCAGATCGGCGCCGATCGCGCCACAACCCGCCGCGGGGACCCGGGAGCGGGCCGTTCTGCAGGAATTGGGGACGGAAGTGCCCGGGTAACGCGGTGCCGCGCGGCGGGCGCGGCGCGGCGCGGTCAGTCCTGCAGCGTCAGCGCGGCGGGGATCGGCACGATGCGCTCGCGCTCGTGGATGAGTTCCACGGCGTGGCGCACGAGCCGCACATCCTCGGCGAGTTCGGGCTCCCACCGCGGAACCGGCCGGGCGCGGCCGTCGGTGCCGGGGTCGACGAAGACCATGATGCACTGCGTGGTGAGGGTCTTCTCAGCGGGGGTTCGGGGGTCGGCCGAGAGCACCCGCACGACGATGTGCATGCTGCGGGGGCCGGTGTAGATGAGGCGGGCGTCGAGCTCGACGAGGTGCCCGATGCGCACCGGCGCGAGGAAGTGGATGCCCCCGGAGTACACCGCGACGGCCTTGTCGGAAGACCACGCGGCCGCGCACGCGTAGGCGGCCTCATCGATCCAGCCCATCACCGTGCCGCCGTGCGCGGCGCCGCCGAAGTTCACCGCGCTCGGCGGCGCGAGGAAACGCATCTGCGACCGGGGCGCCGCGGTGTCTTCGGTGTAGACCTGGCCGAGCATGGCCTTCTTGATGGTGTCGCGGGCGGCGATCCGCGAGGTCGCGATCGCCCCGAGGGCCCGGTCGGCGTCGGTGCGCGGCGTCCACTCCGGCACCGACGCGGGGCGGCGGTCGTCATCGACGGCGACGAAGACGAGCATGCAGGTGGTCGCCGGTTCGTACTGACGGGATCGGATGTCCGCGGCCTCGACGGTCACGGCGACGTGGACGCTCGACCGGCCGGTGTGCACGACGCGGGCGTGCACGGCCACGAGCGATCCGGGCGCGATCGGGCGGGTGTGCTGCACGTTCCCGACGTACGCCGTGACGCAGTAGCGCCCGCTCCAGCCGACCGCGCAGGCGTAGCCCGCCTGGTCGATCCACTCCATCACGCTTCCCGCGGCGACGGTCAGGCCGCCGGCGGCGGCATCGTGGGGCAGCGCCAGAAAGCGCATCGTCACCCGATCGGCGGCGGCTGCGGCATCCGTCATCGGCGGTTCGGTGGTCTCGGTCGCCGGCGGCTCTGCGGTCATGCTCACATCATGGTGCGTCGACGTAGACCTCTGCAGCGATGCGGAACGCGGTGTTGGCCGCGGGCACCCCGCAGTACACCGCCGACTGCAGGATGACCTCGCGCACCTCGTCGACGGTGAGCCCGTTACGAAGGGCCGCCCGCAGGTGCATCGCCAGCTCCTCGTGGTGGCCGAGCGCGATGAGGGCGGTCAGCACCGCCACCGAGCGGGCGCGACGATCAAGGCCCGGGCGCGACCACACGTCGCCCCAGGCGACCCGGGTGATGAAGTCCTGGAAGTCCGCCGTCAGCGGAGACGTTCCCGCGATCGCGCGGTCGACGTGGGCGTCCGAGAGCACCTCGCGGCGCACCGCCATCCCTTGGTCGTAGCGCTCCTGGTCGGTCAGTCCTTCGCCGTCAGGCCGGGTCATCCGGTGTCCTCTCGATCTCGTCGACGAAGTCGGCGATCACGGCCGCGGTGGCGAACGGATCGTCGACGGGCGGCAGGTGCGCGGCCCGCGGGATGCCGGTGGCGCGACCGTGGGCGACGCCGTCGGCGATCTCGCGGGCGAGGCTCTCGGGGGTGACCTCGTCGTAAACGCCCCAGACCGCCAGCACGGGCACGGTGATCTCGCCCAGCCGGTCGCGCACGTCGTGCGCGGCGAGCGCCTCGCAGCAGCGGGCGTAGCTCTCGGCGTCGGCATCGCGCAGGGAGTGCAGGAGCCGCCCGGTGAGGTCGGGGTTCTCGGCGATCGTGTCGGGGGCGAACCACCGCCCGGCCGAGGCGATGATGAGCGACGACGTCGACTGGTGCCGCACCTGCGCGGCGCGCTCGTGCCATCCCTCGGCGGTGCCGATCTTCGCACCGGAGGCGATGATCGTCGCGGAGCGGACGAGGGAGGGATGCCGCAGGTCCAGCTCCAACCCGATGGCGCCCCCGAGCGACACCCCGGCGTAGTGGAAGGGCTCGTCGATTTCGGCGACGAGGGCGTCGGCGAGGTCGGCGACGGTGAACGGGTCGGTCGCCGCAGGAGAGGCGCCGTGGCCGGGGAGGTCGAAGGCGCGCACCCGGAACCGGGCCCGAAGGGCCGGAACGACCTGCTCCCACAGGATCGTCGAGGTGCCGAGGGAGTTGCCGAGGACGACGAGCGGGGCGCCCGGGGGGCCACCGGCGTCGGACAGGGTCAGCACAGGACGGTTCACGGGGAATCCTCCGCGAGATCGGGAGCGGACGGCGACGCGGCGACGGAGCGGTCGACGAAGGTGCCGGCGAGGCCGGTGTAGGCGGCGGGATCGAGGAGGGTCGCGACATCCGTCCCCTCGAGCTCGGGCAGGGAGCGCAGCAGAGAGCCGAGGTCATCGCCCCGTGCCGCGGCGGCGACGAGGTCGCGCACGCGTGCCGCGCCGATGAGGGGGGTGAGGGCGATCGAGAGGCGCTCCGAGACGAGGAGGCCGCCGGTCGTCGCGAGGTTGCCGGCGACGGCGGCGGCATCGACCCTCAGGCCGCCCGCCAGACGTGCGGCGTTGGCAGCCGCCCCGAGGGCGAGGCGGAGGAGGTCGCGCAGCGTCGGCCACTCGGCGTGCCACGCGCCGTCGGGGCGCTCGTCGGCGGCGAGCGCAGCGGCCAGGTGCAGCGTCGCCCCCAGCTGCGGAGCGCGAAGCGCCGCGGACCGGATGAGGACGGATGCTGCCGGGTTCTGCTTCTGCGGCATCGCCGACGATCCGCCGGCTGCACCCTCGGCGACCTCGCCGATCTCGGTGCGGCTGAGGGTGGCGACGTCGGTGGCGAGCTTTCCGACCGCATCGATCGCCTGCACGAGCGCGTCGCCGAGCTCGGTGATCGGCCAGCGCTCGGTGTGCCACGGCGCGTCGGGGGCCGCGAGGCCGAGCTCGGCGGCGTAGGCGTCGATGAGCTCGGTGGCGGCCTCGGGTGAACCGAGGTGCTCCGCGAACGCGGCGGCGGTGCCTGCTGCGCCGCCGAGCTGGACCGGAAGCGCGGCGCGCGCGTCGTCGAGCCGCGCCCGGGCGCGGTCGACCCCACGCAGCCAGCCCGCGACGCGGGCGCCGACCGTCGTCGGAACGGCGTGCTGGGTGAGCGTGCGGGCGGCGGCGACCTCATCACGGTGCGCACGTGCCAGATGCGCGAGGGACCGCGAGGTCGCCGCGAGGGAGCGGGCGACCTCGGCGGCGGCGTCTCGCGCGACGAGGACGAGTGCGGTATCGAGGATGTCCTGGCTCGTCGCCCCGCGGTGGATCCACACCGCCGCCCCGGCCGAGACCCGCGATCTCAGCGCGCCGACGAGCGGGATGACGGGGTTCCCGCCGGCGACCGATGCCGCGACGAGCTCACCGAGCGCGACGCCGTGGCCGCGGCATCCGCTCTGCTCGTCCTGCCAGCCGAAGATCGACGCCACCTCGGCGACGGCGCTTTTGGGCGCCGCGCCCACCCGGGCATAGGCGCGGGTGAGGGCGACCTCGGCCGTCACGAGGGCGTCGAGCACGGCGGCATCCGAGACCCCGGCGTCGTGACCGACGGACACGGGGCTCAGCAGGCCGACGTCGATCACTCCGGAGTCGTCAGACGTGTCAGGCGGGGGCGTCGGGGAAGGCAAGGAACACGGTCTCCTTCTCTCCCTGCAGCCGGATGTCGTGACGCAGATGGCCGTCGGGGGTGCGCGTCGCGATGAGCGTAGCGCGCTCGTCGGCGTCGAGTGACGACAGCAGCGGGTCGGCGGCGAGGAGCGCTTCGTCATCGGGCAGGTAGATGCGGGTGTGCAGTTTGTTCGGCAGGCCCCGGGCGTAGACGATCACCGCGAACAACGGTGCCTTGCCTGCCTCGGCCCCCGGATTGCGCGTCCAGAACTCGTAGTGGCCGTCGTCGGTCGTCGCCGAACGGCCGTACCCGGTGAAGGTGTGGCCGTCGCGGCGGAGCGCGCCGCGGGCGCGCGAGACGGTGCCGTCGCTGTCGGCCGACCAGACCTCGACGAGCGCGTCGGGGATCGGCGCGCCCGCGCCGTCGGTGACGGTGCCCGACAGCACGATCGCCCCCGGCGAGTGCGGGAAGACCACCTGATGCATGGCGTCGTAGGTCACGCCGTAGTGGAAGAACGGACCGACCGTCTGGCCGGCGGACGGGGTGAGGGTCTTCGGACCGGTGGGGCGGGGCATCAGTGCTCTTCCTCGTGCTCGAACCAGGTGGCGTCGGGGCCGTCCACGACGATGTCGAATCGGTAGCCCATCGAGAACTCCGGCACGGTGAGGTCGTGGTCGTAGATGCTGATCAGGGCATCGCGGTCGCGCTGGCGGCGGATGGTGTTGTAGATCGGATCGAGGGCGAACAGGGGGTCGCCCGGGAAGTACATCTGGGTGACGATGCGCTGCGTGAACGCGCTGCCGAACACCGAGAAGTGGATGTGCGCCGGGCGCCAGGCGTTGGTGTGGTTCTTCCAGGGGTAGGGCCCGGGCTTGATCGTGGTGAAGAGGTACTCGCCCTCATCGTTCGTCACCGTGCGTCCGGCACCGGTGAAGTTCGGGTCGAGCGGGGCCGGGTGCTGGTCGCGCTGGTGGATGTATCGCCCGGCGGCATTGGCCTGCCAGATCTCGATCAGCTGATTCGCGATCGGGCGACCCCACGAGTCCAGCAGGCGACCGCGGACGGTGATGCGCTCCCCCATCGGCTCGCCCGAGTGCTGCAGCGTGAGGTCGGACTCGATCGCGGCCACGTCACGCTGGCCGAACGCCGGGGAGAGCAGCTCGATCGTCTCGGGGTCGACGAGCTTGGGGTTCTTCGTCGGATGACGCAGGATGCTCGAACGGTAGGGCGGAAAATCCCACATCGTGGCGGGAAGCACCTCGCCTGCGGCCTCGCGCCGGTCGTACTCGGCGTGGAGATCGCGGATCTCCTGGGTGATCTCGGCTTGGCTCACCTGCACCGGGGTCGCAAGCAGCGATTCGGGGGCGGCGGGTGGCGTGGGCGCCTGGTCCGCGAGTGTCATCGGCGGTCTCCTTCGACGGGTCCGGGTGCGTCCAGGGTGACACCGCGCGGCCACGGGAGCGGTCGAGGCTCCCGGTGAGTGGGAGGAGTCAGCGGAGGTCGTCGGCCAGTTCGCGGGCGGTCTGGATCACCAGCGGACCGAGGCGCCGCTCGTCGGCGCGCTCGAGGTGCACGACGAGTCCGATCGCCGCGGGCGGCAGACCGTCGAGGCGTGGGAGGGGCGCCGCGACCGACACGTTTCCGAGCGTCATCTCCTCCCGCGTCGTGGCGAAGCCCCGCGCGCGAGCGCGGGAGAGGTCGGCCCGCAGGGCGTTCTCGTCGGTGAGCGAGTGGACGGTCTCGCGCTCGAGCGGAGCGGTGAAGTAGCGCGCCAGCCACGCGTCATCCCTCGTCATCAGCAGCGCCTTGCCGACACCGGTGGTGTGCAGCGGCCCGCGGCCGCCCATACGGCTGAGGGTCGGGATCGAATGGCGCCCGGTGACCCGGCCGACGTAGAGCGCCGCCGAGCCTTCCGGGTTCGGGCCGTCGAGCACGGCGAGATGCACGTTCTCGCCGGTGGCCTCGTAGAGGCGCAGCATGTGCGGAAGGGCCGTCTCGCGCAGCCTCAGGGCGAGGGGCGAGAGTTCGCCGAGCTCCCACAGCCGCGGCCCGATCGCGTAGCGACGGTCGGGAAGCCGCACGAGGAGACCCTGATCGACGAGGCGGGCGAGCAGCCGGTGCAGGGTGGAGGACGACAGGGTCGCGCGGGAGCCGAGCTCGGCGGCCGTGAGCGCCGGCTGATCCTCCGTGAAGGCGCCGAAGACGCGCAGCGCGCGATCGAGCAGGCCCTCCCCCGAGGGGGCTCGGTCGTCCCGCTGTTCGGCATCTTCGCGCACCCATCCGACATTACGGTCCCCGCAACCACTCCTGCACAGGCGCCCCGGCGAGGCGGGCTGTCCCCAGATGCAGCGGCGGGCCTCGAGCGCATCACCCGATCGGCCAGCGTGGGGGCATGACGACGATGGATCCCCGCCTCGACCACGACCGCGTGCTCCGCCACGACAGCGACCTGGAGGAGGTGCTCGAACTGCTCCTGGACCGGGCACTGAACCCCCGGCAGATGTGGTTGCTGTTCCTGGATGCCGACCTGCGTCTGACCGGTCCGATCATGCCCTGCGACGACTACCCGCTCGATCCGTACGGAGAGTTCGAGACCACCGACCTCGGAGTCGCCCCCTTCGCCGAGGTGCTGGCGGTACGGATGCGAGGGATGCTCTCGGCGATCGACGCCGCCCAGGTGGTGATCGTCTGGGAGCGCCCGGGCTCACGGGAATTCACCACCGACGAGCGCGCGTGGGCCGGGGCGATGGCCGCCGAGTGCGGGGCGGAGGGCGTCGACCTCCGCGCCCAATTCGTGCTTCACGACGGGGGCCTTCGGCAGCTGACCGCCGACGACCACCTCGAGTGAGGGCGAACGCCGTGAAGGGGGGCGCCCGTGAGATGGTGTCACCATGGCCAACTCGCCCTCCGGCGACTCGGGTCTGGACCGCCTGGTGCGGGTGCTCGAGACCTTCGACGCCGACCGCACGCTGCAGACGGCGTCGGAGATCGGGCGCCGCGCGGGCCTTCCGCCCTCGACCGCGCACCGTCTCGTCGGCGACCTCGTCGCCGCGGGGCTGCTCGAGCGCGACGAGGATCATCGGGTGCGCCTGGGCCTGCGGCTGTGGGAGCTCGCCGAACGCGGGTCGCTCGCTCTGCGCCTGCGCCAAGCCGCCCTCCCGCACATGGAGAGGGTGCAGGCGCGGGTGCGCGAGCACACCCAGCTCGCCGTGCTGGAGCAGGGCGAGGCGCTGTTCCTCGAACGCCTCAGCCACCCGCAGGCGGGAGCAAACATCACCCGCGTCGCGGGGCGGCTCCCGCTGCACGCCTCCTCATCGGGTCTCGTGCTCCTCGCCTTCGCCGATCAGGCGGTGCAGGAGCGCGTGCTGTCGAGCCCGCTGACCGCCCTCGCTCCGGAGACGGTGACGGATGCCGCGGAGCTCCGGCGCCTCCTCGCCCGGATCCGCCGCGAGCGCTTCGTCGTCGCCGCCGGCACGGTCGAGGCGGTGTCGACGGGCGTGGCCGTGCCGATCCGCGAGGGCCGGACGGGACCGGTCGTCGCGGCGCTCTCGGTCGTCCTCCCCCGCGACGCGCCCACCGCCGGGGCGCTCGACGAGCTGCGGTCGGCGGCGGCGGGAGTCGAGCGCGCGTTGCGATCCAGTTCTCATTGAACGGGAGATGCCGGATGCTGCGCGAGCGGCGCCCGGCACACTGGTCGCACGGGCGCCAAAACGCCGCGCACCGACATCCGTCGCCGTGCACCGACATCCGTCGAAGGAGACGTCATGACCCGCATCCGCACCCGCGTCGCGATCGTGGGCGCCGGGCCCGCCGGCCTGCTGCTGTCGCACCTGCTCGCCAAGGCCGGTATCGAGTCGGTGGTCATCGACCAGCGCACGCGCGAGGAGATCGAGACGACCATCCGCGCGGGCATCCTCGAACAGGGGACCGTCGACATCCTCGAATCCAGCGGCGCGTCCTCGCGGGTGCGCACCGTCGGCAACCGCCACGACGGAATCGAGCTGCGCTTCGAGGGCGATGGGCACCGCATCGACTTCCCGTCGGTCACGGGCCGCGCGGTGTGGCTGTACCCGCAGCACGAGGTACTGAAGGACCTGGTGGCGGTGCGCCTCGCCGAAGGACAGGACCTGCGCCTCGGGGTCACCGCCGAGCGGGTCGAAGACGCCGAGACGGATCATCCCCGCGTCATCGCCGTCGATGCCGACGGTCAGCGGCTCGAGATCGAAGCCGACTTCGTCGTGGGCTCCGACGGCTCCCGCAGCGTGGTGCGCCCCGCTGTCACCGGATCGGCGACCGGCGGCTACTTCCGCGAGTACCCGTTCGCGTGGTTCGGAATCCTCTGCGAGGCATCGCCGAGCTCGGAGGAGCTGATCTACTCCAACTCCCCCGACGGCTTCGCCCTGATCAGCCAGCGGAACGCCACCGTGCAGCGGATGTACTTCCAGTGCGACCCCGAGGTCGACCCCGCCTCCTACAGCGAGGAGCAGCTCTGGCACGAGCTCCAGGTGCGGGTGCCCGGGACGACCCTGAACCAGGGTCCGATCTTTCAGCGCGACGTGTTGCGGTTCCGCAGTTTCGTCGCCCACGAGCTGCTGCGAGGCCGGGTCGCCCTCATCGGCGACGCCGCCCACACCGTGCCGCCGACGGGGGCGAAGGGGATGAACCTCGCCGTCGCCGATGTGATCGTTCTCGAGCGGGCGCTGCGCGCGCTGCTGCTCGAGAACGACGTGCGACTCCTCGAGGCCTTCCCCGAGACGGCGCTCGCCCGCATCTGGAAGGCTCAGCACTTCTCGTGGTGGATGACGAGCATGCTCCACGTCGCCCCCGACGCCAGCGACTTCGACCGGCGGCGGCAGATCGGCGAACTGCGCTCCGTCGTCGAGTCCGAGGCGGGCAAGACCTACCTGGCGGAGGCCTACACCGGCTGGCCGCTGCCGCAGGCGGGCTGAGCCGTCGCCGGGCCGCGCGGCATCCGGCGGTGATGGCCGCATCCCGCCCAGGCTCGCGCGGGAGGGAGTGCACCCTCGCGGGGAGGGAGTGCACCCTCGCGGGGAGCCGGTGCACCTTCGCGGGGAGGGAGTGCACCCTCGCGGTCCCGGTGAGTGAGCGGCGGGGCCGACCGGGCGCGGGGCTGGGCTAGGTTCGGTGCTCATGACCTCACCGGCGCGGGCCACGGCGGGCAGCACATCGCGCACGACGCGGCTCACCGTCATCCTGGTCGTCGCGGTGTGCCTGGTGGCGGCCAACATGCGCCCGACGATCACCGCGCTCGGCCCGGTGATCGACCAGATCGGCGCCGACACCGGCCTCTCGATCGCCGCGCTGGGCGTGCTCGCCGCGGTGCCCCTCGCCGCCTGGGCGCTGTTCTCGCCCCTCGCGCACGAGGTCGCGCGGCGCTTCGGCCTCGGCGGCGCGATCCTCGGGGCACTCGGGCTGCTGCTCGCCGGCGCCGTCGTCCGATCGCTTCCGGGTCCCGTCGCTCTGCTGTGGATCGGCACGGCCCTCATCGGCATGGCGCTCGCCGTCGTGAACGTCCTCATGCCTGCGGTGGTCAAGCGCGACTTCCCCGCCCGCGTTCCGCTGATGATGGCGGTCTACACCGCGCTCCTCGGCGGCTTCGGCGCCCTCGCGTCGGGTGTCGTCGTGCCGCTGTCACACCTGTCGACCGCCGGCGGCGAGCTCGGCTGGCGGTGGGCACTGGTGCTCGTCGGCGGCGTGCTCATCCCCCCGGCGATCGCAGGCTGGGCCGCGGCATCGCGGCGGAAGGGCGCGGATGCCACGGCGCGGCCGCCCCGGCGGAGCACCGGGATCTGGCGCGACCGGGTCGCCTGGCTCGTCGCGGCCTACATGGGACTGCAGTCGGCGATGTTCTACATGAGTGTCACCTGGTTCGCCGCGATCTCGGTCTCAACGGGGCGGAGCGAAGTCGCCGCGGGCGTCGACGTGATGCTCTACCAGCTCTTCTCCACCGCCGGGGCCCTGGTGCTCCCGCTGCTGCTGCGCGGCCGATTCGAGCGCTGGGCCCCGGCGGCCGTGCCGGTGCTCGCCGTGGTCGGCACCGTCGGGCTCATGGCCGCGCCCGACCTCATCACCGGCTGGGTGGTGCTCATCGGACTGTCGTCGGGGGCGTCGCTCGGCATGTCGCTGAC
This sequence comes from Microbacterium sp. CCNWLW134, assembly GCF_037083565.1. Classification (NCBI taxonomy): domain Bacteria; kingdom Bacillati; phylum Actinomycetota; class Actinomycetes; order Micrococcales; family Microbacteriaceae; genus Microbacterium; species Microbacterium sp. CCNWLW134. The sequence continues at coordinate 35,872 of NZ_JBAOJU010000003.1, read as the reverse complement.
GCTCATGGCGGTGCGCGCCCGCGACCACGTCGCCTCGTCTGCGCTGTCGGGGATGGCGCAGTCGGTCGGATACCTCGTCGCCGCAGCCGGACCGATCGTGTTCGGCGCGCTGTACTCCGCGACGGGGTCGTGGCTGTGGCCGCTCGCTCTGCTGCTGCTCGTCCTCGTCGGTCAGAGCGTGGTGGGCGTCTTCGCGGGACGCCCGCGATTCGTGCGGGGGTGAACCCGGCACGAATCGTTGGGAAACTCAACGATTCGGCGCTACGATCGGCGGCATGCCGACAACGGACGATGCCACCGCGACCGCCGGGCTTGCGGCATCCGTCCTCGGCGACGACCTCAGCTTCCTCCTCGCCCGGGCCAACGCCCTATCGTTGAGCGCCGGTAACGCCGCCCTCGCCGCCCACGATCTGAAGGCCCGCTCGTACGCCGTGCTCGTGGCGGCCTGCGCCACCCCGCCGCCGTCGCAGCGTGAGCTGGCCGACTTCCTGCGCCTGGATCCCAGCCAGGTAGTGGCCCTCATCGACCAGCTGGAGCAGCGGGGCCTCGTCGAGCGCCGCGCCGACCCCAACGACCGGCGCGCGAACGCCGTGGTCGCCACCGTCGCCGGTCAGGAGCTCGCCCGCGACGCGCAGCAGACCGCCCGCCGAGCGGAGGAAGCGGTGCACGGCGACCTCGACGCCGACGAGCGCCGCATCCTCATGGCCCTCCTCCGCCGTCTCGCGTTCGCCTCCTGACCGGACACGTTCCCCCGACTCGACCCGCGGCACTGGCGAATCGCGCCGCCGATGTGCACAGTGGTGCTGAGCGGCCTTCGCCACGCTCGAGGAGGACCCGATGCACACCACCGTCTTCGAACGCCGCCCACCCGCGGCCTCGGTGATCGATCATGCGCTGAGCGCGACCCGCCACAGCGTGTTCTGGCTCGACGACATCACCCCGCCCTCGTACCCGCGACTGGTCGGCACGCACCTCGCCGACCTCGTCGTGGTCGGCGCCGGCTACGCGGGGCTGTGGACGGCGCTGCGCGCCAAGGAACGCGATCCGGCACGGCGGGTGATCGTCGTCGAGGCCCGTACCGTCGGCTGGGCGGCCTCCGGCCGCAACGGCGGCTTCTGCGAGGCGAGCCTCACCCACGGCCACGACAACGGCGCCACCCGCTGGCCCGACGAGATCGACCGCCTCGACGAACTGGGGCGCGAGAACCTCGATGCCATCGGCGAGACCGTCACCCGCTACGGCATGGATGCCGAGTTCGAGCGCACGGGCACCCTCTCGGTCGCCGTCGAACCCCACCAGATCGAATGGCTGGCCGAGGAGGAGGGGTTCCTGGATGCCGCGGCCACCCGCGCCCTCGTCGACTCCCCCACCTATCTCGCCGGCGCCTGGGAGCGCGAGGAGACCGCGCTCGTCCACCCCGGCAAGCTCGCCGCCGAGCTCGCGCGGGTGGCCGTGGAGGCGGGGGTGGAGATCTTCGAGCACTCCCGGGTGGTCGACATCGATTCCGAGGCCGGAAGCCGGCCGATCGTCCGCACCTCCGACGGCGCCGTCCGGGCCGCCAAGGTGGCGCTCGCGACGAACGTCTTCCCGTCACTGCTGACCCGCACGCGGCTCTACACGGTGCCGGTCTACGACTACGTCCTCATGACCGAGCCGCTCACCGCGCAGCAGAAGGCCGCCATCGGGTGGGAGGGGCGCCAGGGCATCGCCGACCTCGCCAACCAGTTCCACTACTACCGGCTCACGCGCGATGACCGCATCCTCTTCGGCGGATACGACGCGATCTACCACTACGGCCGCAAGGTGCGTCCCGCCTACGAGGAGCGCGCCTCGAGCTACCGCACCCTGGCGTCGCACTTCTTCACCACCTTCCCGCAGCTCGAGGGGCTCCGCTTCTCCCACCGCTGGTCGGGCCCCATCGACACGTGTTCCCGGTTCTGCGCCTTCTACGGCGTCGCTCGTGGCGGCACCGTCGCCTATGCGGCCGGCTTCACAGGACTCGGGGTCGGCGCCACGCGGTTCGCCGCCGACGTCATGCTCGACCTGCTGGCCGGGACGCCCACCGAGCGCACCGAGCTGAAGATGGTCAAGGACAAGCCCATCCCCTTCCTGCCCGAGCCGGTGGCTGCCCTCGGGGTCACCCTCACCAAGTGGTCACTCGATCGCGCCGACCACAACCAGGGTCGGCGGAACGTCCTGCTGCGTACGCTCGACGCGGTCGGGATGGGGTTCGACTCCTGAGGCAGCCCCGCGCCTGAATAGTTGACAACTTCAATCATCGTCCGATTCAATGGGCGATGACCGAAGGAGCTGTCATGTCACTCGAAGGCAAAGTCGCCGTCGTCACCGGTTCGGGCCGCGGCCTGGGCCTGGCCTACGCCCAGGAACTCGCGCGGCAGGGCGCCTCGGTCGTCATCAACGACGTCGACGTCGCAACCGCCGATGCGGCCGTGAAGACCATCACCGACGCCGGGGGATCCGCCGTCGCCGTGGTCGCCCCGGTCGGCCCGACCGAGACCGCTGAGCAGCTCGTCCAGACGGCCGTCGACACCTTCGGGCGCCTCGACATCCTCGTCACCAACGCCGGTGTGCTTCGCGACACCGTGCTGTGGAAGATGAGCGACGACGACTTCGACACCGTCATCGATGTGCACCTCCGCGGCACCTTCACCTGCGTCCGCGCCGCGGCGACCTACATGCGTGCGAACGAGATCGCGGGGCGGATCGTCTGCATCGGCTCCCCCACCGGTCAGCGCGGCAACTTCGGCCAGACCAACTACGCCGCCGCCAAGGCCGGCATCGTCGGGATGGTGCGCACCTGGGCGCTGGAGCTGAAGAAGGCCGGCATCACCACGAACGCGGTGATCCCGGTCGCGGCGACCGCAATGACGGCGACCGTGCCCTACTTCGCCGCCGCCGTCGAGGCCGAGGAGAAGGGCGAGTCGATGCCGGCGTTCTTCCGCCACGACCTCGGATTCGGCACCTCCGACGACGTCGCGGGGCTCATCGCCTTCCTCGCCTCCGACGCCGCAGCCGGCATCTCGGGCCAGGCGATCGGCATCGGCGGCGACCGCCTGCAGCTGTGGTCGCACCCCGAGGCTGTCGCGACCGCCTACCGCGAGGGGGGCTGGACCTATGACGCGCTGATCGAGGGCTTCGGCGACGCCGTCGGCGACCTGCAGACGGTCGGCGAGACGTTCCCGCCGCTTCCCGAGGATCTGCAGCGCTGACCCGCGCGACACGATGACTCCGACGCAGCCATGACCCGGTACGAGCCCGCGATCGACGTCGATGCGATCACCGCCGTCGACGTCCACGTGCACATCGAGGTCGACGGGCACGGACACCACTCCCTGCCCGACGACCTCGTCGCCGCCGCATCCCGGTACTTCTCGGCCGACGGCCCCCGCCCCGACCTCGACTCCGTCGCGGACTACTACCGCGAACGGAGGACGGCCGCCGTGGTGTTCACCGTCGACGCCGAGCACACGCTCGGGCATCCGCCGATCTCCAGCGCCGAGGTCGCCGCGGGCGCCGCCCGCCACAACGACGTCCTCATCCCGTTCGGCTCGGTCGATCCGCACCGCTCCGACGCCGCCGACCGCATGCGCGCCCTCATCGACGACTCCGGGGTGCGCGGGTTCAAGTTCCACCCGACGGTGCAGGGGTTCGACCCCTCGGATGAGCGCTGTTATCCGCTCTACGCGATCCTGCAGGATGCCGGTGTCGTCGCCCTCTTCCACACCGGCCAGACCGGCATCGGTGCGGGTCTTCCGGGCGGTCGCGGCATGCGCCTCGGCCTGTCCAACCCGATGCTCCTCGACCCCGTCGCCGCCGACTTCCCCGACCTGCAGATCATCATGGCCCACCCCTCCGTGCCCTGGCAGGACGAGGCGCTGTCGGTGGCGACCCACAAGCACAACACCTGGATCGACCTGTCGGGGTGGAGCCCGAAGTACTTCCCCGACTCGCTGGTGCGCGCGGCGAACTCCTACCTGAAGAAGCGCGTGCTGTTCGGGTCGGACTTCCCCCTGCTCACCCCCGATCGCTGGCAGCGCGACGTGGCCGAGACGGCGCTCAAGCCCGAGGTGATGCCCGGCATCCTGAAGGACAACGCCGTGCGGCTGCTCGGCCTCGGACGCTGACATGCCCGCGCTCGAAGCGGACGAGGTGTTCGGGTTCGATCCGTACGCGATCGCCGCGCGGCACCTGAGCCCGGCCGCGCGAGAAGCGCTCACGCGCCTCCAGTCGACGCTCGAGCGCGAGGTGCGTCCGCTCCTCGCCGACGCGTGGGAGCGGGCGGTGATGCCCGCGGCGATCCTGCAGGCGCTGATCCCGCTCGATCTCATGCAGCCGCCGGGGATGGATGCCGCCGAGGCGCGCTCGACGATGTTCTCCGGCTTCCGCAACTACGTCCTCGCCCGCACCGACGTGTCGGTCGCGACCCTGTACAACGCCCAGTCGGGGCTCTTCCGCTCGGCCGTGGCGCTCGGGGGCTCCCCCGAGCAGGCGGCGGAGCTCGATCCGCGCGTGCGGAGCTTCGACGTCACCGGCGTGTTCGCCCTCACCGAGCCCGACCACGGCTCCGACATCGCCGGGGGCCTGTCGACCACCGCGCGCCGGGACGGCGACGCCTGGGTGATCGACGGTGCGAAGACCTGGATCGGCGGGGCCGCGGCATCCGACCTCCTGGTGGTCTTCGCCCGCGACGTCGCCGACGCCGCCGTCAAAGCCTTCCTCGTGCCGACCGATGCGCCCGGGGTCAGCATGGCCCCGATCACCGGCAAGGTCTCGCTCCGGCCGATGCAGAACGCCCTCATCACGCTCGACGGCGTGCGCGTGGGAGAGACCGATCGACTCCACCGCGTCGACGGCTGGCGCGACGTCGCCCGGATCCTTCGGGCCATGAGATCGGATGTCGCCTGGATCGCCGCCGGCCTCCAGGCCGGCGCGCTCGACGCCGCCGTCCGCTACACGCGGGAGCGGCGCCAGTTCGATCGGCCGCTCGGCGGATTCCAGCTCGTGCAGGACAAGCTCGCCCGCATGCTCGGCAACGCCGTCGCCTCCCTCTCCCTCGTCGTGGAGCTGTCGCTCCACCAGGACGCCTCGGGCGTCTTCGCCGACGAGAACTCGGCGCTGGCGAAGATGCAGACCGCGCGCCTGGCACGCGAGACCGCCGCCCTCGGCCGCGAGGTGCTCGGCGGCAACGGCATCCTGCTCGCACACGACGTCGCGCGGTTCTTCACCGATGCCGAGGCCGTGTACTCCTACGAGGGCACGCACGAGATCAACGCCCTCATCGTCGGGCGCGCACTTACCGGCACCTCGGCCTTCACCTGATCCATCCACCGAAGGAGACATCCCATGACCACCACCGTCAGCTACGACGACGTCGCGGGCCTGGCCGGCACCGACCTCGGCTACACCGACTGGCTCGAGGTCACCCAGGACCGGGTGAATCTCTTCGCCGACGCCACCGACGACCACCAGTGGATCCACGTCGACCCCGCCCGCGCCGCGGAGGGCCCGTTCGGCGCGCCGATCGCGCACGGCTTCCTCTCGCTGTCGCTGACGGTGAAGTTCTGGTCGGAGCTGTTCGACGTGACCGGCGTCAGCACCCGCGTCAACTACGGCCTCGACAAGGTGCGCTTCGTCTCGCCGGTGAAGGTCGGCGCGCGCGTGCGCATGACCGCCGTCATCGCCGAGGTCACCGAGGTGCGGGGCGGCTACCAGTTCGCCGTCGACCAGACGATCGAGATCGACGGCGCCGAGAAGCCCGCCGTCGTCGCGCGGGGCCTGTACCGCTTCTACGCCTGAGCGCCGTCCGGCGGCGAGTCCCGGCATCCGACTTCGAAGGAGAAGTGCATGCACAACCACGGCATCGGGGCGTGGGCGGCGACGCGTCGCCGCAAGAGCCCCGACAAGGTGGCGATCGTCGCCGGAGATGTGCAGGTGACCTACCGGCAGTTCGCCGATCAGGTCGACCGCATCTCGTCGGTGCTCCGTCATCGCGGGCTCGGTCGCGGCGACGCGGTGGCCTACATCGGTGAGAACTGCCCCGAGTTCCTCGAGGTGATGTTCGCCGCGGCGCAGCTGGGTGCCGTGTTCGTGCCGGTGAACACCCGGCTCGCCCCGCCCGAGGTCGCCCATGTGCTGGCCGATTCGGGAGCGCGTGTGGTGATCGTCGACCCGGCGCTCCGCGAGCGCGCGCAGCCGGGGATCGAGCAGGCCCGCATCTCAGACGTCATCCCGACCGGCGAGGGTGACGCGCAGCATCCGGGCTTGGATCTGCTCATCCGGGGCGCATCCGGCGGCCACGCCGACGAGAAGGTGGGCCCCGACGACGTGGCGCCCGATCACCCGGTGGCGATCATCTACACCTCCGGCACGACGGGGAAGGCCAAGGGCGCGGTGCTCACCCACGGCAACCTCACGTGGGTGGCGCTGAACTGCATCATCGACTACGACGTGGTCTCGACCGACATCGCGCTGATGATCTCGCCGCTCTTCCACGTCGCGTCGCTCGGGATGGGTGCGTTGCCGGTGTTCCTCAAGGGCGGCACGCTGGTGCTCGAGAAGGGCTTCGATCCGGGCCGGGCGCTCGCCCTCATCGCGCAGCACCGGGTGACGATGCTGAGCGGTGTCCCCACCACCTATCAGCTGATGGCCGATCATCGCGATTGGGCCGGCACCGATCTGTCGAGCCTGCGAAAGCTCACCTGTGGCGGCTCGGCCGTTCCCACCCGCATCCTCAATGCTTACGAAGAGCGCGGGATGTCGTTCTCGCAGGGGTACGGCATGACCGAGACCTCGCCGGGGGCGACCTCGCTCTCGCCCGAGAAGACACGCGAGAAGCAGGGGAGCGTGGGGCTGCCGCACTTCTTCACCGAGGTGCGGATCGCCGACGAGTCGGGGGCGATGGTGCCGCGCGGCACCGTGGGTGAGATCGAGATCTCAGGACCGAACGTCTTCGCGGGCTACCTGAACCTGCCGGATGCCACCGCCGCAGCGTTCACCGCCGACGGCTGGTTCCGCTCCGGCGACCTCGGCTACCTCGACGCCGACGGATACCTCTTCATCGCCGATCGGCTGAAGGACATGATCATCTCGGGGGGTGAGAACATCTACCCCGCCGAGGTCGAGAACCTCATCAGCGACGTCGCCGGCGTGACGGGAGTCGCCGTGATCGGCGTGCCCGACGAGCGCTGGGGCGAGGTGCCGTGGGCGATCGTCACCGTGGCACCGGGAACAGAGGTGTCGCTCGACGACGTCCGCGCCCACCTCGAGGGGCGGATCGCGCGGTACAAGATCCCGAAGAACGTCGTGATGGTCGACGAGCTCCCCCGCACCGCGTCGGGGAAAGTGCGCAAGGCCGAGCTTCGTGCGCGGTTCGGCGGGGAGGGGACGCCCGCACGCTGAATCCACGTCGCGGACGACGTCGCCGCCGCCCGCGCCGTCACGCTCCTCTTGAACCCGCCTCCGCCGCCGTGGCAGGGTCGGCGCATGAGTCGCGTTCGCATGGACCTCAACATCTCCCTCGACGGCATCGCCGCGACGGCCGACCAGACCCCCGACAACCCGTTCGGCGAAGACTGGGGCCGGCTCGTCGAGGCCTACACCCAGACCCGCACCTTCCGCGAGCAGGTGCTCCACGACACCAGCGGCGCGGGGACGACCGGGCTCGATGACGCCTACGCCCGAGGCTACTTCGACGGCATCGGCGCCGAGATCATGGGCGCCGGCAAGTTCGGCCTGCACGCCCACCCGGATGACCCGGACTGGCGCGGCTGGTGGGGCGAGGACCCGCCCTTCCACACCCCCGTGTTCGTCCTCACCCACACTCCTCGCCCACCCCTGCAGATGCAGGGCGGCACCACGTTCACCTTCATCGAGGCTTCGCCGACCGAGGCTCTGGCCCTGGCCCGCGAGGCGGCGGGCGACAGGGACGTCCGTATCGGCGGCGGACCGACGATGGCCCGCGAGTACCTCCGCGCGGGACTCGTCGATGTGCTCCACGTCGGTATCGCCCCGATCATCCTCGACAAGGGCATCCGCCTCTGGGACGAGCTGCGGGGCCTCGACCGCGACTACGAGGTGGCGTCGGAGGTGTCCGCGAGCGGTGTCGTCCACGTCACGTTCACGCGCACCAGCGAGACCTGACCCCCGCCTCGACGATCACCCGACGAGCGCTGCGAACTCCCGCACCGCGGGGAAGGCCAGCTCGCGGTGGCGGCGCGTGAACAGCTCCAGCGAGCGCTCCGCCGGCCAGTCGTCGTCCATGTACTGCGCCGGCAGCGCCGGGTCGGCGCGCAGGAGAGCGAGCCAGTCGGCCACGAGCAGGATGCGGGTGGCGAGTGCTCCGGGAGCATCCGGGTCGACGTCGTCGTCCCACTGCGACAGGAACTCGTGGTGCGCGCGCCGGATCGATGCGATGTCCCACGCGGTGCGCACCGCCTCCCCCATCGGGAAGCCCTCGAGCTGGCTCGCGGCGAACGCCGTCACCGAGCCGGGCTTCAGATCCGGGATGATGGCGGCGAGCGCCGCAGCGAGGTCGACCTCCCCCGGGGCGATCCACAGGCCGTCGCGCAGCGGTGCGAATCCCGACCAGGTGAGGGCCGCGCGTAGGCGATGGCGGAGCGTGCGCTGATGCTCGGGGACGCTGAAGGTCACCAGCGTCCACCCCTCCCCCTCCCGCGCGAACGGGCTGGGGCTGTGCACGCGGTGCGAGGCCTCGCGCAGCACGTCGCTGCCGTGCGCGGTGAGGACGAAGCCGATCTCGCGGCCGAGCCGCCGGCGCTCGACGAGGCCGCTGTAGACCATCCGGTCGAGGTTCGTCCGCACCGCGGGGCCCGCGACCCCCGCCCCCTCCAGCACGCTCAGCAGCACGCTCGCCCGCAGCGGCTCGAAATAACGGTCGCAGACGTACTCACCGAAGAACGCCAGCAGCAGCTGGCGCGGCTTGCGCGTGAGGAGGGTGCGGTCGGGCGACGCCGACCGGAGGACGAGGGAGGTCACGCCACCGCGCCCGGCCTCACGGCCTCGCCGCGCTTGGCGCGCTGGATCTGCTCGTACACGTGCGTCCGGAGCTCGGTGAACCGGGGCATCGCCCGCGTCGTGATCTGGTCGCGCGCCGGCGGCAGGTCGATCGCCAGATCCTCCTGCACCCAGGTGGGCGACTTCGAAAGCACCACGACGCGCTCGCCGAGGTACACCGACTCGTCGATGTCGTGCGTGACGAAGAGGATCGACATCCCGCGCTCGCGGTGGAGCGTGCGCACGAGATCCTCGAGGTCGGCACGGGTCTGAGCGTCGACGGCGGCGAAGGGCTCGTCCATGATCAGCACCTCGGGCTGATAGGCGACGGCTCGGGCGATGGCGACGCGCTGCTGCATCCCGCCCGACAGCTGCCAGGGGTAGCTCTTGTCGGCGTGATCGAGGCCGACGGCCTTCAGAGCGTCGTCGACGAGGCGATCGCGATCGGCCCGCGACATCCGCTTGTGCTTCAACGGCAGCTCGACGTTCCCGCGCACTGTCAACCACGGGTACAGCGACCGGCCGTACTCCTGGAAGACCAGCGCCATGCGCTCCGGCGGGGCGGTCACCGCCTGACCGTCCAGCTCGACCGAGCCGGCCGTGGGGCGCAGGAGCCCTGCGATGCACTTCAGCAGGGTCGTCTTGCCGCAGCCCGACGGGCCGACGATGCAGACCAGCTCTCCGGCCTTCATCCGGAAACTGATGTCGCCGATCGCCTCGACGTTGCCGGTCGCCGACTCGTAGACCTTCTTGAGGTTCTGGACCTCGAGCAGCGCGTCCGTGTTCGCGAGCGTCTCAGGCACGCTCCACCTCCTTGATTCCGTGGTACCAGCGCAGCACCCGCCGCTCGACGAAACCGAAGACCGTGGCGAGCAGCACCCCGATGAGTCCGAGCAGCACGATGCCGCTCCACATCTCGGCGATGAGGTAATTGCGCTGGAAGAAGACGATCCGATAGCCGAGCCCCGACGACGAGTAGAACATCTCGGAGATGACCATGAGGATCAGGGCGATCGACAGCGCCTGCCGCACCCCGGTCATGATGCGCGGGCTCGCAGCGGGCAGGACGAGATAGCGGATGCGTTCGCCCGGCGTCAGTGCGAACGAACGGGCGGTCTCGGTCATCACGCTGTCTGTCGCCCGCACGCCGTCGATGGTGTTCAGCAGCACCGGCCAGAGCGACCCGGCGACGATGACGACGATCTTCATCGAGTCGGTGGGGCCGAGGAGCACCGCGATGATCGGGATGAGCACGGGCGGCGGGATGGCACGGAAGAACTCCAGGATCGGCTCGAGCAGCTCGCTGAGCCACCGGGTGAGCCCGATGACCAGTCCGGCGACGACGCCGATGAGGATCGACAGCGCCGCTCCGACGACCAGGCGTCCGAGGCTCGGGAGCACATCGGTGAAGAACGCCGGACCCACCCAGGTCTCCACGAACGCCTCGGCGATGACGAGGGGGCTCGGGAAGAACGGGGTCGTCGAGAAGGACGACCAGATCCCCCACAGGATGAGGAGAAGGAGGGGGAAACCGAGGGCGTACCCGATGCCCGAGCCGACGCTCGCCCACCGCCGCGAGCGGGGCCGCGGCGTGACCACGGTGCTGGTGTAGAGGGTCACAGCACTTCCTCCCCCCGCACCGACTGATGCCACGCGAGCGACCGCCGCTCGATGAGGCGGAAGACGAGGTTGACCACGAGGCCGAGGAGCCCGGTGACGATGACCAGGGCGTAGACGCGGACGTAGTCGCCGGCCGACTGGGCCAGCACGATGGCGCTGCCGAGGCCCGGGTTGCCGATCGTCATCTCGGCGGTGACGGCGAGGATCAGCGCCACCGTCGCGCCGAGGCGGAGCCCGGTCATGAGGTACGGCAGCGCGGTGGGCAGGACGAGGTAGCGGATGCGCTGCGCGCGCGGCAGTCCGAAGCTCTTGGCGGTGTCGCGGGCGACGGCGTCGACGTCGGCGACGCCGTAGAGCACCTGGACGAAGATCTGCCAGAAGCTGGCGAAGACGATGATGACGAGCGCCGCCTGCAGCTGGATGCCGAACATCAGGATCGCCAGGGGGATGAGCGCCACCGACGGGATCGGGCGGAGGAACTCCACCGTCGTGTGGGTCGCCTTCCGAAGGAACGGCACGAGCCCGATGACGGTGCCGAGGATGACCGCGAGCACCGTCGCGATCGCGAGACCGATGCCCCACGCCGTCATGGTGCGCCCGACGTTCCGCCAGAACTCGAGGTCGCGGACATCGGTGGCCAGGCGGGCGAGCACCTCGGTGGGCGGCGGGAAGAACCGCGCGTCGAGGATCCCCAGCGTCGGGATCAGCTGCCACGTGATGAGGAACCCGGCGATGCCGAGCGCCCCGAGCGCGACCTTGCGGAACGCGCGGGCGCGGCGCGCCGATCGCAGGCGGTTCGATGGCCCCTCACGGGACGGGCGCGGCGCCTCGGTGGACTTCGGTGATGACATCACCACGGAATCAGACACGGGGGAATCCTCTCGGCGGCGGAAGCGGGCGGCGCGCGGCGAACGCGGCCGCCCGCTCCGCGCGGGACTACTGCTGCTGGATGAGCCGCGAGAAGTCCGGCTCGGCGTCGATGTAGTCGTACTCGAGCGCGAGGGCGGCGAGGTCCTCGATCCCGGCGCTGCCGAGGTCGGGGGTGAAGTCGGGCAGCACGATCGCGGCGGCGGCTTCTTCGGGGATCTCGAGGTTCGAGGCGATGGCGGCTCGGACGGCGTCCTCGTTCTGCGAGGCGAATTCCAGCGCGTCAGACATCGCCGCTGCGTAGTCGGCCACGAGCTCGGGGTCTTCGTCGATCTTCGCCTGGGTGGTGAAGTTCGTCAGCACCGTCAGGCCCGGGATCGTCGCCTGGTAGGGCGAGACGACGTCGACGCCGCCGGCACCGACGATGATGCCCCGGAACGGGTCGGGAACCCACGCGGCGTCGATGTTGCCGGCCTCGAGCTGGGCCTGTGCATCGGGGAAGGCGACCTCGACGAATTCGATCGTCGAGGAGTCGCCGCCGGCGTCGTCGACCGCCTTGCGGATCGTGAGGTCGCCCGCGGCGCCGAGGCTGTTGACCGAGACGCGCTTGCCGGCGAGGTCGGCGGGGCCGGCGATGCCGGAGTCGCCCAGGGCGACGACGGAGTTGACATCCTCGCCGTCGGCGAGGGACGAGGCGTAGTTGCTGAAGACGACGACGCCGAGGTCCTGGAGATCGGCGCGGATGGGGCCGAAGGGCTGACCGATCGCGAAGTCGATGTCGCCGCTCAGCAGGGCGGGGATCGCCTGGGCGCCGCCCTGCGCGGGCACGACTTCGACGTTCAGCCCGTACTCCTCGAAGATCCCCTCGTCGATCGCGGCCCACAGGGCCCCGGACTCCGCGATCGGGAGCGCAGCCACGCGGACGTCGCGAACCTCTTCGGTCGTCCCGCCGCCGGCATCGGCGCTGTCACTGGGGTCGGCGGTGGGGCCGGCTGCGGAGTCGGTGCAACCGGCGAGGGCGAGTGCGGCTGCGGCCATCAGGCCGAGCGCGGCGAGCCTCTTCTTCATTGACGGGCCTCTCGTTGGTGTCGGAGTGGAGCCGGTCCTCGAGGCGTGACGTCGGTGCGGCGTCGGGTCGTCACATCCTCGTGGCCTGACGCCTTCATGGTCCGGCAGGTGGCATCCGCTTGTCAAGACTTTTGTGACGAGCGTCACTGAATTGTTGAATCTGCCCCCACCGGATGCCTCTTGCCATTACCTATGCTGATAGTTATTGTGGCCTCCAGAGCACCGATGCTCATCGCAGAGGAAAGGACCTCGACGTGGCACGCACCACCTCCGAACATTCCGCCGCCGCTCGCGCGCTCGTTCAGGATTACTCGCTGGAGATGACCGGGAAGGACATCCCGGGTCTGCAGGAGGCGCAGGACTCGATCCCCGCCGGCACAAAGGTGAACGTGACGTTCCTCGGCAACGAAGACCTCGAGATGCGGGTGGCCGCGTCGAAGGCGGTGAAGGAGGCCGGATTCATCCCCGTCCCGCACATCTCCGCGCGGCGCCTGACGTCCGCAGAGCAGCTCCAGGAGTTCCTCGCCCGCCTCCAGGAGGTCGGCGCCAGCGAGCACGTCTTCTCCGTCGGCGGTGACCCGGCCGAGCCCGAGGGCCCCTATGAGGACTCGCTCTCGGTGATCCGCTCCGGCATCCTGCAGCAGTACGGCGTCAAGGAGGTCAGCATCGCGGGGTACCCCGAGGGTCACCCCGACATCGCCGACGACATCCTGTGGCGCCACCTCGAAGACAAGATCGCCGCTCTCACCAAGCAGGGCCTCGACGCGGTCATCCTCACGCAGTTCGCCTTCGACACCGACCCCGTCATGGCATGGATCCAGGAGGTCCGCCGACGCGGCATCACCGCCGAGATCCGGATCGGCACGCCCGGTCCCGCGGGCATTAAGCGCCTGCTGGGCTTCGCCCGCCGCTTCGGGATCGGCGCGAACGCGATGATCGTCAAGAAGTACGGGTTCTCGTTGACCAACCTGATGGGCACCGCGGGCCCCGACCGCTTCGTCACCGACCTCGCCGACCTGCTCGCCCAGGACGGCACCCTCGGGAGTGTCAGACTGCACTTCTACACATTCGGCGGCCTGCGCGCGACCTCGGAGTGGGTGCGCGATTTCCGCGCCCCGCAATCCTGAGGAGTTCCGCATGACGCTGCACACCGATTCCCGGCGCGACCACGCCTGCCTGATCGTCCACGGCCCCGACCAGCCCGGGATCGTCGCGGCCGTGTCGTCGCTGATCGCCCGCAATCACGGGAACATCGTCACGCTCGACCAGTACTCCGACAACCCTGAGGGCGGGGAGTTCTTCCAGCGCGTGGTCTTCCACCGCCCCGACCTCACCGCGACCATGCCCGCCATCGAGGCCGACCTCGAGAAGACGCTCGCACCGCTCGGCATGACCTGGGTGCTCACCGATCAGTCGGTGCCCAAGCGCATGGCGATCCTCGCCTCGACGAGCGACCACTGCCTGCTCGAGCTGCTGTGGCGCCACCGCCGCGGCGAGCTTCCCGTGACCATCCCGATGGTCATCTCCAACCACACCAACACCGCTGAGGACGTCCGCTCGTTCGGCATCCCGTTCGTGCACGTGCACTCGCAGGGGCCCGACAAGTCCGCCGCCGAGGCGGAGATCCTCAAGCTCCTGGACGGCAACGTCGACTTCGTCGTGCTGGCGCGGTACATGCAGATCCTCTCCGAGGAGTTCCTCGCGAAGATCGGCGTGCCGGTCATCAACATCCACCACTCCTTCCTCCCCGCCTTCATCGGCGCGGCGCCGTACAAGAAGGCCAAGGAGCGGGGCGTGAAGCTCATCGGGGCGACGAGCCACTACGTCACCGCCGACCTCGACGAGGGGCCGATCATCGAGCAGGACGTCGCGCGCGTCGACCACCGGATGACGGCGGCCGACCTCCAGGCCCGTGGCGCCTACGTCGAGCGGGCCGTGCTGTCTCGTGCCGTGCAGTGGCATGCCGAAGACCGCGTCATCCGTCACGGCAATCACACGATCGTCTTCAGCGACCGACCATAACCACCGAACAGAGAGGTTCCACCCATGGCAGACAATCTGCAAGCCCTGCTCGACGAGAAGGGAAGCCCGGTCGAGTTGCTCCGCAACTCCCAGATCGGGTCCTACATCTACCCCGTCGTCCCCGCCGACTTCCAGAACTGGATCAAGGAGCAGAAGGCCTGGCGCGACACCGCCGTCCTGTACGACCAGTCGCACCACATGGACAATGTGTTCCTCCGCGGCTCCGACGCGATCAACCTGATCCGCGACACCGCGATCAACTCGGTGGAGGTCTTCCCCGTCAACCGCGCGAAGCAGTACGTGCCGACCACCGCGTCTGGTCACGTCATCGGCGACGGCATCCTCTTCCACGAGGAGGAGGACCAGTACGTCTACGTCGGGCGCGCGCCCGCATCGAACTGGCTGATGTTCCACGGTGAGACCGGCGGCTATAAGAACCTCGAGATCGAGGTCGACCGCCGCTCCCCCTCGCGTCCCTACGGCGACGCGGTCTCGCGGCGCTACTACCGCTTCCAGATCCAGGGCCCCGCCGCCTGGAAGGTCATCGAGAAGCTCAACGGCGGACCGCTCGAGCAGCTGCGATTCTTCGCCATGTCGACGATGAACATCGAGGGCATGAACGTCCGCACCCTCCGTCACGGCATGGCCGGCGCTCCGGGCCTGGAGATCTGGGGCCCCTACGCCGACCACCACCGCGTCCGCGACATCATCGTCGAGGCCGGCGCCGAGTTCGGCCTCGTGCCGGTGGGCTCGCGGGCCTACCCGTCGAACACGCTGGAGTCGGGCTGGATCCCCTCGCCCCTCCCCGCCATCTACACCGGCGAAGAAGAGCGCGCGTACCGCGAGTGGCTCGGCGTCGACAGCTACGAGGCGACCGGAACGCTCGCCGGATCGTTCGTGTCCGACAACATCGAGGACTACTACCTCACCCCGTGGGAGCTCGGCTACGGCTCGTTCGTGAAGTTCGACCACGACTTCATCGGCCGCGACGCCCTCGAGAAGATCGACCCCGCCACCCAGCGCAAGAAGGTCACGCTCGCCTGGAACGCCGAGGACCTCGGCCGGGTGTGGTCGTCGCTCCTGGATGTCGACGGCCCGAGCTACAAGTTCTTCGACCTGCCCCTGGCCAACTACGGCTCGGCGAATTACGACTCCGTCGTCGACGCCGACGGCACGGTCGTCGGGTTCTCGATGTTCACCGGCTACAGCGCCAACGAGAAGCGCGGTCTGTCGCTCGGAACCGTCGACCCCGACGTTCCCGAGGGCACCGAGCTCAAGGTCGTCTGGGGCGAGCCGAACGGCGGCTCGTCTAAGGCGTCGGTCGAGCCGCACGAGCAGACCGAGGTGCGCGTCGTGGTCTCTCCGGTGCCGTACTCCACGGTCGCCCGCCAGACCTACCAGGGCGGATGGCGCACCGGCTACAAGAACGACTGAACGCGAAGGCGAAGGGGCTCGGGCACTTCTCGCCCGGGCCCCTTTGCTAATCTCACCCCGATGCTTCGGCAAGGAGGCCCATGAGTCTGCGATACGCCCTGCTGGCGATCCTCCGCGTCGGCGCACTGTCGGGCTACGACCTGCAGAAGCAGTTCTCCCTCTCGGTCGGCCATGTCTGGCACGCGCCCGACTCGCAGATCTATCCCGAGCTGCGCAAGATGGAACAGGAGGGACTCGTCGAGGCGGAGGAGCAGACGCGCGGCGAGCGCGGCCGCCGGCGGCTCTATCACGTGACGGATGCCGGTGATCGGGCGTTCCTGGACTGGATGACCTCACCGCTGGACTACCAGCGCGTGCGCGACCCCGCGCATCTGCGGGCCGCCTACCTCGAGACCACGACCCCCGACGCCGCGCGGCACTTCCTCGAGCGTCACATCACGGCCTGGTCGGCCGAACTGGCGCAGT
Organism: Microbacterium sp. CCNWLW134; assembly: GCF_037083565.1. Classification (NCBI taxonomy): domain Bacteria; kingdom Bacillati; phylum Actinomycetota; class Actinomycetes; order Micrococcales; family Microbacteriaceae; genus Microbacterium; species Microbacterium sp. CCNWLW134. The sequence continues at coordinate 19,363 of NZ_JBAOJU010000003.1, read as the reverse complement.
GGGAGGGGGAGCTGGCGCGCATCGACGCCCTGAGCAACCCGATGCTCGTCCGGCGCCTCGCCGTCACCGCCGAGGAGGACCGCGAGCGTACGATCGCGTACAAGCGCTTCGCCTACGAGGGTCTCGTGGAGCGGGCTCGCGGCGAGATCGAGTGGGCCCGTCGCGGGCTCGACCTCGTCGACCGGGTGGGCTGACGTCGCACTCTTCTCCTCCCCGCCGTCGATTGGCGACAGAATCCGCGGCGATCTCGTCGTCAATCACCGATTCGGAGTACGCTCGGAGCGTGCTCGGCGATCCTCGTCCTCGGCGATGGCCGCACGCCCGGTCGACGTCGATGGAGAGGTGGAGCGGATGACCGACACGGACGTTCTGAATGACGCGCCCGCGCGTCCGGACCTCACCCAGCGCATCCGCGACGCGATCCTCAACGCCGAGTTCGCACCGCACCAGCGGCTCATCGAGGCCGACCTCAGCGAACGCTTCGAGGCGTCGCGGGCGTCGGTGCGCAACGCGCTGCTGAACCTCGCCGGCGAGGGGCTTGTGGAGCGGCTGCCCAACCGGGGCGCCCGTGTGCGCGCCATCAGTGTCGACGAAGCCGTCGAGATCGTCGAGGTGCGGGTGGGCCTGGAATCCCTCTGCGCCCGGAAGGCCGCCGAGAACCTCACCGCCCAGGGCGAGGCCGACCTCCGCGCCATCCGCGACGGCATCGAGGAGGCCATCGCCACCGGCAACCTCATGGAGTACGCGCGACTGAACCAGGAGATGGACCGGTGCCTCCGCGAGGAGAGCGGCCACGTGACGGCGACGCAGCTGCTCGAGCGCCTGCGTGCCCAGTCGGCCAGGCACCAGTTCCGCCTGGCCTTCCACCCCGGGCGGGCTTCGCAGTCGGCCCCGGAGCACATCGCGATCATCGACGCCGTGCTCGCCCGCGACCCCGACGCGGCCGAGGCCGCCACCCGGGCTCACCTGAACGGCATCGTCGGAGTCCTGCGCGCGCTCGGCTGACAGCCCGCCTCCGCCACCGCCCCCACCCCGCCCCGCACGACCCGTCAGAACGCGCACGACCCGTCAGAAACTGCGGCCTTCGGGCGGAGCGAGCCGCATTCTGTGACGGATCGCGCACCTCGCGGAACGCGGGGCGCACGAGGAGGCGCGCCGACCCGTGGGGACGACGCGCCTCTCGAAGGGATCGCGGGTTACTCGAACGCCTCCACCGTGTCGTAGCCGCGGCCGTTGTACTTCTGCACCACGACGCTGGAGACGGCGGGCTGGCCGTCTTCGGTCGTGTCGACGGCCGTGCCCTCGAGCATGAGCGGCGCCTGATAATCGGAGACCGTCCGCAGCGCCTCCATGAAGTTCTCGCGGGTCGGCTCGGTCATCTCGGCGAACACCTGCTCGAGCGTGCCGCCGATCATGTAGCTCCACATGCAGTGGGGGAACGCCGGCATGTCGGGGTAGTCGGCGTACTCGGCGAGGTTGGTGAGGAAGTTCTGCACATCCTCGTCCTCGGCGTACGCGGGGCTCGCGGGCGCCTTGGCGAAGGACACCGAGTACACCCCCGGGAAGGCCGTCGCCCCGCCCGGCTCGAGGATCGCGGTGGGGCTGGAGGTGTTCGAGGGCAGGAACCACGACGGGAGCCAACCGAGCTCCTGCGCCTTCTGCAGCGAGGAGATCACCAGCGGGGTGATCGACATCGCGTTGAAGAAGACGTCGGCGCCGGAGGCGGCGAGCTCGGTCAGCTGCGCGTCGACCGAGGTGTCGGTGGCCTCGTAGGTGAGCTCCTCGACGATCTCGACGTTGTCGGCGCCCTCGATGGCTTCTTTGAAGCCCTCGACGTAGCCCTCGCCGTAGTCGTCGTTCTGCGCCAGGATCGCGACCTTGTGGTCTTCACCCGACGCGGCCAGCAGTTCACCGAAGGCGGCACCCTCGTTCTGGTAGATCGGCACGAATCCGAGCTGCCAGGGGCTCTCCTGGGTGTTGGAGAACAGCGGGTCGCCGGTCATGATGAGCACCTGGGGCACCTCATCGTCGATGGCCGCCTCGCGCCATGCACGGTTCGTCGGTGTGCCGAGACCCGAGGTCATGGCGAACACGCTGTCCTTCAGCTGCTCGAAGTTCGCCGCGGCCTGCTGCGGGTCGTAGGCGTCATCCAGGGCCTGGATCTCGACGGTGCGGGTGTTGCCGTCACCGAACTCGATGCCGCCCGCGGCGTTGGCGGCACCGAAGTACGCCTCGAGGCCCGCCACCGTGCAGGTGCCGGGACCGGCGGTCGGACCCGACAGCGGAGTGGTGATGCCGAGCGTGATGCTGTCGTCGGTGATGCCGGGGCTCGATGCGACGGCGTCGCCCGAGGCGTCGCCGTCCCCGGTGTTCGCGCCGCGGGCGCAGCCCGTGGCCACCAGGGCGAGGATGCCGATGCCGGCGACGACGGTCGTCACCCGCGCCCGGCGTCCCCACGTCTTCGTGTGGAACTCGCTCATGTGTCTTGCTCTCTCTCGGTGGATGGGTGGGATGCGGCGACCGGCTGCGGCGTCGCCGCCTGGGACCGCGTGCCGGGCCCTCCACCCCGATCACCGCGGCGGATGAGCCGCCGGATGACCCGGGGAAGCGAGACGAGCCCGCCGGGGAGGAGGAACAGCACGAGCAGCAGGATGGCGCCCTGCAGCATCGCGGTCAGGTTCGGGTCGATGATGTTCGTCAGCTGCGGGACCAGGACGTAGTAGGCACCGCCGAGGATCGACCCGACGATGCTTCCCGCGCCACCGACGACCATCGAGATGACGAGCTCGATCGAGTGACCGAAGCTCAGCGTCTCGGGCGAGGTGTATTGGATCACGACCATGTAGAGGAACCCGCTCACCCCGCCGATGAGGGCGGCGATGGTGAAGGCGAGCACCTTGTACTTGTAGGGCGATATGCCCATGGATGCCGCGACCGCCTCGTTCTCCTTCACGATGGCGAACGCGCGTCCGTACTTCCCCCGCACGAGGTTGCGCGTGAGGAGGAAGGTGATGCCGCCGATCAGCAGCACGAGGTACAGCTGCCACTGGTCGTCGTACAGCGGCGCCCAGTCGGGGGCGCCGGAGAACCGCGCCGAGAGCCCCTGCGATCCACCGGTGAACTCCCCCAGGCGTCGGGCGAGCGGGACGCCCACGATGGGGAGGGCGATGGTCACCATCGCGATCGCGAGACCGCCGAGGCGGGCGGCGGCCAGCGCGATCACGAGCCCGACGAGCGCGGTCAGGGCGAGGGCGAGGATGAACACCAGGATGATGTTCCACTCCTGCGACACCCCGTAGGCGGTGATGTAGGCGCCGAGGCCGACGAAGAAGATCTGGCCGAGCATGACCTGGCCGGTGTATCCCATGATCACGTTCAGCCCGAGGACGGCGACGGCGAAGACGCCGATGCGGGCGAGGGTGGAGTTGGTGCCCGCGTCGAAGACGAGCGGCAGCACGATGGCGAGGATGACGCCGAGCGCGAGCCCCGCCCACCTGACCCAGGGACGCTGGAGGATGCCGGTTGCCGTTGTCATCACACCCGCACCACGACTTTCCGGCCGAACAGGCCCTGGGGCCTCAGGATGAGGACGATGAAGAGGAGGATGAAGGGCACCGCGATCCGGAGGTCGTAGCCGATGAAGGGCACGTAGACCGCGGCGAGGTTCTCCAGAACCCCGATGAGCCACGCGGCGACCACCGCCCCCAGGGGGCTGGAGAGGCCGCCGATGATCACGGCGGCGAGCGCGTAGACGAGGGCGCCGTCCATCATCCCGGGGGTGAGGGTGAGCTGCGGGGCGACCATCGCGCCGGCGACGGCGCCGAGGGCGGCGGCCAGTCCCCATCCGACCATGAGGAGCCGGCCGACCTTCAGACCGGAGAACGACGCCGACTCGGGGTTGATCGCTACGGCCCGGAGAGCCAGGCCCAGCTTCGTGCCAAGGAACAGCCCCTGCAGGATCAGCATGATCACGACGATGACGAAGATCGTGCCGAGGGAGCGGACACTGACGACGGCCCCGAAAATCGTCACGGTGTCCAGCGGGAAGAGCGAGGGGAACTGCAGGTTGTTGTAGCTCCAGATCCACGCGCAGATGCCGGTGATGAGGGTCAGAAGGCCGATCGTCACCACGACGGCGGTGTCGGGGTCGCCCTTCTCGAAGCGGCGCATCAGGTAGCGCTCGATGAACGCCCCGATGAAGAACGACACCACCACCGAGGCGAGGATCGCCAGGATCAGCGGGAGTCCCCACACGGTGAACTGGTAGGCGATGTAGGCCGAGAGCACCGCGATGCCGCCCTGGGCGAAGTTGATCAGGCCGGTGGCCTGATTGACCAGGACGATCGCGAGGGCGAGCGCGGCGTAGATCGACCCGGTCGACAGACCGTCGACGACGAGTTGGATGAAGGTCTGCACGTCAGCCTCCCAGGTATGCGCGGCGGATCTCGTCCATGCCCCGCAGCTCCGCGGTCGAGCCGGTGATGGCGTTGTGTCCCGTTTCGAGCACCGTGGCGCTGTCGACGAGGGTGAAGGCGAGGTTGGCGTTCTGCTCCACGACGAGCATCGCGATGCCCGATTCACGTCGCAGGCGCCCGATCGCCTCGTAGACGGACTTCGCGGTGGAGGGCGCGAGACCCAGCGAAGCCTCGTCGAGGAGCATGAGGCGGGGCTTGGCCATGATCGCGCGGGCGACAGCGAGCATCTGCTGCTCGCCGCCCGACAGGGCCGAGCCGTTCGAGCGAATGCGGTCGCGCAGCTGCGGGAAGAGATCGAGGCAGTACTCGATGTCGCTCTCGATCCCCTTGCGGTCGCGCCGCAGGTAGGCGCCGACACGGAGGTTCTCGCGGACCGTGAGCCCGCCCAGGGTGCCACGGCCCTCGGGGACGTGCGCGATCCCCATCGCCGCGACCTTCTCGGGCTTCGAGCCGCGGATGTCCTTGCCCTCGAAGAGGATGCTGCCCCCGGCCCGGACGGTTCCGCTGATCGCGCGGAGGGTGGTCGTCTTTCCGGCGCCGTTGGCGCCGAGGATGCCGACCGCCCCGCCGTCGGGCACGGTCAGCGAGACGCCCTCCAGCACCTGGACGGGTCCGTAGAAGGCGGTGACGTCCTTCAGCTCAAGCAGCGTCATCGGCGGCATCCTTTCCGATGTACGCCTCGATCACCCGGGGATCGGACTGCGCTTCGGCGGCGGTGCCCTCCATGAGCTTCCGGCCGTGGTCGAGGACGACGACGTGGTCGGTCAGCGCGGCGATGAGGCCCATGTTGTGTTCGACCACGACGACGGTGATGCCGTCGTCGCGCACCCGCCGGACGGTCTCGATCAGCTGCTCCACCTCGTTGTGCGGCAGCCCCGCCGCAGGCTCATCCAGGAGCAGGAGCGTCGGGCGGCTCATCAGCGCGCGACACAGTTCGATGCCCTTGTGAAGACCGTGCGACAGCTCGTCGGCACGGACGTAGGCGGTCCAGCCGAGACCGTTGCGCTCGAGCAGGGCGAGCGCCTCGGCACGCAGCTCCTTCTCGGTGCGGCGGGTCCGCGGCATCCGGATCGACCACTCCAGGGCTCCGCCGGGAAGGCGTCCGTGGGCACCGAGGAGCACGTTCTCGAGGACCGTCTCGCGAAGCTGAAGGGCAGGATGCTGGAAGGTGCGGGCGAGGCCGTGCTTGGCCAGGCTCGCGGGCGACGAGCCCAGGACCTCGGATCCGTCGATCGTGATGGATCCGCTCGAAGGCTTGTAGTGGCCGCTGATGCAGTTGAACAGCGACGTCTTGCCGGCTCCGTTCGGTCCGACCAGCCCCGCGATGCTTCCGGGTTCCACGGTGAACGAGACGTCCTCGAGCACGCGGACACCGCCGAAGTGGAGGTTGACGTCCGACACCGTCAATCGAGCACCCATTGCCCGCCTTCCGTCGTCGCGTCTCTGCTCTGACCAGGGATCGAGTCATCCCGTGGAGGGGACGCTACGCGATCATCGTAGAAATTGTCAACGATTTTGGTGCGCAGATTGGATGACTGTGGCTCATTCGTGACCCCGTGGTCCGATCGTGGCGCGCGTCGACGAGGCGGTGTGGGTGATTTCCGTTCAACGGAACAACGCCGATCACCCCCCAGCGCAGCGCATAGTGTGACGCCGACGAATGGAGGGTCGACGATGACCGAAACACTGGCCCAGGCGATCGCCCGCGAAGGAAGCCCGGTGGAGCTGCTGCGGAACCAGAACTGGCCCGCGTTCACCTTCCCGGTGGCGCCGGAGTTCACCAACTGGCGCGACGAGCAGCGCGCATGGAACACCTCGGTGGCGCTGATGGATCAGTCGCACCACATGACGCAGCTGTTCATGGACGGCGCCGATCTGATCCCGCTGCTGCAGGGCATCTCGCCGAACACCTTCGCGACGTTCCGGCCGGGCGTGGCCAAGCAGCTCATCTCGGTGAACAAAGACGGCTACCTCATCGGCGACGGCATCCTCTTCTACAACCACGAGGGACCCGACGGCATCGTGCTGGTGGGGCACCACATCCTCATCGACTGGGTGCGGTTCAACATCGAGAAGGCTCAGGCCGCCGGCAAGGACGTGCGGTATCGCCTCGACCCGAACTCGCACATGCGCCAGGGTCCGCCGACCTTCTACCGCTACGAGCTGCAGGGCCCGCACGCCGACCGGGTGATGGAGAAGATCTTCGGCGGCCCGCCGCCGGCGATCAAGTTCTTCCACATCGGCGACGTCGAGATCGCCGGCAGGCCCGTCAAAGCGCTCCGCCACGGCATGGCGGGGCAGCCGGGCTTCGAGTTCTACGGCCCTTGGGAGGACAACGAGATCGTGCTCGACGCGATCATGGAGGCCGGGGAGGAGTTCGACATCCGCCGCGTGGGTGCGAAGGCGTACTCGTCGTCGCCGCTGGAATCGGGGTGGGTCCCCACGCCGTTCCCGGCCATCTTCGACGACGACTTCGCCGAGTACCGCGACTGGCTCCCCGCCGCACGCATCGGGTCGATCGGCGGATCGCTCTCTTCGGCCGACATCCACGACTTCTACATGACGCCGTTCGATCTCGGTCTCGGCCGGTCGGTGCGCTTCGACCACGACTTCCACGGCCGGGAGGCGCTGGAGAAGATCGCCGAGGCGCCGGCGCGTCGCAAGGTCACCCTCATCTGGAACTCCTCCGACGTCGCCGACGTCGTCCGCTCGCAGGTCGAGCCGGGCGTGCCCGCGAAGTATCTCGACTTCCCCAAGGCCCGGTACGGCTTCTATCAGATGGACGAGGTCCAGCAGGACGGCCGCCGTGTCGGCATCTCGACCGATGCCGGCTACGTCGCGTACGACCAGCTCTACATGTCGCTCGCGACCCTCGACAACGAGGTGCCCGAGGGCGCTGAGGTCGAGGTGCTCTGGGGCGAGGACCCGATTTCGCGCAAGCACTCCGTCGACCAGCAGCACCGCCAGGTGCGCATCCGCGCGACGGTCGCGCCGGCGCCGTACCACGAGTACGCGCGCACGGTCTATCGCGCGAACAGCTGAGGCGCATTCGGCGGCTCGCTCGTCGCGACTCCCGTCTCACCCTTCGCACGGAGATTCGCGCTCCTGCGGTGCCGTTCCGCTCGATCGGCCCGCAGGAGCCTGGATCTCCTCATGAGCGCGAATGGGACGGCGCGCATCTCGCTCTGAGAGGAGTGGATGTCGGGTAGCGTGCGAGCATGCGCGGCGTGATGACCCGGTATGCGGGGCTGAGATCGGTCTGGATCATCCTCATCGCGGTGCTGGGCGCCGTACTGGCGAACCTGGCCATCTACGGCATCGCCCGCCTCGCAGGCGTGGAGTTCTGGTTCACCGCCGCGGGCGGCCCGCTCCAGGTGCTGCCCCCCGTGCTGATCCAGTTCACCGCCGTCCCGCTCCTCGTCGGGCTGACCGTGGCGGCGATCGTCGGCCACTGGTGGCGCTGGGTCTTCCTCGTCGCTCTGGTCGTGGCGGTGGTGCTCGAGGTGGGAACGATCTTCGCCCTGACGATCCCCGCCGACTTCGACACCGGAAGCACGGTCGCCCTCGCGCTCTGCCACCTCGCGATGGTCCCGTTCACCGTCGCCGCGCTCCTCGCGCTGCGCGCCCGCCGCGATGCGCGGCGAAGCGCCGTCACCCCCATGTGACGAAGACGGCTGCCGCCGCCACCCAGGCGACGACGGGGGTGGACGAGCTCCACCTCACCCCACCTGTCCGACCACGCGGTCGACATCGTCGATCGAGGTGAGGTAGACGCCGTCCTTGAGCCGGGGGCTGCCCCCGAGCGACGGCTTGTGGTCCACGCGTCCCGGCACCGCAGCAGGGTCGGGAAGGGTGAGCGCCGCGTACAGCCCACGCGGCGTCGCCTTGAACGACACCGCGATCCGCCCGTCCCGGTAGACGGGCAGGTAGGTGCGACACGGCTTGGGCGTGAACTCGGGCCCCGTGAGCCGGTCGAGGGCGTGATCGTAGAGCGCGCGCTGCTCGGGGTACCGCCTGAACTGGTCGTCGACGAGACGTTCGGCGTCGGCGTAGTGGTCGTCGCCGAAGGTGTACTCCGCCACCGAGGCGGCCTGGAACTGTCCGAGGCCGCGCTCGATGAGCAGCCGCTTGGCCGCCGCCGCATCCGCCACGCCCGCCTCCGCCAGCTCGGCCTGCCACGCGGCCAGATCCTTTCCCGTCTTCGACTTCAGGTTCGCGATGATCGCCTCGCCCATCGCCTTGGGGCCCAGTGCCATGTGATCCTCCTCGGTCCTGCGATCGACGCTAGCCAGTGGGGTGCGTCCTCAATAGAACGTCTGCGACATGTTCCGCCACGCGGTGGGGGTCCGGCCCGTATGCGACCGGCAGATGCGGACGTAGTGCGAGGAGTCGGCGAAGGCCCCGAGCGAGTTGTGCCCGCCGGTGCGGGTGTCGGCATCGAGAGTGCGCGCGAGCCGCGCGATGGTGTTGAGGGCCAGCGGCGAGCGGCCGGCGTACCGGAGCGCCAGTCGCTGCACCCGCCGATCGCCGGTCGGAAGCTCCTCGCCGCGCACCGCCGTCTCCCAGAGGGTGAGGAAGTCGTGCTCGTCGGGGGTGACGGTGAGGCTGTCGCGGAGATCGTGCAGCAGGTCGGCGACCTGCGGCATCCCGTCGGCATTCGCGAACGGGAGCAGCAGGGGGTGGTCAGTCACGGCGATCGTGCGCTCGAGATGCCGGCGCGGCTCGCCGAGCAGGCATTTCACGACGTTCGGCGACAGCGCAGCGAGGGCGGCAGGCCCCCGTGCCCGGATGACGTTCCGGTGCGGGAGGACGAGCCGGTGGGGCTCGACCGCCGTGTCGGGCGTGAGAAGCAGTGTGGCGTTGCCGGTGGGGAGCAGGTGCACCTCGTCGCCGTCCGCGATCTCGCGCCCGGAGAGCAGGAAGGGCACGACCATGACAACCATGATGGAACGGGCCGCGTGCGCGCGCGGCTAACATGGCGGCACCGAGGGAGGTGGGCATGGCACGCGGATCCGCGGGGGAGTCGGTGCTCCACAAACACCTCCGCATCCTGGAGACCTTCGACGCGTGGCATCCCTTCCTGACGCTCAGTGAGATCGCGGATGCCTCGGGGCTGCCGCGCTCGAGTGCTCACCGCCTCGTGTCCGAGCTCGAACGGGAGGGGCTGCTGGAGCGTCTCCCCGACCGCACCTACCGACTCGGCGTGAGGCTGTGGGAGTTCGCCAGCCGCACCCCCGGGGCCCTGGGCCTCCGAGAGATCGCGCGGCCCTGGCTCGGCGCCGTGCACGAGCGGGTGCGCCAGCACACGCAGCTGGGGGTGCTCAGCGGCACCGACGTGCTCTTCATCGAGCGCCTCTCGATGCGCGACGCGGTCCTCAACGCCACCCTCATCGGCGGACGGATGCCGCTGCACGCGTCGTCCAGCGGACTGGTGCTCCTCGCTTTCGCCGATCCCGCCCTCGTCACCGAAGTGGTCCGGCAGGGCCTCCGGGTCTACACCGAGCACACCCTCCGCACCGAGAAGGACCTGCGCGCACGCCTCCGGCAGGTGCGCGCCGACGGGTTCGCCGTCAACGACGGCCACATCCACGCCGAGTCCCGCGGGATCGCCGTGCCGGTCTCCGGGCCCGACGGATCGGTGTACGCCGCAGTCGGGGTCGTCGTCCCCAACGACGGCGCGTCGCCGCATCCGTACATCGGACTCCTGCGCCGGGCCGCGGCGGGCATCGAGAAAGACCTGGCCGAGGCCTACCGGGCTGACGTGGAGGAGCATCCGCTCGGCATCCGCTCCCTGGTGCGCGGCTCGGCGCGATCACTGGAGTACTTCGAACAGCTCACGAGCGACCCCCATGACGCCGGGATCGTGGTGCACGGTGAGTGAACCGACGATCGCCGTCATCGGGCTCGGCGAGGCGGGCAGCCGCTACGCCGCGGGGCTCGCGTCGGCCGGCGCCCGGGTGCGCGGGTTCGATCCGCATCACGCGCCCGAACTTCCGGGCGTGGTCCACGCCGACAGCGCCGCCGCCGCGGTCGCCGGCACCGACCTGGTGCTGAGCCTCGTGCACGGCAGGCTCGCGGTCGAGGTCGCCTCGAGCCTCCTCCCCCACGTCGCCGCAACCACGGTGTACGCCGACCTCAACGCCGCCTCACCCGACGCGATGCGGGCGGTCGCGCAGCTGGCGGCCGACCGCGGGGTGTCGATGGCGGATGTCGCGGTGCTCGCCCCGGTGCCGCGGGCCGGCCACGCCACGCCGCTCCTCGCCTCGGGAGACGGTGCGGCGTCGTTCGCGGCGATCATGTCACCGCTCGGCGTGCCGGTCGAGGTCGTCGATGCGCCCGCCGGAGCAGCCGCCGAGCGCAAGCTCCTGCGGAGCGTGTTCATGAAGGGGCTCGCCGCAGTCGTGCTCGAGAGCCTCGACGCGGCGCGCGCCGCCGACGCCGAGGCGTGGATGCGCGATCACATCGCCGCCGAGCTCGACGTCGACGGACAGGGCCACCAGCGGGTCACGCGCCTCGTCGACGGCACCCGCATCCACGCCGCGCGGCGCGAGCAGGAGATGCACGATGCGCTCACCGAGCTCGAAGCCCTCGGCGCCCCGACCGACATGACCCGGGCCACGCTGGCGTGGCTTGCGCGGCTCCGCGCCGCAGGCGCGGCGGACTGAGGGCCGCGTGAACGCCCAGTGCGCGCCCGGACTTCGGAGAAACGGCCCTGCTTCGGAGCCATCCCGCCGGACGCTCCGAAGCTCGCGCGATTCTCCGAAGGATCGAGCGCGGCGACTCCGCGGCGATCAGGCCTGGCCGGTGGTGCGCCAGCCGCCGTGGTACTCGGTTCGGGCGGTCTCGGCGTACGGCACCGGGCTCACCACGGCACGTACCGCGATCTGCTCGTGGGGCTCGACGGTGGTCTTTCCCGACCCGCCGTCGGGCTCACCCCACACCACGCGCACCTCGGCGCCGATCGGCACATCGCGGTCGACCGTCGCCAGCGACAGGCCGCGCTTCTCGTTCGCCGTGACGCCGGTGAACAGCGACAGCCCGACGGTGTTGCCGTCGGCGTCGATGACCGCGTCGTAGTTCGACGAGCCGTAGTTGGCGTTCGGCAGATCGAAGAACTGGTACCCAGGGCCTTCGCGGTCCAGGGGCGACGCGAGGATCTTCGCGAGGTCGTCATCGTTCCAGGCGAGCGTGACCTTCTTGCGCTGGCGCTCGGGGTCGACCTGCTCGAGCGCCTCGCGGCCGATGAAGTCATGGTCGAACTTCACGAACGAGCCGTATCCGAGCTCCCAGGGGTTCAGGTAGTAGTCGTCGATGCTGTCGGAGACGAACGAGCCGGCGAGGGCGTTGATCGCCTCGTAGCTGTTCGCGGGCAGCCACTCGCGGTATCGACGCTCGACGTCGCCGCCGGTGTAGATCGCCGGAAGCGGCGAGGGGATCCACCCCGACTCGAGAGTGTTGGACGAGTACGCACGTGAGCCGCACGGCTCGATGCCGAACTCGGCGCCCGCCTCGAGGATCGCGTCGCGGATCTTCCCGTGTTGCGCGTACGGCCCCCACAGCTCCAGGCCCGGGGCGCCGGCCATGCCGTGCCGCAGGGTGCGGACGTTCTCGCCGGCGATGGTCATCTCGCCCATGTGGAAGAACTTGACCTTCTCGACCTCGCCGCCGGCGAGCTTCTCGATGATCGCCCAGGCGTGGGGGCCCTGGATCTGGAACCGGTAGTACTCCCGGTGCACCGCGGCGCCGTAGGGGCGCGACGGCGAACGGTCGTCGTAGCGGGTCTCGACGTCGTACCCGCCGGTCTCGGCGTGGAACTGCAGCCAGTTCGCCGCGGGCGCGCGGCCGACGTAGACGTAGTCGTTCTCGGCCTCGTGGAAGAGGATGCCGTCGCCGATCACGCCGCCGTTGGAGGCGGTCGGGACGAACTGCTTGGCGACGTTGACCGGGAAGTTGGCGAAGCTGTTGATGCCCGTGTCCGAGAGCAGCTGCAGCGCACCCGGGCCCGACATGAAGAAGTTCACCATGTGGTGCGACTGGTCGTAGAGCACCGCGGTCTCGCGCCAGGCCTTCTGCTCGCGTCGCCAGTTGGTGAACTCGGCCGGCACCACCGGGTAGATGTAGGTGCCGAGGCGGGAGTTGCGGAGCATGTCCACGGTGTTCCCGCGCTCATCGAGCAGTTCCTGGAGGGTGGCGGCCATGGGGCGTCCTCGACTTCCTTGTCAGCACGGCGTCCGCGAACGGCGGCGTCTATGGGCGACATCCCTACGAGCGAAGGGATCCGGTAGCCGAGATTGTAGACAATATCTTGACCATTCCGCTAGGGGTGTGGTTCCCTTACGGCATGTCAGAGGCTCAGGGCACACTGCTGGTGGTCAGCGCCCACGCGGGCGACTTCGTGTGGCGCGCCGGAGGCGCGATCGCGTCCGCCGCGATGCGCGGTGATCGTGCCGTGGTGGCCTGCCTCTCCTACGGCGAGCGCGGCGAGTCGGCCAGCCAATGGCTGCAGGGGAAGGGCCTCGACGAGATCAAGGCGATCCGCCGCGAAGAGGCCGAGGCCGCGGCATCCGCTCTCGGCGCCGAGATCGAGTTCCTCGACCTCGGCGACTACCCCCTCGTCGAATCGCGCGAGGCCGTCGTGAAGCTCGTCGACCTCTACCGGCGCGTGCAGCCCACCGTCGTCCTCACCCACACCCTGCACGACCCCTACAACGGCGACCACCCCGCCGCGGCGCGGATGGCGCTGGAGGCGCGGATCCTCGCCCAGGCCATCGGCGTCCCGAACGGCGATGGCTCGACGCCGACGACGGAGCAGATCATCGGCGCGCCGCCGGTGTTCTTCTTCGAGCCGCATCAGCCCGAGCAGTGCGCTTTCACCCCGAACGTCCTGCTCGACATCACCGACGCCTTCCCCCGTAAGCGCGCAGCGATGGAGTGCCTCCCCGCCCAGAAGCACATGTGGTCGTACTACACCGATCTCGCCGTGCGCCGCGGCGTGCAGGTCAAGCGCAACGCCGGACCCAACCTCGGGCTTGCGCACGACACGATGGGCGAGGCGTACATGCGCTACCTCCCCCAGGTGACGAGCGTCCTGTCGTGACCGCCCGCCCCGTCATCGTCACCGACATCGCACGGGCAGACCCGGCCGTGATCGATGCGCTGGCCGCCCACGGGGTGGCGACGGTGCACGAGGCGATGGGACGCACCGGGCTCGTCGGGCCGGGGATCCGTCCGATCCAGGATGCTGCGCGCGTGGCCGGCAGCGCCGTCACCGTCGTCGGGGCACCGGGTGACAACCTCATGATCCATGCGGCGATCGAGCAGTGCCGGGCCGGTGATCTCCTCGTCGTGACCACGACCTCGGCGTCCTCCGACGGCGCGTTCGGCGACCTGTTCGCCACCGCTCTGCAGGCCCGCGGCGTGCGGGGCCTGGTCACCACGACCGGCGTGCGCGACATCGCCGACCTGCGCGCCATGGGCTTCCCGGTGTGGTCGAACGGCGTGCACGCGCAGGGCACGGTCAAGGCGACGCCGGGCTCGGTGAACGTGCCGGTGGTCGTGGCCGGCGCGGTCGTCCATCCGGGCGACGTGGTCATCGCCGACGATGACGGCGTCGTGGTGGTGCCGCGCGCCGACGCCGCCGCGGCGCTGGCCGCCGCCGACGCGCGCGTGGCCAAGGAGGCGGCAGACCGCGACGCCTACGCGGCGGGCACGGAGCTGAGCCTTGACCGCAAGGGGCTTCGCGCCCTCCTCGCCGACCTCGGCGTCACGTACATGACGCAGGAGGAATATCAGCGTGGGCAGCAGTGACGGCATCCGGTGCATGCTGCTGCGCGGCGGCACCTCGAAGGGTGCGTACTTCGTCGCCGATGACGTTCCGGCCGACGCCGAGACCCGCGACGACCTCCTGCTGCGGATCATGGGCACCCCCGATGCCCGGCAGATCGACGGACTCGGCGGTGCCCACCCGTTGACGTCAAAGGTCGCCATCGTCCGCCGGTCGACCGAGCCTGATGTCGACGTCGACTACCTCTTCCTGCAGATCGGCGTCGAGAAGGCCACCGTGGCGACGACTCAGACCTGCGGCAACCTGCTCGCCGGCGTCGGTCCGTTCGCCGTGGAACGCGGTCTCGTCGAGGCCGAGGGTGATCATGCCGTCATTCGCATACGGCTGGTCAACACCGGGGATGTCGCGACGGCGACCTTCCCCCTCGAGAACGGCATGCCCCGCTACGACGGCGAGGCCTCGATCGACGGCGTGCCCGGGACGGCCGCTCCGATCGAGCTCGAGTCGGGCGGCATCCGTCCTCTCTTCCCCACGGGGAACGTGACCGACCTCGTGGCCGGCCGCACCGTCACCCTCGTCGACAACGGGATGCCGGTTGTGCTCCTGCGCCCCGAAGACGTCGGGGCGACCGGGCGAGAAACCCCCGAGGCGCTCGAATCCGACGCGGCGGTGCGCGCCGCCGTCGAAGAGGTGCGGCGCCACGCAGGCCCCGTGATGGGGCTCGGCGACGTGACGGACCAGACCGTCCCGAAGATGATCCTCGTGTCGCCCCCGACCGCGGGCGGCGCCGTGGCGACGCGTGCCTTCATCCCTCACCGCGTCCATTCGTCGATCGGGGTCCTGATGGCGGCGTCGGTCGCCGCCGGCGTCTGCGTTCCCGGAGCGGTCGGCGCGGATGCCGCGCGTCTTCCGGAGGGCGAGCCGGATGCCGGTCTCTCGATCGACGTCGAGCATCCGAGCGGCATCCTCACCTCCCGGGTGCGGGTCGCGGTCGATGACCAGGGCGTCTGGCACGCCACATCCGCATCCCTTCGCACCGCCCGCAAGATCTTCGACGGCACCGTTTTCCCGCGCCCACGCCGTTGAAACCCGACCCACCCGCGTCAGAGAGGACCGACCATGGCCAGCAGCGAGAACTTCGACCTCGCCCACATCGGCGGCGTCGAGCTGTACACCCCCAGGTTCGACGAGAGCCTGCACTTCTTCCGCGACCTGCTGGCGATGCGGGTCGTCGCCGAACACGGCGACTCCGTCTATCTGCGGTGCTGGGACGAGTATCAGCTGTACACGCTGAAGCTCACCGCGTCCGACACCAACGGCATCGGACGCACCCTTTTCCGCACCACCAGCCCCGAGGCGCTCGAGCGCCGCGTGGCCGCGGTCGAGGCGACCGGCCTCGGTCACGGCTGGCGTGAGCCCGAGGTGGGTGTGGGTAGGTCGTACGAGTTCGAGGATCCCGACGGCCACCTCATGGCGCTCTACTACGACACCGAGCACTACATCTCGGATGACGAGGATCGGCCGGCGCTGAAGAACCAGGCCTCGGCGTTCCCCGGTCGCGGGGTCAATGCCCGCCGGATGGATCACATCAACTACCTCGCCTCCGACGTCAACGCCTCGGGCGAGTTCTGGCGCGACGTCATGCGCTCACGCGAATCGGAGCGGGTGCGCCTGGACGACGGCCGCTACGGGGCCTGGTGGTTCCGGTTCCAGCAGAAGTCGTACGACGTCGTCTACTCCGACGACTGGACGGGCGAGCGGGGGCGGTTCCACCACTTCGCCTTCGCGCCCGACACCCGTGAAGACATTCTGAAGGCCGCCGACATCTTCCTCGAGAACGGCGTGCACATCGAGTTCGGGCCCTACAAGCACGCCATCAACCAGACGTTCTTCATCTACGTGTGGGAGCCGGGCGGCAATCGCATCGAGCTGGCGAACGCCGGCGCGCGCCTCATCCTCGACCCCGACTGGCCGGTCGTGGAGTGGAGTCAGGCCGAGCGGGCGAAGGGTCAGGCCTGGGGGGCGAAGACCGTTCCCACCTTCCACACGCATGGCACCCCGTTCGTGGAGAACCAGGAGGAGATCGACGCTGCCGCGATGCGGGGCGAGCCTTACAAGAAGCCCTGACCTTGAGGCGGGTCAGCCCCAGACGGCGTCGGCGACGGCGACGACCTCGCGGATCTTCGCCCACTGCTCTCCCTCTGTGAGGAGGTTGCCCTCCTCGGTCGAGGCGAATCCGCACTGCGGACTGAGCGCCAGCTGCTCGAGCGGTGCGAATGTGGCGGCTTCGTCGATGCGGCGACGGAGCACATCCGGGTCCTCGAGATCTCCGCTCTTGGTCGTGACGAGCCCGAGCACCACGGTCTTGTCGCCCTCCGGGAGGAACCGCAGCGGCTCGAATCCGCCTGCGCGCTCACTGTCGTACTCCAGGAAGTAGCCGTCGTAATCGACGACGCTCAGCAGCTGCTCGGCGACCGGCTCGTATCCGCCCGATGAGATCCAGGTGGAACGGAAGTTGCCTCGACACACATGGGTGGTGACGGTGAGGTCGTCGGGCCGGCCCTCGAGGATGCGGTTGAGCAGGTCGGCGTACCGCTCCGCGATGCCGTCGGTGCGGATGCCACGGCTCGCCGCCTTGGCGAGCTCCTCCTCGGAACAGAGGTAGGCCCACGCGGTGTCGTCGAACTGCAGGTACCGCGCACCGGCGTCGTAGAACGCCTGCACCGCGCCGCGATAGGCCGTGACGAGGTCATCGACGATGTCGTCGCGCCCGCCGTAGGTGCCGGCGTCGATGTGATCGGGCTCCAGGCGGAAGTCGAGCACGGTCGGCGCGGGGATCGAGAACTTGGGCACCGCCCCGGTCGTGCGCTCCAGCAGCGAGGCGAGCGAGCGGTAGTGCTCGACGAAGGGATGACTCGGGCTGAATCCGATCGGTCCGGTGATCTCGATGCCCCGCGGGCGGGTCTGGACCCCCTGGAACTGGATGCCGTGGTCGAGCTCGACGATCTCGACGCCGTCGAGGAGCCCGAAGAAGTCGAAGTGCCACCACGAGCGTCGGAACTCGCCGTCCGTGGCGAGCTTCAGTCCCGCGTCGGCCTGCTGCACCACGAGCTCGGCGATCGCGGTGTCTTCTGCGACGCGCAGGCCCTCGGCATCCAGCTCGCCGGCGGCGTGCCGCGCTCGCGCCTCGGCGAGCGCGGTCGGGCGGAGGAAGCTGCCGACGATGTCGGCGCGGAACGGTGGCGTGGACATGCGTCGAGCGTAATCATCGGTCTCGGGCCGCGCCTGGGCATCGACACACGGGGTCGTGCACCGGGTCCGACGACCCGGAGAACGTGACCCGTGGGTGGCGGTGACGCGGACCCGGACCTCAGCCCGTCGCGGGGAGCGGGCGACCCTGCGGCGAAGAGCCCCCCGCGCCACCGGCAACGGGGCCAGCGCCGGGAAGCGGCTCAGGGTTCGGAAACGGATCGACACCAGGGATCTCAGGAGCCACCGAGAGATCGGACGGAATGATCCCCTCAGCACGGTCTCTTCCGACGCACTGAGCATCGACGACGATCCGCTCGCCCTCGGTCGCGTCGGGCGCGTTCTCTCTCAACCACACGCCGACGGCCGTCAGGGGGATCGCGACGGAGCTGTCGACGGCTTCCACTGGCGGGACGAGGAGGATCGGTGTCGACGCCTCGGGGACCCCCGGACCGAGCGGGTATACGTAGGCGAACCGGGCGGAGACGGCTCCGCCCGTGCATCCGTTGATGGTCACCACGCTCGACGCCTCGGAGACGCGAAGCGTTCCCACCGTCACGCCGGCGGGAACGACCACGCTCAGCGGCATCGAGGCGATGGTCGCCAGTCCGAACGTGCGGTCGCCGGCGGCGTCGCACTCGACCGTGATCTCGATCTCGCCGCCCGGCGGGCGCGGTACCGAGACGAACCACGCAGAAACCGTCTCCACGGGCAGGCGGGTCACGCCATCATCGTCGGCGATCAGAGTGAGGTCCGTCAGCGACGGACCAGGGTCATCATCGCGGTCGAGTGCCCGATAGGAGAGGTCGACGATGCTGTCGCCGGCGGCACACCCGCTGATCAGGATGTCACCGTCGAGGCCGGGCTTCGCGAGATCCTCCACCACCAGCCCGTCGGGCACCGTGATCGCGAGATCGTCCGCGGTGGCCGCCGCCACCGGGAGCACACTCATCCCGACGGTGGCGGCGACCACCGTCGCCACCACCCCCATCGCCGCAACCGCCGCCAGGCCCGTGGACCCCATTGTTCGCTTCATCGTCGTCCCCCTTGCGCGAGCGTACGCGCAATCGGGTCAGAAGGGGGCGACGGCGTATCCGCCGTCGTCGGTGGGGACGAAGGCGACGCGTGAGGGTGGATGGCTCTCGTAGATCTTCCCGCCCGGGCTGGTGAACTTCAGCACCCCGCCGGGGAGCTGTTCCACGTGCCAGTTCGTGGCGTGTTTCAACGTGTGATGCCTGGCGCATTCGTTGCAGAGGTTGTCGTTGGACGTCGGTCCACCCAGCGCGAAGTCCCTCGAGTGGTCTTTGTCGCAGAGTTTCGCGGGCCTTCGGCATCCGGGTGTTCGGCAGGTGACGTCTCTGGCGTTGAGAAACCGGGTCTGGGCTGGATGAGGGGTGTACCTGTCCACCGCGGTCACCACCCCGCTGATCGGGTCGGTCATCACCCGGTCCCACACCCGTGCCGTCCCCGCCATCCGCCGGGCCGTGTCCGGGTCGACCGGTGTCACCCCGTTCAGTTCCGCCCCCGAGCCGGTGACGCCGGTGAGGGTGGTGATCGGGAGGGTGATCTGCACTTCGGCGGTGATCGCCCCGAGCCCACCCTTCGCCCCGTCGGTGGGGTCGATGACGGGGGACCCGGCGAGGAGCATGTCGAGGGCGAGGTCGCAGCGGATCTCATCCAGCGACCGATCGTCGAACCACGGCTCCGCGGTGTCTCCGCGCCCGCTCCCGCCGTTCGCTTCAGCTTCGGCCTGCGCGGTCGCGTACTCGCGCCGCTTCGCGCGGTCGACGTCCTTGATCGTGGTGCCCTGCCCGGTGAGCCGGTTGAAGGCGCCGTGGATGTACACGTTCCCGCC
>NZ_JBAOJU010000002.1:0-1184558 GCF_037083565.1 Microbacterium sp. CCNWLW134 | reverse complement strand
CGCCGCCCCCCCCCCCCCCCCCCCCCCCCCCCCGCCCGCCCCCCCCCCCCCCCCCCCCCCCCCCGCCCGCCCCCCCCGCCCCCCCCCCCCCCCCCCCCCCCCCCCCCCCCCCCCCCCCCCCCCCCCCGCCCCCCCCCCCCCCCCCCCCCCCCCCCCCCCCCCCCCCCCCCACCCCTCCCCCACCGCCATCCACCCCGGACGATCCCGCGCTGACCCGCCGGCGGCGCCGGCGCCGCGTCATCCGAGACCTCCGGATCTACCTGCTCGTGCTGCCGGCAGCGGCGTTCTACATCGCCTTCGTGCTCCGCCCGATCGCGCTGACCGCGCAGTACTCGCTGTACGACTGGGATGGCTTCACCACCGCGTCCTGGGCGGGCCTTGCCAACTACGGCGAGGTCTTCGGCAACCCGACGCTGCTCGGCGCCATCCTCAACTCCTTCGAGCTGATCATCTACTTCAGCATCATCCCGGTGATCCTCGGACTCTTCGCAGCGAACATCATCCGGGGAATCGCAACGAGCCGGCTCGCCACGGTCTCCCGCACCGTCCTCTTCCTCCCGCAGGTCATCCCGCTCGTGGCCGCAGGGATCATGTGGAGCTGGCAGCTGTCCTCGAGCGGCTTCGTCAACCAGCTGCTGAGCGCGATCGGCCTCGGCGGACTCACGCGCGCCTGGCTCGGCGACTTCAACACCGCCCTTCCCGCCGTCGGTCTTATCGGCGCCTGGGTGCAGCTCGGCCTGTGCACCGTGCTGCTGCTGGCCGGCATGACCAAGATCGACCCCGCCCTCTACGAGGCGGCGCGCATCGACGGCGCAGGTCCCGTCCGCGAGTTCTTCTCGATCACCCTGCCGAGCGTCCGCCAGGAGCTCGCCGTCGCCATCACCGTGACCGTCATCTCCGCGCTCGCGAGCTTCGACATCATCTACATCTCCACCCAGGGCGGCCCGGGCAACAGCACGCTCGTCCCGGGCCTGCAGATCTACTACCTGGCCTTCTTCCAGCGCGACGTGGGCACAGCCTCCGCTCTCGCGGTCGTGCTGATGCTGCTCGTGCTCCTCGTGGTGCTGCCCCTGCAGCGCATCATCCGCGGGAGGGACGCATGATCACCCCGCTCCGCGACAAGATCCTCGGCCGCGCGCTGCTGTTCCTGCTCATGGCGATCACCATCATCCCGTTCGTGAGCCTCTTCGTCACGGCGCTGCATCCCCCCGGAACCTACCCCGCCGGCATCAGCTGGCCCGAAACGCCGCGGTGGGACAACTTCCTCACGGCGTTCCAGTCGGCCAACATGCTCGAGCTGCTGTGGTCGAGCGTTCTCATCGAGCTCGGCGTGGTTCCGATCGCGGTGCTGATCGCCACCCTCGCCGGTTTCGCGCTCGGCCACCTGCGACCCCGCGGCGGCAACGCGGTGTTCATCGTGTTCATCCTCGGGCTCACCCTGCCCTTCGAAGGCATCGTGGTGCCGCTGTACTACCAGATGCGCGACATCGGGCTGCTGAACACCCGGTGGGCGATCATCCTCCCCCTCATCGGCCTGTTCATGCCGTTCGCGATCATGTGGATGCGTGCCCACTTCGTGAACATGCCCCACGACCTCTCCGAAGCCGCTCGCGTCGACGGAGCGACGACCTGGCAGCTCTTCTGGAAGATCCATGTGCCGCTGTCGGCACCGGCTTTGTCGTCGCTGGCGATCCTGCTGTTCCTGTGGACCTGGAACCAGTTCCTCCTTGCCATCGTGCTCGTCGACGATCCGGCGAACCGGACGATGGCCGGCGCTCTCGGCGCCTTCCAAGGCCAGTGGGGAACGGATATCCCGCTCCTGTGTGCCGGGTCGCTGCTGATCCTCACCCCCACGCTGCTGATCTTCCTGATCTTCCAGCGCCACTTCGTCTCCGCCCTCCTCCAGGGCTCCCTGAAAGGCTGATCGATGCCGCCGATCCCGCCTTTCGATCCCGACGTGGCACACGCCCTGGCGACCAACCCGGACATCGTCACGACCCTCCGACCCGACGAGATCGAAGCCCTGCGCACCCGGAGCGTCGTTCCCCCGAGGGAGGAGATCACCCGAAGCGGTCGCCTCGAGCACTCCGAGCATGTGATCGAGGGTCCCGGCGGCGACCTCCGGGTCATCCTCCTCCTCCCGGCGGCACGCACCGGTCCGGTGCCGGTGCTGCTCTTCGCCCACGGCGGCGGGCTGGTCGTCGGCGGGCCCTACGACGGCCTGGCGCCCCTGACGGCTCTGGCCGACGAAGCGGGTCTCGCCATCGCCTCGGTCGACTATCGCCTCGCTCCCGAACACCGCTATCCCGCCGCCGTCGAAGACGTCTATGCCGCGCTCGCGTGGGTTGCGGGCCAGGCCTCCGCGCTCGACGTCGATCCCGACCGCATCATCCTGTCGGGGATCAGCGCCGGCGGCGGCCTCGCCGCGGCGACCGCCCTGCTGGCCCGCGACCGCGGCGGGCCGGGTGTCTTCGCCCAGCTGCTCGTCTGCCCCATGCTCGACGATCGCAACCAGACGGCCTCGAGTGCGCAGATGGCCGGCCACGGCGCATGGGACCGCGACGCGAACGAGACCGCCTGGAGCGCCTACCTCGGGCCCGACCGCACCGACGTGCCCATCTACGCCGCACCCGCGCGGGCCGAGGATCTGTCCGGGCTTCCGCCTGCCTTCATCGACGTGGGATCGGCCGAGACGTTCCGTGACGAGTGCGTGGCGTACGCCGACCGCATCTGGCAGAGCGGCGGAGACGCCGAGCTGCACGTCTGGCCCGGTGGGGCGCACGGCTTCGACGCCCTCGTGCCCGAGGCGCTGCTCAGCCGCGATGCCACCCTCGCTCGCGCTCGATGGCTCACTCGCGTGCTGGTGCACGGTCGGCGCACCCTCGCGGGCATCTGAACCTGCCCCCACCGGTCGTCCCCCCGGCCGGTGGGGGTACGGCCACCCCTGGCCTCCGAACGCAGACCGGTCAGTCTCCCCGGCGCCGGCGCATCTGCGCGAGCGGCATGTTCAACCGGGGGTTGCCGGCGAGCTTCGCCTCGTGCCGATCGAGGAAGGCCCAGTAGGCGCTGGTGAAGACCGAGTCGCGGGCCTCGCGGTCGCTGCCCCACCACCGGCCCATCTTCTGCAGGTAGGCCCCACCCGAGACGTAGGGCTTGGTGGCCACGCCGCCGCCGTCGGCGTACTGACTCATCCCCTGCACGTTGGGCACCATCACCCACTCGTACGCGTCGACGAAGAGCGCCGAGTACCAGTCGAACACCGCCCGCGGGTGATAGCCCTGGAGCAGGAACCAGTTGCCGAGGACCATGAGTCGCTCGATGTGGTGGGCGTAACCCCATCGATGGACACGGTCGAGCACCACCCGCACCGGTATCGGCAGATCGTCGGGGATGCCGGCGCCGGTGTACCACCAGTCCTCGAGGGGGCGGGTGAGCTCGAAGTGATTGGCATCGATGAGGGCCGGATCGGCGCGGTAGGACCCCCGCATGTACTCCCGCCAGCCGATCACCTGACGCACGAACCCCTCGAGCGAGGCGATCGGCACCGCGTCACGGTGGGCCACGGCGGCGCGGACGACCTCCTCGACGCGGAGCAGACCGACGTTGAGGAACGGGCTGATGATCGCGTGGAAGAGGAACGGCTCATCGGCGGCCATGGCGTCCTCGTAGCGGCCGAAAAGCTCCAGACGCTCGGCCACGAACGAGGTCAGCCACTCCCGAGCCCCGGAAGCGGTGACCGGCAGCCAGAACTCCGCCGCGTCTCCCGGATGATCGGCGAACCGGTCGGTGACGAGGGCCATCACCTCCCGCGTGATCTCGTCATGCCGGGTCTCGGGAAGGGCGGGGATCGAGATCCCGCCCGCGGGAAGCGGATGACGGTTGTCGGCGTCGAAGTTCCAGGCACCCCCCGCGGGCTTCTCCCCGTCCATGAGGACGCCGGTACGAAGGCGCTGCCATCGGTAGAAATCCTCCATCTTCGCCCGCGGGTGCCCGCCGAACCAGCCATCGAGATCCTCGGCGGCCGTGAGGAACAGCGCGTCCGGGTAGATGCGGGTCGCGACCCCCTCGTCATCGCAGACCCGGCGCAGGCGCTCGTCCACCCCACGATCCGTCGCGCTCATCCACGCCAGCCCCTCGATCCCGTGCTCGCGGATCAGCCGACGAAGGCCCGCCGCGAAGCTCCACTCCTCCCCGACCCGGAGGGAGGCCACCCGGTGTCCGGCTTCCTCGGCGCGCGCGGCGGCATGTCGGAGTCCGGAGAGGATGAGCACGAGCTTGTGCGCGTGGAACGGTCGCCGGGTGAGAGCCGACTCGGCCTCGATGAAGAACAGGATGTCGATGTCGGGATCGCTGAGGGCCGGATGATCCTCGAAGAGCTGGGTGGCGAGGATCAGTGCGGCCTTCATGCCGTCATCCTTCCACCGCCCGGGCGGGGCCGGGGTCGTCCGGGGAGGCTGCGGTCGTCGTAGGCTCGGCACATGTCCCGCACCGGCGCCGCCGCGCACGACGTCGTCGTGATCGGAGCCGGCCTGGCGGGTCTTCGGGCGGCGGACATCCTCGCCCGGGCAGGACGCGATGTCGTGGTGCTCGAGGCGGCCGACGACGTCGGCGGCAGGGAACGCACCGACATCGTCGACGGGTTCCTCCTCGACCGCGGCTTCCACGTCCTGAACCCGGCCTACCCCGCTCTCCGGCGCGCGGTCGACCTCCCGGGCCTGGACGTCCAGGCCTTCCCCGTCGGGGTGCGCGTGCGCCGCGAGGGGCGTTCGGTGCGCCTGGGGCACCCCCTGCGGCATCCGGGCCTCATCCCGGCGTCCGTCGCGAGCGGGCTCGTCCGACCCGCCGACCTCTGGGCGCTCGCCCGGTGGATCATCCCGGTGCTCCTCGACCCGAAGGGCGTCGTCTCCGGGCCCGACGGCAGCCTCGCCGAGGGGTGGACGCGGGCGGGTCTGAGCGGGCCGCTGCGCACCGAGGTGCTCGAACCGTTCCTCGCCGGCGTGATCGCCGACGACACCGGCACGACCTCCGACGCGTTCGTCAAACTGCTCGTGCGCATGTTCGCGATCGGGCGGCCGGGGCTGCCCGCCGGGGGAATCGCAGCCCTCCCCCGACAGCTGGCGTCGCGGGCCGAGGCGGCGGGTGCCGACATCCGTCTCTCCCACCGGGTCACCGCCGTGTCTCGCGGAACGAACGTCTGCGAGGTGGCGATCGCAGGGGCCGACACCGTGCACGCGAGCCACGTCATCGTCGCGGTGGGGCCCGAGACGGTCGCGACGCTCACCGATCTCCCGGCACCGAAGACGAAGGGACTGCAGACCTGGTGGTTCGACGCCGAGCACGAGCCCGCGTTCGACGCCCTCTTGGCCGTCGACGGGCGACGCCGGGGTGCGATCGTCAACACCGCGGTCCTCTCGCGCACGGCGCGCTCCTACGCCCCGACCGGCCATCACCTCGTGCAGGCCACCTGCCTGCTCCCCGCCGACGGCGGGGGCGCTCCGGAGGCCGACGTCCGCCGTCAGCTCGCGGAGCTGTGGGGGAAGGATGCCGCGCAGTGGCGTCTTCTCCGCCGCGACGACGTGCGCCACGCCCTTCCCGCCCAGCCGGCTCCCCTCCGCACGCGGAGTGCGCCCTGGATCGCAGAGCGGATCCTGATCGCCGGCGACCACCGTGACACCGCCTCGATCCAGGGCGCGCTCGTCTCGGGAGCGCGCGTCGCGCGGGCGATGCTCTCGGCGTGAGACCCTCCGGCCTCAGCGCCCGCCGGCCTCGGCGATGGCGCTCAGGGCGGTGACGATGATCAGGCCGTTGACGAAGTACCCGATGACGGAGTGGGTCATCACCCGCCACCGCATCCGACGGTCGTGCACCTCGACATCGGAGGCGGCGAAACTGACCGCGACCGTATACGAGAAGTAGGCGAACTCGAGGATGCCGGGGGTCGTCGTGCCGGGGAAACGCAGCGGACGGTCGTTCTCGCGGTAGTACAGCTGCAGGTAGAGCTGCGCGTACCCCCAGTGCAGCAGGGTCCAGGCGAGCAGCATGGCCCAGATCCCGATGACGTCGAGCAGCGGGGTGATCGCGTCGTCGGGCTGGAGGAAGATGTGCTGGACGGTGGCGACGACGCCGACGGCGCTGGTGAAGATGGTTGCCGTCAGCGAGATCGTGCGCGGCACGATGCCGAGCTCCATCAGCAGCGGTGGCCCGTCACTCTCGGCTCGACGCCCCGCGACCCACAGGACCACCCAGATGCCTGCCGCGTATGCCGTGCCCACGGCGCACCAGGCCAACAGAAGGACGGCGGAGGCCGCGTTGCCGGGGGCGAGGATGAAGCCGATCCCCAGCAGCACGAGCGCCAGTTGCAGCACCGAGCTGACGACGAGCCCCCACACGGCGGAGCGTCGCCGCGCACCCGTGACGAGGCCGCTCACCTCAGAACATCCACGGCTCGATCCCCTCCATACCCTGGCCGCTCTCCCGGGGCGGATCGGCGGTGATCGGCGGCGGCGTCCACCGGCGGCGCAGGCGCCGCACGGCGGGGTTGCGGCCGATCCCCTGCGCCCCGCGCATCCCCGCGCGCAATCGGATGAGATCGGCGGCGCGAGGACCGGTGGGGATGTCACGCGGCAGCGAGGATGCTGCGACGATCCAGTCGGGGAGCGAGAGGAGACGCAGGATGACCCTCAGCCGCTCGGACTCGGACACGCTGTCGCGCTCCAGCTCCTCGTCGAGGATCTCCGTCAGCTTCTCGCCGGCCTCGGGGACCCCCGCGAGGGCCGCGAACTCCGGCGCCGCGGCGACACCCACCGGCTCGGCGGCGACATCGTCGTCAGCGCCGGGCTCGGCCGACGGGTCGCTGTCGTAGCGGCCGAGCTCCTCCGTGCCCCGCCAGGCGACCACCCCGAGCTGCCGGTCGCGGCGCACCCGCACGGCCAGGACCGCACACTCGAGCTGCTCGGCGACCACCGCTGCGACCTCGATGATCCCGCGGCGTTCCGCCGCCACGACTCCCGCTCCCGGATCGCCGATCACGACCTGCGTGCCCGATGATGCGGGTGCGATCCAACCGGTGAAGCGGATGACGCGGAGAATCCTCTCCAGAGAGGCTGCGTCCGCGGCATCCGTCAACAGCACCAGCGCGCCGTAGGAGTATCCGTCGGGTCCGCCGACCTCGCCGGGTGTGGAGATGGGCAGATAGGCCATCGCGATGTCCGATCAGGCGTCGGCCTTGCGGCCCCCCGCTTCGAGCACGTCGCCCGCGGGGAGCTCCTGGTGACCGCCGAACTGCAGGCGCATGGCCGAGAGCACCTGGTTGGCGAAGTGGTCCTCGCCCCGCGATGCGAAACGTTCGAACAGCGACGCGGCGAGCACCGGGGCAGGCACGCCGGTGTCGACGGCGGCCTTGACCGTCCACCGGCCCTCGCCCGAATCGGACACCCGACCGGCGAGACCGTCGAGCGTGGGGTTGTCCTGCAGGGCGGCCGCGGTGAGATCGAGCAGCCACGAGGAGATGACCGACCCGCGGCGCCAGAGCTCCGCGACCTTGGGCGTGTCGATGGTGAACTGGTAGAACTCCGGCTCCTCCAGCGGCGCCACTTCTGCGGAGTGCTCCGCCTGATGGATGCCGGCATCAGCATGTTCGAGGATGTTGAGGCCCTCGGCGAGCGCGGCCATGATCCCGTATTCGATGCCGTTGTGCACCATCTTCACGAAATGGCCGGCACCCGACGGACCGCAGAGGAGGTAGCCGAGCTCCTCCGGCGCGAAATCGCCTTCGCGGCCCGGGGTCCGTTCGATCTCCCCTCGACCGGGGGCGATCGTCGCCAGCACCGGCTCGATGCGGGTGAAGGCCTCGTCCGGGCCTCCGACCATCAGGCAGTAGCCGCGGTCGAGGCCGAAGACGCCACCGCTCGTGCCGACGTCGACGTAGTGGATGCCCTTCGGCTTCAGCGCGGCCGCCCGACGAACGTCGTCGCGATAGTTGGAGTTGCCGCCGTCGATGATGATGTCGCCCGGTTCGAGCACCTGGACGAGCTGGTCGACGACCCCGCCGGTGAGACCTGCGGGGATCATCAACCACACCACGCGCGGGGTCTCGAGCTTGCCCGCGAGATCGGCCAGGGTCGCCGCGCCCGTCGCACCTTCCGCGGCGAGAGTGGAGACCGCGTCCTGATTGACGTCGTAGACGACGCAGTCGTGACCGTCGCGCATCAACCGTCGGACGATGTTCGCACCCATCCGCCCCAGTCCCACCATCGCCAGTTGCATCTGTCCTCGCTCCGCTTCGCGCACCGGACGGTCCGGCCCCTGCTCGCAGTCTAGGGACGCCGTGCGACGAGCGGCTATCACTGCTGTCGGCCCGGTGCAAGCTCTCCCTCCGAATTCGTCGCTCGCCTATCGTCGAATCCACCCCGACCGATAGGAGCGTTCCGTGGCCACCACGTCCGACAAAGCCTCTTCCGCCACCCGCAACAAGCGGCGGCCGTCGCGCGGCGCCGAACTCACCGATGAGCAGAACGCCGAGAAGGGCTTCCAGGCATCGGAGACCCTGAGCAACAGCCTGCAGCGTGTTCTGGTCGACCTGATCGAACTCTCCCTGCAGGGCAAGCAGGCCCACTGGAACGTCGTCGGGACGAACTTCCGTGACACCCACCTCCAGCTCGACGAGATCATCGACGCCGCGCGGGAGTTCGCCGACGACATCGCCGAGCGGATGCGGGCGCTTCACGCCCTGCCTGACGGCCGCAGCGACACCGTCGCCGAGACGACCACCCTGCCGGAGTTCCCGCAGGGCGAGATCGCCACGACCGAGGTGATCGACCTGATGACCGAACGTCTCGACGCCGTCGCCGGCACCGTCCGCGAGGTGCACGACCCCGTCGATGACGAAGACCCCACGAGCGCCGACATCCTGCACGGGGTTCTCGAGCGCGTGGAACAGCTGTCGTGGATGGTGAGCGCGGAGAACCGCAAGCCCCGGCGCTGACAGCGAGAGACGAGAGCGGATGCCGTGGGGGCGGCATCCGCTCTCGTCATGTCCGGGGGGCGGACGCGCCGGGGTTTGGGCCGTGTCCGCCGACCTCGCTACTGTGTAGCGGCGGCGCTGACGCGGATCCGTCGCATGGAGAGGAAGCGATGTCCGACCAGAACCCTTCTCCCGGAGACGGGCAGCAGCCCGCCGATCCTCCGCCCGCGGGCCCCTACGCGCCTCCCGCAGGTCACTACGCGCCACCGCCGGGGCCGCAGTACGCCCCTCCCGCGGGGCAGTACGCCCCTCCGGCGGGGCAGTACGCGCCTCCGGCCGGGCAGTATCCCGCGCCGCCCTCCTATCCGGGCACCCCGCTCCCGCCGTATGCTCAACCTGGCATGGCCTATCCGGGGTCGCCGTCCTCCCCGGGAGCACCCGATACGCGCCCCAAGGTCCTCGCGATCGTCGCACTGGCTGCGGCGATCGTCGGTCTCCTCATCGCCTTCATCCCCTTCTTCGGGTGGCTCTCCGCACCGGTCCTGCTGGCCGCGCTGGTGATGGCCATCATCGGCCTGGCGGTGAAGTCGCAGGGGGGCAAGGGCTTCAGCATCTCCGCGCTGATCATCTCGGTGCTCGGCGGCATCACGGCGATCGTGGTGACGATCGTGGCGACGCTGTTCACGACGATCTCGACCATCGAGACGATCGACGACGGCATGACCGACCCGTTCGCCCCCGGCGGTGGGGAACCGGTCGCCTCGGCCGAACCGATCCAGGTCGTGGAGACGGCCTTCGGCCAGGACACGCTGGATCCCGGACTGTGGTGGTACGTCGTGATCGTCGACAACCCGAACCCCGACGCGGTCTTCGAGTTCGGGGAGATCACCACCGAGGCGGTCGACGCCTCGGGCACGATCCTCGACAGCTCCACCGACTACATCACGATGCTTCCCGGTCAGGTCGCCGTGTCCGGATCGTTCTACGAGGTGGGCGCGAACGAGATCACCGCGCTGGAGGTCATCGGTCCCGACCCCGCCGAAGCGGTATCCGAGCCCTCGACCGGGGCCGGTACGTTCTCGGTCGGCGAGCTGGCGGCGACCGGCGACGACTACGTCACCGAGGTCTCCGGCACCGTCACCGGGGAGTTCCCGGTCGATCAGGAGTTCGTGGGGGTCACCGTCGTGGCCCGCGATCCGGGCGGAGCGATCATCGGCGGCACGTCGACCTACATCGAGCGCCTGCCCGCCGACGGCGGCAGCGCCCGCTTCGAGGCGATCTTCTTCACCCCGTTGCCGGCCGACACCGTGTACGAGGCGTATCCGTTCCTCTGATCGGCCGGCGTGGACCGGTCTTCCCGGCGACCGGTTTCAGGCGGAGAGAAGGATCCTGTCGGGGTGCGTGTAGACGTTCATCGACGCGCCCCGCAGGAAACCCACGAGCGTGAGACCCGAATCCTCGGCGAGTTCGACGGCGAGCGACGACGGCGCCGAGACCGCCGCGAGGATCGGGATGCCGGCCATCACGGCCTTCTGCACGAGCTCGAAGCTCGCCCGCCCCGACACCTGCAGCACCGTGCCCGCGAGCGGAAGCCGGTCGTTCAGCACCGCCCACCCGACCACCTTGTCCACCGCGTTGTGGCGCCCGACGTCCTCGCGCACCACGAGCGCCTCGCCGGTCGCGGCGTCGAAGAGCGCGGCAGCGTGCAGCCCGCCGGTCTTGTCGAAGACATCCTGCTGGCGCCGCAGCTCGTCGGGGAAGCCGGAGAGCATCGCCGCCGGCACCCTCGCCTGGTCGAGCGCGATGTCGTAGCTCGACACCGTGCGGACGGCATCGATCGACGCCTTGCCGCACAGCCCGCAGCTGCTCGTCGTGTAGAAGTTCCGGGCGAGATCCGGGTCCAGCGGCGGGACGTCAGGGGCCAGCGAGACATCGAGCACGTTGTAGGTGTTCCCGTCAGCCGATGATCCCGCGAACGATGCGGTGGCGCCCGGCATCCCTCCCGGCATCCCTCCCGTCAGCCTTCCCGTCCCCGGGCCCCCGCAGTGGATGGCCGAACGGAACTGGTCACCGCGGGAGATCACCCCCTCCGACACCAGGAAGCCCGCGGCGAGCTCGACGTCGTGCCCGGGCGTACGCATCGTGACCGCGAGCGACGTGCCGCGCACCCGGATCTCGAGGGGCTCCTCCACGGCGAGCGCGTCGGGACGCCTGCGCGCCGCATCCGTTCCCCCCTCGCCGCCGCCGATCGTGACGCGTGTGACGGGTCGGCGCGCGGTGATGCGTCCCATCTCAGCCGCCGATCGCGTTCATCCCGCGTGCGGGCTGAAGGAAGGACGGATCGTTGATGGCGTGTCCGGGGAGCTTCCCGTGGACGCAGGAGCGGAGCATCCGGTCGATCGCGTCATCGCCCGCAGCGGGCCCGCGCAGGACGGGGAGCAGGTCGTACTCGGTCGTGGAGAACAGGCAGTTGCGCAGCTGCCCGTCTGCGGTGAGACGGAGCCGGTCGCAGGCGCCGCAGAACGGCGCGGTCACCGAGGCGATCACACCGACCGAGGCCGGACCACCGTCGAGGAGGAAGCGCTCCGCCGGCGCGCCCCCGCGACCGGGCACCGGGGCGAGATGCCAGCGTTCCGAGAGCGCGGCCAGGATCTCGTCGCGTGTGACCATGCGCTGCCGGTCCCAGGTGTGACCGGCGTCGAGGGGCATCTGCTCGATGAAGCGCAGCTGCGCGTCGTGGGTGAGCGCGAAGTCCACCAGGTCGACCAGCTCGTCGTCGTTGACATCGCGCATGGCGACGGCGTTGATCTTGAGGGGGCGCAGTGCTGACGCCGCGGCGGCGTCGATCCCGTCGAGGACATCGGCGAGCCGGTCGCGGCGGGTGAGGTCGCGGAAGCGGTCGCGGCGGAGCGTGTCGAGCGAGATGTTCACCCGCGAGAGGCCCGCGTCGATGAGGGCGGGAAGCGCCGCACGCAACCCGATGCCGTTGGTCGTCATCGCGATCTGCACCGGCCCGTCGGGTCCGCGCAGGGCCGCGAGCCGCGCGACGATCTCGGGGAGGTCGCGACGCAGCAGCGGCTCGCCCCCCGTCAGCCGGAAGGTCGAGACCCCGTCGGCGGCGGCGATACGGCCGACACGCTCGATCTCGTCGAGGGTCAGGATGCTGGTGCGCGCGAGCCACTCGTTGCCCTGCTCGGGCATGCAGTACGTGCAGCGGAGGGAGCAGCGGTCGGTCAGCGAGACGCGCAGGTCGCGGTGCACCCGGCCATGGGTGTCGACGAGCGGATCGCCGATCGTGCCGGGATCTTCGACCGGATGAGCCTGCGGGCGCGACCGCGCGGGTGAGATCGTCACCGGGATGGCCACCATCTCAGCTGCTCCCTCGCCGCGCAGTCATCCTTCGAGCGTAGTCCCGCCCTGGTCCGGTGTCGCTTCCTCCCCCGCCTGGTGGGATGGCGGGTCGTCCACGATCGGGATGTGCGGGGATCGGCGTTCGCCGCGTCGCAGGGAGGGACCGATGCGGTATCCGCGCCACATCGGCCGAGCGCGGATCAGCACTCGATGACGTTGACGGCGAGGCCGCCCTCGCTCGTCTCCTTGTACTTGTGCGACATGTCGATGCCGGTCTGGCGCATGGTCTCGACCACGGCGTCGAGCGAGACGAAATGCGATCCGTCGCCGCGCAGCGCCAGGCGCGCCGCGGTCACGGCGGTCGACGCCGCGATGGCGTTGCGCTCGATGCACGGGATCTGCACGAGCCCGCCCACAGGGTCGCACGTCAGCCCCAGGTGATGCTCCATCGCGATCTCGGCGGCGTTCTCGATCTGCCGCGTCGTGCCGCCCATGACCGCCGTCAGGCCGCCCGCGGCCATCGCGCATGCCGAACCCACCTCGGCCTGACACCCGCCCTCGGCCCCCGAGATCGACGCGTTGGCCTTGAACAGCGACCCGAGCGCGGTCGCCGTCAGCAGGAACCGCCGGATGCCACGCCGCCGGTTCGCCTCGGCGACGAAGGCGGGGTCCTCCGCAGAGACTCCCCCGCCGGCAGCCCCGGCCCCGTCCGCGTTGAAGCCGAGAAGGGCGCTCCCGACGAGCTCGCCCCACGGGGTGACGGCATTGCCGACACCCAGCCCCGAATCCGACAGGAATCGCCACCAGTACATCGCCACCGCCGGGAGGATCCCCGCGGCACCGTTGGTCGGCGCGGTGACGACACGACCGCCGGCCGCGTTCTCCTCATTCACGGCGAGCGCGAACGCGCCGAGCCATTCCCCGGGGAGCTCGCGGTGCCCGGAGGACTCCGCCTCCTCGAGCTGCGCACGAATGGCCGCCGCGCGGCGCTTGACCCCCAGCATCCCGGGAAGGACCCCGTCGGTGTGAAGACCCGCCGCAACGCACCCCGCCATGGCATCCCAGATCGCATCCAGGCCCGCGGCGATCTCATCCGGTGAGCGCAGCGCCTCTTCGTTGCGCCGAGCGAGCTCGGCGATCGTGATGCCGTGATCGTCGCAGAGGCTGATGAGCTCCGCCGCGCTCGCGAACGCGAAGGGGAAGGTGGCCGCCGCCACCTCGTCGTCGGCCCCCTCGCGCCGGATGAACCCGCCGCCGATCGAGAGGTAGGTCTCCGACAGCAGCGGAGCCTCGCCCGCCGAACCCCATGCCTCCAGGGTCAGCGCATTGGGGTGGCCCGGCATCCGGGTCCGCGGCGCGAACACGACGTCGTCCTTCGAGAACGCGATCGAATGGGTCCCGGCGACCTCGAGCAGCCCACCGGTCGGCCACTGCGCCCACGCCGCTCGCACGACGTTCGGATCCACCGTCTCGGGCTCGAATCCCTGGAGCCCCGCGACCACCGCGTCGGGGGTGCCATGACCGAGCCCTGTCGCCCCGAGCGACCCGAACAGCGTGCAGGAGATGCGGATGACGCGATCGAGCGTTCCGCCAGCGCGCAGCCGTCGAGCGAAGTCACCGGCAGCCCGCATGGGGCCGACCGTGTGGGAGCTCGAGGGTCCTACACCGATGGAGAACAGCTCGAACGCCGAGATGTAGGCGCTCACCCGTCTACCGTACGCCGCTCGCCTCGCTCGACATCGAGACACATCCGCTCGACGTCGAGACAGTCCCCCACGCTGTGGTCAGACCACAGCGTACGCTCGGTCCCGAAGGCCTCAACCGGAGATCGGAGAGCTGACGTGGACCTCCTCGACCCGCTGCTGCTGGCGCGGTGGCAATTCGGGCTCACCACCCTGTACCACTACCTCTTCGTCCCGCTGACCCTGGGGCTCGTGCTCGTCGTGGCGATCTTCCAGACGGCATGGCACCGCACCGGGAACGTGAAGTGGCTGCACCTCACGCGTCTGTTCGGCAAGATCTTCCTCATCAACTTCGCCATGGGCGTGGTGACGGGAATCGTGCAGGAGTTCCAGTTCGGCATGAACTGGTCGGCCTACTCACGATTCGTCGGCGACGTCTTCGGCGCCCCGCTCGCCTTCGAGGGCCTCATGGCCTTCTTCTTCGAGGCGACGTTCATCGGGCTGTGGATCTTCGGGTGGGATCGGCTGCCGCGGCTGCTGCACCTGGCCTCGATCTGGATGGTCGTGCTCGGCTCGACCCTGTCGGCCTACTTCATCCTCGCCGCGAACGCGTTCATGCAGAACCCGGTCGGCTATCAGCTCGCCGCCGACGGCGGCCGCGCCGAACTGATCGACATCGGCGCCGTGCTGACCAACCCCGTCGTGCTCGCGGCCTTCCCGCACACGATCTTCGCCGCGTGGATGTTCGCCGGCACCGTCGTCGTCGCCGTCTCGGCATGGCACCTCTCTCGCGGCCAGCACCTCGACACGATGCGCTCGTCGCTGCGCTTCGGCCTGTGGTTCGTCATCGCCTCGTTCCTCGGCGTCACCATCAGCGGCGACCAGCTGAGCCTGGTCATGGTGGCGACCCAGCCGATGAAGATGGCCGCGGCCGAAGCGATGTGGGACACCGCCTGCGGGGCGGACGCGTCGTTCTCGATCTTCTCCATCGGCACCCCCGACGGCACCGAGGAGATCTGGTCGCTGCGCGTGCCGTACCTCCTCTCGCTGCTGTCCACCCACAGCCTCGACGGATGCGTCGAGGGCCTGAACGACCTGCAGGCGCTGTACACAGAGCAGTTCGGCGCCGGCGTCGACTACCGCCCGATCGTGTGGGTGACGTACTGGTCGTTCCGGTGGATGATCGCCCTCGGCGGCCTCGCCGCTCTCGTCGCCGTGGCGGGGCTGTGGGTCACCCGCAAGAAGGCGACCCGCCCGGTGGCGACGTGGATGTGGAAGGTCGCGATCTGGTCGGCCCCGCTCCCCCTCCTCGGCAGCCTCGTGGGCTGGGTGTTCACCGAGATGGGCAGGCAGCCGTGGATCGTCTTCGGGCTGATGCTCACCGAGGACGGGGTCTCACCGAATGTCCCGGGGTGGACGGTGCTGATCTCGCTCATCGCCTTCACGCTGATCTACGCCACCCTCGCCGTCGTGGAGTTCGGACTCATCCTCCGCGCCGCGCAGAAGGGACCGGAGACGACCCTTCCCGCCGGTGACGACGAGGACGCGGAACTGGCCACCCGGACGACGGTCTACTAGGCGAAAGGCGCATCATGGATCTCCCCTCCCTGTGGTTCTGGATCGTCGGCTTCCTCTTCCTCGGTTACTTCGTGCTCGACGGCTTCGATTTCGGCGTCGGGATGTCGCTGCCGTTCCTCGGCCGCGACGAGACCTCGCGCCGTCAGATCATCAACACCATCGGGCCGGTGTGGGACCTCAACGAGACCTGGGTCATCGTCGCCGGCGCGTGCCTGTTCGCGGCCTTCCCCGAGTGGTACGCGACCCTGTTCAGCGGCTTCTACCTGCCGCTGCTGCTGATCCTTCTGGCCCTCATCGTCCGCGGGGTGTCCTTCGAATACCGCCACCAGCGCGATGACCTCCGCTGGAAGCGGCGCTTCGACCTCATGATCGTCGTCGGTTCGGCGGTCCCGGCGTTCCTCTGGGGTGTCGCGGTGGCGAACATCGTCCGCGGCGTGCCGATCGACCAGGACTTCGAATTCACCGGAACCCTGCTCGACCTGCTGAACCCCTACGCGCTCCTGGGCGGAGCGACGACCCTGCTGCTCTTCTTCACCCACGGGGTGACGTTCGTGGCTCTGAAGACCGATGGACCGGTGCACGCCGGCGCGCGCCGGCTCGCCGTCCGCGCCGGCATCGTGACCTTCGCCGTCGCCGCGGTGTTCCTCACCTGGACCCTCGCCGACGCCTGGAGCGGGGGCGCCCCCGCCTTCCCCGCCGCCCTGATCGCCGCCGGTGTGGCCGCCGTGTGCGTGCTCGGCGGGGTGATCGCCAGCGCCCGAGACCGCGAGGGCCGCGCCTTCGCGCTCGGGGTGGGCGCGGTCGCGGGCGCGGTGCTCACGCTGTGGTTCGCGCTGTTCCCGAACGTGATGCCCTCGGCCACCGACCCCGCGTTCAACCTGACGATCCAGAACGCCTCGAGCACCGATTACACCCTCACGATCATGTCGTGGGCAGCGCTCATCTTCCTTCCGCTGGTTCTGGCCTACCAGGGCTGGACGTACTGGGTGTTCCGCAAGCGCGTCACCCGCCGTCACATCGAGACCGCGGGCGCCGCGGCCGCCCACTGAGAACCCCTCATGGCTCGTCCCGTCGACCCTCGGCTTCTCCGCTACGCCGCGGCATCCCGTCCGTTCTTCGCGCTCCTCGTGCTGATCGGGTTCGCTCAGGCGGTGGTGGTCGTCGCCTTCGCCTGGCTGCTCACGCAGGCGATCGTGGGCGCGATCGACGGGATGCCGCCGGCCGAGCTCGCCGGGATCCTCACCGCACTGGTGGCGGTCGTCGCCCTCCGCGCCGCGCTCGCCTGGGTGCGTGAGGCTGCGGCGGCGCGGGCCGCGGCCCGTGCGCAGTCAGAACTGCGGGCAGCCGTCCTCGCCGCCATCGACCGCCTGGGCCCCGGCTGGCTCGCCGGCCGCAACACCGCACGGCTGGCGGTCACCGCCGGCCGAGGGCTCGAGGCGATGGAGGCCTACTTCGGCCGCTACCTGCCGCAGCTGGTTCTCACCGCCGTGGCCACGCCGCTGCTGGTGGCGGTGATGTGGTGGCAGGACTGGGTCTCGGCCCTGACCGTCGCACTGACCCTCCCGCTCATTCCGCTGTTCATGGTGCTCATCGGCCTTGCGACCCGGTCGGTGCAGAAGCGGCAGTGGGACACGCTCGGCCGGCTGGCCGCCCGCTTCGCCGACACCGTGCGGGGCCTGGGCACCCTGAAGCTCTACCAGCGCCAGGACCGCGCGGTCTCCTCGATCGGCGAGACCACCGCCCGGTACCGCCGCGAGACGATGACCGTGCTGAGGGTGTCGTTCCTGTCGGGTTTCGCCCTGGAGTTCCTCGCCAGCATCGCCGTGGCCATCGTCGCGGTCTCGATCGGCTTCCGACTCCTCGACGGCGCGCTGCCCCTCGCCGTGGGCCTGTTCGTCCTCCTCCTCGCCCCCGAGGCGTATCTGCCGCTGCGTCAGGTGGGCGTGCAGTTCCATGCGGCGGCCGAAGGCGTCGCCGCGACCGAGGAGGTCTTCGACGTGCTCGACGCCGCCGGCGACACCGCTCCCGCCGGCGATGATCGGCCGTTCCCATCGGATGCCGCGGGGCAGGGTCCGGGCGGAGGGGAAGAGGGTCTCGTCGTGGAGGGCCTGCGGGTACGCCGTGGCGACGTCTTCCTCGCCGCGGTCGACCTCACGGCGGCACCCGGCACCGTCACCCTCCTCACCGGCCCGAGCGGAGCAGGCAAGAGCAGCCTGTTCGCGGCGCTCCGCGGAGCTGCCGCTGCCGAGGGCACGGCGACCTGGCAGGGACGGGATGTCCGGGCGCTCTCTCCCGCGGATTGGCTGGCGTGGGCGGGGCAGGACGCGGGCCTTCTCCACGGCAGCGTCGCGGAGAACGTCGCCCTCGGCGATCCCGACCCGGATGAGGCGCTGGTGCGCCGCGCGCTGCACCTCGCGTGCGCGGACGGGGTCTCTACCGACACCGGTCTGGGCGTGCGCGGAGCAGGTCTCTCGGGGGGCCAGGCTCAGCGCGTCGCCGTGGCGCGGGCGTTCTATCGCCTGCTCCGCGACCCGGCTGGTCGCGGTGCCCGCCTGCTCGCGCTCGACGAACCGAGCGCCGCCCTCGACGCCGACACCGAGGAGCGCCTCTGGCGCTCGGTGCGCATCCTCGCCGACGAGGGTGCCGCGGTGCTGCTGATCTCCCACCGTGCCAGCGCGCGCCGGATCGCCGACCGCATCGCGTCGATGACCGCGGAGACGATCCCCGTCCCGGAGGCCCGTCATGTCGCAGCCTGAAGCCCGGACGAGCGCTCGCTCGATCCTCCGCGGCGCGCTGCCACCGGCGCCGCGGTGGGTGCCGACGATCCTGACCGGCCTCGCCGCGGAGGCATCAGCGGTCGCACTGCTGGCGGTCAGCGCATGCCTCATCGTGCGCGCGTCGGAGCAGCCGCCGGTGCTGTACCTCTCGCTCGCGGTCGTCGGGGTGCGCTTCTTCGCCCTCTCCCGGGCCGCCGCCCGCTATCTCGAGCGCCTGTTCGGACACGACGCCGCCCTCGGCCAACTCGTGCGCACCCGCACCGACCTCGTCCGCCGCCTCGTTCCCCTCGCCCCCGACGGCCTCAGCCGGACGCGGAGCGGCTCGGTGCTCGGCGCCCTCGTCGACGATGTCGACGAGCTGCAGGACCTCCCCCTCCGGGTCATCCAGCCCCTCGCCTCCTCGGCGCTCGTGGCAGCGCTGTCGGTGATCCTCGTCGGGCTGGTGTGGTGGCCTGCGGCCCTCACCCTGCTGGCCTGCCTCGCGCTGGCCGCCGTCACCGCCGCGGTGTGGGGCTGGGCTGCCGGGTCACGCGCCGAGCGCGCTGTGGCGCCCCTGCGGGCGCGGGTCACAGAGGCCCTGATGGATCACTTCTCCGCCCTCGACGTCCTCCACGCCTACGGCGCGACCGAGACCAGTCGCGCCCGGATCGACGCCGCCGATCGCGCCCTCCGCCGCGCCGTCGTGCGTCGCGCCGGAGCTCAGGCCGCGACGACCGCGGTCGTGTCGGTCGCGGCCGGCGTCGCATCGATCGCCGCCGTGCTCGTCAGCGCGCCCGCCGTGGCCTCGGGGGCGCTGTCCGGTCCCGGACTCGCGGTCGTCGTCCTCGTACCGATGGCGGTCTTCGAGGTCTTCACCGTCGTGCCGCTGGCGGCGGCAGCGTGGCGGCGCGTGCACGCCGCGGCGACCCGCATCGCCGACGCGGTGCCGGACGCCCTTCCGACCGAGCTCGTGTCCGATCGGCCGGGGCCACCCACCGGAATGGGCCCGTCCCTGGGGGAAGGGCTGTCCCTGCGGGGCGTGACGGCGAGGTGGCCGGGCAGCGCGGAGGCCGTGCTGCGCGGCGTCGACCTGGACGTCGCCCCCGGCGAGCGCGTGCTGGTGTCGGGCGCGAGCGGGGCGGGGAAGACCACGCTCGCGCACGTGCTGGTGCGCTTCCTCGAGGCCGGCGGCGACTACACGATCGGCGGCGTTCCGGTCACCGCGTTCTCGTCCGACGACGTCCGCCGCACGATCGGTCTCGTCGAGCAGCATCCGATGCTCTTCGATGACAACATCCGCCAGAACCTGCTGTTCGCACGGCCCACCGCGAGCGACGCGCACCTGGAGCGGGCCCTCGAACGGGTGGGGCTGTGGGACTGGGTCGGTCGGCGCGGGGGCCTCGACGCGCGAGTCGGCGAGCGCGGCGCCTGGGTCTCGGGGGGCCAGGCCCAGCGGCTCGCCCTCGCCCGAGCGCTCCTGCGCGGCTTCCCCGTCCTCGTCCTCGACGAACCCACCGCCGGCGTCGATCCGGCTGCCGCTGATGAGCTTCTTCGCGACCTCCTCTCGGCCGCCGGGTCCGAGCAGGCCGTGATCCTCATCTCGCACGCCGACGTCCCCGCGGGCGGTGTGGATCGCGTGGTGCGCCTGGAGGCCGGCCGCGTCGTCCGCGAGGTGGGCGCGACGACGCCGTAGGCCGGCGCCGCGCCCGCCGCTCAGGCGGGCGAGGTCACGGTCGGCCGGGCGCTGCTTCCCACCACCGTCTCGGCAGCCGCGGCGATGCGATTGGCCATGCCCGCGAAGATGAAGCCGTGGAACGGAAGCACGGCGAACCAGTACAGGCGCCCCGAGAGGCCGTGGGGGAAGAACACGGCGCGCTGCTCGTACCGTGAGCCGCCCGCCTCGGGGCGCGCCCGCAGCTCGAGCCACGCGAGCCCCGGCACCTTCATCTCGGCACGGAGGCGGAGGAACCTTCCCGGCTCGATCGCCTCCACACGCCAGAAGTCCAGGGCGTCGCCCACGACCAGACGGGCGCGGCTGCGTCGCCCGCGTGCCAGGCCGATACCCCCGACGACACGGTCCATCCACCCGCGGATCGCCCAGAGCACCGGGGAGGAGTACCACCCGTTCTCGCCGCCGATCCCCTCGATGACCTGCCAGAGCGCCTCGGGAGGGGCGGTGGTGTGCGCTGACCGCTCGTCGACGAAGACCGCCTTCCCCGCCCAGTCCGGGTCGCTCGGGAGCGGATCGCTCGGAACGCCGAGCACCTCGGCGTCTTGCCAGCTCGTCTCGATCGCATCCTCCGCCACCCGTCCGAGAGCTCGCGCCACCGCCTCCCGGTACGGCATCAGACCGCCTTCGGGACGCGGGATCAGAGCGTCGACATCGTTGTCCTTCATGACGCACTCGTTCTGCAGGGACTCCACCAGCGGACGCGCGATCGAGCGCGGGATGGGGGTCACGAGGTTCACCCAGTGCGAGGCGAGACGGGGCGTCAGCACCGGCAGCGCCGCGATCGCCCGCTGCGGGAGCCCGGCCTCGAGCGCGTAGCCGTTCATCATCTGGCCGTAGCGGAGCACATCGGGGCCGCCGATGTCGACGGCGCGATTGACATCGGGGGCGACGCGCGCGGCGCCGAGGAGATAGTGCAGCACGTCACGCACCGCGATGGGCTGGATGCGGTTGCGCACCCACCGCGGCGCGGGCATGTACGGGAGCACGTCGGTGAGGTGGCGGACCATCTCGAAGGACGCC
The DNA here is from genome assembly GCF_037083565.1 of Microbacterium sp. CCNWLW134. NCBI lineage: Bacteria > Bacillati > Actinomycetota > Actinomycetes > Micrococcales > Microbacteriaceae > Microbacterium > Microbacterium sp. CCNWLW134. The sequence goes on along the minus strand of NZ_JBAOJU010000002.1, from coordinate 1,163,477 downwards.
GAACCCGACCCGATCACGACGCCCGCCTGAAGCACGAGCGTGGGCACACCGCTGTCGAGGAACACGTGTCCCACCTCGACGCGCGACCGCAGGTGCGCCGACAGCGGCACCCCCTCGGGATGGAGACCACCGAGGTACACCAGGCGCGCGACGCCCGCGCGGGCGGCGGCGTGGGCGACGGTTTCGGCGGCCTCCCGGTCGGCCGTCTCGAACCCCCGACCCGCCGACATCGAGTGCACGAGGTAGTACAGGACGTCCACGTCGGCAGCAGCGCCTGTCATGACGGTCGCATCCGCGGCATCCCCCGACACGATCTCGACCCGCTCGCCCCAGGCGAAGGCGGCCACGCGACGCGGATCGCGCGCGAGGACCCGCACCCGATAGCCGGCGTTGAGCAGCCGCGGCACCAGGCGTCCGCCGATGTAGCCGGTCGCTCCCAGGACGAGGGCGCGGGGGGCGGTGCCGTCATCGCGCGCGACGGCGACGAGCGCCGCTTCGCGACCGGTCGGAGCGGAGAGGTCGTCCATGCCAGCGAGGCTACCGCCGCCGCGGGGGGCGGAGGGCGGCGCGCGATCAGTCCAGACGCATCCCGAAGGCCTGACTCCCGGGCGTCGACGGCAGCGCCGCGAAGCCCAGGCGAGGATAGAACGCCAGCGCCCCGGTGTTGCCGGCGGAGGCGACGAGGTGCACACCCGGCACGCCCCGGTCCCGCAGCGTCTGGACGAAGCCGGCGATGAGCAGGCGCCCCCACCCCTGTCCCTGCACTTCGGGGAGGAGGTCGATGTGCAGGTGAGCGGGATACTCGCCGGCATACGGATGTGCGCTCGTCCCCCGAGCGGCGGCGTCGTTCAGCAGATCGGCGTGGCGCCCCTCGGCCCCCTCCCTCCCGGGACGGTGCGGGGCGACCCGCGGCCACCAGTCGCGCGCGAACCAGCTCTCGAACGCGGCGGTGTCAGGAGTCCCGACGAGGTAACCGGCGACCCGACCGTCATCGGTCTCGACGACCGAGGCCAGGTCGGGGTGCCGCGCGACGTAGGGGAGGACGAAGAGCGCGGCCCAGAGATCGTCATCGGGCAGCACGCCGGTCGCGTCGGCGCCGTCGTCGGCGGTGCGCAGACAGATCTCGGCGAGCGCCGGTTCGTCACCGGGGCGGAAGGGGCGAAGGCGCGGCACGCGGGGAGTCTACGCGGCCGGCGTGCGGGACGGCGCGCGTGTCAGGTGTCAGCCGGACCGCCGCCTCGTCGAGCGTGACGGTGACGTCGGCGCCGACGGGGAAGCGCGCGGCGGCGGCCAGGTCGGCATCGACGAAGAGGGGAGGCTCGTCGGTGTGCAGACGCACCCCCGAGGGCGTGGCCTCGTGCCGGACGATCCGCGCCGACCATCCGCCCACGCCCTCCGCCGCGGCGCCGCCACCGCCGTCGGGTGCCCCGATCGCCGCCGCCGAGGGGCGGAACACCGCCCACACCCGCCCACCCGTCACGAGAAGGGCGCGCGAGGCGGCATCCGCGGGAACGACCCGCCGCCCGGCGCGCTCCCAGGCTCCGTCCCGCGCAACCCCCTCGACCCGGTTCAGACCCGCGATGCGCGCGACGAACGCCGTCGCCGGGGTGGCGAGCACCTCGCGGGTCGGCCCGCGCTGGCTGACGCGACCGGCTTCGACGACGATCAGGGTGTCGGTGAGCACCGCGGCATCAAGAGCGTCATGGGTGACGACGACGGCGGTGACGCCCGTCGCGGCGAGCTGATCGCGCAGCACCGCGCGCAGGTCGTCGGCGGTGACGGGGTCGAGCGAGGTGAAGGGTTCATCCAGTAGCAGCACGGCCGGGTCGGTCACGAGCGCGCGTGCGAGGGCCACCCGTTGCTGCTGACCGCCCGAGAGTTCTCCGGGCCGCCGATCGCCGAGGCCCGCCAGGCCCACCCGTTCGAGCCAGGATGCCGCGTCGGAGCGCGCCTTCGACCGCGAGACGCCACGCGCCCGCGGCCCGAACGCGATGTTCTCGGCAGCGGAGAGGTGCGGGAACAGCCGCGCGTCCTGGCCGAGCAGCACCACCTCGCGTGCCGCGGCCGGCACGAGGCGTCCGGGGGCCGACAGCACACGTCCGTCCCGGACGACGCGTCCCGAGTCCAGCCGCACCGTTCCCGCGATCACTCCGAGGAGCGTGGACTTGCCCGCACCGCTCGGACCCATGATGCCCACGACCTCGCCCGGCTCGGCGACGAACGACACCGACAGCCGGATGTCGCCGCGCGCCTGGTCGTCGACCTCGACCTCGAGTCGCCCCGCCGTCACCGGAGGCTCCCCGGTCGCCAGGCACGGACGAGGAGCAGGACCACCAGGGCGGTGACGAGCAGGAGGAGCGACAGAGCCACTCCGGTCCCCTGCGCCACGCCCGCACCGTTGAAGGCGCTGTAGATGGCGAGCGGCATGGTCTGGGTGACCCCCGGGGCGTTCCCCGCGAACAGTGCCGTCGCGCCGAACTCCCCCACCGCCCGAGCGAAGCAGAGGATGACACCGGCGATGAGCCCCGGTGCGGCCAGCGGAAGGGTGATGCGGGCGAGGATCGTCCAGCGACCGGCGCCGAGCGCGCCTGCCGCCTCCTCGAACCGGCTCCCGATCGCTCGCAGCGACCCTTCCAGAGCGAGGACGAGGAACGGCAGCGCGACGAAGGCCTGGGCGAGGACGACGGCGGTGGTGGTGAAGGGCAGTCGGATGCCGACGGCATCCAGTGCAGGACCGAGCCAGCCGTTGCGGCCGAAGAGGAACAGCAGCGCCACCCCGCCCACCATCGGCGGGAGGACCAGCGGAACGGTGACGACCGCACGCAGAACAGCAGCGGTCCGCGTCGAGGCGCGCGCGATCACGAGCGCGAGGGGGATGCCGAGGATGATGCACAGCGCCGTGGCCGCGAGTCCGGTCTGCAGCGACAGCAGCAGCGCCGACACCGCCGGGGGCGAGGTCACGTCCGCCCAGAGGGTCGACCACTGCGCCCGCGACACCAGCGCGGCCAGGGGGACGACGAGGAGGGCGAGTCCCAGGACGGCAGGGACGGCGAGGATCGGAGGAACCGCGGGGGCGGGCGCCGATCGGAGCGAGCGCGAGTCGGAGGTCATGGTCCGGCAGACGCGAACCCGGCGTCGGCGAGCACACGCTGCCCCTCGGGACCGGTGACGAGGTCGACGAAGGCGCGGGCGACCTCGTCGGAGGCGGCCCCGGTGGTCACCGCGATCGGGTACAGGTTGACCACGTCCGCGGCTCCGCCGGGCACGATCACCTCGACGTCATCGCGGCCGACGACGTCGGTGGCGTACACCAGGCCCGCGTCGGCCTCGCCGGCGGCGACCTTGGTCACCACCGCCGTGACGTTCTGCTCCAGGCTCGCGGGGGTGAGACTCACCCCTGCGTTCTGGAGGAGCGTCCTCGAGGCGGCGCCGCACGGGACATCGGGCTCGCACAGCACCACCATCGCATCGACGAGGTCGGCGAGCCCTGCGATGCCCGCGGGGTTGCCCGTCGGGGTGACGAGGACCAGGGTGTTCGCGGCGAAGACCACCGGATCGGCCGCAACCCCGGCGTCGACCGCCTGCTGCATGATGCGCTCATCGGCACTGGCGAACACATCAGCGGGCGCCCCCTCGATGATCTGGGTGGCGAGGGCCGATGATCCGTCGGTGACGAGAGGCTGCACCGCGACATCCGGATGCTCCTCGGCGAAGACCGTCAGGAGATCATCGAACGCGCTCTGCAGGGACGCCGCCGCGTAGACCGTGAGGCTCCCTGTGAGTCCTCCCTGGGCAGAACCCGGCGACGGCGAGGTCGGGGCCGGCCCGGCGCAACCGCTGAGGATGACGGCGGCTGCCGCGAGAGCACCGATCGTGACAGGACGGATGTGACGTCGAGATCTCGCACGACCGGTCGAGGGAGCGCCCGTCACCGGGGGACCTCCACGGTCACCGTGGTGGCCTTGACCGACGCCACTGCGAGCGACCCGACCTCGAGCCCCAGGTCGTCGACCGCTTCGGACGACATGAGCGACACCACCCGGTGCGGCCCGCACTGGATGTCGACCTGGGCCATGACGCCGTCTCGCTGCACGCGGGTCACGAGCCCCACGAAGCGGTTGCGGGCGCTGGAGAGAACCCCGGTGGGGTCGCCCGCCTGCTTCGCCAGGGCGAGCGCGTGTGCGGCCAGGACGGTTCCCGAGATCTCCGCCGGGACCGCACCCGTGGTCTCGAGCGTTCCCTGATCGATCCATCGGCGCACCGTGTCATCGCTCACCCCCAGAAGGGCCGCGGCGTCTGAGATCCGAAAATTCGGCACAATACGCATCATATCTCCGCAGACGCGGAGGCGGCGCGGGGCATCGGCGGCGGGGCTAGCCTGATGCCATGCCGTTGCCACCCCTTGTCGACCCGGCACCGCTGCTCGACCCCGCCGAGCAGGAGCGGACGCTCCGACACGCCGCCCTGGCCGGGCTCGGCGAGATCGGTCAGCGGCGCCTCGCTGCCGCGCACGTCGCCGTCATCGGGGCCGGAGGGCTCGGCTCGCCGGTCATCCTCGCGCTCGCCGCCGCGGGCGTGGGAACCCTGACCGTCATCGACGACGACGTGGTGGATCTGTCCAACCTCCAGCGTCAGGTCCTGCACCGCGTGGCCGATCTCGGCAGACCCAAGACCGACAGCGTCGAACGCGTCACCCGCGACCTGTCCCCCACCACTCGCGTCCACGCGCGGCGAGAGCGCCTGACCGCTCACAACGCGGCCGATCTGCTCCGCGGCGCCGATCTCGTCGTCGACGGCAGCGACAGCTTCGTCACCCGGGAGGCCGTGGCGAGGGCGACCGAGACGCTCGGGGTGCCGCTGGTGTGGGGAGCCCTGCAGGGGGCCGCCGCTCAGGTGACCGTGTTCTGGTCGACCCCGCCGGACGGCGCCGCGCGGGTCGTCCTCGACGACCTCTACCCCACCGGGTCGGCTCACGACGCCCCCTCGTGCGCCGAGGCGGGAGTCCTCGGCCCCCTGTGCCTGCAGGTCGGCGGACTGCTCGCGACCGAGGCGGTGAAGCTCATCGCCGGCGTCGGCGAGCCGCTCCTCGGCCGCATCCTGGTGGTCGACGCCTGGGCGGGTGCGGTGCGTGACGTGCCGCTGGCGCCCGCTCGACGATCCTCCCCCGCGCCGATCGTCGCCGCGACCGACATCCCCGAGATCGAACCGGAGCGACTGGCCGAGAAGCTCGACACGGGGGCGGTGCTGCTCGACGTCCGCGAACCGTGGGAGACCGCCCGCGGCGTCATCCCGGGTTCTGTTCTCCGCCCCCTCGCCGACGTGCTCGCCGCGCCCACCGCGCTCGCAAGCCCCGCCGGCGACGGTCCCGTCGTGGTCGTCTGCCAGGCGGGCGGCCGCGCCCGGCGGGCCGCCGAGGCGCTTCGCGCCACCGGTGTCGACGCCTCGGTGCTCCGGGGCGGTTACACGGCGTGGATCGCCGCGGCAGGCGCACCCGCCGGAGCGAACACGTGAGCTCCGTCCACGCTCTGCGGTCGGTCGAGGAGCACCGCGACGCCATCCTCGCCGCGGTCCGCCCCTGCGACGTCGTCGCATCGCCCGTCGAGACCGCGCTCGGTCTGACCCTCGCCGAACCGGTGCGCGCACGGGTGCCGATTCCGGTCTTCGACAATTCGGCGATGGACGGCTTCGCCGTGCGCTACGACGACGTCGCCGGTGCGACGCCGTCGACACCGGTCGCGCTGCGCGTCGTCGCCGACCTGCCCGCAGGGAGCCCCCTCGACCCCTCCCTCCGCCCCGGCGAGGCCGCTCGCATCATGACGGGGTCGGCGATGCCCACCGCCGCCGACACCGTCGTGCCGTTCGAGGACACCGCCGACGGTCTGGCCGACTCCCTCGGCGAGATCCAGGTGCTGCGCGCCCCACGAGCCCGCGGCGCCCACCGCCGGCACCGTGGTGGTGATCTGTCCCCCGGCGACGAAGTGGTCGCCGCGGGTGTCGCGCTCGGGCCCTTCCAGCTCGGAGCGGCCGCTGCTGCGGGTGTCGCCGTCGTCCGGGTACGCCGCCGACCACGCGTGGCGGTGATCTCGACGGGATCCGAACTCGTCGCCCCCGGCGCCGACCTGGCGCGGGGCCAGATCCCGGAGTCCAACAGCATCCTCCTCGCGGGGCTCGCGCGCGACGCGGAATCCGAGGTCGTCCTGCGCACGACCGTCGCCGACGACGACGAGGGCCTCCGACCCGCGCTCGCCGCAGCCCGGGACGCGGGCGCGGACGCCGTGGTGTTCTCCGGGGGCGTGAGCGCGGGCGCCTACGAGGTGGTGAAGTCCACCCTCGGTCCCACCGGGGAGATGACCTTCACCGGCGTGGCCATGCAACCCGGCAAGCCGCAGGGGTTCGGCGCACTCGACGACGGCACGCTGCTGTTCGGTCTCCCGGGCAACCCCGTGAGTGCCGCGGTGTCGTTCGAGGTCTTCGTGCGCCCGGCCCTGCTCCTCATGGCCGGGCGCACGCAGCTCGAGCGGCCCGTGCTGCGACTCGCCGCCGGCACGGGGTGGCGCACGCCCCCCGGTCGCCGCCAGTACCTCCCCGCCGCCATCGATCGCAGCGACCCCGCCGCGTGGCGCGTGGTCCCCGCGACCGCGGGCGGCTCGGGCTCGCACCTGGCCGGCGGCCTCGCTCAGGCCGAGGCCTTCGCGATCGTCCCGGCCGAGGTGGAGCAGGTCGAGCCGGGCGACAGGGTTGACGTCATGCTCAGAGGGTCGATGTCATGCTGAGGGGATGAGCTTCACACACCTCGACGCCGCCGGCCGGGCCCGCATGGTGGACGTCACCGAGAAGACCCCGACCGTCCGCGCCGCCACCGCGCGCGGCTTCGTCCGCTGCGCGCCCGCGGTCGTCGCCGCCCTGCGGGATGGGGCGATCCCCAAGGGCGATGTCTTGGCGGTGGCGCGGATCGCCGGCATCCAGGCGGCCAAGCTCACCCCCACCCTGCTGCCCCTCGCCCACGTCATCGGCGTGCACGGCGCGACGGTCGACCTCGTCGTCGAGGACGAGGGCGTGTCGGTCGAGGCGACCGTCCGCACCGCCGATCGCACCGGCGTGGAGATGGAGGCTCTCACCGCGGTGAGCGTTGCCGCCCTCGCGGTCGTCGACATGGTCAAGGGCATGGACAAGTCCACCTCCATCGAGGCCGTGCGGATCGTGGCGAAGGAGGGCGGGCGCTCAGGAACGTGGGTGCGCCCGGAAGGATGATCGATCTCTCCGCGATCCTGCTCGCCGGCGGGCGCGCGCGGCGGCTCGGCGGGGTGGCCAAGCCGCTCCAGACCGTCGGAGGCAGATCCCTGCTCGACATCGCCGTCTCCGCAGCGACCCGTGCCGGCGCCTATCCGATCATCGCCGTCGGCCCCGAGATGCCGGTTGTGGGCACGGTGCGGTGGACACGCGAAGATCCCGCGTTCGGCGGACCGGTGGCAGGGATCGTCGCGGGGTTCGACGCCGCGATGGCAGCGGCGGACACTCGGCCCGCGTGGACGCTCGTGCTCGCGTGCGACCTCCCCCACGCCGAATCCGCCGTCCCCCTTCTCACGGCTGCGGCCGCGCTGGTGCCGAGCGACGTCGAGGCCGTCTGCCTCGGTGACGCCACCAGCCGACCGCAGTTCCTCGTCGGCCTGTTCCGTACCGCCCCCCTCGGGCGCCAGATCGAGCGGATGCCGCGACGCGGCCGTGACGCGGCCGTGCGCGACCTCGTGAACGACCTCGCCGTGACGGTCGTCAGCGATCCGGGAACCGCGGCTCTCTCCTCCGACGCCGCCGCGGCTCTCTCCTTCGACGTCGACACGTGGGAGGATCTTGAAGCGGCGCGCCGCGCCGGGGAGGACGGGAACCGTGAGTGAGACACCCACACCGACACCGCGCACGCTGCCCCCGGAGGCTCTGGACCGCTGGGCCGAGCTGATGCGCGACCACTTCGACCTCGCCGCCGATCAGGTGCCCGTCTCGGGCGTCCTCGACCTCGCGCGGGAAGTCGCGAACGGTGTCGCCCGACCCGGCGCCCCCCTGGGAGCCTTCGTCGCCGGTCTCGTCGCCGGTCGGGCCGGAGCCGGCCCCGACGACGTCAGGGCCGCGCTCGCCGCCGTCGTCGACCTCGTCGCCCAGTACGACGACGCACCTTCCGAGCAGACGGCGGAGACCTGAATGGCGCGCGTGAGGTACTTCGCCGCGGCCGAGGAGATGGCCGGCACGAGCGAGGAGACGAGGGCCGAGCCGACCCTCGGCGCGCTGCGCGCGGCGCTGGCCACCGAGCGCCCGGGAATGGCGGGCCTCCTCCCCCGCTGTGCGGTGCTCGTCGGCGGCAGCCGGGTCGATGACGACGAGCCGCTCAGCGCCGAGACCGTCGTGGATGTCCTCCCGCCCTTCGCCGGCGGGTGAGTCTCAGCCGCCGAGGCCGAGCCAGGTCGCGGTCCCGTCGACCTCGATCTGCCTCTTCCACACCGGCAGATCCGTCTTGATCCGCTCGATGAGCTGACGGCAGGTGTCGAAGGCGGTGCCGCGATGCGCCGCGGCCACCGCGATGATCACCGCGGCGTCTCCGACCCCGAGCGTTCCCACGCGATGGCTGACCGCGACGAGCGCGCCGGTGTCACCGGCGGCCTCCTGCGCGAGCGAGGCGAGGACCGTCTCGGCATCGGGATGAGCGGTGTATTCGAGCGCTCGCACCGCTGCTGCGGCATCCGGATCGTGGTCTCGCACCCGCCCGATGAAGGTGGTGACCGCGCCCGCCGCGACGTCTTCCACGGCATCGAGATGTGCGGTGAGATTCAGGGGGTCGGCGCTGATCCGCGCCATCCGCACCGGCGTCATCGGTGGTCCTCACCCGCGAGCTGATCGAGCACGTGCCGGGCGACCGACAGGACGACCGGCATGCCCGACGTCACGGCCCGCGGGGAGCCGGGAAGGTTCACCACCATCACCCCGTGCGGGTCCACCACCCCGGCAAGCCCCCGCGTGAGCATGCCCGCGGGCTTTTCCGCCGCACCCCGTCGGCGCAGTTCCTCCGCGATCCCCGGGATCTCGCGGGTGATCACCCTCGCGGTTCCCTCGGGCGTCGCGTCGCGCGGTCCGACGCCCGTGCCGCCGGTCGTGATCACGAGTTTCACCCCTGCGAGCACCTGAGCCGTGACCGCACGCTCGACGCTGTCGGCACCGTCGGCGATCACGACCGCCTCGTCGCAGTCGAAGCCGGCCTCGCGGAGCGCGGCGACGGCGAGCGGTCCGCTCTCATCGGCACGCGCGCCGGCGGCGGAGCGGTCGGAGACGGTGATGACGGCGGCGGTGTGCACGCCCTCAGCCTAGGCGCGCGCGGCTGCCGCGACCTGTTCGAGGCGGACCACGACCGACTTCGACGTGGGTGTGCCGCTGACGTCGGCGACCGAGTCCAGCGGAACGAGGACGTTCGTCTCGGGATAGTAGGCCGCGGCGTTGCCGCGCGGGGTGGGGTAGGCGACGACCCGGAACCGTTCTGCGCGGCGCTCCTCGACCGCGCCGTTCGTCATCGTCCACTCCGATACGAGGTCGACCAGGTCGCCGTCGCGCAGCCCCTGGGCGCCGAGGTCGTGCTCGTTGACGAGGACCACCCGGCGGCCCCCGTGGATGCCGCGGTAGCGATCATCCTTGCCGTAGATCGTGGTGTTGTACTGATCGTGCGACCGCAGCGTCTGCAACAGCAGCCTTCCGGCCGGGATCTCGGGGTATTCGAGGCGGTTGGCGGTGAACATCGCCCGCCCGGTCTCGGTGGCGAAGGTGCGTGCGTCGCGGGGGCCGTTCGGGAGGATGAACGTGCGCCCCTTGGCGATCCGCTCCTCGAAGTCCTCGAAGCCGGGGACCACCCGGGCGATGTGAGCGCGGATGAGTGCGTAGTCGTTCTCCAGGGCCGACCAGTCCGCGTGGGGAACGTTGCGCGGGCGATCCACCCCCGCGGGGTCGGCGCCGCCCGGCTCCACGGTGTCGCGCTCGACCTGCCGGCGATCGACCTCCTCGGGTGCCGGCTGGGTCTCGAGCGGCGGCGCCGTGGGCGGCGCATCGACCGCGTCGCCGTCGACGTCGCCGAACAGCATGCGGCAGAGGCGCGCGATGATCGCCACCTCGCTGAGGAGGTCGTCCGACGGCGGTGCGAGCCGGCCGCGGGAGGCGTGGACCGCACTCATCGAGTCCTCCACCGTGACCCGCTGCTCTCCGCCGCCCCGGCGGTCGCGGTCGGTGCGGCCGAGCGTGGGCAGGATGATCGCCCGACGCCCGGTCACCAGGTGCGAGCGATTGAGCTTGGTGGAGACCTGCACGGTCAGATCCGTCGTCGCCAGGGCCGCCTCGGTCACCGCGGTGTCGGGCGTGGCGCTGGCGAAGTTGCCGCCCATCGCGAAGAACACCCGGACCCGCCCGTCGCGCATGGCGCGGATCGCGTCGACGGTGTCATAGCCCCACTCGCGCGGGGCGGCGAAGTCGAACTCGCGGTCGAGCGCGTCGAGGAACGCCGTGGAGGGCTTCTCGTAGATGCCCATGGTGCGATCGCCCTGGACGTTGGAGTGGCCGCGGACGGGGCAGACCCCGGCACCGGGGCGCCCGATGTTCCCCTGGAGGAGCAGGACGTTCACGATATCGCGCAGCGTCGGCACGGAGTGCTTGTGCTGGGTCAGCCCCATGGCCCAGCAGACGATCGTGGCCCCCGATCCCCGTACGGTCTCGGCGACGTGGCGGAGGCGGTCCTCGGCGATCCCCGTCGCGACGACCAGCTCCTCCCAGGGCACCGCGGCGATCGCCGCCCGGTACTCTTCGAAGCCCGAGGTGTAGGCGTCGATGAACGGGCGGTCGATCACGCCTCCCGCACGGTCTTCTGCTTCGAGCAGATGCTTGCCGATGGCCTGGAACAGCGCCTGGTCGCCGCCGAGGCGGATCTGCACGAACTGGTCGGCGATCCGCGTGCCGCCGAGGATCATGCCCTTGGGGGTCTGAGGGTTCTCGAACCGGATGAGCCCGGCCTCGGGGAGCGGGTTGACCGCGATGATCGTCGCTCCGCGGGCCTTGGCCTTCTCGAGCGCGCTCAGCATGCGGGGGTGGTTCGTGCCCGGGTTCTGCCCGGCGACGATGAGGAGATCCGCCTCGTGGATGTCGGTGATGGAGACCGTGCCCTTGCCGATCCCGAGCGTCTGGGTCAGCGCCGACCCGGATGATTCGTGGCACATGTTCGAGCAATCGGGGAGGTTGTTCGTCCCGAGCCCGCGGACGAGCAGCTGGTAGAGGAAGGCGGCTTCGTTCGACGTGCGCCCGGAGGTGTAGAACACCGCCTCGTCAGGATCATCGAGCCCCCGGAGTTCATCGGCGATGACGCGGAGGGCGTCGTCCCACGAGACCTCCCGATAGTGCGTGGCCCCCTCGTCGAGGATCATCGGGTGGGTCAGACGACCCTGCTGACCCAGCCAGTAGTCGTCGCGCTCCCGCAACTCGGTGACGCTGTGTCGCGCGAAGAATTCCGGACCCACCTTCCGCAGCGTCGCCTCTTCGGCGACGGCCTTGGCCCCGTTCTCGCAGAACTCCGCGATATGGCGTTTGTCCTCCTCCGGCCACGCGCAGCCCGGACAGTCGAAGCCGTCCTTCTGGTTCACCCGGAGCAGGGTCTGGGCGCTGCGCACCACCCCCATCTGCTCGTAGGACATCTGCAGGGCGTGGAGAACGGCGGGAACGCCGACTGCGACCTTCTTGCGGTCACCGACCTTCAGGTCGTTCTCATCGATGTCGGAGGTGGGGGGCTTCGTCGCCATGTCCACAGGCTACCCTCGCCCCGGCGACGGCGAACGGGGGTTCCCACTCAGCGGCGCGCGGTGCCGAAGACGCCGCGGATCACCTCGCGGAGGATGCTCTGCGTCGCCTTCGAGCCCAGCACCCGGTCGATCGGCGACGGGTCGGCGCGCCGGGTGGTGCGGGTGGAGCGACTGCCCGCGCTCTGTTTCAGGAGACGTTCGTACTCTTTCCGCGCCTTCTTCTCAGCGTCCGCCTGGGCCCTGTCGTGGGCTGCGCGCTGCTTCGCCAGCTCGGCCTCGATCCTGGCCTGCTCCGCGGCCGCATCGGCGGCGGCCGCGGCCTCCGCCGCGGCGTTCATCCGGGCGGTGAGGATCTCCCGCGCCGACTCGCGGTCGACGGCCTCGGCGTACGCGGCGAGGAGGGGAGATCCGGCGACGGTGGCCTGGATCTTCGCCGAGGCTGAGGGGCTCATGAGCCCCAGGGGCGCCCGCAGCCTGGTCCAGGCCACGGGTGTGGGAGCGCCTTTCTCGCTCATCACGGTCACGATCGCCTCCCCCGTGCCCAGTTCCTGCAGGACGCGCTCGAGGTCGTACCCCGAGGTCGGGTACGTGCGGACGGTTGCGCGCAGGGCCGCGGCGTCCTCGGGGGTGAAGGCCCGCAGCGCGTGCTGCACCCGCGAGCCGAGCTGGGCGAGTACGTCGGACGGGACGTCCTTCGGCGTCTGCGTGACGAAGAACACCCCGACGCCCTTGGAGCGGATGAGACGCACGGTCTGCACGATGGCCGCCACGAAATCCTTCGAGGCGTCGCGGAAGAGGAGGTGCGCCTCGTCGAAGAAGAACACCAGCTTCGGCCTGTCGAGGTCGCCGACTTCGGGGAGGATCTCGAAGAGCTCCGCCAGGAGGTACATGAGGAACGTCGAGAAGAGTTCGGGCTTGTCGGCGACACCCGGGATCTCGAGGAGATTGATGATGCCGCGGCCGTCGGGAGCCGTGCGGAGGATGTCGCGGACGTCGAACTCCGGCTCGCCGAAGAAGACGTCGGCGCCGCCATCGGCGAAGGTGATGAGTTCTCTGAGGATCACTCCGGCTGTCGCCGCGGAGAGTCCGCCGAGCTCCTTCAGCTCCGCCTTGCCCTCTGCGCTGGTGAGATAGGTCAGCACCGCCCGGAGGTCGGAGAGGTCCACGAGCGCCAGGCCGTTGGCATCGGCATAGTGGAACACCAGCCCGAGGCTGGACTCCTGGGTCTGATTCAGTCCCAGCACTTTGCTCAGCAGCAGCGGCCCGAATGCCGACACCGTCGCGCGGATCGGCACGCCGGTTCCGATGCCCCCGAGGGAGAAGTACTCGGTCGCGGATGCCGCGGGCTTCCAGTCCTGCCCGATGGCACGCGTACGCGCGAGCAGCTTCTCGCTCGGCTCACCGGGCGTGGCGACCCCCGACAGATCTCCCTTGATGTCGGCGGCGAAGACAGGAACCCCGCCGGCGGCGATCTGCTCGGCCAGCAGCTGCAGGGTGCGGGTCTTGCCGGTGCCGGTCGCGCCCGCGACGAGCCCGTGTCGATTCAGCATCCCGAACGGAATGCGCACCTGTGCGGTCGGCACGGCCTCGCCGTTCACGAGGGCGCCGAGATGCAGGCCCGGTTCGTCGAAGGTGTAGCCGCGGACGACGGCGGCGACGCCATCCTCGGTGAGCGGACCGTCCCCCACCGGCTCCGATACGGGTCTGGGGGCATCGGGCGGCGCCTGAGACGCGCGAGCGGCCGCTTCTTCGGCTGCGGCGAGCACGGCGCGCGCCCGGGCGGCCTTTAACTCCGCCTCGGCGGCCTCCGCGTCGGCGCGGAGCCGCGCGAGTTCGGCGGCCACCACCGCATCGGGATCGGACGACTCCGCCTGGGTCATGGGTTCACAGTAGCGAGACGGGCTCCGCCGCGGCATCCGTCCGCCGTCGTCTCTCCCTCGCCAACGGCACGGCGAAAGCCGCGGCGAGCAGCAGCGTCACGCCTGCCCCGACGAGCGCGCCGCCGAGGGTGTCGCTGAGCCAGTGGGCATGGAGGTAGGTGCGGCTGAAAGCCATGAGGAGCGTCCACACCGCACCCACGATCCCCACCCACACCCGCGGGAAGAGAACGAGCGCGATCGCGGCGACGGTCGCGGCGTTCGCGGCGTGACCGGACGGGAAGGAGCCGTAGTCGCTGACCACGACGATGTCCTCCGGCCGCGCTCGGCCGAACGTCTGCTTGAGCACCTGCACGCTCGCGGCCGAGGCTGCGAGGGACACGACGAGGAACAGCGCCCCCCAGGGCCGGCGGAGGAGGATCAGGAGGAGCGCACCGGCGAGGGGGACGACGGCGATCGAGAACCACCCCGCGCCGACGACGTTCATGAACTGCGAGAAGGCGGTCGCCACCGGCGACGACCAGCTCGCCAGGAGGATGTTCCACTCGGCGTCGAGGTCGAACGGCTCGTTGCCCCGGATGAAGATCCAGGCCCCGAGACCGACCGCGAGGGCGACGAGGATCAGTCCGGCGACCAGCGGCACGGTCCACGCCCGTCGATCCAGCGTCGGCGGTGTGGCGGTGTCCATCGGCTCATTCTGCCCCGCGGTTCTCGCACGGGGTGGACAGCCGCGGGGGGCTTGCGCTCAGGGTGTCAGCTGTGCAACCGACCGCGGGCGGACGATCAGCCAGAGAGCGAGCACGGCGACCACGCCGCATCCGACCATCACGACGGCCATCGAGGTGCCGGTGATGCCGGTGTCCTGCGAGATCCACCCGACCACCGGGGAGATGAGGCCGGCGACGCCGAAGTTGACCGCGCCGAGGATGGATGCCGCCGTGCCGGCGGCCTTGCCGTGCCGATCGAGCGCCAGCACCTGGATGCAGGGGAAGGTGAACCCGCACGCCGTCATGAAGAGGAACAGCGGCACGACGGTGCCCCACAGACCCAGGCCGAGCTGATCGAGGACGATGATCATGCTGGAGGCGAGCACCAGCGTCGCCGTGGATCCCGCCAGGACCCACTGCGGGCCGAACCGCGCCGCGAGCCGCGACGCGGTCTGCACCCCGACCACGAGACCGAGGGAGTTCACGGCGAACAGCAGGCCGTACTGCTGCGCGTCGAAGCCGTAGCCCTCCTGGAACAGGAACGAGGAGGCCGAGAGGTACGAGAACAGCCCGCTGAAGGTCATGCCGCCGATGACGAGGACGCCCAGGAACACCCGGTCGCTGAGGACGCTCCGGTACCGCTGCAGAACGGTCGTGCCGCCCCTGCCGCCTCGGCGGGCCGGGGGGAGCGTCTCGGGGACGAGGAGGACGGCGCACACCAGCAGGAGAGCCCCGTAGACGGCGAGCACGATGAACAGTCCCCGCCACGGCATGACGGCGAGCAGCCCGGCGCCCACGAGCGGTGCGACGACCGGCGCGACACCGGTGACGAGGGCGAGTCGGCTGAGCATGACCACGAGCCGCTTGCCGCCGAAGAGATCGCGGACGATCGCCATCGCGACCACACCGCCGGCAGCGGCGCCGATCCCCATGAAGACGCGAGAGACGCTGAGGAGCATCAACGTCGGCGCGAGGGCGGCGGCGATGCTCGCGATGACGTGGAGGGCCGTGACGGAGATGAGCGGCACGCGGCGCCCGACCTTGTCGCTGAGCGGTCCGACGATCAGCTGTCCGACACCGAACCCGATCATCGTGCCGGTCAGGGTCAGCTGGATCGCGGCAGCGGTGGTCTGGAAGTCGTCCTCGAGGACCGGGAAGGCCGGCAGGTAGAGGTCGATCGTGAACGGCCCGAGGGCCGTGAGCGCCCCGAGCAGGATGATGTAGAGCAGGCGCTTGCGGGCGGGGATGGCGTCGCCCGGATGGAGCATGACGGGCGCCGTCGCGGGATTGGATCCGAGGGTGCGGATGGCTCCGGTGGTCGTGCGAGCCGGGGAGGCAGCGGCGGGCGGGACGGTCGGCTGGGAGGCGGTATCGAGCACAGTCACTCTCGGTTTCGTGGCAGGGTGTCGCGCGGCCGGAAGAGGAGGCAGCCGACGGGGGTCGTCGCTGCGTCGGAGAGAGACGCGCGTCGAATCGATTCGAAGACCACCCGAGTCTAGCGGATGCGGGGCCGTTTACGAGCCCGTTCCCAGGGC
The DNA here is from genome assembly GCF_037083565.1 of Microbacterium sp. CCNWLW134. Classification (NCBI taxonomy): domain Bacteria; kingdom Bacillati; phylum Actinomycetota; class Actinomycetes; order Micrococcales; family Microbacteriaceae; genus Microbacterium; species Microbacterium sp. CCNWLW134. The sequence goes on along the minus strand of NZ_JBAOJU010000002.1, from coordinate 1,147,548 downwards.
TCGCCCCCATGCGCCCGCATAAGATGGGCACGTCCCTCCTGCCTCGACGCGCTCGCCGCGCCAGACCCGAGAGCCCATGCCATGACCCCGTCTTCGTCCTCCCGTCCGTCCGGAAAGCGCGCCAGCGGCAATCCGGCCACCCAGGCCGAGATCAATCAGACCGTCAAGCAGCAGCGCGAGCAGAAGAAGCAGGAGAAGCTCGCGGAGTATCAGCGCCAGCTCGCCAAGCGCCGCCGCAGCAAGGTGGTCTGGTGGGCCGTGGGCTCGACGGCGGCGGTCGCCGTGATCGCGGCCATCGTGGCATCCATCGTCTTCGCCCCCGCCCCTCCCCCCACGTACGGCGCCCTCGACAGCACGGGCGCCGAGATCGAGGGTGTCGAGACGTTCGAGCTGGCCACCGACCACGTCGACGGTGCCGTCGAGTACGAGCAGACTCCTCCCGCCGGCGGTCCGCACAATGCCGTGTGGCTGAACTGCGGCGTCTACACCGAACCGCAGGCCAACGAGAACGCGGTGCACTCGATGGAGCACGGCGCGGTCTGGGTCACCTACGACCCCGCGCAGGTGAGCGCCGAGGACGTCGACACCCTCGAGAGCTACCTGCCCTCCAGCTACGCGATCCTCTCCCCCTACGAGGGCATGGACACCCCGATCGCCGTCAGCGCGTGGAACGCACAGCTGAAGGTCGACTCGGCCTCCGACGAGCGCATCACGGAGTTCTTCGAGGAGTACTGGCGCAGCCAGAACGCCCCTGAGCCCAACGCCGCCTGCAGCGGCGCCATCGACGGTCCCGGGCGTCAGTGATCGGGAGCCGATGACCGACCCCACCGCTTCGCGCCGCGGACTCCCCCGCTGGGTGCTGATCGCGCTCGTCGCGCTCGGCATCGGGGCGCTCGCCTTCGCGATCGGCCGGTTCTCGATGTTCGGTGCGGCGAGCGCGGTCGCCGCACCCGGCACGACGTCGGCCGAGGCGGGCTTCGCCCGCGACATGCAGGTGCATCACGCCCAGGCCATCGAGATGGCCATGGAGATCTACCGCAAGACCGAGGACGACGAGGTGCGTGCCCTCTCCTACGACATCGCCACCGGCCAATCTGGTCAACGCGGTGAGATGTACGGCTGGCTCGTCAGCTGGGGTCTGCCGCAGTCGGGGGGTCCGCTGATGGGCTGGATGGCGGGGACCGACCACGCCCACGGCGGGCACGGCGGCGGGGACGGCGAGGCCCTGACGAACGCCGAGCTGGAGGCCGAGATGGGCATGGCGACCCCGGCCGAGCTCGACGCCCTCCGTGCGGCGACGGGCGCGCAGGCCGACTGCGACTTCCTCGCCCTGATGATCCGCCATCACCAGGGCGCCATCCCGATGTCGGAGGCGGTGATCGACCTCGGTTCCGAACCTCGGGTCCTCGCCGTCGCGCAGTCGATCATCGAGACCCAGGAGGCCGAGATCGACCGGATGACGAGCATGCAGCAGCGCCTCGGCTGCACGGACTGATGCCGCGCGGGAGGGTGCACCACTAGGGTGAACCCGTGAGCGCGCCCCGGAGTGACAGCGTCCGCGGCGACGCTGCGACCGGCGAGACGCGGCCTCGACGCGGGGTCGTCCTGACCGTCGTGGTGGTGCTGGTCTATACCGTCGCCTTCGCCAATGTCGCCCTCGGCATCCTCGTCCTCCTCAGCCGATACGACGTCGCCGCCGACGAGGTGCTCCCCGTGTCGCTGCTGGGCGCGGGCATCATCCTCTTCGGTCTTCTGGTGGTCGCCCTCGCCTCCGCGCTCGCCCGGGGCAGTCGGTTGGCACGCCTGTTCCTGACAGGCTATGTCGCCCTCCTGGTCGCGCTGCAGGTGGTCACGATCGTCTCCAGCGACAGCTGGGACATCCCCGCGACCGTTCAGCTGCTGGTGCAGGTGATCGCCGTCGTCTTCGTGTGGGTGCCGCCCGCGTCGCGCTATTTCACCGCACCCGCCAGGCGGTCGGACGCCGGCGAACCCGTCGGCTGACCCGTCGGCCGCCCCCGATCGCGCGCGAGGTCGCGCGCGACGACGCGCCGGTGGAAGAAGCGCACGACCTCGATCGCCCCGATCGTGACGATGATCACGCCGGTGATGAGCCAGGCGGCATCCCGTCCGGGGTCGACCAGCTGGAAGAAGGCCGTCGTCGCCGGGAGGGTGAAGATGGCCAGCAGCGCGATGAACATGGCCCCGATCACGAGCACCTTCACCCGGGTGACGGGCCGGGACAGGACGGTCAGCACCCAGATCCCCACGACGGCGAGGATGATCGTCGACCCCGTTCGAAGCTCGGCCTCGCCGATACCGAGTGACGAGGCGGCGAGGGTGTAGAGCGTCAACGAGATCGCGATGATCAGACCCGCGGGGATCGCGAAGCTCAACGAGCGCCGGAGGAATCCGGGGATGTAGCGCTGGGTGTTCGGCAGCAGCGCAAGGAAGAACGCCGGGATGCCGATGGTGAGACCGTCGGTGATGGAGAGCTGTCGCGGCAGGAACGGGAACTCCAGCACGAGCAGACCGAACAGCAGCGCGAGCCCGGTCGCGTACGCGGTCTTGGTGAGGAAGAGCATCGAGACCCGCTCGATGTTGGCGATGACCTGCCGCCCCTCCGCGACGACGTCGGGGAGGTGCGAGAACTTGCCGTCCAAGAGCACCAGGCGCGCGACCGCCTTCGTCGCCGCCGACCCCGAGTTCATCGCGATGCCGATGTCGGCCGTCTTGATGGCGAGGGCGTCGTTCACGCCGTCGCCGGTCATCGCCACGGTGTGTCCGCGGCTCTGCAGGGCGACGACCATCCGCTTCTTCTGCTCGGGGGTGACACGCCCGAAGACCGTGTGCTCCTCCAGCACGCCCGCCAGCGCCTCGTCGTCCTCGGGGAGGCGCCGGGCATCGTATCCCTCGGGGGCTTCGACCCCGAGGTCACGGGCGATGGCTGCGACTGTGCGCGGGTTGTCGCCGGAGATGATGCGCACGCCCACGCCCTGACGCGCGAAGTACGCCAGCGTCTGCGCCGCATCGGGACGCACGGTCTCTCGGAACGTCAGGACCGCGGCAGGTTGCAGCTGCGCGGGGAGACGCTCCGCAGCGACATCCTCCTCGGTCAGCGACAGAGCGGTGCGAGCCAGGACGAGGGTCCGACGGCCGGTGGCGGCGAGGGTGACGACACGCTCACCCAGCGGCGTGGCGGTGTCGGTGGCGATGTCGCCGAAGATCATCTCGGGCGCCCCCAGGATCCAGGTGCCCGCGGGGCCGTGAGCGAACGACACGGCGCTCCACTTCCGCGCCGAGGAGAACGCGATGGCGTGCGCGGGCACGCTCGGGTCCGCGACCGGGAAGGGTTCCCGCAGACAGCGCGCCGTCGCGTTGGCATCCGGCGCGGCTCCGTACCAGGCGAGCACAGCTGCGACCTCGGCCGGCTCCGCCGCACCGTCGAGGGGGTGCAGGGCGTCGAACGCGATGTCGCCGACGGTCAGAGTGCCGGTCTTGTCCAGGCAGATGACGTCGACGCGCGCGAGACCCTCCACGGCGGGGAGCTCGTTGACGAGCACCTGCCGACTCGCGAGACGTGCCGCGCCGACCGCGAACGCGATGGAGGTCATCAGCACCAGCCCGAGCGGGATCATCGCCGTCAGAGCGGCGATCGTGTTGACGATCGCCTGCACCCAGCCGCCCGACTCCCAGGCTGCGGCCCACCCGCCGGCGACCATCATCTGGGCGTTCAGCACCAGGAGCCCCAGCGGTCCGATCAGCCAGCTCATCCACCGCAGCACGCGGTTGATCGAGGTCCGCAGCTCCGAGGCGACGAGCGAGAACCGCTTGGCCTCGCCGGCGAACCTGTTCGCATAGGAGTCAGCCCCCACTCGGGTGACCTGCGCCTCGCCCTCGCCGGCGACCACCACGGAGCCGGAGAGCACCTCCGCGCCGTCGCGCTTGTCGACCGGGTCGGCTTCGCCGGTGAGCATCGATTCGTCCAGCTGCAGCCCCCGCGCGCGGCGGACGACACCGTCGGCGGGCACCTGATCACCGGCGCGGAGGACGAGGATGTCGTCGATGACCACCTCGCCCGGCGCGATCTCGCCCTCCTCGCCATCGCGACGGATGCGCGCCCGGGGGGCGTTCAGAAGCGCGAGCCTGTCCAGTGCGGCCTTGGCGCGGAACTCCTGCACGCATCCGATGATCGAGTTCGCGAACGCGGCGAAGCCGAACAGCGCGTCCTGCCATCTGCCGAGCACGAACAGCACGAAGAAGCATCCGAAGACGATTCCGTTGAACAGCGTGAAGACGTTCGCCCGGACGATGTTCCACACGCTTCGACTGGTGTCGGCGGTGAACGCGTTGGTGCGGCCGGCGGCCGCACGCTCGGCGACCTCGGCCGCGCGCAGCCCCATGTCGGGATCGATCTCGATCAGCGTCGCCGTGATGACGCCGTCATCGGCGTGGGCGTCCATCTCAGGCGTGGCCATTCTCAGACAGTAGCGGTCGTCCCGCCACGGTGAATCCCGGATCGGTTGACGCGACGCACATCGTCGGACGCCGCGCCAACACCATCCGGAACCCTCGTCCTACCCCTTCGTCGATCCCGCCAAGAGTCCTCTGACGAAGAATCTCTGGAGCGAGAAGAACACGATCAGTGGCACCACCAGCGAGACGAAGGCACCCGCCGTCAGACGCTGCCAGTCCTGTCCACGCGACCCGACCAGTTCGGCGAGGCGCTGCGTCAGCGGCGCCACGTCCTGCGTACCGCCGGAGAAGATGAGGGCGACCAGCAGGTCGTTCCACACCCACAGGAACTGGAAGATCGCGAAGGACGCGATCGCCGGGATGGCCAGCGGCAGCACGATCCGGAAGAAGATCTGGCTGTGCGACGCGCCGTCCACGCGCGCCGCCTCGATGACGTCGCCGGGGATCTCATGGATGAAGTTGTGCAGCAGGAAGATCGCGAGCGGAAGGGCGAAGATCGTGTGCGCGATCCAGACCGGCAGGTAGTTCTGCTCCGGGATGATCGGGATCAGATTGTGCAACCCGACCTGCAGCGGCCGGAGCCATGAGGAGAAGAACTGCAGGAGCGGCACGAGGGCCATCTGCAGCGGCACGATCTGGAGGGCGAACACCAGGATGAACAGCACGTTCGCTCCGCGGAACTTGATCCACGCGAACGCGTAGGCCGCCATGCAGGCGATCACCAGCGGGAAGATCGTCGCCGGGATGGCGATCGCCAACGAGTTGACGAAGTACGCCCCCAGCTGAGGCGCCGACTGCGACGGCGAGAAGAGGACGTCGCGGTAGTTGTCCAGCGTGAAGCCGGGGTTCTGGAAGATCGTCCACCAGCCGGTGGTCTGGATCAGTTCCGCGGGCCGGAACGAGGAGATGAACAGACCGAAGGTGGGGATGGTCCAGACGACCGCGATCGCGATCGCTGCGGCGGTGGCCCACGGCGAGGTCAGCCGACGCTTGATCCGGCTCGACTTGGTGTCGCGGGCTGCCTCTTCGAAACTCGAGTCGTCTCTTCCTTCACCGGTGGGAAGATCGACGGGGGCGACGCTGCTCATCGGATCTCCCTCTGCTTGCGAAGCACGTTGACGTTGTAGATGACGATGGGCAGGACGAGCAGGAAGAGGATGACGGCGAGCGCCGACCCTCGTCCGACCTCGCTCGCGCGGAACGCCTGGGTGTACATCTCGTTGGCGACGACCGAGGTGTTGAAGTTACCGGCGGTCATCGTGCGCACGATGTCGAACACCTTCAGCGTCGCGATGGAGATCGTCGTGAGCACGACCACCAGTGAGCCGCGGATGCCGGGAACGGTGACGTTGGTGAACCGCTGCCACGGGTTGGTCCCGTCGAGCTGAGCGGCTTCGATCTGCTCGGCGGGGATGCCCTTGATCGCGGCGCTCAGGACGACCATCGCGAAACCGGTCTGGATCCAGATCATCACGACGATGAGGAGGAACGTATTGAGCGGATCGGTCTGGAGCCATTGCACCGGCTCGCCGCCGAGACCCGTCACGATCGCGTTGAGAAGACCGATCTGCTCGCGCTCACCGGCGCGGTACTCGTAGACGAAGCGCCAGATGATGCCCGCGCCGACGAACGAGATCGCCATCGGCATGAACACCAGAGCCTTGTAGTAGCGCTCACCGCGCGACTTGTCGATGAAGACCGCGTACGCCAGCCCCAGGGCGGTGGCGAGGGTGGGGACCAAGAGCACCCAGACGACGGTGTTGATGAGAGTACGGATGGCGGCGGGCTGGGTGAACATCCAGATGAAGTTGTCCCAGCTGAAGTTGCCGCTGTTGTCGAGGAAGGCCAGTCCCGTCGTGCGGATCGCCGGCCAGATCAGGCCGATGGCCAGGAGGATGATGGCGGGGGCGAGGAAGCCGACGAGCTGCCAGTAGTCTCGGCCCTTCTTCGGAGCCCGGTCGATGAAGAAGACCAGCAGGCCCACGATGGCGGCGAACACGGCCAGTCCCATCACGACCTGGAGGATCTTCCCCAGAAGATCGGCGGTGGTCATCGGTCACGATCCCTTCTTCGTCGTTGAAGTACGGACGACGCGGTGCCGCGTCATCCGGCGTTCGGAGTGGTCGGGGGCGGGGCGAACGGTGCCCCACCCCCGACCTGGATCAGCCGATCAGCTGGCCGGCCAGCTGGACTCGATCGCGTCGACCGTTTCCTGCGTGCTCTGCCCGGTGACCCACGCCACCACGCCGCGCCAGAACGAGTCGGCGCCGACCGCGCCGGGCATGAGGTCCGACCCGTCGAAGCGGAAGGTGGTCTCGGGATCCTGCAGGATCTCGATCGACTGCACCAGCAGCTCGCTCGACGCGTTCTCGGGGTCCACACCCTTGTTGGCGCTGATCACGCCGCCGAGGCTGACGCGGTTGTTCGCCCAGGTGTCGCTGGAGAGGAACGCGCGCACCGTCTCGACCTCTTCGGCGTCGCGGAAGGCGACGGGGAACTCGCCACCACCGGTCACCGACAGCGGGTCACCGGCCGTGGCCGGCGGGGTGAGGAAGCCGAACACATCGCCGTCCGAGGCCACGACGACCTCGTCGCCGCCCTCTGCGTTCCAGAAGGTCTCGTAGAACGAGGCCTGGTGGTGCAGCGAGCACTCGCCGTCGAGGATGGGCAGACCCGCGGTCTGGAAGGCCTCGGTGACGAGGGTCGACACGTCGCCGATGCCGCCGTTGACGTAGTCCTCGTTCTTGATGTAGGCACCCACGGCGTCGAAAGCCTCGACGATGCGGGGGTCGTTGAACGGGATCTCGTGGGTGACCCACTGGTCGTAGACCTCGGGGCCGTGCAGGCGCAGCACCCAGTCCTCGATCCAGTCGGTGGCCGGCCAACCGGTGGCGTCACCGGACTCGAGCCCGACGCACCAGGGCTTCTGACCCGTGGCCGCGATCTCCTCGGTCAGCGCGGTCAGCTCGTCGAGGGTCTGGGGGATCTCCCACCCGTTCTCCTCGAACTGTGCCGGCGAGTACCAGACGTAGCCCTTGATGCTGGCCATCAGCGGCGCGGCGTAGAACGTGCCGTCATAGGTGCCGTACTGCTTCCAGTCCTCGGACCACCACTCGTCGACGTTGGCCTCGACCTCGGCCGATGCCGGGATCAGCCAGCCACCCTCGGCCAGACGCGCAAGAAGACCCGGCTGCGGCACGATGCCGATGTCGGGAGCGTTGCCACCCTCGGCGAGAACGGCGATCTGCGCCTCGAACTCGCTCGAGCCCTGGTATTCGATGTTGATACCCGTGCACTGGGCGAAGTCGCTCCAGGACTCCACCAGGCGATCAGCCTCGAGGTCGAGGATGGTGCCGCCGATGGTGACCTCGGCACCATCGAACGTGCCGTACTCCTCGTACTCCGTGCAGTCGACGTCTTCGTTCGCCGCGATGTCGCCGGTACATGCCGACAGCGCGAGGGCGGAAACACCGAGGGCCGCGACGGCTGTGACGACGCGACCCGCTTTTCCGAATCTCATTTTGCCTCCTCATCGAGCAGTTCCCACCGTCCTGCGACCCGCAGGCGTCGGGTAGGGAACCGATTCCAGGATCACCGTACGGGATACCGCCTTGGCTTCACAACGCGAATTGATCACGACTCGATAACCGATGCGCACACTGGTGGCGCGCCGACGATCGACGTTGCATGATGACGTGGAAACGGTTCCAGATTCCGGTGGCACCGCACCGGCCCCGAGAGCCCGAAGGAGGGTTCGCACGATGATGGGGATCGCCGACGTCGCACGCCTCGCGGGGGTGTCGAAGTCCACGGCGAGCCGCGCCCTGACAGGAGCGGGGTATGTGTCGACCGAGACGCGCGAGCGCGTGCAGCGGGCGGCCGCCGAGCTCGGCTACGTCGCCTCGACGAGCGCAGTGAGTCTCGTCACCGGTCGCACCCGCAACGTCGGGGTCGTGATGCCGTGCGTGAACCGCTGGTTCTTCGCCGAGGTTCTCGAAGGCATCCAGGACAGCCTCCTGGACGAGGGTCTGAATCTTACCCTCTACGACGCCCAGCCGGGCACCCCGGGCCGTCGGCGCATCTTCGAGGACTTCCTCTCTCGCAAGCAGTTCGACGGGCTGATCGCCGTCGGGCTCGAACCCGAGGACGCTGAGCTCGCGCGGTTGCGACGGATCGGCAAGCCCGTCGTCAGCATCGTCGGCGGAGCAGACGGACTCAGTGTCATCGCCCTCGACGACGATTACGCCGCTCGACGGGCCACCGACCACCTCATCGCCCTCGGTCACCGTCGCATCCTGTTCCTCGGCGGGGGCGCCCCCGACGGGCCGAAGGTGGCCGGGTCCGACGTCGAACGCGCACGCCGCGAGGGCTACCGAGGAGCGATGGAGGATGCCGGCATGGGCGACCTCGCGCAGCACGTGATGTCGCGCCTCAGCCTGCCCTCCGGCTACGCCGCCGCCGTCGACGTGCTCGGTTCCCGGGATCGACCGACCGCGATCGTCGGGGTCTGCGACGAGGTCGCCATCGGCGCCATCATCGCGGCGCGCAGGCTGGGCATCCAGGTGCCCAACGATCTCAGCGTGATCGGCATCGACGACCACGAGTACGCCGAGATGTTCGCCCTCACCACCCTGCGGCAGACACCGCGCGAGCAGGGCGCCGCGGCGGTGCGGACCCTGCTCGAGCACCTCGCCGATCCTGAACGGCCGCCCTCCGTCATCCGCACGCAGGCACGCCTGGTCGTTCGCAACTCGACGGGACCGGTCAATCCCCGCCAGTCGGCCGCGGTGGCGGATGCGTCGCTGGGGCGGATGTAGGGACTCCCCCTCGCGACCCGTCGGGAAACGCGGTGCACGCGCGCGTCCAGCCGCTTTCTTCGACGGGTCGAGGTCAGTGGGAACGAAAGACCCGGGACACGACGGGTGTCCCGGGTCTTTCGATGTGGCGCTGTGAGCGCCGAGAGGTTTCGATACGCCGCTTGGGCGGCATCTCAACCTGAGTCGACGCCGCGTCGACGCGCGCTATGCGCGCATCGACCCGGCACGGCTCACTTGAGGGTGACGGTGGCGCCGGCCTCTTCGAGAGCGGCCTTGGCCTTGTCGGCGGTCTCCTTGTTGGCGCCCTCGAGAACGGGCTTGGGGGCACCGTCGACGACGGCCTTCGCCTCGCCGAGGCCGAGCGAGGTGAGCTCGCGGACGACCTTGATGACCTGGATCTTCTTGTCGCCGACCGACTCGAGGATGACGTCGAAGGAGTCCTTGACCTCTTCCTCCTCGGCGGGGGCACCACCGGCGGGGGCGCCGGAAGCGGCGACCGCGACGGGGGCGGCGGCGGTGACGTCGAAGGTCTCCTCGAAGGCCTTGACGAACTCGGACAGCTCGATGAGCGTGAGCTCCTTGAACGCGTCGAGCAGCTCCTCAGTGCTGAGCTTTGCCATGATGTATCTCCTTGTTGGGTGGTTTTATCTGCCGGGCCCGTGTCAGGCCGCGGACTCCTGCTTCTCACGCAGCGCGTCGACCGTGCGAACGGCCTTCGACGGCAGCGCGTTGAAGACGTAGGCCGCCTTGGTCAGCGAGGCCTTCATCGCGCCGGCGAGCTTCGCCAGCAGGACTTCACGGCTCTCGAGATCGGCGAGCTTGTTGACCTCCTCCGCGGTGAGGGGGTTTCCGTCGAAGAATCCGCCCTTGACCACCAGGAGGGGGTGTGCCTTGGCAAAGGCACGCAGACCCTTCGCGACGGCGACCGGGTCGCCGTGCACGAACGCGATGGCCGACGGACCCTTCAGTCCCTCGTCCAGCCCCGTGACCCCCGCGTTGCCCGCGGCGATCTTGGTCAGCGTGTTCTTCACCACGGCGTATTCCGCATCCTGACGGATGGTGTTGCGAAGCTCCTTGAGCTCGGCAACCGTCAGGCCGCGGTACTCGGTGAGCAAGACGGCGGTCGAGTCCTCGAATTGCTTCGTGAGCTCGGCGACCGATGCTTCCTTCTGCGCCATGGCCACTCCTTGTATCTGTGAGACGCACCACGGTGGCGGTGCGTCGGCCTGCGACATCCGGTCGTCACGGCAAAACAAAACGCTCCGGCGCAAGCGCACGGAGCGTCATCCTGGAGAGGGTTTCGATCGTGTCACCTGCGCGGGCCCCTGCGATGCAGTGCTTCGGTCTCGGTGCTCGCGCACCTCGATGACCAGCGGTCTTCGGCTCCGACCATCGTACGCCGAGCGCAGACGTCCCGCCAAATCGGCGTCTCCGCCGGAATGGTTAGGGTAGCCTTACCATGGCGCTTCCGCCTTCCCTCCCCTCCCCCAAGGATGTCCTGCATGCCCTCTCGCCGCTCCACGCTCCTCGTCGCCGCCGTCGCCGGCCTCGTCGTCCTGTCGCTGACGGCCTGCGCCGGGCAGACCCCCGGTGACCCGGGCACGCCCTCGGACGAACCGCAGACGCTGACGGTGTACTCCGGCCGAGACGCCGAGCTCATCGACCCGCTCATGGAGATGTTCGAGGAGCAGTCGGGAATCGACGTCGAAGTGCGCTACGCCGGGACCACGGAGCTGGCTGCGCAGCTGCTCGAAGAGGGCGAGCGCACGCCCGCGCAGGTCTTCCTCTCGCAGGACGCCGGCGCGTTGGGCGCCGTCTCCGACGCCGGCATGTTCGCGACCCTTCCCGATGAGATCACCTCGCTCGTGCCGGCCGAGTACACCTCGTCGGATGGATCGTGGGTGGGATTGACCGGACGAGCCCGCGTGATCGCGTATGACAGCGAGAAGTACACCGCCGACCAGGTGCCCGGCGACGTTCTGGAACTCGTCGAACCCGAATGGGCCGGGAAAGTGGGCATCGTGCCGAGCAACGCCTCGTTCCAGGCGTTCGTCACCGCGCTGCGCGTGAGCGAGGGAGAAGATGTGGCCAGGTCCTGGCTGGAAGGCCTGGTGGCCGGAGACGCCCCGATCTACGCGAGCAACGGCGAACTGCTCGAAGCCGTCAATTCCGGGGCCGTGGACCTCGGGCTGATCAATCATTACTACTGGGCGCGATCGGAGCAGGACCCCGCGACGCTGCGCGCGCAGCTGAAGTTCGGAGATCCCGGCTCGATCTCCGCGCTGGTCAATGTCACCGGGGTCGGAGTGCTCACCGGGGCCGCGGATTCACCCGAGGCCATCGCGTTGGTCGAGTTCCTCGTGTCGGAGGAGGCGCAGACCTACTTCCGCGAGGAGACCTTCGAGTACCCGCTCGTGGGAGACCTCCCGGGACCCGAGGGCGTTCCGGCACGGGAGGATCTCGGCGCCCCCGACATCGACCTGTCCGACCTCGCATCGCTTCAGGAGACGGTGGCGCTGATCACCGAGGCGGGACTGCTCTGACCGCCGCGCCGGTCATCGCACGTCCGGGCCGACGGCCGCGGACGTCGTCTCGGCGCGCCCCCCTCCCCCTCCTGGCCGCCGCGGCGCTCGTCGCGGCGTGCGCGGCGGCACCGCTGGTCCAGCTCATCGTCCGGGCGGCGTCCGGTGGCGCCGAGGCGGCGGCGACGGCGCTGCTGCGACCACGCACCGTCGAGCTCCTGGCGAACACGCTGATCCTGGTCGCGACGGTGAGCGTCGCGGCGCTGCTGCTGGGGATCACGCTCGCCGTCGCGGCGGTTCGGGTGCGTCTTCCCGGACGGCGCCTGTGGTGGGTGGCGCTCTGCCTGCCGCTCGCCGTTCCGAGCTTCGTCGCCGCCTTCGCCTGGACGGCCACGTGGCCGACGGTCGACGGCTTCTGGCCGCTCGTGATCGTCCTCACCCTGTGCACCGTGCCGTATGTGACGCTTCCGGCGATGGCTGCGCTGTCCACCCTCGACGACGGCCTGGTGGATGTCGCCTGCACCCTCGGCAGGAGCCGGGCCCGGGTCTTCCTCACCATCGTGCTCCCGCACGTCCTTCCTGCCGCGGCCGCCGGAGCGCTGTTGGTCGCGCTGTACACCCTTTCCGACTTCGGCGCACCGGCGATCCTCCGCTTCGAGACCCTGACCACGGGCATCTACGCGCAGTTCAGCAGCGGGTTCGACCGCACTCTGGCCGCCACCACGGCTCTGCTCCTGGCCGTCGTCGCGATGTTCTGCGTCGCGGGCGAGCGCGTCGTCCGCCCGCGACCCGCCCGCATCCGCACCGCGGTGACCTCGCGTCCGCCGACCGAGCTCGGTCGGGCGGGCACTGCCCTGACGCTGTGCGGACTCGGTGCGGTCACCGCGGCCGCCGTGGCCTTCCCGCTCGTGGCCCTGGGGATTCGGATGCTCAGCAGCGACCGGTACTCCTCGGCACCCACCGACCTCGTCGGCGCTCTGGTCACGACCCTGGGCGTCTCCGCGCTGGCTGCCACCGTCGCCGTGCTCCTCGCCCTGCCGGTCAGCGTGCTGGCGGCGCGCTTCCGCGGCCCGGTCGTCGCCGGCCTGGAGTCGGTGTCCTACCTCGGGCACGCGCTCCCGGGCGTCGTGGTGGCCCTGGCCCTGGTGACCCTGTCGCTGCAGTTCTTCCCCGGCGCCTACCAGAGCATCCTCGTCCTGCTCGTGGCCTACGCCGTCCTGTTCCTGCCCAAGACCGTCGGCGCCTCGCGCACCGCCGTCGCGCAGGTTCCGCCGGAGCTCGAGGAGGTCTCGCGCTCGCTCGGCCGCGGCCCCGTCCGCACCTGGATCCGGGTGACCCTCCCCGCCGCGCTCCCCGGCATCCTCGCCGGGTGGGTGCTCGTGGCCACCGCTGTCGCCAAAGAGCTGCCCGCGACGCTCATGCTGCGTCCGATCGGATTCGAGACCCTCGCCACCGAGCTGTGGAGCAAGACCTCGCTCGGCGCCTACGGTGCGGCCGCCCCCGTGGGTCTTCTGCTCATCGTCGCCGGAATCGCGCCGGCGCTGCTGCTGGCCCGCGGACTGGAACGCCGACGCGGATCCGACGGGCCGACGCGCTCGCCGACACCGTGAGGAGGGAAGCATGACGACACGCGTGGAGCAGGTGCGCGCCGCCTATGAAGAGCGCGAGGTGCTGCACGGCGTCGATCTCGTCATCGGTCCCGGCGAACGGGTGAGCGTGCTCGGGCCGTCGGGGAGCGGCAAATCCACACTCCTGCGCGTCATCGCGGGCCTGCACCCCGCTGCCGGCGGACGTGTCGTCATCGACGGCGACGACGTCACCCCGCTCCCGCCGGAGGCACGCGGGATCGGACTGGTCCCCCAGGAGGGCGCGCTGTTCCCGCACCTCGATGTCGCCGCGAACGTCGGCTACGGCATCCGAGGCCTCCGCCTCCGTCACGCGCACCGCGATCCCCGCGTCCGCGACCTGGTGGACGTCGTCGGTCTCGGCGGTCTCCTCCGTCGCCGCCCCCATGAGTTGTCCGGTGGTCAGCGACAGCGTGTCGCCGTCGCCCGCGCGCTCGCGCACGAGCCCCGTCTGGTGCTCCTGGACGAGCCGTTCAGTGCGCTGGATGCCGGCCTGCGGCAGCAGGTGCGCGACGACGTCGCCCAGATCCTCCGCGACCGCGGTGTGGGGGTGGCACTGATCACCCACGATCAGGAGGAGGCGCTCTCGCTCGGCGATCGCGTGGCGGTGATGCGCGACGGGCGGATCGTGCAGGCCGGCACGCCCCGCGAGGTGTACACCGCGCCGGTGGACGCGTGGACGGCGCGCTTCCTCGGCGAAGCCCTGGTGCTGCCGGCCGAGGCCCGCAGCGACCGGGCCACCTGTGCGCTCGGCGTCATCGCGCTCGCCGCACCCGCGCAGGGCGCGGTGGCGATCGTCCTGCGGCCCGAGCAGATCGCCCTGGACCCCGCCTCGAGCCCGACCCCGGGCCGCGGCTCGGGAGAGGTGACCCGCGTACGCTACTTCGGCCATGACGTCCTGGTCGACCTCCGGCTCGACGGCGGGACCGGGCTCACGGTCCGGACCGGCCCCGACACGCACGTCTCCCCCGGTCAACGCGCAACGATCTCGGTGCACGGCGCCGCGGTCGCCGTCGCCCCGGAGTGAGCGCACCCGCCGTCTCGGGTGTCGCGTCCCGCCACCACCGCCACCCCGGGTTACCCTCGAACGCGTGACACCCGAACTCGCCGCCCGCATCGTCGCGGATTCCCGCGATCGGGTCGCATGGGTGCGGGCCCGCTCCCGTGGGATCACGGCGACCGACGTGGCAGCGCTCACCTCCGAGCGCGTCATCCCCCGAGCCGCCGACGCCAAGCTCATGGGCTCGAACTTCTCGGGCAACGCCTATACCGCTCACGGACGTATCCGCGAGCCCGAGATCGCCGCGTGGGTGGCCGCCACCCACGGGATCCGGCCATCGAGCGCGCTCTTCCACGCCGAGATCGAGAAGCGCCACCTCGCCACTCCCGACGGCATCGCCGTCGATCCGACCGGCCGCGTGGTCCTCGCCGAGATCAAGACGACGAAGAAGGCGTGGCGGAGCATCCCCCGCACCTACCTCCGGCAGGTGTGGTGGCAGCAGCATGTCCTGGGCGCCGAACGCACCCTCGTCGTCTGGGAGGAGCACGACGGCTTCGTCCCCGTGGGCGATGAGCCCCGGTGCGCCTGGGTCGATCGCGACGAGGTCGAGATCGGTCGGCTGGTGCGCCTGGCGACATCCCTCATCGACGAGCTGTACCGACGCACGCAGCTGTCGCGAGCCGAGCGGATGACGCAACCCGCCGGCCCGCCCGCGCAGCCCTATCGCGCGCTCGCCCTCGCTGACTGACGCAGCCGGTCAGCGCAACGTCGTGACCGTCCGGCTGGTCGCATCCCAGATGCGCAGTCCCGTGACCTCGCCGACGTGCGGGGAGAGGTCGATCGCCTCGACGGCCGCGCCGAGATCGGCGAGCCTCACCCGGCGGGCCATCGTCACGTGCGGTGTCCAGTCGTCAGGCGCGGTGTGCGCGTAGCGCTCGTCGGCCGGGCCGAGAGCGGCGGCGACGCGGCGATGGAACTCCGCCAGCGGAGCCGTGACGACCACCTGCCAGCTGACGACCGCCTGACCCGAGCGCGGGAACAGCAGCACCCCGCCGAGACGGAGGGTGAGGGGAAGCAGATCCGCGAGGTCCGCAAGCTTGTCGAGGTCGGGTGAATCGCGCACGGCCACGGTGATGTGGGGCCGGTTGCTCTCGCCGGTGTGGCGGCCGGCGCTCGGCAGTCCGGCGTCGATCAGACGCTGCCACGCGGCACGGGCGAGCGCATCCGTGGCGGCGTCGGGCAGCACCTCGACACTGATCACTCCTCCATCCTTGCGTGAGCCGAGGCCGGGAACCCAGCTCTCCACATTCGTTGACAAAGATCAACATTCGGAATATCGTTGATATAAATCAACCTTCAGGAGGACACGTGGCGAGGAATGCAGACGCTCCACCGGCTCACCGGCCCGGCGTGGTGAAGGCCCTCATCGGGCTCCTCCTCGGCATGTTCGTGTCGATGCTCGCCTCCACAGTGGTCTCGACCTCGCTGCCGGTGATCGTGCACGACCTCGACGGCGACCAGGCCGCGTACACGTGGGTGGTGACCGCGACGCTGCTGACCACCGCCATCTCCACCCCGGTCTGGGGGAAGCTCGCCGATCTGTTCGACCGCAAGCTCCTCATCCAGATCGCGATCGTGATCTTCGTGCTCGCGACGGCGGCCGCCGGCTTCTCGCAGAACCCCGAGACCCTCATCGCCTTCCGCGCGCTGCAGGGAGTGGGCGCGGGCGGGCTCGCCGCCCTCAGTCAGGTGATCATGGCCGACATCATCAGCCCGCGCGAGCGCGGCCGCTACATGGGACTGTTCGGTGCCGTGATGGCGGTGGCCACGATCGGCGGGCCGCTCCTCGGCGGGGTCATCACCGATGCCTTCGGCTGGCGGTGGAACTTCTTCGTCGCCCTCCCCGTCGCCGTCGCCGCCCTCATCATCCAGCAGCGCACCCTGCATCTGCCGGGGCGCCCGCGCCGCGCGGTGCGGATCGACTACGTGGGGATCGTCCTGCTCAGCGCCGCCGTGTCGCTGCTGCTGGTGTGGGTGACGAACGCCGGCACGTCGTTCGACTGGTGGAGCCTGCCGACGGCCCTCATGGTGGGAGGGTCGGCCTTGGCGACCCTCCTGTTCATCGTCGTCGAGCTGCGCACCGCCGAGCCGCTCATCCCGCTCCGTCTCTTCCGCAGCGCCACCTTCTCGCTCGCGGTGGTCGCCTCCATCGCCACGGGCATCTCGATGTTCGGCACCACGGTCTTCCTCAGCCAGTACATGCAGATGGCCCGGGGAGCCACCCCCACCGAGGCGGGCATCATGACGATCCCGATGATCGCGGGGCTGCTTCTCGCCTCCGTCATCATCGGTGCGCTGATCTCGCGCTACGGCCACTGGAAGCCCTACCTGATCGTCGGCGGTGTCCTGCTCACCGCCGGCACCGCCCTGCTCTCGACGATCCACTACGACACCCCGTTCGTCCTGGTGTCGGTGTACATGTTCCTCCTCGGCGCCGGTGTCGGCATGACCATGCAGAACCTCGTGCTGGTCGTGCAGAACACCGCCGATCCGCGGGAGATGGGGGTGGCGAGCTCCGGCGTGACCTTCTTCCGCAGCCTCGGCGGCACGATCGGGGTCTCGGTGATGGGCGCGGCCCTGGCCAGCCAGGCGACCACCCTCACCGGCGAACGTCAGGGCGACATCACGACCGCGCTGTCGAACCTCGGCGCCGAAGGCGCAACCCTCGCGCAGGAGCTGCAGTCGGGCACGATCCCGCAGGTCGCCGCCCTCCCCGAGGCGCTCCGGGTGATCTTCGAGGATGTCTACGCTCAGGCGATCGCGCACTCGTTCCTCATCGCCGTGCCGGTGGCGATCCTCAGTCTGATCGCGATCGTGTTCCTCCCGAACACACCACTGAATCGGATGACGACGACCGAGCGCATCCACGCCGGCGAAGCCGATCTCGCCACCGTGTCCACCAGCACGGGGATGAACGCCCTTCCCGCCACCGGTCGGACCCCTGCCCCGCGGGCCGCGCGCCGGCGGTGAGGACGACGTTAGTCTCGAAGGCGATGAGCGCCGCACCCGACCCCGACGCCCGCACGGAGGCCGTGCGGGCGCTCGAGGCGGAATTCAGCGGTCTCATCCATCAGGTGCGCCGGATCGTCAGTGAGAACGCCGAGCGGGTGAGCCCCGGCATGCTGCCCGCCGCTTACAAGGTGTTCACCACGATCGTCCGCCGCGAACGCGTGACGCAGTCGGAGCTCTCCGAGATGCTCGTCGCCGACAAGGGCCAGATCAGCCGCACTGTGCGCGAGCTCGAGGAGCTGGGGCTCATCGGACGCGAACCCGATCCCACCGACCGCCGCTCCAGCATCCTCTTCCCCACTCCGTTCGGCCTGGAGCGGCTCGCCGAGGCTCGAGCACCGCAGGAGAGCACGCTCCTGCACGCCCTCGAGGAGTGGTCGATCGACGACATCCAGACCCTCACCCGCCTGCTGCACGCCCTCACGGCGCGCGAACGTCCCTGAGCAGCATCCGGCAAGAGGGACAGCGCCGGTACCGGAGCCCGCGCTCCCCCCTTGCGCGGGCTCCGGAGCGTGCTACTTCGAGCTGAAGGCGGCGTCGAAGAGCTGGTGGGGCGGAGTGATCCGGGCGAGTCTGCGTACGAATTCCAGGGCCTCGGGAGCGCCGACGAGACGGTCCATACCGGCGTCCTCCCATTCCACGCTCGTCGGCCCGTCGTAGCCGATCGCATTCAGGGCGCGGAAGATCGGCTCCCACGGCACGGCGCCGTGCCCGGTGGAGACGAACGTCCACCCCCGCCGCGGGTCGTCCCATGAGAGGTGCGACCCGAGCACGCCGTTGCGGCCGTCCAGGTTGGTGACCGACTCCTTGCAGTGCACATGGAAGATGTGGTCGGCGAAGTCGAGCACGAACGCGACACTGTCCAGCTGCTGCCACACGAAGTGCGACGGGTCGAAATTGAATCCGAAGCTCTTCCGATGTCCGATGGCCTCGAGCGTCCGCTTCGCCGTCCAGTAGTCGTAGGCGATCTCGGACGGGTGCACCTCCAGGGCGAAGCGGACCCCGACCTCCTCGAAGACGTCGAGGATCGGATGCCACCGCGCCGCGAAGTCGGCATACCCGGCGTCGACCATCGCCTCCGACGCCGGCGGGAACATCGCCACGTACTTCCAGATCGACGAACCACTGAATCCGTTGACCGTGGTCACGCCGAGCTTCGCCGCCATCCGCGCGGTGTCCTTGAGGTCCTCCGCAGCCCGCTGCCGCACACCCTCGGGGTCACCGTCGCCCCACACCCGGTCGGAAAGGATGTCGCGGTGCCGCTGATCGATCGGGTCATCGCACACCGCCTGACCGGTCAAGTGATTCGAGATCGCCCACACCGTCAGCCCGTTGCGCTCGAGGATGTCCTTCCGCGACTGCACGTACTCCGCGTCATCCCACCGCGAGACATCCAGATGATCGCCCCAGCACGCGATCTCGAGACCGTCGTACCCCCACTCGCCCGCCAGGCGCGCCACCTCCTCGAAGGGGAGATCCGCCCACTGGCCGGTGAACAACGTGATCGGTCGCGCCATGCTGTCGTCCTCTCTAGAAGGTGCCGGAGACGTGCGTCACCCGGGCTCGGAATGGTCAGCGGGTCGTCTGCCAGGACCCGTCGGCCTCAGACGAGCGTTCGACGGCGTCGAGAACCCGCTGGATGTGGAGTCCGTCCGCGAAGGACGGCGCGGGGTCGGTGCCCTCGGCGATCGCGGTGACGAGGTCGACCACCTGGTGGCTGAAGCCGTGCTCGTACCCGAGCATGTGACCCGTGGGCCACCAGCGATCGGCATACGGGTGCGAGGGCTCGGTGACGAGGATGCGCCGGAAGCCCTGCTCGGAATCGGGGAGGGTGGCGTCGTAGAACTCGAGCTCGTTCATGCGCTCGAGGTCGAACGCGAGCGCACCGCGCGACCCCGAGATCTCGATGCGGAGCGCGTTCTTCCGACCGGTGCGGAAGCGGGTGGCCTCGAACGACGCGAGCGCGCCGCCGGAGAGCCGGCCGGTGAACAGCGCCAGGTCGTCGACGGTGACGGGGCCGCGCTCTGAGCCCGCGGTCCCTGACAGCCCGACTCCCTCGGCCATGACCGGGCGCTCGGCGACGAGCGTCTCGAGGATGCCCGAGACCCGGTCCACGGTCTGGCCGGTGATGTATTCGGCGAGGTCGACCGCGTGCGCCCCGATGTCACCGAGCGACCCGGAGCCCGCGATGTCCTTGTTCAGGCGCCACGTCAGGGGTGCGTTCTCATCGGCGAGCCAGTCCTGCAGATACTCGGCACGCACCTGACGGATGTCACCGAGGCGGCCTTCGGTCACGAGCTGACGCGCGAAGGTCGTCGCCGGCACGCGGCGGTAGGTGAAACCGACCATCGACCGCACGCCCGACCGTGCCGCCTCTTCTGCGGCGGCCGTCATCGCCTCGGCCTCGACGACCGTGTTGGCGAGAGGTTTCTCGCAGAGCACATGCTTTCCCACCCGAAGAGCCGCGATCGCGATCTCGGCATGGGTGTCGCCGGGGGTGACGATGTCGACGAGGTCGATGTCATCGCGTCGGATGACCTCGCGCCAGTCCGTCGCCGCTTCGTGCCATCCCCATGTGGCCGCCGCCTCAGCGGTGCGCTCGGCATCCCGGCCGACGACGACCTGCATCACCGGGTCGCGGGGAAGATCGAAGAACCGCGGGGCCACCCGCCATCCCTGCGAGTGCGCGGCTCCCATGAAGCCGTGCCCGATCATGGCGACGCGCAGCGGTGCTCCCACGCGATTCTCCTTTCGAAGGACGGGGCGCCCGAGGGTTCTCGGGCGCCCCGCGATGGTTGTGTCAGGACTCGAACGACAGGTCGATGAACTCCTCGACGTTGTCCTTCGTGACCACGGGTGCGTCCAGCACGACCCGGTTCGGCACGCTGGGCGTGATGAGGTCGCCCACGGTCTTCTGCTGGGCGATCAAGCGGGCCAAAGCGATGCCGTCGGCCGCCTGCGTCGACGGGTAGATGACCGTGGCCTTCAGCACCGAGTCATCGGCCTGGATGGCCTCCATGGCGTTGCGCGACCCGGCGCCGCCCATCATGATGAACTCGTCGCGGCCTGCGGCCTCGACGGCGGCCAGAACGCCGATCCCCTGGTCGTCGTCATGGTTCCAGATGGCATCGATCTGCGGGTTCGCGGCGAGCAGCTGCGATGCTGCCGCCTCCCCTCCGGCGACGGTGAAGTCCGCCGCGACACGGGCTGAGACGTCGAGGCCGCAGTCCGACAGGGCGTCTTCGAAGCCCTGCGATCGATCCTGGGTGAGAGGCAGCGAGTCGATGCCCGCGATCTCGGCCACGACAGCGTCGGGGTTGTCCCCGATCTGCTCGCAGATGTAGGTGCCCGCGCTGACGCCCATACCGTAATTGTCGCCGAGGATCGTCGTGCGTGCGGCGAACGGGCTCGAGAACTCCCGGTCGACGTTGATGACGGGGATCCCCGCCTGCATGGCCTCGATCGCCACCTCGGTCAGTGCCGCACCGTCGGTGGGCAGCAGGACGATGGCGTCCACACCGTCGTTGATGAACGTCTCGACCGCGGCGATCTGGGCGTTGGCGTCGTTGGTGCCCTCTGCGACGCGAAGCTCGACGTCGTCGAAGCTGTCGGCGGCGGCCTGGGCCCCCGAGTTGATGGCTCCGAGCCAGCCGTGGTCGGCGGCGGGCCCGGAGAAGCCGATGACGACGGTGTCGCCGCTCTCGGCGTTCTCCTCGACACTGGTCCCCTGGTCGACGACATCGTCTTCCTCGGCGCCGGTGCCGGTACATCCGGCCAGCAGTCCGATGGAAGCCACGATCGCGGTTCCGGCGATCACGAACCGCCCCCGCCCCCTCGCGAGTGTGCGCATTCTTGTTCCTCCTAGAGATGTGATGCAGCGACGCCAGCGAGCACCTCGCGCCCCGAGCATCCCGAGGAGTCCACGCTGACGGTGGGACTGTACGTCAGTGTGACGACGTTTGTCCACCTTTTGTTCGTGCACCCGGCAAAAGTGGGGATGTTGCTTGCTTTCGTCGCGTGTTAGGTTCGCCCCGTGATCAAAGACGACCATGATCCGGCGTTACTCGATGTGCGCGGGGTGACGAAGAGCTTCGCCGGGGTCCGGGCGCTGCGCGGGGTGGATCTGCACGTCCGCGCCGGTGAGGTCCACTGCATCCTTGGGCAGAACGGCGCGGGGAAGTCCACGCTCATCAAGACCCTGGCGGGCGTCCACCGCCCCGACGACGGGACCATCGTCTGGCGTGGCGAGGCGGTCGACATCCCCACGCCGGAGGCCGCGATCGAACTGGGCATCGCCACGATGTATCAGGAACTCGACGTCGTCGACGGTCTCACCATCGCCGAGAACATCTTCCTCGGCCACGAGATCGCCCGCGGAGGCTTCACGAGGCGATCGGCGGCGGCGGAGAAGACCCGGGAGCTGCTCGCCCGGCTCGGCCACGCCCGCCTGTCGCCGCACACGGAGGTGGGTGAGCTCAGTGCGGCGAACAAGCAGATCGTGTCGATGGCCCGTGCCCTCTCGCACGACATCAAGCTCATCATCATGGACGAGCCCTCGGCGGTCCTCGACACCGAGGAGGTGCGCAACCTCTTCGGCGTCGTGCGCGAGCTCACCGCCGCCGGCATCGCCGTGGTCTACATCACCCACCGCCTGGAGGAGATCCGACAGATCGGCGATCGCCTGACCGTGCTGAAAGACGGGCGGACGATGGCGACGGGTCTCTCCGTCGCCGAGACCCCCACCGCCGAGCTCATCCGGCTGATGACCGGACGCGATGTCGAGAACGTCTTCCCACCCGCGTCGCCCGTCCCGGCCGATGCACCCGTGATGCTGGAGGTGCGCGACCTCGCCCTGGCCGGCGTCTTCGAAGGAGTGTCCTTCGACGTGCGAGCCGGCGAGATCGTCGGGCTCGCGGGCCTCGTCGGCTCGGGCCGCTCCGAGATCCTCGAGACGGTCTACGGCGCACGCAGGCCCTCATCGGGCACCGTGCGCGTCGGCGGCACGGCCCTTCGCCGCGGCTCGGTGACCGCCGCGGTGTCTGCGGGGGTGGGGCTCTCGCCCGAGGAGCGGAAGAGTCAGGGGCTGGTGCTCGACGAGTCGATCGCGATGAACGTGACGCTTTCGAGCATGCGGCGGTTCTCTCGCGGCGGATTCCTCGACTTCCGACGCGAGAAGACCGTGGCCCAGGAGCAGATCGCGGCGCTGGAACTGCGACCGGCCGACCCCGATCGCCCGGCGGCGACCCTCTCGGGCGGCAATCAGCAGAAGATCCTCCTCGCCCGGTGGTTGGTGCATGGAACACGGGTGCTGCTTCTGGATGAACCCACCCGCGGCGTCGACGTCGGCGCGCGATCGGAGATCTACGGCCTCATCCGGCGGCTGGCGGCGGCCGGAAACGCGATCGTCATCGTCTCCAGCGAGATCGAAGAGGTGCTCGGTCTCGCCGACACCGTCCTGGTCGTGGCCGACGGGCGCGTCCTGACCACCCTCCCCGCCTCCGAGATCGATGAGCACGGCGTGCTCGATCTCGTCATGAAAGGACAAGCCGCGTGAGCGACCAGCGAATCGTGACCGACCGGCCGGGCGCCGGCAGCGCTGCTCCGGCACCGGAAACGGGCACCACCCAGACCCCGCCACCTCCGTGGCGACGACTCCTGTCGGGCTCGGTCGGCCGCAATCTCGGGCTCGTCCTGGCCCTTCTGCTGCTGGTGGTCGTGGGTGCCGTCACGGCGCCCGACACCTTCACCAGCCTCGACAACATGCTCACGATCCTCCGGCAGGCCTCCATCATCGGGGTCGTCAGCATCGGGATGACTTTCGTCATCATCTCCGGGGGAATCGACCTCTCCGTCGGATCGGTGGTCGGACTCGCATCAGTCGTGGCAACACTCGCCGCCATCCAGGATCTTGCCGATCAACTCCACTGGGTCGTGATGATCGTCATGGCCCTCGCCGTCGGGGCGGGCGCGGGCCTTATCAATGGCATCGTCATCGCCTATGGCAAGGTAGCGGCGTTCATGGCGACGCTCGCGATGCTGGTTGCTGCTCGTGGCCTCGCGGAGATCCTCGCTGAGCGACGAACACTCGTTGTGGAAGAGCGTGGCTTCGTGACATTCATGAACACCGACATCCTCGGCGTCGACATGCTCATCTGGATCTTCGCCGTGGTGGCCGGCCTCGGATGGGTTCTCCTCAATCTCACGACCTTCGGGCGGCGGACGATCGCGATCGGCGGCAACCGCGAGGCGGCTCGTCTGGCGGGCATCAACGTCCGCCGCCATACCGTATGGCTCTATGTCATCTCCGGCTTCACCGCGGGTATCGGAGCCCTGATGTACCTCGGCCGCACGACAGCGGGGACGTCAACGCACGGCACACTGCTCGAGCTCGACGCGATCGCCGCAGTGGTCGTGGGCGGCACTCTGCTCATCGGTGGCCGGGGCACGATCACCGGAACGGTGTTCGGTGTGCTGATCTTCGCGACGCTCACCAACGTCTTCGTCCAGAACAACCTCAACTCCTCCGTGCAGGCGGTCGTCAAGGGGGTCATCATCGTGGTGGCCGTCCTGCTCCAGCAGCGGTTCGCCCGCCCCTCCGGCCGCGCGACGTGACCGACGTGCGCACCCGGATGCGCGACACTGGGAACGTGCCCAGAGAGACCCGCGACTCCCCCGTCTCATCAGGAGTGGGTGAGGTGTTCCAGCTGCTGCGCGACGGCGTGCCGCGCACCCGCGCCGATCTCGCCAAGACGACCGGGCTGGCCCGTTCCACCGTGGCAGCGCGCGTGGACGCGCTCGTGCGCCTGGGCCTGGTGTCGCCGGTCGGAGACGCGCTGTCCACCGGTGGCCGCCCGCCCTCGCAATTCGCGCTCAACCCGCAGGCCCGGGTGGTCCTGGCCGCCGACCTCGGCGCATCGCATGCCCGCGTCGCGCTGACCGATCTCAGCGGTCTGACCCTCGCCGAGCGCACCGAGGGCATCGCCATCTCGCTCGGCCCCGAAGAGGTTCTCACCTGGGTGGTCCAGGCAGCCGAGCTCCTTCTGCACGAGGCGGGCCGCGATCGCGGCGATCTCGCCGCGATCGGCATGGGAGTCCCCGGCCCTGTCGAGCACGAGAGCGGTCAGCCCGTGAACCCGCCGATCATGCCCGGGTGGGACCGCTTCGACATCCCCGCCTGGATCGGCCGCCACCTGCAGGTGCCCGTCCTCGTCGACAACGATGTGAACATCATGGCGCTCGGCGAGCGTTCCGCTGCGTGGCCGACCGTGGATCACCTCATCTTCGTGAAGGTCGCCACCGGCATCGGCGCTGGCCTCATCTCGGGCGGCGCGCTGCAGCGCGGCGCCCAGGGCGTCGCGGGTGACATCGGCCACGTCCGCGTGCCGGGCGGCGCCGACATCCCCTGCCATTGCGGCAATCGCGGATGCCTGGAGGCGCTGGCCTCGGGTCCGGCGATGGCACGGACGCTGCGGTCGCAGGGGATCGAGGCGCACGACGGCGGTGATGTCGTCGCCCTGGTGAAGCAGGGCAACGTCGAGGCCGTCCAGACGGTCCGCCAGGCCGGCCGCGACATCGGCGAGGTGCTCACGACCTGCGTGAGCCTGATCAACCCCTCCGTGATCGCGATCGGCGGATCGATGGCCCGTGTCGGCGAGCACCTCCTCGCCGGCGTCCGCGAGGTGGTCTACACCCGGTCGATGCCTCTGGCGACCGAGCACCTCACCATCGCCCAGTCCGTCACGGCCGAACGGGCCGCCGTCCTCGGCGCGAGCATGCTGGCCGTCGAGCACGCCCTCTCCCCCGAATCACTGAGCCGCCAGTTCGAGGCACGCTGAGACGAGGGACGCCGACGCCGTTCTTTAGCACCGGCGTAACACGGGCGAGACAAAGGCCGGGTGTACTGAGTCTCACCGACCCATCTGCCTGCGTCCCCGACGAGGGGCGGCGCGAGAAAGGAGCGACCGATGCGATTCCGGCCGCTGCGATCCCCCTCTCCCCCGCAGGCCCCGGCGGCGCAGCCCGACGCGCCGCCCGAGACGATGCGCGCCGTCACCCTCGCCGGCGCCGGCGGACCCGACGTGCTCCGATGGGGCGAGACACCGACACCGAGCCCCGTGCTCAGCGAACTCCTCGTGCGGGTTGTGGCGGCGGGAGTCAACCCGATCGACGCCAAGACCCGGGCCGGACGGGGCGTGTCGGCCGCGCTCGGCGACACCCCGGTCGTTCCGGGCTTCGACTTCAGCGGCGTCGTCGTCTCGTCTCCCTTCGAAGCGCATCCGCTGACGCCGGGGACCGAGGTGTTCGGCATGGTGCCCTTCCCGCGAACCGGCGGCACGTACGCCGAGTACGTGGTGGTCCCCTCCCAGTCGGTGACGCGCAAGCCCGCCTCCCTCTCGCACGTCGAGGCGGCCGGTGTGCCGCTCGCCGCTCTCACGGCCTGGGGTCTGGTCGTCGAGATCGCACACGCCCATGAGGGACAGCGGATGCTGATCCACGCCGGCAGCGGTGGCGTGGGGCATTTCGCCGTGCAGTTCGCCGCCTACTTCGGCGCCCATGTCACGGTCACCGCGTCCGGGCGCAACGTCGCCTGGCTGCGCGAACTCGGCGCCGCCGTGGTCGTGGACTACACCTCCACTCGTTTCGAGGAGGTCGTCGGCGAGATGGACGTCGTCATCGACCTCGTCGGCAACGTGTCGGACCGCACCGCCAGCAGATCCCTGCAGGTGCTCCGACCGGGAGGTCTGTACGTGCTGGTACCCACCGGCTCGTGGCCCGATTACGCACAGGCCGCCGAAGAGGCGGGGGTTCGCGCCACGTCGTACAAGGTGATCCCCGACGGTGGCACGCTGGCGACGATCGCCCGCCTGCTGGACTCGGGTGCCGTGCAGGTCTACATCGATCGGGTCTTCGACCTGCCCGACGCCGCGACCGCGCACACCGAGCTGGAGCAGGGCCACACCCGCGGGAAGATCGTGCTGCGCGTCAGCGACGACTGACCGATCCGGCGGTCGCGGGCGCGACCAGCACGCGCCTGCCCTCGGCGACGATCTCCTCGGCGACGGCGTCGAGGAGCGGCGATCGCAGGTTCCACTGCTGCCAGGAGAGGGGGACGTCCACCGACGGTCCCCCGAGCGCGACGAGCTCTCCCGACGCCAGCCCCTCGGCGGACTGCGAGGTGGGAAGGAGCGCCCATCCCAGACCCAGGCGGGTCGCGGTGGCGAAGTCGTGCGAGGCGGGGACGTAATGGCGGGGCGGCGCGGTCGCCTCCACGCCATGCACCCGCAGCCAGCGCCGCTGCAGGTCGTCGCGACGATCGAAGTCGATCACGGGGGCGGCCGTCAGCGCCTCGACGGTCACGCCGTCCGCGAACCACCGATCGTGGAACGCGGGGGTGGCGACGGCCTGATATCTCATGAGGCCGAGAGCGATCGCGCGGCACCCGGCCACGGGCTCCTCGCGCGAGGTGACCGCGCCCATCACCGTTCCGGACTCGAGCAGTCCCGCGGTGAAATCCTGATCGTCGCGGTGCAGATCGAAGACGATCGGATGCCGCGCGGCCAAGGTCGCGAGCGGCGTCAGGAACCACGTGGCGAGCGAATCGGCGTTCACCGCCAGCGGCACCGACACCCGGGTCCCCGCCGCGTCGTCGCCGGTGAGGCCCGCGATCGCATCGTGCTCGAGGAGGGCGAGCTGCCGGGCCAGACGGACGACGGCGATGCCGGCTGCGGTCGGGCGCACGGGTCGGGATCGGACGAGGAGCACCTGCCCGAGCAACGATTCGAGGGACTTCACCCGCTGGCTCACCGCGCTCGGCGTGATCCGCAGCCGCCGGGCCGCGGCATCCATCGTGCCCTCGTCCGCCACCGCGGCGAGGGTCTCGGCGAGATCGAAGGGGATGCGCATCTGAAGTGATGCTAATGCACCTGAAGAACTCTGAACTGGTGCTTGTTCTGACCCGGTCGTAACGTGCAAGGGTGACTCTCCCCCTTCTCGCCGGACTCGGCCTGGGCTTCTCCCTCATCATCGCCATCGGTGCCCAGAATCTCTTCGTCCTCCGCCAGGGACTTCGGCGTGAGCACGTGATCGTCGTCGCGGCGCTCTGCGCCGTGTCGGACGCCGTCCTCATCGGCATCGGCGTGTCGGGGATCGGTCTGCTGCTTCAGGCTGTGCCGTGGTTGGTGACCGCCGTCCGATGGACGGGAGCGGCCTTCCTCATCGGCTACGGTGTGATCGCCGCCCACCGCGCCTGGCGCCCGAGCGGGCAGGCGCTCACGGTGCGGGACCAGGACGCGTCGGCGGGGGATGCCACGGGCGGGGGCGCGGGCGCCGTGGGCGTGGCGACCACCACACGGACACGGCTTCTCCCCGTCATCCTCACGACGCTCGCCCTGACGTGGCTGAACCCCCATGTCTACCTCGACACCGTCTTCCTGCTGGGCTCAGTCGCCAACACCCACGGCGACGCCCGCTGGCTCTTCGCCTTCGGGGCCATGTCCGCCAGCGTCATCTGGTTCTTCGGCCTCGCCATCGGGGCTCGCTATCTCGGACGGTGGCTCTCGACACCGACCTCGTGGCGGATCCTCGACGGCGGCGTCGCGGTCGTCATGATCGCGCTCGGGGTGTCACTGGTCCTGCCTCACTGAGCCGAGGCCGTGCCGAGGCCGCAGCCCGGGGAACGACGAAGGGGCCCCGCCTGACGGCGGAGCCCCTTGTGCGCGACGGCGATCAGGCCAGCGAGTTGACGTCCAGCGGGATGCCGGGGCCGAACGTGGTCGACACGGCACCCTTCTGGATGTATCGGCCCTTCGAGCTCGACGGCTTCAGACGGATGATCTCCTCGAGGGCGACCTTGAGGTTCTCGTCCAGCTGCTCGGCGCTGAAAGACGCCTTGCCGACGACGAAGTGCACATTGGCGTGCTTGTCGACGCGGAACTCGATCTTTCCGCCCTTGATGTCCTCGACCGCCTTGGCCGGGTTCGGGGTCACCGTTCCGGTCTTGGGGTTGGGCATGAGGCCGCGGGGACCCAGCACCTTGCCGAGGCGCCCGACCTGGCCCATGAGCTCAGGGGTGGCGACGGCGGCGTCGAAGGCGGTGTAGCCGCCCGCGACCTTCTCGATGAGCTCGGCGCCGCCGACCTCGTCCGCACCGGCCGCGATGGCGGCCTCGGCCGCGGGGCCGGTGGCGAAGACGATGACGCGGGCGGTCTTACCGGTGCCGTGAGGCAGGATGACGGTGCCGCGCACCATCTGGTCTGCCTTGCGGGGGTCGACCGAGAGCTTCAGCGCGACCTCGACGGTCGAGTCGAACTTCGCAGAGCCCGTCTCCTTGGCGAGGGCGACGGCCTCGGTCGGCGAGTAGAACGTGTCGGCCGCGATCTTCGCGGCGGCGGCCTGATAGGCCTTGGACTTCTGTGCCATGGTTATTCTCCCCCTCAGTCCTCGACCGTGATGCCCATGGAACGGGCGGTGCCGGCGATGATCAGCGAGGCGGCCTCGATGTCGTTCGCGTTCAGGTCGGGCATCTTCGTCTCGGCGATCTGGCGCACCTGGTCCTTGGTGAGCTTGCCCACCTTGGCCGTGTGCGGCGTCTGCGAACCCTTCTGCACGCCCGCAGCCTTCTTGATCAGCTCGGCGGCCGGCGGGGTCTTCAGGACGAAGGTGAAGCTGCGGTCCTCGTAGACGGTGATCTCGACGGGGATGACGTTGCCGCGCTGCGACTCGGTCGCGGCGTTGTACGCCTTGCAGAACTCCATGATGTTCACACCGTGCTGACCGAGCGCGGGGCCGATCGGCGGTGCCGGGTTGGCGGCGCCGGCGTTGATCTGGAGCTTGATCAGGCCGGTCACCTTCTTCTTCGGTGCCATTGTCGTTTCCTTTCTTCGAACCGGATGCCGCGGCATCCGCTTCTCCCGCGGTTCCGGCCGTTCCGGAGCGCGGTGCCTATGGGGTCAGAGCTTCGTGACCTGGTCGAACGACAGCTCGACGGGGGTCTCGCGCTCGAACAGCGAGACGAGGACCGTGAGCTTGCCGCTCTCGGGCTTGATCTCGCTGATGGTGCCGGGAAGGCCCGCGAACGAACCCTCCTTGATCGTGATGGTCTCGCCGACCTCGAAGTCGACCTCGGCGGGGATGCTGCGCGCGGTCGTGGGAGAACCCTTGGCCGTGCCCTTGGCGGGGGCCACCTCCTTGACCTCGACGAGGCTCTTCAGCATGGTGAAGGCCTCCTCGAAACGGAGGGGAGTGGGGTTGTGCGCGTTGCCGACGAACCCGGTGACACCGGGCGTGTGACGCACGACCGACCAGGTGTCCTCGTTCAGGTCCATGCGCACCAGCACGTAGCCCGGGATACGGACGCGGGTGACCATCTTGCGCTGGCCGTTCTTGATCTCCACGACGTCTTCCATCGGGACCTCGACCTGGTAGATCTCGTCCTCGACCTCGAGCGTGGACTTGCGCTGCTCGATGTTCGCCTTCACCTTGCGCTCGAACCCGGCGTAGGAGTGGATGACGTACCACTTGCCCGGCAGCGATCGCAGCTCGGCGCGGAAGGCCTCGAACGGGTCGAGCTCCTCGTCGTCGGCGGCGTCTTCACGGTCGTCCTCGCCGTTGACGTCGGGCCCGTCGTAGGGGGTGACCTCGTCGGCGGCCTCGGCCTCGAGCTCCGCGATCTCCTCGGCCACGGAGTCGGTGAGGACCTCCGCCGCGGCCTCGGCCTCGGCGGTCTCGTCGATGTTCAGGGCATCGTTCACGATGGCGTCTGCCTCCGGATCCTGGATCTCGATGTCGTCGAGCTCTTCGGTGTCGTCCTCGACGTCGTCCTCGTCGTCGACGATGTGGATGGCGCTGTGCTCGGCGGGGGTGTTCGCGCGCTCCTCGTACTCGAGGATGTTGCCCTCCTGGGCCTCGTCCTCCTCGGAGGACTGCTCCGCCGCGGGCGCCCAGTCGGCGTCGTCGACATATCTTTCAGACACTTGTGTTCTCTTCCTCTGTCGTGGCCGGGGGTCCGGCTCGACGCGTCGCGCGCCGCCACCGGACGAACCCGTGGGCGCGTTGTCGGCTCAGGCGCCCGGGATCCCGAAGACGTACTGCGCGATCCAGACGAACAGCACGTCGAGTCCGTACACGATCGCCATCATCACCAGAACGAAACCGAGCACCACGGCGGTGAACTTCACCAGTTCCTGCCGCGTCGGCGTGACGACCTTGCGGAGCTCGGCGAAGACCTGTCGGATGAACAGGACGATGCGCGCGAAGAAGTTGGGCTTCTTCTCTCGGGGCGCGTCGCTGCGTGCGACCACCTCGTTCTTCGGCTCGTCCTGGAGCATGCCACCCACCTGATTGTTTCCTCGTGCCAGCAGACGCTGACGCGCAGGGCGGACAGGAATCGAACCTGCAACCTGCGGTTTTGGAGACCGCTGCTCTGCCAATTGAGCTACCGCCCTAAGGGTCTGCGACCCCGGGATGCCTGCAGACTTCTGCCCCTGCCTGGAAGGAAGGAGGTCCCGACCGGCGGGCACGGCGAAAGAATGCAGACTTCAACTGCATCTCCCAGTCTACGCCATGCCCGAGGACCCCGCGAATCACTCAGTCCGACGCGACGCCGTATCGGTCCGGTTCGGGGCCGCGCAGGAAGGCGCGGCCGGAGATGGCGTGCGGCACGATCCGCACGTACACGTACTTCAGCGTGGGGATCCAGGGGGTGAGCCCCAGACCATCCGCGCGTTCCACCTCGGCGGAGGTGTCCAGGCGCTGGGCGCGTCCGCGCACGACCACACTCCAGGCGTCGTCTGCGGTGACGTCGTCGACTTCGAAGAGGACCTCGTCGTTGACGGTGAGTTCGAACAGCTTGCTGCCCTCGGCCGTGCGGAACAGGACCGTCCGGTCATCCTCGACGAAGTTGACCGGGAAGATGTCCAGCACGTCGCCGACACGGGTGACCAGGCGCCCCAGCTGGTGGCCGCGCACCCGCTCCCAGCACTGGTCGTCGTCGAGGGCGGTCACGGCGTCGTGGTGGTCGGACATGTTCCCATCATGGCGCGCGGCCGTGCACGACGACACCTTTCTCGCCCGCGCGGGCGGTCACGCCGAGACGGGCGGTCCCGGGATCACCTGGTGGACGTAGCGGGCCTCGGTGATCACCTCGCGCCGCGTGAACAGCCACCGGTCCCCGATGCGGGCGTACTCGTCCTCGTACCGGATCAGGAAGGCGTGCGTGAGGTCGAACGGGAAGCGCCCGTGCTGATGGGTGTCGCGATACAGGTGGTGCGCGATGCAGTAGACCGTGCCCGTGGCCCGGTCGCCGTCGCGCGCGATGACCTGCGTCGTCACGGCGTGAAGTGTCCGCTCGTAGCGCGCCAGCTGGTCGCCGGGGATGGTGAGGACGTCGTCTCGTCCGCGGACGGTGTCGCCGCTTGCGAAGGCGATGTCGTCGGCGAAGAGCGCCGCCCACGCGTCGGCGTCGCCGCGGTCGAGCGCGACGGCGTAGCGGTGGGACAGATCCCGGATCTCCCGCTCGTCCTCATCCTCCTCGGCGGATGTCACGAGCCGACCGTCTGGCGCGCGGCGGTCTTGCGCCGATAGGCGGCCCAGGTGACCGCCCACGTGTCGGGGTCGTCGAGACCGGAACCGTCGATCTGGGCGACGACCTGGTTGTGCGGCGCGGTGCGCACGAGCTCCGGGTCACGCCGGCCCTCCTCGAGGACGTGGGCGAGCACGGCGATCCACTCGTCCAGATCCTCCTTGGACCACATCTCCCCCGCCTCGGGGGTGAAGGGCTCGGGGATGAAGGCCGGCTCGTGAGATGTCCAGAACGCGTCGATGCCGAAGTCCGTCATCCGGTTCTGCACGTCATGGCCGGTCACCCCGGTCTCGGCGGTGTACTCCTCCAGCGAGTAGCGCGTCATCTCCAGGCGCGGCAGAGCCTTTCCGGGGAAGGCCATCGTCACCCCCGGGATGGCCATCAGCTGCTTCTCCATGTAGTTGTTCGCCAGCACCGACAGGTCGGCGGCCTCGCGCAGCCCATCGGTGCCCATCGCGCGGGTCCAGGAGTAGGCCTTCACCAGCTGCTGGACGTTGCCGAGGAACTCGCGGACGCGGCCGACGCTGTTCTCGGGCTCGATGAGGTCGTAGGTCTCGCCGTTCTTGACCACGCGGGGTCCCGGGAGGAAGCGGGCGAGCTCCTCGGAGCAGCCGTACGCACCGACCGAGGGGCCGTTGCCGCCCTTGGGCACACCGAAGGTCTTGTGGAGCATGTACATGCAGGCGTCGAACCCGAGGTCGCGGGCGCGCAGCCGCGTCATCACCCCGTTGAAGTTCGCGCTGTCGTAGAACGCCAGCCCGCCGACCTCGTGCACGGCGTCGATGAACTCGGTGATGTGCGGGTTGTAGATCCCTATGTCATCCGGGTTGTTCAGCATCAGTGCGGCCGTGTGAGGTCCGACCACGGCCCGCAGCGCCTCGACGCTGGGGTATCCGTCCTCCTCGATCGGGAGGGTGATGACCTCGAAGCCCGCCGCCTTCGCCGTCGCCGGGTTGCAGGGGTGCGCTTGGGCGGTCGTGATGATCTGCCGCCGCTGGGCGAGCTCGCCCTTCGAGGCGAAGTAGGCCCGGGTGATCACGGTGTGGAGGTACGCCGCGTCGGCGCCGCCTCCGGGCTGGAAGCTGAAGGCCGACATCCCCGAGAGGTTTCGCAGCTCGTCCTCCAGCGAGTGCACGATCCCGAGCAGCCCCTGGTAGGTCGATGGATCCTGCCGCGGGTGCACGGCGGCGACCTCGGGACGGGCTGTGATCTGCTCGTTCACGGTCGGGTTGTGCTTCATCGTGCACGTGCCGAAGAGGCTGATGCCCATCATCCCCATCGTCTGCTGAGACAGGTGGGTGTAGTGACGGCGGACCTCGTACTCGGCCAGCTCGGGCAGGTCGGGGTCGGCCGCGCGGCGCAGGTCCGCCGGGATCAGGTCATCGGCTGCCGGCGCCCAGGACGACGGCGGGACGACGCCGCGGCGCCCGGGGGCGCCCAGCTCGTAGATGACGGGCTCATCCCACGACGCGGCGTGGTAGCGACGGATGGTGCTCATGAGGCGACGACCTCCTCCAGTGCGGTGATCAAGCGACGGACGTCCGATTCGGAGGTGACCTCCGTGACGCAGTACAGAGCGCAGCCCTCGAGGCCCTCACCCGTGCCGGACAGGTCGTGGCCCCCGAGGATTCCGCGGGCGAACAGCGCGGCGTTGATCCGGGCGACCGAGAGGCCGGTGTTCGAGAAGTCGACGATGAATTCCTTGAAGATGCCGTCGGCGTATCTCACCGACACCCCGGGCACCTCGGCGATCAGGGCGGCTGCCCGCCGAGCGTTGCCGACCACCGTGGTGGCCAGCTCCCGCATCCCCTGCGGTCCGAGGAGCGCGAGGTAGATCGCCGCGCGCACGGCCCACAGGTAGACCGAGTTGCCGGTCCAGTCGTTGCCGAGTTCGCGGGCGCCGTAGGAGCTCTGGCCGAACAGCGTCATCCCGAACGCCCGCTCGCCCTCGCGGATCGTCGGGGCGATGCTGACCTGCAGCGTGGGGAATTGCCGGGCGTAGCGCTCCTCGTCGCGGCTGGCGATGAAGCCGCCGACACCACCGCCGGCGTTCAGCGGAATCCCGAGGGGCTGCAGCGAACCCACGACGATGTCGGCCCCGAAGCTCGCCGGCGACGCCATGACCCCGAGCGAGATCGGGTCGACCCCGACGATGGCCTCCGCCCCGACCGCGTGGGCGGCGTCGATGATGCGCGCGATGTCGGCCTCGATGACCCCCCACGAGTTGGGCGTCTCGACGTAGACGGCGGCCACGGCGTCATCCAGCACGTCGGCCAGGGCGGCGAGCGAGACCGTGCCGGTGGCGGGGTCCAGCGCCACCTCGCGGATGCTGAGCGAGCCGTCCAACTCGCGGTAGCCGCAGTAGGTCTCGATCACGAGGCGGCGCTCACGGTCGAGCCCCGCGGGGATGACCACGACCGAGCGCCCGGTGAGGCGGGCCGCCATGCGCAGCGCGTGACCGGCGGCGCACCCCCAGCTGTAGACCGGCAGGCCGACGAACTCGAGGTCGACGAGCGCGCCCACCTGGGAGGTGAACTCGAACCACGCCTGGTTGCGCCCGTGATCGGAGCTCGGCGTGCCCCACACCGACGTCGAGATCTCGGGCCGAGCCGCGATCTCGTCGCACAGTGCCGGGATGTGGTGTTTCCAGTACCCGCCGCCGAGGAACGACACGTGCGAGTCGGTCGAGGCGACACCGCGGAGCCGGTCTTCGAGCATGCGGCGCAGCTCGAACTCCGAGCGGATGCCGGCGGACGGCACGATCGCGTCATCCGAGCGGTGGTCCGCCGGGATCTGCCGGAACAGTTCGTCCGGGTCGCTCACGCCGACCGCCTCGAGGAGGGCGTTCCTGCTCCCCTCCGCCGAGTTGGCCATATAGGGATGGGACGGGCTCATCTGCAGTGCTCCTTCGCGGGCGATGACGGAAAGGGGTGGGGATTCTCAGGCTGCGGCGTCGACGACCCTGAGGACCCGGATGTCGCGGGCCCCGGTGCGCACGCGCCGATAACCGAGGAGGGGATGGGGGGACGAAGAGCCGGCGGCGAGGCCGGGCGAGGGGTCGGCGTCGACGAAGAGGACCGGCGGATGCAGGGCGCCGACCTTGTCCTCGGTCGCGACGATCTCGATGTTGTCGGCGCCGACGGCGGCGACGACGCGGGGGCTGATCTCCTGATTGCCACGTCCGAGGAGGAATCCCTGCCCTCCGACGACGCCGAGCACGAGTCGGGGGTGGCGGGCCTTGCCCACGAGGTCGAACAGGCGCGGTTCGGTGACGTCGTGCTCGAGCACGCCGCCCGGCAGGCGCACGTCCACGCCCCGCAGGGTGGCGGTGAACCCCAGCACCTCCGCCAGCGCGGCCGTGGTGGTCCCGGGGCCGAGGATCCACGTGGTGTCGGGGTGGGCTGCGGCCACGAGCGCCTCGGCGATCCGGCGGCGATCGCCCTCGCCCGTGCCGGGCGGCGCGACGGCCTTCGCCCCCTGCAGCGGGTCGGTGGAAACCGGTGCGATGACGGTGTGCAGCCGGCGCGGGCATCCGGACTCGCCCGGGACGACGTCGAGGATCTCGACCCGGCGGCGCGAGGCCCGCCCGGCGACGAGGTCGCGGAGCAGACGACCGGCGCTCTCGGGCGATCGGGCGAACACCTCCGAGTGCATCTTCACCCCCGCAGGGACGCCGATGACCGGTACCGCATCGCCGAGCACCTCGGCGATGTCGGTCGCGGTGCCGTCACCGCCGGCGAACACCAGGCAGTCCGCCCCCGCCGCCAGAAGCGCGCGGACGGCGGCCTGCGTGTCGGCCGACGACGTGCGGTGCGGCGTCGCGGCGGCCGAGACCACGTCGAACGCGACACCGGCCTCGGCGAGCGCGTCAGCGCCCAGCATGCCGTCGGCGGTGAGGAAGACCGCGGCCTCCCGCTCCGCTTCGGCGCGCCGCAGCATCCGCACGAGCCGGTCGCGGGCACGCCCGGCGCTCACCGCCGCGTCGAACTGCTCGGGCGACAGGTCGTCGGTGCCGTGCATCGCACGCGTGCCGCCGTACCCCGCAACGGGGTTCAGCACCACGCCCACGCGCACGGGAACCTCAGCTGCGGCGGAGGTCGGCGACGGCGCGATCGAGTCCGGTGCGCACACCGGCGACCATGCGCTCGAGCTCATCGGGGGTGGTGACGAACGGCGGCGAGAACGACACCGTGTCGGCAGCCGGGAGGGCGCGGGTGATGACGCCCGCGGCGAGGGAGGCCTTGGTGACCGCGGCGGCGAACGAGCCCTGCGCGGCGAAGGGGCGCAGCGGATCGCGAGACTCCACGAACTCCACCGCCGCCATGAGGCCCCGCCCGCGCACCTCGGCGACGTGGGGGTGATCGGCGAACGCGTCGCGCAGCATCTCGTGCAGCAGCTCGCCGTTGCGCGCCACGGTGGCGATCAGGTCCTCGCGTTCGATGATGTCGAGGTTCGCCATCGCCGCCGCCGCCGCCAGCGGGTGGGCGGAGTAGGTGTAGCCGTGGCCGAAGCTGCCGTACTTCGTCGATCCGTCCAGCAGCACCTTCCAGACCTTCTCGCTGACGAGGATGGCCGACAGGGGAACGTAGGCGGAGGTGATGCCCTTGGCGAGCGTCATCAGGTCGGGCTTCATCCCGACCGACTGGCTGCCGAAAGGAACCCCCAGGCGTCCGAAGCCGTTGACGACCTCGTCGGCGATGAGGAGCACGTCGTGCCGGTCCAGCACCTCCTGGATCTTCGGGAAGTAGGTGTCGGGGGGAACGATCACCCCACCGGCGGCCATGACCGGCTCGGCGATCATCGCGGCGACCGTCTCGGGGCCCTCCTCGATGATGAAGCGGTCGAGTTCAGCCGCGAGCGCGGTGGCGAATTCGTCGTCGGTCTGCCCGGGTGCCCGCTCCCAGAGGCGGTGAGGCGGGCGGACGTGACGGATCATCGGCAGGGGCAGGTCGAACCCGTCATGGAGGTTCTGCAGGCCCGTCAGTCCGCCGGACAGCACCGTCACGCCGTGGTACCCGCGACGGCGGGCGATGATCTTCTTCTTCTCGGGACGGCCGAGGACGTTGTTGTAGTACCAGACGAGCTTGGCCTGGGTGTCATTGGCGTCCGAGCCCGAGTTGCCGTAGAAGACCGTGCTCATCGGCACCGGGGCCATCCGGATGAGGCGCTCGGACAGGCGCGCGGGGAGGTCGGTGCCCATCGACGAGAAGGCGTGGAAGTAGGGCAGCTTCAACGCCTGGGCGCGCAGCGCCTCGGCCATGTCGGGGTGGGAGTAGCCCACGTTGACGCACCACAGCCCCGCCATGGCGTCGAGATATCGATTGCCGGCACGATCGATGATCGTCGCGCCGTGACCCTCGACCACGGTCATGTGAGGGCCGTTCTGCGCGTGGGCAGCAAGGTTGGTCATCGGGTGGAACAGGTAGT
Source organism: Microbacterium sp. CCNWLW134 (assembly GCF_037083565.1). Classification (NCBI taxonomy): domain Bacteria; kingdom Bacillati; phylum Actinomycetota; class Actinomycetes; order Micrococcales; family Microbacteriaceae; genus Microbacterium; species Microbacterium sp. CCNWLW134. The sequence continues at coordinate 1,110,037 of NZ_JBAOJU010000002.1, read as the reverse complement.
TCCGGTCCAACTCCTCGACGTTCGTCATGGGCTTCATCCGTTCGCATTACGCACTTATGGTCGCTTCTCGCACACTACCTCTATGCTGGGTGAGGATCAAACACCACCTTCTGTTCGGTCCGGAAAGGACGAGGGCGCCCATGTCCACACCAGCGACGCTGATCGCCGACGATCTGCTACGTACCCAGCTTCACATCGCCGGCGGGTGGCGGGACGGTTCCGCCGGAGAGTCCTCCCCGGTCATCGATCCGGCCACCGGCGAGACCGTCGCCGAGGTGGCCGTCGCGACCCCCGATGACATGGTGGCGGCGATCGACGCGGCGCAGGAGGCCTTCGCCGGCTGGTCGCGCACGCCGGCTCCGCAGCGCTCGCGCATTCTGCGCCGCTGGTACGAGCTCATCGTCGAGCGCGCGGACGACCTCGCACAGCTGCTGACCGCCGAGCAGGGCAAGCCACTGGCCGAAGCGCGCGGCGAGATCCTCTACGGCGCCGGCTTCATCGAGTGGTTCGCCGAGGAGGCCAAGCGTCTCTACGGCGAGGTCATCCCGACCAACAACCCCGACCGCCGCATGATGACCATCCGCAGCGCCGTCGGCGTGACCGCGGCGATCACACCGTGGAACTTCCCGTGCGCGATGATCCTGCGCAAGGCCGCGCCCGCCCTCGCGGCCGGCTGCTCGATGATCATCAAGCCCGCCGAAGAGACGCCGCTGTCGGCCCTCGCCCTGGCCGCCCTCGCCCAGGAGGCGGGGATCCCCGCCGGCGTGCTGAGCGTCGTCACCGGGTCCGGCCCCCGCCTGGGCGAGGTGCTGACCCGTGACGAGCGCGTGCGCACCATCAGCTTCACCGGCTCCACCGAGGTCGGGCGGATCCTCATGGCCCAGTCGGCGGGCACCCTCAAGCGCCTGGCTCTCGAGCTCGGCGGGAACGCCCCCCTCATCGTCTTCGACGACGCCGACCTCGACAACGCCGTCAAGGGCGCGATGGACTCGAAGTTCCGCAACGCCGGGCAGACCTGTGTGTGCGCCAACCGCATCTTCGTCCAGGACGGCATCCACGACGCGTTCGTCGAGGCGCTCGGCCGCGAGATGGCGAAGCTTCGGGTCGGCGACGGCCGCGAGCCCGGGACGACCCAGGGGCCCCTCATCTCCCCCGCCGCCGTCGACAAGGTCCGCCGCCACATCGACGACGCCCGAGACAAGGGCGCCCGCGTGGTGCAGGGCGGCGATCTCACCGAGCGAGGACGCACGTTCTTCACCCCCACCCTCATCGTCGACGCGAGCCCCGACATGCTGCTCGCGCGCGAGGAGACCTTCGGACCGCTCGCCCCCGTCATCCGCTTCTCCACCGAGGAGGAGGCCATCCGGATGGCCAACGACACCGAGTTCGGCCTCGCCGGCTATTTCTTCAGCCGCGACATCGGACGCATCACGCGGGTGTCCGAAGCCCTCGAGGTCGGAGTGGTCGGTGTCAACACGGGCCTCATCTCCTATGAGGGCGCGCCCTTCGGCGGGGTGAAGCAGTCGGGCATCGGCCGCGAGGGCTCGCGGCACGGGATCGAGGAGTACACCGACCTGAAATACATCTGCATCGAGGGCGTCGCGTGACCCGGATGCCGCGGGGCGGCCGGTCCGCGGCGGAGGCGGATTGATATGGTGATCCCACTTTCCGCCGACGTCACAGAGGAACGTAGCGCGATGACCGACACCGAGACCGACCGCAAGTCGGGCGAGTTCATCCAGTCCCTGGATCGCGGGCTCGCCGTCATCCGCGCCTTCTCCAACGAACGCGACCTGCTGTCCCTGGCCGACGTCGCCAAGATCACCCACCTCAGCCGCGCATCGGTGCGTCGGGCGCTGTTGACCCTCGAGACCCTGGGGTACGTCGGCAGCCGTCAGAACCGGTTCTACCTGCGCCCTCGGGTGCTCGACCTCGGCTACGCGTTCCTGTCGTCCTCGAGCCGGATCGACATCATCCAGGACCACCTGCGGCGACTGTCGGCGCAGATCGGCGAGTCGGTGTCGGCGTGCGAGTACGACGACGGCGATGTGGTCTATGTCGCCCGCGCCGCGACCGAGACGATCATGCCCATCCGCCTGGGAATCGGCCGGCGGCTGCCCGCCTTCTGCACCTCGACCGGACGGGTGCTGCTCTCGGAGTTCGATGACGCCGCGCTCGATGAGTACTTCCGCACCTATCCGCGCGAGAAGCTCTCCCCCGCGACGATCGTCGACGAGCAGGAGTTGCGCGAACGCATCGCCGAGGTCCGCCAGCAGGGCTGGGCGCTGAACAACCAGGAGGTCGACCTCGGCGCGCGTTCCGTCGCGGCCCCCGTCATCGGCGCCGACGGTCGTTACGTCAGCGCGGTGAACCTCTCGGTGTCGACCTCTCGGGTCTCGGTCGAGCAGCTCGTCACCGACTACCTCCCGCAGCTGCTCGACGCCACCCGCGCCATGAGCGCGGACCTCGCGCTGCTGGACCGGCGCAAGACCTACGAGTGATCCCCTCGTAGATCGCATCACTTTCTCGCTCTTTCTCGCTCTTTCTCGAAGGACCCCTGTGCCTCGTCTGTCTCCGCGCCTGTTCGACCCCATCACCGTCGGCGGCCTGACCGTTCCCCATCGTCTCTGGGTCGCTCCCATGTGCCAGTACTCCTCGGTCGACGGCATGCCCGGCGAATGGCATCTGGTCCACCTCGGCTCGTTCGCCATCGGGCGCGCCGGCCTCATCATGACCGAGGCCGCGGCGGTCTCGCCCATCGGACGCATCACGCCCGACGACGCGGGCATCTGGAACGACGACCACACCGCCGGATGGCGGCGTGTGGTCGATTTCGTCCACGGCATGGACGGCCTGATCGGCATCCAGCTGTCCCACGCCGGGCGGAAGGCCTCGACCTATCCCCCGACGCGAGGGCGCGGATCGGTGCCGGCGTCCGAGGGCGGGTGGACCACGGTCGGGCCGTCAGCGGTCGCGTGGGGACCGTTCACGCCGCCGGTCGAACTCGACCGCGAGGGGATCGCGCGCATCGTCGCGGAGTTCGGCGATGCCGCTGCGCGATCGGTGGAGGCCGGCTTCGACCTCGTCGAGATCCATGCGGCGCACGGATACCTGCTGGGCCAGTTCCTGTCCCCCACCTCCAACCTCCGCACCGATGAGTACGGCGGCGACGTCGCGGGGCGCTCGCGCATCGTGCGCGAGGTCGTCGAGGCCGTGCGTGCGCGCGTTCCGTCCGAGATGCCCGTGGTGCTGCGCGTGTCGGCGTCGGAGTGGGTGCCGGGCGGGGTCACCGTCGACGACACCATCGCTGCGCTCCACCTGATCGAGGGTGTCGACCTCGTGAGCGTGTCCTCCGGGGGGAACAATCCCGACCAGGCCATCCCCTCCGGGCCCGGTTACCAGCAGCCGCTCTCGCGCGCCGTACGCGCCGCGATCGACGCTCCGGTCGGTGTGGCGGGACTGATCACCACACCCGAGCAGGCCGAGGCGGCGCTCGGGGCGGAAGACACCGACGTCGTCTACGTCGCCCGGCAGTTCCTGCGCGAGCCGACGTTCGCCCTGCGCGCGGCGGCGGCGCTCGGCGGTGAGCTGGCGTGGCCGTGGCAGTACAACCGCGCGAAGTACGTCGAGAGCATCCCCTGAGCCGCGACCCTTCGCGCCTCGCGCCGACCGCGGAGGGTCAGTGGGCGATGTCGGGCTCCGGCTCGCCGGCACCGGCTCCCACCTGGTGCTCGACGGTCATCCCCTCGCGCACCCACGTCATGCAGGTGCGGGTCTGCGGCACTCCGTCGACCACCATCGTGCAGTCGAAGCACACCCCCATGCCGCAGAAGTATCCGCGCGGGGCGCCGCCCTCGGTCAGGCGCAGGGCCAGCGTCTCGGCGGCCATGACGGCGGCGGCGACGCTCTCACCCTCGTAAGCGGTCACCGCGACGCCGTCCACGACGATGTCGACCGGGCGGCCGCGCTCCAGCCCGTGGCCGGGCAGCCGGCGGCCGCTCACGCGGTCACCCGATCCGGTGCGAGCAGCCCCTCCTCCTGGAGGATCGATCGCATCGTGCGAAGGTCGTCGGCGTCGGTGATGGGCAGCCGCGGTCGGCGCACGTGGCCCGCCGGCTGATCCAGCATGTGCATCAGGGCCTTCAGCTGCGCCTGGTACGAGCCGAACTGCCCCGCCCAGCCCCCGGGAAGCCACAGCTTCGGGAACAGACGGTCCGATCGTTCGGCGTGCGCGCGCATTCGATCGACGTCGCCCGCCCAGTGGTCTTCCCAGAACTGCGGATCCGGTCGGCCGTAGAGCGAACCGCCCCCGACGGTGCCGTCGCCGCCCTCGCTGCGGAGCACGTCGACCCCTCGCGCCGACATGTACGGACCGAAGACCCGTACCCGATCGCGCACGCGCCGCGACGTCTCGAAGAACTGATCGGCGTCCGGCGTGGAGTCCTTGATCGCCACGACGGCATCGACGTCGGCCAGGCGGTCGGCCAGCTCCGTGCCGATGTCAATGCCGGTCCCGTGCGGCCAGTTGTAGACCACCACGGGCGCTCGGAGCGACGCGCCGATCTCCTCGTACCAGGCGACGACCTCGTTCGGGAAGAGCTTGATGTACGGCGGCGGCGAGACGAGCACGCCGTCGACGCCGGCATCGATCGCATGACGGCCGAGGGCCTGGACATTGGCGGCGGTGTTCGACGTGCATCCCACCAGAACGCGGAGCCGGCCACGCGCGGCGGCGACCGCGGTCTCGGCAACCTGCCGTCGCTCGTCCTCGCTCTGCGAGAACCACTCGCCGCAGGTGCCGTTCACGACCACACCGTGCATGCCGCGGTCGGCGTACTGATCGATCAGCGCGTGGAGGGTGGGCAGGTCGAGTTCGCCGGTCTCGGTGAAGGGGGTGACGACGGCGGGGTAATAGCCGGCCCAGTCGACATCGTCGCGGTTCATCAGGCAGTGCTCCTCAGGGTTGTTGTCATCGCGTCGGTGCCGAGGCGATGGTGCGGTCCAGCGAGAACCGGGTCGGGAATCGGGAGGCGGTGCGCGCGGGATCGACGATGGACTCGGCGACCTGGCGGGCGTAGATCGGGGAGAAGGTGAAGCCGGTCGAGGCGACACAGGCGTGATAGCCGGGAACCCGCTCGGACTCTCCGACGATCGGCGAGTAGTCGTCGGTGAAGGCGATGACCCCCGACCACGTGCGCACGACACGGACGTCCTCGAGCTGCGGGACGACGTCGAGGGCCACTCGCAGATTGCCTGCGGCGCTGCGCCAGGTGGTCGGATAGCGGCGCGGGTAGCCCGTCGCCGGGCTCGGCCACCCGCCGCCGATGATGAACGATCCGTGATGGGTCTGCTTGAGGGTGAGCCGGCGACCGATGTGCTGGATCATCGAGGGCAGGAGAGGCCTGCGCGCCTCGGTGACGTTGACGTGCAGACCCTCGCGCCTGATGGGGAAGTCCAGTCCCACCATCGCGCCGATCTCGCCCGCCCAGCCGCCTGCGCAGTTGACGATGTGGCGCGCACGGATGACACCGGCACTCGTCGTCACTCGGAAGCGGAACGAGGAGTCGGACTCGTCGACCTCGATGGCGAACACCTCGGTGTCCACGCGGAACCGCGCGCCGTGCTCTCGCGCCCTCCGGGCGTACAGCGGCGCGACGATGAGCGGATTGGCATGACCTTCGAGGTCGCAGTAGGTCGCCCCGAGCACGCGGTCGGAGAAGTACGGGGCACGGGCGCGCAGCGCCGCACCTTCGAGCACCTCGGTGTGGATGCCCGCTTCCTCCTCGAGAAGGTGCTTCTCGTGAAGGAGGGCGAGCTGCTCCGGCGTCTCGGCGACCATCCAGCCGCCGGTCTGATGGAGCCCGACATCGGCGCCGAGCTCCTGGGAGAGAGACGTCCACAGCGCATAGGCCTCGACGCTCGCCCGCGCGTCGCTGAGAAGCCGCGACCGATCGGCCTCGGTGCCCTTCCCGGAGAGCTGATGGATGGCGAGTTGGAAGTGGAAGCTGCCGGCGTTGGTCCCGGATGCTTCGCGGTTGAGCTGGCCGCGATCGAGCAGTTCCACCTCGACACCTTCGCGGGCGAGGTAGTAGGCGACGGCCGCACCGGCGATGCCGCCGCCGATGACGAGGACGTCGGTGTCGGTCAGCGGGTCGCGTGGCCGGCTCGCGAGGTCGCCCGGGGCGAGGTCGGTGCGCTCGGGTTCGACGGGATCGTCTTCCCCCGCCTGGAACAGGCCCGGATCGGCCACGTCGGCATCGGCGATCGCGCCGATCGGCACGGGCCGCGCAGGCATTCGCGGGGTGGCCGGCATCACCGTCGCCGGGGCCACGCCCTTCTCCCCCGCAATCAGGGCGGCGATGTGCCGGCCGCACATCCGGCCCTGGCACGGACCCATGCCCGCACGGGTGAGCGCCTTGACGGCGCTGACGTCGGGTGCTTCGGCGACCGCGGCACGGATCTCGCCTTCGCGGACGCCCTCGCAACGGCAGACGACGGTGTCGTCCTCGGCGAGGTCGAAGATCCCCTCGCCCACGTGGTACATCCGGGTGGTCGCGCGGGTGAGCGCCCGGCGCCGGCTGATCCGGCGACGCAGGCCCTCGATCGCCGGGCTGTCGACGGATGTGCCGATGTCCTGCGTCACGGCGAGCGCCGCGAGGCGCCCCTCGTCGGCGGCCACGGCGGATCCTTCGACGCCCGCGCCGTCACCGGCGACATAGATGCCGGCGACATCGGTGCGGCCGAGGGCGTCGCGGTGCACGACGGGGCCGCCGAGATCCTCGTTGATGTCGAAACGGCAGCCGACGAGCCGCAAGAGCTCGGCACTGGGGGTGAACCCGTAGCCGATGCAGAGGATGTCGGCCTCGATGCTCTCCTCGGTACCGGGAAGCACGCGCCACCGCTCGTCCACGCGCGCGTGGACGACGCGTTCGACGCGCCCTTCACCCTCGGCGCGCACGACGATGCGCCGATACTTCAGTGGGATCCCGCGACGCAGCAGGGTCGCCTGGTACCGCGCGGCGTCGCCGAGCAGGCCGACGTTGCCCGGGGCGGCGGCGGCGATCCGGGCGAGGTCGGTGACGGATGGTGCGGGCCCGGCCTCGAGCGCGGTGACGATGTTGGCGCCGTATCCGGCCAGCTGCGCGGGGAAGGCGAGGGCGACCGGACCGGAGCCTGCGAACACCACCCGGTCTCCCGGGACGAAGGACTGCGTCTTGGCCAGGGTCTGCAGACCGCCGGCGGTGATGACACCGGGGAGATCCCAGCCGGGGAAGACGACCGGACGGTCGTGCGCTCCCGTCGCGAGGATGACCGCTCGCGCACGGAGCGGAACGACGGCGCCGTCTTCGGGGTGGACCATGGCCGTCCACCCCGTCTCGGACGGCTCGAGATCCACCACGCTGGAGCGAAGCCGCACCGTCGCCCCCGAGGCCTCGACCTCGTCGATGAGACTCCGACCCTGGCGGTACTGCTTCCCCATCTCGCGGGCGTTCACCACCTGCATCCCGGGACCCGGCTGCTTGTACACCTGCCCACCGAGGGTCGGACGCTCGTCGATGAGCACCGCATCCAGTCCGCGCGTCGCCGCGGTCGCGGCGGCGGCCATGCCGGCCGGACCGCCCCCGATGATCAGGACGTCGTGCACGTGCTCATCGACGGTCATCGATCAGCAGCCTCCGGGCATCTCGGGCATGGTCGGGGCCATCCACTTCGTGTACAGCTCCTCGAGAGTGCCGTCCTCCTGAGCCTGGCACAGGAATGCATCGAGCTGGTCGACCAGAGCGCCGTTGTCCTTCTGCACGCCCCACGCGCCGTAGTAGAGGCTGAGGGGCTCGTCCAGGTCGAGCGCGGTGAGCTGGTCGGGGTTGGACCGATCGAACTCGGCGAGGATGTAGTCCTCCACGACCACCGCGTCCGCGCGGCCGGTGGCGACTTCGAGAAGCGCCGCGTTCTGGTCGGGGAAGCCGGCAACGGTCGCATTGGGGAAGGTGTCGCGCACGAGCTGCTCGCCGGTCGAGCCCTGGAGCGCGGTGATGACGACACCTTCCTGGTTGTAGTCCTCGAGCGTCGACCCGAGCTCCTCGCCGGGCTGAACGCCCAGGATGGTGGCGTAGGGGACATAGCCGCGGCTGAAGTCGATGACCTCTTTGCGCTCGTCGGTGGCGCCGAGGCCCACCGACACCATGTCGAACTGCCGGGACTGCAGACCCGGGATCAGACCGTTGAAGTCGAGGTTCTGGATGTCCAGTTCCACACCGAGCTCGTCGGCGAGCGCGTTGAGGAGATCGACGTCGTAGCCCGAGGGGGTATCGCCCTCGAGGAACATCTGCGGCTTGTACTGGAGGTTCATTCCGACCACCAGGGTTCCCGGGGTCATGAGGCCGATGTCGTCCGCCGGAGCCTCACCGCCGGAATCCGCGTCGGCGCCCGCGTTGCCTCCGCCGCAGGCGGAGAGCACCAGTGCTGCCGCCGCCAGAGCGGTGATGACGGGAAGGCGCAGCGCCTTCCGGCTGAATCGTGTGTTCACAACGGTTTCCAATCGTTCGGATGGGTGGGAGTGCTCGAAGGGTCGAGAGGGATCATTTGGGGGTGGCGATGACCCCGGTGCCGGGCGTGACGGCCTTCACCCGTGCCGCCAGCGCCTCGATACGTCGCCGCTGGCGGGCTCGCAGGGCACGGCCGAGGACCCCGAGGGGCGGGCGGACGTACGTGCTCTCGATGAGGCGGAACACCAGATCGATGGCGAAAGCGGCGAGGACGTAGATCACGGCAGCGGCGGTGTACAGCACGAACGGCTGGAAACTCGTCGCGACGAGGTTCTGGGTCACCCGCACGACCTCGAGCAACCCGATGACGGTGAAGGTCGAGGTGTCCTTGACCATGCCGATGAACATGCTGCCGATGTTCGGCAGGGCGATCTTCACCGCCTGCGGGAGCGTGACGGAGAAGAAGATCTGGATCGACCGCATTCCCAGCGCCCAACCGGCCTCGGTGTGGCCGCTCGGCACCGCCTGGAGAGCGGAACGGAAGATCTCGGCGAAGAAGGCGCTGTAGAGCAGCGAGAGGGCGATCACTCCGGCCTCGAAGACCGAGAATCGCACTCCGAGCAGCAGGGCCAGTCCGAAGTACACCCAGATCACGCTCACGAGCGCCGGTACGCCGCGGAAGATGTTGATGTAGGCCAGGGCGATCCAGGAGAACGGCTTCGGCGCGGAGCGGAGCACCGCGAGCAGGAGACCGAAGACGAGCGAGATGGCCAGGCCCACGATCGCCACGGCGAATGCGGTCCACAGGCCGGCGAGGAGCGCCTCGCGGTTCTCCCAGATGAGGCTCCAGTCGTAGTCGGTGATCGACATCACATCACCGCCCGAAGGAACTCGCGGGCGCGCTCGCTGCGGCAGTTGTCGTAGAACCCGCGCGGTCCGGTCTCCACGATCCGCCCATCCTCCATGAAGACGTTGAGATCCCCGATCTCGCGGGCGAATCCGAGCTCGTGGGTGACGACGACCATCGTCATCCCGGTCTCGGCGACTTCTCTCATCGTCTTCAGCACCTCACCCACCAGTTCCGGGTCGAGGGCCGACGTGGGTTCGTCGAACAGCATGACCTCCGGGTCCAGGGCGAGCGCGCGAGCGATGGCGACGCGCTGCTGCTGTCCGCCGCTGAGCTCAGCCGGGTAGTTCGCCGCGCGGTCGATCAGGCCCACCCGGCGCAGCGTCACGGCCGCCTTCTCGCGCGCCGCCGACCGACTCATCCCCCGCACCTTCCGCAGTGGCAGGGCCACGTTGTCGAGGGCGCACAGGTGAGGGAACAGATTGAACTGCTGGAAGACCATTCCCACCCGGCGGCGCAGCGCCAAGCGGCCGCCGCGCGGTGCCCGGTCACCGGCGAGCCCAGGGCCGAACTCGACCCCGTCGACCTTGAGAGAACCCGAATCGGGGTCGGCGAGCAGGTTGATGCTGCGCAGGACCGTCGACTTGCCCGACCCGGACGGGCCGAACAGCACGACGTGCTGACCCCGCTCGATCGTGAGGTCGATGTCGAACAGCACCTGCGTCTTGCCGAAGGATTTGTTGATCTTCTGGAGTTGGATGATCGGGACAGCGTGCGACGTGACCTCGTCCACCGTGGCTGTGCGCGTGCTCACGCCCGCACCTCCGTGACCGACACGTAGAGGTCGTCGGGGTCGCGGAAGTAGGCGTAGCGCCACGAGCGACGGTCATCGAGGGCGATCTCCGCGGGTTCGCCGACGAGCTCGACGCCGATCGATCCGAGATGGTCGACGGCGAGGTCGAGGTTGCGCGCACCGATCGCGAATTCGAAGGTGCCGAGGTGCCCCCACTCGCCCCGCATGTCCGGACCGGCGGGGGTCTGCTCGACGGGCTCGAGCGAGCCGCCGTGCGGGCTCATCAGCATCATCATCCGCTGGCTGGGCGGCTGGCGGCCGACGTCGAGGAACCACTGATTCATCGGCTCGTTGATGCCGGCCATGTCGAAGAGCTTCGCGGTGAAGCCGAGCTTGCGGTAGAACTCCTCGGTCCGATCGGCGCTGCCGACGCCGAAGGCGACGTGATTGACCCCCTGGGGGCCGTCGGGGTAGGGCCAGCCCGCTTCGAGGGATCGCCACTCGATGAACTCGAGTTTGGCCCCGTCGGGGTCTTCGACGTACGACAGGCCGCAGTGGGTGTCGTAGGGCTCGAGGACCTGGTCGTTCGGCTCCATCAGGACGCGGTGCCCCGCGGCCACGAGCTTGTCGTGGAACTCCTCGTAGGACTGCACGTGGATGCAGACCTCGCAGATGCCCGGCTCGCCATACGCGAATCCATCCGGAAGCGGGGGCTGGGGGCGGTCGAGGATCTGGACCAGCTTGATCCCCGACCGACCCAGCACGGTCGGCTGGCTCGAGCGCAGATAGACCACGCGCGCGCGTGTGCTCGCGTGCCCGGTGAGAGGAGACATCCCGGGGAGTTCGCCGGTGTAGTCGAAGGCCACGTCGATGAAGCCGAGCTGGGCGTAGAAGGCCAGCGACGCCGCCATGTCGGAGACTCCGACCCCGATGTGGTCGACCCCCAGCAGCGTTCCGAATCGGAAATCTGTCCCGTGCATCTCTTCTTCCCCGGACTGTCGTTGTGGAGTGATGTTTGCACAACGAACACTTGTCCGCAATACGCACAGAACTGTTCGGATTGCGATACTTCGTTCGCATAACGTACGTTACTGACAACGAAACAAAGGCAGACAGGTGGCACAGGACGATCTCTCCTCCGGCGCATCGCCCGCAGCGGCGATGGCGCCGACCTTGCTTTCCGGCCGCCGATTCCTCGTGACGGGCGGAGCGCGTGGCCTGGGCGCCGCCGTGGTCGAGGCGTTGGCGGCGGCAGGCGCCACCGGTGCGGTGGTCGATCTGCTCCCCCCTGAACCCGGCGTCGCCTCCACATGGCCCTCGGCGCAGGCCGACCTGACCGACGAGCGCGGGGCGCGCGAGGCGATCCGGGCCCTCGCCGAGGAAAGCGGACCCTTCGACGGTCTCGTCGCCGCCGCGGGGATCGTTCCGTCCTGGCACGCTCCCGACCAGGTGGATCTGGAGGACTTCGACCGCGTGATGGCCGTCAACGTCACAGGCGTCGTCACCACGATCGCCGCGGTCTCGCCCGCCATGCCGCCGGGATCGACGATCGTCGCGATCGGATCCCTCAACTCCTGGCGCGGTGATCCCCACCTGCTGTCCTATGTCGCCAGCAAGCACGCGGTGCTGGGCGTCGTGCGGTCGGCGGCGATGGCGCTCGGCCCGCGCGGCATCCGCGTGAATGCGATCGCGCCCGGTCCCGTCGCCACCGCTGCCCTCCTCTCCCGCGTCGACGGCCGTACCGCAACCACGGGCCTCTCCCGCACCGAGGCGTTGGCCAAGGCGGCGGAACTCACCGCGCTCGGCCGGCTGGCAGAGGAGCAGGATGTCGCGGATGCGGCCGTGTTCCTCTCTTCCCCGCTCTCGCGGGCCATCACGGGGCACCTCCTCCCCGTCGACGGCGGGATGCTCTGAGAACGCCATGACGACGCTTGCGGAACGCACCGCCCTCATCACCGGAGTATCCGGGGCTCTCGGAGCCGCCGCCGCCGCAACGTTCGGCCGGGAGGGCGCCCGGGTCATCGGCACCTTCCGCAGCCGACCCGCCGAAGCCGAAGGCGCCCTCGCCGGCATCCCCGAGTCGCGACGCGCTCTGATCCACGCCGATCTCGACACCGCCGAGGCTGCCCGCACCCTCTGGCACCGCGCATGCGAGATGTCGACCATCGACACCGTCGTCGTCAATGCCGCCGCCCTCACGCCCACGCCTCTGGACGGCGCGGACGAGATCTGGGACCCAGGCTGGCAGCTGTCGCTCCAGGTCAACGTCGTGGCCGCGGCCACGCTCATGCGGGAAGCGGCGGCGACGATGTCGGCCCGCGGTTCGGGAACCATCATCGCGATCTCCAGCTGGGCGGCACTGCAGGGCAGCCGCATCCCCGATCTCGGCGCCTACGCCGCCTCGAAGGCGGCCCTGCGCAACTTCGCCCAGACACTCGCTCGCGCCCATGCACGGTCGGGTGTGCGGGTCTACACGATCGCGCCCGGCGTCGTGGGTGCCGGGATGGGCACCGCCGACCTGGATCCCGCGCAGATCGACGCCGTCGCCGACGGCCTGGCGATGGGTGACCACGTCCACCCCTCGGAGGTCGCCGAACTGGCCGCTTTCCTCGCCTCGGATCGATGCCCGAGCCTCACCGGTTCGACGATCGACCTCAACGGAGCCTCGTACATCCGGTGACCGTCTTCGATCACCGCCTAGAACGCCACCTCGGATCGGATGCCGATATGACCTCACCCCCGCCCGCTCGACCCGACGCCGCGGCGTCCGTCGCCGATACCGTGGCGGTCATCGGCGCCGGCAGCATCGGCATCGCCTGGACGATCGTCTTCGCCTCCGCAGGGATCCGCGTGCGCATCTTCGAGGCCGCGCCGGGGGTGCGCAGAGCCGCGATGGACGAGGTGGCCCACATGCTCGGCGAGCTGTCCGGAGCGGGGCTCCTGGATGAGCCGGTCGCCACGGTGCTGAAGCGGGTGCAGGTGCTCGAGAGCCTCGAGGCGGCGGTGAGCGGGGCCGATTTCGTGCAGGAGTGCGTGATCGAAGACCTCGGCGTCAAGCAGGGTCTCTTCGCCCAGCTCGATGCACTGACCGATCCCCGAGTGGTGCTGGCCAGCTCCACCTCGACGATCACGGCCTCGGCCTTCGCCGAGGGTCTCGCCGGACGTGAGCGGTGTCTCGTCGTCCACCCCGCCAATCCCCCGTACTTCCTCCGCGTCGCCGAGGTCGTTCCCGCGCCGTTCACCGCCGCGAGCACCGTCGCCACCGCCCAGGCGCTCCTCCTGCGCGCGCGGCTGACCCCGATCGTGCTCGGCCGCGAGATCGAGGGATTCGCCTTCAACCGCCTGCAGGCCGCGATGCTCCGCGAGGCCTACTGCCTCGTCCGTGACGGCGTGGTGTCGGCCGAGGACATCGACACCCTCGTGCGGGAGGGCCTGGGCCTGCGCTGGTCGGTGATCGGCCCCTTCACCACGAGTGAGCTCAACACGCGGGGTGGGCTGCGCCGCCACGCCGAGGTCCTCGGGCCGGTGTACGCCCGCATCGCGCTCGAGCGCGGCGGCGACAACCCCTGGAACCCCGACACCATCGAACACGTGGCCACGACCATCGAGCAGCGCCTGCCGCATCCGGCATGGGAGGACAACGTGCGCGAGCGCGACCGCGCGATGATGCGTCTGGCCTCTCTGCTGCAGCACTTCGACAACCCCCTCGCCGACGTCCGCCCCCGCCGGGAGGATCTGGCCGGTGTGACGCCGATGGCGGCGCCTCAGTAGAGTCGGCCCGTGACCTCCTCCCCCTCCCCGGTGCGCCTCGCCGCCTGGTCGATGCTCGGCGTCCCCGCCGCGGCATCCCTCCTCGCCGGGATCGGCGCCGATCTGCTCGTGCTCGACGGGCAGCACGGCCTCTACGACGACGCCGCCCTGATCGCGGCCATCCCCGGCGCCGCACGAGTCCCGGTGCACGTGCGCGTGCCGCACAACTCCCCCGCGCTCATCGGACGTGCCCTCGACGCCGGGGCGCGCGGGGTGATCGTGCCGATGGTCCAGAGCGGCGACGAGGCGATCGCGGCGGCACGCGCCAGCCGGTACCCCCCGCTCGGAGAGCGCTCCTGGGGTCCTCTCGCGGCCTACCGGGGCGAACCGACGATCGACCCGGTGACGGCGAACGAAGCCGTCTGGTGTGCCGTCATGGTCGAGACCGCGCGCGCCGTGGCCGACGTCGAGGCGATCGCCGCGGCCCCCGGGGTGGATGAGGTGTTCGTCGGTCCCTTCGACCTCGCCCTTGCCCTGGGCACCACGGTCGGCGATCTCCTGGCCGACCGGTCGCCCGGCAACCCGCTCGACACCGTCGTGGCGGCGTGCCGCCGGGCGGGCACGGTGGCGGGCGCTTTCGCGGGAGGTCTGGCAGCGGCCGAGAACCTCATCGGCCGCGGGTACACCAGCGTCGCCGTGGCCGTGGACACCCAAGTGATCGCCGCCGCCGGCGCCGACCTCATCAGCGCCGCGCGCTCGCTTCCCGCTCCCACAAGTCCGCCGCCCGCGGCGTGAGGTGAGCGGCGGCTCCGTCATCCGCGACGGTCGCGACCACTCCCTCGACGATCACACCGACCCGATCACCGGGACCGAGGTCGGCGGGCGTCACGGCCTCGATCTCGCCCCCGCCCGGAAGGGCGATCCGCACCAGTCGGTCGGCACCGCGGAAGGAGGCGCGGACGACCGTTGCGCCGAGACCGGCGGCCGGATCGGTGAGCGACACCGACTCGGGCCGGAGCACCGCCAGACGCGCGCCCGGCGGTGTTTCGGGGTCGACGGCGACCTGACCGAGCGGGGTGACGGCGACGCCGGGCCGTGTCACCCGCGCCGGAAGAAGGGTGGATCGCCCGACGAACTCGGCGGTGAAACGGTCGGCCGGGCGCCGGTAGACCTCGGCCGGATGCCCTGCCTGGTGGACCCGGCCGGCCCCCATCACCACCACGCGATCGGCGACGGCGAGCGCCTCGCCCTGATCGTGGGTGACCAGCAGCGCCGAGGTCCCGGTGCGGCGCAGCGCCGCGACGGTCTCGTCACGAACGCGTTCGCGCAGACTCGCATCGAGGTGCGAGAAGGGCTCGTCCAGAAGCACCAGCGCGGGCCGCGCCGCCAGGGTCCTCGCCAGGGCCACCCGCTGCTGCTCGCCGCCGCTGATCTCCGACGGCATCCGCGCCGCCAGGTGCGCGATGCCCAGGAGGTCGAGGATGCGGCCCGCCTGCGCCATCCGATCGGCCCCGCGCAGTCCGAAGGCGGCGTTGCCGGCGACGTCGAGGTGAGGGAAGAGGACGCTGTCCTGGAAAACCAGCCCGACCCCGCGCGCCTCGGGCGGCACGAACCGCGCACCCCCGCTCATGCGCACCCCGGCGATGTCGACAGTCCCCGCGCCGCGGTCGAGGCCGGCGACCAGGCGCAGGATCGAGGTCTTTCCGCAGCCCGACGGTCCGAGAAGGGCGACCAGCTCGCCCTGCCGAACCGTGAGATCGACGTGATCGACGGCGACGACGTCGCCGAAGCGCCGGACCAGTGCGCGCGCGTCGAGCGCTGCGACGCTCACGACGCCACGCTCGCACGCACCTGCGACCGCGCGTGCAGCGCGAGGAGGGGGACACTGATGACGACCATGAGGAGTGCGGCGATGCTGGCAGTGGTGTACTGCCCCTCGATCATCGCACCCCACAGGCGCACCGCGAGCGTTTCCGACCCCGTCGGACGCAGCAGCAGCGTCACCGGCAGCTCGTGCAGCGTCGCGAAGAACACCAGCGCCGCCCCGGTCAGCATGGCAGGTCGGACCAGTGGCAGGACGACGCCGACGAGGGTGCGCATCTCACTTCGTCCGAGAGACCGGGAGACGTCGAGAAGCCGTTCGTCGATGCCGCGCAGCGCCTCGGAGAGCGGACCGATCGCCAAGGGGAGGAACAGGGCGGCGTACGCGAGGACGAGCGTGGTGCGGGACTGGTAGAGCGCCGCCGGGCCGGCGATGGAAAGGACCAGGATCGCCAGGCCCACCGCAAGGTGCGGCAGGGAATGGGTGATCCACGGCACGCCTTCCATCGCCCGCGTGAATCTGCTGCGTCTCCGCGCCGCCAGGGCGATGGGGAACGCCAGGAGCGTCGTGACCGCACCCGCCAGGAGGGCGAGACCGAAAGCGTTCACCGCCTCTTCCAGGACGGGGCCGGGCCGCGCCCCCGCTGCCCATCCCCGCAGAGCCCAGGTTGTCAGCGTCATCACGGGCAGCACGGTCGAGAAGAGCACGAGCACTCCGAGGAGCGTCGAGGCGATCGCCGCGGCGAGCGGTCGGAGCGGGGTGACGGCCGCCGGCCGGGTGTGGGCGGCCCCGGCGCCGTGCCGGCCGCGCAGCATGACCTGACCGGCGATGAGAACGCCCGAGACCAGGACCAGGGTGAGGCACAGCGCGAAAGCCGGGCCGACCTCGACGCGTCCGCGGAACTGTGCGTAGATCGCCCGGGTGAAGGTCTCGTAGCGCAGCATCGACACCGCGCCGAAGTCGGAGATGACGTACAGCGCGACCACGCACGCGGCGAGGGCGAGAGTGCCGCGCAGCTGCGGGAGGATCACGCGGAAGAACAGCCTCGAGCCGCTCTGGCCGAGGAGGCGAGCGGTCTCCTCGAGCGCCGGGTCCATCCTCGAGAGCGCGACGGCGGCCAGGGTGTGGACGATCGGCACCGCCACGATCGTGAGGCACAGTGTCGCCGCCCAGAGCCCCGCGGCGGGCGGCAGGCGGGAGATCCCCCAGGGGCGGAGAAGGTCGGTGAGAAGCCCGTCTCCGCCGAACATGCCCGACAGGGCGACCGCGACGACGTACGCGGGAAGCACGAGGGGGATCGTGATCGCCGTCGCCCACACCCGCCGGCCCGCGAAGGTCGTGCGCGCCGTCAGCCACGCCGTGGCCGTGCCGACGGGCAGCGAAAGGGCGACGACGAGGGCGGCGAGCAGGAGGGTGTTCCCCAGGAGCATCAGCAAGCGTGCCGGAGGGACGGTTTCAGCTCCCATCCCCGCCACCCCCTGGACCACGAGGACGACGAGCGGCGGCACGCTGAGTCCGAGCACCACGACCACGGCGATGATCGTCGCGACTCGGCCTCTGCTCGCCGCCGCGCCGCCGCGCACCACCGGGCTCACCGTCACGGTCGCCGATCTCACACGGGTCAGATCAGGCCTGCCCGTGCGATCAGGTCGGTGGCGACATCCAGGTTGCCGGCCACCTCGGCGAGGTTCATGGCATCGATGAGTTCCGGATCGAGCGGCCGCTCGCCCGCGGGCGTTCCGATGCCGAGCACGAGCGGGTACTCACCGACCTCGTCGAGGAAGTGGCGCTGCGCCTGGTCTGCGAGGAGGAACCGGATGAACTCCACCGCAGCTTCGGGGTGCGCACCGCCGGTCAGGCGGCCGATCGCGGTGGGCATCAGCACGTCGCCGGCGTCGCCCGCGGCGAAGGAGTGGTTGCGCACCGAGAAGGCGGGATCCTCGGCCCGCAGCCGGTGGACGTAGTAGTGGTTGACCAGCCCCACATCCAGATCTCCCGCCGCGATCGCTCGCAGCTGCTCCTCGTTGCCGTCGAAGATCTGGGGATCGTTGGCGGCGATGCCCTCGAGCCAGGCGAGCGCCTCGCCCTCGCCGCGGATCGCCACGAGAGCCGCCACGAACGAGACGAAGGAGCTGTGGGTGGGCGCGAGCCCCACCCGCCCGCGCCACGGCTCTTCCACGAGCTCCGAGATCGTGTCCGGAAGCTGATCGGCCGATGTCGTCGCGGGGTCGTAGGCCAGGACCCGCCGTCGAGCCGTCACGCCGACCCAGTCGCCGTCGCTTCCCGCGATCCCGGGGACGACGGCGTCGAGAACATCGTCGGGCAGGCGGCTCAGCAGCCCTGCCTCCGAGATCGCGCCGATGTAGGCGGGGTCCTGCGTGAAGAAGAGGTCGGCGGGAGACGACGCCCCCTCCTGCAGGATGGTCGTCGCGAGCTCACCGGTGCTGCCGTACCGCGCGTCGACGTCGAGCCCGGTGCGCCGCTCGAACTCCTCCACGAGCGGCCGTACGTGGTCTTCGTTGCGCCCGACATAGACGACGAGGTCGGCTCCCCCCATCGCCGACGCCCCATCCGTCGACGAGGAGCCCCCGGGGGCACCGGTACCCGTTGCGCAGCCGGTGAGGGCGAGCACGGCGGCGAGCGCCAGAACGACGGAACGGGGGGCACGCATGCGCACGACTCTCCTACAGACTCAGTCCGAGCAAGGGGACGGTGGTGTCCGCGCGCAGGGCTGCATCGAGCTGCGGCAGCCCGTCCGCGCGCAGGGCGGCCAGGCGCCGGAGTGCCTCGTCGGCCTCGGCCTCGAAGCGGTCGAGCACCTCGTACACCCCCGGCACGGGCCGGGTGTCGGAGAGCTCGACGACGATCTCGGGCAGGAGCACGATCTTCTGCTCGAGGCCCGCCGCCATCTTCAGCGCGTCGTTGTGATCCTTCATGTCGGGATTGGTGAGGATCCGACGCACCGCGTCGGCCTCCTCGGCGATCTCGGCGATGCGTGCCGTGAGCGGATGATCCCCGAGGCGGCGTGTGAGCCCCGACAGCACGTCGTGCACGGCCGTCGATGTGCCGATGCCGTCGGCGACCCGCTGCAGCAGGTCCCGGATGCGCAGAAGCAGGCGGTACTGCTCGCGCAGATCGTCGTCGTCGGCCACGCCGCGGGGGTCGCGGTGCACCACCACGACCTGCGCACGGCTGTCGCCGTCGGCCGTGATCGTGACGGTGTAGCGCCCTGGCGCCACACGGGGACCGGGGTAGACCACGCCGCGTCGCCCGTCCTCACCCGGCGCGGTGAGGGCCGGCTCCACGCGCAGATCCCACAGGAAGGCGTGCGCGCCGGCGTCGGTGGACGGCACTTCGGCGGGCGGGAGTTTCCGGTCTTCCGGCACGGAGGAGCGGAAGGTGCGCAGCGTCTGGCCCTCGGCGTCGGCGATGGCGATCGTGACCGAAGAGACGTCGGCGGGCAGGCGATAGATGAGCTGTGCGCCGTTCGGCGGGTTCTTCCCCCCGTCCAGCCACACCGTCTCGGCACTGCCGTCCGGGAGGTGGCGACGGGTGAAGGTCGCGCCGCCCAGGGGAACCCCCGGGAAGCCGCCCACCCAGGTGCCCTCGCCGGGCATGTCGAAGCCGTCCGGAGTGGGATAGCGGTAGACCGTCGGCGGGGTGAAGAGGTGAAGCCCGTCGGATGCGAGCGCGGCGATCTCGCGCAGCGGCGCCAGATCGTCGAGGATCCAGAACGCCCGCCCGTGCGTGCCCGCGATGAGTTCGTGGTCGCGCACCTTGATGTCGTAGACCGGCACCGAGGGCATGTTCCCGCGCAGGCTCGCCCAGGTGCTCCCCCGGTCGACCGAGAACCACACCCGCCGTTCGGTGGCCAGGAACAGCAGGTCGGGCTGCGTGGGATCCTCGCGGATGCTGCGCGCCCACTCCGACTCGGGGATGCCGGTGGCGATCGCCTCCCACGTCGCGCCGAAGTCATCCGTCCGATAGACCAGCGGCCGCAGGTCTTGCAGCCGGTAGGCATGCGCAGTGAGGTAGGCACGCCCGGCGCGGTGGTGGGAGGGCTCGATCCGGGTGACCGTCGCCCACTCCGGCAGACCCGTCGGGAACAGCTCCGTCCATTCGCCGCCGCCGTCGCGGGAGAGGTGGACGCGTCCGTCATCGGTCCCGACCCACAGTTCGCCCGGCGTGATCGGCGACTCGGCGAAGGCGTGGATCGTGCAGTAGACCTCGGCTCCGGTGGAATCCCCCGAGATCGGCCCGCCCGTCGGCTGCTGCTTGGCGGGGTCGTCACGGGTGAGGTCGCCGCTGATGCTCTGCCAGGTGATCCCGCCGTCGGGCGAGCGGAAGACCCGCTCACCGCCGACGTAGAGCACCTTCGGCTCGTGCGGCGAGAACTCGATCGGATACGTCCATCCGAAGCGGTGCTTCATCTCGCTCGCGCCGATGCCCATGAAGTACTCCGGCCACACGGCCACGTCGCGGGCCTGCTCGGTGACCTGATCGAAGCGCAGCAGCGGACCGGGGTGGCCGAAGCCGGCCCCGCCCAGCATGACGAAACGAGGGTCGGAGCGATCCAGAGCGACATCGCCGGCCTCGGCCTCGCCGAGCTCGAGGCAATCGGGCCAGCGCAAGGCCCCCTTCCACGACCGCGAGGGCGCGCGGATGCCGGAGTTGTCCTGCTGGGTGGCGTAGAGGTCGAACGGGAACCGGTGGTCGACGTCGAACCGGTAGAACTGCGCGGTGGGCTGATTGTAGATCGACGACCAGGTCATCCCGCCGTTGACGCTCACGCACGCGCCACCGTCGTTGCCGTTGATCATCCGCTGCGGGTCGCTCGGGTCGATCCACAGATCGTGGTTGTCGCCGTGCGGGGTCTGGACCTGCTGGAAGGTCCGGCCGCCGTCGCGCGAACGCCAGGCCCAGGTGTTCATGCACCACACGGTGTCGGCCTCGGTGGGGTGCGCGATGATGTGGCTGTAGTACCAGGGTCGGCCCTGCACCGACCGCTCGGTGGACACCTGCGACCAGGTCTGGCCCGCGTCATCCGATCGGTAGACGCCGCCCTGTTCCCCGATCGCCTCGACCAGCGCCCACACCCGACCGGGGCGCGCCGGGCTGGCCGCGATGCCGATCCGCCCGAGCAGGCCGGTGGCGAAGCCCGGGTGGTCCGAGATCAGCTCCCAGGTATCGCCGCCGTCGCGCGATCGCCACAGGCCCGAGTCCTCCCCGCCCGAGACGATGTCCCAGGGGTGGCGGACCATCTGCCAGATGGAGGCGTACACGACGCGGGGATTCGTCGGGTCCAGAACGAGGTCGGCGGCCCCGGCACGTTCGGAGACGTGCAGCACGAGGTCCCAGGTGTCGCCGCCGTCGCGGGTGCGGTACACGCCGCGCTCGGCGGAGGGGCCGAACACGTCTCCGAGCGCCGCGACGAACGCGACGTCGGCGTCGCGCGGATCGACGCGGACCTTGGCGATGTGCTTGGTGGCATCCAGCCCCCGGTGCTGCCAGGTCTGGCCGCCGTCGACGGTGCGGTACACCCCATCACCGGGCACGACGTTGTTGCGGGCGAAGGATTCGCCCGTTCCCACCCAGATCACCTGCGGATCGGCGTCGGCGACGGCGATCGCCCCCACCGAGGCGGACTCGAGGAAGCCGTCGGACATGGGCTTCCAGTACTGGCCGGCATCGTCGGTCATCCAGACCCCGCCGGAGCACGCGCCCATCCAGAAACGGGAGCGGTCGGAAGGATCCCCCGCGACGGCGACGACGCGGCCGCCACGGGAGGGTCCGACGCTGCGCCAGCGGATGACGTCGGGGCCGAGTTCGGCGGCCAGGTCCTCGCTCGAACGGGTCATGCCTTCTCCTTCGCGCTCACGCATGGGGCCGGATCTTGCAGATGACGCGTTCGCTCTCGATCTGCTCGGCGATGTAGGGGCGCCCGAAGTACCGTTCGGACAGCTCGTCGATGTGGGCGCGCGCCCGATCGCCGAGGATGAACTCGACCACCTCGCCGCGCACCTCGGCGTAGCTGTAGGGGTTCGCCTGATCGATGATCAGCACCGCGACCCGGGGGTCGCGTCTCATATGACGGTACTTCAGACGGTGCACCTCGGTGTTGATGAGGATGTGCTCGTCGTCGCAGTCGACCCACATCACCTGCGCGGTGGGCGATCCGTCTTTGCGCAGCGTCGTCAGAGAGGCGAAGTTCTTCCCCTTGGCGAGGGCGCGCGTGTGCTCATCGAGCATGATGACCTTTCTTCGATCTCACTTCACGCGGACGCGCGAATCGAGCAGCGCGTACACGATGTCGACCAGGATCGACGAGATCACCACGAACAGCGAGGCCAGCAGCATCGTTCCGATGATGACCGGCTGGTCGCCGCGGGTGACCGACTGGATCGCCAGACGACCGATGCCGTTGATCCCGAAGATCTGCTCGGTCACGACCAGGCCGCCCATGAGCACCGCGATGTCCAGGCTCACCTGGGTGACGACAGGCGTCAGGGCGCTGCGCATTCCGTGCCGGTAGACCACGGCGCCCTCGCTCAAGCCCTTGGCGCGGGCGGTGCGGATGTAGTCCTCGCCGAGCACCCCCGCCAGCTGGCTGCGCGTGAGACGGGCGTAGGTCGCCGCCGAGACGAAGCCCACCGTGATCCACGGGAGGATCAGGTGCCGCGCCCACTCCCAGGGGTTCTCGGTGAGGGGAACGTACCCCGCGGCGGGGAAGAGGGGCAGCCCCAGCACGGTGAGCTGGAAGAAGAAGACGTACAGCAGAAGCAGGCCGACGACGAAGGTGGGGACGCTCAGACCGCTGAGCACGAACACGGTGCTCACCCGGTCGCGGAAGGATCCGGGACGCCGGGCGGCGCCGATGCCGATGCTGATGCCGATCAGAAGCGCCATCGCAAGTCCGCCGATCGCGATGGAGGCGGTCTCGGGAAGGCGCGCGACGATCGAGTCGAGGACCGGCTGCTGGTTGAAGAACGAATACCCGAGGTCGCCCCTGAGCAGTCCGCCCATGTAGATCGCGTAGCGCTCGAGGATCGGCAGATCCAGCCCCAGGCGCTCGCGCACCTGGTCGACCTGGGCGTTCGTCGCCTGCACGCCCGCGATGGTGCGTGCCGGGTCGTTGGGCGCGACGTAGAACAGCAGGAACATGATCGCGCTGATCGCGAACAGGGTGAGGATGCCGGAGACCACCCGGCGGCTGAGGAAGCGGATCATGCGTGCGCGGCCTTCCGTGCGGCGCGCTTGGCGGCGCGGCGGCGGGCGAGACCTCGGCGGCCGGCGAAGAGCGTCTGCCGCGGGTCCAACGCGTCGCGGATCGAGTCGCCGAGGAGGTTGAAGGCGAGGGTCACCGACAGCAGCGCCGCCGAGGGGAAGATGACCAGCCACGGAGCGATCGTGTAGAGCGACCCCTGGGAGGCGATCGAGAGCATGTTCCCCCAGGTCGCCGTCGGAGGCAGCACACCGAGCCCGAGGAACGACAGGGTCGCTTCGAAGACGATCGCCTGCGGGATCAGCAGGGTGCCGTAGACGAGGATCGGCACGAGCAGGTTCGGCAGCACGTCCACGCGCATGATGCGCCAGTTCGACGCACCGAGGGAACGGGCGGCTTCGACGAACTCGCGTTCGCGAAGCGAGAGCACCTGCCCACGCACCACTCGGGCGATCGGTGCCCAGGAGAACAGCACGATGACCACCACGGTCGTCGTCAGCGACGGTCCGACGAGCGCCACGAGGGAGATGGCGAAGAGCAACTGCGGAAGGCTGAGGGTCGTGTCCATCAGCCACGTCAGGACGGTGTCGACCCAGCCGCGCAGGAACCCGGCGATGAGTCCGACCAGCGTGCCGATCCCCAGCGCCCCGATGGTGGCCGCGAAGGCGACGATGAGGCTGACCTGGGCACCGTAGACGAGTCGGACCAGGACGTCGCGACCGAGGTTGTCGGTGCCGAGGAGGAACTGCGGCCCCGGCGGGACGGGAGCACCGAACTCCGAGAGTCCTTCCTGACGGAACTGCTCGTTCGGACCGTGGCCCACCCACGCGGCGACCAGCGGCGCGGCGAAGGCCGCGACGATGACGAGGAGGATGACGACGGCGGAGATCATCGCCGTGCGGTCGCGCCGCAGGCGGCCCCAGACCAGCTGGAGCGGGCTGCGCGCGACGACAGCGGTCTGCCGGGTCTGGCCCGGGACCGCCTGCGCCTCGATGGCCTCGGCCTCCTCCTCACGTTCTGCCTCCACGCGCGCATCCGTGGGTCCGGGCCCGCTCATCGCTCTCCACCCTTCGCGAACATCCCGCCGCCGTCCAGAGCGGCATCCACGTGCGGCGCGGCTTCGAGAAGCGCACGGGTGTAGTCCTCCTTCGGCGAACGGTAGATCTCGTCCACCGTCCCCTTCTCGACCACCACGCCGCGATACATCACGGCCACCACATCGGCGATGTGCTCGACGACCGCGAGGTCATGGGCGATGAAGACGTAGGTGAGTCCGAGCTCGTCCTGCAGCGAGCTGAGGAGGTTGAGGATCTGCGCCTGGATCGACACGTCGAGCGCCGAGACGGGCTCGTCGCAGACGATCAGCTTGGGATTGAGTGCGAGCGCCCGGGCGATGCCGATGCGCTGGCGCTGTCCACCCGAGAATTCGGCCGGGAAGCGGTTGTAGTGCTCGGGGTTCAACCCCACGAGCTCCATCAGCTCCTGCACACGAGGGCGCAGTCCCCTGCCCTCGGCCTGGTCGTGGATGACGAGCGGGTCGGCGATGATCGATCCGACCCGTCGCTGCTGGTTCAGAGAGCCGTACGGGTCCTGGAAGACCATCTGCACTTCTCGACGAAGCGCGCGCCGCTCCGCGCGTCGCATCGTGGAGATGTCGCGACCTTCGAACTCGACGCGGCCGCTGGTGAGCGGGATGAGCCCGGTCAGCGCGCGAGCGAGGGTCGATTTGCCGCTTCCTGACTCTCCGACGATGCCGAGGGTTCCGCCGCGCGGAATGTCGAGGCTGACGCCGTCGACGGCGACGACCGTGTCGGACTTCAGGCCCAGGACACCCTTCCGCGCACCGGGGAAGGTGATCCGGACGTCCTCGATCCTGGCGAGGATCTCCCGGTCGGCACTCGCGGCGGCGTGGACCTCTTCGATGACGGGGAGGACGACGGGGCCGGCGTTCTCGACCGGCAGGACGCAGGCCGATCCGTGCCCCGGCGCGATCCGCTTCTCCTCGGGGAATCTCGGGAGGCACTCGGCGTGCGCGAAGGCGCACCGCGAGGCGAAGGGGCAGCCGGGCTCATCGATCAGCAGGCTCGGGGGATTTCCGGGGATGGCCTGCAGCACCGTGCGCTGCGAGCCGACCCGGGGGACGGAGCCGAGCAGACCCCGCGTGTAGGGGTGGTGAGGCTGGGCGAGGACGTCGGTGCGCGAGCCCCGCTCGACGATCCGCCCGCCGTACATCGTGATGACGCGGTCGGCGATGCCGGCGACAACCCCGAGGTCGTGGGTGATCATCAGGATGGCCGTGCCATGCTCGCGCTGGAGACGGTTCATCAGCTCGAGCAGCTGCGCCTGCACCGTGACATCCAGCGCCGTGGTCGGCTCGTCCGCGATCAGCAGCGACGGGCGCAGCGCGAGAGCGAGACCGATCATGACGCGCTGGCGCATGCCGCCCGAGAACTGGTGCGGGTAGTCGTCCACGCGCTTGTCGGGATTCGGGATCCCGACCTCGTCGAGGACGTCGATCACCCGCGAGCGCAGCGCCTTCGGCGAGGTGCGCTCATGAACCCGGATCGCCTCGGCGATCTGGGCACCCACGCGGAACTGCGGATGCAGCGACGACAGCGGGTCCTGGAAGACCATGCCGATCTCGCGCCCTCGGATCGAGCGCAGGTCGGCGTCACCCATCGTCAGCAGGTCGCGTCCCTCGAACAGCGCGCGTCCGGAGACGATCGCGCCGCTGGAGAGCCCGACCATCGCCTGGGTGCTGACGGACTTGCCCGAACCGGACTCTCCGACCACACCGAGGGTCTCCCCCCGGTCGAGATCGAAGGAGATGCCACGCACCGCGTGTAGTCGACCGTCTCCCGTGTCGAACGACACATCAAGATCCTCGACGCTCAGCAACACGTGGCACCTCCTTCTCTCTCATTCAGCGGTATTCAGATTCCTCGACGATCACTCGTTGAGGAACACCTTCGTCATGTCACCGTTGTTGGTCCACGCGTTCCACTCGAACCCGCCGACCCGCTCCGAGTGGAAGACGGGAGTGCGAGCGAAGGCGATCGGCACCCAGGCCGCATCCTCGGTCGCGACCGCGTCGGCCTCGATCCACAGCTCGTTCGCCTGTTCCGGGGTCTCGGCCGCGAGGGCCTCGTCCACGAGGGCGTTGAACTCCTCGTTGTTCCAGCCACCGAAGTTCGGCGAGCCGTCGACGTAGCCGCGACCGTCGAGCATGGGGACGAGGTAGGGGCGCCCACCGAAGTAGTCCGCACTCCACGCCGCGATGGCGATGTCCCACTCGCCGGCCTCGGTGATGTCCTGGTTGAGCAGGAACTCGCCGTAGAAGGCGTTCTGAGTGGTGACCTTCATCTCGACCTGGAAGCCTGCGGCCTCGAGGTCCTGCTGCATCGCCGTGGCGAGCGAGGCGTAGGGCTCGGTCTCGCGGTAGAGCAGCTTGACGGGAAGACCGTCGGCGTAACCGGCTTCCTCCAGCAGCTCCTGCGCACGCTCGGTGTCACCCTCGGCGGGCACGTCGAGAACGTTGGCCTGCTCGGTGCCCAGAACCTCGGGCGGCAGGATCTGCGTGGCGACCTCGGCAAGGCCCGGGCCACCCAGGATCTGCTGCGACGCGGCGCGGTCGATGGCGAAGTTCAACGCCTGACGCACCGTGGTGTCGCCGTACGCGCCGTCAGCGTTCGGGCTGAGGGTGTTGATCACCACGTAGGGACGGATCGCGCCGTCGCTGCCGATGACCAGACGCTCGTCGTTCGCACCGATCAGCGCCGGGACCGAGGCGGTCGGGGTGACCGTGTCGGCCCACTGCATGTCGACGGTGCCGGCTTCCAGCTGCTGCTGCACGGCGGCGGCGTCCTGACCCATCGAGATCTCGATCGCGTCGACGTTGGCGTCGCGGATCGGGTCGAGCTCGGCGTTCCACACCGGGTTGCGCTCGAGGGTGAAGCTCTCCTCGGGGACGTACTCGGCGATGCGGTACGGGCCGGTGGAGATGATGTTCTGGCGCAGCTCCGGGGAGTCTGGCAGGTACTCCAGGTACTCGACCGGCTGCGGCGCGAGGAAGACGCCGAGGGCCATGATGTCGATGAAGTCGGCGGCCGGCTGCGTGATGGTGAACTCGACCGTGCGCTCGTCGACGGCGCGCACGCCCTCGACGTCGTTGCCCTCGATGTACTCGCGGATCGCCTCGACCGTCGGCTCCACCTCGGCGAACCCCTCGCAGTACGCGTCGAGGCCGACGATGGTGTCGGTGAAGTAGCCGAGGGCGTTGGACGGCGACACCGGGTTGCAGATGCGCTTCGCGGCGAGCACGACGTCTTCGGCGACGATCTCGCGCGCGCCGTCGGGCGCGTCGAACTCGACACCCTCCTGGAGTTCGACGGTGTAGACGGTCCCGTCCTCGGAGATGCCGCCGTTCTCCACGGTCGGGATCTCCAGGGCCAGGTCGGGCACGATCTCGGTGTTGCCGGTGTCGTTGCCGGCCGGGACGTGCGCGAAGAGCGTCCGGGTGAGGGTGCGGTGGATCTGGTAGTCCGGCGCGGAGTACGCCGCCGCAGGATCCAGGTAGAGCACGTCGGAGTTCCCCGCGAGGCGGAGGGTGCCGCCCGTCGCGGCGTCGTCGCCGCCGGATGCGTCCGTCTCGCCTCCCCCGGGGTTCGAGCACGCGCTCAGAACGAGCGCGGGCAACGCGAGGGCTGCGGCGATGACCGCCAGCCGTGATCTCTTATGCATGGTGTTTCCTCTCATGCGTTTCGTCGGCTTTCCCTCCGCACGGGCGCCGAAGGGGGTTGTGAACACCGTGCCGCGACTGTGTTTCGATGCACGGCCACATGTGTTTCAGTTTTGCAAACAATCACTCTTCATTGCGTGAAGTTTGGCTTTGACAAGCCTAACGTCAAACTCACCTTACATTCGATACCAATTCGGTTACGCCTGCGCAGGGGTCGCCTCGATCGCGTCGAGGTCGCTCCGATCCCCGAGGATCTCCCAGCGCTGCAGTGAGAAGGGCACGTTGCCGTTCTGCCACACCCGGTCGTGAAGGCGCTGCAGCGAGAAGCTCTCACCCTCGGCGACCATCGCGTCGGTGACGAGGCGCAGCAGCTGCTGCTTGCCCACGTGGTACGACATCGCGAGCCCCGGGGTCGCCAGATACATGGCGCACTCTTCTCGCGCGGTCTCGACGTCCATCGGGACGAGGCGGACGAAGAAGTCGATCGCCTCGTCGAGGGAGAAGGCGCCGGTGGCGAGGTTCACGTCGACCACGACGCGCAGGCTCCGCAGGCGGTTGAAGTTGTGGACGACCTCCTGCGAGTGGGGGGCGTCGTCGAACAGCCCGGCGAGCAGCATCAGCTCCTCGTTGTAGAAGGCGATGCCCTCGTTCGCGACGGAATCGACGTAGCGACGGCGTACCGGATCCGGGTTCGCCCACGACAGCGCCAGCTGCTTGTAATGGGCCCCCTCGTGGATGATCCCCAGGCGGGGGTCGCGGGCGTTGGCGGCGTAGAAGTAGGGCAGGTCCGGTCGGGGCGGCGGCATGTACGACACCCCGTCCTGGTCGAGCCGGTCCTGGTCGGTGAGGTCGTCGGTGACGCCGAGGAATCGGATCGGTTCGAGGTAGGCCGGCATCGGCGCCACGTGGTATCGCTGCAGGCCGTCGGGCTGCGACAGCAGGCCCTCGCGCTCGGAGAAGGCGCGCACCTCGGCTTCCTGGACGATCTGTCGCTGCACCTGATCGTCGATGGTCGCGGCGATCGGATCGGGCGCAACATCTCGGAAGCGGTTGCGGGTGACGGTCTCGGCGAGTACCGCGCGACGGTAGTCCTGCAAAGCGGCGCGGACCAGTTCTTCGGGCTCCTCGGCGATGAAGGCGATGTTGCGCAGGAACCAGACGAACTTCTCGCGCCCCACCGGCACCGACGGGACGAAGCCCGAGGCCTCGGCGTCCAGCCACTCGCCGAACCGCGCCAGCGCTTCGCCGGCAGCCGGCGCGAGGAGGCGCAGCTCACGGAGCACGTCGCCGGCGACGACACCGTCGAGGGCCTCGACCGAGGCGGGGAAGCGCTCGCGCATGCCGCGGAGCTCGAGAGCGGCCACGCGGGCCAGGTCGGCCACCCCCGCGGCCCGGAGGTTCTCCTCGGCGAGTGAGACCCGCTCGGGGATCGACCGGGCGACCTCGATGAGCCCCTCCTGGACCTCGGCGGCGAAGGGAGGCCGGGGAAGGAGCAGGTCGAACCAGGGGCCCAGGATCTGACCGACCAGGAAGACCGCATCCCGTTCCCAGTTGCGGAGCACATCGGTGTCCCACTCCATCCTGTTCAGCACCGAGCGCAGGAGCCGGAGATCGACCTGCCCGGCGACATCGCCGTCGGCGATCCGAAGAGCGTCCAGCCGCTCGCGGAACTCCGACACCGCCTGACGCCGATCCTCGATGGAGGCGGGAGTGAAGTCGGGCAGCCACCGGGGGTCGCGGCGCAGGCGTGGGATGTCGTCGGACGAGCGGAAGGCCGCGCGGCGCGCCCACTCCTCGATGTCGTTGGAGAGCGCGATCAGGGCGTCGTTCATGGGGTGCTCCTCAGGGCAGGAAGGACGCGGCGACCGAGCAGCTCGATCGCGGCGACGGGATCGGGGCCGAGCGGGGGTCCGAAGGAGAGATGGTCGACCCCGAGCGCCATCAGCTCCCGGCACCGCTCGATGACCGTGTCGGGGTCTCCGGAGATGCCGAGGGACAGCATCTGCGGGGTGATGGTGTCGATCGCCGCCTCCTCATCGCCCTCGCGCAGCGCGTCCGACGCCGCAGCGAAGTCCTCCGTGCGTAGGCCCGCCCGTTCCAGGAGGTAGGGCGAGAACGCCCCGCCGTAATAGGCGAGCTTGCGGGCGAGGGCGCGATCCGCCGATCGGCGGTCCTCGTCGATCGAGAGCCAGATGCAGGCGGGCATGTCGACCGAGGCCATCGTGCGGCCGGCGCGCTGTGCGCCGTCTGCGACCAGAGCCGACGCGGTGGTGAAGTGCTCCGGAGGGAACAGCAGCGCCAGAACGCCGTCGGCTTCTTCGCCCGCGAGCCCCAGCATCCGGGGGCTCATCGCCCCGATGTAGATGGGGACCGACGTCGGCGCGAGACGCAGATAGGCGTCACGGGTCCACCCCTCCCCCGCTCCGGCGACGTCCATCGGCCGCTGGCCGGACAGGAGCGCACGCACGGACCGGAGGGCTTCGCGGGTGGCGGTGAGGGGCCTCGGCTGCTCGATCCCGATCCACGACAGGAATTCGCCCGAGCCCGCCGCGAGGCCGAGCAGGAATCGTCCACCGGAGATCTCCTGCAGCGTCGCTGCCGTCATCGCCAGCTCAGCGGGATGGACGGAGTACGGATTCATGATGCCGATGCCGAGGTGGATGCGCGTCGTGCGCGTGAACAGCGCTCCCAGGAGTGCGGGCGCCGAACGCAACATCAGGTCATGGGAGACCCACAGCTGGTCGATCCCCGCCTCCTCGGCGGCGAGTGCCATGGCGCTCAGCGCCTCGAGGTCGAGGTCGTTGTTGACGCGAAGGCTGAAGCGAAGAGGCTTCTCGGTCGCTGAGCCCGTCGGCGATTCGGACATCGTCAGGCTCCTCGGACCGAGACACCAGAGCCGGTCGGCAGCGTCAGACGTGCGTCCCGCCACGTGAGGAAGCGGCCGAGTCCCTCGCGGATCGTCTCGTCGGCGGCCGCGAGCGACACCCGGAGATGGTGCGGGGTCTGCCGACCGAAGGCGGTGCCCGGAGCGAACGAGACACCGTGAGCGACGAGCTCGAGCGCTGCGCTGCGCGCATCGATGTCACCGGGGAGCGGAAGCATCAGATAGAAGGCACCGTGCGGGCGGACGATCTCGGTACCGGCACCGGCGAGGATGCCGACCGCCAGATCGCGACGCCGGCGGTAGGCGTCGCGCATCTCGCCGACGATCTCCTGCGGACCCGTGATCGCCGCCAGCGCGGCGGCCTGGGTGACGCTGGACACGCACGAGGACTGCAGCTCGAGGATGCGAACGACGGTGTCGGCGAGCCAGCTCGGCACGAGCGCGTATCCCACGCGCCATCCGGTCATGGCGTAGGTCTTGGAGAAGCTGAAGACCGACACGACGTGCTGCGGAGCCAGGGCCGCAGCCGTGGTGTGTCCCCCGTCGAAGACCATCTCGTCGTAGACCTCGTCGCTGATGACGAGGATGTCGCGCGACACGGCGAAATCGACGATCGCCGCCACCGTCTCGGCGGGCATCACCGCGCCGGTGGGATTGCTCGGAGAGTTGATCACGATCACCCGCGTCCGGGGCGTCACGAGCGCACGGATCTCGGCGAGGTCCGGCTGGAAGGCGTCTTCGGGACGCAGACCGTAGCGCACCGGAACGGCGCCGAGCAGGGTCGCCTGCATCTCGTAGTTCGGCCACGCGGGGTCGGGGATGAGGACCTCGTCCCCCGCCGCGACCACCGCCGCCATTACGGCGTCGACCGCCTGGACGGCGCCGTGGGAGATGAGAACGCGTTCGATCGGTGCCCGGAGGCCGTAATCACCCGCCAGACGCTCGGAGATCGCCTCACGCAGCACGGGGATGCCGGCGGTCTGCACGTAGGAGGTCTTCTTCCGCGCCGCTTCGAAGGCGGCGTCGATGATGTGTGCCGGTGTCGGGAAGTCCGGTTCGCCGATCTCGAGACGGATCATCGGCGATGACGAACCCAATGCCAGGTCCACGATCTCGCGGATGCCCGAGTGCGGCAGGTGCGACGCCGGAACGGCGGTGCGTGGCATCTCAGGTCCTTTCTGACAGGGGGGAGCCGAACGCACGACGGTGTGCGTCATCCGGAATCATTCGTAAACACCACAATGCTCTGGAATTTCCCATCGCCAAGAATCTTACGTGAAACTCCGAACATTTGAATTACCGTCCGCGCGCGCGGCAGCGCGCCGGCGTTCGCGGTCGAACCAGATCGGGAACCGTCAGGCGGCGTCGTCGCCGGAGTGGTCCTCGACGTCGTCCGCGGCGTCGTCGACAGAGCCCTCGAGCAGTTCGCGCACCGCGCGT
The DNA here is from genome assembly GCF_037083565.1 of Microbacterium sp. CCNWLW134. Lineage (NCBI taxonomy): Bacteria > Bacillati > Actinomycetota > Actinomycetes > Micrococcales > Microbacteriaceae > Microbacterium > Microbacterium sp. CCNWLW134. Next base: position 1,078,055 of record NZ_JBAOJU010000002.1, on the reverse strand, counting down.
TCGCGGATGACCTCGCCGAGGCTGAGGAACGTCTCGATGCGCTGGAGGCCGCGAATCGGCCAGATCCGATCCAGCAGCAGCGCCTGCAGGTGGGCATGATCGCGGATGCGGAACCGAGCGATCATGTCGAAGCTGCCGGTGACGACGACCAGCTCGGTGAGCTCGGAGATCGACCGGAGCTCGGTCAGGATCTCCCCGAGATCGGCGTCGGTCGCGAGCGTCATCGGGATGTAGACCAGCCCCGGGTAGCCGAGCGCCGACCAGTCCACGACGGTCGTGTACCCCCTGATGACCTGCTGCCGCTCCAGACGCGCGATGCGCTCGCCGACGGCCGGAGGCGACATCCCCACCGCACGAGCGAGCTGGCGCTGGGACACCCGCGGGTCGTCGCTGAGCAGGAAGAGGATCCTCCGGTCGATCTCGTCGAGTTCGACCACCGGGTGGGGCTTCTCCACCTCACGGGTCATGTTCGACATGGGCGAGCGCTTCGCGCGGACCTCCGGCGGTTCCTCCGGCGAGGATGATCGGGCCATGCCGTTCCTTGTCTGGTCGTGATGATGGTCTTCGTCGATCACTGTCGGATCGAGCATACGGTCGGCGTCCACCGGGGTGACAGCGGCACGCGAAGGGCTGCGGGGGTGCCACAAGAGGGAAGCACCCCCGCAGGTCAGTTGACGACGGGCGCGTTGGGGTGGTCGTTGATCGACGCGCAGCCGTCGTCGGAGAGCAGGAACACGTCCTCGACGCGGACCCCCACCCGGCCGGGCCAGAAGACCGACGGCTCGATGGTGAAGAGCATCCCTGCTTCCAGAGGCGTCTCATCCTCTTCGGAGATGTACGGCAGCTCGTGGACATCGAGTCCGATGCAGTGGCCGGTGCGGTGACGGAACCAATCTCCGTATCCCGCGTCCTCGATGACCGCGCGGGTCGCTCGGTGGACATCGCCTCCCGTCGCCCCGACGACCGCGGCTCGACGCCCGGCCTCCTGGGCGGCGATGACGATGTCGTAGACCTCGAGGTACTCCTCGTTCGGATCGCCGATGTGCACCGTGCGCCCGAAGTCGGAGCAGTAGCCCCGGGTGATGGCACCGAAGTCGAAGCTGACGCCCGACCCCGGGCCGAGCGTGTTCGTCGACACCCGCACCGAGGCATCGCGACCCAGCGCCGGCCCCATCGCCCAGACGCCGGTGTCGAACGAGGCACCGGGAGACCCCAGGCGCCGCATCTGCAGATCCACCTCGGCGGCGAGATCGAGCTCGGTCACCCCCGACACGACCAGAGGAGCCACCGCCTGCATCACGTGGTCCACAATGGCGGCCGATCGCCGCATGAGGGCGATCTCCTGGTCATCCTTGATCCGTCGGATCTCGTTGATGAGACCATCGGCGACGACGAACTCGGCCTCCGGCCGGTGGTTGCGCAGCTCGACGGCGGTCTCGGCCCAGGTGCGACCGGCCAGCGCGATCCGCTCCGAGCTCACGCCCTCGTGAGCGCAGTGCTCATCGGTCGGGCGCCCGCCGATCGCCACCACACCCGTACGCGCGCGGTAGCTGTCGAAGGCGCGGCGGAACACCTCGCGGCCGTCATCGCTTTCGGTGGCGGTGACCACCTCGCCCGAGACCCCCTCGGGGAGGTCGAACTCCTGGAAGTGGCGCGTCAGGACGAACAGCGGCTCCTCGCCGGGGCTGACGAAGGCCCCCGAGATCCAGTGGTTGGTGTAGCCGATGTTCCCGAACGACGGCGCACGTCGTGGGACCCCGGTGAAGTACTCCAGGTCGGACTGGGACGCGGGAAGGAACAGCACGTCGACGCCCGCGGCGTCCATCTTCTCCCAGAGCCGGCGTTGCCGCGCAGCGTGATCGAAGGGGGTCGAGAGGGTGTCGGTGCCCGACGCGGAATCGGTGGTGAGCATGGGAACAGTCTGCCTCATCTCACCGCCGTTTGGCTAGCGAATGTCACGTACATCCCGCCAATGCTTTGAACTTGAAAAGCCAGAGTGACCTTTCACATTACTTTCGTGACATCCTGTTCCACGGCTTCGGCGGCGACGAAGTGGCCGGGTGCGCATTCCACCAGTCGGGCGTCCTCGTCGCTCACCTCTCGCGGGACGCGCCGGTCGGGTTCGCTCGGCAGGGGCGCTCCCCGGCCCATCCGCGGAATGGCGCCGATGAGCGTGCGCGTATAGGGGTGACGCGGCTGTGCCCAGATCGCCTCGGTCGGCCCCGTCTCCACGATGCGTCCGAAGTACATCACCGCCAGGCGGTGGGCGATGGTGCGCAATCCCGACAGGTCGTGCGAGATCATCAGCAGTGCGACCCCCCGGGCGGTCGCGGTGTCCGAGAGGAGGCCCGCCACCTGCTGCCGGGTCGAGGCGTCCAGTGCCGACACCGGTTCGTCGGCGACGATCACGCTCGGATCGGATGCCAGGGCGCGGGCGATCGCGATGCGCTGGCGTTGTCCTCCCGAGAACTGGTGGGGGAAGCGCAGGAGGGCCGACGCCGGCAAGCCGACGGATTCGAGCAGCTCTCCGGCTCGCGCCGAGCCGCCGCGGGCGGAGATCGCATCCTGGATCTGGCGACCGATCCGGCGCCGCGGGTTGAGGGAGGAGTACGGATCCTGGAAGACCATCTGCACGGCACGGTCGGCCACCGGCCGGGCGCGCCGGCGGAGGGGCGCGAGTTCGCGCCCCTCGACCAGGATGTGTCCGGAGCTGAGCGGGTTCAGACCCACGATGGCCTTGCCGAGCGAGGACTTGCCGCAGCCGGATTCGCCGACCAGGCCCAGGACCTCGCCCGCCTCGACCCGGAGGGAGACCCCCGAGACCGCCCGAACGGTCTTCGCGCCGGGGACTCGGTATTCCACGACGGCGTCCTGCACCTCCAGTGCGCTCATGCGATGGCCTCCGTGTCGGGCAGGGCGTCCACGAGCGCCCGGGTGTAGTCGTCGGTGGGGGCGGCGAGCACCTCTCGCGTGGAGCCCGACTCGACCACGCGACCGGAGCGCATGACGTACAGGCGATCGGTCAGCACGTTCATCACCGCCAGGTCGTGTGTGATGAACAGCATGGCCATGCCCAGCTCCTGCCGGAGTCCCTCGAGAAGTCGGAGGATTCCGGCCTGCACGGTGACATCGAGGGCGGTGGTCACTTCGTCGGCGATCAGCAGCTCGGGCTCGCAGGCCAGCGCCGACGCGATCGCGATGCGCTGCCGCATCCCCCCGGAGAACCGGTGAGGATACGAGCGGATCGCGAGGTGCGGGTCGGGGATTCGGACGCGGTCCAGCAGCTCGATGCCGCGCTGGCGCGCCTGCTTGCGCGTCACCGATCGATGGACGAGCTGGTGCTCGGTCAGCTGTCGTTCGATGGTCAGCATCGGATGCAGGGACGTCATCGGGTCCTGGAACACCACGGAGACGCGGTCCCCCCGCAGCGCCCGGAGATCGCGCTTGCTGAGGGTCAGGACGTCGCGACCGTCGAACAGCACCTCCCCCTCCGTCGCCGAGCGATCGGGGATGAGCCCGAGGGCGGTCAGGGCGGTGAGGGTCTTGCCGCTTCCGCTCTCGCCGGCCAGCCCCACGATCTCGCCCGGGGCCACCGAGAGCGAGACCCCGTCGACCAGGGCACGACCGCCCAAGCGCAGGCGGAGGTCGCGGACATCGAGGAGAGGCGCGTTCACAGTTCCACCGCCTGCACGGCGCGCGAGGTGCGGGGGTCGAGCGCGTCGCGGAGCGAGTCGCCGATGAAGTTGAACGCCAGCACGATGCTGAGGATCGCCACGCCCGGGAAGAGGGCCACCCAGTAGTTGTAGAACACCCGCGACCCTTCGGAGACCATGGCCCCCCACTCGGGGGTGGGGGGCACCGCACCGAGACCGAGGTAACTGAGCCCCGCCAGCAGCAGGATGGCGTTGCCGAGTTCGAGCGTCGAGATCACGGCGATGGGGCCGAGGATGTTCGGCGCGATGTCGCGAAGCAGTGTGCGAAGCGACGATGCACCCAGCAGCCGGGAGGCGGCGATGAAGTTGCTGTCGCGCAGCCCCAGCACGAGCGATCGGGTCACGCGCGCATAAGCGGGCCACGACACCACCACGATCGCCAGCACCGCATTCACCAGCGACGGGCCGAGGGCCGCAGAGACGGCCATCGCCAGGATGATGGCGGGGAAGGAGAAGAACAGGTCGACGATGCGCATCAGGACGGCATCGACGGCGCCACCGAAGTACCCCGCGACGGCTCCCACCGTCGAGCCGACGATGAGCGAGAGCGCGACGAGCATGATGGCGATGGGGATGCTGATGCGGGCGCCGTAGATCACGCGCGAGAGGACATCGCGCCCCACTCCGTCGGTGCCGAAGGGATGCTCGAGCGAGGGCGGCAGGAAGCGGGCCGAGTCCTGGGCGAGCGGATCGTAGGGAGCCAGCAGCGGCGCGAAGATGATCACGACGATCCAGAACACCACGATGACGATGCCGACGATCGCGAGCGGACGCCGCCACGCCGCGGGGAGGCGCCAGCGCGGCATCCATCGACGACCGTCTGCCGCCTCGATGGGATCGACCGTGTCGAGGGCCTTCTCTGTGGTGCTCATGCGCGCCGGATCCTCGGGTCGATGATGCCGTACAGGATGTCGGTGATCAGGTTCACGAAGATGTAGATCAGCGCGACGAAGATCGTCACTCCCACGATCGCCGACAGGTCGAGCGTGGAGGCCGCCCGGTAGGCGTAGGAGCCGATGCCCGGCCAGGCGAAGATCTGCTCGACCAGCACCGTTCCCGCCAGAAGCGACGCGAAGGCCGTTCCCACGACGGTGATCACCGGCACGAGCGCGCCGCGGAGGACGTGACCGAAGACGACCGAGCGGGGACTGAGGCCCTTGGCTTCGGCGGCGCGGATGTACTCCTGTCCGAGGACGTCGAGCACGGAAGCCCGGGTGAAGCGCATCAGCAGCCCCACCATCGGTGCCGACAGCACGATGGCGGGGAGGATCAGGTGATCCACGGCCTGGAAGAACAGGGGCAGGTCGCCGGCCAGCAGCGAGTCGATCGTGTAGAAGCCGGTGACACGTGGCGGCGGGATCTCTCCCGCGTCCAATCGCCCGGAGGAGGGGAACCACTGCAGCCGGGTGGCGAAGATCGAGGTGGCGATCAACGCGAACCAGAAGATCGGGATGGACACGCCGCCGAGGCTGAATGCCCGCAGCACGTTGTCCACCGCGGTGTTGGCCCGCAGGGCCGCCACGATTCCCAGCCCGCCGCCGACCACGACGGCGATCAGCGTGGCCGAGAGCGCCAGCTCTGCAGAGGCGGGCCCGAACAGCATGAGATCGGTCAGGACGGGGCGCGTGGTCTGGACGGAGTCGCCGAGGTCACCACGGAAGAGCCCGCCGAGATAGATGAAGAACTGCTCGTACAGGGGGCGGTCGAGCCCCATCTGCCGGCGCATCGCCTCGACGATCTCGGGGTTCGCAGCGGCCTGTTCGCCCAGGCGCGCCGTCGCGGCGTCGCCGGGGAGGACGGCGGTGAGCACGAACGCCACCAGGATGGTGCCGACGACCAGGAGAAGGGCAGCGCCGAGACGTTTGGCGATGAACAATGCCACGCGACGACCTCGATCTGGATGGGGTGGGGGGAAGGGGAGGAGAGCACGCTCCCGGATGCGTTCCCGGGAGCGTGCTCCCCGTGCTCAGCGACCGATGGCCGCGATGTCGAGCGAGAATACCGGGTCGTACGCGACCTCGCCGACAGCGGACGTGGACACCACCGACGCCGCGGGCTGGAACAGCGGCACGATCACACCGGCTTCGTTGCTGAGCTCCTGGAACTCCTGGTAAAGAGGCTCGCGTGCCGCGGGGTCGATCTCGCTGCGCACTTCCTCCATGACCGCTTCGATCTCAGGCGCCATCCCGGCCGTCCAGCCGGCGCGTTCGCCGACGATCCCACCGGGGCCGAACGCGAGGTAGTCGGCCGAGTCCGGGTAGTCCGGGTTCCACAGCCACAGGCCCATCTCTTCGGTACCCGCGCGGTAGCTCTCGAGCGTCGTCGCGATCGGGCCGGGAGCGAGGTTGACGGTGATGCCGACCTCGGCGAGCTGTGCCGCGATGCGCTCGGCGAACGGGCCCATGCTCAGACCGTTGCTCGAGAAGTCGCTGGCGTATTCCAGCTCGACGGTGACATCGCCACCCAGTCGCTCGACGGCAGCCTGGGCGCGCTCGACGTCGCGCTCGACGGCGCTGTCTGCTCCGAGCGCCCCCAGATACGACGAGGGGATGATCCCGTAGGCGCGTTCTGCGCCCTCGCCGGCGAGCTCGAGCATCGCATCGAAGTCGATGCCGTACCGGACGGCCTCGCGGAAGTCGGGCGACGAGGTGATCTCGGAGACCTCGGGGTTGGCGTTGAGGAAGAAGAAGAACATCGTCGGCGCCTGTGCGGTGTCGATCACGACATCGCCGCCGAGACCGTTGATCTGGTCCGAACCGAGGTCGAGCGCGATGTCGGCCGTCCCGCTCTGGATGTCCATCAGCTGCGCCTCTGCGGTGGCGTTGCGCAGCACGACGCGGTCGTACACCGGCGCCTCGCCCCAGTACTCGGGGTTCGCCACGAGCACGGTCTCGGTGGTCGTGTCGAAGGTCTCGAGCATGTACGGTCCGCTGCCGGCGGAGGTGGTGTTCAAGAACTCCTCCGCCGTGTCGGTCTCGGCGGCATCCTCGGCGTCCGTGCCGCCGTTCTCGCTCACCAGAGCGCTGTTGACGATTCCGAGCGTGGGGCTGGTCACGATGGCCGGGACCGCGGTGTTCGCCGTCTCCGACGTGATGACCACGGTGGATTCGTCCGGCGAGGTGACGCTCAGGCCGCTCATCAGGAAGGATCCGTTGCCCTGGACGTTCTTCACGCGGTTGAGCGAGAAGACGACGTCTTCGGCCGTCAGCGGGGTGCCGTCGGAGAACGTGATGCCGTCGCGGATCGTGAAGGTGTACTCCGTCGCGTCGTCGTTGACGGACCATTCGGACGCCACACTCGGCAGCGGCTCGGTGGCATCCCCATCCGCGAAGGTGAGGAGGCTGTCATAGACCGCGTGCAGCACGATGTTTCCGGTGGTCTCGAACATCCGCGCGGGGTCGGCCGTGACGAGGTCGAAGGACTTGTCGATGACGAGCGATTCGCTCTGCTCGCCATCGGGCTGGTCGGTGTCGGTGTCGGCCGGAGCCGCGCACGCGGCGAGGGCGAGGGCCGTGGCGGCGACGAGGGTCGCCGCCGTGAGGAGCCTTCTGGGTGTTTTCACGGGACTCTTCTTTCTCGGGTGGGGGGTTACTGCTCGGGCAGGACGTCTTCGTGATTGTGGACGAGGAGCCACGTGCCCTCTCGCCGCCGCCAGACGCCGGTGTTCCGGACACGTTCAGGGCGGGCGGCGGGATCAGTGAAACGAACGGTGAAGGTGTGCCGGACGAGCGCGAAGTCGTCCCAGACGTCGATGACCGGTTCGGTGACGTCGATTCCGGCGACGGCCGCGACGCTTCCCGCGGGCCGGCTGTCGCGCAGCGCATTCAGGCCCGAGAGCCCGAAGACCAGGGGCTCGTGCTCGGTGTCCCAGAGCGTGACGTCTTCGGCGATGTAGCTGTCGGCTCGCGCACGGTCACTGGTCAGGTAGGCGTCGTACATGGCGTACACGGCGTCGTGCAGCCACTTCTCGTCGTCGGTCACGGGTGCTGACATGTCACTTCCTCGGTGTTGGGGGGAACCGCGGTTGCTCAGATGGAAACAGATTCTTCGTTTCAGCCGTATTTCGTAAAGAGAAGTCCGTCTCACGTCTTACGTTCAGAAGAAATCTGACGGATCAACCGGCCGTTTGTCTATAGGGAGTTGCAATGGGATCGTCACAGTCCGAGCTGGCGGGTCACGTCGTCCAGCTCGTCGATCACGGCGCCGATGCGCCCGAGACGCTCTTCGCCCTCCGCTCCCAGCTGCGCGAACGTCGTCAGCGGCGGGCGCACCGTGCCCATCGGGAAGCCGGCTCGCTCGGCAAGCCGCTTGGAGTAGCACTGGTGACCGTAGGTGGGGTGCCCCGCGGCGATGATCGCGTCGAACCGCTTGATCAGATCGTCGATCCGTCGAGCATCCTCGATGCGTCCTTCCTCCAGCAGACCCCAGATTCCCGCGGAAGCGCGGGGGATGTAGTTGCCGTACGGATTGACGTACCCCTTCGCGCCTAGGAGGTAGGAGTCCACCACCCGCTCACCCGCGTAGACGGTGATGGCGTCGCCGGCGAGGTCGATCACGTCGCGCACGCGCGCGATGTCCTGGGAGGACTCCTTGATGTACGAGATCGTGGCGAAGTCCTTCGCCAGACGCGCGACGAGCTCAGCGCTCATGTCCACGTTCGAGGTGACGGGATTGTTGTAGAGCATGATCGGCAGATCGACCGCTCCGACGATCGCTTCGTAGTGACGATAGATCTCGTCGTCGGTGGGCGTGTAGTAGTAGGGGGGCACGATCATCAGGCCGTCCGCCCCGAGGTCCTGCGCCTCGACGCTGAACTGCACCGCCCGTGTCGTGGAGGCGTCGGCTGTGCCGACGAGGACGGGAATCCGCCCGTCGATGTGCTCGACGGTCGCCCCCACCAGCTCGCGACGCTCTTCCGGCGTGACCGACAGGAACTCGCCCGTCGTTCCGAGCATGATGATTCCGGGAACGCCCTCCGCGAGCTGCCAATCGAGGAACGCATGCAGCCGGTCGAGGTCGATCCGGCTGAGGTCGTCGGTGAAGGGCGTGACCGCGACGGTGTAGGAACCCGAGAAAGTGGCGGGCATGAAGTGACCTCTCTGCGAACAACTGTACGTAAAGTGAACACCCAGGATACGGTGTAGGCATGGTGGATCGGAAGCATCCCGGGCATGTCTTCGATGTCGCGGTGGTCGGTGGCGGCGCGAGCGGGGCTTCGGCGACCTACCATCTGAGCCGGGCCGGACTCGATGTGGTGCTCCTGGACCGCAACGATCTCAATACCGAGGCGTCCGGGCGAAACGCCGGAAGCCTCCACGGTCAGATCCAGCACGAGCCGTTCCTGGAGGAAGGTGCCGAGTGGGCGGAGGCATGGCTGCCCGCACTGCGATTCCTGGCCGACTCCCTCACGCTCTGGGACGATCTGAGCGACGAACTGGGCACGGATCTGCAGGTGGCCAAGAAGGGCGGCATCCTCGTCGCAGACGACGTGAGCCAGCTCGCCGCGATCGAGCGGAAGGTCGCGCTCGAGAATCGGATCGGCATTCCCAGCCGGATGCTGTCCGCCGACGAACTCCGAAGCCTCGCGCCGTGGCTCAGCGATGCCGTCGTCGGCGGAGAGCTGTGCCCCATCGAGGGGAAGGCGAATCCCCTGCTCGTCGCGCCGGCCTTCGCGCGCCGCGCCGTCGAGGCGGGAGCCCTCGTACGCACCCAGACCCCGGCGGTGGGCTTCGATCGCGACGGCGACACGCGCGTCATCCGGACCCCCGGCGGTGATGTGCGGGCGCGGCGCGTCGTCCTCGCGGGAGGGGACGGGATGCCGGACCTGGCCCGCCACTTCGACCTCGACCTGCCGATCTCGAGCGGCGCGGTGCAGGTGAGTGTCACCGAGCGCGTCGATCCGATGGTGGCGCACCTGTTCTACTACGCCGGCGGAAAGCTGACCTTCAAGCAGGCGCAGTCCGGCACCCTGCTCATCGGCGGCGGATGGCCGGCTCGGCGCAATGCCGCCGGGGAATGGGTCGTCAACCCCGACTCGCTGCGTGCGAACCTGGCGATGGCGATCCGCATCGCCCCGATGATCGCCGACCTCGCGCTCCTTCGCACCTGGACCGGCATCGGCAACGGAACCCCCGACCACCGGCCGATCATCGGCCCCGTGACGGCCGAGGGCGACGTCGTCGTCGGGTTCTATCCGTACATGGGCTTCACGGCGGCCCCCCTCATGGGGCGGATCCTCGCCGATCTGGCCCAGGGCAAGGATCCGGGACTCGACCTCGCGCCGTTCGCCCCGACCCGGTTCTGAGCGGGCGGAGCGCTTCCGGGCCGACGGCTCTCACCCCTGGGCGACGTCCCCGAGCGGAACCGGCTTGACCGGGGCCTGCGGGGCGAACCCGGAGCGCTCCGCGACGGCGACACCGGTGCGCGCAGCCTGCATCGCCGTGAGGACCGGTCCGCAGTACCGCCCCTGGCATTTGCCCATGCCGGCGCGCGTGACGCGCTTGACCGCGCCGGCCGTCGTCACGCCGTCGGTCATCGACTCGGCGAGGTCGCCGTACGTCGTGCCTTCGCAACGGCAGACCACCGTGTCGGGCCGGGCGAGCTGGTCGGTGAGGACCGGGGCCGCGAACAGCGTGTTGACGGCCCGCTGGAACGCCGCCTGACGGAGTGCGTCCGCCGCCGCCTGCCGCGGGGCGCCCGACGGCTCGCCCCGGAGGTCTCTGCGGATGGCGGCCGCAGCCAGTTTCGCCTGCGCCTGGGCGAACTTCGCGCCGCGCACGCCGGCAGTGTCTCCGATCGCGAAGACCGACTCGATCGATGTGCGGCCGTCACCGTCGGTGACCGTGCGCAACGCTCCGCGGGCCGCATCCACCTCGTGCCGGCACCCGAGCGATCGTGCGAGATCGTTTCCCGGGAGGAAGCCGTAGCCGAGACACACCGCGTCGACGTCGAAGGACCGGAGCTCCCGCGTCATCCGCCCCTGTTCATCGATGCGCCCGATGTTCGCGCGGGAGACACCGTCTGCGGGATCCCCCTCGAGCCCCACCACGGCCGCGCCGGTGATGATCGGAACCCGGCGCGCGGTCAGCTCGGCGAGGTAACGGACGCCGTCGGCGGTGAGACCGGGGACGGCGAGGGCCATGCGCGCGACCGCGGCTGCTCGAAGCGGCGAGAAGATCCGCGCGGCCTCGACCAGCGCGACGACGTTCACTCCCCCGCGCGACAGCTCAGCGGCCAGCTGAACGTTCAAGGGGCCGTTCCCCGCCACGAGGACACGGTCGCCGGGAGAGACCTGGTAGGACCGGAGCAGGGTCTGGCCGGCACCGGTGGTCATGACACCCGGGAGGGTCCACCCCGGGATCGGCACGCCGCGCTCATAGGCGCCGGCGGCGATCACCACGCGTCGGGGGCGGATGATCCAGCGCTCCCGCTCCGACCGCGCGAGGAGGCGATCGGGCTCGAAGGCCGCCCACACCGTGGTGCCGAGGAGGGTACGCACCCCCGCGGTCTGAGCCGCGCGGATCAACCGGCGACCCGCGGTGTACTGCCCGTCCAGGCGGTCCTCCTCGACGTGGAACGCCGGGTCGGGCTGCTTGTAGTACTGCCCTCCGAGCTTGGGACGATCATCGACCAGCAGCACATCCAGACCCGCTGCGGCGAGATCTGTCGCAGCGACGAGACCTGCGGGCCCGGCCCCGATGACGAGGACGTCGGGCGCGATCTCGGTCTCGGGGCGCGCCGGGGCCGACGCGGCGGGAACCCGACGCCGGGGCGGTTGGGTCTCGACGATCTGGCCGTCCCGCGCGGGGGTCATGCAGGCGAGCCGGGCATCCTCGCCATCGATGCGCACCGCGCACTCATGACACACGCCCATGCCGCACCAGATCCCGCGCCGACCGCCCGCGTCATCGGCGCGATTGCCCCGCTCTCCCGCCGCGACCATCGCGCTGGCGACCGAGTCGGTGGCGGTGACGGGCACGGTGCGGCCGTCGAAGCACAGCGCGCCATCGCCCTCCGCGTCGCCGCTGATGCCGGGGGTGGTCACTCTCATCCGCGTCTCCTCTGTCTCGTTCGCAGGACGCACGTTCATTCGCCATACGAACCGGATCCATTATGCTGGTTTTCGACGTCCCGCGACCGTTCCCGGAGGCAATCATGACCCGTCCGCCTGCTGATCTCCCCACGTCCGACCGCGTCGGCGGTGGACGATGACCGAGCTGGCGGGACGGACGATCCTCGTCACGGGCGCGTCCGGCGGGATCGGCCGCGCAACGGTCGAGCGGCTCGCGTCGACCGGCGCCCGGGTCATCGGGCATTGCCGCTCGAATCCCGAGGGGGCCCTGGAGGCCATCGCCGCTTTCCCCGAGGGAAAAGCCACGATCGTCCAGGCCGACCTCGCCGACCCGCGGGGCGCATCCGAACTGTGGCAGGCCGCTCTGGACTGGGCGGGACGGATCGACGTGGTGGTTCTGAATGCGGCGATCATGCCCAAGGTCGAGCTCGATGACATCGACGACGCGTGGAACGACACCTTCGAACGGGCCCTGCAGGTCAACACGCTCAGCCAGCTCACCCTCATCCGACGGTCGTTGGCGCACTTCCTGACCGAGGGCGGCGGCACGATCGTCGGACTCAGCAGTTGGGTGACACAGCGGGGAGCAGGAAACCCCAACCTCGTCGCCTACGCCGCTTCGAAGGCGGCGACGGCTGCGGCTCTGAAGACGGTCGCCCGCGCGTACGCAGCCGACGGCGTCCTGACCTACCTGATCGCCCCCGGCGCCGTGGACACCGCGATGTCCGCCTCAGCGGGAGCCGACCGCGGCGGGCGCGACGCCGTGCTGCAGACGCTCGCCATGGGCGAGATGGTCCCGCCGGCCGAGATCGCCGAGCTCATCGCGCTGCTGGCCGGCGGTCGGGTTCGCCATCTGAGCGGCGCCACGCTCGACGTCAACGGCGCCACCTACGTGCGCTGACCTGCTGATCTCAGCGTGTGCCGACGCCCTCTTCGATGCGTTCGATGACGCTCCACCCCGACTCGATCACCACGAGGGCGCCGGTGACGTGTCGCGAGACATCGGAGGCGAGGAAGCGCAGCGCCGTCTCATCCTGATCGCCGGCGGGCGCCAGGGCATTCACCCGCACACCGTGGGGCTGGAGCTCCTGAGCGAACTCCCGCACCATCTGATTGATCGCCTCCGAGGTCATCGAGCGCGTGCCGCGTTCCCCGCCCGTCGCGGCACGAGTCCCCGAGTAGGCGATGATCGATCCGCGACCCCGGGCGGCCATCGCGGGAGCGAAATGGCGAAGCGCTGCCCAGCACGACGCGACCTCGGCGGTGAACGCATCGACGAGGTCCTGTTCCGCCGTCATCGGGACAGCCGCGGTCGATCCGGCATCGGCGCAGTGGATCAGCACCTCGGTGTCGTCGAACTCCGCGGCCAACCGCTGCACGTGGGTGCCGTCGGTGACGTCGGCTTCCCACACCTGGAAGCGGTCATCGGCGCCGAAGGCGGCCTCGAGCTGCGCGACATCCTCGTCGGCGACGATCACGCGCGCCCCGTGCCCCGCGAGCGTGCGCGCCGCCGAGCGCCCCATGGCGCCCGCGGCACCGAGGACCAGCACGGTGCGGCCGGTCAGGTCAGGGGCGGACATGCCGCATCCGTCGATCGCGGGGGGTCATCACGGAAGTATCCTCGCCTTTTGTTCGCTTACCGCACACACGTTCACTGTGCGTTCACCATGTCCATCTTGCCCCAGAACCACGGGGACCGCATCCCCGATCATGGGAAAGATTCGCCGGCATCCTCCGCGGAGCGCGTGTCGAGGATTCGGGAGAGGAAGCGTCGGGTGCGCTCCTCCACCGGGCGATCGAGCACCTCTGCCGCACTGCCGCTTTCCACGATCCGTCCGTCGTCCATGAACACCACCCGGTCGGCGACCTCCCGCGCGAACTCGATCTCATGCGTGACGACGATCATCGTCAATCCCTCGGACGCGAGGCGCCGCATGACGGAGAGCACCTCCCCGACGGTCTCGGGATCAAGGGCCGAGGTGGGCTCGTCGAAGAGCATGACGCGCGGGCGCATGGCCAGAGCCCGGGCGATCGCCGCGCGCTGCTGCTGACCGCCGGAGAGCTGCCGCGGGTAGGCCGACTCCTTGCCGCTCAGCTGTACCCACTCCAGCAGCTGTCGCGCATGGGTCTCCGCCTCGGCACGCGGGGTGCGCAGCACCTGGATCGGAGCTTCGATGATGTTCTGCAGCACCGTCATGTGACCGAAGAGATTGAAGTTCTGGAACACCATGCCGATCTCGGTGCGCTGACGTGCGAGCTCCGCCGGGGCGATCTCGATGAGATGGCCCCGGCTCTCACGCACCCCCACCGGCTCGTCACCGAGCCATACGATCCCCGCGGTCGGGGTCTCGAGGTGGTTGATGCAGCGCAGCAGCGTGGACTTCCCCGACCCGGATGGACCGATCACGCAGACGACCTCGCCGCGGAAGACCTCGAGATCGACGGCATGGAGGACCGCAAGCGATCCGAAGCTCTTGCTCACCGATTGCAGACGGATGACGGGATCGACGATCGTTGTCATACCGGCGCCTTCTCTTTCAGCCCCGAAGAGGGCGTGGTGCGGGGAAGGAGCTTGCGCAGCTTCTGGGCGTACGTGTCGGGAGCGCTGCGGGTGGCGCCGCGCGCGTAGTACTTCTCGATGTAGTGCTGGCCGATGGAGAGCACGGTCGTCAGCACGAGGTACCAGATGCACGCCACCACCAGAAGCGGGATGGTCTCGAACGTACGCGCGTAGATCACCTGGACGGTGTAGAGAAGCTCACTGATGGCGACGATGCTGACCAGGCTCGTTCCCTTGAGCATCGAGATCACCTGGTTGCCCGTCGGTGGGACGATGACCCGCATCGCCTGCGGCAGGACGATGCGCCGCATCGCGCGACGGCGCGACATGCCGAGCGCGGCCGCAGCCTCACTCTGGCCCTGATCGACCGATTGGATGCCGGCACGGATGATCTCGGACATGTACGCAGCCTCGTTCAACCCGAGCCCGAGCAGCGCGGCGATGAGGGAGCTGATCACCGTGTTGGTGTCCCATTCGAACCACTGCGGGCCGAACGGGATCCCGAGGGTGAGCTTGGGGAGGAAGCTGGCGAGGTTGTACCAGAACAGCAGCTGCACCAGCAGGGGCGTCCCCCGGAACAGCCAGATGTAGCCATCGGCCGCCACGTTGAACAGCAGGCTGTTCGAGATCTTCATCAGGGCGAGGATCAACCCGATGAGGCAGCCGAGCACCATCGCGACCGCGGTGAGGAACAGGGTCAGGCCGACCCCCTGAAGCACGCGGGCACTGAACAGGTACTCGCCGACGACATCCCACCGCATGGCATCGGCGGTGAGGAACTTCGAGATGATCTCGAGCACGAACAGCACCAGCAGGATGCGCAGCGCCCAGCCCGCGGCCTTCAGAGCGATCTGGCGCCCGGTGGTGGTCCGTACCCGCGGCCCCTCCGGACCTCGGCCGATCTGCAGCGTCGCCGTCAGCGGCCCCCGGCTCCGACGATCGTCGGGTGCCTCATCTGTGCCGGTCGAGGTCACTGCTCGACGCTCGGATTGACGACCGCCTCGTCGAGGAGGCCGAAATCGACATCCCAGCTGGTCATGATCGTCTCGTACGTCCCGTCCTCGATCAGCTGGTTCATGGCCGCCGCGATGGCCTCGGTCATGCCGGAGTCCTTCCCCACGGCCACGCCCTCGAGGTTCGGCTGGTAGTCCAGCGGCTGGATCTCGAGACCCTCGGCGCTGCTGTCCTCGCGCAGCAGCCACGAGAGCTGCCCCTTGGCGGTCATGAACGCGTCGATGCGGTCGGAGCTGACGGCCAGCAGCGCCGCGCCCTGCTGCGGGAAGGAGTCGATGGTCGGAGCAGGCTCCCCGGCGTCTTCGCAGATGGCGACGATCTCCTCGATCTGGATGAGGAACGCCGAGCCCGCCAAGGCCCCGACACGCAGGCCGCAGAGGTCCTCCGGGGTGCTGATGTCCAGGCCCGCGTCCTCACTCGTGATGACCCCGGTCGTGCTCTCGTGCACGGCGACGATGTCGACGACGTCGAGCCGCTCCTGCGTCACGATGATCGACGCCCAGGAGCTGTCGAATCGGCCGTTCTCGATCCCCGGGATGAATGTGTCGAACGCGCCCGACACCTCTGCGGTGTACTCCAATCCGAGGAGCGCTGCAGCCGCGCGACCGAGGTCAGGACCCCATCCGGCGATCTCGTCGTTCTCGTCGAGGAACGTGTCGGCGGGGGCGTTGTCGAACTGGATGGCCGTCAGGGTTCCCCGTTCGGCCACGTCGTCGGGCACAAGCGCGGCGAGCTCGTCGTTCGTCTCGATCGTGACTCCGGCGACCTCGATCGAGAGGTCCGAATCGCCGGCGTCCGCGGCGGAACCCGAGGTGCAGCCCGCGAGTGCGAGCCCGAGGGCGGAGAAGGCGGCAAGGCCGACGAGAACGCGGCGGGAGGCGGGGGTGTTCATCGGGAGCTGCTCCTTCGAGGCATGACAACGGGGCGGGAAGTGTGCGTTATACGCACGAGTGTTCACTATGCGTTCATCGAAGTCAACACATCCGTCGGCCATGCAGCCCGGGGATCAGCGGAACGAATCGACGACGGCGTTGCGGTGGTAGTCGAAGATGATGTTCGTCCGCGTCGAAGCCACGCGGTCATGACCCGAGATCTGCTCGACGACGAATCGTCGCAGCGCTGAGGAGTCGGTCACCGCGACGTGGACGATGAAGTCGTCGGCGCCGCCGAGGAAGAACACCTGCACCACCTCCGCCAGCGAGCGGGTGTGTTCAGCGAAATCGGTGATGCTGGCCTGCCGAGCACCGGGGCGGAGCGTCACCCCGACCAGGGCCTGCAGCGCTCTTCCAAGCCTGGCCTGGGCGACGCTCGCGGTGAACGACGAGATGACTCCGCGGTCGATGAGCCCCCGGAGGCGCGTGTGAGCGGTGGACGGGGCGACACCGACCTGCTCTGCCAGCGCCGCGTTGGTGATTCTGCCGTCCGCCGTGACCGCCTCGAGGATCCGGCGATCGAGCTCGTCCAGCGGAACAGGCTGTGGATCGTTCGGCTCACGCGTCATCCGACACCTCCTTCTTCGTTGCAGACCCGCCGATCAGCGGTATCCGCCGAATCTTCATCGGAAGGACTGCCATCCTGACGACTTTTCTCCAACACTATTCATCAACTGCGAAAGGAGCTGTGATGCGCGTCGGTATCCCAGCAGAAATCAAGAACAACGAAGATCGCGTGGCAGCGACGCCCGCGATCGTGGACCAGCTGCGGCGCCGCGGCCACGAGGTCGTCATCCAATCTGGCGCCGGGGAGGGATCGCGCATCTCCGACGCCGACTTCTCCGCCGCGGGAGCCCGGATCGCCGCGAGCGCGGACGAGGTGTGGGAGCAGGGCGACCTGATCCTCAAGGTCAAGGAGCCGATCGCCGCCGAATACGGCAGGATGCGACGAGGGCAGGTGCTCTTCACCTTCCTCCACCTCGCTGCCTCGCGCGCGTGCACCGACGCGCTGCTTTCGAGCGGGGTCACCTCGATCGCCTATGAGACAGTGCAGCTCCCCGATCGCTCGCTGCCTCTGCTCACCCCCATGAGCGAGGTCGCCGGACGCCTCTCGATCCAGGTCGGTGCCACGAACCTCATGCGTCCGGCCGGGGGACGCGGCACGCTCCTCGGCGGAATCGCCGGCACCCGCAAGGGCAAGGTCGTCGTCATCGGCGGCGGGGTGGCCGGCGAGAACGCTGCCCGCAACGCCGTGGGGTTCGGGGCCGACGTCACGGTGATCGACATCTCGCTCCCCCGCCTGCGCGCCCTGGAATCGGAGTTCGGCGGTCTCATCCAGACCCGCCACTCCTCACCCCTCGAGATCGCCGACCAGCTCGTCGACGCCGATCTCGTCATCGGATCGGTCCTGATCCCCGGGGCGGCCGCACCCAAGCTCGTCACCGACGACATGGTCGCGGCGATGAAGCCGGGGTCGGTGCTGGTGGACATCGCCATCGACCAGGGCGGCTGCTTCGAGGGCTCGCGCCCCACCACCCACGATGAGCCGACCTTCGCCGTGCACGAGAGCCTGTACTACTGCGTCGCGAACATGCCCGGTGCCGTTCCCGAGACCGCCACGCGGGCCCTCACGAACGCCACTGCGCCCTACGTGCTGCGCCTGGCCGACCGCGGATGGCAGGACGCGCTGCGCGCCGATGCGGCGCTGAAGGCCGGCCTCAGCACGCACGACGGGATGCTCACCAACGCCGACGTCGGCGCGGCGCTGCAGATCGAGGTGGCAAGCGCGGACGTGGTCCTCGCGGCCTGAACCACGCAGAGCGACGTCGGGGGCGGTGCGGCACGATGCCGCGCCGCCCCCGACGCACTCAGCCGGCGACCCGGATGAGCTTCTTGTTGACGAACTCGTCGGCGCCGATGAGTCCCAGTTCGCGTCCGGTACCCGAGCGCTTCACCCCACCGAACGGGAGCTCGGGCGAGTCGGCCAGCACCACGTTGACGTAGACCATGCCGGCATCGATCTTGTCGGCCACGCGCTGGGCCTGCTCAGGATCGGTGGTGAAGACATACGATCCCAGCCCGAAGCCGGTGTCGTTGGCGACGCGGATGGCCTCTGCCTCGTCCTTGACGCGGTAGACGACTCCCGCCGGGCCGAAGAGCTCCTCGCCGTAGACATCCATCTCCGGCGTGACATCGGTGAGCACCGTGCCCGGGAAGAAGGCGCCGTCCCGCGCCCCTCCCGTCACCAGCCGGGCCCCCTGGGAGACGGCGTCATCGATCTGCTTCTGCAGTCGCTCGGCCGCCGTCTCGGAGGAGAGCGGACCGAGGACGGTGTCTTCGGCCAGCGGATCGCCCACTTTCGCCGCGCCCATCGCCGCGGAGAACTTCTCGAGGAAGGGCTCGTACAGCTCGTCGATGACGATGAAGCGCTTGGCCGCGTTGCACGACTGTCCGTTGTTGTCCAGACGGGCGTCCACCGCCGCCTGCACGGTGGCGTCGAGATCATCCGTGGACAGGAGGATGAAGGGATCTGATCCGCCGAGCTCGAGAGCGACCTTCTTCAGGTGACGCCCGGCGACTTCGGCGACCGCCGCACCGGCCCGTTCCGAGCCCGTGACCGACACGCCCTGGACGCGCGGATCGGCGATGACCGCCGCGGCCTGATCGTTCGTGGCGTAGATGTTCGTGTACGCACCGACGGGAAGTCCCGCGTCGCGGTAGATCGCCTCCAGGGCGGCCGCGGACTCGGGGCACTGCGGCGCATGCTTGAGCAGGATGGTGTTGCCGAGGATCAGGTTCGGGGCCGCGAAGCGCGCGACCTGGTAGTACGGGAAATTCCACGGCATGATGCCCAGGAGAACTCCGAGCGGCGTCCGACGGATGACGGCGGTACCCTCCCCCTCGATCTCCAGCGGCTGGTCGGCGGTGACCCGCTCGGCGACGTTCGCGTAGTACTCGGTGATGTCGGCGGCGAAGTCGACCTCGCCGAGGGCCGCGACGAGCGGCTTGCCCATCTCGCGCACGATGATGGCCGCCAGTTCGTCGCGACGCTCTCGGTGCAGGTCGGCGACCCGGCGGAGCAGCGCAGCGCGCTCCGAGACCGGCAGGTGGCGCCAGGAGCGATAGGCGATGTCGGCCCGATCGATCGCTGCAGCCAGTTCGTCGTCGCTGATCGTCGGGTAGGTGGCGAGGGTCTCCCCCGTGGCGGGGTTGATGACGGCATAGTCACTCATCGGTTTCGTGCCTTTCTTGTCGTTCAGGTCGTATCGGCCACCGCCGTCTGATGGTCAGCGACGCCGGAGGCTCTCCGGCGCGTCGAGGCTGAGCGTCTCCCCCCGGAAGAACGCCGGACGCCTGATCGCCTGCCAGATCATGATGACGATACCGAGACCGATGATGACCACGCCGAGCACGAACACGCTTCCGACCCCGAACCACTCGGTGCCGCTGCCGTAGTCGGGGTCGAGGCTCTCCACCAGGGTGATGACGAACAGGGCAGCCAGGATCACACCGCCGACCAGCGGGAACAGCAGCGTGAAGACGAAGCTGCGCACCGAGTCGAACCATTGCCGGCGGAAGTACCACACGCACGCGAACGCCGTGATGCCGTAGTAGAAGCAGATCATCATGCCGAGTGTCGTGATGGTGTCCCACAGCACGTTCTCGTTGATGAAGCGCATCACCGCGTAGAACACCGACGCCACGACGGCCGAGACGACGGTGGCGTACCCGGGTGTGAAGAACCGCGGCGAGACGCGGGCGAACGCGGGCGGGAGCGCGCCATAGTGCCCCATCGCGAGGAGCGTGCGGGCCGGGCCCACGAACGTCGACTGCAGCGACGACGCCGAGCTCGTGAGCACGGCGAGCGAGACCAGGAACGCGAGCGGCCCCAGGATGGGCCCGGAGAGGTAGAAGAAGACATTCGCCTGGATGTCGGGGTTCCCCAGGCCCAACCCCTCCTCGCCCGTGCCCGCGAAGGCGAGCAGCGCGATCGAGATGAGGAGGTACAGCGTGACGATCGTCACCACGGTGACGGTCGCGGCGCGTCCGGGCGTCTTCTCGGGGTTGCGGGTCTCCTCGTTCATCGTGAGCGTGACATCCCACCCCCAGAAGATGAAGATCGACAGCGACAGACCGGCCACGATCGCGATCGCCGGCGTGACGGTCAGCGGATTGAACCAGGAGGCCTCGACCGGACTCGCGTCGAACGCCGTGCCGTTCGCCACGTGCACGAAGGCGGCGATGGAGAAGACGAGGAGGACCAGCACCTGGAAGCTCACCAGCACGTACTGCAGCTTCTGGGTCGTCTGCATGTCCCGATAGGAGATGAAGGTCGCACCCAGCATGAACAGCAGACACACCGCGACGTTGATGAAGGGGTTGAAGGCGAGTTCGGCGATCGTCCCGGGGCTTCCCGCGATCTGGTCGATCAGCAGGAAGAGGAACTCCACGGCGATGCCGGCGAGGTTCGACAGCACGAGGATCGTCGCCGCGACGAGGCCCCAGCCGGCCATCCACCCCACCCACGGACCGAACGCCCGCACGGCCCACGTGAACGAGGTGCCCGAGTCGGGCATGGTGCGGTTGAGCTCGCGGTATCCGAACGCGACCAGGAGCATCGGGATGAACCCGAGCAGGATGATGGCCGGAACCTGGAAACCGACCTCCGAGACCGTCGGGCCGAGCGCCGCGGTGAGCGTGTAGGCCGGCGCGATACAGGAGATGCCGATGACGACCGCGCCGATGAGGCCGACCGTGCCCGCGCTCAGGCCCTTCTTGGACAGCCCGCCGGTCAGTGCCTCGGGTGCGGGGGCCGTGGCGGTCGGTGTCGGGCCGCCGCTTCGCGACCCGCGGTGTGCAGCGCTCATCGCCGCTCTCCGTTCATGCTTTCGTGGACGCGCGTTCGGGGCACGACGACCATCGGGACGGGAAGCTCGTGCAGCATCTTCGCTGCCGTCGAGCCGAGGAACAGCCGCCGGGGTTGCGCGAGGCGACTCGATCCGACGATCGCAAGCTCACCGGGCTCCCAGCTGAGGTGCGAGACGGCGTCCTCGATGCTCTCGCCACGCGCGACGACGACGTCGGCCGTGATGCCTTCGGGAAGCGACGCGAGCGCTTTGGTGAGCACGTCGTCGGCGTGGGCGGCGCCGGCCAGACGGATGACGCCGGTGTCGACGCTCGACGGCAGGTCGACCGAGACGAGCGACAGCAGCCGAAGCTCCGCCCCGGTCGCCGCGGCGAGCGCCACGCTCTCCTCCATGAGCGCTTCGGCGCCCGGACGTGTGCCGATCGCGGCTGTGATGCGGGTGAGGCCGAGGGACGCGTCCTGGCGGCGCGACCCTTCAGGGGCGAGGACGACCGGCACGTCGGAGGAGTGCAGCAGCTCGGTCGCGACCGTGCCGAGGCGATGGCGGCCGCGCAGGCCTCCGTTGGCCGCGCCGACAACGATGTGCGACGCGCCGAACTCGTCGGCGGCGGCGATCAGGCCCTCGGCGAACGAGTCGCTGTAGCGGACGTGGCCGACGTGCGCGATGTCTGCGGGGATGCCGGCGGCCGCGCCCTCCAACCAGGTCGTCGCCTGCTCGCGCAGGTAGCGGTCGTAGCTGGCGTTCGGGGGTGTGATGACGCTGCGGTCGTCGCTGGGAAGCACCACGACGAGGTCGAGCTGCGCGCTCGTCGCTTTCGCGAGCCGCGCCCCCAGGGCGACCGCATCGGCTCCGGCATCCGTCGCGGTGTAGCCGACGACGATGCGGCCGCTCATGCGCGCGCCGCCTCGACGATGTTCGCGGCGACGAGCTGGCCCATGCGGATGGCGCCGTCGACGTGCTGGTAGCCGAGGCCCGCCATGTCGCTGCAGGCGAAGTGGATCGGGCCGACCGGCTCGCGCTGATCCGCGCCGTACCGCGCGAGCCCGCCGAGGTCGAAGCTCGCGGCGTACGCGCCGCGCGTCCACTCCTCGGTCCCCCAGTCGCTTTCGTAGTAGACCACCGGGTTCTTCGCCTCGGGCCCGTAGTAGTGCGAGAGCGACTCGAGGATCCGCTCCTTGCGCTCCTCGGCCGAAAGGCGGAAGACGTCGTCGGCATGCCGGTCGGAGACGAACCCGACCAGGGTGCCGCGCCCGTCGCCGTGGTTGGTGTTGTCGTAGGCCTCGTGCGAAAGCTCGTACGGGCTGAAGGCCGTGCCCGAGAGCCCCTGCTCCCGCCAGAACGGGCGGTCGTAGACCGCGTGGACCTTGATGACGAATCCCATCGAGATGTGCTGGTGCATCTGGTGCTGCAGTCTCGGCAGGGGCGGCGAGAACGAGATGCGCGGGTAGAGCACCGGCGCCAGGGCCAGGATGACGAAGCGGGCGCGCACCGTCATCCGGTCGGCCTCCACGGTCACGCCGCCGTCGCTCCACTCGATGCGACGCACCGGCTGATCGAGGAAGACGTCGCCCCCCAGACGCTCGGCAAGGAGGAGCGGCACCTGCTGCAGACCCCCGACGACGCGCTTGTCGAGGATGAAATCGGCATCGACCAGGTGCGAGAAGCTCCCGGCCGAGGCCGCCATGAGCAGTGCCTGAAGGGTGGAGAACGCGTGGGGCGGCTTGGTGAGCATCGCCCCCGCGATGAAGAGCGCGATGTTGTCGCGGGCCTCGACATCGTCGGTCTGCGCCGCCAACCACGCCTCGAAGGACGTGCGGTCGAGCTCCTCGGCGTCGGGATGCTCCCACGGACGGTCCGGGTCGATCTCTGCGACCATCCGGTCGAGCCGCTCGATGAGGTCGACCATCACCTTCTCGGTCGCCTCGGGCACGGGGAAGATCTCGCCGGTGAACCGCGTGAGCGCACCCTCGGCGTTGATGTACACCGAGTCGCCCTCGCGGTAACGGGAGTAGGTCTCCAGCCCGAGGTCCTCGAGCGTCTCGATCAGGGCCTCCTGGTCGGGCGAGACCCACTGTCCGCCCACTTCGAGCATGGCGCCGTCGATCACATCGGTGTGCAGGCGCCCGCCGACCCGGTCGCGCGCTTCGAGAACGGCGACCGAGAGGCCGGCCTTGCGCAGCTCATTCGCCGCGGTGAGGCCCGCCGCTCCCGCGCCGACGACGACGACGTCGCGCGTCAGCACGCCGGTGGTGGGATCTGTCATGGTGCTCCTTTGCATCGGGTTCGAGCAGGCCACCCGGTGCCGCGGCACCGGGTCATCCCGGGTCAGTCTGCCGTGGGGGCGGGGGCGTCGTCACCGACGAGCACGGGCTCGCTGTCGGTGCGGGACTCGTCGAGCACGTTCGCGAGGACATCGAGCCCCTCGTTCAGCAGCGCGTCGCCGATCGCCAGCGGAGGGAGGAATCGGATGACGTTGCCGAACGTCCCGCAGGTGAGGACGATCACTCCCTCGGCGATGCACGCCTTCGCAACCGCAGCGGTCAGGGCGGCGTCGGGTGCACCGGTAGCCGGATCGACGAATTCGACCGCCACCATCGCGCCGCGGCCGCGGACGTCGCCCAGCCGCGGGTCCGTCGCCTGAATCGCCCGGAGGCGCTCGGTGAGGATGCCGCCGATCTCGCGGGCCCTGTCGATGAGGCGCTCCGTCTCGAAGGCCTCGATCGCCGCCAGGGCCGCCGCGCAGGCGATGGGGTTGCCGCCGTACGTGCCGCCCAGCCCGCCGAGGTGGGAGGCGTCCATGATCTCCGCGCGCCCGGTGACGGCGGCCAGGGGCAGGCCCCCCGCCATTCCCTTGGCCGCGGTGATGAGGTCGGGCACGATGCCGAACACGTCGCTGGCGAACATCGCGCCGGTGCGGGCGAACCCCGTCTGCACCTCGTCGGCGATGAAGACCACATCGTTCGCGCGGCACCACTCCACGAGCGCCGACAGGAAGCCGTCGGCGGGAACGATGAATCCGCCCTCGCCCTGGATGGGCTCAATGATGACGGCAGCGAGGTTGTCGGCCCCGACCTGCTTCTCGATGACCGAGATGGCTCGCGCCGCAGCATCCGCTCCACTCAGTCCGTCCCGGAACGGGTAGGACAGCGGCGCCCGGTAGATCTCCGAGGCGAACGGCCCGAACCCGCTCTTGTAGGGCATCGCCTTGGCGGTGAGCGCCATCGTCAGATTCGTGCGCCCGTGGTAGCCGTGGTCGAAGGCGACGACGGCCGGCTTGCCGGTGTACTTGCGGGCGATCTTGACGGCGTTCTCCACCGCTTCGGCGCCGGAGTTGAACAGCGCGCTCTTCTTGGCGTGGTCGCCAGGGGTGACGCGGTTCAGCGCTTCGGCGACGGCGACGTACGACTCGTACGGCGAGATCATGAAGCAGGTGTGGGTGAACTGCGCGACCTGGGCCTGCACGGCCTCGACGATGCGGGGGTGGGCGTTGCCGACCGTGGTGACGGCGATGCCCGACCCGAGATCGATGAAGGAGTTGCCGTCCGCGTCGACGACCACCCCGCCGCCGGCGGCGACGGCCTCGACCGGCACGGTGTGTCCGACACCGGCGCTGACGGCCGCGGCCTTCCGGGCCAGCAGCTCCTGCGACCGGGGGCCCGGGATGGAGGTGACGAGTCGGCGCTCCTGCGGAAGGGTCGGTCCGCCGAGCGGGGGCGCGATGAGGGTGGCAGCGGTCATGCCGGGAGCGTAGGGTTCCGGATGCCGCCGGCGCACCGGCCCCGGCGTACATTCTGCATCCGGGGCTGTACCATCCGTACAGTGGAGCGGCGCGGACCGTTCCCCGCGAGGAGACACGATGACGACGTCGGCCCATGCCGCTGCGCCCCCCACCCTGCGCTCCCTTCTCGCCCGCACCGACCTCCACCTCCGCGCCGAGGACACCGCCCCCGACGACGCCCTGTCTCGCCCCGTGCGGTGGGTCCACAGCACCGATCTGCTCGATCCGACGCCGTTCCTCTCCGAAGGCCTCGTGCTGCTGACCACCGGCACCCAGTTCCTCGAGTCCGCCGACGAGGCGTCCGTCGTCGACGCCTACGTGCGGCGCCTGTCGGAGCGGGGCGTGGTGGGGGTCGGGTTCGGCACCGAAGTCGTGCGCGACGGCATTCCGCCCACGCTCATCGACGCGTGCCGGCGCCACCGCATGCCGCTGTTCGAAGTGCCCTACCGCACGCCCTTCATCGCCGTCGCCCGCGCCAACGCCGAAGCCATCGCCGCCGTCGGCTACGCCCGCCGATCGTGGGCGCTCGCGGCGCAGCGCGCCATCTCGATGGCGGCCCTGCGCCCCGACGGACTCGGAGCCACGGTGGCCGAGCTCGCCAAGCAGCTGGGCACCTGGGTCGGACTGTACGACGCCGCGGGCGAGCTCTCGCGCGAGCACCCCACCGGGGGCCTGGCCGAGGCGACCGCCGTGGCGCTGCACGGTGAGATCGACGCAGTGCTGCGTCGCGGTGCCCGTGCCGGGTCGTCGATGCGCCTGGGAGGTCTGCCGTTCACCCTGCAGACCCTCGGGCGCGGCGGGCACCTGCGCGGCGTCATCGCCATCGCCGCCGGCGACCTCGATCAGGAGGGCCGCGGGGTCGTGACCGCGGTGATCGCGATGGCCGGCCTCGCCCTCGAACAGCAGCAGGGTCTCGCCCGCGCCCGAGGCACCCTTCGGGCCGGTCTCGTGCAGTCGCTGCTGTCGGGCGATCCCGCTCTCGCGCGGCGGATCTCCCGCGATCTCTGGGGTTCGCTGCCGGCCCCGCCGGTGGTGGTGGCGATGACGGATGCCACGACCGCGCGCGTCGACAGTGTCGCCGAATTCCTCGAGCTGCGCGCTGAGGAACGGCGCGGGGCGGTGTTCTTCGGACGAAGCGGAGACGGACTCGCGGTGGTCGTCCCGGCCGCAGCGCCCGACGTGCTCGACGAGCTCGTCGAGCGGTTCGACGCGCGACTCGGCGTGTCCGACGCCGCCGGCTACGACGGCTTCGCGGCGGCGGTCGAACAGGCGCGCATCGCACGCGACCGCGCGGCGGAGCGCGGCGGCGGACCCGTGACGCACTTCGCCGAGGTGGCACGATCGGGCGTGATCGCCGCGCTGACCGCGCTCTCGGGCGAGGCGCGCGCCGTCGCCGACGCCGAGCTCGCACCGCTCGCGACCCACGATGCCGACCACGCCACGGCGCTCGTCGCGACGCTGCGCACCTGGCTCGAGCAGGACTGCTCGCACGAGGCGTGCGCACGCGCCCTCGGGGTGCACCGCCACACGGTGCGCACGCGCCTGGCCCTGGCCGAACGGGTGCTCGGCCGCGACCTGTCGTCGTTCGCGGTGCGTGCGGAGCTGTGGGCGGCCTTCGCGGCATCCTCCTGACCCAGCTCCTCCCACCCCCTCCCCCGCCCAGCATCGCGAGCCGTCAGAAATGGCTGCTTCCGCCGCATCCGGGCCGCAAAAATCGACGGGTCACGGGTCACGGGTCACGGGTCACGGGTCACCGGTCACGGGTCACGGATCAGGAGCCGGATGCCGGGGCGTGCGCCTGAAGGAACTCGTAGACCTCCGTCGTGTCCACCCCGGGGAAAGAACCGGTCGGGAGCGTCGCGAGCAGGGTCCGGGGCGTCCGGACATTCGGCCAGGAGTGCTCGCGCCACGCCGACTCCAGCTCCGCCGGCGCCCGACGACAGCAGACCTCGACCGAGTGCCGCGACACGCCGCGGTTCGCGGTGTCGCGCCCGTGGAACCACTTGGTGTCGTCGAAGCGGACCCCCACCGACACCGAGTGCGCGCCCTCGCTCGAGGGCTCCACCCGCGCGGTGCACCAGTAGGTGCCGTTGCCGGTGTCGGTGTACTGGTAGTACGGGTTGAACTTGTCGGCGATGTCGAACACGACCCGCGAGGTCCACCGCCGGCAGCACATCTGTCCCTCGATGGAGCCGAGTCGATCGGTGGGGAAGTTCACGTCGTCGTTCTCGTACGCCTTGGTGATCGTTCCCGACTCGTGCACCTTGAGGAAGTGCACCGGGATGCCCAGGTGCACCGTCGCGAGATTCGTGAAGCGGTGTGCGGCGGTCTCGTACGTCACCGAGTACGCGTCTCGCAGATCTTCGATCGAGATCGCGCGGTCCTTCTTCGCCTCCTGCAGATAGGGCACCACGTGCGCCTCGGGAACGAGCAGCGCACCGGTGAGGTAGTTCGTCTCCACCCGCTGGCGGAGGAACTCGGCGTAACTCCTCGGCTCCTGATGACCCAGGATGCGGCTGGACAGCGCCTGCAGCACCGCGGTGCGCGGGTCGCCCTTGGCGGGCACGCGACTGGAGAGGTAGAGGCGGCCGTTCTTCATGTCGGCGACGCTCCGCGTGGTCTGCGGCAGGTCGGCGACGTAGTGCAGCGTGAAGCCGAGGTGCGCGGCGATGTCGGAGGCCGCGCGCTGGGTCAGCGGTCCGCCGGGGTGATCCACGGCGTCGAGGACCCGCCGGGCCTCGGTCTCGAGTTCGGGAAAGTAGTTGTCCTGCGTACGCATGAGGCGCCGAAGCGCCACGTTGGCGCGTCGTGCTTCCTCGGGCGTGGCCGAGCGCTCGTCGCGGAGGCGCTCGATCTCGCCCTGCAGGGTCATCAGGGCCGAGAGCACCTCGGTCGGGATCGTCTTGCCGACGCGGAACGGAGGGATGCCGAGCGCCTGGAACGTCTGCCCCCGCATCGCGCGCTCGAGCGAGATCTCGAGCGTCGCCCGTTCGTCGAGCGGATCGCCGGCGAGCAGGGCGTCGAGCGTCGTTCCGAGCGCCTTCGCGATGGACTGCAGCAGTGACAGACGCGCCTCGCGGCGGCCGTTCTCGATCATGGAGAGCTGGCTCGGCGCCCGGCCGACCGCGTCGGCGAGGGATTCCAGTGTCATCCCGCGCTGGGTGCGCGCGGCTCGGATGCGACGGCCGATCATCAGCGGATCGAGCGCGTCGTCCTCGATGCCCGAGTCGGGGTCGACGGTTTCTTCGCGGTCGGAGGCGAGCGTCATGACCGGCATTCTGTCACAGAAGCAGAATTTTGGTGAAACTTCACACGCGAATCGGTGGGTGGAGGCCGTGAACTTCACGGAGAGTGAGTTCACGACCTTCTCGTTTCGACCCGGTCGGCACGAGACATCCGATGAAGGAGAGCACCATGACCGCCACCGCCGCCAGCCGCCCGCCGCTCCGCGCCGGAGACCAGACGCAGACCGCCGCGGAGCTGCAGGAGGCCTGGGAGACCGATCCTCGCTGGGACGGTGTCCAGCGCACCTACACCGCCGACGATGTCGTCGCCCTCCGTGGTTCGGTGCGCGAGGAGAGCACCCTCGCCCGCCGAGGAGCGGAGAGCCTGTGGAACCTGCTCCACACCGAGGACTACATCCGGGCCCTCGGCGCCTACACCGGAGGTCAGGCCGTGCAGCAGGTGCGTGCGGGACTGAAGGCCATCTACCTCTCGGGCTGGCAGGTCGCCGCCGACGGAAACCTCGCCGGGCAGACCTACCCCGACCAGAGCCTGTACCCCGCCAACTCGGTTCCCGCCGTGGTGCGCCGGATCAACAATGCGCTCATCCGCCAGGACCAGATCGAGCACGCCGAGGGCACGCCCACCCGGGATTGGCTGGCTCCGATCGTGGCCGATGCCGAGGCCGGCTTCGGCGGCCCGCTGAACGCCTACGAACTGGCGCAGTCGCTGATCCAGTCGGGTGCGGCCGGCATCCACTGGGAAGACCAGCTGGCCAGCGAGAAGAAGTGCGGCCACCTCGGCGGCAAGGTCCTCGTGCCGATCCAGCAGCACATCCGGACCCTGAATGCGGCGAGACTGGCGGCGGATGTCGCGGGCGTGCCCACCGTCATGATCGCGCGCACCGACGCCCTGGCGGCCGACCTCCTCACCAGCGACGTCGACGAGCGCGACCGCCCGTTCCTCACCGGCGAGCGCACCGCCGAGGGGTTCTACCGGGTGCGTCCGGGCCTGGACTCGGTGATCGCCCGTGGCCTCGCCTTCGCGCCCTATGCCGACCTGCTGTGGGTCGAGACCGGCGAACCCGACATCGAACTCGCCCGCGAATTCGCCGCGGCCGTGCACGCGCAGTTCCCCGGAAAGCTCCTGGCGTACAACTGCTCGCCGAGCTTCAACTGGAAGCGGCACCTCGATGACCGGCAGATCGCGACGTTCCAGCAGGAGCTGGCAGAGCTGGGCTACAAGTTCCAGTTCATCACCCTCGCCGGTTTCCACGCCCTGAACTACTCGATGTTCGACCTCGCTCGCGGCTACGCCGACCGGGCGATGACCGCCTACGTCGAGCTCCAAGAGGCGGAGTTCGCCGCCGAGGCGGCGGGCTACACCGCCACCCGGCATCAGCGGGAGGCCGGAACCGGCTACTTCGACCGCGTGTCCACGGCGCTCAACCCCGACAGCGCCACCCTCGCCCTGGTGGGATCCACCGAGGCTCAGCAGTTCCACTGACCCGTGCTTCGTCGAACCAGAAGGACCCGATCATGACCCTCACGACAGCCCCACCCCTCCCGACCACTCCGCCGCCGATGCTGCGGCCGACCACCGGGCCCATCCGCACGCACCAGCCGACGATCCGGGTGACCGGTGAGCTGGGCCCGCGGTACGACGAGATCCTCACCCCCGAAGCCCTCGCCTTCGTCACCTCCCTCCATGACCGCTTCGGTGGTCGCCGCCACGACCGCCTCGCCGAGCGCATGCGTCACCGCTTCGAGATCGGCAATGGTCGCGACCCGCACTTCCGCCACGACACCGCGCACATCCGCGACGATCCGCAGTGGCGGGTGGCCGGTGCCGGCCCGGGCCTGGAGGACCGCCGGGTCGAGATCACCGGCCCGACCGATCCGAAGATGACGATCAACGCGTTGAACTCCGGCGCGAAGGTGTGGCTCGCCGACCAGGAGGACGCCACCTCGCCGACGTGGCGGAACGTCATCGAGGGCCAACTGTCGCTGTTCGACGCCATCCGTGGACAGCTGTCGTACACGAGCCCCGAGGGCAAGAGCTACCGCGTGACGGCGGAGCAGACCCCGACGATCGTGATGCGTCCGCGGGGCTGGCACCTGCCCGAGGCGCACATCGAGTTCACCGATCGCACCGGTCGCACTCTGTCGGCATCGGGATCACTCGTCGACTACGGCCTGTACGTCTTCCACAACGCGCAGGCGCTGATCGACGCCGGTCGCGGCCCCTACTTCTATCTCGCGAAGCTCGAGAGCGCGGAGGAGGCGCGGCTGTGGGATGACGTCTTCACCTTCACCGAGCGCGCCCTGGGCATACCGCACGGCACGATCCGCGCCACGGTGCTGATCGAGACGCTTCCCGCGGCGTTCGAGATGGAGGAGATCCTGTTCGAGCTGCGCGACCACTGCGCGGGGCTGAACGCCGGGCGCTGGGACTACATCTTCTCGATCATCAAGAACTATCGCGGGCGCGGTGCGCGATTCGTCCTTCCCGATCGCAGCGACGTGACGATGACGGTGCCGTTCATGCGGGCGTACACCGAGTTGCTGGTGCAGACGTGCCACAAGCGCGGGGCGTTCGCGATCGGCGGGATGAGCGCCTTCATCCCGAACCGGCGCGACCCCGAGGTGACCACGAGGGCATTCGAGAAGGTCGCCGCCGACAAGAAGCGCGAGGCCGCGGACGGCTTCGACGGCACCTGGGTCGCCCACCCCGACCTCATCCCGATCGCCCGGGCGGAGTTCGATGCGGTGCTCGGCGACCGGCCGAATCAGGTCGACCGCCGGCGCGACGACGTGACGGTGACCGCGGCGCAGCTGATCGACGTGCACATCGGACTCCCCGTCACCGCCGCGGGTGTGCACGCCAACGTGTCGGTGGCGATCCGCTATCTCGAGGCATGGCTGCGGGGAGTGGGCGCGGTCGCCATCGACAATCTGATGGAAGACGCGGCAACCGCCGAGATCAGCCGCTCGCAGATCTGGCAGTGGATCCACCAGGACCGCTCTCTTTCGGACGGCACGCCCATCACGGCCGACTACGTCGAGGGGCTCATCGGAGAGGTGTTGGGCGAGGTGGCTCGCAGCGACGGCGACCGGTTCGACGACGCCGCCGAGCTGTTCCGCGAGGTCGCGCTGCAGCCGGAGTTCCCCGCGTTCCTCACCGTCCCGGCCTACACCCGCTACCTCGCCTGAGCCGGCCTGCCGAGACCGCACTCGCCCGTCGAGACGCACGCCCACGCGTGCGGTCCCGGCGGGCGGTGTCGGTTTCGGCGTCGGCGGGGACCGGCAGAGGCCTTTCGACCCGGTGCGCACGGCGGTGCGCCGCTACTCTCATATCGTGACCTCCCGCGCTCCTCTCTCCCGCAAACTGTCCGCGATCGCCGAATCGGCCACGCTCAAGGTCGACGCGAAGGCCAAGGCGCTGCAGGCCGCCGGCCGCCCGGTGATCTCGTACGCCGCGGGAGAACCCGACTTCGCCACGCCCTCGTTCATCGTCGACGCCGCTGCCGAAGCCCTGAGCGACCCGGCGAACTACCGCTACACCCCCGCTGCAGGACTGCCGGTGCTGCGCGAGGCGATCGCCGCCAAGACCCTTCGCGACTCGGGGTGGGACGTCGAGTCGTCGCAGATCATCGTCACCAACGGCGGCAAGCAGGCGGTGTATCAGGCGTTCCAGGCCGTGGTGAACCCCGGCGACGAGGTGCTGCTGCCCGCACCGTACTGGACGACCTATCCCGAGGCGATCCGCCTTGCAGACGGCGTGCCCGTGGAGGTCTTCGCCGGGGCCGACCAGGAGTACAAGGTCACCGTCGAACAGTTGGAAGCGGCTCGCACCGAGCGGACGACGGTGCTCGTCTTCGTCTCGCCCTCCAATCCCACCGGCGCGGTCTACTCCGCCGATGAGACGCGCGCGATCGGAGAATGGGCGCTCGAGCACGGCATCTGGGTGATCTCCGACGAGATCTACCAGAACCTCGTCTACGACGGCGCCCGCGCCACATCGATCGTCGAGGCGGTGCCGGATGTCGCCGGCCAGACCATCCTCGTCAACGGCGTCGCCAAGACCTACGCGATGACCGGATGGCGCGTGGGCTGGATGGTCGGGCCGGCCGACGCCATCAAGCTCGCCGCGAACCTGCAGTCGCACCTGTCGAGCAACGTCAACAACATCGCGCAGCGTGCCGCCCTGGCTGCCCTCACCGGCCCGCAGGTCGAGGCCGAGAAGATGCGGAGCGCGTTCAACCGCCGTCGCCGCGTGATCGTGACGGAGCTGGCGAAGATCCCCGGCGTCACGGTGCCGAACCCGCTCGGCGCCTTCTACGTCTACCCCGACGTGCAGGGGCTCCTCGGCCGTGAGTGGGCCGGCGTGACGCCGACCACCACCCTCGAGCTCGCCGACCTCATCCTCGAGAAGGCCGAGGTGGCGGTGGTTCCGGGCGAGGCGTTCGGACCCAGCGGGTACCTCCGCCTGTCGTACGCGCTCGGCGACGACGCCCTCCTCGAGGGTGTGCAGCGCCTGCAGCGCCTGTTCGGCGCCTGATCACCCCACCTCGTCGCGGTTTGACCGCCGGCGGATCCTGCCGTGGTGATCGGATGCCACACTGACTGCGTGACCCCTCCTACCGCCTCATACGATCTCGCCGTCATCGGAGCAGGCCCCGCCGGGACGGCGGCAGCCCTTCGCGCCACAGAGCTCGGTGCGAAGGTGGTCGTGCTCGAGGCATCCGACCGCCTCGGCGGCACCTGCGTGAACACCGGCTGCGTGCCCACCCGTGTGCTCGCCAAGGCCGCCCGGCTGATGCGCGAGGTGGGTGCGGCCCGAGACTACGGCGTGGTGACCCACCCCGAGGCACTGGACTGGCCCGCCACCGTCGCCCGTGTCCATGAGCGGGTCGACCGGGTGCGGGCGGTGAAGAACGAGGCCGAGAGGTTCGGCGCGGCGGGGATCGACCTCGTGCAGGAGGGGCGGGCGCGCTTCGCCGATGCGCACACCCTGCGTCTGGACTCCGGTCGGCGCATCCGTGCCTCCTCGGTCATCGTGGCGGTCGGCGGGCACTCCCGGCGGCTCCCCCTTCCGGGCGCGGAGCTCGCGACCGTGCCCGAACACGTGCTGGAGCTGCCGGGCCTTCCGCCTCGCGTCGCGATCATCGGTGCGGGCAACACCGGCGCGCAGCTGGCGACCGTTTTCGAGTCGTTCGGCTCGAAGGTGAGTCTCCTCGACGTGGCACCGCGCGTGCTCATGGCCTCCGACCCCGAGGTCTCCGCCGCGATCGCCGCCTCGTTCGAGGGCCACGGGATGACGGTGCGCACCGGAATCGCCGGCGTCGACGCCCTGGAGAAGGACGGCAGCGGGATCGTGCTCCGCTGGCGCGAGCAGGACGGACCGGCCGAGGATCGCTTCGACGCGGTGGTGATGGCCACCGGATGGCCCGCCGACGTCGAAGATCTCGGGCTCGAGCACGCGGGCGTCCGGATCGAGCGTTCGTCGATCCCGGTCGACGCGTATTTCCGTTCGGAGGTGTCGCACATCCTGGCCGTGGGCGACGCGATCGGGCGTGACATGCTCGTGCAGGCCGCGCAGTTCGAAGGCGAGGCGGCGGCGGAGAACGCGGTCCTCGGCGTCAATCGCCGCACCCCGCATCACCTCCTCCCGGCGGGCGGATTCACCGATCCCGATTACGCCGGAGTCGGACTCACCGAGGAGCAGGCCCGGCAGCGCGACGCGCGCTGCATCGTGGCTGTGGCCGACTACGCCGATCTCGAGCGGGCCGTCATCGACGACCGCGCCGTGGGCTTCCTCAAGCTCATCACCGACAACCGACGCGAGCTGATCCTCGGCGCTCACGCCGTCGGCGAGAACGCCGTCGAGGTGATCCAGTCGGTGACGACCGCGATGGCGGCCGGCATCGATGTCGCAACCCTTGCGGGCGTGAAGTTCGCCTACCCCACCTACAGCGCGATCATCGGGCTGGCCGCCCGGCAGCTCCTTCGCGCGTGATCTTCGCGGCGCGCCGCGCCGCAGCATCCGCTCGCTCCCGCTCCGCACCCCGCGCCCCGCACTCATCCCGGTTCGTTCGTCGCATACGTACGTCCGGGGCGTCCCATCGCGTACATCTGCGACGAACGAACGGGAGTAGGACCGCGAGGCGGGTCAGCCGGGGCGATGGGCGAGGGGTGACGGATCAATGACCGCGCTCCCTCGCCCCACCCCACCCACCCACCCCTACCTCGATCACCGTTCGTTCGTCGCATACGTACGTCCGGGGCGTCCCATCGCGTACATCTGCGACGAACGAACCGCGGAAAGAGCGCGAAGCGGGTGAGCTGGGGAGAATGGATGACCGCGAGGACGCGTCGTCGCAGGCTAGAGGTCGACGCCGATCAAGACCGGCTCGGGCTGGAGCAGCAGGCCGAACTCGGCGTGCACCCGGCCCTGGATGAAGCGCGCCAGCTCCGCGATCTCGGCGGCGGTCGCGCCGCCCCGGTTGGTCAGCGCGAGAGCGTGCTTGGTCGACACCGCGGCGCGCGAACGCGGAAGCTTGAAGCCCTTGCGGATGCCCGACTGCTCGATGAGCCAGCCGGCACTGACCTTCACATCGGACTCCGCTGTCGATAGGGGCGGCACGCTGCCGTCGAAGTTCGACAACGCCACCACCACCACCGGATCGAAGTCGGGCGCGACCGGCCAGCGCGGGCACTCCGGCGGGAGGGTCCGGGCGAAGGATGCCGAGACGACGGCGTTCTGGAAGAAGGATCCGGCGCTCCACGTGTCGGGGTCGGCGTCATCGAGCACCATGCCCTTCCGCGCGCGGATCTGCAGCACCTGTTCGCGGACGAAGGCGAGCGTCACTGCGGCGCCGGGCTGGAGGCCGAGCGCCGTCCGCAGCTGATCGCCGTGGATCTCACGGGGCGCGTCTCCGATGACCGCGAGCTCCACCGTGACCGACAGGATCACCGCGCGTCGTTCGGGCACCGAGCCGTAGTGGTGTTTGAGCACCGAGGTGCGGAAGCCGAGCCCGAGCTCGGCGGCCGGAACGGTGGACACCTCGCCGGTGGTCTCGTCGATGAGCTCGACCTCGATGAGGGACTGGACGATCTCCTGACCGTACGCGCCGATGTTCTGCACGGGCGCGGCCCCGACGGTCCCGGGAATGCCCGACATCGCCTCGACGCCCGCGAACCCGTGCTCGACGGTGTACCCCACGAATGCGTCCCAGTCGTGCCCGGCCTGTACCCGGAGGCGGATGAATCCCTCGCGTGCGGCGGGGAGCGTCTCGATCCCGTGGGTCAGGATCCGCACGACCGTGCCCGGGAACGGCTCGTCGCCCACGAGCAGGTTCGATCCGCCGCCGAGCACGAACCAGGGGTCACCCGTCGCCCACACGTCGCGGAGCGCGTCGACGAGTTCACCGGTCGTCCGCGCCTCGATCATCCGCTCGGGGATTCCGCCTGCGCGAAGCGTCGTGAGGCTCGAGAGCGCGACGGGGGAAACCTCGGTCATCGAGTCCCGTCGCCGACAGGCGCACCGGCGGCGTCCGCCGGCCGCACGCGCACCTGCGCCTTTCCGAGCACCGTGGTGTCGGCGGCGGTCACGGTGAGGTCGATGCGGACCGCCTCGTCGGTCACCTGACCGATCCGGGCGACGATGTGAAGATCGGCGCCGTCGACCGCGTCGACGACGACCGGTCGAGTGAACCGCACACCGTAGTCGAGGATGCGACCGCCGTCGCCGAGCCACGGCATGATCGTGCCGACGGCGACACCCATCGTGAGCATGCCGTGCGCGAGGACTCCGGGAAGCCCGACCTCGGCGGCGATGTCGTCGCGGTAGTGGATGGGGTTGAAATCGCCCGACGCTCCGGCGTATCGCACCAGCGATTCGCGTGTGAGGTGGATCGTGCGTTCGGCGGCGACATCGCCCACGGTGACGGCGTTCATGCGTCGCCCTCGCCCACGAGCAGAACGGATGTCGCGGTCACGACGTGGGCGCCGGCGGCGTCGACCATCTCGGCTTCGCTGGTGACCATGGCGTTGCCGCCGAGGGTGCGGATGCCGGTGACGCTGAGCTGGGCGGTCAGCTCGTCGCCCGCGACGATCGGACGCGAGTACCGGAAGCGCTGCTCGGCGTGGAGCACGCGCGACAGCTCGATGCCGCTGTCGGGTTCGGCGAGCAGCTGCTGCAGCGTGACGTCCTGCAGCACGATCGGGAACGTCGGGGGCGCGACGACGTCGGCGTAGCCGAGGGCACGCGCGGCCTCGGGGTCGAGGTGCTGGGGGTCGTCGGCGAAGACCGCTCGCGCGAACTCGCGCACTTTCTCGCGGCCCACGAGATACGGCGGCGTCGGAGGGAACACGCGACCGACGAGTTCGGGGTTCACTGGCACCGGATCATCCTACCGAGCGGTCTTGCGCCCCCGAATGGCGCGCACGGCCATCTGCACGGCGATGATCGTCAGGAAGGCCGCGAAGAGGATGTTGCCCAGCTGCGGGTCGACGAGGGTGGCCAGCCACGTGCCGACGGGGGCGGTCGCACACGCGGCGATCCCGACGATCGCGGCGGCAGGGAGGTCGACGTTCTTGCGGATCAGGTTGCCGACGGTGCCCGAGATCGCCGTCGGGATCATCATCAGCAGCGAGGTCCCCTTGGCGAGGAGGTCACTCGTGCCGAAGAGGAGCAGCAGCACCGGGACCACGATCACCCCGCCGCCGACGCCGAGAAGACCCGCGAGGATGCCGGTGACGACACCCAGCGCGACGAGGCCGAGCACTGTCACGACGGTGAGCGGAAGGCCGGCATCCCGCGAGGGGATCACCAGGAACAGGGACACGATCACGATCACGAGGAATCCGACGAAACCCCACCGAAGGACCGTCACGGGTGTCCGCGGAAGCAGCCAGGTGCCGATCTGCGCTCCCACCACCGCGCCCGCGGCGAGGATGAGAGCGGGGATCCAGGCGACGGAGTCGTTCACCGCATAGGCGATCACGCCGACCGCGGCCGTCGGAACGATGGCCGCCAGCGACGTTCCCGCCGCAAGCCGCTGACCGTACCCGAGCACGAGCACGAGGAGCGGGACGACGACGGTGCCGCCCCCGACCCCGAACAGGCCGGACATCAGTCCGGCGACGAAACCGACGCCGAGGCACGTGAAGACGAAGCGCGCATCGCGCGCCGTGGGGGCGTCGGTCATTCGCCGACGAAAGCGTTGTCGATGACCCAGGCGCCGTCGATCTCGATCACCGTGTACTGCCAGCTCTCCTCGATCGGCTCCGGAGTGTCCAGGGGCTCGCCGTCGGCGTTGAAGAAGCTGTCGTACGTCTCGGTGGTGTCGACGTAGATCGAACCATCGGACGCGCTGATCCCCACCACCTCGATCTGGTAGTTCTCCACCGATGAGGCGAATCCGGCGGAGGCCTCTTCGAACGCCGTGCAGTCGGTGAGCTGATTGCCGGTGCGGAAGGCCTCCGACGTCGCCTCGAGGTACTTGTCGCAGTCACCCTCGCGCCATGCCTCGTCGTAGAGCTCGACCGCCCGGACGGCCTCCTGCTGGTCGGCTTCGTCGACGCCGCCACCCGACGCGAAGACCCCGATCAGGATCGGGATGAGCACGGCGGCGGCGATGACGATGCCGAGGAGCACGACACCCAGAACCACCCACAGGATCCAGAGCTTGGACTTCTTCGGCGCGGTCGCCGCGGTGAAGGCTCCCCCGGCGGGTGCATTCCCGGGCGCACCGGTGAAACCCGGAGCCGAGGGAGGGGCATCGGGTCCGGCCGGCGGCGCATCCGTTCCGTCCTCGGTCGACTGCACGTGCTCGGTCCACTTCGCACCGTCCCACCACCGACGGGTGCCGGGGCCGTAGTCGTACCAGCCGGGAGGGTTCGTGCTCATGCTCGCTCGTTTCGTCGTCTTCCGGCCGTGCGAGGAACCGGTGGCCGCCGCACTAAGACTACTGCCGCCTCTCGGCGCAGCGAACGCAGCGGGTCGCGGTGGGACGCACCTCCAGCCGCCCTTCCGGGATGGGGTCCGCGCACACCTCGCAGATGCCGTAGGAACCCGCCGACACCCGGTCGAAGGCGGCGTCGATGCCCGCGAGCTCGGCCATCACGTCGACACGCACCCCCTCGATGCGCGACCACTCCGCAGAAAGGGTTCCTCCCTCGGGATCGTGTTCGTCGTCGGCGGACTCGGCGCCGCGCGCATCGCGCAGCTGCGCGAGCTGCACCTCGACCTCGGCGAGGCGCCGCTGCGCGGATTCGCGCGCCGCACGGAGGGCGTCGACCGGGACCTTCATGACGCGCACGCTACCGGCCGCGTCCGACATCGGCACCCTAGGCTCGAGGGGTGCGCCGGCGCCTCGCCCGCACGGAGAGGCAGACAGCGTGCGCGTCGTCGTCATCGGCGGAACCGGCCACATCGGCACCTTCCTCGTTCCACGGCTCATCCGCGCCGGCCACGAGGTCGTCTCGATCAGCAGAGGTGCGAGGCCGCCGTACGTCGCCTCCTCGGAGTGGAACGCGGTGCAGCAGGTCGTCGCCGACAGAGAGGCCGCCGACCGCGACGGCACGTTCGGCGAGATCGTGCTCGCCCACGACCCCGACGCCGTCGTCGACCTCCTCGCGTTCACCCCGGAGTCCTCGCGCTCCCTCGTCGAGGCCCTGCGCGGTCGCGTCGGGCACCTCGTTCACTGCGGAACCCTCTGGCGCTACGGCCCGAGCGACCGGGTGCCGATCCGTGAGGGCGAGGGCACGCCGCCGTTCGACGAGTACGGCATCCTCAAGGCCGAGATCGCCGCGCTGCTGGCCGCGGAGACCGCCGCCGGGGGGCTCGTCACCACCACCGTCGACCCCGGTCACATCGTCGGCCCGGGCTGGACGCCGGTCGGGCCGCTCGGCAACGGCGATCCGCGCGTCTGGTCCGATCTGTCGGCGGGCCGCACCCTGCGGGTGCCGGGAGGGGACGGCGCCCTCATGCACCACGTCCACGCCGACGACGTCGCGCAGGTCTTCGAGCTCGCCCTCACGCACCGCGACGCCGCCGCCGGCGAAGACTTCCACGCCGTCGCGCCGTCCGCGCTGACCGTCCGGGGATACGCGGCGGCCGCGGCATCCTGGTTCGGACAGCCTCTGTCTCTGGAGTGCATCACCTGGGAGCAGTTCCGCACCGAGACGAGCGAACGGTACGCCAACGCGAGCTGGGGGCATCTGCACCGCAACCACTACCTCAGCATCGACAAGGCTCGTTCGCTGCTCGGCTATCGCCCGCGGTACGAACCCGAAGACGCGATCCTCGAGTCGGTCAGGTGGCTCATCGACAACGACAGGATGGATGTCGCGGGGCCGCTCCTGGTCTGATCGGCGTCGTCCCGGCATGCGGCACACGGCGGTTTCGAAGCGTGGACCGCTACCGTGGCTCGCATGCCGAAAACTGCGGACGGATCCGACTGTCATAGTCCCGGCGCCCGGGTGACCCCGGGCGCGTCCCCGCGAGGGGAGGTGAACCGATGAACGGCGACCTCCTCCTCAACATCGCCCTCGTGGTGGTCTTCGTCCTCATCGGCGGGGTGTTCGCCGCCACCGAGATGGCGCTGGTGACCCTCCGCGACAGCCAGGTGAACGCCCTCGCCGCGCGCGGCAAGCGCGGCCAGAAGGTCGCCGACCTGGCCCGCAACCCCAACACGTTCCTCTCGGCCGTGCAGATCGGC
Source organism: Microbacterium sp. CCNWLW134 (assembly GCF_037083565.1). Taxonomy (NCBI): domain Bacteria; kingdom Bacillati; phylum Actinomycetota; class Actinomycetes; order Micrococcales; family Microbacteriaceae; genus Microbacterium; species Microbacterium sp. CCNWLW134. Next base: position 1,038,172 of record NZ_JBAOJU010000002.1, on the reverse strand, counting down.
GTGACGGTGGCGGGCTTCGCGTCAGCCGCCTACGGCGCATCGTCGATCGCCCCGAGTGTCGCGCCGCTCTTCGTCTCCCTCGGACTCGACGAGGGCCTCTCCCTCACGATCGCCACCGTGGTCCTGACGCTGATGATCGCGTACCTCTCGCTCGTGCTGGGCGAGCTCGTGCCCAAGCGCCTGGCGATCCAGCGGAACGTGCAGTTCGCCTATGGTGTCGCACCGGTGCTGAACGGTTTCGCCGTGCTCATGCGCCCGGTGATCTGGCTGCTGTCGGTGTCGACGAACGCGGTGGTGCGCCTCCTCGGCGGCGACCCGCACAAGACCGGCGACGAGCTCACCGAGGAAGAGCTGCGCGACATCGTCTCGAGCCACCAGGGTCTGCCCGAGGACGAGCGGCGCATCCTCGACGACGTGCTCTCGCTCCGGGGACGTCAGATCAGCGAGGTCATGCGCCCCCGCCCCGAGGTGGTCGCTCTGGATCACGCCGACGAGGTGGGCGATGCCGCCGCGCGGGTGCGCGAGCTGCCGTACTCGCGCTATCCCGTCGTCGATCAGTCGATCGACGACATCACGGGGTTCGTCCATGTCCGCGACCTGTTCGAGGCCGCGGCGGTCGACCCGCGTCAGCCCATCGGGCCGCTCGTTCGCGCCATCCCCTATCTGCCCTCGACCGCGCGGGTGCTCCCGACCCTCACGGGCATGCGGGCGGCCGGCGACCAGATCGCCGTCGTCGTCGACGAGTACGGCGGCACCGACGGGATCGTCACCCTCGAGGACCTGGTCGAGGAGGTCGTGGGTGAGATCTTCGATGAGTACGACACGGATGCCGCGACCGCCGACCTGTCGGAGAACGGCGGCACCGTCGACGGCCGGCTGAATCTGCAGGACTTCGAGGAGGCCACCGGGCTCACCCTCCCCCGCGGGTCGTCCGACACGATCGCCGGTTTCATGCTGGAGCGGCTCGGGCGCCTGGCCGTCGTCGGCGACACCGTCGAGGTGGATGGGGCGACGCTCAAGGTCACCGGGCTCGATCGTCGTCGGATCTCGGAGCTGCTGGTGATTCCGAAGGAGCCGGCGCCGTCGACGGCGGAATGACGTCGATCCGCTCAGTGCGCATCTCGTGCTTTCGCCGCGCCCTGGCGACGACGAAGAGCACCGAGCCGACCGCGAGATAGACCAGCGTTCCGAGCCACACGGGGCCGGTCTGCTGGGTGAGGAGCACGATGCTGGCGATGATCGCCAGGATCGGGACGGCCCGGGGGACGGAGAAGTGGGGGTGCTCCACCCGGTCCTTCTTCAAGACCAGGACGCTGACGTTGGCGGAGAGGAAGACCAGCAGCAGCAGCAGGACGGTCGTCTCTGCGAGCGTCGCGACGTCACCGAGCAGCGTCAGGAGGATCGTGACGGCCGCCACCACGACGATCGACACCCACGGCGTGCGACGTTTCGGGAGAACCCGCCGGAACGCCCGCGGAAGCAATCCCGCCTCTCCGAGGCCGTAGCCGACCCGGCTTGCCATGACCATGAACAGCAGCGCGCCGTTGGCGATGGCGATCAGGGCGATGATGCTGAACAGCCAGCCCGGAACGGGGAGTCCGCTCGCCGTCACCACCTCGAGGAGCGGTCCGGTCGATTCGGCGAGGTCGGCCGGCGGCACAACGATCACGGCCCCGATGGCGATCAGCAGGTAGACGACGGCGGCGGTGAGGATGGCGCCGAACAACGCCCGGGGGTAGGCGTGGGAGGGGTTCTTCACCTCCTCGGCCATGTTCGCCGCCGCCTCGAACCCCAGGAAGGAGAAGAACGCGATGATCGTCGCTGCGAACGCCCCCTGCAGGGGCGGCACGTCGGGCGCGAACTCGATCAGGCGACTCGGGTCGCCGCCGCCGCCTCCGAAGACGATGGCCGCGATGACGATGATCAGCACGAGTCCCGAGACCTCGATCATCGCTGCGACCATGTTCGCGCCGAGCGACTCGCGCACGCCGCGGAGGTTGATCAGCGTCAGCACGAGGATGAACGCGACGGCCATCGGCGCCGCGGGGAGGTCGACGAGGGTGGCGAGATAGTCACCGGCGAAGGCGTTGGCGAGTGCCGCCGCGGTCGTGATCCCCGACGCCATCATCAAGAACCCGACGAGGAACGACACGAAGGGGATTCCGAATGCCCGCTCGACGTAGCGCGCGGCCCCGCCGGCATGCGGGTACTTCGTGATGAGCTCGGCGTACGTGCCGGCGGTCAGCAGGGCCACCGCCAGCGCGATGAGTAGCGGCAGCCAGATGACGCCGCCGACATCCAGGGCCATCGTGCCCACCAGGGTGTAGATCCCGGCGCCGAGCGTGTCGCCCACGATGAACGCGAAGAGGAGCCACACCCCCACCACGCGCCTCAGTCCGTGTTTCTCCTCGACGGGTGCCGCGCTGACGTCTTGAGCCATCTGGCCACTTCATCGGTGCGCGGCGCGACCATGCAACCTCTCCCGGTGCGACATGCACTGCCGTACAATCGCGCGACCTCCGGCTATTCGGCGTCGCTGACGAGTTTCAGTCCGACGATGCAGCCGACGAGTCCGATGATCAGCAGCATCCGGACCCAGGAGAAGCCCTCGTCGCCTGTGATCATGGCGTAGAGCACGGTGAGGGATGCGCCGATGCCGACCCAGACGGCGTATGCGGTGCCGGTCGGGATCTCGCGCATCGCCCAGGCCAGCCCGCCCATGCTCGCTACGAGGGCGATGCCGAACACGACGCTCGGCCAGAGCTTGGTGAAGCCCTCGCTCTTTCCGAGGGCCGTGGCCCAGACGGCCTCGAGGACTCCGGAGATGATGAGGATGACCCACGACATGATGCTCGCCTCCATGGCCAGTCTTGTCGCTCACCGGGTACTGAACCCTCGTCCGGGGATCCGGTCGGGATCCGTCGACCAGGCTACCGCCACCCCCTGATCACCGCCTGGGCAGCGATCACGGGGCGGCGGGCTGGGCGCGACGGCGCCGGAGAACACGACAAGCCCCCGAAGTGCCGGGGGCTTGTCTCTGTAGCAGGAGCGGGGCTTGAACCCGCGACCTCACGATTATGAGTCGTGCGCTCTCACCAACTGAGCTACCCTGCCGCGATACACCGGCAGCAAGATGCCGGATGCTGCGAGCCCCGAGTCAGGATTGAACTGACGACCCCTTCCTTACCATGGAAGTGCTCTGCCACTGAGCTATCGGGGCGTGCTGCCCTGCGCGGGCAACTCAACGAGAATACCAGAGCCGAGGCTTCCCGTTGAATCGGCGGTCACCCTCCCGCGTGCTGCCGAAGCCACGGCAGCGGGTCGATCGGCGTGGTGCCGTTCATGAGCAACTCGAAGTGCGTGTGGGCGCCGAACGAGCGGCCGGTGTTGCCGGTGCGTCCGAGGACGGTGCCGACCGTGACCTGCTGGCCAGGCACGACCTGCATCGAGTCGTACTCCATGTGCGCATAGTGGCTCGAGATCAGCTGACCGTCCACGACGTGGTCGATGATCACGTGCACCCCGTACGCGCCGCCCGACTCGCTGGCCACACGCACGGTACCGTCCGCGATCGCCTGGATCGGTGCTCCGGCGCCGGGGACGAAGTCGAGGCCTTCGTGCATCTTCCCCGAGCGCATGCCGAACCCGTAGCTGATCGGCACGCCGACCGCGAACGGCCACTGGATGGCGGCGGTGGGGTCGTTGACGTAGAAGTTCGAGAAGTTCGTGATCCCCGACGCGGCAGCCAGGTCGGCCATCGTCACCGTCTCGTAGCTCTCGCCGCGGGCGATCTGGGCGTTCTCGGTGGTGGCCGGGGCGACGTATGCCTGGATCTCGTCGGGGTCGACCGAGAGGTCTGTCGACGCCGGTGCCATCGTGGAGAGCGTGGCCGATTCGCTGCCGGTGGCAGCGGCCACGGCCTCGGCAGGAGTCGTGGTGGCGACGGCGAGAAGACCGACGATCCCCATGACGCTCACCGAGAAGGATGCCGCTGCGGCGCGACGGAAGGCGGCTCCGCGTGCCGGGCGACGGCGACGGGCGGCAGCGACGTGCGCGGCGATGTCGGGGGTTGCGGGCGCGGGATCGCTGTCCGCCGCGGTGTCATCGGCGGGGGCGAGCTTCTGCACCGGCGTCTCGCCGGTGAAGCAGAACAGTCGCGCGGCGGCCTCGAACTCATCGTCCGCCTGCGGCGCAGCGTCACGGGTGTCCTCCGGATCTGCCGCCGGAACCTCGTCGGCGACCGAGTGACCCATGGGCGGCTCGAGGAGACGGAAGGGTCCGGTCGTCGTGGAGGCGTCGAAGAGAAGCGCCCCGGTCCCCCCGGTGAAGGTTGCCGGGGAGTCGGGATGCTCGGGATCCGCCCCCTCGGCGTCGCCGTTATCGGCGTCGGTCGACGATCCTTCCGCCGATGCCTCGGGCACCTCGGTCACGCTCGCCTGGGCCACGGGGGCCGACTCGGCGGGGGTCGCCGTCACCGACGAAGCGGGCGAGTGCGCGACATCCCCGGCGTCACCGGTCATCGAGGCGGAGCCGGCCACCGGCACGGGCCCGGTCGAGAAGACGGGATTGATCAGGAACGGCTGCGCAGCAGCCCGGGCGCGCAGTGCTCGGCGGCTCATCGCCGGCGGAGCGGTAGAGGGCTCACCGGCGGGGGGAACGGTCGTCGTCTCCGCCGGGGTCTGAACGTCCGCGGGGGAGACTCGACTCGACCGGCGGGTGCGCGGGCGAAGAGCCGAGGATGAATCGTGGGGCAAAACGGGGGCGTGCTTCCGAGTCGTTGCCGCACATGGGGGGTGCACGGCAGGCGGTCGTTGGGGGATACTTCCGGTTCGGACACCAAAAGTAACGAACGGATAAACACTACCCGGCGACGTCTGGGAATGCCATGTACGACACCGGCGCGCAACCGGTCACGCGGCGGCTCAATCTGTGGTAAGCGACACCAGGCGCTCGAAGATCCCGGGACCGGCGGCGACCGTGAGGGGCCGCGCCGCGGCATCCGGCATCTCCACTCGCGCGAACCGCCCGCCCGCCTCGGTCACGAGCAGCGCCCCTGCCGCGAAGTCCCAGGGCTGCAGCCCGCGTTCGAAGTAGCCGTCGAGCCGCCCCGCGGCCACGAACGCGAGATCGAGCGACGCGGCACCGATGCGGCGGATATCGCGGGCGATCGTCATCGCACGGCCCACCCGTGCGAGGTCGGAGGCGTGGGTCGCGGGGTCGTAACCGAATCCGGTGGCCAGGAGCGCTCCGGCGGCGGCCGGTTCGGCGTTGACCGTCAGGCGCGCCCCGTTCAGCCACGCACCCTCGCCGCGGGTGGCATGGAAGAGCTCCCCGCTCGCGGGGTTGAAGACGGCGCCGGCGAGGGCGTCCCAGTGCTCCGGGTCGCTCCCGCCCGCGACGGCGGCGACGCTGACGGCGTACGAGGGGATGCCGTAGGCGTAGTTGACGGTGCCGTCGATCGGATCGATGACCCAGGTGACGTCGGAGTCACCGCCGTGCGACACCGGCGCTGCACCCGACTCCTCGCCGAGGAAACCGTCACCCGGGCGCTCGCGGCGGAGCCGATCGCGGATCAGCTCCTCGACCTCGCGGTCGGCCTCGGTGACGATGTCGGCGAGGGCCGACTTCGTCGCCGCGATCGCGACGCCCTCGGTGCGGCGGCGACGGGCGAGCTCCCCCGCCTCCCGGGCGAGGTCGACGGCCAGATCGTGCAGCTGCGCGGCAAGCGTCATGCCCCTCACGCTACCGCGGCGGTTTCGTCGCCAGGATCCATGCGTAGGTCGGCGAGCGCCTCTACGGTGGAGCCATGCCTCTCCCCCGGGATGCCGCTACGCACGATGTCGTGATCGTCGGCGGCGGTCACAACGCCCTCGTCGCCGCCGCGTACCTCGCCGGCTCAGGTCACCGCGTCGTCGTCCTCGAGCGACTCGACCACGTCGGCGGAGCCGCCGTGTCGGAGGAACCCTGGCCGGGGGTGGCTGCCCGCCTGTCGCGGTACTCGTACCTCGTGAGCCTGCTCCCCCGCGCGATCATCGACGACCTCGGACTTCGGATCGACCTTCGGCGCCGGCGCTACTCCTCCTACACGCCCTCTCCCGCCGATCCCTCTCGCGGCATCCTCATCGATCGGGGCGACGCGGCGGCCACGACGCGCAGCTTCGTCCGGACGACCGGCGACCCCGCCGAGGCCGATCGCTTCGCCGCTTTCGGCGACAGGCTCCTCCCGCTCGCCCGCCGGGTCTTCCCCACGATGACCGAGCCCCTCCGCCCCCGCACCCAGGTGCGCTCGCTCGTCGACGACGACGAGCTCTGGACGGATGTCGTCGACCGACCCCTGGGCGAGATGCTGCGTCGTTCGCTGGAGACCGACCTCGCCCGCGGGATCGCCCTGACGGATGGGCTCATCGGCACGTTCGCCACAGCCGACGACGCGAGCCTCGCTCAGAACCGCTGCTTCCTCTATCACGTCATCGGCGGGGGCACCGGGGACTGGGACGTGCCCGTCGGCGGAATGGGACGGGTCAGCGCCGAGCTCGCCCGAGCCGCCCGCGACGCCGGCGCAGAGGTCCGCACGGGCGCCGAGGTCACCGCCATCGATCCCGACGGCGAGGTGAGCGTAGCGGGTCCCGACGGGCGAAGCGAGACCCTGCGGGGCCGGCTGGTGCTGATGGGCGCAGGACCCGCGGTGCTGACCGACCTGCTGCGAGCGGGGGGCGCCGCGGCCGAGAACGCCGGCATCGCGCCCGAGGGCGCGCAGGTGAAGGTCAACATGCTGCTCCGGCGGCTTCCCCGCCTGCGCGACAGCGAGGTGTCAGCTGAGGCGGCCTTCTCGGGCACCTTCCACATCAACGAGACCCTGAGCCAGCTCGACGCTGCGCACGCCGCCGCCTCAGCGGGCGAATTCCCCGATCCGCTGCCGGCGGAGATCTACTGCCACTCCTTGACCGATCCCTCGATCCTCGGACCGCAGCTGCGGTCCGAGGGGGCGCAGACCCTGACCCTCTTCGGGCTTCAGGTGCCCCACCGTCTGGTCGCCGGCCGCGACGCCGACGCTGCCCGGGCGGACGCACTCGCCGCGGCGTCATCGTCACTGAATGCCGTGCTCGCAGAACCGATCGAGGACTGTCTGTACACCGCGCCTGACGGATCGCCGTGCGTGGAGGTGCGAACGACCGCCGACCTGGAGGAGGCGCTGCGGATGGCCGGGGGCGACATCTTCCACGGCGGACTCGCCTGGCCGTGGGCGGACGATGACGCCGACCTGTCGACCCCCGCATCGCGGTGGGGTGTGGCCACCGCGCACGAACGCATCCTGCTGTGCGGCTCGGGCGCCCAGCGCGGCGGCGCGGTCAGCGGGATCGGCGGGCACAACGCCGCGATGGCCGCGCGGGAGATGCTCGGCTGACTAGTTGCGCGGCGGAAGCGGCGGCGGGGGCGGGAAGCCCTCGTAGCCCTGCGTACCGTGAGAGGCCTGTGCTCCTCCCGGGCCCTGGGCGCCCGGCACCGGCGGCGGGAACGTCGGCTGCGACGCCTGCTCGGGTGCGATCGGCACGAACGACTGGGCTCCCGGCGAGGGTCGGCCGGTCTGGTAGGCCTGCCAGTCGGGGCTGCCGTCGGGAAGCATCGGCAACGGCGTGCGGCCGTCGGCGTACATCGGCCACGGGAGAAGCTCCCCGTCGGTGGGTGCCGGGGCGCCGGGAGAGGATGCCGCGGACACCGGCGCAGCGGACGCCGGAGCAGGTGCCCCCTCTGTGACATCGGCTGCGGCGGCGTCGTCCTCAGAGGCGGTGGCACGGGGAGCGGACGGCGCGGAAGCGGCGGCGACGGGAACTGCGGGCGCGGGGGCCGCAGGGGTCGGGGCGGCGGAGGTCGGCGCGAAAGGCTGCGGAGCGTTCTGCCCCTGCCATCCGGCCTGCGGCTGCCAGGCGGCCTGGGCCTGTCCCGGCCAGGTCTGGCCCTGGGGGGCGTGGGGGGCCCAGGCGGGGATGACGCCGGTCTGCTGCGCATCCGCGCCGGGGTATCCCGCGTAACCCGGGTACGTCGGGGCGACAGGCCGCGGCCGACGCGGCGCGAAGAGCACATTGATCAGCGGGAGAAGCGCGGTACCCACGGCGGCGAGGATCGTGATGGAGACGACGAAGCGCCAGTAGAGGTCGCCCAGCTGCGCGTACTCCGACAGCATCAGCGGGATCACCAGCATGATCGCAAGGGCGATCACGAGCACGATCGTCACGATCGCGATCACGGAGGTGAAGGTGGTGCGGTTGCGGGCGAGGGCCTTCAGGAGCAGGCGGATGTGCAGCAGTGCCAGCTGCAGGATCAGCACGATGAGGAGGAACGACACGAAGCGGCCGAATCCCGAGTAGGGGAAGCGCTCCGGCATCCAGATCATCACCGCCCCGATCAGCAGCGTCACGACCCACACACCCATGCTCGCCAGTGCCAGCCATGCCGGCCGGTTGGGAGCGAGATTCGCGTCGAGGATCGCCGCGCCGGCGAAGCCGGCGAGCAGCAGCACGGTCAGGAACGCGCGCGCGACGATGCCGTTCTCCGGCCCGATCAGCACCCAGACGACGCAGACGATCGCCGCTGCGATGAGAGCGCCGATCGCCACCCAGATGGCGGCACGGATGAGGGGTGACCGACCCGGGTCATCCGTGGCCTGCGATCCGGCGGACGCGGGCGTCTCGTGCGGCTGGGGCTGTGTCATCTCGGTCCTCTCGTTGACGCATGCCCATCCTGGCACGCGCGGGCGGACGTGTCAGGCGGCCCGGCAGGAGCGAGAACGACAAGAGCCCGGCCGAAGCCGGGCTCTCTGGGTGGCGAGTGAGGGATTCGAACCCCCGAAGGCTACGCCGGCTGATTTACAGTCAGATCCCTTTGGCCGCTTGGGTAACTCGCCAAGTGCGCACCCGCCCGGCTTGTGCAGTCGACCGGAGGCGCGAGAAACAAGTCTAGACCCCCGACGGGCGTCGAAAAAATCCACCCCGGATGCCTGCGCTGCGCCCCTCAGGTTCCGAGGCGATCGAGGTCGGGGGCGGTCAGCGCCGAGGGAAGGCGCAGGAGCGCGCCCTCGAAGCGGCAGGTTGCGGCAGCGACATCCATGGCCCTCTGCAGCGCCTCACCCCACGCCTCGGAATCGGCGGGAACACCGTCGATCATGGCGGCGATGATGGTCGCGAAGGCCGCGTCGCCCGCGCCCATGGTGTCGACGATGCGACCCGGCAGATCGGAGATCGGGCGGGTGACGACATCCGCCCCCGCCTCGATGGTGGCACCCGCGCGTCCCTGTGTGGCCAGGACCGCGGCCGCGCCGGCGTCGACGAGTCGCGCGCGCAGGGCGTCGAGGGGTTCCCCGTAGAGCAGCTCGGCGTCGTCTTCGCCGATCTTGACCAGCGCCGCGCCCGCGGCGAGCTGCTCGAAGCCGCGGACGAACTCCGCGCGGTCGTGCATCATCCCCTCGCGGGGGTTGACGTCGATCGCGAGTGGGGCGCCTGACGCGCGGACGGCCTGCGACAGCGCGAGGGTCTGGGCGACGTCGTCGAACGGGAAGCAGCTGATCGCGATGACGGATGCCGCATCGAGGGCGGCCCGCTCGGCGGCACCGAGGTGCACCGCGCGATGCTGGGCGGCGTCGTTGAAGACGTAGGTCGGCTCGCCTCCGCCGCTGCGCGTGCTCACCGCGCGCGACGAGCCGCGCAGCGACGGTGTCGAGAGCAGCTCGACCCCGAAGTCGTCGAGGTACGACCGGATGCGGCCACCTGCTTCGTCGTCGCCGACCATCGCGATGAGGGTCGCGGGCACGCCGAGGCGTGCGAGACCGACGGCCACATTCAGCGCGGCGCCGCCGACGAATTCGCGGACGCCGTGGTCGTCGCGCAGTTCGTCGATGAGGGCGTCGCCGATGACGACGGCGCGGCTCACGACCGGCTCCGCGCGTGCTGGGCGACGCTCTCGACGAAGGCCTCGGTGCGCCGACGCGTGCCGTCGATGCGCCGGTCGACGCTCGCGCGGATCTCACTCGGTGCAAGGGGGGCGGCCAGCCGGACGTTCTCGTGGCACGACAGGTCGGCGCACATGTAGGTGCCGACGCTGTCGCCGTTGCGGCCCGCCTCGCCGGCCTTGCGCGCGGTGAAGAGCGCGACCTGATCGGCGGGCTGCATCGTGTGGCACAGGTTGCACATCGCCGAACGCGCCGACGAGGTGCCCTCGGCGGCACGCAGCAGCACACCGACGGCCTCGCCGTCGACCTCGGCGATCACATAGGCGCGCCCACGCGTGCGCGGGTCGCGCCAGGCCAGGAAGTCGAGATGATCCCAGTCGGTCAGCACGAAGTCGTTCGGCAGGGCCATCACCTGCAGCTCTTCGGGACGGGCGTTCACGAACGACGTGTGGATGTCGCTCTCGGTCAGCGGGCTCATGCACTCTCCTCGCCTGGTCTCGGGACAGTCTACGAACCTCTCGCCGCCCGCGGGCGGGTTGTGCGGCGCGGGAGCGTCGCCCGCCTCTCACGCCGGACGACCTCGCCCACTCCTCACGCCGCGCGACCTCGCCCACTCCTCACGCGGGACGACCCCGTCCACTCCTCACGCCGACCCGTCAAGAATTGCGGCCCACGGAGCCGGGAAGCGACAGAATTCGACGGGTCGCGAAGGATGAGCGACATTGATCGACGGGCCACGGAGGATAGGGTGGCGCCCGTGACGGAGGACGGTGGGTGGTCCGCCCTCGCGGACGGATGGGCCGCACGGTGGGGCGGAGTGTCGGCGCCCGCGCGACAGGCGCTCATCACCGCGTGCGCCATCGGCCCGGGCACGCGGGTGCTGGACGTCGGCTGCGGCTCGGGCGAGTTCCTCGCCGAGCTGGCCGCGGCCGGAGCGCGGGCGATCGGGGTCGACTCCGCGCGGGGGATGGTTGCGATCGCCGCCCGACACGGCGACGCGCGGGAGGCGGATGCCGCCGCCCTCCCCTTCGAGGATGACTCGTTCGATGTCGTGACCGCGGTCACGGTCCTGCACCTCACCGACGAGCTCGATCACGCGGTCCTCGAGTGCGCACGCGTGCTGCGGCCGGGGGGTCTGCTCGGCATCGCGGAATGGGACGACACCGGGCGGAGCGACCTGGCGGTCATCGAGCAGGCCCTCGAGGCTGCGCCGGCTCCCTCGGGGCCCCCGCACCCGTCCCCTCTCGATCTCGCGCTGGACGCGGCGGACTTCCGTCTGGTCTCGCAGGGCGAGGTCGAGGTGCGGGTGCGGGCCGCCGACGCCGGCGACCTCGCGACGACCGTGCTGCTCGGTGAGGACGAGGCGACGATCGGCGAGCTCTGCGGAATCATCGGGACGGCGGCGGAACCGTTTCGGAGGGTGGACGGGAGCTACGAGCTGACGAACACCTTCCGCTGGCGCGTGGTCTCGCGCGGCTGAGCCTCAGAAGCCGAGTCGGCGGGCCACCGCGTCCGCCGCGCGCACCGGGAACGCGTCCCAGCCGGGCTCGAGGATCTCGCGGGCCAGCGCGTACAGCTCGCGTGCGGCGTCTTCGACCGGCGCCGACGTCGCCTCGGCGATGCGGGCGCCCCACTCGGGGAAGTCGCGCTCGAACCGGCGAAGCGGATCGATGATGTCGCGACGCGCCGTCGACCGCTCGCCGAAGCGACCGCGGATCGCGCGGACCAGATGGATGACCGCCGCACCGCGCACGAACTGCCCCGCGTTGAGCACCTCACCACGACGTGCCCGGCCGGTGCCGAGCAGGAGCTTGACGAAGACGAGCGCGGCGTCGTTGACGGGATCGAACCGATCGCGTGCGGCTGCGTTCGCGCGGGCGCGCGCGATAAGGTCGGCCGTCGTGCCCCGGTCGTCGTCGACGACGACGGTGGCCTCCCCCGCGACCGCGCCCTCCAGTTCCACGGCCTCCGAGAAGGCGAACTCGAACACATGCCCGTCGTCGTACACGGCGACGAACCCGATCTCGCCCTCGCGCGCGGTCACGGCGAGTCGGTCCTGATCGGGCAGCCACGTCAGGTCGGGCCGGACCTCCTGTCCGCGACCGTCGGCGATCAGGGCGAAGAAATCGTGATCAGACCATTCGTCGCGGCGATGCGCCGCGTCGTCCGATGCCGAGCCGAGAAGGACGAGGCCGATCAATCCGTCGCGCTCCTCCACCCCGGCTGCAAGGCCGCGGCTGAGCGCGGTGAATCGCGTGGGATCGGTGTGCACCGTCATCCGGTCACTTCACACTGCCGGCGGTGAGGCCGCCGACGATGAAGCGCTGCAGGGCGAGGAACAGCGCGACGGGGATGATGGCGGCCAGGACCGCACCCGCGGCGAAGACGCTCCAGTTGCGCGCGGTCTCCTGCGAGACGAACTGGTAGAGACCGACGGCGAGCGTCTGCTTGTCGGGGTCGGAGAGCACGACCGACGCGATGACGAAGTCGTTCGTCGTCGCCAGGAACGACAGCAGCCCGACGACGGCGAGGATCGGCGCGACCAGGCGCAGGATGATCGTGAAGAAGATGCGGGCATGGCCGGCGCCGTCGATCTTCGCCGCCTCGTCGATGGACGCCGGCACGGTGTTGAAGAACCCGTACATGAGGTACGTGTTCACCCCGAGCGCACCACCGAGGTAGACCATGATCAGCCCGAGCTGGGAGTTCAGGCCCAGCGCCGGGAAGATGTCGGCGATCGCCGACATGAGCAGGAAGATCGCCACGAAGGCCAGCAGCTGCGGGAACATCTGCACCAGCAGCAGGGTGAGGAGGCCGAACCGGCGGCCCGTGAAGCGCATGCGCGAGAACGCATACGCCGCGAGGGCGCCGAGCAGCACCGTGCCGAATGCCGTGGCGAGTCCGATCACGAGCGTGTTGACGAACCACGCGCCGTACGGCTGCGACGGGTTCTCGAAGAGCCGGAAGTAGGCGCCCAGGTCGAAGGTGGAGAACAGGCTGTTCGCCGTCAGCAGCGTGCCGCCGGGGTTGAGTGACGCCGACAGCACGTAGGCGAGCGGGAACGCGCAGAACAGCAGCATGACGATGCCGATGATGTGGCGCCATCCGGTCTCGCGGAACCAGCGACCGAACGGTCGCCGCGGGGTGGGCGCGGCCTTCTCCGCCGCGGCAGCGCCGCGGCGATCGTCGGCGAGGGCCTCCGCGAGAGCCGGGGCGGGCTGCGAGGTCAGCGGATTGGAGTTCAGTGCCATCTCAGTTCAGCTCCTCGAGGACCTTGGTCTGTCGGAAGCTCACGTAGGAGATGACGGCGACCAGGATGAAGATGATGATCGAGAACGCGCTCGCGAGCCCGTAATCGCGGTTGGCACCGACGAAGGCCACCTTGTAGACCATGGAGATCAGGATGTCGGTGGCGCCGACGTTGATCGACGCGTCGGCGAACCTCGGCCCGCCGTTGGTGAGCATGTAGACGATGTTGAAGTTGTTGAAGTTGAACGCGAACGACGAAATCAGCAGCGGGGCGACCGAGACCAGGAGGAGCGGGAACTTGATGTGGCGGAAGACCTGCCACACGCCCGCACCATCGACGCGACCCGCCTCCTGGATGTCATCGGGGATCGACTGCAGCGCACCCGTGCACACCAGGAACATGTAGGGGAAGCCGAGCCAGAGGTTGACGATGAGGATCGCGACCTTCGCGAGTATGGGGTCGAGCAACCACGGTATGGAGGCGCCGCCGAGGAGCACCTGGTTGATGAACCCGAAGTCCTGGTTGAACATGCCCGCCCAGATCAGGGCCGACAGGAACGCCGGGAACGCGTACGGGAGGATGAGGATGACCCGGTAGTACTTGCGGCTCTTCATCTTCGGGTCGTTGAAGACGACGGCGAGGAAGAGCCCGAGGACGAAGGTGGTCGCCACCGAGAGGAAGGCGAAGACGAAGGTCCAGACCAGGACCGCGATGAACGGGCCACGGATGGATTCCTCGGTCACGGCGCGGACGAAGTTCTCCCCGCCGACCCAGACCTGCCATCCCGGAAGGATCTCGGTTCCGTCGTCGGCGGTGAAGGCACCGGTGCCGATGTCGCGGTAGACCACACCCGTTTCGGTGTCGGTCATGGTGTCGGCGACGGGATCCCACTCCAGACTCGACTGGAACAGGTAGGCGTTCGAACCGTCGGTGGTGCGCAGGTAGCCGTCGTTGAGATCGTCGTCGAGCGGGACGGTCAACGCGCCGATCTCGGCCTGATTGGCGAGGATCTGCGAGAAGTCGAGCACGTCGTAGCCCGCAGCCTCGGGCGAGGAGATCGATTCCAGCGGCATCTCGTTGCCGCCGACGCTGAGGTCTCCGGTCTCGGGGTCCTCCACGACGAGGAAGAACTCCCCGTCGCGGGTGGCGATCTGCACCGGGTACGTGGCGGAGTCCTCCACGCGCGTCTGCGACTGCTGGAGGAGGGAGGTGATCGCGTCTTCCTTGTCGGAGTTGTGCCCCGACCCGTAGTTGGTGAACGCGATGTAGACGGTGTAGAGCACGACGAAGATCTGGAAGATGAAGAGGAACACCAGACCGGGCGCGAGGTACTTGGCCGGGAGGAGTCCCGGGATGAGGTAGATCGCGTTGAGGACGACCACGCCGACCGCGATGGCCACGGCGATGACCCACTGCTCCTGGACGACGAGCACGAGGATCGCGTAGATCGCCATCGCGTCGACGATGCCCAGGGCGACGATCTTGAACAGCCAGACCTTCCAGCCGGCCGACGCGGCGTCGGCGAAGGCCGCGGCGCGCCGGCGGCGCTTCTCCGTGGCCGGATCGGCGCGACGATCGGACGCGCGGTCGTCGGTGTCGAGTGTCGGAATCGTCATCGAGGCTCCTTGGCGGACGATCGACGGCGCGGTCGATCTGTCAGGGGAAAGGGGTTCGGCGGGGATGCCGCGTGAGCGACACCCCCGCCGAAGGCGATCAGCCGATCTTGCCCTGGATGTTCTCGGCCATGGTCGTCCAGCTGGAGACCGGGTCGGAACCCTGGATGATGGCGACCTCGGTGGTGCCCCAGTCATCCCACACGGCACCCATCTGAGGGATGCTCGGCATCGGCACAGCCTCGGCACCCACCGATGCGAAGCCGGCGACGATCGGGTCGGCCTGCGCCGCCTCGAAGGACTCGGTGAGCGCGGGGGCACGACCGCCGGCCTCGAACAGCGCAGTCTGAACCTCGGGGGTGGCGATGTAGTTCACGAGGAACTCGTTCGCTGCGAGGGCGTTCTCCGACTGCGAGCTGAGGAAGAAGGTCTGCACACCCGCGAACGGACGGGCGGTCTGGCCACCGGCCGACGGGATCGGGTCGACGGCGACGTTGACCCCCGCGTCCACCGCGTCGGCGATGTTCCAGGGACCGGTGAGGAAGAACGGCGCCTGGCCGGCGTTGAAGGCCTCCTTGGCGAGGTCGCCGTCGAGGTTGAGGTTGAACACGCCCGCGGCACCCTGCTGGCCGAGCCACGTCGCGAACTGCTGACCGGCCTCGTCACCGATGGTGAGGTTGGCGGCGTCGTACGAGCCGTCCGCGTTCTGGGCGAAGACCGAGTTCCCGAAGGAGGTCTGGAACGGGTACAGGTGGTACGGGTCGGAGTTCTGCGGGTTCAGGCCCACCACGAACGGGTACTGCGTACCGGCCGCGGTGCCCTTGGCGATCATGTCGTCGAAGTTCGTGGGCGCCTCGGGAACGAGGTCGGCGTTGCGGACCAGCGCGATGTTCTCGATCGCGTAGGGCAGGCCGTAGGTGTTGCCGTCGTAGGTGACCGCCGCGATGGCGACCTCTTCGAACTCAGCGGCCTTGTCGCCGAGCTCGACGGGCGCGACGACGCCGTCCTGCACGAAGGCGCCGGTCCAGTCGTGACCACCGATGGTGATGTCGGGGCCCTCACCGCTCGGGACCTGGGTGATGAAGTCCTGCTGGATGTCCTCGTACTCCTTCACGACGAGGTCGACGGCGATGCCCTTCTCCTCTTCGAAGGCGGTTGCGACATCCTGGAGGGCGCGCTCGCGGTCAGCGTCGACCCAGACCGTCAGGGTGTTCTCGGCGGCACCGGAGTCGCCACCGTTGTCGGCGCCACCGGAGCTCTCGCCACCGCCGCCGCCCGCGCAGCCGGCGAGCACAACGGCTCCGCCGACCAGGAATGCGCTGAGACCCAGCGCACGCTTGTTCATCACCTTCATCGGTGTTCGCCTCTTTCTTTGGGGAGGGCGACAGGTCCGCGGGAGGCGGCTCCCTTGTCGCCAGCTCGTGTTGCAAGCGCTTACAGTTTGCGTCAGTCGCACGTCGTTCGCAATCCCACGAGTCGGTCGATACCATCCTGTGACCGTTCCGCCGCCGGAATTGTGCCGCAGCCACAACGACAGACCCGTGCTTCAGGTTTGGAAGCGCTTACACCTACAGGCGGGAATTGTTGTTGTTTCCGAGATTCTCCCCGTGCGGCTTCGCGATCGCCGAGGGCTTCCCGAATCGGCGGCAAAAGGGCTCGCTAGACTCCCGGCATGGCCGACTCAAGTTTTGACATCGTCTCGAAGATCGATCGGCAGGAAGCCGACAACGCCCTGAACCAGGCGCGTAAAGAGGTCGAGCAGCGCTACGACTTCAAGGGCACCGACGCCTCCATCGAGTGGAGCGGCGAGGCGATCCTCATCAAGGCGAATTCCGAGGAGCGCGCCAAGGCGGTGCTCGACGTCTTCCAGACGAAGCTCATCAAGCGCGGCATCTCGCTGAAGAGCCTCGACTCGGGAGAGCCGACGGCCAGCGGCAAGGAGTACCGCATCGTCTCGACCCTCAAGGAAGGCATCTCGCAGGAGAACGCCAAGAAGATCGGCAAGATCATCCGTGATGAGGGCCCGAAGTCGGTGAAGTCGCAGATCCAGGGCGACGAGCTGCGCGTGCAGTCGAAGTCTCGCGATGATCTGCAGGAGGTCCAGCGCCTTCTGAAGGCCGCCGACCTCGACGTCGACCTGCAGTTCGTCAACTACCGATAACCGGCAGATCCCGTTCCGTGGAACTCTTGCGCACCGGCGCACGATGGCTCCTCGCCGCGCTCCTGGCGGCCGCCGGGATCTCCCACCTCACCTGGGGCCGGCGCGGGTACCGGATCGTGGTGCCCGACTGGTCGACCCGGATGACCGGACTGAGCAAAGACGCCATCGTGGTGGGCTCGGGCGTCGCCGAACTCCTGCTCGCCGGCGCGGTCGCCACGATCCCCCGGGAACGCAGCGTCGGATGGCTCGTCGCCGCGTTCTTCGTGGCCGTCCTCCCCGGCAACGTCCACCAGTGGCGCACCGGCCGTCCCGCCCCGATGCTGCGGACCGACCGCGCACGATTCATCCGCCTGCTCCTCCAACCCGCCCTCGTCGCGTGGGCCCTGTGGGCGAATCGCTGAGGGGGAATGGGCGAGGCCCGTACGCGCGTTGAAGGTCGCATGCGATCGATCGTGTACTCCCGCGCCGGCGACTCCTCCGTTCTCCACGTCGTGGAGCGAAGCATTCCGCAGCCTGGACCGGGCGAGGTGCGCGTCCGCGTCGCCGTCTCCGGCGTGAATCCGACCGATTGGAAGGCTCGTCGAACGGGGACGGCCGCCACGGCCTTCGGCGAGGTGACCCCCAACCAGGACGGCGCCGGCGTCGTCGACGCCGTCGGCGACGGCGTCGACGCGCCCTCCGTGGGTGAACGCGTCTGGATCTATCTCGCGCAGCACGAGCGACCGACGGGAACCGCCCAGGAGTACACGGTCGTTCCCGCCGCACGCGCCGTTCCTCTTCCTGAAGACATCGGTTTCGATGTCGCCGCCGGCCTCGGTGTTCCCGCGATGACCGCGCACCGCGCCCTCACCATTCACGAAGACGGTCCCGAGCGCCTCTCCGCCGGCGCACTGGCCGGGCGCACCGTTCTCGTCGCCGGCGGCGCGGGCGCCGTCGGCCACGCGGCCATCCAACTGGCGCGCTGGGCCGGGGCCACCGTCATCGCCACGGTCTCCAGCGACCAGAAGGCCACGCTCGCCCGCGACGCGGGCGCGCACCAGACGGTGAATTACCGCCGCGAAGACACGGCCCGTCGCATCCTCGAGATCGCTCCTGGCGGGGTCGAGCAGATCGTCGAGGTATCACCGGCCCACAACTTCGCACTCGACACCGACGTCATCGCCAATCACGGAAGCATCGCGTACTACGCCGACAACGGCGGTGACGAGGCGATCATCCCCGTCGTGCCGACCTTCGCGAAGAACATCCGGTTCCAGGGCCTGCTCATGTACACCGTGGGCGAGCGCGCGCTGACGGCGGCGGTCGAGGACATCACTGCGGCGCTTCGCGACGGCGCCCTTCCCGTCGGCGAGGACGCCGGGCTCCCCCTCACGTGGTTCGGCCTCGACGACACCGCGGCAGCCCACGACGCTGTCGAGAACGGGGCGATCGGCAAAGTCCTGATCGACGTCTCGGGCGACAACCACTGACCGGCGGCCGCCCTGAACGTCAGCCCGACGTCGTCGACGCCGTCCGCGGCAGCAGGTCGGCGGTGTGGTAGGCGAAGACGAGTCGTGCCGGCACCCGCCCGGTGAGGACTTCCTCCACCGCCTCGTTGACGTCCTCGAGATCCCGCTCCTCGGCGATCACCCGTGTCCTTCCTGCGGCATGCAGATCGAAGACTTCCGCAAGATCCTGCCGCGTCCCCACGATCGAGCCGATGACGCTGATCCCGCGAAGGACGGTTTCGAACACCGGCAGGGTGTACTCCCCGCCCGCGGGCAACGCCACCAGCACCAGGCGTCCCCCGCGATTGAGGGCGTCGAATGCCTGGCGAGTCACCTTCGGTGCAACGGCGAGCACGATCGCGACGTCCGCGCCGCCGAGTTCCGCGATCATCGCCACCGGATCGTCCGTCGATGCGTTCACGACATGATCGGCACCCAGATCTTCAGCGAGCGCGAGTTTGTCGCCGGTGACGTCGACAGCGATCACCTTGGCCCCGACCAACCGGGCGTACTGCACAGCCAGATGCCCGAGTCCCCCGACGCCGAAGATCGCCACGGTCTCGTCCGGTCGAACACGGGCGTTCTTCACGGCCGCATACGTCGTCACCCCCGCGCAGGTGAGCGGCGCGGCATCCACGGGATGAACGCCGTCGGGGACGGAAACGACGAAGCGCGCGTCGGCGACCAGGTATTCGGCGTATCCGCCCGACACCGAGAATCCCGTGTTCGCCTGGCTGACGCAGAGATTCTCGCGCCCATCGATGCAGTAGCGGCAGCGACCGCATGCCCGTCCGAGCCACGGCAAGGCAACGCGCTGGCCCACTCGAGGCTCGGTCACGCCGGCACCGTGCCCCTCGACGATCCCCACCGCCTCGTGTCCGGGGATCAGCGGGAAGGTCGCGGCCACCGGCCAATCGCCGTTCATCGCATGGATGTCGGTGTGGCACAGCCCGCACGTCTCGACGCGCAGGAGCACCTGACCGGGCCCCGGTTCGGGAACCGGAAGCTCCTCCACCTGCGCCGACGCACCGGCACGACTGACGACTGCTGCTTTCACGACTGGTCCTCCTCAGGCTGATGGAGGGAGTCTGCTCGTTCCCTCACGCGCGCCGGTGGGACCTTCGACCCCCGAGGAGAACGGATCGCGCACGACGATGGCCGCATGCGCGCCTCCCAGACCGACACCGCGGTACCACCCGCCGAGGGTGAAGAGTCCCTCCCCTGGTCGCAACCGGGGATCCTCGTGGGGGTCGACGGCTCGGAATCCGCCGCCGCTGCGCTGGAATATGCGGTCGAGATCGCCCCGAAACTGGGGCTGCCCGTGCATGCCATGGCCGTCTGGGACGATCCGGGTCTGATCTGGGGAGACGCCCCCACGCCCGACGACGGCACGGACTACGAGGCGCTGGCACGCGATCTCGCGTCCCGCGCTGCCCTGGAGATCTTCCCGGCGGGGCCGCCACCGTGGCTGACCACCGGGACGCGCCGCGGCACGGCCGAGCACACGCTCGTCGACGCGTCGGAGCACGCGGCGATGCTGGTGCTGGGCTCACACGGCCGCAGTCGGATCGGCAGCCTCTTCCTCGGGTCTGTGAGCGCGGTGTGCGCCTCGCACGCGGCCTGTCCGGTGATGATCGTCCGCCACCGCCCGCGCCGCGGCACATCGTCGACGCCGGAGACGACGACAGCGGGTGGCGACCGTGTCTGACGATGTGCGCGTCGTCCGGCACGACGCTGAGCTCACGGCGGGTGTTCGCCGACGCGTGGCGATGTCGGAACTGACCGACTTCTTCGCCGCGGCCTACACCGAGACAGCCAGAGCTTTGGAGGAGCAGGGGACGGCCCCGATCGGACCGCCGTTCGGAAAGTACTACGGGGCACCCGACACGACCGTCGACGTCGAGGCGGGCTTTCCCGTTGCGGGGACGGTGCGCCCGCAGGGGAACGTCCACCCCGGGGAGCTCCCGGCGGGCCTGGTCGCAGAGGTGATCCATGAGGGGTCCTACGACACCATGCATCAGACCTACGCGGCGGTGCAGCGACACTGCGACGCGGTCGGGTTGACACCGGGGCCGGTCTGTTGGGAGCAGTATCTGAGCGACCCCGAGGTCGAGCCTGATCCCGCGCGGTGGCGCACCCTGATCCGCTGGCCCGTCACCGATCCCCTCGGGGGGTGAGCAACGCGTCCTGGTAGAACGCGATCACTCGCTCACGCCACTGGTGACGGTCGGTGGTCAGGGCGCCGGTATGGTCGGCACCCGACGCCACCCACACCGATATCTGCGAAGGAGCGGCGGCCGCCAGGCGTTCGGCGACGAGTTGTTCGTCGGCTACCGTTCCCGCAGCGATCATCAGCACCTCGGTGTGCTGCGGGAGCATGCGAGCGGCGTCGTCGAGAGAACCCGGCATCTCGGCGGGGCTGAGTAGATCGGTGAGAGTGAACGTGCCGGCATCCAGCAGATTCTGCAGGCTCCCGCGCAGCCCGTAGGTCTCCGAAAGCCACCATTTGTCCGCCGCAACCCTCCCGGTCGCCCCCTCCGCCACGACAGCGCGGATGCGGGGGTCGGACGAGGCCGCACCGATCGCTTCCTCACCCCCCATCGACAGTCCGAGCACGCCGACGGCGGCGATGGGCGGGTGCGCGCGGCCGAGCACCTCGTCCACGGCCGCGGTGATGTCCTCGTCGCCGTACCAGCCCAGCTCCATGCCGTGTCCTTCGCTGAGACCGTGACCCCGTGCGTCGGTGGCGAGAACGCTGAAACCCGCCTCGTTCAAGACCCGAGCATGCGCCTCGACGTCATTGGCCGTCGACCCGGCGCCGTGTCTCACGATCACCGCCGCTCCGTTGTCTCCGGCGAGGAACCATCCCGCGAACATCACTCCCGCCTCCGAGAAGAAGCGCACCTCCTGTGCACCGTCGGGTGTGCCCGGCCGGACGGGGTGGGGCGGGTGAGCCGCGGCGAGCGCGATGGACGAGCTGTAAACCCCCGACGCGAGCAGGACGACAAGGGCAGGGATGACGGCGAGCGACCACCAGCGAAGCGAGCGCGTCAGGGCCACCGCCGACCAGACGAGAAGCGTCAGGCCGAAGAGGACGAGGATGACCGTGAGGACGGTGGAGCCGACCTGCCCGGCGCGAGGCAACGCCACCCCGAGGCCGATGGAGAGAGCCAGCCACGCGCCGATCAGGCCGAGCGAGCCCCAGAGGAGCGGGTGTCCGCCGCGGTGATCATCAGCCACCAACGCCGGCACCCCGATCAGGCCGACGGGACGATGAGCCGATTGTCGACA
This sequence comes from Microbacterium sp. CCNWLW134, assembly GCF_037083565.1. Lineage (NCBI taxonomy): Bacteria > Bacillati > Actinomycetota > Actinomycetes > Micrococcales > Microbacteriaceae > Microbacterium > Microbacterium sp. CCNWLW134. Next base: position 1,016,427 of record NZ_JBAOJU010000002.1, on the reverse strand, counting down.
TCGGTGACGTGCGGCGTAGCCCACGCGGCACGTGCCGCTTCCTCGCGCTCGGTCCAGGTGGAAACGGTGCCGGTGAGGGTGACCGTCGTGCCCATCACCGCGACATCGATCTGTCGCGCCTGGAGCAGTGCTTTTCGCGATATCGCTCGCCGAATGCGATCCTCGGTGTCCGCGCTGGCCGGACGCTCCCGCAGAGTGATCATGTTGTCGACGGTGGAGACGCCCCGGAGGAGCTGCACGGCCCGCGTCGCGGCGTAGCGCTCGGAGTTTCCCCGCACCTCCCCGATCAGGGTGACGTCATGGCCGTGGACGATCGCCTGCACCGAGTCGGGCACGGTGGTCGCCGCACGCAGGGCGCGCTCGACCTCTTTGGCGACGTCCGCTTGCGTCACCGGCCACTTGGTCCGCGGATGCACCGTCAGCGCATCGACGAGCGTGCGAACGCCGCGGACCCGAAGCGCCGCCTTCGTCGCTGCCCGTCGCTCGGCGTTCGTCGCCACCTCGCCGGAGAGCGTGACCGCGCCGCCACGCACGGAGACGCCGATCTCGGCGGCATCCAGGTCGGGATTCCCTTCCAGCTCCGCTTCGAAGTCCGTCTTGACGATGAGATCGTGCTCCGTCTTCGTGGCCATGGTGAGCTTCTCTTTCCTCGGGGGGCGAGGTCATCGTGCACCTCCGCCCCTCGGCCGCCCGGGTCGTTGGTCCTGCGATGGGCGGTGATCGCCGCGGGTGCAGCCCGCGCCTTGTCGCCGCACCTGCGGCGGAGTAGCCTGAGGTCTCCAGCGGACGCAGGGGCGGGAGCGGTCCATGAGTGACTCCCCGGGTTTTCTCGACGGCTCGCGATCGCATCTCGAGAAAACCCTCGACGATCTGATCGCCGACGCGCAGCGCGTGCTCACCGCGGAGACGCGCGTGAGAAGCCTGCTCGCCGCCAACCGGGCAGTGACAGAAGAACTCGACCTCGACCACACGCTGCATCGGATCGTCGAGGTCGCTGCCGCCCTCGTCAAGGCGGAGTACGCGGCCCTGGGCGTTCTCGGCGGCGACGGCAGGCTGGAGCGGTTCATCCATACCGGAATAGACCCTGCCCAGGTCGAGGCCATCGGCCGCCTGCCCGAAGGACGTGGTCTGCTGGGCGCCGTCATCGAGGAGGCGCACACGATCCGTCTCCGCGACCTCGCCGAAGATCCGCGATCTGTCGGTTTCCCCCCGCATCACCCGCCCATGCACGGGTTTCTCGGAGTTCCGGTGCGTACGAGGGAAGAGGTCTTCGGCAACCTGTACCTGACCAACCCCGCGGCGGGGGAATTCACTTCCGAAGACGCGGAACTGATCGAAGCGCTGGCAGCCACGGCGGGAATCGCGATAGACAACGCCCGCCTGTTCGAGCGAGCCGTGCGACAGCGACGACTGGCCAGTGCGCTGTCGAGCATCAGCGGCGCGCTCCTCGCCCCTGCGGGCGAGGACCCGATGGACATCGTGGTCCGCGGACTCAGCGACGTCGTCGCAGCCGACCTCGTCACGATCGTGGTGCCCGAGCAGGAGGGGAGGATGCATCGGGTGGTCGCCGTCTGGGGGGAGCACGCCGAGCAGTTGGAGGGAACCCTCCACCCGGCGGAATCCTCGGTCGCCGAGCAGGCGATGAGGACCGGGAAGATCGCCACCGTGAGCCACAGGCGCTCCTACCTCGACGGCCGCCTGGTGCTCGGGTCCACCGCCGCGGTACCCTTCGTGGCGACGCAGGCCCCCACGGGAGCCATCCTCGTCGCACGACACCCGGAACGGCCCCATCTCACTCCCGCTGACCTCGAAGCGGTGTCCGAGTTCGCCTCGCAGGCAGGCATCGCCGTGACCCTCGCGTGGGCACGCCGCGATCGACAGCGACTGGAAGTGATGGAGGATCGAGCCCGAATCGCCCGGGATCTCCATGACCATGTCATCCAGCGCCTGTTCGCATCCGGCATCCGGCTGCAGGCCCTGGCATCGATCGACGGTCCGCACACCGCCGCGCTCGAGGGCGAGGTCACCGAGATCGATGCCGCGATCAATGACATCCGCGCGGCGATCTTCACCCTCCGCACCCGCCCCGAGTCGGGTGTTCCGGTGGCGAGGCACCGGGTGATCGACGTCATCACCGAACTCTCACCCACCCTGACCTCCCCTCCCCGTCTGACCTTCCGCGGTCCTGTCGACCTCGTTCTGAGCGGCGACCTCGCCGACGACGTCGTCGCCGTCATCCGCGAATCCCTCGCGAACATCTCGCGGCACGCCGGAGCGACGGCGTCCTCCGTGTCGGTCGAGGCGACCGACAGCGCTGTGACCGTGATCGTCGAGGACGACGGACACGGGCCGCCGCCGCACGTGACCCGCCGTGGGGGAACGAAGAACCTGGAAGACCGGGCGTCCCGGCGCGGGGGCACCTACGCGCTCACGACCGGCTCCGAGCGGGGCGCGCGGTCGGAGTGGCGCGTGCCTCTTCTTCCCGCCACGGGATGATGCGCAACGGCCACGAGACGCCACAGCACGGGGAGACGCCCGTCGTCGCGGTCGCGCCTCCCCTGGCTGCGGCAGCCTGGTGTCATGACGCAGCCCGTCACGACACGTCCGAAACGGCTGCGCGGGTGCGACCCGCGCTGTCACGATAGGCGCACGCAGCCGCCCTCCTCGGGACGAAAGTCTCTCCGGCGCCCGGCCCGGTGAGACGCGAAGGGTGGGCCACGGTTCAGATCGTCACCTTCTCCCCCTGCTCGGGGACGCGCGCAGCCCAGTGGAGTTCGCGCTCGATGCGCAGTCGCAGCGCATCGGCGGCCGCGGGCTCACCGTGGGTGACGTAGACCATGCTCGGCCGCGATCCGGTCCTCATCCAGTCGATCGTCTGACGGGCGTCGGCATGAGCCGACATGGTGTGCAGATGGTGCACCTCTGCGCTGACGGCGACGTCTTTTCCGAAGATCCTGAGGGTGTCGGCACCCGCGAGCAGTGCAGCGCCTCGTGTTCCTCCCGCTTGGAATCCGGTGAGGACGATGGCGTTCTTCGGGTCGGGCCCGTAGGCGACGAGGTGGTGCAGCACCCGGCCGCCGGTCAGCATCCCGCTGGCGGAGATGATGATCATCGGACCGCCGCGGAGATTCAGGAGCTTGGAGTCGTCGACGCTCCTGATCATCGTCGCGAGGTCGTACATGCGATCGAGTTCGGCCTGGTCGATCCGGTGTTCCGCGGCGTGTCGTCGATACACGTCCACGACGCTGACGGCCATCGGACTGTTGACGAAGATCGGGATGTCGGGGATGTCGCCGGCCGCCCGCAGGCGAGAGAGGTGAAGGAGGATCGTCTCCGTGCGCCCCACGGCGAAAGCCGGTATCAGAACGACGCCACCGGCTGCCGCGACCCTTCGCACGATCTCTCCGAGAACGACCTGCGGATCGGCCAATCCGTGGGAGTGATCGCCGTAGGTCGATTCCGTCACCAGGATGTCGCACGTCCCGAGCTCTTCCGGTGGCGGCATCAGCGGGTCATCCGGTCGTCCGAGATCGCCGGTGAATCGGACGACTCTGTCGCCGAGGCGCAGCGCGACCCCCGCCGCGCCGAGGATGTGTCCGGCGCGGATGAGAGAGAACTCGAACTCGTCGCCGATCCTCTGCGGCTCGTGGAAGGCCACCGGGTCCATCAGATGCATCGCCCGCTCGACGTCGTGCGTGTCGTAGAGCGGGCGCGGATGCTCGTGCCGAGACCATCCGCCCCGGGCGGCCGCCCGCGCTTCCTCCTCCAGGAGGTGGGCGCTGTCGGGAAGGAGGATCCCGCAGAGCTCCGCCGTGCCCTCGCTCGCGAAGATCGGGCCGTCGAAGCCGTCACGGACGAGAGCCGGCAGGTAGCCGGAGTGATCGAGGTGGGCGTGCGTCAGGATCACCGCATCGATCGAACTCGGATCGATGGGGAAGGGCGCGCGATTGCGCGCCCGCAGCACCTTGAAGCCCTGGAAGAGCCCGCAGTCGACCAAGACCCGGCGACCCGAACGCTCGACGAGGAACCGCGATCCCGTCACGGTGTCGGCCGCGCCGAGGAACCGGAGCGATCCTCCTGTCCCGGTCATGATGCGGTCCATGACCCCTGCATCCGCCATGACGCCTTCTCCTGTGCTCTCGTCGTCCATACAAGCGAGGGCGCGGGCGTGAGGAGGGGACCAAAGACCCGGGAGCGGGGCGACCGCCGATAGACGCTGATGTCGCCGTCACGGCCGGGCAGGAGGACGCCATGCATCCCGCAGCAATCGTGACGCTCACCATGAACCCCGCCCTCGACGTGTCCACCTGCATCGACCGGCTGGAGCCGGAGCGGAAGCTGCGGTGCGATCCGCCCCAGTACGATCCGGGCGGAGGCGGGGTGAACGTCAGCAGAACCATCCGACAGCTGAACGGACGGTCGCTGGCGATCTGCGCGCTGGGAGGGCCGTCGGCTGACACCTACCTCGGTCTGCTCGAGCGAGAAGGCGTGGATACCGTCATCGTTCCCATCGGAGGGACGACCCGCCAGAGCTTCACGGTCACGGAGACCACCACGGCTCGCCAGTACCGGTTCATCCTGCCCGGCCCGGCTCTGACGGAAGCGGAGTGGCGGCGCTGCCTGCAGATCGCGGTGGAGCGGAGCCCACGCGAGGGATACCTCGTCGCCAGCGGCAGCCTCCCGCCCGGCGTGCCGACCGACTTCTACTCACAGCTGTCGAAGGCCGCAGGCCGTCACGGGAGCCGGGTGGTCCTCGACACGGCGGGCCCGGCCCTGGCGGCAGCCCTCGACGCGGGGGTCTTCCTCATCAAGCCGAGCCGCGACGAGCTGGCGCACCTCGCCGGGATCGATCCCGGGTCGTCCCTTCCCGAGCTCGTCGGCGTCGCCCGGTCGCTCATCCGTGCCGAACGCACGGAGCTGGTCGCGCTCAGCCTGGGCCGGGAGGGGGCCGTCCTGATCTCGCGCGACACCGAGATCTTCATCCCCGTTCCCGAAGTCAGGGTGATCAGCACCGTCGGGGCCGGCGACGCCTTCCTCGGCGGCTTCATCTCGGCCCTCGCCACGGGCCGGGAGCGGGGGGACGCGCTCCGGGTCGCCGTCGCAGCGGGAACGGCGACCGCGATGCGTCCGAGCACCGAGGTGTGTCGCAACGAGGACGTCGAACAGCTGCTGACACGACTGGCGCCCTCAGGGACTTTGTACCCTTCGCCGGAGCGCGGTCCGGCCTAGCCTCGACGCCACCCAGCTCTCGATACCGAAGGTCGCACATGGAATCGATCGTGCTCGGCTACGACGGCTCGCCGGCGTCGGTGGCCGCGCTGTCATGGGTAGCGGCGCGGGCTGCCCGCACGGTCGTCGGCGTCGATGTCGTGACGGTGATCTCGCGCTTCGCGCAGGAACGGAGCTCCGCCCTGCGACACCTCGGTAACGCAGAGGGCTTTCTTCGGGATCGCGTTCCCGGCATCGGGGTGCAGCTGCACCGGCTCGAAGGCGGCGTCGAGCCTGCCCTGACCCTCATGAGCAGCAACGCCGATGTGGTGGTCCTCGGTGTCACCCTCGGCCACCCGGTCCGCGCGGCTCTGTCGGGTGCGCTGCCGCTGCAGGTCAGCGCCCGCTCCCGTGCACCGGTCGTGCTCGTGCCTGCCGACTGGTCCGACCTCGGCGACCCCGTCACGGTGGGTGTGAGCGCGGACGACAGTTCGGATGCCGCCGTCGCCTTCGCCGCACGCGAGGCCGACCTCACGAGCGTCTCCCTGCGGTTGGTCCATGCCTGGCAGATGCCTCCTCCGTCCTTCGCGAGCGACGCGGTCCCCACGGTCGATGCCGTCATTGCTGAACACCGAGGCGTTCTGGACACGCGGATGCGCTGGGTCATCGCCCGTTATCCGAGCATGGGCCTCCGCAGCGACCTGGTGCGCGACCTCGCCGGACCGACGCTTCTCCGACACGCCGCGCACTCGTCTCTCCTGGTCATCGGAACTCATCACCGCGGCGTGGTGCAGGGCCGCCTGAGCGGATCCGTGGCCCAGGACCTGGTGTGGCGGGTGCCGTGTCCCCTCGCAGTCGTGCCCGCGGAGACGACGGATGATGAAGGAGAGGAAGACTGATGCGCGCCATCCGAATCGCACTCATGACGGTCCAGACATTCATCGCACTGACCGCAGCGCTCGGGGGTGTCGCCCTCATCGTCGGCACGCTGTTGCCGTCCCTCGCGACTGTCTTCATGCCTCCCCTGGACTATCTGGCGGGCTCCCCGTTCTCCTCCTACCTCGTTCCGGGCCTGGCGCTCCTGCTGGTGGTGGGCGGGACACAGGCGGCCGCGCTGCTGCTCACGCTGATCCGCTCGCCGTGGTCTGCGGTCACCAGTGCGCTGGCGGGATTCGCCTGCCTCGCCTGGATCTTCGTGCAGATGATCTACATCCCCTTCAGCGTGCTCCAGCTGGTGTACGCGGCGCTGGGGGGCATCGAGCTCGCGCTGACCATGTTGACACTGGGGATCTGGGACCAGCGGCGCGTGACCCACCGGTCGACCTTCGTCGCCGCCTCACGTTCCGAACCCGGACGCACGCACCGCGTCTGACGTCACCCGTCGGCGCGCTCCTGCGTGTGGTGCAGCTCCACGATGGCCGCCTGGGTGCGGCTGTCGACACCGAGCTTGCGAAGCAGCGACGAGACGTAGTTCTTGACCGTCTTCTCGGCGATGCCGAGGCGCTCACCGATCTGGCGGTTGGTCATGCCGTCCGCGATCAAGCGGAGGATCTGGCGCTCGCGCAGGCCGAGCGACCCCCATCGCGGGTCGTCGCTGTCGGCCTGGCTCCGAAGCGCCTGGGCCGAGCGCTGTCCGAGCGGACTGTCCACCAGGCGCCGTCCGGCGGCGATGGCGCGGATCGCCGCCACGAGCCCGGTTCCCCGGATATCCTTCAGGACGTAACCGGCCGCACCGGCGAGCGTCGCAGCGTGCAGCGCCGCATCGTCGTCGAATGCGGTGAGGATCAGGCAGCGCACGTCGGGGAGACGCGACCCGATCTCCCGGCACAGATCGATCCCGTTCCCGTCAGGCAGATGGACATCGAGAACCGCGATGTCGGGGCTCGTCGCCTCGATGCGGCTGAGCCCATCACGGATTGTCCCCGCCTCGCCGATGACCTCGATGTCGGAATGAGCCTCGAGGATGTCGGCCAGCCCACGGCGGAGGATCTCGTGATCGTCGACGAGGAAGACGCGGATCATGACGGACTCCTTCCGGCTGAGCCCCGGATCCACGGCGATACGGGTCGGGCTTCGCGATCAAGGCTACGGTCGCGCAACCACTCAGAGAAGACCCGCACGGGACCTTCGTTCCTCCTTCGCTTCGCGACAGGGTTTCGGATGGGAACCGGAACGGAAGGAGTCCCCCATGGCCGAGACCTCACGCGCACGAGATCTGACCACCGCGGAATGCTGGTCACTGCTCGAGAACGGGGACATCGGACGGCTCGCCGTCACCCGCACCGACGGAACGCCGGATATCTTCCCCGTCAACTTCGTCGCGCATGAGGGAGCGGTGTACATCCGCAGCGCGCCCGACGCGAAGGTCGTCAGTCTGGACGCGCGACCCGCCGCCGCCTTCGAGATCGACGGTCACGATGACGACGGAACGTGGAGCGTGGTCGTACGAGGCACGGCTGCGCGCACCGTCGACGACGTGGAGATCGACGGCAGCGGTATCCGGCGGATCGTGACGGTGAGTCCTCGCCACAAGCCCCACGTTCTGAAGCTCGCGGCCCGGACCGTGACGGGTCGGCGATTCACCGACCCGGTCCCCGTGCCGTCTCCGGGCGACGAGCACGACATCTCCTTCCCCAGCAGCAGGCCGAGGTTTCTCCGCCCCGAACCCATTCCCTCGCACCGTCCATGGTCGGAGGGCGTGTCGCTCGAGCCATCGGAAGAGAGCCGAGAGGCGTCGGATCCGCCGTCAGCGTGACAGCATCGCGGTCGTCCAGCGCCCCATCCGCTCGTAAGCCTCGGCGCGCGCCTCGCGCCGGGACAGGAAGACATCGTGCAGCGCGCCGTCGATCCGCTCGATCGTCACCGACGAACCGAGCTTGAGCGCCGCGCGCGCGATGTCGTCGACCACCAGCACCGAATCGGCGCGGGTGAGCTCGTCATCCCACCGCGTCGGCGCGACGCTCCGCGCCGACAGCAGCACGCAGACCGGCACCGGGATACCGAGGCCTTTCGAGACCGCCGCGTGACCTGCGACGATCGCCCGCATCCACCCCACGTGCACGGGCAGGCTGCGTTCCGGTCGCCACGCGAGATCCACCTGCACGGGGTCGTCGGCATCTGCCACCTCGGCCTGCGCCCGCGCGTAGAAACCTCCGTCCACCTGTGGCCACAGATCCAGCGGCCGACGGCGGGAGTGGATGTCGAGCACCGGCGTGATCGCCTGCCGCACCGACGCGCTCAGCTGGAATTCGAGCCATGGGCTGTTCAGGACGATCGCAGCGGCAGCGCCCGGATGACGCGCGGCCCACAGACTCAGGGTCAGCCCCCCGGTCGAGTGCCCGAAGAGCACGAGGCGTCGCTCCCCCGTGCCATCCGCTGTCCTCCCCATCGCGGTCAGCGCTTCGGAGATGTCGGCGTCGTAGTCCGCGAGGTCGCCGATGTAGCCCGGTGTCTGACCGGGCCGCAGGCTCCGGCCGTACTTCCGCAGGTCCAGCGCGTAGAACCGCGCGCCGCGCTCGACCCAGAAGCGGGCGAGACGCGTCTGGAAGAAGTAGTCCGACCAGCCGTGGACGTAGAGCACGTCGACGTCGGCGAAGGGCCGCGGTCCTCCTGAGAAGAACTCCCTGAGGGAGCGCCGAGGCATCAGCCGCACGAGCGTCGCGACGACCGCGCCCTCGTCGTCATCGGGGAGCGGCAGCGTCTGCTGCTCGAACGGCGCCCCGAGGACATCCGGCACCCAGCCCTCGGTCATCCGATCGGCCGAGCCTGGGGTCACCGACCCACCGGCTACCAGTTGCCGGGGTTCGAGTCGCGATTCTCGTGACGGCTGAGCGTCACCGGCAGCGCCACCGCGGCGCAGATGATGAGCACCCCAGCGGCGAACAGCACGGCGCCGAAGTCAGGGAAGTTGAAGCTCGCCCCCAGGATCCACATCCCGCCTACGAGCAGGACCATGTACAGCGCGATCAGCATGGGGTGACCTCCTGGTGAAGGGAAACTCCCCCCAGCCTATCCGGGTCGCAGCACCTGCCGCAGGCGACTACTCCCCGCGCGAGACCGCGATCATCTCGTCACGCGGCACGACCTTGATCCGCGCGCGGCCGTGCGGCGCGCCGAGAGCCACCTCATGCTCGTCGAGGCGGTGCCAGCCGTCGAGGTCGGTCCACGCGACGCCGCGCGATTCCAGCAGCGCGGGGATGGCCTCCTCCGACGGATCGGTCGGCTGCCACCACGAACCCTGGTCGTTGATGATGTGACGCACGGTCTCCATCGCGTCGGACTTGGTGTGGCCGATCAGGCCCACCGGTCCGCGCTTGATCCATCCGGTCGCGTAGACGCCGGGGACCCGCTCATTCGAGTCCTTACGCAGCACCTGACCCTCGTGGTTGGGGATGACCCCGTGGCGCTTGTCGAACGGCACTCCCGGCAGCGGCGACCCGAAGTAGCCGACCGCGCGATAGATCGCCTGCACGGCCACCTCGCGCATCTCGCCGGTGCCCACGACACCGCCCTCGCCGTCGGGACGGGTGCGCTCGTACACGAACGCCGACACCCGGCCGTTCTCGTCGGTCTTCACCTCGACGGGCTTCGCCCAGAAGTGCAGATGCAGGCGACGCGAGGCCTCACCCCCGGCGTTGTTGACGCTCGGACGCTTGCGCCACGCCTGCAGCACGCGGTCGATGACCATCACCTGCTTGTTGCTCGCGATGGCGTCCTTCGACGCCTCGTCGTAGTCGAAATCCTCGTCGTAGACGACCATGTCGACATCGCGCAGCTCACCGAGCTCGCGAAGCTCGAGCGGGGTGAACTTCACCTGCGCGGGGCCCCGGCGACCGAACACGTGCACGTCGGTCACCGGCGAGGCCTTCAGGCCCTCGTAGACGTTGTCGGGAATCTCGGTGGGGAGCAGATCCTCGGCATGCTTGGCGAGCATGCGCGACACGTCGAGCGCGACGTTGCCGTTGCCGATGACGGCCACCGACTCCGCCTCCAGCGGCCAGGTGCGCGGCACGTCGGGGTGGCCATCGAACCAGCTGACGAAGTCGGCCGCACCGTAGGAGCCCTCGGCGTCGATCCCGGGGATGCGCAGGTCGGTGTCGCGCACCGCCCCGGTGGCGAAGATCACCGCGTGGTAGTGCTGCTTGAGGTCGTCGAGCGTGATGTCCTCGCCGAAGCGGACGTTGCCGAAAATGCGGATGTCACCGCGGTCGAGCACTTCGCGCAGCGCCGTGATGATGCCCTTGATGCGCGGATGGTCGGGCGCCACCCCGTAGCGCACCAGTCCGTAGGGGGCGGGCAGCTGCTCGAACAGGTCGATGGAGACATCGAAGCGACGCTCTGCCTTCAGCAGGATGTCGGCGGCGTAGATGCCGGCGGGTCCTGCACCGACGATGGCAAGCCTGAGCTTGGTCATGAAGTCCTTTCTGACGGATGCCGCGCCGCGGCGGTCCCGGAGACGCCGCCGATCAGCTCGCGCGATCGGCGACCGCCCGCGCGAAGCGCGTCAGCGCGTCGCGCACCGGCCCCTCGGGCAGTGGCTCCAGCGCATCGATCGCTTCAAGAGAGTACCGGTGCGCGAGCTCGCGCGTGGCCTCGGTGGTCTCGTGCTCTCTCAGTTCGGCGAGAGGACCGTCGAGGATCGCGGGGTCGGCGCCCTCGGCGATCCGCTCCACGCCCTCGTCGATCGTCTCGCGCAGTCGCACCGCGTCGGCGTCTCGTCGCTGACCGAGCAGCAGGAACGGCATCGTGGGGACGCCTGCGCGCAGGTCGGTACCGGGGACCTTGCCGGTCTCACCGGGGTCGGGCGAGAGGTCGATCACGTCGTCGAGCAGCTGGAAGGCGACACCGGCCTTCTCCCCGAACACCACCATGGGCGCCTCGAAGGCGGGGTCGGCGTCGGAGAAAATCACCCCGGCCTGCGCGGCCGCGGCGATCAGCGAACCGGTCTTGTCCGAGAGCACCTGCAGGTAGAACTCCACCGGGTCATCGTCCTCGGTGGCCCCGACCGTTTCGTGCATCTGTCCGAGCACGAGACGCTCGAAGGTGTCGGCCTGGATCCGGATCGCACGCTCCCCCAGCCGCGCCATGATCTGGCTGGCGCGGGAGAAGAGCAGGTCGCCGGTGAGGATCGCGACGTTGTTGCCCCACACGGCGTGGGCGGACGGCACCCCTCGACGTTTGTCGGCGACATCCATCACGTCGTCGTGGTACAGCGAGCCGAGGTGGGTCATCTCCAGGGCCGAGGCCGCCTCGACGACCTCATCGGTGACCCCGTCGCCGAGCTGCGAGGTGAGGAGCGCCAGGGTGGGACGCACGCGCTTGCCGCCGGCGTTGTACAGGTAACGGCTCGTGGCGTTGGCGAGCGCGTCGGTCACGCGCAGTTCGCTGCGCAGGTGTTCGTCGACGCGCGCGAGCCCGTCCTCGATCGCCGCGAGAAGGCGACGGGCGCCGGGCCCGGCGAAGACCCGCTCGGTCAGGCTCAGCTGACCGGTGATCGGCGAGCCGGGAGCGGAAGGAGTCACGGATCCAGCCTAGCGGCGCGCGGATCGCAGGCGGTCGCCTCAGGGCTTGCGGCCCCGGTGCAGGGCGACGATGCCCATCGACAGGTTGCGGAACGCGACATCCGTCCATCCCGCCTCGCGGATCCACGCCGACAGCGTGCGCTGATCCGGCCAGTCGCGGATCGACTCGTTCAGATAGTCGTACGCCTCGGCGTTCGAGCTCACGGCCTTGGCCACGGTCGGCAGCACGCGGTCGTTGTAGAAGCGGTACAGCCGGTTGAAGGCGCCCGACGGCGGCTGCGAGAACTCGCAGATCACCACGCGTCCGCCGGGCTTGGTCACCCGCCACAGCTCCCGCAGGGCCTTCTTCGGATCGTTGACGTTGCGAAGACCGAACGACATGGTGACGGCGTGAAACTCCGCGTCACCGAAGGGCAGGTCGGTCGCGTCCGCCTGCACGAACGTCAGGTTTCGGATGCCGCCACCCGGCGACGTCGCTCCGTAACGGCGCTCGCCTTCGGCGATCATCCCGGGTGAGAAATCGGCGGCCACGACCTGAGCTCCGCTCTTGGCCAGTGCGACGCTGGAGGCGCCGGTGCCGGCGGCGAGGTCGAGGATGCGCTCGCCCGGTCGCGGTGAGACCGCGCGGGTCGTCGCCGCACGCCACATCCGGTCGTTGCCGAGGCTCAGCACGGTGTTCGTCCGGTCGTAGCCGCGGGCGACCTGATCGAACATGCCGCTGACGCGTCGCGGGTCCTTGCCGAGGTCGGCGCGGTTGGGTTCGCGATCGGTCGTCACGGGTCGAGTCTAAGCGCGTCGCCGTCGTCCCAGACCGGACGAGCACCGGTCTGCATCCTCAGAGGTTCAGCGCCTCGAGCCGTGAGAGCCAGTGGGCGGGTGTCGCCTCGTCGAAGGGCGCGACGCCCGCGCGAACCTTCTGCTCGAGGTCGACCGCGAGCGACTCGAGGCGCGCGACGATGTCGAGCGGGTAGCCGTAGGCCACCCGGTGCTCGTCCCACTCGTCGCGGTCGTCGATGTAGATGCCCCGCTCGGTGTGCTTGACGACATCGAGATCCATGTCGACACCGACCGGCGCACCGTCTCGCCAGCCCACATCCCAGCCCAGGTCGATGTAGATCTGCGTCCGGTTCGGATCCGCGTTCCGGGTATAGGCGTACTCCCCGCTCGGAGGGAGCAGCATCACACACGCCTGACGCGTCACCATCTGCCGTCCGGGCCGCTCGCTGATCCAGCCGGCGGGCTGGCCGACCCAGTCGCCCCACCGGTCGCTGCCGAGATACACGCAGTCGTGCTCCCAGTGCACCCCGCCGTTCCATTTGCGCCAGCGGAAGCGCACGCGCTGCCCGATCTCGGGGCGGGGGGCGGATGACGAGGCGTCGGTCACCTCGTCAATATACGGCGTCGCCGTCCGGCCCCGGGCGCCCGGATCTAGAGTGGAGCCGTGATCTCCCCCCTCCCCCGGCTGGTGGTCGAGACCTCTCCGATCGATCCCGTCGAGGAGCTGCTCCCCTTCGCCGATGCCGCGTCACCGCTGTGCTGGATTCGCCGCGCGGAGGGCATCGCCGGATTCGGCGAGGCCCTCCGACTCGAGGAGCCCGGAGGTCAGGACCCGAACGCCGAACCGCGAAATGCGCGCATCGCCCGCCTCGCCGACGTGTGGCGAGAGGTGGCGTCGCACGCGCGGGTCGACGATGCGGTCGGCGTTCCCGGATCGGGACTGGTCGCTTTCGGCGCGTTCAGTTTCACCGCCGCATCGGCCGCATCGAGCGTGCTCATCGTGCCGCGCGTCATCGTCGGCCGGCGAGGCGGACGCGGGTGGATCACCTCCATCCGCACCGCCGACGAGGCGGCCGTCGAGCCCTCCCCCCGCCGTCTCGGCCCGTACTGGCCGGGTGCGGTGGGCCCGGGCCGGATGACGCATGAGGGGTATCAGTCGGCGGTCCGCGCGGCGGTCACCGCGATCGGCGCCGGAGAAGTCGGCAAAGTGGTGCTCGCCCGCGACCTCGTCGGCGCTGTGCCGCACGACGCCGACCTCCGCCGCCTGGTGCGAGCTCTTGCGACCGACTACCCCGACTGCTGGACCTTCGCCGTCGACGGCCTCATCGGAGCGAGTCCTGAGACCCTCGTCACGGTGCACGACGGCACCGTGACCGCCCGCGTCCTCGCCGGCACGCGCGCCCGGGGGGCCGACGCCGACGCCGACAACGCCGCATCGCTCGCGCTCGCCACGAGCGCGAAGGATCTCGACGAGCACCGGTACGCCGCCCACAGCGTGCTGTCCTCCCTCCGCCCCCACACCAGCGCCCTCGCCTCGAGCGAGCAGCCCTTCACCCTGAAGCTCCCCAACGTCTGGCACCTGGCCACCGACATCGAGGGCACTCTGGACGACGGGGCGTCGTCGCTCGACCTCGTCGCGGCCCTCCACCCCACCGCCGCGGTGGCCGGTTCTCCCACGGAAGCCGCCCTCGCCGTCATCCGCCGCCTGGAACCCTTCGACCGGGGACGATATGCCGGGCCCGTGGGCTGGGTCGACCAGTCCGGCAACGGCGAGTGGGCGATCGCGCTGCGCTGCGCGCAGTTCGGCCTCGACGGGGTCGACATCCACGGCGACGGGATCCCCGTCGTCGCCCACGCCGGGGCGGGCATCGTCGCCGGCAGCGACCCGGAGGCAGAGCTGTTGGAGACACGCGTGAAGTTCCGTCCGATCGTGGACGCCCTCGCATGAGCGGCGCCGTCCCTTCGCTTCCGACCCGCGGCGACGCGGTCCTGGTGGGCCTGAACCTCATCGACGGCGTCGAGCCCGAACCCCGCGACGGCGTGGCCCTCGTCATCGCGGACGGCAGGATCGCGCGGGTCACGACCCCGGGCGATGCGGTGACCGGGGCCGAACGGGTGATCGACCTCGACGGCGCCTTCGTCATGCCGGGCCTGATCAACATGCACACGCACTTCTCGCTGTCCCTCCCGGGATCCGGCGGCGACGCGGTCAGCAGCCTCAGCCCGCACGAGCTCTCGCTGTACATGGCAGACGGCGCGCGCCGCACTCTGCTGTCGGGGGTGACGACGGTGCGCTGCGTCGCCGAGAAGGGCGGCGCCGACTTCGCGCTGCGCCGCGCGATCGCCGCCGGTCACGTGCCGGGCCCCCGCATCTACACCGCGGGGCGCGCGCTGTGCTGCACCGGCGGACACGGGTTCGACAGCGACGACACCCTCGAGTGCGACGGCGCCGACGCGTTCGCGCGAGGGGTCCGTTCGCAGGTCAAGGCCGGCGCCGACCTCATCAAGCTCATGATCTCGGGCGGCATCGCCGGCGAGCACGAGGAGATCACCACGCCCCAGCTCACCCGCGAGGAGATGGCCGCGGCGATCTCGACCGCCCATGCGTGGGGCCGCAAGGTCACGGCCCACGCCGGGCCGGCGGCCATCATCGCCGAAGCGGTGGCGCTGGGCCTGGACTGCGTCGAGCACGGGTACGAGCTCACCCCCGAGGTCGCCCGCCTCATGGCCGAGCACGGCACAGCGCTCGTGCCGACGCTCGTCGTCACCCGGGCGAGCGCGTTCTTCGACGACCTCGGCGTGCCGGCGTGGATGCAGCAGCGCTCCCTCGGCGCGGGACCGCGCCATATGGCCTCGTACCGCCACGCACTCGACGCCGGCGTCGAGGTGCTCCTGGGCAGTGACATGCCGCCGTTCTGGAACTTCGAGGGGACGAGCGCCGTGGTGCGCGAACTCGAGCACATGCAGGCGGGCGGCCTAGCCGCCCCTGACGCGGTGCGCGCAGCGACAGCCGCTCCCGCCCGCTGGCTGGGCGCCGAGGGTCACCTCGGCACCCTCACGCCGGGCGCATGGGCCGACCTCGTCGTGACCCCGGGCGACCCGATGGCCGACGTCAGCGCACTCCGCGACCTCGACCTGGTCATGAAGGGCGGTGTCGTCGTCCGCGACGACCGGGGCCGTGTCCGCGGCGCCTTCGCGTGAAGACGCGCGAGCGACTGACAGGATGAGCAAGATGAGCACCGTGAACCCGACCGAGCCTGCCTCCGAGAGTGGCGACGGCGCCACCTCCGATCTCTACGACCTCCGGGTCGTCGTCGAACGGATCGAGGGCCGGTCGGTCTGCGGCATGGCCGTGGGCGACCACATCGATCTCGTCGAGAGCAGCCGGCTGTGCCTTCCCGACGGCGGTCACTTCTGCCTCTACGCCCTCCAGGCCGTGCTCCCCCTCCTCCCGGCCAAGCAGCGGCAGCTTCCGGCCGGCGATTGGCTGGAGAGGGATGACCTCGTCGCCTGCCCCGACCCCGAGGAGCGACTGATCATGCGGATCGAGCGCACCGGCATCCGCTCCATCCCGACCGACGAGCTCACGTGAGCCGCCCCTCGCACCGGGTGCAGGTGAGCCTGGGCCTGCAGACCGACAAGCGCCTCGGCGAGTACGGCGCCCTCGCGCGCCTGGCCGAGGACCTCGGCTTCGACGGGGTGAGCGTCTTCTCCGATCTGCTCTATCAGCCGCCGATCGCCGCGCTGCTGGAGATGGCGGGCGCCACCTCCCGCATCCGGCTCGGATGCGCGTGCTGGAACCCCTTCACCCTCCATCCGTATGAGATCGCCGGTCAGTTCGCGCTCGTCGACGACGCGTCCGAGGGCCGTGCGTACCTGGGCCTCGCCCGCGGTTCGTGGCTCGAGGCCATCGGGCTCGAGCCCGAGCGGCCGATCACTGCGCTGCGCGATGCCGCCGGAGTGATCCAAGCCCTGCTCAGCGGCGCGGGTGAAGGGTACGACGGCCGGGTGTTCCGTCTCGAACCGGACGTGCGGCTGCGGTATCCGGTGGTGCGTCCGCAGGCCCCGGTGCTGATCGGCTCGTGGGGCCCGCGAGGCATGGCCCTGGCGGGCGAGATCGCCGACGAGATCAAGATCGGCGGCTCGGCGAATCCGGCGATGGTGCAGGTCGTGCGTGAGCGCCTCCGCCCCGGTGCGCAGAAGGCGGGTCGCGCCGAGGGCGAAGTCGGCGTCGTGCTCGGCGCCGTGACGGTCGTCGATCGCGACGGCGATGCGGCCCGGGCGCTGGCCCGGCGTGAGGTGGCGATGTACCTCGACGTGATCGCCGCCCTCGACCCGACCGTGGATCTTCCCGAGGGGCTGCTCCCCGGCATCCGCTCCCGGCTCGCCGAGGGCGACGAGGAGGGCGCGGGACGCCTGGTCCCCCGCGACGTGCTGGAGCTGTTCGCGTTCGCCGGCACTCCCGACGACATCGCACGCCAGGCGCATCTCCTGATCGATGCCGGTGTCGACCGGATCGAGTTCGGAACCCCTCACGGCCGGGTGCCTGCCGAGGGGATCGCGCTTCTCGGGCGTGAGGTGCTGCCGCAGCTGGCGGACTGACCGACGGCGCGTCGGCGGCGGTCGCTCAGCCCAGCAGGCGCTCGCGGAGCGGGTCGAGACCCATCGGACCGAGCGCCAGCGCGTCGCGATGGAATCGGCGGAGCGAGAACGCCTCGCGGTCGACGACCTCCCGCGCGTCGCGGGCCTGCGCCCACAGACGCGCACCGACGCGGAACGCCAGCGCCTGACCCGGCCAGCCGAGATAGCGGTCGACTTCGAATCCGGCGAGCGCCGGCTCGACGAGGGCGAAACGCTCGAGCAGATCGCGGGCAAGCTCGGGTGTCCAGGGCTGCGCGGGGACGATCACGTCGCCGGGTACCGGCCACCCGGTGTGCAGCCCGATGTCGGCGACGATGCGCACGGTGCGCCAGATCTGTCCGAGGAGGAGCCCCAGCCGCTCGGCGGGATCGCGGATGAGACCGAGTTCGTCCGAGAGCTGCTCGGCGTAGTGGGCCCACCCTTCGGCGTAGCCGTGGATGTGGCAGAGGTGCCGCTGCCACGGGTGCAGACCCGGATCGGAGGCGGTGACGACGAACTGCAGGTGATGACCAGGGAGGCCCTCGTGGTGGACGCTCGTCACCTCCTGCCAGCTGGCCGCGACCGGGATGCCGCTCGGAATCGTCCACACGATGCGGCTGGGTGCCGATCCATCCGGCGGCGCCGGGGTGTAGTAGACGACACCGCTGGATGCCTCGGAGACGACGCACTCCACGCGATCGACGGTCGGGGGCAGCTCGAAGGCGTCCGCGAGCGCGGAGATCGTCTCGGACACGCGGCTGCGAAGCCACGCGCGAATGGCGGGGATGCCGTCGAGCCGGTAGCGCGGGTCGACGTCGAGAAGGGCGGCGGCCGTGCGCACCGGGTCGTCACCCCCGCCCGGCACGGCTGAGCCCCCGAGGGTCGTGGCGAGCTCGCGCGACGCCGCGACGAGCCGGGTGAGCTCGGACCATCCCCACGCGTACGTCTCGGCGAGGTCGATCGAGGCGCCGAGCATCGCCGCGGCCATGCTCGGGTAGACCTCCGCCCCCACCCCGTCGACCGTTGGGGCCACGGGTCGCAGTTCGTCGCGGAGCACCCCGACCAGCTCGCGCAGGGCGTCGGCGCACAGGTCACCGGCGGTGCGCAGCCGGGCGCGGGTGGCGGAGTCGACGGCGTCATCGACCGGGATCGTGCCGAACCAATCGGTGTCGATCCACCGCTCGACCTGCGCGGCGAGCGTGTCGAGCTGCCGCACGGGCGCCACGCCTCCCCCGGTGAACCGCGCGGTGTTCTCGCGGGCCCAGCGCAGGCTGTCGATGTACTGGCGGGTGGCGGCGGGTACCGCTTCGATCCGGCGCAGCAGCGCCTCGCCCGCGGCATCCGCAGTCACGGTCAGGCCCTCGACGGCGTAGCGCACGAGGTGGATCGGAGTGGCGAGCCCCGCGACGAGCCGCGGGGTGAAGCCGGTGTCGAAAAGCAGCCGCTCGCGCTCCATGCGCTCCCGGAGGGCTGCGCGAAGCGCGGGGTCGCCGACCTCGGGGGCGAGGGCGTCGAGCCGGGCGATCACCTCGCCCTGCAGCGCGTAGCGCTCCTGCAGCCACGCCGGAGACAGATCCGGGAGGGCGGGTGCATCACTGAGGCCGATCGCCTGCGCCGCATCGGGCTCGCGTTCGGCGAGGCGGGCCACGTAGTGGTCGGCGATCAGGTGGACCGGGTCGGTGCTGGCGCTCACCGACCCAGCCTACGGACGCGCGGTCGAACCGGTGGTCCTGAGCCCCGGCGGCGCACTCTAGGCGGGCATCGTGGCGGCCAGCCGCTCCTTCTCGCGTTCGACGTCGAACGTCGCCGCAGGCCACCGCGGGTCGAGCGTCTCGAGCGCTTCCACGAGAAGTCGCTGCACGGCGATGCGCGCGTACCACTTTCGGTTGGCCGGAACCACATACCAGGGCGCGGCGGCCGTCGAGGTCCGGTCGAACATCGTCTGGTAGGCCGCCATATAGTCGGGCCAGAGCGCGCGTTCGTCCACGTCGCCGGGGTTGTACTTCCAGTGTTTATCGGGCCGGTCGAGCCGCTCCATGAGGCGGACGCCCTGCTCGGCGTACGAGATGTGCAGCATGACCTTGACGATGCGGGTGCCGCTCGCCACGACGCGGGCCTCGAAATCGTTGATGGCGTCGTAGCGCCGCTCGATCTCGTCGGCCGGCGCGAGGGCGCGGACGCGCCCGACGAGCACATCCTCGTAGTGCGACCGATCGAACACCCCGATGAATCCCGGCTCGGGGAGGCGCCGCTCGATACGCCAGAGGAAGTCGTGCGCGAGCTCCTCGGGGGTCGGCTTCTTGAACGCGGTGAGCATGACGCCCTGGGGGTCGACCGATCCGACGACATGCCGGACGATCCCTCCCTTGCCGGCGGAATCCATCGCCTGCAGCACGAGGAGCACGGCCTGGTCGGCCGCCCCGTTCCTGCTCGCGGCGTAGAGGCGCTCCTGCAGCTCATCGAGCCGGGAATCGTCGGCCAGGTCGGCGACGCCGTCGGCTTTGGATCCGTCGTAGGCCGGGGTGGCGTCGGGGTCGACGGCCGCGAGCTCGAAACCCTCCTCGACGCGAAGGGCGATCGCGGGGTCGCCGACCCAACCGGTGTCTTCTGCCGTCGTCATCCCGCCATGATGTCCCACCGCGGGTTGACGAGGGAAGAGCGGGGCGGTCAGCGGGTCAGCGGCACTTCGATGAGCAGACGCGACGCGCTCCCGGAGGTGAGCGCCTGATCGAGCTCCGACCGCGTTGCGGCCCGCCGGTACTCCCACCCGTAGGCGCTCGCGATCGCCTCGAGCCGCACCTCGTGAGGGGTGTAGAGCACGCGGTCCATGGCCTCGGGTGCGGCGACACCCGCGACCTCGAGCCCGTCGAAGATCGTTCCCCCGCCGTCGTTGCCGACGATCACCTGTATCCGCGGTGAGGGTTCGGCCGGCGGCACGAGCAGCGCGCCGACGTCGTGGAGCATCGCCAGGTCTCCGAGCAGCACCCGCGTCACACCGGCGGCCGCACCGCCGACGGCGTCCTGGCTCGCCAGGGCGATCCCCGTCGCGGTGGCGATCGTGCCGTCGATGCCGGCGAGCCCCCGGTTGGCGTGTACCCGCACCTTCTTGCCGCCGAGCAGGCTGTCAGCCACCCGCACCAACCGCGACGAGCCGAACATCAGGCGGTCGTGGGGCCAGGTCGCGCGCCACACCGCGTCGACGAGCGCAGCGCGGTCGACCGGTGCACGGAGCACCGCCAGCTCAGCAGCGATCGCCGGGAGCCGCTCATCGGGCACGGCCGACGACAGCGCATCGGGATCGGGCGCGGGGGGGCTGAGATCGACGGATGCCGCCTGCGATGCGCGCATCCAGGCACCGAGCCATTCGCGGTCGGCCGCTCCCGGGGCGACGGAGACGGCGTCGACCTGCAGGGTCGAGCCGTTGAGGTTGAGCGCCTCGCCCGGGCCGCGGACCGCGAGCACCGTCAGGTCATCGCGCGAGAGGAGGGAGGCGACCTCGCGACTGAGCGTGGGGTGGCCGAACACGACGACGCGTTCGACGCGGCCGCCGAGCGCAGGGTCGGCGAGCAGCGCGCGATACCCGTGCACCAGGTGCCGACCGAAGCGCGCGCCGCTGACGATCTCGGCGATGAGCGGCCACCCGCCCTCGTGGGCGAGCGCCTCCGCCCCGGCACCGGCGTCGGCCCCGGCGACGACCACGGTGCGGGGACCGCGTTCGAGCACGGTGCCGAGGTCGGTGTCGGTGGCGCTCGCCTCGTGCGCTCCCTCCGACCCGCCGATTCCCCCGCCGCCCTGGTAGAGAGCGCCGGAGGGTTCGGGCGGAGCGGCGTCGGAGGCGTCCGCGCCGGCCCGCGCAGCGAGCCACGTCGGCAGGGCGCCGGCGAGCGGGTCGCGGTACGGCAGGTTGAGGTGCACGGGCCCCGCGGGTCGCCCGGTCTCGCCGCGCGCGGCGGCGAGCGCTTCGCCGGCGGTCTGGCGCAGCATCGTCGTCTGATCGCTCCCACCCGACCGGTCGACCTCGGTCGGGACGGGAAGATCGGCATCCCACCGCGTGAACCCGGCGTACAGACCGGGCTGGCGCGTGGCTTGATTGGCGCCGATGCCGCGCAGCTCCGGCGGGCGGTCGGCTGTGAGGAGGATCAGCGGCACCCCCGCGTGATGGGCCTCGAGCACGGCCGGGAGGTAGTTCGCCGTCGCGGTTCCCGACGTGCAGACGAGCGCGGCCGGCATCCCCGTCTCGCGTCCGATCCCGAGGGCCACGAACCCCGCCACGCGTTCGTCGATGCGCACGTGGAGTCGCACGGCGCCCCGCCGTTCGAACTCGGCGGCGACCAACGCGAGCGCCTGCGAGCGCGAGCCGGGGCTCAGCACGAGGTGTCGGACACCGCCGGCCACGAGCGCCCCGATGAGGGCTGCGGCGGCATCGGTCGAGGGAGCCTGCGCCCCGGAGGTGTCGCCGGTCACCTCAGCTCAGCGGTCCGCGGGTGCCGAGCGGGTCATCGTCATCGGCCGGTCGCTCCCCCGTCCGGGCGGAGCGGTCGCGACCGCTCGAGGGCGGTTCGATCGTGTTGTCGGGCGCCGCACCGTGCTCGGGCGGCAGGTAGCGGGGGTCATCGGCCTCGGCATCCAGCTGCGCGAGTTCTTCTTCGAGGCGGCGGATGCGCTCGTCCTGATCGCTGATCGAGCCGATGCGCCCCAGGAACTCGGGGTCGTCGTCGGGAGCGCGACGCGCGGCGATCGTCTTCTTGCGCAGTCGTCCCACCACGAACCACAGCGCGCCGCCGAGCACGGGGAGGAGGATGACGATGAGGATCCAGATCGGCTTGCTCACACCCCGATGGCGGTTCGGCGGCTGCAGGGCGCAGTCGACGATGCTGTAGACCCAGAACACCGTGGCCAGCAATGCCGCGATGAGGAGCACCCTCGTCATGGGTCCATCCTAGGCGCGCTGGGCTGGGCGGGGCCTGGGGGTCGCGGGCGGAGGGGAGGAGGGAGCCCGACGTAAACTGGAGCCGTGAAAGCCCGATCCGCCCTGGTCTACTCCGTGCTGCGGCTTCTGGCGTTCCTGGTGCCCTTCGCCATCATGATGCTCTTCCCGATCTTCCAGCAGCTCTACTGGCTCGCGGCGATCTTCGCCGCCCTCATCGGGCTGAGCCTGTCGCTGCTGTTCCTGCGCCGCCCGCTCAACGAGGTCACCTCATCGCTCGGCGACGGCCGCCGCGAGCGCGCGGTCCGCGCCGAGAGTGCGGCCACCGACGCCGATGCGGATGCGGAGGATGCCGCCGCCGACGCGATCGGTACTGACGCGCGGGGTTCTGACGCGAGGGGTGAGCGTGCGGGCGATCAGCCGACGAACGCCCAGAACAAGAACACCCCGTAGGTCAGCGACGCGAGCGAGCTCAGCGCCAGCGCGACGACGAGTTCCCTGGGGAGTCGGTACGTCCAGACGATGAGCACCGCCGGGAGCGCCGCGAGCAGACCGAACAGGGTCAGCCACGCGATCGGGTAGAACAGCGCCAGCCATCCGGAGATGACGAACGGCACGAGGATCAGCACGGTGAAAAGCACCTGCGACCCGCGGCGCCCGATCAGCACCGACAGCGTGCGCTTGCCCGCCGTGCGGTCCTGATCGATGTCGCGGAGGTTGTTCGCCAACAGCACGGCGCATGCGAACAGGCCTGCGCCCACCGCCCCGAACCAGGCCTCCTGCGGCAGTGCGAGCGCCTGAACCCAGGTCGTCCCGAGGGTCGCGACGAGGCCGAAGAAGAGGAAGACGACGACCTCGCCCAGCCCGTAGTACCCGTAGGGACGCTTCCCGCCGGTGTAGAACCAGGCCGCGACGAGGCAGACGGCGCCCACGAGCAGCAGCCACCACTGCTGGGTGCGGATGACGATGGCAAGGCCCGCCACCGCGGCGAGCCCGAAGAACACCAGCGCCACGATGAGCACGGTGCGCGGCTTCGCCTTGCGGGCGCCGGTCAGCCGCGCGGGGCCGACGCGGAAGTCGTCGGTGCCCCGGATGCCGTCGCTGTAGTCGTTGGCGTAGTTGACCCCGATCTGGAGGCACACCGCCACCGCGAGGCAGCACAGCGCCACGACCCACCGGAGCGAGTCGAGCACGAGCATCGAGGCGCCCGTGCCGATGAGCACCGGGGTGACCGCGAGCGGCAGGGTGCGCAGGCGTGCGGCGCCGATCCAGTCGCGCGCGGTCGCCTTCTGCGGCGCGCGGGTCGGGGCGACCGGAACGCGCTGCGGGTTGCCGCCGGGGCGGGGGCGGGATGCCGGACGCTTGCGCTTCTTGCTGGAGGTTCGTGCCACGAGGTCACATCCTAGGGCTGGCCACTATCGGTGCCCCGCCACGAGCCGCCGGATCGCCTCACGGTCGGGCTTTCCCGAGGGCAGGGCGGCCACCTCGTCGACGAGGATCAGGCGGGAGGGGCGGGCGTGGGCGCCGATCTCGGCGGCCACGGCCGCCCGGGCCTCGGCGAGCTGGGTGGCTTCGCTGCGGCGGAGCGCCTCCCCGCGGGCGGCGACGATCACCGAGGCCTCGCCCCAGCGGTCATCCGCCACCCCCACCACGACGGCGGAGTGCAGTCCCGGCACCGATCGCACCACGCGCTCGACCCGGTCGAGCGAGACGTTGATGCCGCCCGAGACGATCACGTTGTCCAGGCGCCCGCGCACCCGCAGCACACCGTCGTCGATGAGGCCCGCATCGCCGGTGCGGTACCAGCGCGTACCGTCGCGTGCGGTGACGAAGGCCGCATCGGTGCGCACCGGGTCGTCGAGGTATCCCTCGGCAAGGGTCGGACCCGACAGCTGCACCTCCCCGTTCTCGATCCGCAGCCCCACCCCGTCGAGCGGCACACCGTCGTAGACGCAGCCGCCGCTCGTCTCGGTCGCGCCATAGGTGCGGACGATCCGCGCCCCGGCCTCCTCGGCGCGCTCGAGCACCGCTGCGGGGAGGGCCTGGCCGCCGATGAGGATCGCCTCGAAGGAGCGGAGGGCCGTGCGCACCGCGGTGTCGTGCTCGGCGGCGTCGAGGAGGCGGATCAGCTGGGCGGGGACCAGGGAGGTGAAGGTCGGCACGCGATGCCCGTTCTCGCTCGAGACGAGCATGAGCGCCGCCGATGCGAACGCCTGCGGCTGGAACGGACCCGAGAGCAGGCCCGGCTGCCGGTCGGCGACGAGCGACCGGACGAGTACTTGGAGACCGGCCACATAGCTCGCGGGGAGCGCGAGGAGCCACGCCCCGTCGCCGATGCGTGCCGCGGTGGCGAGTGCACTGGCGGTGAGCGCCGATCGGCTGAGGACGACGCGTTTGGGGATCCCGGTCGACCCCGACGTCGTGACCACCACCGCGGTGCCGGCAGGGACCTCCTCCTCCGGCCTCGCCGCATCGGTCATGCCGAGGCCGAGCGCAGGACCGGCCCCGAGCACGGCCGCGCGCAGCGCCGGCAGGATGTCGCGGGGGTCGTCGCCGTCGACCGGGTGGAGCTTCACGCCGGACCCGTCAGTAGTGCCAGGGGTAGGGCGACCAGTCGGGGTCACGCTTCTGCAGGAACGCGTCGCGGCCTTCGACCGCCTCGTCGGTGCCGTAGGCGAGGCGCGTCGCCTCGCCCGCGAACAGCTGCTGGCCGGCGATGCCGTCGTCGACGGCATTGAAGGCGAACTTCAGCATGCGGATCGCGGTCGGAGACTTCGTGAGGATGACCCGGGCCATCGACAGCGCCTCGCGCTCGAGATCGTCGTGGTCGACCACACGGTTGACCGCCCCCATCTCGTAGGCCCGCTCGGCGGAGTACTCCTCGGCGAGGAAGAACACCTCCCGGGCGAACTTCTGCCCGATCTGACGGGCGAAGAACGCCGAACCGTAGCCGGCGTCGAACGACCCCACGTCGGCGTCGGTCTGCTTGAAGCGGCCGTGCTCGCGGCTGGCGATCGTGAGATCGCACACCACGTGCAGCGAGTGCCCTCCACCCGCCGCCCATCCCGGCACCACCGCGATGACCACCTTCGGCATGAACCGGATGAGACGCTGCACCTCGAGGATGTGCAGTCGCCCGAGCGCCGCGCGCGCTTCGCCGGACTCATCGCCGGCGTCATCCGTCCCGTCGTACTGGTAGCCGGTACGCCCGCGGATGCGCTGGTCGCCGCCCGAGCAGAACGCCCAGCCGCCGTCCTTGGGGCTCGGGCCGTTGCCGGTGAGGAGCACCACGCCGATGCGCGGATCCTGCCGGGCGATGTCGAGGGCGTCGTAGAGCTCGTCGACCGTCCGCGGACGGAAGGCATTGCGCACCTCGGGACGGTCGAACGCGATGCGCGCGATCCGCCCGTCGGTGGAGACGTGGGCGGTGATGTCGGTGTACCGCTCCGCGCCGGGGGCTGCGACCCACTCGGCCGGATCGAAGAGGTCGGAGACCGCTTCGGGACTCACACCGCGCTCCCGCTGCCGTTCTTGGCGTCGCGCCAGCGCAGCCACCCGGCGATCACGTCGTAGTCGGCCTCGGAGGGCGCCCACCCGAGGGTGAACAGCCGGACGCCGGCGTCGAAGAGAGCGTCGGCGTCGGACTGGTCGCGGCGCTGCAACTCGTTCGAGACGACGAGGTCAGTGACATCGGTCCCCTCCTTCTCAGCCCAGGTGTCGATGACACCGAGCTTGTGGCCGAGCTCGTCGGGGGTGACGAAGCTGTGCCAGATGTCGGCGTGGCGGGCGACCAGGCGCAGGGTTTTCTGCTCACCCTTGCCGCCGATCATGATCGGGATGTCGCGGGTGGGTGCCGGGTTGAGCTTGCCCCACCGCGCAACCACGCGCTCGAGGCCCTCGGCGAGATCGTTCAGGCGCGAGCCGGCGGTGCCGAACTCGTAGCCGTACTCGGTGTAGTCGCGCTCGAACCAGCCCGAGCCCGTGCCGAAGATGAAGCGGCCGCCGCTGATGTGGTCGAGGGTGCGGGCCATGTCGGCCTGCAGGTCGGCGTTGCGGTAGCTGTTGCAGTTCACCAGCGAGCCGAACTCGACCCGCTCGGTCTGCTCGGCCCAGGCGCCGAGCATGGTCCACGACTCGAAGTGCAGGCCGTCGGGGTCGCCGAACAGGGGGAAGAAGTGGTCCCAGTTGAACAGGATGTCCACGCCCATCTCCTCCAGGCGGAGGACCGCGTCGCGGATCTGCGGGTAGGTGGCGTGCTGGGGCTGGATCTGCACCCCGAGGCGCACGGGAGTATCGAGAAGCATGTCGCCAGCCTAGAACGCGGGGCGTGGGGCCGGATCGCGGTTCGACGTCGGGTCACCGCCCGAGCATCGCTCCGCCCCGCCCTCGGCGCGCCTTGAGGAAGGCGTCCACCGTGTCCCACGCCGCGATGGCGACGATCCCGAAGCCGAAGATCACCGAGAGGATGCCGGCGACATCGTCGCCGCCCTCGCCGATCACCGTAGGGAAGAACTCGGCGTTCAGCAGCCGTCCCTGCGTGAGGAGCCACACCGCCGCGGTGACGAACACGGCGTTCAGCACGAGGTTCGTCACGGCGAGCGCCGGCGTCCACCGCCCGACGAGGTAGACGACGATCGTGAGAACAGCCTCAGCAACGGCGAGGATCACGAGGCCCGCGAACCACGTCGGCCAGAGACCGGGGTCGAGGAACGACAGCCCGCGCTCGGACGGGACGAATCCGATGGCGAGATCCCACAGCACCAGCCCCACCCCCAGCACGAGGAACACCAGCTGCCCCACCATGTCGCCGAATCCGGCGCCGCGCGGGCGCGGCTCGGGGAGCCGGTCGAGCGACCATTCCCCGAGACCCATGTCGGCGCGACGCTGGACGGTGCGCTCCACGATGGCGAAGACGAGCACGGTCCAGAACCCGAGGTTGACCGTCACTTGGATCAGCGTCACGACGACCGAGCCGACCAGCTCGCCGAAGCTCGCTCCGCTCAGGGTCTGGGCGAGTGCCACGCCGAAGGCGGCGCACGGCAGCACGATCGCGAGCAGCAGCTTCAGCAGCCGCCACCAGTCGAGGAAGTAGCGGGGGCCGATCAGCTGCAGCGGCCGATCGGTGTACTGGGCGGCGAGCACCTCGGGGTCGCCGAGGGAGGTCAGCACGGCCCGCTCGGCGGCAGCGGGGTCTTCACCGCCGGCGATGCGGGCGTCGATCTGGTCGTCGATGGATCCGCGGAGTTCCGCAGCGAGATCGGGGCGCTGCGCCTCGGGCACCGTGCGCATCGCGGCGTCGATGTAGCGGTCGGTCAGGGTGGTCGTGGTCATGGCGTGTCCTCAGGAGGCGGATGAAGCGGGAAGGTCGGCGATCGCGCGGGCGAGCGCCTCGAAGTCGGCGCTGAGGGCAGCGGCGAGCCGCACCCCTTCGGCGCTCGTGCGATAGAACTTGCGCGGACGTGCCTCGTCGGTATTCCACTCGCTGGTCAGATGCCCCTGCTTCTCGAGGCGGCGCAGCAGGGGGTAGAGCGTGTTGGCGTCGACGTCGAAGCCGCGCGACTGCAGCTCCTCCAGCAGGCCGTAGCCGTACCCGGGGTCCTGCAGGAGCCGCAGGCACGCCAGCACGACGGTCCCGCGACGGAGCTCCTGCAGGTGGGTGTCGAGGGCTTCGGTCTCGCTCATGGCTGACACTGTACTGTGTGTCACACACTATCGTCAATGACACGATGATGGATGCTGCGGCACCGGCCACAATGGGCGGATGACACTCCCCCGGCTCGACGATGTCCTGGAACGACTGCATGTCGTGTCCCTGCCGCTCGTCACGCGCTTCCGCGGTCTCGACAGCCGCGAACTGGCTCTGATCGAGGGACCCGAGGGGTGGACGGAGTTCTCGCCCTTCGTGGAGTACGACGATCGCGAGTCGAGCGCGTGGCTCGCCGCCGCGCTGGAGTACGGCTGGTCCCCCACTCCCCCGGCACGGCGCGACCTCATCCCGGTGAATGCGACCGTGCCGGCCGTGCCCGCGGCATCCGTCCCCGAGGTGCTCGCGCGGTTCGCCGGCTGCCGCACCGCGAAGGTGAAGGTCGCCGACCCGGGCCAGCGTCTGGCCGACGATGTGGCCCGCGTGGCGGCCGTGCGCGAGGCGATGGGACCGGAGGGACGCATCAGGATCGACGCCAACGGCGCCTGGAACATCGACGAGGCCGAGCACGCCGTGCGGGCCATGGAGCATTACGACCTCGAATACGTCGAGCAGCCCTGCGCGAGCATCGACGAGCTCGCCGAGCTCCGGCGCCGCATCTCGCGTCTGGACATCCCCGTGGCCGCCGACGAGAGCGTGCGCAAGGCCGACGACCCGCTGGCCGTCGCCCGCGCCGAGGCCGCGGACCTCCTGGTCATCAAGGCCCAGCCGCTCGGCGGGGTGTCACGCGCGCTGCGCATCGTCGCCGAGGCGGGGCTTCCCGTCGTCGTCTCCAGCGCGCTGGACTCCGCGGTCGGCCTGTCGATGGGGGCCGCCCTGGCCGCAGCGCTCCCCGAGCTCCCCTATGACTGCGGCCTGGGCACGGGCGCCCTCTTCACCGAAGACGTCTCGGACTATGTCGCCCAGGACGGAGCCCTGCGCGTGGTCCGGCCGGTTCCCGACCTCGGAGTGTTGGAGCGGCGCGCCGTCGACGCCGAGCGCCGGCAGTGGTGGGTGGAGCGCATCGCGCGCTGCCACGCCCTTCTCGCGATGGAGTGACGCGCCCCCGGCCGGGCTCAGTCGTCGACGAGCACCAGGTGCGCGATCTGCGCGACCTCGGCACGGCAGCGCTTCTCGCGTTCGTCGTCGTCGAGACCGGCCATCACCGCGCGGACGAGCGTGGACTCCCACGACGAGATGAACAGGCGGGCAGCGTCGGCAGCCGGCACCCGGAAGCGCACCCTCGTCGAGCGTCCGATGTCGTCGATGATGCGCGCGACGCTCGCGTGCATCTCGTCCTGCTGCCGCAGGTACCCCTCGGCGAAGCGAGGGTTGCGGAGCGCGTGCATGCGGATCTCGCTCATGAGGAGCACGCCCAGCCGGTCTTCGGCGGGTCCGTCCAGCACCCGCTGCACCACCGCCTGGATGGCATCGGTGGTCACCTCGAGGTGGCCGCCGTCTTCGAGCTCGGCCACCCGCACCGCAACCGCCTCGACGCGCGCCTCCCAGACTCGGGCCGCGAGCTCCAGGAAGAGCTCCTCTTTGCTGTCGAAGTTGGAGTAGAACGCGCCGCGGGTGAACCCGGCGCGCTCGCACACCGCCTCGACCGAGGCGGCGTCGAGGCCTGACTCGGCGAAGACCTCACCGGCGGCATCGAGCAGGCGCTGGCGCGTGGCATCACGACGGCGTGCGGGGGTGGTGCTCGTCATCGGTCCTCCTTCGACTTTCACGGGAACTCCCCAGACTGGCGGTCCGGGCGCGCTTTACGATACACCTGTGTATTGGATACAGCGCTGTATCGATATCTGATCCCCGTTTCCAGGAGGCGCCGTGTCCACACTGCTGTACGCACTCGGACGTTGGTCGTTCCGTCGGCCGTGGAAGGTGCTCGTCGCCTGGCTGCTCCTGCTCGCCCTGGCCGGCGGCGGCGCCGCCCTGTTCTCCCAGGGAACCGACAACTCCTTCTCGATTCCCGGCACCGAGGCGCAGGAAGGCCTCGAGGAGCTTAATCGCACGTTCCCGCAGGTGAGCGGCACGAGCGCGCAGCTGGTGGTGGTCGCCGCGGACGGCGACCAGATCGACGACGAGGCGTATCGCAGCGCCATCGACGACGCGGTGGCGGATTTCGCAGACCTCGACGATGTCATCGCCGTCACCGACCCCTACGACGACACCATCAGCGGCCTTGTCTCCGATGACGGCACAGCCGCCATCATCCGGATGCAGTTCGAGGGTCAGGCGACCGAGATCTCGGACCAGACCGTCTCGTCGGCCGAGGCCATCGCCGACGAGCTCGCCGAGACTCTGCCCGCGGGGTCGCAGGCGGCTCTCGGCGGCGATCTGTTCTCCACCGCGGTGCCGACGCTGACCATCATCGAGGCGATCGGCGTGCTCATCGCCCTGTTCGTGCTGATGATCACCTTCCGCTCGATCGCCGTGGCGTGGTTCCCGCTCATCAGCGCCATCATCGGCGTCGGTCTCGCGGTCGCCCTGATCTTCGTCGCCACGGTGTTCTCGACCATCTCGTCGACGACGCCGCTCTTGGCGGTGATGCTCGGACTCGCGGTCGGCATCGACTACTCCCTCTTCATCGTCGCGCGACATCAAGATCAGGTGCGCGCCGGGATGGAACCCGAGGAATCGGCCGCGCGCGCCACCGGCACCGCCGGCTCGGCCGTCGTCTTCGCCGGGGTGACGGTGCTGATCGCCCTCATCGGCTTGTCGTTCGCCGGCATCCCGTTCCTCACCACCATGGGGATCGCCGCGGCCGTCGCCGTCGCGATCGCCGTGGTGGTGGCACTGACCCTCACTCCGGCTCTTCTCGGCTTCGCCAAGGGGCGGGTCGTCGGCTGGAAGCGGCGACGGGCACCCAAGGCGCTGAAGGCGGACGGCCCGAAACGCCCCAACCGCTGGGTGATGTTCGTCACGCGCCGCCCCCTCCTCACCACCATCGCCGTCGTCGCGGCGCTCGGCGCGGCCGCGATTCCGGCCGCGAGCCTCACCCTCGCCCTCCCCAACGCCGGGATGCAGAGCGAGGAGAGCGAGGCCCGCCAGGCCTACGACCTCGTCGCGGAGAAGTTCGGCCCCGGGGCCAACGGCCCGCTCATCATGACCGGGACGATCGTCACCTCGACCGACCCGCTCGGCCTGATGGACGACCTCGCGGCCGAGATCGAGCAGGTGCCCGGCGTGAAGGAGGTGGCCCTGGCCACCCCCAACGAGACCGCCGACACCGGCATCATCCAGATCGTCCCCGAGACCGCTCCCGACGACCCGGCCACCGCCGATCTCGTCCGCGAGCTGCGTGCGGAGCACGACCGGCTCCTCGATGAGTACGGCGTGGATCTGAAGGTCACCGGCTTCACGGCGGTCGCCATCGACATCTCCGACCGGCTGGGTGAGGCGCTGCTCCCCTTCGGGATCTTCGTGGTCGGGCTCTCGCTCGTCCTCCTGATGATCGTCTTCCGCTCGATCTGGGTGCCGCTGAAGGCCGCCGCCGGCTACCTCCTCTCGGTCGCCGCCGGATTCGGCGCCGTCGCGGCGGTGTTCGAGTGGGGCTGGTTCGCCGACCTGCTCCACGTCTCGCGCACCGGACCGGTGATCAGCTTCATGCCGATCATCCTCATGGGCGTGCTGTTCGGCCTGGCCATGGACTACGAGGTCTTCCTCGTCTCGCGCATGCGCGAAGACTTCGTCCATGCACGACGGCGCCTGGGCCGCAATCCTTCGCGCGACGAGCTCCGGGCGATCGCGGTCGGCGCGGTGCGCTCGGGCTTCACCGCGTCCGCCCGCGTGGTGACCGCGGCGGCGGTGATCATGTTCGCCGTGTTCGCGGCCTTCGTCCCCGAGGGGGATACGTCGATCAAGCCCATCGCGCTCGGGCTCGCCGTCGGGATCGCCGTCGACGCCTTCATCGTGCGCATGACGCTCGTGCCCGCGGTCATGACCCTGCTGGGTGAGAAGGCCTGGTGGTTCCCGAAGACACTCGACCGGATGCTGCCGCACTTCGACATCGAGGGTGAGGCCGTCGAGCGCGAGATCGCGCTCGAGGACTGGCCCGAGCGCGACACGACCGCCGCGGTCGTGGCCGAGGGGGTCGGCGTCGGCGACGGCGGCGAGGGCGACGGTGGCGGTGACGTCGTGTACGCCGGCGCCTCGTTCCGGGTGGAGCCGGGGTCGACGCTCATCGTCACCTCCGATGATGCGCGCGCTGCACGCGGACTGCTCCTGACCATCGCGGGGCGCCTGGCCCCCACCGAGGGTCGCATCAAGGTCGAGGGGCACCTCCTCCCCGAGCGCGCCGCATGGGTGCGCCCACGGGTCGGTGTGGCGCTGCTGCACAACAACGACGATCCCGCGGGCGAGCTCCGCGAGGCCTTCGACGGCGGCAGCCGGGTGGTGGTGGTCGACGCGCTGGACTCGATCGAGACCCAGTCGCTCGCCGCTCGCGATCAGGCCCTCGCCGTGCTGCGGCAGAGCGGCGAAACGACCCTCATCGTGTCGGCCAGCGACGCGGCCTTCGCCGAGCGCGCCCTCACCGAAGCAGGTCGCGCCGGGGTCACGGTGCTGTCGGTGAGCGGCCCGCCCGCGGCATCCGCACTCGCCCGCTCGTCCCGTTCCTCGCGCTCCGATGACGCAGCGTCTTCGACCTCCCCCTTCGATGAGGTGTTCTCATGACTCTTCCCCTCGAACGCGCGCGCAGCCCGAAGCCGGTGACGTGGCTGACGATCCTCGGGGTGCTGCTGCTGCCGGTGATCGTCGGCGGCATCCTCGTCGCCGCGCTCTACAACCCCACCGAGCGGCTCGATCAGCTGAACGCCGCGATCGTGAACGACGACGAACCGGTCGAGATCAAC
Organism: Microbacterium sp. CCNWLW134; assembly: GCF_037083565.1. Lineage (NCBI taxonomy): Bacteria > Bacillati > Actinomycetota > Actinomycetes > Micrococcales > Microbacteriaceae > Microbacterium > Microbacterium sp. CCNWLW134. The sequence continues at coordinate 983,835 of NZ_JBAOJU010000002.1, read as the reverse complement.
GGACAGACGGTGCCTCTCGGCCGTCAGCTGAGCGCCGGGCTCGTCGAAGGGTCGGATGACCTCGAGAGCAACCTCACCTGGACGATCTCGAACGAGGATGACGCAGCCGAAGGCCTCGTCGACGGCACGTATGCGGCGGTCGTGACGATCCCCGCGAACTTCTCGGCCGCGGCGACCTCGACGCAGCCGGGCGAGACGCCCGAGCAGGCGACGATCGAGGTGACGACACCACCCGACAGCCGCGTGGTCGACGACGCGATCACCGCGCAGGTGACGACCACCGCCGCCTCGCTGGTGGGGCAGCAGCTGTCGGAGACCTACCTCGAGAACGTGTTCCTCGGATTCACGACGCTCGGCGAGCAGCTCGGCGAGGCGGCCTCCGGGGCGGACCAGCTCGCCGACGGCGCGGGCCAGCTCGCCGACGGTGCGTCGCAGGCCGCCGACGGGGCGGCCGCGCTGCCGGGCGGCATCTCCGAGCTCGGGTCGGGGGCGTCGCAGCTCGCCACCGGTGCCACGGGCCTGTCGCAGGGCGCTTCGGCGCTGCAGAGCGGGCTCGTGCAGATCGGCGGCGGCATCGGCGGGGCGGCCGACGGTGCGCGGCAGATCTCGAGTGGATTGCGAGGCGGCGCCGACCAGCTGGAGCGGGACGGGCTCGTGCCGGCACAGGTATCGGGTTTCGCCGACGTCGCGGCCGCATCGACCGTGACCGTGGCGACCGAGATCGGCGTCGCCGCACAGACGCTCGTCGGCGTGGCGCAGAGCGCCGGAGCACTCTCGGGCACGCTCGCGGGTCTCAGCGCCGACTGCGTGGCGTCGGGGGCGAGCGAGGAGTACTGCGGGCGCGTCGCCGCGGCCTCGACGGCGGGAGGCGCGGTTGCGACCGGCGTCGGCGCGTCGGCGGCCCAGATCGGCGGGATCGCGCAGGGATCGGCGACGCAGGCGGCCACCGATGCGGGCACGGTTCCGGTGGTGCTCGATCGGTTCAACACCGAGGCGACCGCGCAGCTCGTCGGGCAGTTCCGACAGACCGCCGACGGCGTCGACTCGCTCGCCTCCGGGCTCGATCAGCTTCAGGCCGGAACGAACCAGTCGGCGTCGGGCGCCGGAGAGCTGGCCTCGGGGGCGACCCAGATCGGCTCCGGCGCCGGGGCGCTGGCCAGCGGCGCCGGCCAGGCCGCGGCGGGCGCGCAGTCGCTGGCCGATGGCGTGCAGGGGCTCAGCGACGGCGCGACCGAGGTCGCCGACGGCACGACGAGCCTCGCCGACGGACTCGCGACGGCGACGGAGGAGATCCCGACCTACACCGATAGCGAGGCGACCGACCTCGCCACGGTGGTGGCCGACCCGGTCGCCGCGCAGGGGGTGGGCGACAACCTGTTCGGCGCCTCGGCGATCCCGCTGCTGTCCACCCTCGCGCTGTGGTTCGGCGGACTCGGCACGTTCGTAGCGCTCCAGGCGGTGTCGCGGCGCGCGCTCACCTCGCGGGCGCCCTCGGCCGTGCTGGCGCTCCGCGGATTCCTGCCCGCGGCCGTCATCGGCGCCGTGCAGGGCGTGCTGATCGCCGGCATCGTGCAGCTCGCGGCGGCGTACACGTGGGGCGAATGGACGGTCTACGCCGCGGTCTGCGTCGTCGCCGGTGTCGCCTTCGCCGCTGTGAACCAGGCGTTGGTCGCCGTCTTCGGCGGTGTGGGCCGGTGGATCTCGGCGCTCGTGGGTGTGCTCGTCGTCGCGACCGGGGTCGTCTCGACCGTGCCGGGCGCACTGACCTCGGTCGCGTCGCTGCTGCCGACCGCCCCCGCGTACCAGGGGATGCTCGCCGCCCTCACCTCGGCCGACGGTCTCGGTGCGGGTCTGGCCGGCCTCGCCGTCTGGACGATCCTGGCGCTCATCGCCTCGGTGCTGGCGGTTACCCGTCGGCGGACGGTGTCGGCCCGATCGCTGAAGGCCGCGCCCGCGCCGGCGTGACCGTCGCGGGCCCCCGCCCCAGCCCCCTGCCCCTGCCCCTGCCCCAGCCCCAGCCCCACGTCCCCTTCGCCGACCCGTCAGAAAACGCGGCCCCGAGGCATCCGGAGCCGCGTTTTCTGACGGATCGTGCGTGGGGTGGCGCGCCCGCGGACCCACCGCCCGCGGACCCACGGACCCGCCGCCCGCCCGACCGCCCTGCGCCGCGAGCGGTCGAGGAGCGCCGCCCCGCGTCGGCCTGACTCGGCCCCCGTGTCGCACGCGATCCGTCAGAAGATGCCGCCCCGGTTCATGCTCGGCCGCGCTTTCTGACGGGTCGCGCGTGGCGGGCACGCCCGCGCGCACGCGATCCGTCAGAAGATGCGGCCCCGGTTCGTCGCGGGCCGCGTTTTCTGACGGGTCGCGCGTGGCGGGCACGCTCGCGCGCACGCGGACCCACCGCCGCGCGCCTGCCGCCGCCCGGCCTCCCCGCACCGCGAGCGGTCAAGAAGCGCCGCCCTACGCCATCCGGAGCCGCGTTTTCTGACGGGTCGCGCGTGGGGTGGCGCGCCCGCGCGCCGCGCGCCCGCCCGACCTCCCCGCACCGCGAGCGGTCAAGAAACGCCGCCCTGCGCCATCCGGAGCCGCGTTTTCTGACGGGTCGTGAATGCGGGCTGGGCGATCGCGCGGAGCGCGCCTCAGCTCAAGCCGCTGTAGGCGTGCAGGCCCTTGAAGAACATGTTCACGATCGTGAAGTTGAACAGCACCGCGGCGAACCCGATGATCGACAGCCATGCCGACCGCGAGCCGCGCCAGCCGCGCGTCGCGCGCGCGTGGATGTACCCGGCGTAGAGCACCCAGATGACGAAGGTCCAGACTTCCTTGGTGTCGAAGCCCCAGTAGCGGCCCCAGGCGTCGTTCGCCCAGATCGCTCCGGCGATGAGCGTGAATGTCCAGAACATGAAGCCGATGATGGTGAAGCGGTAGGCGAGCGACTCCAGCGCCTCCGAGCGCGGCAGGGTGCGCAGGAACCCCGGTCCCTTCGCCTTCGTCTCGCGCCGCGACTGCATGAGCTGGAGCACCGACAGCCCGAAGGCCAGGGCGAACAGCGCCGTCGCGAGCGACGCGACGAAGACGTGGATGACGAGCCACACGCTCTTGAGCGGGTCCATCAGCGGCACGATCTCGACGTAGAACGCCAGCGTCGCCCCGCCGAGGAGCAGCACGGTGAGCCCGGTGATGAGCGAGCCGAGGAAGCGCAGATCCGACCGCACGAGCGCGGCGAGGTACACCGCGATGATGAGGAGCGTGCCGGTCAGGGCGAACTCGTACATGTTCGACCACGGCACACGCTCGGCGGCGATGCCGCGCGTGACGGTCGCCCCCAGGTGGAAGAGGAACCCCAGCACCGTCAGGACCGTGCCGACCCGCGCCCACACCAAGCGGGGCTTCTTCACACCCTCGGCCTGCGTCCACGACACCGAATCCGAACCGGATGCCACGGGCCCCGCGCCCCGCGCCGACGTCGTCGATCCGCCTGCGGCAGCCCCGACGAGTTCGCGTGCCTCGGTGCGGACGGCGCCGCTCGCGGCATCCTTCTCCTCGATCGCCGACGCCGAACGGCGGGCGAGATCGATCGCATAGGCGACGAAGGCGAGGGCGTAGATCGCGATGGCGGTCCAGACCAGGAGAACCGAGACCGAATCGAGCGTCAGGGCGGCGTCGGGCATGGATCCCAGTCTACGCGCGGGTCTCAGCGCCGAGCCGGGGTTGGTTCGCCGTCGTGACATCCCGCCCGCCTCGCCGACCTCGGGCTGCTCCGCGGAGAAATCCGCGCTCGCGACGAGTCACCCTCCGGTGCGCGGCGGCTTCGCGCGAAGGCGGGTTGGTCGGCGGGACTGAGCCCCTTCGCCGAGCGAGTGCACCCTCGCGAGCAGATGGTGCACCCTCGCGAGCATGGAGTGCACCCTCGCGGGCGGGGCGGGGCGGGGCGGGGCGGGGACCCGGCCGCGGACTAGACGCGCTCGCGGAGCACGCCGTCCACGGCGGAACCGTGCCGCTCGGCGAGCTGATCCACCGCGGCCGCCAGGCCCGGATCCTCGCCGCGGGCGAGCCCCGCGTACTCGAGCTTCACGGAGTCGCCGGACGGCGTGGCGCGCGCCCACATGCGGCGCCGCGGCACGAACAGGCCCGCGAGCAGCCCCGCCATGGCGAGAACCGAGAACGCCAGCACCCACGGCGCACCCACGTCGCGGTGCACCGAGAGCGACACGTACCGCTTGACCGACTCGTCGTACCCCTGCGCGCCCTCGGTCGCCTCGTCTTCGAAGGTGATGGTCCCGCGCCCGCCGGGAAGGTCGGCGGTGTCGCCGGGGGCGAGCTGGATCGAGTCGACACCGGTGTCGCCACCGGTCAACCGGTCCATGTCGCCGGTGTCGAGCGCGTAGACCGAACGAGGAATACCGTCGTCGATCCCCAAGTCGCCCTCGTAGACGTCGAGCGAGACGACGGGGTTGATGAGCGCCGGATAGGCCGACGTGAACGCCCCGGTGTCCAGCGGCGCCTCGGTCGGGTAGAAGAACCCCACGAGGCCGAGCTGCTCCGACAGCCCGTCGGGGATCTTCACCACGCCGAGCGAGGTCATGTTCGTGTCCTGCGGCAGGAAGGGCACCGACTCGGAGAACACCACCTCGCCCGCCGGATCGCGGACGGTGAGCGTCGGGGCGTACCCGTTGCCCATGAGGTAGATGCGGTCGCCGGCGAGCTCGAGCGGGGCGTTCACGCGCACCACGCCCTCCTGCGGCGCCTCGCCCGCGAGCTGCGTGGTGAGGTTCGCGGCGAAATCGCCCGCCTGCCCCGCCCCGTTGGAGCCGACAGGCTGGTAGGTCACCTCGAAGTCCTCGAGCGTCATCGCGTAGGGCACGAGCTGCTCTTCGTCGACGAAGCGGCCGGGGTTGAACGAGGAGTAGTCCAGCAGCGAATTGACCCAGGTGCGCCCCTCGATGATCACGCTCTGACCGGTGTAGGTGAAGCCGCCGCCGATCCCGACCGCGAGGAGCACGCCGACGAGTGCGCCGTGGAACAGCAGGTTCCCGGTCTCACGCAGGTACCCGCGTTCGGCCGACACCGACAGCCCATCGTCGTACCGTTCGACGCGGTAGCCGGCCCGCCGCAGCTGGTCGTGGGCGAGGTCGATCGCGAGGCGCGCGTCATCCGCGGCATCCTCCGACGGCACCGGCACGACCCGCTCGCGATGGTCTTCCAGCCGCGTCAACCGCGCGGGCGTGCGCGGCGGACGAGCGCGCAACGCCTTCCAGTGATGCTTGGTGCGCGGGATGACGCAGCCGATCAGCGAGATGAACAGCAGGATGTAGATCGCCGAGAACCACGGCGAGATGTAGACGTCGAACAGGCTCAGGTTGTCGAGCACCGGCGCCAGGTCGGGGTTGTCGGTGAACCACTGCGTCACACCGTTCGGGTCGGCGCTGCGCTGCGGGAAGATCGAGCCCGGCACCGCGGCGATCGCGAGGAGCAGCAGCAGCACGAGCGCGGTGCGCATCGACGTCAGCTGACGCCACGCCCAGCGCAGCCAGCCGACGAGTCCGAGCGCGGGCTGGTCGGGTGCGGATGACCCGGAGTCGGCGTGATCCGATGGCCGCAGCGGATCCGCGGCGACACCGGCACCGGCGTCAGAGCGGGAGCGGGACACTGAGGAACACCCCCTGCAGTTGCGCCATGAGGGCGGTCCAGACGCCGGTGACCATGAGCAGACCGAGGATCACCAGCAGGGTCCCGCCGACGAGGTTGACGGTGCGGATGTGACGGCGGAGGAACGCCACCGATCGCGTCGCCCAGCCGAAGCCGAGGGCGAGCAGGAGGAACGGGATGCCGAGGCCGAGCGAATATGCCAATCCGAGCATGCCCGCTCGAACCGGGTCGCCGAAGTTCCACGACATGGCGAGGATCGCGCTGAGCGTCGGGCCGATGCAGGGCGCCCAGCCGATCCCGAGCGCGAGACCGAGGAGGGGCGCGCCGACGAGCCCCAGGCTGCTGCGGATCTGCGGCCGTGCGATCTTCTGAGCGAACCCGAAAACCCCGATGAAGACGAGCCCGAGGAGGATGACCACGACACCGAGCACGCGCGTGATGAGGTCGGTGTATTCGATGAAGAAGCGCCCGAGCGTGCCGCCGAAGATGTTGATCGCCATGAACACGACGGTGAAGCCGGCGATGAAGAGCAGGGTGCCGAGCACGAGGCGACCGCGACCGGCCTGCGTGGCCCTGGCCTCGTCTGCGCCGGCCGCTCCGCCCGCATCGGCGCGCGGAGAATCGGCTGAGACGCGGAGGCCCGAGGCCGAATCGTCCGCGCCTCGGCCGATCGTCCGCGCGCCGGAAGGCGCAGGGGTGCGCACCGGCTCAGGGCGCGGCGCCACCGCGCCCCCGATGAAGCCGAGATACCCCGGCACGAGCGGGAGTACGCAGGGCGAGAGGAACGACACCAGCCCCGCGGCGACCGCGATCGGCAGCGCGAGCCAGAGAGCGCCGTCGGCGATCAGCGCGGAGATGTTCACGACGGGTCCGCCAACTCGCCCACGATGGTGTCGAGCACCGAGGCGTCTTCGAGCTGGCCGATGATCCGCGCGGCGACGCGCCCCTCGCGGTCGAGCACGAGCGTGGTCGGCGTGGCGTTCAGCGGTGTCCGCTCGGCGAAGGCCAGCTTGATCGAGCCGTCTTCCACGGCGAGCGCGCTGGGGTAGGTGACCCCGTACGTGTCGGCGAACGCCAGCGACGCCTGCGCGGAGTCGTAGGTGTTCACCCCGAGGAACGACACCCCGTCGTCGGCGTACTCCTGGTTGACCTCTTCGAGGAACGGCGCCTCCACCCGGCAGGGCGCGCACGCGGCGTACCAGAAGTTCACCACCAGCACCTCGCCGGCGTAGTCGGCCTCGGTGACCGTCGACCCGTCGTCGAGCACGCCCGAGAAGGCGACCGGCTCGCCACGGTCGGCTTCGGGGATCTCCACGACCCGGAAATCGCCGGCGATGAACCCGGTGTTCGCCCCCTCGCGATACTGCTCGGCGAGCGGGTCGTTCGAGCACGCGGCGAGACCGCCGACCAGCACGAGGGCGACGAGAGCGGATGCCACGGCCCGGCCGCGACGCATGAGCGAGGTCATACGGCCCCCTCGTCACGCGCGCCGGCGAGACTCGCCGGTTCGACGTAGCCGACCTCGGTCCAGGTGTTCTTCACCATCTCGAAACTCGTCACACTCGACAGGGCGCAGCGGCGCTCACGGGGATCGTGCCGCGAGGGCAGACCCGCCGCAGCGAGGTGGGTGACCCAGATCGGCAGCTGATGCGAGACGATCACCACATCGCCGCCGTCCACCGCCTCCCACGCCTCGGTCATCGCCGCGTTCATCCGCGCGATCACCTCGTTGTAGGGCTCACCCCAGCTCGGCAGGGCAGGTCGGCGCAGGTGCCGCCAGTTCCACGGGTTCAGCAGGGCCCGGAACATCCGCTTCCCCTCGAACACGTTCGTCGGCTCGATCACGCGCTCGTCGACGACGGGCTCGAGTCCGAATGTCTCGGTGAACGGCTCGGCCGACTCGCGGGTGCGCTGCAGCGGCGAGCACACCAGGCGGCTGACGCCCCGCCCGGTCTCGCGGACGTATTCGGCCGCCTCCTGCGTCATCCGTCGCCCTTCGGCGCTCAATCCGTAGCCGGGAAGACGGCCGTAGAGCACGCGGCGGGGGTTGTCGACCTCCCCGTGACGCACGAGATGGAGGCGGTCTGCGGGCACCTGCCCAGTCTAAAGGCGCGGCTTCTGGGGAGTTTCTGAACCATGCTCGGCGTCGAGAGATCGACGCGCCAGCGCATTCTCGACGAGCAGGAGCACGAACACCGCCGCAGCGCCCAGCAGTGCCAACACGAGAGGCCCCGCCACCGGGTCGTAGGGCGCGACCGGCGAACCCACGCCGTGCGTCTCGCCGGGAGACAGTTCCTGCCAGGGCCAGAGCGCCCGGAGCGACCCGAGCATCAGCCCCGACATCGCCAGCAGTGTCAGCCGGCGGTGGCGCTCGAGCAGGCGTCGCATGGCCTGCACGATGGTGACGAGACCGAGCAGCGCACCCGCGGCGAACACCCCGAGGTAGGCGAGGTTCCTCTCATCCACGGCGAGCAGCGTCGGCGAGTACAGCCCGATCGCGAGGAGGAAGAACGAGCCCGAGACGCCCGGGACGACGAGGGCGCAGACGGCGATCGCCGCGGCGAAGAAGACGATGATCAGGGAAGGGTCGACGGCCACCGCGCCGCCTGCCAGGCCCACGAGCGCGAAGGCGAGGATGGCGGAGGCGAAGAAGACCGCGACTCCCCCGATGCGTGCGGTCGTGGAACGGCGAAGGCGCGGGATCTGCTGCAGGGGAACGACGATGCTCGCAGCGACGAGACCGAAGAACAGTCCGCGGGACAGTTCCGGGTTGGCCGACACCATCGACTCCACGATCCCCGCCAGGGTGAGCACCATCGCCACCATGCCGAGGAGGACGGGAAGGATCAGCGCGACGTCGACCTGCCGAAGCTCCCGGGCGGCGTTTCGTCGCCGGTCGGGGCCCGAGACCACGATGCGCGCAGCCGTGACGACGTGCGACGCCGACGTGATGAGCCTTTCGTAAACGCCGGTGATGAGCGCCACGGTGCCGCCGGAGATCCCGGGGATGAGCTCTGCGAGGCCGATCAGGGCGCCGCGGACCACATTCAGCAGGAAGGACGGGATCGCCAGGAGCACCTTCGCGGGCGTGGCGGCTGGCGGCGTCGTGGCAGGCGTCGTCATGTCAGCGAGGATACGCGGGGTTCACCCTTCCGCCCGTTGCCCCTCCCGCAGCGACCGGACCCGGACGACGATGAACCAGGCCACCGCGGCCACCGCGGCGGCGATCACGATGTACTGAAGGATTTCGGCGTACTGCTCCACGACGGGCCAGGCCTCACCGAGGAAGAAGCCCGACAGCACGAAGATCGTGTTCCAGATGAGACTCCCGGCGGCGGTGAGGAGACCGAACTTCCACAGCGGCATTCGCGTGATGCCGGCGGGGATGGAGATGAAGCTTCGGAAGATCGGCACCATCCGCCCGAAGAACACCGCCTTGCCGCCGTGACGGTGGAACCACGCCACCGTCTTGTCGATGTCTTCGCCCTTCGTCAGCGGGAGGCGTTCGGCGATGCGTCGCAGGCGATCGGCGCCCAGCCACGCCCCGAGCCCGTAGAGCACGAACGCGCCGACGATCGAGCCGAGCGTGGTCCAGATGAGGGCCTCGGCGAGCGTGAACGACCCTCGGCTTGCCGTCAGGCCCGCCAGCGGCAGGATGACCTCACTGGGGAGGGGCGGGAACAGGTTCTCCAGCGCGATGCCGATGCCGGCCCCGACCGGGCCGATCACCTCCATCAGCGAGACGGTCCAGTCGATGAGCGCACCCAGCCATGAACCGTCGCTTCCCGAAGCCATCCCCCCAGGGTAGGCGGCGCAGGTTACCGGCACCTGTGCGCTGGCCGCCGGGATTGTTTCGGGGTATACCCATCTCCCCGGCCCAGGAGGCTGCGGCGCCGCGGACTAGACTCGACCCTCGTGAGTGAACGCGTGCTGGTGGAAGAACTGCAGGGTCGCGCCGACGGGCCGGTCACCGTCTCGGGCTGGGTCGAGACCGTCCGAGACCAGAAGAAGGTGCAGTTCGTCATTCTGCGCGATGAGACCGGGGCGGTGCAGCTGGTCAATCCCGCCACGCGGCCGACGGAGGAGCCGTCGGAGCAGGATGCTGCGGCACTGGCCCTGACCGAGACGATCTCGGGCCTTGCCACCGGCACCTTCCTGACCGTCCAGGGTGAGCTCAAGCACGATGAGCGCGTGAAGCTCGGCGGGGTCGAGGTCAAGATCGGCTCCCTCGCCATCGCTTCCGCGGCGCTGCCGGAGACCCCGATCGCCGCCGACAGCGGCATGGACAAGCGCATGGACTGGCGCTTTCTCGACCTCCGCCAGCGCCGCAACAACCTGATCTTCCGTGTGCAGACGACGCTCGAGCACGCGATGCGGTCGTACTGGGTGGACCGCGACTACATCGAGATCCACTCCCCCAAGCTCATGGCGAGCCCGTCGGAGTCGCGCGCCGAGCTGTTCCAGCTGGAGTACTTCGGCGACCAGACCGCCTACCTCGCTCAGAGCCCGCAGCACTTCAAGCAGATGGCCCAGGCCGCCGGATTCGGCAAGGTCTTCGAGATCGCCGACGCATTCCGCGCCGACCCCTCGTTCACCAGCCGCCATGCCACCGAGTTCACCTCGATCGACGCCGAGATCAGCTGGATCGACTCCCACGAAGACGTCGCTGCGATGCAGGAGGAGCTTCTGGCCACCGCGATCGCCGCGGTCAAGGACAAGCACGGCGACGAGATCCGCGACCTGTTCGGCATCGAGGTCGAGGTGCCGGCGGTGCCCTTCCCCCGCATCCCGCTCGCCGAGGCGCGCGAGATCGTCGCCGCCCGCGGCTACGAGATCCCCCGTGCCGACGGCGACCTCGACCCCGAAGGCGAGCGTCAGCTGTCGGCCCACGTGAAGGAGACCTTCGGCCACGACTTCGTCTTCGTGACCGACTACCACGCCGAGATCCGGCCGTTCTACCACATGCGCGACGAGGAGACGGGGCTCACCAAGAGCTACGACCTGCTGTATCGCGGCACCGAGATCACCACGGGCGCGCAGCGCGAGCACCGCGTCGAGGTGCTCGAGAAGCAGGCGGTGGAGAAGGGCCTCGAACTCGAGGGCCTCGAGCACTACCTCGACTTCTTCCGCTACGGCGTTCCTCCGCACGGCGGCTTCGGCATGGGCCTCGCGCGCGTGCTGATGCTCCTGCTCGGCGAGTCCTCGATCCGCGAGGTCACGTTCCTCTTCCGCGGTCCGACCCGCCTGGCGCCGTAACGCACCCCCTGCGAACCCGTCACCGGGCGCTCACCGATCGTTCACCTCGGCCGGTGCGCCCGGTAACCGGGCGCTTCTAGGTTCCTCTCGTCCCCCGCATCGCACGCGCTTCGGCGCGACACGGCGGTGCGCTCACCCGAGAGGAACAACTCCATGTCACGCACCCCTCGCCCGGCGACGCGCACGCTCGCCGTCCTGGCCTTGGCCACCGCCGCTGCGGTCACGCTCGCCGGTTGCGGCGGCGCCGCCGCCGGTTCCGGCGACGCCTCATCCGACTCCGGGGTCGACGCCGCCACCGCGACGAGCCTCGAAGACTTCGGGACGTTCGAAGACCTCGAAGAAGCCGCCAGGGCCGAAGGCCAGCTGAACGTCATCGCGCTCCCCCGCGACTGGGCGAACTACGGCGAGATCATCGACCTGTTCGCGGAGCGCTACCCCGAGATCACCATCAACGAGCAGTCGCCCGACGCCTCCAGCGCCGAAGAGATCCAGGCCGCCGAGACCAACCAGGGCCTCGACACCGCCCCCGACGTGTTCGACCTCGGCCTCACCGTGGCGCTGCAGAGCACCGACTACTTCGCCCCGTACCAGGTGCAGACCTGGGACGACATCCCCGACGAGCTGAAGCACCCCGAGGGCCTGTTCGTCGGCGACTACGGCGGCTACATGTCGGTCGGCTACGACTCGTCGCGCTTCCCCGCCCCCGAGAGCATCGAGGATCTCCTCGGTGACGACTACCGCGGTTCGGTGGCACTGAACGGCGACCCGACCCAGGCGGGCGCCGCGTTCGCCGCCGTGGGTCTCGCGACGGTGCAGACCGGCGGCGACCTCGACGACTTCCAGCCCGGCATCGACTTCTTCTCCGAGCTCAACGCCGCCGGCAACCTGCTGAAGCTCGACGTGACCTCGGCGACGGTCGCCAGCGGAGAGACCCCGGTGGTGTTCGACTGGGATTACCTCAACGCCGCGCACGCCGCCGACAACCCCGCGTGGGAGGTCGTCGTCTTCCTCGGCACCGGGTACGCCGGTTACTACAACCAGGCGATCAACAAAGATGCCCCGAACCCCGCCGCTGCCCGCCTGTGGCAGGAGTTCCTCTACAGCGACGAGGTGCAGAACCTCTGGCTGAAGGGGGGCGCCCGCCCCGTGCGCATGGACGCCATGATCGAAGCGGGCACGATCGACGAGGAGCTGGCGGCGGCCCTGCCCGAGGCCCCCGAGGACACCGTCGTGCCGACCGAGGAGCAGAGCGCCGCGGCCGGCGAGCTCCTCGGCCAGGAGTGGGCAGCGGCGATCCAGTGACAGGAGCCCCCGCTCACGCCGGGGAGTCACCCGCAGACGTGACGAGTGCTGCCGCGCCGGAGCCCCAGGTTCCGGCGCGGCAGCGCCGCGTGCCGCGGAACGCCACGGTCCGCGAGTGGTCGTGGCTGGGTCTGACCCCGTTCGCCCTCTACGTGCTGCTCTTCCTCGCCCTCCCCACGATCCTCGCCATCACCTCCGGGCTCTTCGACGGCGACGGCGCCTTCACCCTGGCGAACATCGCGGCGCTCGGCGACCCCGTGATCATCACCACGTTCGTCAACTCGACCGGGATCTCCCTCCTCACCGCGATCGTCGGCGCGGTCGTGGGGGCGGCGGTCTGCTACGCGTTGCTCGGCCTCCCCGACACCGGCGTCATCCGCACGACGGTCGACGCGGCATCCGGCGTTCTCGCCCAGTTCGGCGGGGTCATGCTCGCCTTCGCGATGATCGCGACGATCGGCACGCAGGGGATCGTCACGCGCTTCCTGCGTGATGCCCTCGGCATCGACATCTTCGCCGACGGCGCGTGGATCTACGCCCTTCCCGGGCTCATCCCCGCCTACCTCGTCTTCCAGATCCCGCTGATGGTGATCACGTTCATGCCCGCCCTCGCCGCGCTCCGGCCGCAGTGGTTCGAGGCGCACCTCACCCTCGGCGGCACCCGCGGCGGGTTCTGGCGGCACGTCGGCTTCCCCGTGCTCGCTCCGTCGTTCCTCGCCAGCCTGCTGCTGCTGTTCGCCAACGCGTTCTCGTCCTACGCCACCGCTGCGGCGCTCGCGAGCCAGGGGTCGCAGATCGTGCCGCTGCAGATCCGGGCCGCGCTGACGAGCGAGACCGTCCTCGGCCGCGAGAACCTCGCCGGCGCCCTCGCGCTCGGCATGATCGTCGTCGTCGCCGTCGTGATGTGGCTGTACTCCCTCATCCAGCGTCGGGCGGCGAGGTGGCAGGCATGAGAGGCATCGCCCCTTCACCGGTCGTCCGGTGGCTCATCGGCCTCGTCGTCGGGCTCGTCTTCGCGGTGCCCTTCGTCGCCACCTTCCTGTTCACCCTGTCTTCCCCCGCCGGCGGCGTGTACACGTTCGAGCGCTGGCTGTCGGTCTTCGACCCGGCGAACGCCGCGAGGTACGCGCCGATCTGGACGGGGCTCGGCAACTCGCTCGTCCTCGCCGCGGTGACGGTCCTGATCGTGCTGTTCCTCTTCACCCCGACGATGGTGCTCGTGGCGCTGAAGTTCCCGAAGCTCCGGCGCGGGTTCGAGTTCCTCGCCCTCCTGCCCATCACGATCCCCGCCATCGTGCTCGTCGTCGGGCTCGCACCGATCTACCTGCAGATCGGTCGCACCCTCGGCACCGGCGCGTGGACGCTCGCCTTCGCGTACGGCATCCTCGTGCTCCCCTTCACCTACCGCTCGATCCAGGCCTCCATCGACGCCGTCGACGTGAAGACCCTGGCCGAAGCGGCACGAACGCTCGGCGCCGGCTGGTTCACCGTTCTCCTGCGTGTGATCGCGCCGAACCTGCGTCAGGGGCTGCTCGCAGCATCCCTCATCTCGGTCGCCGTCGTCCTCGGCGAGTTCACCATCGCGTCGCTGTTGAACCGGCAGGTGCTGCAGACGGGACTGGTCGTCATCAACCGACAGGATGCGTACGCCGCGGCCATCTTCACGCTGCTCGCCCTCGTCTTCGCGTTCGTGCTGCTGCTCATCATCGGGCGCGCCGGCCGGATCGGCGCCTCCGTCTCCTCCCGCACCGCTTCGCCCCGCCGCACCCTTCGAAGGAGCCGTTCGTGACCACCTCCGACACCAGCCCGCGCACTCTCCCCGCCACGGCCGACAACGCCCTCCTCGCCGAGGCGGGCACCGGCACCCGGGTCGAGCTGCGCACCGTGGTGAAGGACTACGGCCCGACCCGCGTGCTGCACGGCGTCGACCTCGACATCGCGCCGGGTGAGTTCGTCTCGCTCCTCGGCCCCTCGGGATGCGGCAAGACCACAGCTCTCCGCGTCCTCGCAGGCCTCGAGCGGGCGACCGAAGGGCACATCCTGCTCGGCGGCAGCGACGTGTCATCCGTCCCCACCAATAGGCGCGACATCGGCATGGTGTTCCAGTCGTACTCGCTCTTCCCGCACCTGCGGGCGCTCGAGAACACCGCGTTCGGGCTGCGCCGACGGGGGGTGGGGAAGAAGGATGCCGCGGCGCGCGCGGCCGACGCGCTCGACCTCGTGGGACTCGGGCATCTGGCCGACCGTTTCCCCCACCAGCTCTCGGGCGGCCAGCAGCAGCGCGTGGCCCTCGCCCGTGCCCTCGTCACCGAGCCGCGCGTGCTGCTGCTGGACGAACCGCTGTCGGCCCTCGACGCGAAGGTGCGGGTGCAGCTGCGCGACGAGATCCGCCGCATCCAGCTGCGCCTGGGCATCACCACGGTCTTCGTCACCCACGATCAGGAGGAGGCCCTGGCCGTCTCCGACCGCATCGCGGTGATGAATGCCGGTCGCATCGAGCAGATCGGCACTCCGGAAGACCTGTACCTCCGGCCGGCGACACCGTACGTCGCGGCGTTCGTGGGGGTGTCGAGCGTCGTGCCCGGCACGGTCGCCGTCACCGGCGACGCCGTCGAAGTGTGGGGTGTGCCGCTGCCGCTGCGCCTCATCGAGGGTGCCGCTCCCTCCGCGGGCGAGGTCGAGGTGTTCCTGCGGCCCGAGAACGTGCGAATCGCCGCGGCGGACGAGGCAGGGGTCGACGCGGTGGTGCAGGAGAGCACCTTCCTCGGGAATTCCCGGCGCACCCTCGTGCACACCGCCGACGGGTCACTCGTGCAGGTGCAGCACCCGGTGGCAGAGCGGGTCCAGTTCGGCGACCGGGTGCGAATCGCCTTCGCGTCGGAACCGGTGGTGGTGCGACCACGGGCGTGAGGTCAGCCGCCGGCCGGTGAGCGGATGCGGGGATCCCATCGGCCTGTCGCCTAAGGTGGTCGTTCCGCCGACCACCCGAACGGAGGGCCCTCTCATGTGGCAGGAATGGTTGCAGTTCGCCATCGCGATCGCCGTTGCGGTGATCGGAGCCATCGCCGTCGCCCTGATCGTCACCGGCGCGATGCGCCTCTTCGTCCGGAAGCGGCAGTGGCCGGCATCCCTCATCACTCGCGCGCGCCGGCCGTTCCGCGCGTTCGTCCTGGTGATCGGTCTGTGGATCGCGATCGCCGTGACCTTCCCCGATCCGGCGTGGAAACCCGCGCTCAACCACGCGATGACGATCGTGACGATCATCGTCGGGGCGTGGCTCGTGGGGGCGCTGGTGCTCTTCCTCTCCGACCTCGCTCTCGGTCGATACCGCATCGACGTGCCCGACAACCGCGTCGCGCGGCGGATCCGCACGCAGACGCTGATCCTCCGGCGCCTCGCCATCGCGATCATCGTGGTGCTCGCGGGCGGGGCGATCCTGCTGACCTTCCCCGAGGTGCGCGCGGTGGGGGCGAGCGTGCTGGCGTCGGCCGGTATCGCGTCGGTCATCGCGGGACTGGCCGCTCAGTCGGTGCTGGCGAACATGTTCGCGGGCATCCAACTCGTCTTCAGTGAGGCGCTGCGCGTCGATGACGTGGTGGTCGTCGAGGGCGAGTGGGGCCGGGTCGGTGAGATCACGCTCAGCTACGTGGTGCTCGACCTGTGGGACGAACGGCGCCTGGTGCTGCCGTGCACGTACTTCACCACGACGCCCTTCGAGAACTGGACCCGGCAGGGCAGCGCGCTTCTCGGCGCCGTCGAGCTCGACGTCGACTGGCGGGTGTCGCCCTCCAAGATGCGCGACCAGCTCACCCGCGTCGTCGCGGACAACCACCTGTGGGACGGACGCACCGCGGTGCTGCAGGTCACCGATGCCGTCGCCGGCTTCGTGCGAGTGCGCATCCTCGTCTCGGCCGTCGACGCCCCCACCCTGTTCGACCTGCGCTGTGCCGTCCGCGAGGCGATGGTCACCTGGATGCAGCGGACCATGCCCACCGCGCTTCCGACCCAGCGGGTGCTCCTCACCGAGGCCGAAGGCGAGACCGCCGAAGCCGAAGAGCCGCGCCCCGACACCGGCGGGCTCTTCACCGGGAGCGCCGAGGCCGTCGAGCGCGCGAGCGCGTTCACGCAGGCGATCCCCGTCGTCGGCGCGACGGCCGACGGTGCCGACGACGGAGACCCAAGGAGCTGAGTCAGGACTGCTTGGCTTCGCGGAGCGCCGTGCTGAGGCGATCGGCCGACACCCGCCAGTAGGTGTGGAGCCGCCCGTCGATGAGCACGACGGGGATCTTCTCCCACCATTCGGCGTGCAGCGCGGGGTCATCGACGATCGAGCGGTGCTCGACGATGACCTCATCCTCGGGGAAGTCGGCGACCACGGCCTCGACGACGCCCTGCGCGACATCGCACAGGTGGCAGTCGGGCTTTCCGATGACGGTGAGGGTGGTCACATCCGCCATTTTACGGCGGTGTGGGACGGGCGGGGCGATCGACGGAGCGGATGCCCCGGAGCGGCGTCACCCGCACCGCGGCGTCAGCGCTCGAGCGGGAAGCCCGCCTCGGCCCACGCCGTCGTGCCGCCCTCGACGTTGGTGGCGTCGTAGCCGCGTGCCTCCAGCGCCTCGACGACGCGCGCCGAGCGCCCGCCCAGGGCGCAGACGACGCGGAACGGCCCGTCGGGCAACTCGTCGATCCGCTCACCGAGTGTCGACATCGGCAGGTTGACCGCGCCGGGCACGCGCCCTTCGGCGAACTCGTGCTCCTCCCGGACGTCCACGAGGGGGAGGTCCGGGTTCTGCTGCAGTTCCTGAACGGTGATCGTCTTCATGCTTCCTCCGAACGCCGGATGACGGGGCGGACCGCGCGACGAACACGAAGCGCCCGTCCATCGGACAGGCGCTCGGTGTCGGTGCCGCTTACTTCTTGTTGCGGCGCTGGTGGCGAGTCTTGCGAAGCAGCTTGCGGTGCTTCTTCTTCGCCATGCGCTTGCGGCGCTTCTTGATGACTGAACCCACGGAAACCTCACTATGTCGGGGTCTGATCGCACGGGCATGCGCGATCGGGAACGGGCAAAAGCGGAAAATGCCTCGGGTAAGTCTAGCCGACGTCGGCGATCGGCCGCTGCAGGGCCTCGGTGACGGCCGATTCGGGCACCCGGTAGCTGCGTCCGAACCGGACAGCGGGAAGCTCTCCGGCATGCACGAGGCGGTAGACCGTCATCTTCGACACCCGCATGAGCTCGGCCACCTCGGCGACGGTGAGGAAGCGGACATCCGGCAAATCAGCCACGGTGCCCCCTTCCGGCGCTCGGCTCGCTTTTTGCAGTTCTGCTGGGCCTACTTTATGGGGTCGCCGCGACGCGTGTAAACCCGTGTGACTGATGAGATCCGCGCGGCGGCCCCGTCGCCCCGGTGGACCGGGATGCTCAGCGTCCGGGCAGCTTCTTCAGCGCGTTCGCGACGGCGTGCTGAGCGGATGCCGCCGCCCGCCCGACGAGCTCCGCCGCGTGCGCCGCGGGCTCGGGCAGGGAGATCAGCGCGGCGGCGTCGGCGGCGACGAGCTCAGGCGTGTCGAGGAAGGGCACGAGCCAGTCATCGATCTCGTCGAGGGGCGCCGCCAGCAGGCTGTAGTAGCGGTGCTGGCCGACCTCGCGCACCGAGACGAGGTGCGCCTCGCGCAACACCTTGAGGTGCTTCGAGACCGTCGGCTGGCTGACACCGAGGGCACTGACGATCTGCGACACGCTCGTGCCGTTCTCGCCGGCGGTGGAGCGATCGAGCAGGAGCCTGAGGATGTCGCGTCGCGTCCCGTCTGCGATCACGTCGAAGATGTCCGCCATGGCATTAGGTTAGTGCCGCCCAGCGGCGGAGTACCATGACTGAGGTTTTCTCGGCGAAAGGGGCGGCGCATGCCGACGGGCCAGGCACGTGCGGCGTGGCGTCGAGTCCTCGCGGTCGGCGAACGCGCCTGGGACGCGCTGCGCAACCTCACCACGTCCTCCCCCGCACGCTTCGCCGTGCTGGTGTTCGCGTCGCTGATCCTCGTCTTCACCGCGCTCCTGTCCCTGCCCGCGTCGACGTACGCGGGGCGGCTTCCCCTGGCCGATGCGCTCTTCACCGCCGTGTCGACGATCTGCGTCACGGGCCTCACGACCGTTGACATCGCGACGACCTTCTCGCCATTCGGGAAGGTCGTCATCTTCCTCGGCATGAACATCGGAGGCATGGGCGTGCTCACGCTCGCCTCGATCCTCGGCCTCATCATCTCCAAGCGTCTGGGACTTCGGGCGAAACTCATCGCCGCCAGCGACACGAACCCCCTGCGCAGCCACGGCGGACCGGTGAACGAGGGCCAAGCGGTGCGGCTCGGCGAAGTCGGTCAGCTGCTGCGGACGGTCGCGCTGTCCACGCTGCTCATCGAGGCTGTCGTCGCGGTCGCCCTCTACCCGAGCCTGCTCCTCGCGGGGATCGGTCCGCTCGAGGCGCTGTGGGAGGCTCCGTTCTACGCGGTCTCGGCGTTCACGAACACCGGGTTCACCCCCAACGTCGGGGGGCTCGAACCCTTCGCCGACGACTACATCCTGCTGACGATCCTGATGATCGCGGTGTTCCTCGGCAGCATCGGCTTCCCCGTCATCTACGCCCTGTGGAAGAACGTCTGGCATGTCAAGGCGTGGTCGCTGCACACCAAGCTGACGCTCATCACCACCTCCGTCCTCTTCGTTCTCGGCGCCGGGGCGTTCCTCACCCTCGAATACGCCAACCCGGGCACCTTCGGTTCGATGGATGCCTGGGACACCACGTTCCAAGCCTTCTTCCTCTCCGCCATGACACGGTCGGGGGGTTTCGCCGTCGTCGACATCGGCGAGCTGTACGGATCTTCGCTCGTGGTCGGGTCGATGCTCATGTTCGTCGGCGGCGGCTCCGCCTCCACCGCCGGTGGCATCAAGGTCACCACTCTCGCGGTCCTGGCCCTTGCCGTGTGGTCCGAGGCGAAGGGCCGCCAGTCGGTCGAGGTCTTCGGGCGTCGCATCCCCAGCGACGTGCAGCGCGTGGCCCTGTCGGTCGTGGCGTGGGGCGCGACGATCGTCGCTCTCTCGACGATCACCATCGCGCAGATCACCCAAGCGCCGGTCGACGAGGTGCTCTTCGACGTCATCTCGGCGTTCGGCACCGTGGGCCTGTCGACCGGCCTGACGATGGAGCTTCCCGACTCCGCCGTGTACGTCCAGGCGCTCACCATCTTCATGGGCCGCATTGGTACAGTGACACTCGCCGCGGCCGTGGCCGCGTCATCCCGTTCGCAGCTCTACTCGCTGCCCGTGGAAAGGCCGATCGTTGGGTGATCGCATCAGGGGGGACGCGCCCGTCCTCGTCATCGGGCTCGGACGCTTCGGCGCCGCCTGCGCCGGCGAGCTCGACCGACTCGAGCGAGAAGTCCTCGCGATCGACGAGAGCCTCGAGCTCGTGCAGAAGTGGTCGGACCGGGTCACCCACACCGTCCAGGCCGACGCGCGCAACATCGATGCACTGAAGCAGATCGGCGCGCAGGACTTCCAGGTCGCCGTCGTCGCGGTCGGGTCGCTCATCGAGGCATCCGTCCTCATCACCGCCAACCTCGTCGACCTGAAGGTGCCGCAGATCTGGGCGAAGGCGGTCTCGCAGTCCCACGGCAAGATCCTCGCCCGCGTCGGCGCGAACCACGTCATCTACCCCGAGCGCGAAGCCGGCGAGCGCGTCGCCCACCTCGTCAGCGGACGCATGCTCGACTTCATCCGCTTCGACGACGATTTCGTGCTGGCCAAGATGTACCCGCCGAAGTTCATCCGCGGCGTGGGCCTGAACGAATCGGGCGTGCGCACCAAGTACAACGTCACCGTCGTCGGGGTGAAGAGCCCCGGCAAGCCGTTCCGCTACGCCGAGGCCAACACGGTCGTCACCAACCACGACCTCATCATCGTCTCGGGCACCAACTCCGACATCGAGCGGTTCGCGGCGCTCGACCGCTGATGGGGATCGTCCCCAACTCCTGCAGAACTCCGCAAGAATCGGCCGGAACCCGTGTGGAACCGGTTGCAACGGCGCCGCGGCGCACGTTTTGCAGGAGTTAGGCACGCGCCGGACTCGTCAAGCCGGTGGCAGGTGTATCGCGGGGTGGGGCCAGAATGCCCGCATGACCGACAGACAGCAGACGGATGCCGCGGCGCGCCGCTTCATCGACAGCTACCTCATCGCCTGGCGCTCGAATGAGCCCGACGACATCCGGGCCCTCTTCACCGAGGACGCCGTGCTGAGGTTCGAGCCGTGGACGACGGCGTTCACCGGTCACGACGCGATCGTCGCCGAATGGCTGCGACGACGGGACGAACCCGACTCGTTCACCTTCACCTGGGACGTGGTGGGCATCGACGGCGACCGCGCGTTCATCCAGGCGGAGACGGCGTACACGGGTGGCCGGAGCTACAGCAACCTCTGGGTGATCGACCTCGCCGAGGACGGCCGGGCTCGGTCGTTCGTCGAATGGTGGATGGACCGCTCGAAGACCAGTTGATCCGCGCGGCGGTCAGCGCAGCTGCGCGAACGACTCCACGCGCTGGGTCGGTCCGACGATCAGGATCGCGTCGCCGTCCCCGACGACGGTCTGCCCATCGGCGTTCTGCCACTCCTGACCCGCGCTTTTGAACGCGGTCACGGTTATGCCGTGCGTCTTGCGGATCGAGGTCTCCCCCAGCGGCACCCCGCGGATGAAGGCGGGCGGCGCGATCTTGGCCAGGGCGTACCCCGGCTCGATCTCGAGGTAGTCCATCGCGGCGCCTCGGACGAGGTGCGCGACTCGCCGCCCCATGTCGTTCTCGGGGAAGACGACCCGGTGCACGCCGAGCTGGGAGAGGATGCGGCCGTGCTGGGCGTTCTCGGCTTTGGCCCAGATGACCGGCACCTTCAGGTGAAGCAGCAGCGACGCGGTGAGGATCGACGCTTCGATGTCGTGCCCGATCGAGACCACCACCCGGTCGAACTGGTCGACGGCGAGCTGACGGAGGACCTCCTCCTTCGTCGCATCCGCGCGCACCACCTGGGTCAGCACGCCGTTGAACGACTGCACGATCTCTTCGTCGCGATCGATGCCGAGCACCTCGGTGCCGGTGAGCATGAGCTCCTCAGCCAGAGCGCTGCCGAAGCGGCCGAGGCCGATGACGGCGACGGAGTCGGCCTCGGCGATGCGCCGGGACGTGTCGCTGAAGAGCGAGAACTTAGCCAATGGCGGGCCTCTCTTTCGGAAGTTCGTAGAGCACGCGCCGCTCGCGCAGCGCGAGGGCGGTGCCGAGCGTGAGCGGTCCGATCCGGCCGAGGAACATCAGGATCACCAGGATGACCTCGGCGGCCGGTGGCAGCGTGCCAGTGATGCCCGTCGACAGCCCCACCGTGCCGAACGCCGACACCGCCTCGAACAGCACACGGTCGAAGTCGAGATCGGTGATGAGCATCAGCGCGATGACGGCCGTCATGATCGCGGCGATGGCCATCAGCACCACCGCGATCGCCTGCCGGTGCACCGCCCGCGACAGCCGCTTGCCGAAGACGTTCACGGCCCCCTCGCCGCGGAGCTCGGTGAGCAGGATGAAGAACAGCACCGCGAAGGTGGTCACCTTGATGCCGCCGGCGGTGCCGGCCGGCCCGCCGCCGATGAACATCAGCACGTCCATGCCGACCCAGGTCTCGTCGCGCATCAGGCCGATGTCGACGGAGTTGAATCCCGCGGTGCGGGTCTGGACCGAGTGGAAGAACCCGATCAGCAGACGCGACATCGGATCGTAGGCGCCGAGGGTGTCGGGGTTCGACCACTCCAGCGCGGTGATGAAGATCCATCCCGCGACGAGGAGCACCGCGGTGGCCCAGAGCACGATCCGGGTGTTCATGCTCCAGTGCAGGGGTCGGCGCCACTCCCGCCGCAGCTGCATGATCACGGGGAACCCCAGACCACCGAGGATGACCGCGGCGCAGATGGGCAGGCAGATCCACGGGTCGGCGGCGAAGCCGATGAGGTTGTCGGTGTACAGCGCGAAGCCGGCGTTGTTGAACGACGACACGGCGTGGAACAGCCCATGCCAGGCCGCCTCGCCGGGCGAATAGGCGTACCCCCAGAGGAAGCGTGCGAAGAGGAAGACGAAGACGACAGCTTCCACGGCGAGGGAGATCAGCACGATCCCGCGGATCGCAGTCCGCACGTCGGCGAAGCCGACGGCGCGGGATTCCGCGGCGGCGTTCAACCGCGACCGCACGCTCACCCGACGAGCCAGTACCAGGCCGATGAGCGTCGCCATGATCATGATGCCGAGACCGCCGAGCTGGATCAACAGCATGATCACCACCAGTCCGAACCCGCTCCAGTGCGTCGCGGTGTCGACCACGGTGAGCCCGGTCACCGCGACCGCGGAGGTCGCAGTGAACAGTGCGTCGTAGATGTCCGTCCACTCGCCCCGTGCTGACGAGATCGGCAGTGCCAGCAGTCCGGTGCCCGCGAAGATCGCGCCGGCGAAGCCGAGCGCGACAGCCTGCGGCGGCTGGAGACGGATCCGGCGGCCACGGCGGGTGGGCGCGGTGACGCGGGTCGACACGGCTGTGTAGCCTACGCCGTTCCGCAGAGCGCGGCGATGACGCGCCGAGGCGGGACCCTCACGCGCCGGCGGCGAGCTCCTTCGCCCGCGCGAGCGCGGCGTCGGTGGCGCGGGTGAACACCTCGTCGAGGCGTGCCTCCTGCAGCACGGCCACGGCCCGCTCGGTGGTGCCCTTGGGGCTCGTGACGCGGCGCCGCAACTCGGCAGGGTCTTCCCCGGTCGCCGCGAGCAGCGCCGTCGCGCCGGCGAAGGTCTGCTCGACCATCACACGGGCGTCCCCCTCGGCGAAGCCCTTGCCGATCGCCGCGCGCGTCAGCTGCTCGATGAGGAGGAAGACGTACGCCGGTCCCGACCCCGAGATCGTCGACAGCGCGTCGATCTGCTCCTCGGGCAGTTCGATCACGGTCCCCACGGTCTCGAAGAGACGGCGGATGACGCGGGTATCGTCCTCGCTCGCCCGGCTCCCCGCCGCGAGCCCGGTGACGGCCTTGCCGACGAGCGCCGGTGTGTTCGGCATGGAGCGGAACACGGCGACATCCGTCCCCAGGATCTGCTCGAACGTGGCCAGTGTCACCCCGGCCGCGAGGCTCACCACGATCGTGCCGGGGCGCAGGTGCGGGCCGATCTCATGCAGGAGGTCGGGCACCATTGCGGGCTTCACCCCGACGAGGACGATGTCGGCCTTCGCCGCCGCCCGGGCGTTGGCGTCGGACTCGTCCTCGAGGGCGAGACTCGTCACCGATGGGACGGATGCCAGCTCCTCGGCCTTCGCACGGGAGCGGTTGGTCGCGATGATCCCTTCCGTGGCGAGCGCCGACGCCGCGACACCGCGGAGAACCGCTCCTCCCATCGACCCTGCTCCGAGAACGGCGATGGACGGCAGTGTGAAGTCGTCGGTCATCCCGCCATCCTACGAACCCACCCCGACGCGCCCGAGGCCCCGGGCTATAGTCGAGACGGCGGGGCGTGGACGCCCCGGGCGAGAAGGAGACTGCGATGATCACGCCCCCGAATTCGCTCTTCGACGGCATCAGCTCACGAATCATCGACACGCCCGACGTGGCGATCAACATCCTCGAACGCCGCGGCGACGACCCCGAGACGACACCTCAGAAGACGGTGGTCCTGGTGCACGGGAACGTCTCGTCGGCACTCTTCTGGCAGCCCACCATGCTCGATCTGCCGAGCGATCTGCGCGTGATCGCCATCGACCTGCGGGGTTTCGGCGGCAGCGAGCACACCCCCGTCGACGCCACGCGCGGTGTCCGAGACTTCAGCGACGACATCTTCGCCGTCCTGCAGGTTCTCGGCCTCCCCACGGCGCACTTCGTCGGCTGGTCGATGGGCGGCGGTGTGGTCATGCAGTACGCCCTCGATCATCCCGTGCTGAGCCTGACCCTTCAGGCCCCCGTCTCGCCGTACGGCTTCGGCGGCACCCGCCGCGACGGCTCGCGGCTCACCGACGACGACGCCGGCTGCGGCGGCGGCGGGGCGAACCCCGACTTCGTCGAACGCCTCATCTCGCATGACACCGGCGACGCGGCCCAGACCTCCCCTCGCAGCGTCTTCCGCGCCGCCTACGTCGCCCCGGGCTTCACCACGCCCCACGAAGACGTCTTCGTCGAGTCGATGCTCACCACCTCGACCGCCGAGGGCAACTACCCCGGCAACTCGGTGCCCAGCAAGAACTGGCCGGGCTTCGGCGCGGGACACCTCGGGGTGCTCAACACCATGGCCCCGAAGTACTTCGACGTCTCGGGCATCGTCGACCTCGACGACAAGCCGCCGGTCCTGTGGATCCACGGCAGCGTCGACGCGATCGTCGCCGACGGGTCGTTCTACGATTTCAACCACCTCGGCGCGCTCGGGATCGTCCCCGGCTGGCCGGGGGCCGACGTCGCTCCCGCCCAGGAGATGATCTCGCAGACCCGCGACGTGCTGAAGGCCTACAAGGCAGGCGGGGGCGATGTCACCGAGATCGAACTCGAGGGCACCGGTCACGCCCCGCACCTCGAGCGGCCCGACGAGTTCCGTCGCGCCCTGCTCCTGACGATCGGCTACACCGGCGATCGCCCCGATGCGCCGCCCACCGAGGCGATCGTCATCCGCTCGGCCGACTGACCGTCACAACGTTCGAGCCGCCACGCAATGGAGTACTGCGTCTTCACCGAGCCCCACCTCGGTGCGAGCTACGACGACCAGCTCGCCTTCGCCCAGGCCGCCGAGCGCCACGGGTTCCACGGGTTCTTCCGCTCCGACCACTACCTGAACGGGCGAGACGAGGGCCTGCCCGGGCCCACCGATGCCTGGACCACCCTCGCCGGGCTCGCCCGTGAGACGAGCCGCATCCGCCTGGGCACCCTGGTCTCCCCCGTCACCTTCCGCCACCCCGGCGTGCTCGCCATCCAGGTCGCGCAGGTCGACGCGATGTCGGGCGGCCGGGTCGAGCTCGGGCTCGGTGCAGGGTGGTTCGAGCGTGAGCACGAGGCGTACGGGATCCCCTTCCCCAGGAACCGATTCGACCTTCTCGAGGAACAGCTGCAGATCGTCACCGGGCTCTGGGAGACTCCGGCGGGCGAGAGCTACAGCTTCGCGGGTGAGAACTACGTATTGGTGGATGCCCCTGGTCTGCCCAAACCGGTGCAGCAGCCGGTGCCCGTGATCATCGGCGGCGCCGGTCGACGGCGGACCCCCGAGCTCGTCGCGCGCTTCGCCCGCGAGTACAACGTCGGCTTCCCCACGGACGCGCAGATCGCCGAGCGCCTCGGCAACCTCCACGCCGCCTGCGAGCGGGTCGGCCGCGACCCCGCGACCGTGCGCCTGTCGGTGGCGATGTCGGTGATCGCCGGCGCCGACGACGCCGAGGTCGCACGCCGCGCGGGCCGGCTCGGGAAGACGCTCGACGAGGTGCGCGACGGGGTCAACCTCGTCGGCGGGCCCGACGAGATCGGCGAGCGCATCGAGCGCTGGCGCTCGTTCGGCATCGAGCGCGTGTACTTCCAGTTCCTCGACAACCAAGACGTCGCGCACGTCGACTACGTGGGCGAGGCGGTGCTGCCGGCGCTGCCGCGGTGAGCGACAGCCGCGCGATTCAGCGCCGCGCGGCGAAGAACTCCTGCAGGAGCGCCGCGGCCTCCTCGGCACGGACGCCCCCGACGACCTCGGCGCGCACCGGCAGTCGCCGGTCGCGCAGCACATCGTGCACCGACCCGGCCGCGCCGGCCTTCTCGTCCCACGCACCGAACACCACGCGGCTCACATGCGACTGCAGCGCCGCGCCGGCACACATCACGCACGGTTCGAGCGTGACCACGAGCGTGCAGCCCGCGAGATTCCACGAGCCTCGGGATGACGCGGCCGCGCGCAGCGCGACCACCTCGGCGTGAGCGGTGGGGTCCCCGGTGGTCTCGCGCAGATTCCTTCCCTCGCCGATGACGTGCCCCGTGGCATCCGTCACCACCGCCCCGACGGGTACCTCGCTCTCGGCCGCAGCCTCGGCAGCGAGCGCAAGCGCGCGCATCATCGCGACGTCGTCGGCGGGGTCGGGCTGCACACCTCCAGCGTACGGACCGACAGCCGCGCAGCGGATACCCTGGGATCCATGCGCCTCCACGTCGCCGACCACCCGCTCATCACCCACAAGCTCACGGTGCTGCGTGACCAGGCGACCTCGTCGCCGGTGTTCCGGCAGCTGACGGAGGAGCTCGTCACCCTTCTCGCCTACGAGGCGACCCGGTCGGTGAGGGTCGACCCCATCGAGATCCAGACCCCGGTCTCTCTGACGATGGGCGTGAAGATCAGCGAGCCGCGCCCGATCGTCGTGCCGATCCTCCGCGCCGGCCTCGGAATGCTCGAGGGCATGGTCAAGCTCCTTCCGACCGCCGAGGTGGGCTTCCTCGGCATGGTGCGGAACGAAGAGACCCTCGAGCCCACGACATACGCCGAGCGTCTGCCCGACGACCTCTCCGACCGGCAGTGCTTCGTGCTCGACCCGATGCTCGCGACCGGCGGGTCGCTGGGTGCGGCCGTCGAGTTCCTCTTCACACGGGGGGCGCAGGACGTCACCGCCATCTGCCTGCTCGGCGCACCCGAAGGGGTTGCCGCGATCGAACGTCAGGTCGGCGACAAGGATGTCACCCTCGTGCTCGGCGCGCTGGATGAGCGGCTGAACGAGAAGGGCTACATCGTGCCCGGCCTCGGTGACGCGGGCGACCGCCTGTACGGCACCGTCTGACGGGATTGCCCGACCCGTCTCGCGTGCGGGCATCGCCGCGATTTCCCGCGCCCTGAGACGAATGTGGCGCGGTATCCGCCCCTCGCCGAACGGACACCGCGCCTGCGCCTTGCGGCGCGAATCCAAGCGTATGACGGGGGCGATTCGGGTTTTCAGGGGGTTGACATCGGCCCTCCGAATGGCTAGTCGGACGGACCCTGTCAGTCGGGGATGACAGGCTCGGTCGGAGGCTTCCGACCGGTCTCCTGCTCCCAGAACTCGAGCTGCTGCGTGAGGGCTTTGGCGAGCTCGAACACCTGCTCCGGAGGGATGCGGATGCGGCTGACGACGCGCGCCGGCACCACCGTGCGACGCTCCCCCGTCTCGGGGTCGGTCTCGTCGTGCGGCGGCTGGGCGAGGGTGAGGAAATCCATCACGAACACCGTCGAGCTGTGCCAGACGTTGGCGAAATCGGCGTAGTTGCCACCGATCAGGTCGGGCGGCAGATCGATCTCGAATTGACGGGGCACCTGGTCGGACATGCGGCAGTTCCTCCTCGCCGGGGGGATGGTGTGGCGTCTGGCGAGTCTATTGGGCGGCCATCGCGGGCTGAACGGGGTTGCGCGCGGCCGCGCCGTCGCCCGATGCGTCGGATGCGGACGGCTGGGCACCGACGAGGCGCGCGAAACCGCTCAGGCGCGCGACGCCCTCGGGGGTGCGCGGGAGGTCGTCGAGGAGTCCGGGTGAGTAGACGAGGTACGCGGTGTGCATCGCCCGTGAGATGGCGACGTTCAGCCGGTTGCGCAGGAGGAGGAACTCCAGGCCCCGGGGCGCGTCACGCCCGGAGGATGCCGCGAGCGACACGATCGCCACCGCCGCCTCCTGTCCCTGGAACTTGTCGACGGTGCCGACCGGCACGTCGTCGAACCCGGCGGCCGCGAGCGCCTCTTCGACCAGCACCTGCTGGGCGTTGTACGGGGTGACGACGATGATGTCTTTCGCCACGAGGGGGCGCGCGGGCGTCAGCGCAGCGCCGCCGGTGTCGTCGATGTCGATGCCGGTCCACTCCCGCCCGACGAGGTCCCGGACGAGGTCGACGACGATCGCCGCCTCCTCCGGCGACCGGGTGGCGTTGCCCCGGTGACGAAGCGGCAGCGGGTGGAGGCCCGGCGCGATCCCCTGGAGGGCCCGCATCGCCGTCGCGGGCTGCGCGGCGAGTTCACCGCGATACGACAGATCGGAGACGGCACGCGCGACGGCGGGGTGCATCCGCCACGACCGGGCGAGGAAGAAGCCGAAGGCGGGCGGGATCACGTCGGCTCCGTCCATGACCCACCCGAGCGCGGAGGTGTCGACCGGCTCGGGGTGGGTGCCCTGACTCACCTGCGGCAGCTGTTGCGGATCACCGAGGAGGAGCAGGCGGGATGAGGCGAGCGAGACCGCGATCGTCGACGCGAGCGAGAACTGCCCGGCCTCGTCGATGACGAGGAGATCGAGGCTGCCGCGCGGGATGCGCCCCTCATGGGCGAAGTCCCACGCGGTGCCGCCGACGACGAATCCGGATGCCGCATGCTCGGCCGTGAAGGCTGCGACTCCGTTCTTGGGAATGGGCGTGAACCGCACCCGCTCCGCGTCATCGGGCTTCTTCAACGCCTTGCCCACGCGCTGCGGGGCCACGCCCGCGGCCACGATCCGGTCGAGCATGTGCTCGACGACCGCGTGCGACTGGGCGACGACACCGACCTTGTAGCCGTGCTCGGCGACGAGGCGGGCGATGACGTGCGAGCCGACGAAGGTCTTGCCGGTGCCGGGCGGTCCCTGCACCGCGAGGTAGCTGCGGTCGAGATCGAGAAGGGCGGCGGTGATGTCGCCGATGTCGTCGCCGCTCTGCGGCGACAGCGCTCCGGCACGCGTGCGGGGCGGGCGACGCAGCAGGATGTCGGTGGCGGGGTCATACGGAAGCTTGGGCGACGCGGCGACGACGGCGTCGGCCCATGCATCGATCGCGGTCTGCTGGTTCATCGCCCGCGGCGGCGCGGCGGGCGTCAGGGCGATCGGCAGCTCGGTCCAGGTCTCGCCGTCGATGGCGAATTCCTCCACGATCGCGCCGTCGTCGAGGGTCTCGATGACGGTGACGCGGTGATCGGCGTGGATCCAGCGTGGCTTGTCGGCGAAGGGGAACGACACCGGCAGCTCGTAGAGCGCGAACGGGTCGCTGCCCTCGCTGATGCGTGTGCCGGGCGCGAGTTCGCCGCGCAGCTCGAGGCGGCGACGCAGGGTCCGCTTTCCCTCCTCCTGATACCAGTCGGTGACGACGTGGCAGCGCGAGGAGTCGAGCATGACGACATCCCGCGTCTCCTCCCACACCGACGCGGGCTCGCGCAGACGGAGGAAGTGGGTGGCCCAGAACGACTTGGCCTCGCGTGGGTAATAGTCGATCGCGGCCGCGCCGAGGCGGAGCGCGCGCGACTCCGGCGAGTCGGCGTCGCGCTGGGCGGCGAGGGCGTTCAGCCGGTCGGCGCGATCGGACGGGGTGTAGGCGTGCTCGTCGGGATCGGGATTCGGGGTGGGGCGCAGCTGCGCCTCACGGGCGCGGTCGACGAGCCAGTCACGCAGGCGCAGCGTCGAGACGCAGTCGTAGCGGTTGTAGTCGGCCAGGTCGCTCAGGATGCGGGCGGCCTCTGCCGCAGCATCCGGGCCGTCCTGCTGAAGCGCTCGGGCCTGCACGTACTTGACGATCGAGTCGTCGCCCTTCTGCACGTCGCTCGTGCGCACCTCGTCACCCATGTAGAGCGGTTCGAGCTTCTTGATGGAGTACGAGCGCGAGCCGACGCGGAGAGCCCGCCGCACGATCGGATAGAGGTCGACGAAGACGCCGTCGCGAAGCAGCTGATCGACGTCGGACTCACGCACGCCGTAGCGCGCCGCCATGGCGAGCAGGTGCGTGGGCTCGTAGGGCGCGTAGTGATAGATGTGCAGGTCGGGGTGGGTCTTGCGCCGGAGGGCCACCATGTCGAGGAAGCGCTCGAGCGCCTCCTTCTCCTCGGCGAACGAATGCGCCCACAGCGCCGAGTACTGCTCCCGCAGATCCACCCAGCCGAAGAGGTAGTCGATCCCCCAGGTGGTTCCCTCCCCCTCCGTGTAGAGCGGGTCTCCTTCGAAGTCGAAGAAGATGTCGCCCTGGCTCGGCCGCGGGAGCGCGCCGAGCGCCTGCGGTTGCACGACCTCGTAGTTCGGGATGTCGGAAGGCGAGCTGAGCTGCAGCCGCGCCTGGGTGCGCAGCAGCGCGATGGTGTCGGGATTCATCCCCGCCGGCGCGGTGCCGAGCCGCGCGAGGTCGTCGATCGTCTGGACGCCGGCCGCGCGGAGGCGTTCGCGCTGCACCGGCCGCATCCCTGCGACGAGA
The DNA here is from genome assembly GCF_037083565.1 of Microbacterium sp. CCNWLW134. Classification (NCBI taxonomy): domain Bacteria; kingdom Bacillati; phylum Actinomycetota; class Actinomycetes; order Micrococcales; family Microbacteriaceae; genus Microbacterium; species Microbacterium sp. CCNWLW134. Next base: position 953,397 of record NZ_JBAOJU010000002.1, on the reverse strand, counting down.
AGAAGATCGCCGGATGCCACGACTTCCAGGTCGCAGGTCGCGCAGCGGCCGCAGGCGACCACACCGAGGTCACCGCGCGGGTCGCCCCACGCGATCGGGTCGCCGGCCACCCCGAGGTCGAGGCGACGGTCGGCGATGAGCGTCTGCAGGCGGTCGCGTCGCAGCTGGAAGACGGGGAGGAGATCGTCGACCTCGTGGCTGCTGGTGGTGCCGTCGCCGAGCAGCAGTTCGACGCGGTCGGAGCGCGGAATGCCGAGCCGGTCGAGCTGGACGACATAGGCGGCGAGCTGCATGAGCGCGGTGACGCGGGCGTGACGGGCGAGCTTGGTGTCCTGCACGAGCCACGCGCCGAACTCGTCGCGGACGAGGAAGTCGGCGAAGCCGACGAAGTCGTGGGTGGCGAACGTCGCCTGATAGACGACGTCGGCATCGGAGTTCAGAGCCGCGTCGGTGAGCCGCACCGCCTCGGCGAGCGCCGCGGCGTCGGAGGAGCGCGTCTCGGGGATCTCGACGACACCGTCGCCGAACCGCTCCCGGTACCGGGCGAGGACGCGTCGTTCGTGCTCGCCGCCGAGCTCACCCGCGCGACGCAGCGTCGGGTCATCCGGCTCTTCGACGGGTGCGACGCGACCGAGCTTGGCGTCGATGGCGCGCAGCCACGCGAACTCGCATTCGGCGGCCGCTTTCAGGTCGCTCGCGCTCCAGACGATCCGGCCCTCGTCCTCGATGTACCGCAACGTTCCCTTCCCGACGCCCCGCCGCTCGGACCGTCCCCCCGACCCTAACCGGGGCCGCCGACGTCGTTCTGTGGGCGCTCGTGGGTCAGGCCTTCCCGCCCGACGTCACCCTCCCGCGCGACGGCCGCGCCTCACGCGCTCGATGGTCTCACCGGCCGCGACACCGACAAGAACCACCGCGGCCGTGATGGACGCCGTGAGTGCGTCGAGGAACGGGACAGCGAGAGCCGCGCCGCCGAGCACGGCGAGAGCGACCAGCCCGATGAGTTGAGCTCGCGACCAGCGTCGTTCGAGCACGCGACGGAAGAGCACCGTGCCAGCGAGAAAGAGGATCGGTGCGCCGAGGATCACGATCGTCGGCGCGAGGCCGCGCTGGTCGGGGCGTGCGAGCATCTCTTTGTCGCCCACGCTCATCAGCACGATGCCGGCGATGATCGGAAGATGCACCCAGGTGTAGGCGGTGCGAGCGAGCCTGGCCGGCTCGTCCGACGCTTCGATCGCCTCCGCGCCCACGCGTTCGCCGTGATCGAAGTAGATCCACCACGCGGCCGCGGCGGCGACGAACGCCGTCACCATCGCCGCGATGGATGAGGGGGAGGATTCCTTCTCCACGAACGTGAAGCCTGTGATCAGCAGTCCCTCACCGAGCGCGATGAGCACGAACAAGGCCGTGCGCTCGGCGATGTGCGGGCCGGAGAGATCCCAGGAGCGCAGGAGCACTTTGCCCCGTCCGGGGACGGGGAAACCGAGTACGGTGCCCAGCAGTTCGAGGGCGAGCGCGGCGGACCAGAACGGCAGCTGCCAGGCGAGAGGGAGAAGCGCGCCGGCGATCCACAACACCGCCCCGGCGACGGTCCAGAACAGCACGAAGGTGAAGTCGCGGGCGACCTGTCGGTCGTGACGGGCGGTCGCCCACACGATGAAACCCGTTCGCCCGACCTGGAGGACGACGTAAGCGATCGCGAACGCCCACGCGCGGTCGCCGAACGCCTCCGCGATCGAGACGCTCACCACGAGCGCCACGAACGCAAGCGCGATCACCGCCCCGCGGACCGGGAGCTTCACCGGGTCGAGCCAGTTCGTCACCCACGTGGTGGAGACCCATCCCCACCACAACGCGCACACCATGATGAGGCCCTCGAACGCACCCAGCAGCGTCTGGTTCTCATACAAGTAGGAAGACAACTGCGTCAACGCGAAAACGAAGACCAGATCGAAGAAGAGCTCGACGTAGGTCACTCGATCCGCGCGCGCGGAATCCGTGGGTCGCACCACGTTCCGGGTCATCCCGAATGCCATGCGCTCATCCTGGCACCATGGCCCGACCCAGCGACGATCGACGTCAGCCCCGTCGGAGAGCTCGCCGAGGGCGACGTGATCGAGAGAGGTTTCCGGCCGGTTGTCGATTTCGCGGCCGGATGTTCGCTGTCACTGTGACGGAGCCGGATCGGCCGGTCCGCTACCCCGTGCAGGAGGCACGTCCATGTCCCAGTTCGCGATCCTCATCTACGAAGACCCGACCTACTACGAGACCATGCCGCCCGAGGGATGGGCCCAGGTGGTCGACGCCCACAACACCTTCACCAGCCAGGTCGCAGAGCGGGGCGGAACGCTGACGGGCGGAGGTGCGCTCGCGCCCGTGACGACAGCGACCACCATCAAGGGCGGAACCGCGATGACCGACGGCCCGTTCGTCCGGAGCAGGGAGGCCCTCCTCGGCTACTACGTCGTCGAGGCGCGCGACCTCGACCATGCTCTCGAGATCGGAAAGCTGTGCCCCGCCACCGGCGGCGGCGTCGAGGTCCGCCCGATCGTCGACCCGACGGTGAACAACCCGTTCTGATCGCTCCTCGCCGTTCGTGTCGATTTCGGGCTTGCCCGTTCGCTGGAGGGGTGAAACGGTTCCCATAACGAAAGGACACGGTCGTGAAGTACGTCATCATGTTCACCACCACTCCCGAGCTCGACGCAGCGGCATCGCCTGAGCACCTCAACGACGCGTACGGCCGCACCTATGACTGGTTCGGCACGCACGGCGAGGTGATGACCGAGTCCGGCGCCCAGTTGCAGCCCGTCGCCACCGCGACCACCGTCAGGTACGGCAGCGAGGGGCCGGTGGTGGCCGACGGGCCCTTCTCAGAGGCCAAAGAGGTGATCGGCGGATTCCAGGTGATCGACGTGCCCGACCTCGACGCGGCGATCGCCATCGTCAAGACGTGGCCGCTCCTCGAGCTGCCCGGCGTTGCGGTCGAGATCCGACCGATCGTCACCTACTGAAGGCTGCAGAAAGTCGTGAACGATCCGGATGCCGCGGCAGCGGAGACACACCGCGCCGCGGCATCCGATCATCTGCTGGCGAGAGTCATCCGAGAGGAGTCCGCGCGCATCGTCGCGGCCCTCACGAACTGGCTCGGGAGCCTCGACCTGGCGGAGGAGTCGGTCGCCGAGGCGATCGAGGAAGCCATTCGTCAGTGGCGAGCGCGTGGGGTTCCCCCCAATCCCGGTGGATGGCTGACACAGGCGGCTCGGCACAACGCGCTCGACCGTCTGCGGCGGGAGAAGCGGTACCGCGAAAAGCTCGTCCAGCTCGCCGATCCGGCCGTGACCGCACCGGTCACGGATCCGGGAAACGGCGAACCCGACGAGCGACTACCGCTCCTGTTCGGCTGCTGTCACCCCGCGATCTCGCCGGACGCGCAGCTCGCTCTGACGCTCCGGGCGATCTGCGGCCTCACGACCGCCCAGATCGCACGGGCGACGCTGGCCGCGGAATCGACGGTGGCGCAGCGCATTGTGCGAGCCAAGCGGAAGATCGTCGCCACCGGCATCCCTCTTCGGATCCCCGAAGGCTCGGAGCGCGCCGAACGATTGGATATCGTCCTGACCGTCATCTCGGTGATGTACAGCGAAGCCCACCTGGTCGCCGGCGGCGACGCTGCCGCAGACCGCGACATCGCTGACGACGCCCTCTGGCTCGCGCGGGTCGTGGCACACGAGCTGCCGCGCGAGCCGGAGGCGCAGGGACTTCTGGCGCTGCTGCTGTTCCATCGAGCGCGCGAAGGCGCGCGGGCGGTCGATGGGGAACTCATCCTGCTCGCTGATCAGGACCGAACGCGGTGGGATCGTCAGCTGATCGCCGAAGCACAGTCCGTGCTCGAGAAGGCGGCGATGCTCCGGCGCCCGGGGCGCTGGCAACTGCACGCCGCGATCGCCGCCTGCCATTCCGATACGCGGGACGGTGAAGACACCGACTGGCCCCAGGTGCTCACGCTGTACGACATGCTGCTGGCCTACGACCACTCGCCGGTCGTTCGGCTGAACCGTGCGGTGGCGCTTGCCGAGGTCGACGGACCGCAGGCGGCACTGGACGAGGTGGATGCACTCGGAGACGCCCTCAGCGGATACCACCTCTGGCACGCCGTGCGCGCGCGCATGCTCCGGCAGCTCGGCCAGCGCGATGCGGCGATGGCCGCGGATCTGCACGCCCTCGAACTCACGGCGAACGACGCCGAGCGGCGCCTCCTCGCGGCGCGGGTGGATCGCGCGGGCGGGCTCGCTCAGCCCTGATGGAGCGCGCACTCGGCCACGCCGTTCAGCCGGGGGCTGCCGCGCGCAGGCTCTCGACGATCTGCCGCTGCGCGTCGCGTCCGGCGCGCGTCGGAAGGAGCGGATAGACGTGCACCTGCCCGGCGACCTCGCAGAGTTCCAGCGGCACGCCTGCCGTGCGGGCCTTCTCCGCCAGAACGTGCGCGTCCGGATTCAGTACGTCACGAGTCCCGGTGAAGACCGTGATCGGCCCCAGTCCCGTCAGATCCCCGAACAGAGGGCTGACCGCGGGATCGAGAAGGTCGAGGTCGCCGCGCCAGTGCTCGGCGAGGACCTTGCCTCCCGGGGTCGCGAGCCACGGGTCGGTCGGCTGCACGGCCGGGATGCGAGGGTTACTCCACGTCAGATCCAGCGCAGGAGAGATGAGGAGGGTGCGGGGCAGCACCACCCCGGCGTCTCGAAGAGCGAGCGCCGTGGACAGGGCGATCTGGCCACCCGCCGAATCTCCGGCGAGGAAGGTCGCACCCCACCGGTCGATACTCCTCCTGACGAGCGCGGCAGTCTTGTCGCGAGCCTCGAGCGCGGCGCCGAACGGGATCAACGGGTAGATCGGAACCGTCACCGCCATGGATGCCTCGGCGGCGATCGTAGCCACGAGATGCCAGTGCTGGGGCGCGATCTCGTTGACCCATCCGCCGCCGTGCACGTAGACGACGGCCCCCCGCACTTGCGGCGGCACGATCGTGTACACCGGCCACCCGTCGACATGTTCCACGTCGACGCGAATGCCGGGTCGCAAGCGAGACGGCGGCCCGTACGGCTTCGGGCGCAACTCGCGCTCTCGTATGCGTCTCCTCGCGCCCTCGGCTGTCACGAAGGTGCGATTGGCGCGCATCAACCGAAGGACGACCGGCACCAACGCGTCAGGCAAGACAGGCGGCATCCCGCCAGGATCACACACCGTGGTGACCACGGCCGACATGCGCCCGCTGCCCCCGCAGCGGTCAGGCCTGCGCCTGCCCGTCCTCCTCCGGCTCGAAACTCGACCGCTCCCCCGTGTGACCGGCGGCGACGCCGTCCGGCTCGTCCGGAATCGTGCCGTCCTGCCCCAGCCCGCCCTTCTTCACGTCGCCCTCCGAGCTGTCGGAGCGCGTCGCATCCACCGTCGACTCCGCGGAGGGAGGCTCGTCGTCACCCAGCGGCATCTCGATGTCAGGTCCCTCGTAGCCTTCGTCTTCGGCGGCGACAGGGTCGTGGCCGTGCGATTCGTGAGTCATCATGAGCGCCTTCCTGTAGGTCACGTCCAGCGTCCACCCGTCCCGTCGCGAATGAGACGGGGTTGACAACCGCAGGCGCTCACCTGATGCAGCTTTCGTGGTCGCTCGGATCGAACCGCGGCGACGGAACCGTGACAAGGTCGATTCATGACCGCCACCGCAGACCCGAGCTCGTACGACCTCGACGCGCTGCGCTCGCGCGTCCTCCCCCACGACGACGGGACCGTCGACGACAGCATCCCCCGCCTTGCAGATGCCGACCCCGGGCTCTGCGCCGTCGCCCTCGCCCTGAAGGACGGCACCGTGCGCAGCAGTGACGACTCCGACGCGCCCTTCACGATGCAGTCGTCGGTGAAGCCCTTCCTCTTCGCCCTGGCCCTCCTCGACACCGACGGTGAGGCGCTGCACCGGGTCGGCATCGAGCCGACCGGCGAAGCGTTCGATGCGATCAAGCTCGAAAGCGGTACCGGACGTCCGCCGAACCCGATGGTCAACGCGGGCGCGCTGCTCACCGCCTCCCTCGTCGACGGCGGCGATGTCGAGGCCAGAACCGACCGAATCATCCGCGGACTCTCCGCGTTCGCCGGCCGACCCCTCGAGATCGACGAGCGCACCGCCGGCGAGGAGCGCGAGCACGGCGAACGCAACCATGCCCTCGCGCACCTCATGCGTTCCGAAGACACCCTCCACGTCACCGCCGATGACGCCGTCGAGGTCTACGGGAGGGCGTGCGCCGTGCTGCTCGACGTCGAGGCCCTCGCGGTGATGGGTGCCACCCTCGCCTTCGGCGGTGTGAACCCCGTGACGGGCGAGCGCGTCGTGCCCGCGCCGGTCGCGCGCGACGTCATCTCGGTCATGGCGACGTGCGGAGTCTACGACGGCTCGGGAACATGGATGCGACGCGTCGGCGTCCCCGCGAAATCCAGCGTCTCGGGAGCCATCGTGCTCGCCGCCCCCCGGATGCTGGGGGCCGCCGTCGTGAGCCCGCCCCTGGACGAGCAGGGCACGAGCGTGCGAGGGCGGATCGCCAGCGAGATGCTCAGCGACGACCTCGGGCTACACGTCTTCGCGACGTGAGAGGTGGGTGGATCCCGGCTCAGCCATGAGCCGCCCGTCAGCGTCTGCTGGCTGAGCGGCCCCCCGAGGGCGACCCGCTACTCACGCTTCAGTCAGGACGGGGAGCGCGCCGGTCGCACCATGGCGGTCGGGTCGGGAGCGCTGAATCCGAACTGCTCGTAGAGGCCGTGGGCGTCACCCGTGAACAGCACCCAGCGGAAGTCGCGTCCCGGGCCGTCCTCGATCATCAGCTGCAAGATGCGCTTCCCCAGGCTGTCCCCTCGGTGACCGTCGATGACGAAGACGTCCGCGAGGTAGGCGAAGGTGACGCCATCCGACACCGCGCGAGCGAAGCCGACCTGAGCCCCCGTGTCCGCGCGATACACCCCGACGACCCGCCAGGCGTTGGCGATCTGGGTCATCACGTCCTCGCGCGACCGCTGGCGCCCCCAGTACGCCTCCGTCGACAGCCACTCCCACACCGCATCGGGCTGTATTCGTGAGGGATCGTCGTCGATTTCGTACTGCACCCGACCATTGTGCGCGGCGGGAGAGGAGTCCTTCGTCACGGCGGGGTCAGTCTCCCGACAACCACGTCACCGCCGGGAATCCGTCGATCGTCATCTGACGCGAGCCACCGGCATCCGTCGTCAGTGCGACGCTTCTTCCGCTCACGGCGCTCGGTCCGTTCATGATGACGAATTCGTCCGGACCGGTCGCCCGAAGTCGCACCCGTCGGATGTCGTGACGCAGTTCCAACTCCTCACCACCGCGAGAAAGCTCCAAACCGTCGGAGTACAGACCGAGAAAGGGCTCCGTGGCTTCCTCATCGACAGCGGTGGTCGACGCGACCACCTCACGCTGACTCTCGCGCAGCGTGGCAGGAACGGTGGCGAGGGTGGCGGGCAGATCGGCGTTGAGGCCGAAGATCATGTCGAGGAAAGAGGACTGCACGGAGAAGTTGAATAGGCCGCCGATGTTCGGTTCATAGTTCGTCAGTGCGACGAAACCGATCCCCTCTTCGGGAAGGAACCCCATCAGCGACCCGAAGCCGTCGATTCCGCCCGCGTGCCACAGCATGCGCTGACCGTCGTTGAAGATCTCATCGAACCATCCCAGCGCGTAGTTCGTGCTGGCGGTGTCCGCCAGCAGAAGCGACGGCAACGCGTTCTGCGCGTCAGGAGGGACGACGACGCCGGGCTGATGGGTGCGATCGACGTTCTCGGCCGACGCGACCACGGTGCCGTCCGGGGCCACTCCGGATTTCGACTGCGTGATGAGATACCGCGCCATGTCGGTAGAGCTGGCCATCACCATGCCTGCCGGCCCGTAGCCGCCGATGCTGACGAACGGCGAGCGCTCGGCATTCTGCTCCAGATCGCGCTGATAGCCCGTGGCGAATTCGCCGCCGTACGGCCGAGGGTCGGACGCGAAGACGGCGTCATCCATGCCGATGGGCGTGAAGACGAGGTCGGCGATGTCCCGCGCATAGCGCTCCTCGAGCTCCGACGGGTCGGTTCCGTCGGCAAGCATGATGAGGTAGGGCGCGGCGGCGACCAGCGTGTTGTTGTATGCGTAGGTGTCGTCGTAGGTGTTCGAGATGACTTCCAGGTACGGGATGGTGCGCAGGAGCTGCTCAGCGTCCACGCCGCCTCCCGAGGCGAAGAACTCGATCGTCTCGGGTTCGGCCAGCCCCGACCCCATGCCCAGAAGCCGGTGGAGAGTGAGCGACTCCGTCAACTCCGGCGTCGGAGCGACGAAGTCCGGCCAGAGATCGACGATTCTGGTGTCCCAGGTCACGAGCCCGTCATCGACATACTTCGCGATGAGCAGCGACGTCATGGACTTCGTGTTCGAGCCGATGCGGAATCGCGTGTTCGGGGTCACGCTCTCGCCCGTCGACAGGTCGCGCCGACCGAAACCCTTGTTGTAGACGATCTCGTCGCCCTGGAACAGCGCCACTGCTGCGCCGACCAGACCGAAGTCCTCGAAGGCCTTAATGACCGCGGCGTCGAACGTGCCGATCAGCTCGTGTGTGAGGGTCGCGGGCGCCGGAGCGGGTGTGGCGCCTGCACCGGCCGATTCCGACGGGCTCGGGGTGGCCGAGGCCGAGGGTTCCGACGGACCGCTGGGGAAGCACGAGGCCAGCACTGCGGTGAGGGCGAGTACTCCCCCGCCGGCGAGGAGAGCGCGGCGCGTCAGCGAGCCGGAGTCGGAGGGCGTGTTCACCCGCTCATCATGGACCCACGCTCCGCACGTGACAACGGCGAATCGGCGACCGGCCCCGGTTCGGCCATCGAAGGATCCGGGGGCGGCACCGCGTCACCGCATGAGGAGTGTCGCGAGATAGCGACGCGTCATGTACGCCTGGAAGCGACGCGCCACCGGACCGCCCAGCCAGGTGAACCACCGGCCCGGGCGCGAGAATGCGGTGATCGTGAAGACGACGTCGCCCGAGGAATCGAGCCGGAGCTCGAAGCGCTCCTCGCCGCGCTCGGGATGCCCGGGGAGCGTCCCGTATGCGAAGCCGCACGCATCGATCTCCCGCTCGGCCCACACCACCAGGCACGGGATCGGGAAGACGAACGGGCCGAGTCGCAGCCGCATCTCGACGCGTGTCCCCGCACGCAGCGGCGTCTCCGACATCCGCACCTCCGCACCGGCTCGGCGCTGCACCGCGCCGGCGAACAGCAGGTCGGCCGCGCGGTCGAAATCCACACGACCGTGCCCGATCACCCGCCGCAGGCGGGTGTGGTGGTAGCCGGCGGGGAGCGCGCCACCCGTCGCGCCGACCTCGGCATAGGTCAGGTCGTCCACGCCTCCACGCTAGGCGCCCGCGGGGCGCCGCGGCCCGGCATCCGCCCTTCCTCAGGTGCCCGTGCCCGGCTCGATCGGGAACCTCCGTCGCAGCACGAGTCGCTGCACAAGGGTCCACGCGACGGTGACGAGGAGGTAGAGCGCTGCGGCGAGGGGGACGAAGATCGCGACCACGGCGGTTCCGAACTGCAGGAACCCCGCCATTCGCGCGAGCGCCTCACCGCCGGGAACTTCCTCTGACGCCGCGACCTCGGGCCGGAAGAGCCGGCGTGTGACCTCGGCGATGAGAAGGATCAGCACGAGGACGACTCCGAAGACGAGAGCGGCCGACGCCGTGGCCGTGCCGCTCACGATCGATCCCGCAAGGCTCGCACCGAGCGGCACGCCGAACAGCTGCTCGCTGAGGAGCGCGTTCGGGTGCCCCGCGATCACCGGATAGAGGAACAGTGCGTAGACGACACCGACGATCGGTGCCTGCACGAGCACGGGGGCACAGCCGGCCAAGGGCGAGGCCTTCTCGTCGGCGTAGAGCTTCATCGTCTCGCGCGACATCCGCTCTCGGTCGTTCTTGTAACGCCGCCGGAGCGCTTGCAGCTTCGGCGCCAGCCGGGCGCGCGTCTGCTCGGCTCGCGCCTGCGCGATGCCGGTGGGAATCAGGATCGTGCGCACCGACAGAGTCAGCACGACGACGGCGAGAGCAGCGGATGCCGCACCGGCGACGGGCTGCAGGATGTCGGCGAGTGCCATGAGCAGCCCGTACGCCGCGTCAAGGATGGCCGCGATGGGGGGAAAGGAAAGAAGGTCCACGGTGAGTCCGTTCGTCGATGGGGAGGGGTCGCGGAACGGCCGCGATGAACATCGACGAAGACGGAACGACCCGCGAGCGCGGGGCGGAGGACGTCGAGTGCTACGCGGCCGAAGCCGCGGCACCCGGAGCGCGCGAACGGATGTGCCCGGCGGCATCCGGATCGCTTTGGGCCACCGACACGGAGATGTCGATGGCGCGCTCGGTGCCGGAGCGCGATGCGCCGCGTTCGAGCAGCGACGCGGTCGTCAGCAGCAGTGCGACGAGGAGAGCGGAGGCGGCGACCAGTACCCAGACGGCCGCGGAGTCGGACGGACTCAACACGACGACGCCCGAAAGCGTCAGCAGCACCTGGAAGAAGGAGGTCACCGCGTCGACCATCGCGTTGCTCCTCCCCTGGACCCGCTCACGCTAACACGGAGGGAGAGGAGGCAGGCGAAGCGTCAGGAGTGCGACCCCATACCGGAATCCGCGCGTCGTCTGGCTGTAACGCGCACGTCTTACGATTCGACCAGGCCGAGGCCCTGTTCTGTCGACCCGATTGCGAGACGAGGTGAGAAGCGTGACCGCACCCCAGTACGAGATGAGCGTGTGGGAGCGCTACGCCACCGAGTTCGCCCTCGTGTTCGCCGACACCCCCACCCGCATCCGAGCCGTGCGCGAGGCCTACTTCGTGCACGGCTTCGACGTCGACCTGATCGAGCAGATCAGCGGCTTCCCGATCTGGCGGATCCGGCAGGCGATCCGCACGGGACTGTCCCGTCGCGACTGAATGGATGCCGCGCCATCACCCCGCGACGACCGACTCGAGGTGATCGACGACGCCGGCCGCGCCGGGCTCGCGACGGAGGGTGTCGCCAAGGGCGGCGGCGCGCTCGCGCATGACGCCGTCACGCAGCATCCGGTCAAGGGCCCGGCTCAGGACATCCACCGTCAACCGCGACTGCGGCACAGGGGCCGGTGACACGCCCAGGCGGTGGGTGCGGCTTCCCCAGAACGGTTGATCTGCGCCGAACGGCGCGATGAAGGTCGGCACCCCTGCGCGAAGCGATGCGCCGGTCGTTCCTGCGCCGCCGTGGTGCACCGTTGCCGCGACCCGGGGGAACAGCCAGCCGTGCGGCACAGCAGTGACGGCACGGATGTCGGGGGTCGGCGATGTCCCAGCCAGACCACCCCACCCGGTGAGCATCACCGCGCGGACGCCGACAGCCGTGACGGCCCGTGCAACGGTGTCGAACAGTCGCTCGGGCGCCGGGCCGAGCATGCTGCCGAAGCCGATGCTCACGACCTGGGAGGACTCGTCGAGGAACGACGCCAGCTCGGGCGGGATGTCGACGGCGGCATCGCCCGGAAGCGCCCACCAACCCGTGGCGATCCGTCGCGTCGCGCGGTCGGAGGTCACCGGCACGACGGAGGCGCTGAAGCCGTAGACGATCGAGGGAAGCACCACCGGGGGCGTCGTCGCGACACCGAGCGCCCGACGCGCGACACGCTCGGGGCCGGCGAGCAGAGCGGTGGTCCCGACCCGCGTCACGACGTGCGACAGTCGGCGGCCACGCGGTCCGAGCCGATCGAATCGCGGAGCCAGTGGTCCGGGGTAGTCGCGGCTCGGGGCGTCGAGCGGCTGCAGGTGCGCGCGCAGGAGCGGCACTTGCAGTGCTGCAGCGACCGGGCGGGCAAGGCCCATGCCGCCGATGCCGGCCATGATCAGATCGGTCCCCTCGGCGGCATCGCGCACGTCACGCGCCCAGACGGGCACGAGCCCCTCGACGTGACGGCCCATCTCGCGCAGCGACGAACGGTCGGCGTGCGCCGAGATGGCCTCGCGATCGACACCGGAAAGGGGGATGAAGCGGATGCCGGCCTGAGTGAAGGCGGTCGCGTAGTCATCGGGTGCTGCCGCCCGCACCTCGTGTCCGCGTTTCGCGGCCTCGATCCCGAGCGCCAGATAGGGTTCCACCCCGCCACGGGTGTCGTTGGCGATGATCGTCACATCCACGATGCCATTATGTGCAGTGACTGTAAGTTATGTCGACCCGTGGTCCCGCGGCGACCACCGCCGATGTCGCGCCCCCTCGCTATCGTTCCGGCATGAATGAACTCCGACTGGCCGAACTCGACGCGGACAATCTCGCAGGGGCGATACGGATTCCTCCCGGCGTAGGCGAGAAGGCGTACGTCGCGCCCGTCGTCTTCTCCATCGCCGAGGCGTACGTCACTCCGACGGCCTGGCCACGCGTCATCCTCGATGGTGACACCGTCGTCGGCTTCGTGATGGCCAATTGGGATCCCGACAATGAGATCCCTGCCTTCCGCGGCGGCATCTGGCGTCTCAACGTGGCCGACGAGGCGAAGGGCCGCGGCGTCGGCCGCTTCGCCGTGGAGGCAGTCGCGGCCGAAGCGCGCCGTCGCGGCTATGACGAGATCACCGTTCTCTGGGACCCGGCTCCCGACGGCCCGGAGCAGTTCTACCTGCGCGTGGGCTTCGAGAAGACCGGCGAGCTGTCCGGCGAGGCCGTCGGAACCCGGAAGGTGTGACCGTGACCGAGACAAGAGCTGCGGTCAGGATGTGGCGGGGCGCCGTTGGCACAGAGCACGGCGACCAGTACGTCGCCTACGTCGAGCGCGACAAGGCGGTGCGTCACTGGGTTCAGACGTTGTGACCTTCCCGCGCAGACGACCGCCGCACGGGGGCTTGCCGGACGAGACCCGCCTGCCAGACTGAGGGCATGAGCCTGCCGTTCGAGAGCGCCTACCGTCACGGCTTCGCACGCGCCGCGGCCTGCACCATCCCGGTCGCCATCGCCGACCCGGCGACCAATGCCGCCGCGGTTCTCGAGACCGTTCGCGCGCTCGACGCTGACGCGGTCGCCGTCGCGCTCTTCCCCGAGCTGTGTCTCACGGGATACGCCATCGACGACCTCTTCCTCCAAGACGCCGTGCTCGACGGCGTGGTCACCGCCGTCGAAGCGCTCGTCGCGGCATCCGAAGATCTCATGCCCGTGCTCGTCGTCGGCGCGCCTCTTCGGCACCGCAACCGCCTCTACAACTGCGCGGTCGTGATCCACCGCGGCGAACTGCTCGGTGTCGCGCCGAAGTCGTACCTTCCGACGTACCGCGAGTTCTACGAGCGGCGCTGGTTCGCACCGGGAGACGACCAGCGCGGCGAAGACATCCAGGTCGGCTCTCTCCAGGCGCCCTTCGGGCCCGACCTGCTCTTCGAAGCGCTCGACGTGCCCGATCTCGTGATCCATGCCGAGGTCTGCGAAGACCTCTGGGTGCCCATTCCGCCGTCGTCCTCGGCGGCGCTCGCGGGTGCCACGGTGCTGCTGAACCTCTCGGGCAGCCCGATCACGATCGCACGCGCCGACGACCGGAAAGACCTCTGCCGATCGCAGTCGCTGCGCTGCCTCGCCGGCTACGTGTATGCCGCGGCAGGCATGGGCGAGTCGACCAACGACCTGTCGTGGGACGGGCAGACGATGATCTACGAGGGCGGCAACCTGCTCGCCGAAACCGAGCGCTTCCCCGACGGACCCCGCCACGCGGTGGCGGACATCGATCTCGATCGGCTCCGCCAGGACCGGATGCGACAGGGCACCTTCGACGACAATCGCCGCACCCTGCACGCTGACGTGATGTTCCGCACCGTGCACTTCCGCCTCGACCCGCCGGCGCGCGACATCGGCCTCCGACGCGTGCTCGACCGCTTCCCGTTCGTACCTGACGATCCCGCACGCCTCGCCCAGGACTGCTACGAAGCGTTCAACATCCAGGTCTCGGGCCTCGAGCAGCGGATGCGCGCGATCGGCGGGCCGAAGCCGGTCATCGGCGTGAGCGGCGGACTCGACTCCACGCACGCCCTCCTCGTCGTGGCGCGGGCGATGGATCGGATGGGACGCCCGCGCAGCGACATCCTCGCCTACACGATGCCGGGGTTCGCGACCTCGGATCACACGAAATCCAACGCCATCGCCCTCGCCGAGGCCATCGGCGCCTCGATCGAAACGATCGACATCCGGCCCGCCGCGACCGAGATCCTGAAGGGCATCGACCACCCGTTCTCGGGTGGCGAGCCGGTCTACGACGTCACGTTCGAGAACGTGCAGGCCGGCATCCGCACCGACTTCCTGTTCCGCCTGGCAAACCAGAACGGCGGCATCGTCATCGGCACCTCCGACCTGTCCGAACTGGCGCTCGGGTGGGCGACCTACGGCGTCGGCGATCAGATGAGCCACTATGCCGTCAACGCCGGGGTGCCGAAGACGCTCATCCAGCACCTCATCCGCTGGGTGATCTCGCGACCGGCGACCGAGGGCGGGTCGACGGCGCTGTCCGATCGAGCGGTCGAGGTGCTGCAGTCGGTGCTCGACACCGAGATCAGCCCCGAACTCGTGCCGGCGGGCGAGGATGGTGAGATCCAGTCGACCGAGAGCAAGATCGGCCCCTACTCGCTCAACGACTTCACACTGTTCCACGTGCTGCGCTACGGCCTGCGGCCGTCGAAGATCGCCTTCCTCGCCGAACGCGCGTGGAGAGATCCCGATGCTGGGGCGTGGCCGCCCGGCTTCCCCACCGACGACCGGTACGCCTACGAGCTTCCCGAGATCGTGCGGTGGCTGCGGAACTTCCTGCAGCGCTACTTCGCCTTCGCCCAGTTCAAGCGGTCGGCGATCCCGAACGGACCGAAGGTCTCGCCCGCAGGCTCGCTGTCACCGCGGGGTGACTGGCGCGCGCCGTCGGATGGCAACGCCGCAGCGTGGCTGGCCGAGCTCGACGCGGCGCTGCCGCAGTTCGCCGGCGACTGATCGAGACTAGGGCGCCGCGCCGCTCTCAGGAGAGAGAACGAGCTGCAGAAGGCTTTCAAGCTGGTCCCGCTGGGCGGTGCTCAGCACCCCGAGCCTCGTCTCGAACTCCATCGCGAGTGCCTCGGACGCTTGATCCCGCGTCGCTTCACCTGCGGGCGTGAGCAGGAGGCGGTGCCTGCGGAGATCGCCTGCGTCGATCTCGCGGGTGATCAGCCCCTTGGCGACGAGGTTGCGAACGTATACGGTGACGCTCGCTTTCGGCGTGGCCAGCGCGGACGCCAGCTCCGCCGGGTAGGGCGAGGTAGCAACCTCGGCGAGGACGAAAAACTCTTTCGGCTCGATCCCGAGTTCGGCGAAGCGCCCGCTGCAGGCGTTCAGCACGAGGGTGAGGAGGCGGTGGTTCAGCTTCCACAGCTGCGCAGCGTCGGTGACCACGGCGCCTCCAAGATGATACAGTTTCGTACTACTTCAAAGCTGTACCTTCTTGTCGGGGTGCAGCACCTCGAATACTAGAAGAACGGTGGCGCGTCGATGCTGAGGCACCTCACGATCCCGCGCGGTCCGATCGAGCTCGCGGCCGACCTCCATCTCCCCGACGACATCGCCGGCGCCGCAGCGCCCCTTCCGACCGTCGTCTTGTCCACACCCGGCAGCAGCGTGAAGGAACAGATCGGCGCCAACTACGCCTCCCGCTTGGCATCCCGCGGGCTCGCCGCGATCACCTTCGATCCAGCCCACCAGGGTGCGAGCGGTGGCGACCGGCGCGACCTGGAAGACCCGTACCAGCGCAGCGAGGACATATCCTTCGTCATCGACGCACTCGCCGGCATCCCCGAGGCGGATGAATCGCGCGTGGGCGCGCTGGGGATCTGCGCGGGCGGCGGCTATGCCGTCTACACCGCGCGCACAGACCATCGGATCAGAGCCCTCGGCACCGTGGTCGCGGGCAACATGGGCACGTCATGGCGGGCGATGCAACAGAGCGGTGCCATCGGCGACCTCGACACCCTCGCGGGCGACCGGCTCGAAGAGAACCGGACGGGCGATCTCCACCGGCTGAACTGGCTGCCGGACACGCTCGAGGATGCCGCGGCGGTCGGCGCGACCGACATCGATACGACCCAGGCGATCACCTTCTACCGCACCGAACGCGGGCGCCACGAGCGCTCGACCAACAGGCGCCTGACACGGAGTGACTCGTTGCTGCTGGGTTTCGACGCCTTCCACCTCGTCGACCCGTTGCTGACCCAGCCACTCCAGGTGATCGTCGGCGGGAGGCGCGGCAACACCCGGCAGTTCGAGGCGGGAATGGAGCTGCTCAAGCTCGCCCCGAACCCCGTGGATCTCATGGTCGTCGCAGGGGCGGGGCACTACGACATGTACGACGTGCCCGAGTACGTCGACGCCGCGGTGGACCGCCTGGTGCGGTTCTACGGCGAGTACCTGTGACGGGCGCAGTGCCCGTGCGCGATCACGCCAGCGTCCGCACGTGGGAACCCGCCGAGCGCCGGGCGCTCGACCGATCACCGCTGATCCGCATCGCGGCGTCGCGCACCGACGGCTCGGTCGGACGGTTCGCGACGATCGGCCACGTTCGGGTCGGCGACGCCGAGCTCGTCCGGTCGCTCCGCGGTCTCGACGGCGCCTGGTACCGGGGTGCGCTTCGGACCGGACGCGCGGAGATCGACGTGGGCGGTCTCCGCATCGGGGTCGCCGTCACGCCCGCCTCCGAGCCACCCGGCGACGTCGACGCGGCCTTTCGGGCTCGATATGGCGAAGATGCCGGCGTGCGGGCGATGACCCGGCCTCCGGCCCGCGAGTCGACCCTCCTCCTGCGGCCGCTGGGTGCTGTGGACTGACCTGCTCTGGGCTGAGGACGGCGTCCGCAGCGTCGGAGACGCATCCCGCGTGCGCAACGAGGCCGGCCGAACGTCAGAGCCCGGTGTCGCGCACCCCGACACGGTCGGGGATGTCGAAGGCGAGCCGCGGCAGCCACGTCTCGGGCTCCGGCCAGGGGCGCGACGACGGCAGAGCCGCGAGAAGGCGCCGCAGCGCAGCATCCCTCGGCGACGTCGGCGACGCTGCCGGCAGCACACGACGCGGAGCGCGGTATCCGAGCGCACCGCACCACCAGTGCCGCCACGTGTCGTCGGCGTCGGCGGGGTCGAGCACGATGTAGTAATCGGGCATGATGGCCGCGCCCTCGTCGAACTGGGCGAGGGCGTTCTCGACCTCGACCTCGAGCACACCAAGGGTCGAGCGGGCCTCGAACAGTTCGACCCAGGCGGCCGCGACGTGCTCGAGAGGGTCGGCATCGTGGACCACGAGAGGGGCGGATGCGGCGGCGATGCGCCGCGCGCCGAGAGCCGGCTCGCTCCCCTGCAGGCTGAGAGTCTCCACGCCCGGGACGCTGGAGAGAACGTGCAGCGCCTCCTCCGAGGCGGATCCCACGACGGCGACGACGGTTCCAGAAGCGGATAGTGACACCATGCTTCACATTACGTCGGGGTCGGGCGCGTGGCGCGGAACGTGCGCGAGTCGCAACGAGAACGTAACGCGCGCACGTACGCACAGAGGGGATGACCTCGCGGTCATCCCCTCTGCGTGTGGGGGGCTGGGTCAGCTGTTCGCCGACGCCACCGAGCCGACCGACGCCGCCGACGCCGGCGAATCGACCGGGGCGGGGGCAGGTGCGGGGGGCGCGGGGGCGGGAGCGGCCGGGGCCGGGGCAGGCGCGGGCGGGGGTACCGGGGTGGGGGCGCTCACGACCGAGACCGTGCTCGAGGGTGCGGCCGGGCTCGCGGGCGAGGGCACGCTCGTGGGCGAGGGCGTCGGCGAGGTGGCTGACACCACGGTGGCCGAGGTGTCGGTGACGCTCATCTGCACGCCGGTGCGGTCGAGGACCGACCCGCCCGGGCCGACGATCGATCCGCCCGGGACGGTGGTGCCATCGGTGGACTGCAGGTTCATCGAGGCGGCGGTGGCGGCGGCTGCGCCGCCGACGAGGGTCAGTCCCATCGCGCCGGCGATGCCGTAGGTGAGCCACTTCTTCTGGGCCATGTCTGTTCTCCTTCGTCTGTCCGCCGGGACTCCGGGGGGTCGGCCCCGGCGGTGATTCCAGCATGCCGAGCCCGACTAAGCCGTTTCCAAGGCGTTCATGAGACACCTCTTACGTTCTCGAGGCGACAGGGCGACGCACCTTCCCGGAGGGATCGAGCACCTCCTCCGCGAGGGTGAGGAGGTCATCCGCGGCACCGTCCTGTCGGTCTTCTCGGCGATCGCGTTCCTGGGCACCGAGCACCTGCCCGAGAAGCAGGGTCGCGACCCGTGCCCGCACCGGATCGCTCCCCCACCGCGCGAGCGCGCCACGTGCGAGTTCCCACACGCGCTCGTCACGGTCTTCGGGGGTGAGATACGCGCTCGCAACGGCGTGCGCGATGAAGGCTGCCGCGTCGTCGGCGGGGTCGCCGCGGCCGGTGGTGTCGACGTCGATGAGGCCCGAGATGGCGCCCTCATCATCGAGGAACAGCTGGCCGAAGTGCAGGTCACCGTGCACGGTCACGCGCGGATCGACGTCTCGCCAGACACGCGCGATCCTGTCGAGCAGGCGCGCCACGCGCGCGGCCCGGACCGGGTCGGCTCCGTCGCGGAAGCGCGCGGCGTACCAGTCGCGCCGGTCAGCGAGCCCGACCCGCGCCGCATGGTCGAGGGGCACCGTGGCGAGGGCCTCACGCAGCCGATCGACGGCGTCGAGCAACGCAGGCGGTTGCCACACGACATCCGGAGCTGCGGTCCCCCGCGCCTGGTCGAGCACGATGAGGCCGTCCGATGACCAGCCGACCAGGTCAGCCATCGGGATGCCCGCGTCGGCGAGGCTCCGGTGCGTTCCGACGATGCGGTCCAGACGGCTCGGCGGCACCACCTTGATCCATCGCGCGCCGTCCTCGACGTCGACCCGCAGCACCGCCCGCCGCCCGGCGCGGTAGCCGACGATGCGCGGCGGCGCGATGGCGGTGATGCCGAGCCGGGCGAGAAGGGTCTCCGCTGCCTGCGAGAACGCGGCCGGCGCGAGCGCCGGCAGATACGGGTCGGCGGGGTGGACCCAGATGCGGCACTCGGGCGCCGCGGGGCTGCCCAGCAGCATCCCGGTCTCCTCGATCACCACTCTGCGCGACGTGTCGACGAAGTAGGTCATCGACGCGGAGCCCGCAGGAGTCACCTCGAAACCGGTGATCGACCCCGCACCGAACGGCTCGCGGCTGATGAGCACCACCGGGGTGTCGGCGGCGAGCTCGAGCGCGTCGCGCAGCAGCTCGGCCTCACCCGCGGATGTGGAGAGGGTCATCCTCCGATTCCAGCACGGATGCCGCGGCTCGGTCATGAGACCTCTCTTAGGCTTCGACGGCCGAGCAGGGCTCCCCTCGATACTGGAGGGGTGACTCCCCCGCCGACCCCGCCGAGCCGCCGCCGGTTGCCGGTGCTGTCGGTGCGGGCCCGGATCATCCTCGCCATCACGCTCGTTGCGGGTCTCGGCATGGTCGTCGTGGGCGCCGCGGTGTACCTCGAAGAACGCGGACGGATCCTCCGTCAGGTCGACGACCTCCTCAGCGCGAACCTCGAAGCCGCCAGGTTCCTCGTCGAGCAGGGCGACGCCGACACCGGCACCTGGGCGTCGACCGAGAGCGCCCTCGCCGCTGTCGTGCAGCGCGCAGCACCCGATGACAACACCGGCGTGATGGGCCTGGTCGCCGGGGAACCGCGCCTCGTGCCGGGCGTGCCGCTCGATGTCGATCTGCGCGACGCGGCCGGCTTCGTCGCCCATGTGAACGGGGTGACCGCCGGCGGAGAGCCGTACATCGGAACGTATGCCGAAGACGGGGTGACGTGGCGCTTCCTTGCAACCCCGATCGAGGTGGCGGTCGAGGGCAGCGCCGTGACGGGAAGCGGAGAGGACGCGGTGTTCGTCATCGCCTACGACCTCGACGCCGAGCTCGCCGAGATCGACGCGGCCGCACGCGTGTGGATCATCGCCAGCACCATCACGCTCATCGCCATCGGTGCTGTGGCCGCGCTCGTGACCGGGCGCCTGCTGCGGCCACTCCGCCAGATGCGCGAAACCGCCGAGCGGGTGTCGGCACAGTCACTGTCGGAGCGCCTGCCGATCTCGGGACGAGACGACGTCTCAGAGCTCGCGCGCACCATGAACGACATGCTCGACCGCCTCGATCAGGCCCTCGAGTCACAGCGCCGGCTGCTCAGCGACGTCGGGCACGAGCTGAAGACGCCGATCACGATCGTGCGCGGCTATCTCGAGGTGGTCGACCCTGACAGCCCGACCGATGTGCGCGAAACCCGTGACCTCGCCGTCGATGAGCTGGAACGGATGGGTCGACTGGTCCAGGACCTCGCCGCCACCGCAGCCCTGCACGGGCCGGCCCCGGTGAAGCCCGTGCCGCTGGACGCCGCGGATCTCATGCGCCAGATCACCCGCAAGGCCGAGGGCATCGCGGGAGCGGAGGTGGGGGTCGGAGGTTTCGCCGAAGTGGTCGCCGTGCTCGACGCCGCTCGGGTGACCCAGGCGGTGCTCCAGTTGGCCCAGAACGCGGTGACCCACGGCGGTGGACGCATGGTGCTCTCGAGCCGGCGCGTAGGCGATCAGCTGGAGATCTCGGTGCGCGACTTCGGTCCGGGCGTGCCCGATGGCGAGAAGGCCGCGATCTTCGACCGCTTCCACCGCGGTGCAGCCTCGGCCGAACAGGCGGGGAGCGGACTCGGCCTCAACATCGTGCAGGTGATCGCTCGCGCTCACGGTGGTCGGGCGAGGGTGGAGGATGCCGCGGACGGCGGCGCCCTCTTCGTGATGTCGCTGCCCGTGGTCGACGGGCCGACGCCCCGGCTGGTCATCCCGCCGCGACCGCCGCTGCCCGCGTGGGCCGCCGCGGGTACGCCCGGTGGCGCCGGAGGATCGGGGCCGCGGCGGCCCGACGCCGAAGTGAGCGCGTGAGGAGGACGACGTGGCATCCATATTGATCGCCGATGACGAGGCCCGCATCTCGGGATTCATCGACAAGGGTCTGCGCGCCGCGGGGTTCGCCACGCGCGTCGCGCCCACCGGCCCCGAAGCGCTGACCCTTGCGCTCAGTGGTGAGTTCGACCTGCTGGTGCTCGACGTGAACCTGCCGGGCATGGACGGCTTCCGGGTGCTCGAAGAACTCCGCGGCAGCGGATCGTCGATGCCGGTCATCATGCTCACCGCTCGAGTGGAGCTCGAAGACACCGTCGCCGGCCTCGAGGGCGGCGCCGACGACTACCTCGGCAAGCCGTTCCGCTTCGACGAGCTGGTCGCACGGATCCGACTGCGCATGCGCCGCGATGAGACCGTCGCCCCCACGCAGGTGAACCACCGCGACCTGGTGCTCGACATCCGCACCCGGCGTGCGCACGTGGGCGGAACCGCGGTGGAGCTGTCGGCCCGGGAGTTCGCCCTCGCCGAGGAGCTCGTGCGCCATGCCGGGCAGGTGCTCAGCCGCGAGCAGCTGCTGAGCCGGGTCTGGGGGTTCGACTTCGACCCCGGCTCGAACGTCGTCGACGTCTACATCGGTTATCTGCGCCAGAAGCTCGGCCCGGGCCGCATCGAGACGATGCGCGGGGTCGGCTATCGCCTCACCTGAGAGCGGTGGAATCGCGGCCAGGCGACGACGCGGCCGGTAGGCGCTTCGGAGAATCGGGCGAACTTCGGAGTGAGCGGACGTCGCGCTCCGACGTCCGCTCGCATCTCCGAAGCCGGACACTCGGCGAGGCGGCAGGACGGCCCGGCGAGGTGAGCCGCGGCGGGCGGTCAGCTCTCGGCGGCCGCCGCCTTGCGCTTGGCGAGGTCGAGGATCGACACGATCAGGGCGAGGGTGAGGAAAGCGGCGACCGACAGCATCCCGAACAGATACGCGTCGTGATAGACGACGAGGTCATCGGCGGTGCCCTGCTCGCGGTTGATCGTGGCGTAGAAGAGCGAGAGCGCGACCGCGGTGCCCACGGCGGTGCCGATGCGCTGGCCGAGCTGGCCCACCGAGCCGGCGACACCGCCCTGCTTGACGGGGATCTCGGCGAGAGTGAGGGTCTGGTTCGGCGCGATGACGAGACCACCGCCGAAGCCGCCGACGATCATCACCGCGGCCATCAGGTACGGCGTGAGGGCGGGAGCGGAGAAGACGGCGGCGGTCACGAGCCCGACCACCGAGACCAGCACTCCCACGACGCCGAAAACCACCACGGGGCGCCCGAATCGGGTCACCAGGTTGCCGCCGACCCACGACGCGATCGCGCTCGCAAGCGCGAAACCGATCGAGACCATGCCGGCGAAGACGGGCTCGAGGCCGAGTCCGAACTGCAGGTAGAGCGTCGTCAGCAGGAAGAGCGCAGGAAGCGCCGTGAAGTAGGTCGTCTGGATGATCGTGCCGTTGCGGTACGAGCTGATGCGGAAGAGTTTCAGCGGGATGAGCGGCTGACCGCCGCGCGC
Source organism: Microbacterium sp. CCNWLW134 (assembly GCF_037083565.1). NCBI lineage: Bacteria > Bacillati > Actinomycetota > Actinomycetes > Micrococcales > Microbacteriaceae > Microbacterium > Microbacterium sp. CCNWLW134. The sequence goes on along the minus strand of NZ_JBAOJU010000002.1, from coordinate 930,838 downwards.
CGCGTACCGGCGCTCCCAGAGGAGGAACAGCGTGAGGAAGGCTGCGAAGGCGACGAGCAGCCACCAGCGGGCGGGGTCGTCGTCGGGCGACCCGGTGGTGAAGAGGAACGGCCACATCAGCGAGAGCACGGTCAGCCCGAACAGCAGCAGGCCGACGGGGTCGAGCTGCACCTTGCGTGCCGACGGGGTGCGGGTGTCGGGCAGCAGCCACAGCACGAGCGCGATCGCGATGAGGCAGAGCGGCACGTTCATCCAGAAGATGAGGCGCCAGCCGTCGGTCTCTCCGCCGAGCGCGATGAGGAGACCGCCGATCGTGGGACCGAAGGCGGTGGCGATGCCGATCGTCGCGCCGAAGAGACCGAACGCGCGGCCGCGCTCCTTCCCCTGGAAGAGCTCCTGGGCGGTGCCGAGCACCTGGGGCATCTGGATGCCGGCCGCGACACCCTGCAGCAGGCGCGCGATGAGCAGCACCAGCGCATTGGGCGCGAGGGCGCACAGGATGCTGGTGAGGGTGTACAGCGCCAGGCCGACCACGAACAGGGTGCGGCGTGATCGCTGATCGCCGAGTCGCCCCATCGGGACGAGCGTGAGGCCGAAGGTCAGGACGAAGCCCGAGACGATGAGCTGGACCTCGGTCGACCCGGCGCCCAGGCCCGTCTCGATCGACGGCAGGGCCACGTTGACCTTGGTGAGGTCGAGGATCGTGAGCGCGGCGACGGCGACGCACACCCAGAACGCCTGCCACTTGCGGGCGTTCGAGAGCGGGATGATCGCAGTCGTCGGCGCGCTCGAGGTCACGGCCGCTCCGACCCGTCCCGGGTGAAGACGGCGCGGAGCACGAAGAAGACGATCACCGCGACGATGGCGACGACGATCAGCTTGCCGATGAACCAGAGCAGCGAGAAGAGGATATTGACGAGGAACCACGCGATGACGATCGCGACGATCACTCCGATGACGGTCCAGATCGTGCCCTTGTTCACCCGGATAGCCTACGCCCGGCCGCGCGGGGAGGACGCGCCGTGCTCCGGTGACCGGGCGGCCGCCGTCGAGAAACCACGTCTGCGCCGAGACACCGGCCCGACGCGTGGTGTCTGGGGGTGAATGTGGTTTTCGGCACTCAGGCCGAGAGAAGGGATGCCGCGACGGCGGCGTCCTGCCGGATGACGCTCGGCCCCTGTGGTGTGGCCCGCACGTGCAGCTGCGCGGGGATGCGTTCCTTCATCGTCGCGACGTGGCTGATGAGTCCCACAGTGCGCCCGCCCTGGCGGAGTTCGTCGAGCGTCGCCATGGCCAGCTCGAGGGTGTCGTCGTCGAGGGAGCCGAAGCCCTCGTCGATGAACAGGGTGTCGAGTCTCACCCCGCCGGCGCGCGCGGTGACGACCTCCGCGAGCCCGAGCGCGAGCGCGAGCGACGCGAGGAAGGTTTCGCCGCCCGACAGCGAGTGCGCGGGGCGTGCGGCGCCGGTGTGCGCGTCGAGGATCTCGAGGCCGAGACCCGACGCCGCACCACGGGCCGCGAGCGCGTCGGTGTGCCGCAGCTGGTATCGGCCCGACGACATGTCGCCCAGCCGCAGATTCGCCGCGGCGACGATCTCCTCCAGTTCGGCGGCGAGGACGAACGACTCCAGGGTCATCCGGTGGGTGTTGGGCGCGCGGCCGGCGACGGTGTCGGCCAGCCGCGCGACGATCTGGTGCTCGTCGGCGAGCTCCGCGACGTCGCCGAGGGCGGCGCGGGCGCGGTCGCGCAGGGTGCGGAGCCGCTCCGCGGTCGCCCCGGCATCGGCGGCCGCGTCGACGGCGGCGACCCACGCGTCGCGCGCGGCGACGAGGGCCGATTCCGCCGCCGAGACGTCCACGAGCTCCTCGGGCTCTCCCGCGAGGGCGAGCTCGAGGTCGCGGAGACGGTCGCGCTCGGCGCGGAGCGCCGCCTCGTGGGTGCGGATGCGTTCGTCGAGCGCGTCGCGCGCGGCAGCCGTCCGCAGGGCGTCACGTGCGGCGACCACGTCGGGGAAGCCGGATGCCGCCACCCGGCCGTCACGGTCGACCGCGGCGCGATCGGCCGCGGCCGCTGCGGTCTCGCCGACCCGTCGGGCAGCGGCGAGACGAGTGGCGCGGTCGCGTCGCAGCGTCGTGGCGTGAACGCGCGCGGCGACGGAGTCGTGGTCGCCGCGTGCCGCGGCGACCACGCGGCGCTTCTCGCGCAGTTCCGCCTCGCGGGCGGACACCTCCTCGCGCAGGGCGGCGAGGTGAGCGGCCAGTCGCTCTCGCTCCTGTGCGGCGTCGGCCTCGAGCACCGTGAGCGTCTCCAGCGTCGCCAGGAGCCGATCGCGCTCGGCGACGGCGGCTTCGCCGGCGGAGACGGCAGCCTCTGCCGCGCCCAGCGCGGCCGCCGCGTCATCGAGCTCGAGGCCACTCGCCCGCGCCGCGGCGGCGGCGTGCGCCTCGCGCGCGACGCGGAACTCCTCGGCCGCGCGGCGCGCCCGCTCGGCCGCCTGCTGCTGCGCCGCCTCGGCACGCTCGATGTCGCCGTCGGAGACGGGTTCGCTCGTCGGCTCCGCCGGATGCGGGTGTTCGGCCGATCCGCACACGGGGCAGGGTTCACCGTCGACGAGGTCGGCGGCGAGCGAGCCGGCGCGGTCGGCGGCACGGCGGCGCAACAGCGACACCACGGCCTCGTTCGCTGCCGCCGCAGCCTCGGCGGCAGCGAGCGACGCCTCCTCGGCGATGACCGTGAGCGGAGCGAGATCGGCGGCCTGGGCGGCCGCGTCGCGACGGACCTGCGCCTCGTCGCGGCGCGTGCGCGCGGCATCCACACCCGCGGCGGCGTCGCGCACCGGAGCCAGCTCCACGCCGACGGCGGCCCGCTGCACGGGAATCCGCGCCCGATCGGCGTCGAGACGGGCGATCAGCTCCTCCTCGTCGCGGATGCGGGCGACGTCGTCCGCGAGCGCCCGCTCGGCGGCATCCATCGTCTTCTCGACGATCTGCGCCTCGCGCCACACCGCCAGATCTCCGGTCAGCTCCAGCACGAGGGCGTCGAGCTCGTCGAGTGAGAACGCGGAAAGATCGTCGTCCTCTCCCGTGATTCTGAGCTCATCCACCAGCATCTGCACAGTCGCCGCAGCGGTCGTGCGCTCGGCATCGGCTGTGTCGGCCGCGTCGAGCGGTGCGCGCAGCGCCTCGGCATCGCGCGCGGTCGCAAGCTCGCGGCGCGCGAGGTCGACTGCCGGGATCTCGGCCTCCAGCTCGGCCAGCGCACGACGCGAGCGCGCCCGGTCCTCCTGCATCTGGCGGAGGCGCAGCACCCCTGCGTGGTGGTCTTCTGCGCGGCGGTGCGCGGCCTCGGCGGCGTCGCGGGCGTTGCGCAGGGTCTCGGCGCGATAGTCCGCGCGCTGCGCGCCCCGCTCGACAGCCTCGAGACGTGCACCCACGGCGAGCGAGCTCGACGGCGGCGACGCGCCGGCATCGTCCGTGGCATCGTCGCCGGAGGATTCATCCGGCTCTCCGACGGGAAGCAGCCGCTCCGCCTCACCCAACAGCAAGACGGCTGCCCCCGTCGCGTCGGCGACCTCCCGCTCGACGGCGCGCCGGCGTTCCTCGAAGGCGTGGAGGTAGTCCTCGTAGGTGCGGGTGCCGAAGAGGCGCCGCAGCAGTTTCTGCCGGTCATCGTTCTTCGCCAGGAGGAACTCGGCGAACCGGTTCTGCGCGAGGAGGATCACCTGCAGGAACTGCTGCTGACTGAGACCCAGGATCTCGTCGAGCTCCATCCCGACCTGGCGGGGCCCGCTCGCGAGTCCTCGCCATGCACCGTCGACGAGTTCGGCGAGCTCGGCGTCGGCAGCGACGACGGTGAAGCCCTCCCCCCGACGCTTACGACGCGGGTAGTCCGGTGATCGGGTGACGCGGAATCGACGACCCCCGGTGGAGAATTCCACGGCGACGCTCGTGGGGTCATCCGGCCCGCAGTGATCGCTGCGCAACCGCTTCTCGGCACCGTCGTAGCGCGGCACACCGCCGTAGAGGGCGAAGCAGATGCCGTCGAGCACGCTCGACTTGCCCGCCCCCGTGCGCCCGGAGATGAGGAAGATGCCGTCGGCCCCGAAGGCGTCGAGATCGACGACCTGACGCTCGCGGAACGGCCCGAATCCCTCGAGTTCGATGCGGTGGAGTTTCACGCGCTGACCTCTGCGGCGACGCGCTCGTCGACGACGTCGGCGATGATCTCGCGCTCACGATCGCCGGCGCCTTCGCCGTCGCGGACGTGGGCGAGGAACGCGTCGATCAGTTCACGGTCGTTCCGGGCGGCTCGGACGCGCCGGGCATACGTCGATCCGTCGTCCGCACGTGCCCCCTCGGGCGCGTGCGTCACCGTGGCGCAGTGCGGGAAGCGCGCACGCAGGCGCCGCATCGGATCGGTCTGAGGGGTCGGATCGGTGTACTGCACGCCCACCCACGCGTCTTCCCACGCGGCGTACTCGGCGGCGGTGAGGAGATCGTCGAGCCTCCCGCGCAGCGTGACCAGCCGGCGGGGCACCGGGAGATCGAGCCACGTGACGGCCGCGAGTCCGTCGGCGTCGAGGTCGATCAGCCACGAACCGCGCGGCTTGTCGGCCTCGCCGAAGCTGTAGTGCAGCGGCGCCCCGGCGTAGCGGACCGCGTCGGACAGCCGCTGCCGCCCGTGGATGTGCCCGAGAGCGACGTAGTCGAACCCGTCGAAAGACGCGAGCGGCACCACGTCGAGCCCGCCCTGCTGGATGTCGCGCTCGAGGTTCGGGGTCGGCTCCACACCCGCGGCGAAACAGTGCGCGATCGCCACCGAGCGGCCCCCGCGCGCGGCGAGGTCGGTGCGGATGAGGCCGATCGCCTGATCGAGGGCCTGCGCCTGGGACCGCACCTCCACGCCCGCCCAGAGGTGACGAACGAGCGACGGTTCGAGGAACGGGATGCCGTAGACGTGCACCGGACCGTGCTCGTCGTCGATGGTCACGGGTCTGCCGACGTCGGCGGGGTCGGTGAGGACGTGGATCCCGTCGCGCAGCAGACCGGCCTGGAACCCCAGCCGCGCCGCGGAGTCGTGGTTGCCGCTGGTGACCACCACACGGGCACCGGCGTCGCTGATGCCCACGAGGGCATCGGTGAGCAGTCGATAGCAGTCGGCGGCCGGCGCCGCCGAGTCGAAGACATCCCCCGCCACGATCACCAGATCGACATCGTTCTCACGCACCTGGGTGATCAGCGCGTCGAGCACGCCACGCAGCGCATCGAGGGTGGAATGGCCGTGGAACGACCTCCCGATGTGCCAGTCGGAGGTGTGCAGGATCCGCATGTCCCACACCGTATGCGCAGCCGCCGACATCGCCCCGCTGCACCCCCGCGGTTCGCCGGAAACACCGGGCTCACCTAGTGTCAGGAGCAATGAGCGACGCCCCCACCTTCGCGATCGAGCGGTTCACCCACGCCGGAGCGACGCTCGTCGCGCAGGAGTCCGGTGAAGGCCGTGACCTCTTCGTCCTCATCCACGGCATCGGCATGGGGCGATCGGCGTTCGCCGAGCTGGAGGGCCTTCTCGACGACATCGGCCGCGTCGTGGCCGTCGACCTCCCGGGGTACGGCGAGACACCGGAACCCGGCCGCGTGCTGTCGATGGCGGAGAACGCCGACGTCGTCGCCGCCTATCTCAGCGATCTGACCTCCGGCGGAGAGAGCCCCCGCATCGTCGTCCTCGGCCACTCGATGGGGGCGCAGGTGGCGCTGGAGGTCGCCGCGCGGCATCCGCACCTCGTCGACGCCCTCGTGCTCGTCGGCCCGACCGTCGAACCGGGCGCACGATCGACCCTGCGTCAACTGTGGCGGCTCATCCGAGACATCATCCCCGAGAGCCCGCGCGTGATCGCCGTCGGGGCGCGGGAGTACCTGCGAGCGGGGCCGCGCCTGCTCGCCAAGGTGCGTGCGGTGATGGTGCACCGGCCCGAAGACACCGCCCGGCAGGTGACGGCGCCTGCGCTGGTGATCCGCGGCGAGCGCGACATCCTGGTGCCCGTGGAATGGGCCCGTCACCTGACGAAGGCGCTTCCCCACGCATGCTTGCGCGAAGTGGCCGAGTTCGGCCACGAAACCATGATCCGAAACGCCGGCCCGACCGCGACTCTGATCCGCGAGTTCCTCGCGGCTCAGTGACCCCTCAGGCCTCTTCGTCGCCGGTCGTCACCTGCTCGGCGAGATCGTCGACCTCGTCGTCGGACGCCCGCCCGCCGACGTCTTCCACGCGCTCGCGCAGGTCGTCCTCCACCTTCTCGGGGTCGGGGTCGGAGGCCTCGGCCCGCGCCTCGGCGGCGGCGACGGCGCGCTCGGCGACGTCGTCTTCGGATCCGGATGCGGCGGTGTCGGCCGGCTCACCGGCCGGATCGGATGCGGCATCCTCGGGCGCCTGGAGCGGCTCGGCGGGTGGGATGCCGATTCCCACGGCCTCGTGGTCGGGTCCGCGCGTGTCGGCCATCAGTCCTCCTCGGTCTGGTCGTCGGTGGAGAGGTCGGGGTCGAGACCCTGTGTCGGAACGTCGCTCTCGATCTCCCCGTCAGAAGCCTTGTCAGGGCCGTCGGGAATGGTCTCAGGGTTGACCGGCAGACCCGAGCGGTCGAGCGCCTCGGAGTCGGCGCCGGCGCTGCTGCGCTCGGCGGCGGCGGTGTCGTGCTGATCGCCGTATCCCCCGGCGGGGTCGGCGTTGATCACGCCCTCGGGCAGGTCTTTGTCGTCCATGCCGCCATCCTGCTCTCCGCGGCTACGCCCGGCGCGGGGTTGACGGGCGAGCGCGACGTCGCTATCCGCCTCACTCCTCGGCTGGTGATGCGACGGATGCACGGCTCGTCACCCCGGCACCGCCTCACCCGCCGCATCCGGCAACACCCGCCCCACCGGTCGTGCAGCCGTCACGGAACGGCAGACGGGGATGCCGTCAGGCGCCATCGCCCGCCTGCGCCGCACGGTCGCGCCGGACGGCCTCACCCAGCAACTGCCCCCCGCTCGTGAGCAGGGCGCGGCGCCAGGGCAGCACGCCCTCGATCTCGATTTGGATGGAGATCGACAGCACGGTCCGGATCAGCACGATGAGGCCGAGGATCAGGGCGTCCTCGACCGACGGCTTGGAGGTGATCGTGCGGATCAGATCGGCCGCGACGAGGATCTCCAGCCCCAGCAGGATCGCCGAGCCGAGGGCGTTGCGCAGCACCGAGAATGCGGCACGCCCACCCTCACGGCGACGCAGGGAGCGCACACCGAGCACGAGGGCGATGACGAAGCCGATGATCATGGCCGCGGCGCCGGTCGCCTCGAAGGCGACGGCGACGGCGGAGAAGACCTCTTCGAGCCGCACGGGCCCAGTGTAGGACCAGCGGAACGCGGAGCGCGGAAGCGGGGCTCAGGCCGTGGAACGCTGCCGCAGGATGCCCGCGCGATCGGGGTGCAGGTCGAACCAGTCCGCGACGTACCAGCACACCGGGATCACCTGACGGCCTTTCTCGGCCTCGAGGTGCGCGACGGCCCGGTCGACCAGCTCTCCGGCGTAGCCCTTTCCGCGGAAGGTCGGGATCGTGTACGCCCGGGTCATGGCGACGGTGCGGCCGTCGTCCTTGTAGTCGAGGACGCTGACGAGGTCGTCGCCGCGGTGCAACGTGTACCGCGAGGCGTCCTTCTCGTCGGTGAAGCGCAGTTCGGTCACCCCGACAGGCTACGCCCGGTTCGCTGGGCCGGCGCTGAAGGAACGCCGGGCCTTCACCCGCTCATTCCGGGATCGCCCGGGTGCGCACGAGCTCCCGATACCACCGGCCGCTGTCCTTGACGGTCCGTTCGAGCGTGTCGAAATCGACCCGCACGATGCCGAACCGCTTGGCGTAGCCGTAGCCCCATTCGAAGTTGTCCAGAAGCGACCAGACGAAGTATCCGCGCAGGTCGACTCCCCGAGCCATCGCCCGGTGCGCCGCGGTGAAGTGCCGGCGCAGATAGTCGAGTCGCTCGGGGTCGGGAACCGACCCGTCGGGGGCGACCTCGTCATCGAATGCGGCACCGTTCTCGGTGACCATGAGCGCCTGCTCGGGGAACTGCTCCGACAGCGACACCAGAAGCTCCTCGAGGCCCTCGGGCGCGATGTTCCACCCCATGGCGGTGTACGGTCCCGGCTGCTCCACGAACTCCACAGCCTGGTCGCTCCCGGGCCACGCGGTCCCGCCGGCGACCCCCTTGTGCCCGTCGTTCATCTGCTTGGGCGACACCCCGTCCCACAGGCGCACGGTTGCCGTGGAGTAATAGTTGACGCCCAGCACATCGATCGGCTGATGGATGTCGGCGAGGTCGCCGTCCTGCACGAAGGCCCAGTCGGTCACCCCTGCGGTGTCCTGCAGCAGATCTTCGGGGTACTCGCCGCGCAGCATCGGCCCGGTGAAGGCTCGATTGGCCAGCGCATCGATCCGTCGCATCGCCTCGCCCGCCCCGTCGCCGACCCCGCGGAGCACGTGGAAGTTGAGGGTGACGGAGTACTCCGGCGTTCCGGTCGAGGTCGCCCGCAGCGCCTGCAACGCCCGGCCGTGCCCCAGGTTCAGGTGATGCACGGCGGCGAGCGCCGCGGCCGGCTCGTGCCGGCCCGGCGCGTGGCCGCCCTGGCCGTAGCCGAGGTAGGCCGAGCACCACGGCTCGTTCAGCGTCGTCCACGTGTGCACCCGGTCGCCGAACGCCTCGCCGACCACCTCGGCGTAGCGTGCGAAGGCGTCGACGGTCGCGCGCGCCGGCCAGCCGCCGGCATCCTCGAGCGGCTGGGGAAGATCCCAGTGGTAGAGGGTGGCGACCGGACGGATGCCGCGGGCGAGAAGTCCGTCGATGAGGCGCGAATAGAAGTCCAGGCCCGCCTGATTCACCGCACCGGTGCCCGTCGGCACGATGCGTGGCCAGGCGATCGAGAAGCGGTATGCCTCGAGCCCCAGATCCTTCATCAGGTCGAGATCGCTCTCCCACCGGTGGTAGTGGTCGCACGCGACGTCGCCGGTGTCACCGTTCCAGACCTTGCCGGGGGTCTTCGAGAAGGTGTCCCAGATCGACGGACCGCGCCCGTCCTCGCTGGCCGCCCCCTCGATCTGGTACGACGCCGTCGCCGACCCGAAGGTGAAGTCGGGCGGGAACACCAGCCCCGCGTCACGATAGTCCGCTCGCCCCTCGACCATGGCTGCTCCCCCTTGGACTCCGCCGACTCCCACCGTCATCCGGTCACGTCCGACAGGTCAACGCTATAGTCCCGCGACGCCCCGTCGGGAGCCGTGACGGTCACATCGCGCATCCCGCTCCCGCCGGGGAACACCCGGAGGGCGAGGCCGTCGTGGTAGTCGTAGTCGGGCCGGTCGTCGCGCGCCCCCCACGGGATGACCGCGCCCGGCCGGGCATACAGCGGCAGGCTGTCGAAGCCGTGCACCTCGCGGCGCCAGCCGCCGCCGGTCACCGTCTCGCCCGTGAGGAGGCTCGTCCACTCTCCCGGCGGCAGGTAGAACTCGACCTCACCCGTCTCGGAGAAGACCGGGGCGACCAGCAGCTCGGAGCCGAGAAGGTACTGCCGGTCGAGGTAGGCCACCGCCGGGTCATCCGGGAACTCCAGCTGCATCGGGCGCATGATCGGGGCACCCGTGCGGGCGGCGTCGATACCCACCTGGAAGAGGTAGGGCATGAGCCGCATCTTCAGCTGCGCGAAGCGGCGCGTGATATCGACGGCCTCATCGTCGAACGCCCACGGAACCCGGTACGAGTCCGACCCGTGGAAGCGGCTGTGGCTCGAGAGCAGGCCGAAGGCCACCCACCGCTTGAACACCGCCGGATCGGGCGTTCCCTCGAACCCGCCGATGTCGTGACTCCAGTGCGCGAAGCCGCTCATCGCCAGCGACAGGCCGCCCCGCAGGCTCTCGGCCATCGAGGGGAACGTCGAGGTGTTGTCACCGCCCCAGTGCACCGGCATCGTCTGACCGCCGGCGGTGGCCGAGCGGGCGAACAGCACCGCGTCGCCCTCGCCGCGCTCGGCCACGAGCACGTCGTGGACGGCCCGGTTGTACAGCTGTGCGTAGAGGTTGTGCATGCGGGCGGGGTCGGAGCCGTCGTGCCAGACGACGTCGGTGGGGATCCGCTCGCCGAAGTCGGTCTTGAAGCAGTCGACGCCCTGCGCGAGGAGCACTCGCAGCTTGTCCTGGTACCAGCGCACCGCGGCGGGATTGGTGAAGTCGACCAGGCCCATCCCGGCCTGCCAGAGGTCCCACTGCCACACCGACCCGTCGCCGCGCTGCACGAGGTAGTCGGCGGCGGCCGCCTCGGCGAACAACGGCGAGCGCTGGGCGATGTAGGGGTTGATCCACACCGAGACCTTCAACCCGCGGTCGTGAAGGCGACGGAGCATGCCGTCGGGGTCGGGGAAGACCCGGGGGTCCCATTCGAAGTCGCACCAGTTGAACTCGCGCATCCAGAAGCAGTCGAAGTGGAACACCGACAGCGGGATGTCGCGCTCGGCCATCCCCTCGATGAACGAGGTGACGGTCTGCTCGTCATAGTCGGTCGTGAACGACGTCGACAGCCACGGGCCGTACGACCAGGCGGGCACGACGGGGGCGCGTCCGGTGAGGGAGGTGTACCGGGTCAGCACGTCCTTGGGCGTCGGGCCGGCGAAGACGAAGTACTCCAGCACCTCGCCGGGCACGCTGAACTGCACGCGTTCGACGGCCTCGGACCCGACTTCGAACGAGACGTGCCCGGGATCGTTGACGAGCACACCGTACCCGCGCGAGGAGAGGTAGAACGGCACGTTCTTGTATGCCTGCTCGCTGGAGGTGCCGCCGTCGGCATTCCAGACGTCGATGGTCTGGCCGTTCTTGACCAGCGGACCGAAACGCTCGCCGAGGCCATAGACCGTCTCGCCCACCCCCAGGTCGAGCTGCTCGTGGACGAAGACCCGCTCGGGCGGCACGCCGGTCTCGGCGCGGGCGTTCCCCACGATGCCGTGCTCGACGGCGGCCTCGGCGCCCAGGCGCACGAAGGCCTGCGCCTTGTGTCCGCTGCCGGTCACCCGCACGCCGTCGACCTCGAACGACAGCGCCCACGGCGCTCCCGGAGCGATCCGCGCGGTGAGCGCGCCGCTGGTCAGTGTGCCGGCGCCGGCATCGGCGACCCCCGCACCGGTTCCTCGCTCGCCCGCGCCCGGCAGGGCGAACCCTCCATGCCACCGGCCGCCGATGTGGTGGGCGATCCGCACCCGGATGACACCCTCGATCGGCGAGGAGATGGTCGTGGTGAGGGTGGTGCGGTTCAGCACGTCGCCGCGGCGGGCGATCACCTGGGTGGGCGCGGTGATCTCGAGCGCAACGCCGTCGACACCGTCATCCGTCTGCCGGATGTCGTACGCCTCCGCGGCGTAGAGCGCGGTGACGCCGGGGCGCAGCTGCCAGAACCCGTCGGTGAACTTCATTACTTGACTGCTCCTGCCGTGATGCCCCTGGTGAGGGTGCGCTGGAAGATGAGGAAGAAGAGGAGGGTGGGGATGAGGCCGAGGAGAGCCGACGCGCTGGTGGTCGTGACATCCATCAGCCGCTCCCCCTGAAGGAGGCTGATCGCGACCGGCACCGTCTGGTTCTCGTTGGAGACGAGGAAGGTGAGGGGGATCAGGAACTCGTTCCAGGTCCAGATGAAGAAGAAGATCAGCAGCACCGAGAGCGTCGGACGACTGATCGGGAAGATCACCCGCCACAGGATCTGCCACCGGCTCGCCCCGTCGATCGCGGCGGCCTCGAGCACCTCCTTGGGGAAGGTGCCGTAGACGGCCGAGAGCAGGTAGGTGCCGAAGGCCGCCTGGATGACGGTGAAGACGATGATCACCGACCACACGTTGTTGTACAGCCCGACCTCTCGGAACATGTAGTACAGCGGGTAGAGCAGCGCCTCCTGCGGGAGCAGGTTGGCCAGCAGGAACAGCAGCACGATCCAGGAGCGGCCGCGGATGCGTCCGATCCCGATCGCGAACGCGTTCAGCACCGAGATCAGCACCGCGAGGATCGCGACGGTGCCCGAGATGAACACCGAGTTCCAGACCTTCTGGGGGAAGTTGACCCGCTCCCAGAACGCGGCGATCCCGTCGAGGTAGATCGCCGAGGGAAGCGCGAGCGGACCACCCGTGGAGTAGTCGGCGGGCGATTTGAACGAGTTGATGAGGATCAGGTAGAACGGTGCGGCGATGAGGATCGCAGCGACGATCGCGAAGGCGAGCATCAGCCAGTCGACACCGTTCTTACGGGTCATTCCACCGCGCGCCTTCGGCGGACGATTCGAACGGCGCCCTGTCTTCGGGGCCGTCGTCACGGCGAGGGTCGTGGCCATCACAGTCCCGCCCTTTCTTTGCGCTCCGCGGCGTTCTGCGCACGGATGAAGAGGATCGACACGACCGCGATCACGACCGTCAGCGCGGTCGCGATGGTCGCGCCGTAGCCGACCTGCTGCGACTGGAAGAACTCGCTGTAGGCGTAGTACGCCGGCACGATGGTCGAATCGCCGGGGCCGCCGCGGGTGAGCACGTAGACGGGGCCGAAGACTTTCAACGCCGCGATCGTGCAGGTGAGGGTGACGACGTAGATCTCGGGGCGGATGATGCTGACGGTGATCGCCCGGAACCGCTGGAACCAGTTGGCACCATCGAGCTCGGCGGCCTCGTAGAGCTCGGGGTCGACCCGCTGGAGCGCGGCCATGAAGACCACGACGGGGTAGCCGATCTGGATCCAGACGAGCACCACCATGATGCTGCCGAGCGCGGTGTCGGGAGACCCGAGCCAGTTCTGGGCGAGGAAGCCGAGGCCGATGCTCTCGAGGATGGTGTTCAACGCACCGTCCTGCGGGCGGAGGATCCAGCCGATCACGATGCCGGCGATCGCCGCGGGGAGGATCTGAGGGAGGTAATAGGTGGCGCGCAGGAAGCTCGCGAGGCGCCCGCCGTACTTGCGGCCGATCACATCGAAGAGCAGGGCTGCGAGCACGAGGCCGATGAGGGTCGGGAAGATGACCATCGCCACGATCATCCAGATGCTGTTGACGAACGAGGTCCAGAAGGTCGCGTCGCCGAAGAGCTCGATCCAGTTTTCGAGGCCGATGAACTCGGGCGGACGGATGCCGCGCCAGTCGGTGAAGCTGAGGTAGATGTTCCATACCAGCGGCACCACGACGATGACGGTGACCAGCACCAGACCCGGGATGAGGTACAGCCAGTAGCCGGCGGTGCCACCGCCCCGCCGTTGCGGGATCAGCGGCTCCTCGGGAGGGAGCTTGGTCCGCGGAGCGCGGACGAAGGGGACAGCGGACATCGCGGGGACTCCTGGGGTAGGCCGGGGTGGGAGCCGGGGCGCCGCCGCGTGGCTGACGGCGCCCCGGCCGGTTCGATCAGCGGAAGTCCGCCACGTAGGAGTCGTACTCCTCGCCGAGCGACTGCTGGACCTCGGCGGGCGTCTTCGTGCCGTTGACGAGCTCCTGGAGCTCGGCCACGAGGGCGTCGTAGAAGGTGGGGGTCGGCCAGTCGGGATAGAACGACAGCCCGTCGGCCTCGTTGACGGCGTTGAAGGCCTGGATCAGCTCGAGGCTCTTCTCGTCGGTGATGTCGGCCTCATCGGCGGCGACGGGGAGCCCGCCGTTGTTGCCGATGAGCGCCTGCACCTCGGGGCGCATCGTGATGTCGATGAACTCGTAGGCGAGATCCTTGTTGGCGGCGCGCTCGGGGACGACCCAGATGTTGCCCGACGAGCCGAGGCTGAGGTCGCTCCCCGGGAACGGGAAGACGCCGAACTCGAAGTCGGTGATCTCATCGACGAAGCGGCCGTACCACCAGCTGCCCGAGACGAAGATCGGCGAGGTGCCGTTGATGAACGACAGGCCCGCGTCCTCGGCGGCGATGCCGGTCACGTCGGGCGAGAAATAGCCCGCGTCGAGGTACTCCTTCAGCGTCTCGGTGGCGTAGGTGATCTCCTCGCCGCTCCAATCGACCGGGTTCTCGTACAGCTGGTAGTCGTTGACCCACTGGCGGTCGGCCTGGCTGAGCGCCAGCTGATACCAGAGCTGCCCGAGCGGGTATTCCAGTCCGCCCTCGGCGAGGGGCGTGACGCCCTGCGCGACGAAGGCGTCGAGCACCGCGATGAACTCGTCGTAGGTCGTCGGTACTTCGAGGCCGGCTTCGGCGAAGGCATCCTTGTTGTAGTAGACCGTGACGAACTCGCCGTAGTTGGGCACCCCGTACCAGGCGCCCGAGCCCATCACGCCCTCGTCGGTGTAGCGCGCGGTGGTCTGCAGCGCCGGGGCGAGCTGGTCGTCCCAGCCGTACTCCTCGACCGCCTCGGTGATGTCGGTGATGAGTCCCTGGCTCGCCAGGAACCCGGCCGTGGCGTTGCCCTTGTTGAACTCCATGAGGTCGGGCGCCTCGTCGGAGTTCAGCACCTGGCTGGCGGTGGAGCGGATCTGCTCGAAGCTGCGCTCCTCGAATTCGACCGTCGCCCCGGTCTCCTCTTCGAAGATGCGGATCGCCTCGTCCCAGGCGATGCCCATGGCGCTGTTCTCGCCCTCGTAGTGCCAGAGGGTCAGGGTGTCGTCGGATTCGCCACCCGATCCGCCGGCGCAGGCGGAGAGCACGAGTGCGGTGGCGACGAGCGCCCCTCCGGCCGTGGCCGCCCGCGCGGTCGTCTTACGTGTGATGCGTGCCATCGGTGGCACTCCTTTCTCGGTGACCTTCGTCGGTCGGGTTTTCACGTGTGCAGGTGGTGCGGTGGGTCTTGTCGAAGCGCTTCGATGATGCGCGAGCGGATAGGGCGGGAGGCTCCGGGGTCAGGCGACGGCGGTACCGGCCACGGCCGCTGACGGGGCGTCGGGAACCCGCGCGAGCGAGCCGTGGTCGAGATAGGCGGGTGGAATCAAGCGGATGCCGGGGGCCGGGCGGTCCCCGTCGAAGAACGTCAGGGCGAGGTCGACGGCGAGGTCGCACGAGGCCTGCGGGACGAGCGGGAGCGCGTCGAGGGGACGCGGGAGCGCGGAAGTGTCGAAGGTCGGCGCGACCGAGATGACCGAGATGTCGTCGGGAACACGCAGCCCGCGGCCGGCGAGTTCGGCGAGCACCGCCCGGTGCGACTCCTCGGGGCAGTGCAGCACGAGGGCGGTGACCCCGGCGTCGAGGAGCTCCCCGGTCGCCGCGCGCACGGTCGCGTCGGTGGCGTACTCGTGCCCCGTGGCGCGGAACTCGGCGGCGACGCCGAACATCCCGGCCGCAGCGAGGAACTCGTCGCGCACCCGCGGGGGGAAGTTCGATCGCGAGTACGTCACCTCGGGCTGTCCGACGAGCCCGATGCGCGCGTGGCCGGTCCGCGCGATCCTCGCCACCGCTTCTCTCGTGGCGGCCTCGAAATCGAGGTCGACGCAGACGAGACCTTCGTTGTCGTTCGGCACGCCGATGAAGACGGTGGGCGTATCGATCTCCCGCGCGAGTGCGACACGCGGGTCGTCAGGGGCGACGTCGAGCACCAGGATCGCGTCGACCAGGCGGTTGGAGGCGACCCGGCGCATGCCGGCCTGAGCGTCCTCGTCGGTCAGGAGAAGGACGTCGTAGTCGTTGCGGCGCGCGGCCACCGCGGTCGCGAGGACGAAAGCCATGTGGGTCGGCGCGTGCGTGTCTTTCCGCAGCGGCTCGGTCAGCGCGAAGATGCGCGTGCGGCGCCCGGCCAGCATGCGGGCACCGGCGTTCGGGCTGTACCCCAGACGCTGCACGGCCTCCTCGATCCGGCGTCGCGTGTCGGCCGAGACCGGTCGCTTGCCGCTGAGGGCATAGGAGACGGTGCTGATCGAGACACCGGCGGCCTTGGCCACCTCATCGATCTTCGCCATGAGGACTCCGTCGTCAGGTGTGGGGTGAGGACTATCGAAGCGCTTCGCGGAAGCGTTTCGACGATGCTGGCACATCCTCCGCGGGAAGCACAAGAGGTTTGAGGCAGATCACAACAAATGGATGCTGACGTCGCCCGCGGCATCCGCTCTCGTCGATTTCGGAGTTTGCGAAGAACGGGGAGCATCGGTCATAATCAGCGCATGACTGACGACGCACGCTCTCTGTCCGCCTGGGAGGCGAACGGGACTGCCGGCATGATGGTGGCCGGCCGCGTTGTCATGTGTTGTCGAATGTGCCGCTGACTCGGTAATCCCGCCGGACATCAGCGTCGCCGCTCCGCTTACCCGCGCAGGCGACGCGCGACACGTCCCCCGAGACTTCGTCCTTCTCGCGCATCACTGAGCGCAGCGGATGTCTCGAGCCCGGCCCCACCGGCCGATTTCGCAGCACTTCTCCGAACCCCGACTCCGCGGGTTCCGCTCCCTCGAGGAACATCATCATGTCGACCACCGCTCTTCTCGACCGTCCCGCCCCCGCCCGTCACCTGCGAGCCGTTCCGCGCGTCAGTGACGACACCCCCGCAGCCGCGACGACGCCCGCCGCCGCGCAGGCCGCGGCGCCCCGACCCGCCACGGGCGCCACGCAGCGCCACCTTCCGCCCGGCACCGCTCCGCGCGGCTTCGCCCTCTACGTCGGGTTCGACGAGGCGAAGGCACAGGCCTCGGGCGTGAGCCTTCCCGTCCTCGTCGACGCGCTGCGCCGCACCCTCGCCGAGCTCGCCCCCGATGCCGAAACCTACGCCACGGTGGCCCTCGCCCCTGCCGGCGCCGGCGGCCGCGACGTCGACGTCGTGCGCCTCGCCCTCCAGGAGCCCGCCGCGGTCGCCCGCACCAAGCCCGACGAGCCCGAAGAGCACGACGAGACGGTCCGCGGTGTGGTCGTGGACATCTCGCGCAAGCGCGTCGCCATCGACGGCGAGTCGGCGGCGCTGACCTTCAAGGAGTTCGAGCTGCTGCAGTACCTGGTCCTGCGTGAGGGGCGCACGATCGAGCGCGCCGAGCTGGTGGCCTCCCTCTGGCAGGGCGCCGAGGAGCACGACGCCCCGGGCGAGCGCACCATCGACGTGCACGTCCGGCGTCTGCGGGCCAAGCTCGGCCGCTACGAGGACATCGTCCGCACCGTCCGCGGTGTCGGCTACCGCTTCGACCGTCACGCCGACGTCGTCATCCGGTTCGGCCACGGAACGCCCTCGCCCGACCGCTTCTGATCAGCCCGGCGCGGCCGTCCTCACCGCAGCGACTCGGCGACCGTGTCCCACCACCGCACCGCGGCGGCGCGGTGCGGCTCGAACCGCCCCGCCGCCGCATCGGCGATCTCCACGCGTCGTGCGTCGAGCTCGCGCAGGCGTTCCGGCGCGCCGCCCAGGTCATCGAGATCGACGACGCCCGTCTGACCCCAGTGCCCGAGCGCGCCACTGAGCTTGATCCGCGTGTAGTCGTCGGCGGCGAGACCGAGGACCGGCACGCCCGCGGGGGCGGCGAAGACCGCCGGGTGGTATCTGCTCGTGACGAGCAGCCGCGCGCGACGCGCCAGCGCCGCCGCACCCCGGGAATCACCGCTCGGCAGAACGCGGCTCTCGCGCGTCATCCGCTCCCGCACCCGCTCGTGCAGCGCCGCATCGCCCATCGGCTCCGCGCCGGCGGACACCGGACCGAAGTGAGCGTGGAAGATGACGGGCCCGACGGCGTCGGACGCGGCATCCAGCAACCGGGCGATCCCGCTCTCGACGACGTCGGCGGGCCGTCCTGCGAACCACCCCGACAGGCTCACGAGAACGTACGGCTCGGACGGCGGGTCCTCGCTGCCGACGAGGAAGGAGGCGTCGTCCACGCCGGCGTGGACCTGGGCCCCCCACGACCGGGCGAGTGCGGCCGAGTCGTGCTCGCGCACCCCCGTCCACGCGGCGTCACGGGTCATGACGGCGACGCGTTCGGCGTCTTCGGCATCGAGGTCGGGCCCGAAGGTCTGACCGCTCACGACCACCGGAAGCCCCCGCGCGCGGGCCATCGCCGCGAGCGTGGTCCGCTCGTACACGTGAACCGGCCAGCGCGAAGCGAGGTTGCCGCCGCCGGCGATGAGCACGCCCGAGGCTTCGCTCAGCGCGTCGAGGGCTCCGCGAGCGGGGTCACCCGACGCCAGCTCGGCCTCACCGGCCGCCGCGGCGCGAAGGAGCGATGCGCGCTCGCGCGCCACCGCACGTTCGAGTCCGACGAAACCCAGGCGATCGACGGTGGCCAGCCCATAGCGTGCCGCCGACTCCTCCGGCGCGGAGGACACCCCGATGACACGTCCACCGCGGGCGGCGAGCTCGACGGCCGCAACCTCGAACATCGCCTCGTCACCGATGTGGATGATGCCGCCGAGCACCCCGATGTCGCCGATGGTCAGTACGTTCACGCATGGTCCTTTCCCGTCAAGCCGGTCCTCCGGCACCCGGACAACCGTAGACTTCCGAGCGGGTCACCGCACCTCGTCCGATCGCCGATCGGGCGGTGACCGCTTCGGAGGCAGCGATGGGCATCCAGACGGCGATGGACCGCATCATCGAAGCGCCCACGATCGTGCAGGCTCTGCAGGCCGCCGACGACGTCGCGTTCGAGGCAGGGCGCGACCCGGGGGTCCGCACCCTGCGCGTATTGTCGGCCGCCCTCGTCGGCGCCGACGACATCGCGGCGATCGCCGCCGTCCATGCCCTCGCCGAGATGAACGACGAAGCGGCCGGCGCCCTGCTGGTGACCCTCCTCGGCGATGAGCGCCGCTTCGTCGTCGAGCACGCCGCCTGGGCTCTCGGGCGTCGCCCCGCCCGCGCCGCCGCGATCGCGCCCCTCATCTCCCTGGTCATCGCCGGCGGTTTCACCGGAATGCTCGCCCAGCACACGCTGGAGAAGTGGGCGGCCGGCAGCGGCGAACTCCTCGCCGTCGCCCTGCTCAGCGCCACCACCGGCGAGGTCGGCGTCGAGGCTCGTGTGCGCCTCACCGAGACGCTCGGTCTGGTGCGTCATCCGCTCACGACGGCGCCGCTGTGCAGCCTCGCCGCCGACACGTCAGCCCCCGCGATCGTTCGCGAGGCGGCGATCGCCGCTCTCGGGCAGCGCGCCGATGCGGACGTCATCGCTCACCTCGAAGACCTCGTCGCCGAGGGAGGCCTCACCGGCGACCTCGCACGCCTCGCGCTCATCGATGCTGATCCGCCGCACACCCGCACCTCGGCCGACGACGCCGGTGGCGAGGGGGGCCTCACCGTCGCCCAGCTCTTCCTCCACGCCGACATCGATCCCGCCCTCTCGTCATCCGGCGCCGGCGACAACGGCGGCATCGCGACGCTGCTCGTGCGACTCGGCGACGCCCTCATCTCCGACAGCTCGGTGGTCGATCGCGTGCTCACCCTCTCGCGCGGGACGGTCGCGCAGGCGGGTCCCGACCTGCTGCAGATGGCCGGCGGCGAGCGCGGCCACCTCTACGGACATGTGCCGTTGACGAGCATCCCGGCCTCGTCGGCGACCGCCTGGCATCTGCGGGTGACGGTGCGTCGCGGCATCCGTCGTCTTCTGCGCGCCGCGGGGCGGGTCGACGTGCTGCACCTGAGGATGGCGGATGTCGGGAGCCTCGCCGCCGCTGATGTCGCGCGAGAGCTCGGCATCCCGACGGTGTTCACCGTCGCACCGGATCCGCACAGTGTGATCGCCTCACTCGAGCGGTCGGGACGGCTGTCGCGTGAGGACTTCGGCGAGATCGACCGCACCGAGCATTTCTGGTTCCGCAGCCACCTGGTTCAGAGTCTTGCCGCTTCGGCCGCCCACTCGGTCTTCTTCCCCCGGCCCGAGCTCGAGCGCGACATGCGGGCGCTCATCGGCATCGACCTCACCTCCCATCCCGAGCGCCACACCGTCGTCGCCGAGGGCGTGGACCTCGCGGTCGTCGACGACGCCCTCTCCCGCGCCGTCGGGGTCGCCGCCGGCGCCGAGCCCGACGGCTCCATCGCCGAGCTCGCGGCTCTGATCGACGACCTCGCCCCCGACCGCCGCGGACTCCCGCTGCTCGTCACCGTCGGTCGGATGCACCGCATCAAGGGGATGGCCGCGCTCGTCGAGGCATGGTCCGCAAGCGACCTGTCCGCCCGCGCGAACCTGCTCGTCGTCGGCGGTGACCTCGCACACCCGTCAGGTGATGAGCAGCAGCAGCTCGACCTGATCGACGGCTCGGTCCCCCCGCCCGAGCGGGCCGAGCGCGGCCTCGTCGTGGCGGGTCACCGCTCGAACGACGTCGCGGCCGCCTGGCTCGCCGCAGCTCGGTTCGGCATCCCCGGCAGCGTCGCCCCGGGCGGCGCGTACGTCTGCGCGAGCGTCAAAGAGGAGTTCGGCCTGGCGATCCTCGAGGCGATGGCCACAGGGCTCGTCGTCGTCGCCCCCGACAGCGGGGGACCTGCCACCTACGTCGACGATGGCGACACCGGCTTCCTCACCGACACCGCCGACCGGGAGGCCCTCGTCACGGCGATCGGGCGGGCGCTCGACGCTGCGGCCGACGGAGATCCGCGCCGCGCCGCACGCTCGCGCACGCTTGTGGCCGAACGCTTCACGATCCAGGGCATGGCGGCCACCCTCACCCCGATGTATCAGAACGTCGCCCGGCACGAGGCGGAGCTGCGCCGCACCGCGGGACTGCTGACGTGACGCTCCTCGTCATCAGCCCCGACTACGCCTCGCACCTCCTCCCCCTCGCGGCGCTCGCGACGGCCTGGCAGAGCGCCGGCGACGACGTCGTGGTCGCCACAGGCCCCGCAACCGCGCCGATCGTGGCGGAGTTCGGGTACCGGCGCACCGACCTCCCCCTCGGGCGCGGAGCCAATGCCCGTGTCATCCGATCGTCGGAGCAGGATGCCGCGGAGGCGGCGTCTCTCGAGGGGTTCTTCGCCGCCACCCGGCGGGGCATGGTGCCCACGCTCGCCTACCAGGCGCGGGAGCGCCTGACCGACCTGATGTGGCAGCCGGTCGAGCGGGCCCGCGCGACACTGGCGGTCATCGATGAGGTCGCGCCCGATGCCATCCTCGTCGATCACCTCGCCTTCAGCGCGCGGCTCGCGCTCCACACCGCGGGGATCGCCTACGGCGACGTGGTGCTGGGGCATCCCAGCGCGCTGCCGGTACCGGGCGAGGTGTACGGCTACCCGCCGGCGTGGCCGTCGACCCTCCGGCCCGACCCGGCGGAGCTCGCCGACCTGCGGGCGCTGTGCGACGAGGTCGCTCGCCGCTTCACCGACCAGTGGAACACCACCGCCGTGGCGTTGGACCCCGGCGCGAGGGCGGTCGACGACGCCTTCATGGTGCACGGCGAGACCACGCTGTTCAACTATCCCGCCGAGCTCGCCGAGGGCGATGGACGGATGCTGCCGCCCCACCGCTTCCTCGGGTCCACACCGCGCGAGGAGCCTGCCGCCGACGACGTCGACGCGTGGATCGCGCGCGGAGAGCCGTTCGTGTACGTCAGCCTCGGAAGTTTCCTGTCGGTTCGCGACGACGTGCTCACGCGGATCGCCGACGCGCTCCGCCGCGCCGGCCTCCGCGCGGCGATCGCGACGGGCACGACCCCGGCCTCGGCCCTCGGCGACGTGCCCGCCGGATGGCTCGTCGCCGACTACCTGCCTCAGGTGCGCCTGCTCGGCGCGGCCGCGGCAGCGGTCACCCACGGCGGCAACAATTCCGTCACCGAGGCGGTCGGCCAGGGCGTACCCCTCGTCGTCCTCCCCTTCTCGACCGACCAGTTCGCCGGGGCCGCCGCGATCGAGCGCACCGGCACCGGCCGCGCGCTCGACCCGAATCTCGACGACGTCGACGCCCTCGCCGAGGCGCTCGGGGAGGTCGCCGATCCGGGCTTCACGGGTCGAGCGGTGCTCGAACGCATGGCGGCGGCGCAGCACGCGCACCCGGGGCCGCTCATCGCCTACGAGTCGCTCGCGCGGGCGGCACGCGGAGTCAGCTGACGGCGATGCTCAGCTGACCGCGTCCGGCACGGCGTCGGGTTCCCCGCCGAGTTCCGCCAGCACTGCGGCATCCAGGTCGTCGTAGCCGAAGACCAGCGCGGCCATCCGGTCGGGATCGTGCGCGGCGTCGCGATAGCGCTCCATCCGCGCCGCATTGGCGTCGTAGGCGGTACCGGCACGCACCTCTCCGACGTGGTGCAGGGCGTACACCCGACCCCGATGGCGGCGCGGAGGTGCGCCCAGGAGCGTCGTGTGCGCCAGGTACCAGGCGGCGTCTTCGAAGCCCCAACCGCGGAAGCCCTCGTCCTGTCCCCCGTGCGCCGCCCAGGTGCGGGGCGTCGCCACATAGATCCCCGAGCAGGCGCCGTCGACGAACTGCTCGACCGTGCAGCGTTCGAGGGGCACGCCGGCGGCGTAGTCGGCCGACCCGGTGCGGCCGAGCCAGCGGTACTCGTCGTAGGGCAGGTGCACCAGATCGCTCGTCGCGGCCGCACGGATGGCGGCGAGCAGCGGCTCGCGCTCGGGAATGGTGTCGGCGTCACCGATGACCACCACCTCGTCGATCGCCGCATCGCGCATCGCGGCGTTGCGACAGGCGGCCAGCACGAACGGATCATCTCCGGTGTCGATCGTCAGGATCGGAACCCCCGGGAGGTTCTGCTGATACCAGGCGACGACGCGATCGAAGGCGTCCAGACGTGACGGCGCGGGGCGCCAGGGGATCACGATTCTCACTGCGGGCACGACGGGAGTGATCAATGCACCTTCCTTTCCTCGGCGAGCATAAGCGACGGCGGACCCCTCTCGGACACGGGACCGGATGTCGGTGGACGGGCGTAGCGTGAGGGGGTGACCTCGCCCGTTCCGCCCCGGCTTCCGCGGCGGTCGGGCGCGCGGTTACGCCCCGATCTCGCAGCCGTGCCGGGCACCCCCGCGAGCGGCCCGCCGATCGAGACCGAGTACCGTCCGCGGCATCCGCTCGACCTGCGTCGCGTGCTCCTCTTCCAGCGCCGGGGCTACGGCGATCCCACTCATCTCGATGACGGCGCGGTGATCTGGCGCGCGTGCCGAACGCCGGAGGGCGTGGCGACCATCGCGATCCGCGCGGCCGCCGGCGGCGCGGTGCGCGGGGCGGCGTGGGGCCCGGGGGCGGCCTGGGCGATCGCTCAGCTGCCGGCGCTCTGCGGCAGGGACGACGACCTCGACGGGTTCGATGCGTCGCGTCACCCCCTCATCGCCGAGACCCATCGACGCAATCCGGGTCTCCGGCTCGGTCGCACCGACCTCGTCTTCGACGCGCTGGCGGGCGCGATCATCGAGCAGAAGGTCACCGGCAAGCAGGCTTTCGCCGCGTGGCGGCGGATCGTGCGCGGGTTCGGCGAGCGCGCGCCCGGCCCGACGCCGGTGCCGATGTACGCACCGCCGTCGGTCGACGGCTGGCGGCACGTGCCGTCGTGGGCCTGGCATCGCGCCGGGCTGGAGCCACCGCAGGCGCGCACCCTCGTCGCCGCCGCGCAGCGGGGCACGCGCATCGAGCAGGCCACCCACGCCGCCGCGACGGGCGACGAGCGCGACCGCGTTCTGACCAGCCTCCCCGGGGTGGGAGTCTGGTCCGCCGCCGAGACGCGGATCCGCGCCTTCGGCGACCCCGATGCCGTGAGCGTCGGCGACTACCACGTGGCCCACGAGGTCGGATTCGCCCTGACCGGTGCGCGCACGGACGACGACGGGATGCTGGAACTCCTCGCCCCCTGGAAGGGCCACCGTCAGCGCGTCATCCGCCTCATCGGTCTCAGCGGAGTGCGCGAGCAGCGGCGCGGTCCCCGGGTGCACCCGGAAGACCACCGCGACCGCTGAGCAGCGCCGTAGGCTGAGCGCATGGCTTCTCGCACGGGCTGGCCTCGCGGCCGCACCAACTGGGTGATCGGCAGCATCCTCATCTTCGCCGGCGGCGCGTTGTTCGGACTGATCTGGGGATCGGTCGGGCTCGGGCTCGCGGTCGCGGCCGCCGTGTCGATCGGGTGGCTCATCGCCTACGAGTCGTGGCGGGGCCAGAAGGTCGGGCTGAACGACCCCGACGACGACGGCGCCCGCCTGTAGCGCGGGTCAGCCGAGGACGGCCGGGGGCGCGGACTCCTCACCGAGAACGTGCTCGGCGAGGAAGGCGAACACCGTTTCGTACCAGACGACAGCGTGCTGGGGCTTCAGGATCCAGTGATTCTCGTCGGGGAAGTAGAGGAAGCGGTGGGGCATGCGCCCGTCGGCGTCGGCGTGGTGCTCGGCGAGATCCGACCAGAGGCGCAGCCCCTCGCCGATGGGCACCCGGTAATCCCTGTCGCCGTGGACGACGAGGACGGGGGTGCGGATGTCGGCGACGAAGCGGTGCGGTGAGTGCTCGATCATCGCCTCGGGCGTGAAGATGCGCTGCCAGTAGTCCGAGCTGTCGGTCGTGCCCGCGAACTGGTCGAGTGCCCACAGGCTCGCGTGCGTGACGATCGCCCGGAACCGATCGGTGTGTCCGGCGACCCAGTTGGCCATGTACCCGCCGAACGATCCGCCCATCGCAGCGGTGCGGGACTCGTCGATGTCGTCGCGCGCGACGACGGCGTCGGTGATCGCCATGAGGTCGGTGTAGGGCTTGCCGCCCCAGCTGTTCCACCCGCGGGCGATGAACTCCAATCCGTAGCCGGTGGACAGCGCCGGGTCGGGAAGCAGCACGGCGTAGCCGCGTGCCGCGGCCAGGAGCGGCGCCCACCGCCAGCTCCACGCGTTCCAGCTGTTGAGCGGGCCTCCGTGGATCCACAGCAGCAGCGGGGCCGGCGCCTCGGCCGACGCACCCTCGGGGAGCACGAGCCACGCCCGCACCCGGGCGCCGTCTTCAGCCGTGGTCTCGACCTCGGTGATGCGACCGGGAACGGCCGGCGCGGGAGTGGGAGTGGCCAGGGGCGTCACCTCACCCGACGGCTCGATCCGCACGGGGTGCGGGGGAACGAGCCACGAGGAGCGGAGCGCGACCAGCCCCCCGCCCGAGCGATCGATGCGGACATGCGAGTACGTGAAGTCGTCCGAGACGATCGCCGTGACCTCGCTGTCCTCTTCGCCAGGGCTGCCCGTCAACGCGATCCGGAAGACCGGACCGCGCCCGTTGTCGTCGGCGGTGACGATCAGTGCGTCATCCGCCGCGGCGAAGGCGATCGACGACGGCCAACGGTCCCAGTCGGCGGCGACGCGTCGCGCGTCCGACCCATCGAGCCGCGAGACCCAGAGCTCCTGCTCGGTCGGCCCCGAGGGGGTGGTCACCGCGGTGCGCAGGAAGGCCAGGCGCGTGCCGTCGTGGCTGATCGCGGGCATCTCGATGTCGAAGCCGTCTTCGTCGCGCAGCACGGTGTGCGTTCCGGTGGCGACATCGACGCTCACCAGGATCCGTCGCCCGCCGCGCGCCTCGGGGCGATCGATGCTGGCGACGAGGGTGGTGCCGTCGGGGCTCAGCGCGGCCTCGGCGTGCCGGAGGGCTCGGCCCGGAGCGGTCATCAGATCGGCGGGGCGCGGGAGGGTCGTCGGGTAGGGGGTCGGTTCGGCCGCCTCGGCCGTGAGGTGTGCGACGACCTCCGCTTCCTCGGTGGCGGTGTCTTCCACGGCCGCGGCGAGCGTGTCGGCGAGGCCCTCGAGGTCGACCGCGAGCAGGTGGGGCTCGGCGGGGCCCAGGTCGTGGTCCCAGAACCTGACCGGGTAGGAGTCGTGGAGGATCGCCGAGACCTTCTTCTTCGTGCGCTCGGCACGTCGCGCCGCGTCATCCTCGATCGACGAGGCCGAACGCAGCAGCGGGGCCGAGACGACGACGCGTCCCGTCTGCTCCGCCGTCGCGGCGATGCTGCTCACGCCGCCGGCGAGCCGCGTCACCGGTCGGGCCTCACCGCCCTGCGCCGGGAGGAGCCAGAGCTGGCCCGGCTCGTCGTCGACATCCGATTCGATGTCATCGCGCGCCGAGACGAACAGGATGTCACCGCCCGGCGTGAACGCCGCACCGCTCTCGCCCTTCGCCGACCGGGTGAGGCGCCGGGGCGCACCGTCTCCCCGCACGGGCACCGCCCACAGGGAACGCTCGTACCCTGTGGCATCCTTCTTCAGAGCGGCCACCGTCAGCACCGCGGTGCTGCCGTCGGGCGAAAGGGCCAGACCTTCCACGCGAGGAAGGGCGATGTAGTCGTCGAGCGCGTCGAAGGGGGTGGGCATTCCCCCACGCTAACCGAGCGCCTCGCGGACGCGGTCGACCGGGTGCGCCATGCTGTGGACGAGGAGAGGGGTGCCGATGCTGGTCGCCGTCGTCGGAGGAACGGGAACCGTGGGCGCGCACGCCGTGCGTGCGCTGCGCGACAAGGGGCACGAGGCCGTGGCGCTCAGCCGGGCGAGCGGCGTGGATGTCGCCGGGGGCGTGGGGCTGGATGACGCGCTCGTCGGCGTGGAGGCGGTCATCGACACCACCAATGTCTCCACGCTCTCCGCCAAGGCCTCGGTGGCGTTCTTCGAGGCCGGCACCCGGCACCTTCTCGCCGCGGCCGAGCGGGCGGGGGTGTCGCACCTGGTGACCCTCTCCATCGTCGGCGTCGACCGCATGCCGTACGACTACTACGCCGGCAAGGTGGCGCAGGAGCGCCTCGTCGCCGGGGGCGCGGTGCCGTGGAGCATCGTCCGCGCGACGCAGTTCCACGAGTTCGCGGCTCAGATCTACCGGCAGGCGGCCTTCGGACCGCTCCACCTCGCACCGCGGGCACGCCTCCAGCCCGTCGCCGCCGCGGAGGTGGGGGCCTACCTCGCCGAGGTCGCCGTCGGCGCCCCGCAGGGGCGCGCGCAGGAGGTCGCCGGCCCGCTCGAGGAGGCTCTCGACCGGATGGTGCAGGACTACGCCGGCACCCTCGACGAGAAAGTGTGGACGCCGTCGGTGAGCCTCCCGGGAAAGCAGATGAAGGCCCTCCGGGACGGCCTCGGCCTCCCCGTCGGCGAGCCCCGCCGCGGCTACCAGACGTACGCGGAGTGGCTCACATCTCGCCGTGCGTGAGCGGCTCACCGGTCCCGCCTCGTGAGGCCCGACCCTTCTGGTGCCGGCGCGGAAGCAGTCGTATCGTTGGCGCCAGGAGGTGATGGTCATGGCTGAGATCGGCGATCGCGTCATCATCCACGGCAGAACAGTGGGCGCTGCGGAGCGGACCGGCGTGGTGACCGGCGTCCGCGGGCACGCCGACGAACCGCTCCTGGTCGTCCGCTTCGATGACGGTCACGAATCGATGCTCTCGCCGGGAAGCGACTGCGTCATCGTGCCGCACTGAGTGCGGCGCGGGACGGGCGGTGTGGAGGTGTGCGAGAGGGCTACATCTCTTCGTGCGTGAGCGGGTCGCCGTCCCACAGACGACCGCGCTCGAGGCGGGAGATCTCGGCGACCTCGTCGGCGCTGAGAGAGAAGTCGAAGATGTCGGCGTTCTCACGCTGACGCTCGGGGTCGGCCGACTTCGGGATCGCGGTGCTGCCGAGCTCGACGTGCCACCGCAGCACGATCTGCGTCGGCGTCTTACCGTGCGCCTCGGCGAGCTGGACGATCACCCGCTCGGTGAGAAGCTCGCTGCGCCGCGCGAGCGGGCTCCAGCTCTCGGTGCGGACGCCGAGCTCGTCGTGGAAGGCGCGAAGCTTCGCCTGCGGGAAATAGGGGTGGAGCTCCACCTGGTTCACGGCCGGAACGACACCGGTCGCGTCGACGAGTTCGGTGAGCATCTCCTCGGTGAAGTTCGACACCCCGATCGATCCGACCAGACCGGCCTCGCGCGCATCGATCATGCCGCGCCAGGTGTCGACGTACTTCCCCACGCTCGGGTTGGGCCAGTGGATGAGGTGAAGGTCGATGCGCTCGAGGCCGAGCCGGTCGAGCGAGTCGCGGATGCTCCGCACCGCCTCGGTGCGGCCGTGCTCACGTCCGGGGATCTTCGACGTCACGAGGATCTCGTCGCGAGGGACGGATGACCGCCGCACGGCCTCGCCGACCTCGCGCTCGTTCTCGTAGTTGACCGCCGAATCGAGCAGCCGATAGCCGGTGTCGAGCGCCGCGACGATCGCGTCCGAGCCCTCCGCTCCGCGCAGGTTGTACGTGCCGAGCCCCACCTGGGGGAAGGACACACCGTCATTGAGGGTCACCGTCGGAATGGAGATCATGTCTCCATTGTGGCCGCGGCCCGGCATCCGATCTCCGCTCTTGACGCGACGATCACCGCCCACCCGGTGCCCGTAGCGCGATAGCGTCGGAAGGGGAGCACTCGAGGAGGAGACCATGCCCGACGATCCGCTGCGGCCGCAGACCCAGGCTCTGCTCGACGCCGTCAACGCGCTCGATCTCGACGCGCTCCGCGCGATGGTCGACGACGATTACGGCATCGTCGACGTCGATCCTCAGGGACGGTCGGTCGTGATCGAGAACAAGGACGCGTGGGATGCCTACATGACCACGAACTTCGCGGCGATGCGGGCCGCGGGCGCGGCGCTGTCGTCACGGGTGACGGGGTATCACGGCGAAGAGGCCGGGGAGATGGGGTACTCGGTGGTGAGGTTCGTCCAGCGGGTGCAGATCGGTGAGACAGTGATCGAGAACCCGTGCGTCGCCACGATCGTGTGGAAGCGGACCCCGGAGGGCTGGAAAGAGGCCCGCTGGCACTGCTCCCCCGCCCCGGCCTGACACCCGGCCGGCGGGCGGCGCTCGGATCTACAGGTCTTCGGGCGCGAGATCCCCCTGTCCCTCCTCGCCGAGCTCGGCGGCCACCGGGTCCTCCCCCTGCGTCTCGGGCTGGAGGGCCTCATCGAGGTAGGGCTCCTCCGGGCCGTCGGCGGCGACGGTGTCGGCGTCGGGAAGGCGCCCCTCGAACTCGAGCTGGGCGAGGTCGTCCTCGCCCCCGACCGTGGTGTCCGCCACGCCGGGGCTCGTTTCGCCGACGACCTCGAGGCCCGCCTGCTCGTCGCGCTCGGGGGTGGTTTCGCTGAAGCCGCTCATGTGATCCTCTTCTCCTCGGTGGTGGACACCCGAGTACACCGCGGATCGACGCCTCTCTGCACCGGGGTGACGACGAGCGCGCGCTCGCCTATGCTTCTCCGGGCGGCGCGGTCGTGCCGCGCACGCCGACGATCGCCGAGTCGACGACGCTCGCCGCGAGGGCGTCGACGAGTTCGCGCGGCTGCCAGCGCACCGGGCCGTGCACGGCGATGTCGGCGAAGCCGTGCACCGCCGACCAGCACGGCCATTCGGCCAGGGGGCGGCGCTCGGGGGCGAGCGCACCGGCATCCACCATCTCGTCGAGCACGTCCATCAGCAGCCGGAAAGGCGCGACGATCTCGTCGTCGAGCGTGACGATCCCCTCGCTGGCCCGGGTGTCCTGCGTGAAGAAGGCGGTCTCGAACCAGCCGCGCTCGTCGACGGCGAAGGCGATGTAGGCCAGGCCCACGCGACGGAGCCGCTCGATGGATGCCGCAGCGCGGCCGAGTCCGGACGGGGTTGCCGCGACGCGCTCGGCGATCGCCTCGGCCAGCAGTCGCTGCGCCTGCCCGGCGACCGCGCGGACCAGGTGGTCGCGGTCGGAGAAGTGCCGGTACGCGGCGTTCGGCGAGACGCCGACGGCGCGGGTGATCTCCCGGAGCGAGACGGCGCTCGGTCCTCCCTCCCGCGCTCGCGCGAGCCCCTCGTGGACCAGCGCATGTCGGAGGTCGCCGTGATGATACGTGCGAGCGGAATCGGCCATTGCCTCCTCCGCTCCGGGTGTGTAGATTGGCGCCACCGCCGATGTTCACGGTGTGAACATGAGTCTACCGCAGCAGGCGGGCCGGCCGGCATCACCACGACGGGAACGAGAACGATGAGCACGCAGACCACGGATGCGGCGGCGTACACCCCCGGCCCGCGGACGGTTCGGGCCTTCTACCAGGTGCTCGTGAACACCGCCGTCGCGAACGTGACGTCGAGCTACCTGTGGTGGGCGCTGACCTTCTGGGCCTACCTCGAGACGGGGTCGGTGCTCGCGACCTCCATCATCGGCGGGTCGTACATGCTCCTCGTCGCTCTTCTCGGCGTGGTCTTCGGGGTCCTCGTCGATCATATGAAGAAGAAGGCCGTCATGCTGCTCTCGAGCACCGTGACACTCGTGACCTACCTTCTGGCCGGGGCGCTGTACCTGTCGTTCCCCGAGAGCGTGCTGGTCGACTGGGGCGGACCCTGGTTCTGGTTGTTCGCCGGGGTCATCCTGATCGGCGGCGTGGTCGAGAACCTTCGCAACATCGCACTGTCGACCACCGTCACGCTGCTGATCCCCTCCGACCGGCGCGACCGCGCCAACGGACTGGTCGGAGCCGTCCACGGCATCGCCTTCATGGTCACGAGCGTCTTCTCCGGTCTGTCCGTCGGTCTCCTCGGTATGGGATGGACCGTGGTCATCGCGATCGCCGCGACCGCCGTGGCGCTGACCCACCTGCTCTTCGTGCCGATCCCCGAACGCGGCGTGGTGCACGTCGAAGGCGTCGTACCGCAGACGGGGTTCCGCGGCGTCATCCCCGCGGTCATCGTCGTTCCGGGACTCCTCGCCCTCATCCTTTTCACCACCTTCAACAACCTCGTCGGCGGCGTGTTCATGGCGCTCATGGACCCGTACGGCCTGGAACTCTTCTCGGTCGAGGTGTGGGGCATCATCCTCGGCATCACGAGCTTCGGCTTCATCATCGGCGGGGGCCTCGTGGCCAAGTTCGGTCTGGGCAGGAACCCGGTGCGAACTCTCCTCCTCGTCAACGTCGCCATCGCGATCCTCGGGATGACCTTCGCGATCCGCGAGTGGTGGTGGCTGTACGCGCTGGGACTGCTGATCTTCATGTGCCTCATGCCGATCGCCGAGGCGTCGGAGCAGACGATCATCCAGCGGGTCGTGCCCTTCGAGTCGCAAGGGCGCGTCTTCGGCTTCGCCGCCAGTGTCGAGTCGGCCGCAGCTCCCGTGTCTGCGTTCATCGTCGGGCCACTCGCGCAGTTCTGGCTGATCCCCTACATGAACTCCGAGGCGGGTCAGTCCTCCCTCGGCTGGCTGCTCGGACCGGGCGAGGCTCGCGGCATCGCCCTGGTCTTCGTCGCAGCGAGCGCGATCCTGCTGATCGTCGTGCTGCTGGCCTTCGCCTCGGCACCGTACCGACGGTTGTCGCGGGCGTACGCCACAGCGCCGCCCCCCGCCTCTGCCGAGCCGGGCGGAGCGGAGACGGAATCATCCGCAACGGTCGGTGAGGCCGGCCAAGACCTTCGGTCGGCGGTGCGCTGACCCGCGGAATCCGTTCGTCGACGAAAGGAAACCCATGAGCACCACGACATCCGCCCTCCCCCCGGTCGTCACCGAGGACGAGTGGCGCGACGAGCTCGCGGCGCTGCGCGCTCGCGAGAAGGCCGCCACCCGTGAGCTCGACGCGATTGCCGCGCAGCGGCGACGCCTGCCGATGGTGAAGCTTCCCGACTATGTGCTGGAAGGGCCGGCGGGCCCCGTGCGGCTCGTGGACATCTTCGGAGGCAGATCGCAGTTGATCACCTACCACCACATGTGGGAGCCCGGAGCCGAGTGGCAGTGCGGCGGCTGCACGTCCTTCACCTCGCAGTTCACGCGGCTCGGGTTCCTCGACCACTACGACGCGCAGTTCGTCGCCGTGACCCAGGGCGCGATCGAGGAGGCCCTCGCCTACCGCGAGAAGGTGGGCAACCGGATGGATTGGTACTCGACCGCGAACAGTCCCTTCGGGGCCGATATGGATGCTCCGGCCGGGGGCGGGTTCGCCGTGAACGTGTTCCTCCGCGACGGCGACACCGTCTACCGCACGTGGCACACCAACGGACGCGGAACCGAGCAGCTCAGCCACACCTTCGCCCTCGTCGACCTGCTGCCGTGGGGGCGCCAGGAGGACTGGCAGGACTCTCCCGAAGGGTGGCCGCAGGAGCCGACTTACTCACGCTGGGTCGATCCCGGCGAGATCGCCGCGCGGTACGGAGCCTCCTCCGGCCACCAGGACTGAGGGCGGGGTGTCCGCCGCGTCCGACGGTCTTCCATCAGGAATCGGGAGGCCCGCCCTGCGCGCGCTCGAGAGCGCGGGCCTTCGGACCCTGGCGGATGTTGCGGGGCGATCCCGCGACGAGATCGCTGCCCTGCACGGTGTCGGCCCGACGGCGGTTCGCGCGCTCGATGCCGCTCTCGCCGAGGCAGGCCTGCGCTTCACGAGCTGATGCTCGTTTTATCACGAGGAAGCGAGATCCAGCGGCCCCCACATCGGCGGAATCTGGTTCGAGCTGGGGTTGAAGGTTTCGGGTCTCTATGTCGGAGGGTGGTGCCATGATTCATACATGCGTTCGAACCCGCGGCTCACTCTCCTCAGCGACGAGGACCGGTCTGAGCTGACGGGTGTGCTGAGCCGGGTGGAGGCCGCGCAGGCGGCGTTGGCGGCGGCGGAGGCGGAGCAGACCCGGGTGTTGGCCGAGGCGGGGGCGTTCGCGGCGCGGCTGGCGGAGGGGTCGACCGCGGTGGTGCGGGACCGGGATATGGCGTTGCGGGGTGTGGCAGCGGAGATCGCGGCCGCGGTGCGACTGTCCGACCGGTCGGTCCAGCGCCAGATTGATAGTGCTTTCGCGCTGGTGAACGACTACCCCGCGACGGTGCACTGCCTGGAGAAGGGGCTGATCACGCGGGCGCACGTGGCGGTGGTGGAGGATGTCGGGCGACGCCTGCCGGCGGAGGTGAAGGGGGAGTTCGATCAGCTCGCGGCGGAGATCTGCCTGGACGAGACCCCGGGGCGTGCCCGCGCGGATCTGGAGATCCTCGCCGAACGGATGCACCCGCGGACACTGACCGAGCGGCATCGGGAGGCGTCCCGGGAGCGGAAGATCGTCCGCTATACGATCGGGGACGGGATGTCGGAACTGCGCGCGGTGCAGTCCACGGTGCTGATCGAGGGGATCTTCCAACGCATCACCGACGAA
This sequence comes from Microbacterium sp. CCNWLW134, assembly GCF_037083565.1. Taxonomy (NCBI): domain Bacteria; kingdom Bacillati; phylum Actinomycetota; class Actinomycetes; order Micrococcales; family Microbacteriaceae; genus Microbacterium; species Microbacterium sp. CCNWLW134. The sequence continues at coordinate 897,866 of NZ_JBAOJU010000002.1, read as the reverse complement.
GCCACCGCGGTCATCACCGCCCGCGAACCGCAGCCGGGCGATGATGTGGCGCCGGACACCCGGTCCCTCGACGAGGTCCGCGCCGACGTGTTCGCCGACATGCTCCTCACCTCCGTACCGAGCCTCAACCCGACCGGCTCTGGTGACCTACCGGGAGGGTTGGGCGCGATCACCGCGAAGGTGCAGGTCGTCATCCCCGTCATGGCCCTCATGGGGCAGAGTGACGTCCCGTGCGATCTCGCCGGGGTCGGCCCCATCGACGCGAAGACCGCCCGACTGCTCGCGGGGAACAGTGACGGCACCTGGGAGCGGCTGCTGACCCATCCGGTCACCGGGTTGACGATGGCGGTGGACCAGTACCGCCCGACCGGGGCGATGGTCCGGTTCCTCAAAGGTCGGGATAAGCACTGCCGGTGGCCGGGATGCCGGATGCCCGCCCGCACATGCGAGATCGACCACAACCACGACGCCGCCCTCGGTGGGAGAACCGAGATCTGCAACCTGTCCTGCCTGTGCCAACGACACCACAGCATGAAACAGTTCACCGCCTGGAAAGTGAAACAACTCCCCGGCGGCGTCATCGAATGGACCTCCCCCACCGGGAGGATCTACACCGACAACCCACCGGGCCACGGGGTGCACTTCTCACCGGAGGAGGACGTCCCCGACGACCTGTGGGTGAAGTGGACCACCTTCACCGGCGAATTCCGGATCACCGACGAACCCGCCGACGACCCCCACGAACCTGCCCCGTTCTAGCCCCAGGCGTGACGGGGGAATGCCGACGAGATCGTCACGAGCGTCGCGTCGCCCGCACGACGACGTCACGCAGCATCCGAGTCCCCCCACCGGGAATGCCGACGGCGCGCTCACGGACGTCGGCGGTCGAGACCGTCCACTCCCCCTCGTCGAGGACGGAGAGGATGCGACGGGGAGCGGTCACGGCCGTGGACGGATGCGAGTGCACCGCCTCCCGCGGAGCGTCAAGCCGGCCGGCCTCTTCATGCCCGACGATCAGCAGAGCGCCGCCGGGAGCGACCCAGCGGGAGAGGCGGGCGTAGAAGGCGTCCTGCGCCATCGCGGGATGGGCGTAGAACGTGGTGACCAGATCGAACGGGTGGATCGGTTCCCACGTGGTGAGATCTGCGTGCAGCCACTCGATGGGCACCGCGAAGCTTCGATCGGAGAACCGCGCCCCCGCCCGCCGCAGCGCCCGTGCCGACAGGTCGACGGCGGTGACCTTCCACCCACGCTCGGCGAGCCAGACCGCTTCAGCGCCCTCACCGCTGCCGGCCTCGAGCGCTGCACCCGGAGCAAGGTCGGCGATCTCGGTCTCGAGTGCAGGATGCGGCCGCAGTGCGCGATCGTTCCCCCGCTCCTCCCAGTGACTCTCCCAGAACGCGGCGCTGAACTCGGATGTCACGACGCCGCGCCTCCGCGAGCACGCGCGAGCGCGGAGCGGACATCTTGATAGATGTCGCTGAGCGGGGGCGTCGACGGCGTGGGGGCATCGTCGACCCGGCGCACCCACTCGTCGAAGGTGAGACGCATCCCGACGGCGAAGCTCTCGGCCACCGCTGCAGCATCGAGTGAGGACAGACCCGCCCCCGCCTCCAGGGCATCCGCGACATGCGCCGCCAACCGCGCATCGCGCTCGAGCCCCGCCGCCAGCAGGGCGGGTTGGTCGCGCATCAACCGCCGGACACGCAGAAAGCGATCTCGCCCCTCGGCATCAGCGTCGAAGACCGCCGCCATATCGGCCCAGGCCTGCTCGAGGTGCGCGAGCGGGTCTCGTTCCGGCGCCTCCTTCGCCACGGCGATCAGCTCCGCTTCGAGCCCTGCGTCGTCGACGAGAACCGCCGCTTCCTTCGTGGCGCAGTAGCGGAAGAACGTAGTTCGCGAGATCCCCGCTTCGGCGGCGATGTCGTCGATCGTCGTCGAGCCGAATCCCTGCCGCTCGAAGAGCTCCACGGCGGCAGCCGCGATACCCCGCACCAGTTCGCGCCGTCGGCGCTCGCGAAGATCGGGCTGGGGTCGGCCGGTCGTACGAGGTGAGGACATGGTGCTACGTTAGCACGTCGTACGCATACGGTACTGAGTACCGTTTTCAAACGCAGTACCAGGAGAGTCATGACCGTCACCCCTTCCCTTCCCGTCCGCACCGCAGCATCCCGCCGCACCGGGCCCGTGATCGCGCTGCTGCTGATCTCGGCTTTCGTCGTCGTCCTCAACGAGACGGCGATGGGGGTCTCGATTCCGCGCATCATGAGCGAATTCAGCGTCTCCGCCGCCTCGGCGCAGTGGCTGACGACCGCCTTCATGCTGACGATGGCAGTCGTCATCCCGACGACCGGTGTGCTTCTGCGGCGGCTCCCGCTCCGTCGCAACTTCCTGACGGCGATGGGGGTGTTCACCCTCGGCACTCTCGTCGCTGCGACCGCACCCACCTTCGACGTGCTGCTGGTCGCTCGCGTCGTGCAGGCGCTGGGAACAGCAATCATGCTGCCGCTGCTGTTCACCACGGTGATGCTGCTGGTGGCACCCGAGCGCCGCGGCCGCACGATGGGCCTCGTCACGATCGTCACCGCCGCTGCCCCCGCACTCGGCCCGACGTTCTCGGGCATTCTCGTGTCGACATCCGGATCGCGGTCGGTGTTCGTCGCGGTGCTTCCGATCGCGGCGATCGCACTCATCGCGGGCGCGATCTGGCTTCGGACGGTGACGCCCACTGCACCCGCGCGCTTCGATCTCGGCTCACTTGTACTGTCGGCGGTCGGCTTCTCGGGGCTCATCTACGGTCTCGCGAGCATCGGCGAGCGCGCGGGAGGCGAGGGTGGGATGCCGGTGTGGATCCCCCTCCTGGTGGGCACGCTCGCCCTGGCGGGACTGGTCTGGCGGCAGTTCGCGCTTCGAGACACCGATCGCGTGCTGCTGGATCCCCGCGTGTTCAGCAGCCTGCCGTTCACCCTCTCGACAGCGGCCATCGTGGTCGTCTCCATCGCCCTGTTCGGTTCGCTGATCCTGCTGCCGCTCTTCATCCAGGGGGTGCTCGGTGAACCCGCGTACGTCGCGGGTCTCATGCTTCTGCCCGGCGGGATCCTGTCCGGCGTTCTCGCGCCGTTCGTCGGCATGGCCTACGACCGGGTCGGAACTCGGACCCTCGTCGTGCCCGGGGCAGTGATCGTGACCGCGGCCATGGCCGCCTTCTCGACCCTCACCGCCGATACCCCCGTGTGGGCGGTCATCGCCATGCACGTCCTCCTCAGCATCGGAACCGCGCTCATGGTGACGCCGCTGATGACCACCGCCCTCGGGTCTGTCGCGCCCGACCTGTACTCGCACGCCAGCGCGATCGTCAACACCCTGCAGCAGGTGTCGGGGGCGGCCGGGACGGCGCTGTTCATCACGCTGTTCAGCGTCGCGGTGTCTTCGGCCACGAGCGACGATCGACTGGCCGCCCTCGCGGGCGGGGTCGCCACCGCTTTCGGATTCGGCGCCGCGATCAGTGTCGTGGGCGTGGTCCTGACGGTGTTCCTCCGCACACCCGCGCGACCCGCGCGGTGACAGTGTGGAAACGATCCTGATAACGTCGAAGGGTGGGAACGATAACGATGGCGCCCGTGATGGCGCTCACCGCTCTGGTCCGCGACCGCCGCGCCTGACGGCGCGACCGCTTCGTCGCATCGCGCCGTCTCCTCCGAGTCCTTCTGCACTCGGACGGGCGCCTCGGCGTATCCCGCCTCTCCACGTCCCGCACCGGGTGCTCCCCTTTTCATCGGAGCACGCCCATGCCTCGTTCTCAGCACGGCGGCCGACACGAACTCGGCCAGAACTTCCTCATCCATACACCGTCGATCGACCGGATCGACAGTCTCGTCCGCGGCACGCGGGGTTCGATCCTCGAGATCGGTGCCGGTGACGGCGCCCTGACGCGGCGGCTCGCGGCGACGGGGCGTCGACTGACGGCCATCGACATCGACGAGCACCGGGCACACCGTCTGGCACGGTCCCTGCCCGGTGTCACGGTTCGACAGGCTGACGCCCTGCGTCATCCGTTTCGGGAGCCGGTGATCGTCGGCAACATCCCGTTCCACCTCACCACCCCGATCCTTCGCCGCCTGCTCCGCGAAACGCGATGGACAGACGCGGTGCTCGTGACGCAGTGGGAGGTGGCACGAAAACGAGCGGGTATCGGCGGCCAGACGATGATGACCGCGCAGAGCGGGCCGTGGTTCACGTTCGGCCTCCACGGCAGAATCCCGCGGTCGGGATTCACCCCCGCACCGACCGTCGACGGCGGCATCCTCACCATCACCCGCCGCGACGACCCCTTGCTCCCCGGCACGGCACGTCGAAGCTACGAGCGGTTCGTGACGGCGGTGTTCTCCGGGAGAGGACGCGGTCTCGACCAGATCGTCGCCGGCGCCGCGCGGATCGAGCGCAGAGTCGCGCGGTGCGCGCTCGCGCGTGCGGACGTGGAGCGGTCGGCGCTCCCGAGAGATCTGACGGCGCGGCAGTGGGTCGCGCTGTGGACGGCGCTGGCGGGGGAGCGAGAAAAGGGCGGACTGACAGGTCCTGGCTACGATGCGGACTCTCGCGTAGAAAGGGGCGGTCGGAAGGAGTGATCGGTGATCGATCGGGACGGGCTGGCGGAGTTCCTCCGCCGACGACGCGAAGCGCTGCAACCCGAGGACGTCGGGCTCACGCGCGGACCCCGCCGGCGCACAGAGGGCCTGCGGCGCGAGGAGGTCGCCGCGCTCTGCCACATGTCGACCGACTACTACGCGCGGCTCGAACGCGCCACCGGCCCCCACCCGTCCGAGCAGATGATCGCCGCGATCGCCCAGGGCCTGCACCTCACGCTCGACGAGCGGGATCACCTCTTCCGACTCGCGGGTCATCAACCGCCGCTGCGCGACACAACGAGCGAGCACATCAGCCCTGGCATGCTGCGAATCCTCGACCGTCTGACCGACACCCCGGCGGAGATCGTCACCGAGCTGGGCGAGACTCTCCGGCAGACACCCCTCGGAGTCGCCGTCCTCGGCGATGCCTCGCAACGCTCGGGCCCCGCGCGCAGCCTCGGCTATCGGTGGTTCACCGAACCGGCCGCGCGGGCGGCCTACTCCCTCGACGAGCAGCGCCAACTGTCCCGGGTCTACGCCTCAGGCCTGCGCGAACTGGTCGCCCTCCGGGGACCGCGGTCGCGTGCGGCGGCGATGGTCGCCCTTCTCGAGGACAACCGCCTCTTCCGCGAAATGTGGGACACGCACGAGGTCGGCGCCCGTCCGACCGAGGTCAAGCGCTTCCACCACCCGTCGGTCGGGGCGCTCGAGCTGCACTGCCAAACGCTCCTGGATCCGGATCAGTCTCACCGCCTGCTCGTCTACACCGCCGAGCCCGGCACCGACACCCACGAGAAGCTGCAGCTCCTCGCCGTCCTCGGCGCCGAGGCGTTCACGACCTGACCCCCGGGCATCGGGAAGGGCCGGACCGCTCAGCCACGGATCGTCGGGTCCTGGATGCCGCGGCGACGGCCATCGAGCATGGGGATGACGACCCCGATCGGGGGTCCGCGAACGAAGGACACCGCTCATGACACGCACCGCAGGCTCGATCCCCGACCTCTCCGGAAAGCTCGCCGTCGTCACCGGCGCGAGCGACGGCATCGGCGTCATCATCGCCCGCCGCCTCGCCGCCGCCGGCGCCGAGGTCGTCCTTCCCGTCCGCGCCGCGACGAAGGGCGACGCCGCACTCAGCCGCATCCGATCGGCCGTCCCCGGCGCAATGGTCAGCACCCGCACCCTCGACCTGTCGTCGCTGACCTCGGTCGCCGCCCTCGCCGCAGAGCTGAACGACGAGGGTCGCCCGATCGACATCCTCATCAACAACGCCGGGGTCATGAGACCGCCGACCCGCCAGGTCACCGCCGACGGCTTCGAGCTGCAATGGGGCACGAACCACCTCGGTCACTTCGCGCTGACCCTCGGACTGCTGCCGTTGCTGCGAGCGGGGCGCGCCCGGGTGACGCACCAGACGAGCATCGCCGCCCGGAGCGGCCGAATCGTCTGGAGCGATGTGAACTCCGAGCAGGACTACGACGCGATGCGCGCCTACGTCGCCTCGAAGATCGCCGTCGGCCTCTTCGCGCGCGAGCTGGACGCGCGAAGCCGCGCCGGCGACTGGGGCATCAGCAGCAACCTGTCTCACCCCGGCGTCTCGCCGACGAACCTGCTCGCAGCGCAGCCCGGCATGGGGCGCGCACGCATCACACCGGAACGACGCGTGATCGGGATGCTCGCTCGCATCGGTGTGACGGGGACACCCGAGACGGCAGCGCAGCCGGCCCTCGTGGCGGCAACGGCGACGGAGGCTCGAGGCGACCAATTCTTCGGCCCGAAGCGACTGGTCGGCGGGGGCCCGACAAAGATCGAGCTGTGGCAGCCACTCCAGAGCCTCGACGACGCGCGACAGCTCTGGGACGTGTCGGAGCGCCTCGTCGGCATCCACGTCCCGCGCTGAGCCGCCGGCCGAGCGCAGGCGTCACCGGGCGAGGAGCTCCTCACGCACGACGCGGCGCAGCACCTTCCCGATCTGCGAACGGGGCAGGTCGTCGACTTCGACGATGCGCTTGGGCACCTTGTACGCGGTGACGTGCGACCGGCAGAAGTCCCGGAGCGATCCGGCGTCGAAGACCGCGCCGTCTTTCAACACGACCGCTGCGACGACGTCTTCGCCTCCGGAGGCGCGCGGCATGCCCACGACGGCCGCGCCGGCGACATCCGGATGCATCATCAGCACCCCCTCGATCTCGCTCGGGCTCACGTTGAATCCGCCCGTGATGATGAGTTCCTTGACCCGGTCGATGACGGTGACGAATCCGTCGGGCGAGACGGTGACGATGTCGCCGGTGCGCAGCCACCCATCCTCCAGCAGCACCGCCGCGGTCTCGTCGGGCCGGTGCCAGTACCCCTGGAAGACCTGCGGCCCGCGCACCAGCAGCTCGCCGGGTTCGCCGATCGGGCGGTCGACGGCGGGATCATCCGGGTCGACGACGCGGATCTCGGTACTGGGGAAGGGCACCCCGACCGTGCCGGGGCGACGCGAGGGGCCGATCGGGTTGCCGAGCGCGACAGGCGAGGTCTCGGTCATGCCGTAGCCCTCGACGAGAAGACCGCCCGTCGCCTCCTCCCACCGCGTCACGGTCGGCACCGGAAGGCTCATCGCCCCGGAGATGGCGAAGCGGATGCTGGTGAGATCGACGTTCTTGCGTTGGGTCGCCCGGGCGAGGGCGTCGTAGATCGGCGGAACTCCGGGAAGGAAGGTCGGCGGCGAGGTCTTGGCGGCGGCGACCACGAGGTCGACGTCGAACTTCGGGAACAGCACGATCCGCGCGCCGATCGAGATCGCGAAGGTGAGGCACAGGGTGAGGCCGTACGCATGGAACATGGGCAGCACGGCGTAGAAGGTCTCGGCTCCCTCGGCGAGTCCCGGCACCCACGCACGCCCCTGCGCAGCGTTGGACCGGAGGTTCCGGTGCGAGAGGATCGCCGCCTTCGGGGTGCCGGTCGTCCCGCTGGTCAGTTGCAGCAGTGCGACGTCGTCGAGGGCAGGACGCGGGTGCGACTTCGGCAGTCGACGGGCCTTCACCAGCTGCGACCACGACAGGATGCCCTTCGCCGTCGGCGTCGATGTCATCGCTTCCCGCGATGCACGCGCCGCCGGGACCGGCAGACGGAGCGCCACCCGCTTTCCGAACGGCAGGGCATCGGGCATGCGCACGGCGACGATCGCCGCGGGGGCGATGTCACGCGGGAAGTCGGCGACGACATCGGCGACCTTGTCCCACACGATCGCGACGACCGCCTCGTGCACCTCGAACTGATGGCGCAGCTCACGGGCGGTGTAGAGCGGATTGTGCTCGACCACGATCGCCCCCAGTCGCAGTGCGGCGTAGAACGCCACGACGTGCTGCGGACAGTTGGGAAGCACCAGGGCGACCCGATCGCCTGCCCGCACTCCGAGCTTCCGCAGGGCGTTCGCCGCCCGCGAGACCTGCTCGCCCAGCTCGTCGTACCGGGTTTCGGCGCCGAAGAACTCCAGTGCGACCTTTCTGCCGTACCGCGACACCGCGCCGTCGAGAAGGTCGACGAGTGTCTCGGTCACCGGATCGATCTCGTGAGGCACCCCCGGCGCGTAGGAGCTCAGCCAGGGTCGGTCGCGCAGGGGCGAAGACGGGGTCGCGCTCATTGCGCCTCCTTCGGATCTGTCGCCAGCGTAGGCGCTCGGCGTCGCGCGCGCTCCGCACCCCTGCCGGCACGTTCGAGAGTAGGCTCGACGTGCACCCGGCGGCTCCGTCGGGGCGCTCGCGGTCGCGTCGGTCGCCCTCATCTGCGATGTCCGGACGGGAAGCGATGGCCACCTCACCACGGCAGGGGCCGGAATCGGATGCTTTCGATGCCGCCGTTGCGCGCCTGACCGCCGCCACGCATCCCGGCGACGACCTCTGCGCCCCCTTCGTCGGCGTCACCGGCGTCGCGGGGGCGGCGCTGTCGACGCTCGGTCGACCGCTCGGCAGCCAGACGGTGTGCGCGAGCAATGCCGTCGCGGCCCGGATCGATGAGATCCAGATCGACCTCGGCGAGGGCCCCTGCTGGGAAGCGCTGAGCACGCGGCATCCGGTACTCGAATCCGATATCCAGCGCGGCGGAGGATCGAACTGGCCCGCCGCCCGAGAGGCGTTCCGATCGCTGCGGATCGGCGCGCTCTTCGCATTTCCCATGCATGTGGGCGATCTCAGCGTCGGTTCGGTCGACCTCTTCTCGCATACGGCTCGGCCGCTGGCCCCCGCCCTGGTCGAAGACGTTTCGGTCTTGGCGTCCATCGCGGCCCATCAGGTCCTCCGACGCGTGCTGCAGGACCTGGACAGCGCTGACGAGGGGATGTCGGAGGGCCCTTACTCACGTCGCGAGATGCATCAGGCGTCCGGCATGATCGCCGCGCAACTGCGGATCGGTGTCGACGACGCGCTGGTGGTGCTCCGCGCCCACGCGTTCTCCTCGGGGCGCACGGTCCGCGCCGTCGCCGTCGACGTGATCGCCCGCCGCATCACCTTCGACAACCCACCCCGAGACCTACAATCCTGATATGAGCACCCGGGAAGATCAGCTGCTGCACACCGTCGCAGCGCTGGCTGACTCGCTCGTGGACGACTTCGACGTCGTCGAGCTTCTGCAGGTGCTCGTCGACGAGTGCACCACGATCTTCGACATCGTCGCAGCCGGCATCCTGCTCCGCGGGCCCGGGGGCGAGCTGGAGGTGATCGTCTCGACCAGTGAGCGCAGCGAGTTCGTGGGTCTGATGCAGCTTCGTGTCGGAGAGGGACCGTGCGTCGAAGCGGTCACCACAGGTCAGGTCGTCTCGGTCCCGGATCTCTCGCACATCTCCGACCGATGGCCGGCCTTCGCCAGCGCGGCGACGGAGTCGGGGTTCGCCTCGATGCACGCCATCCCGATGCGGCTGCGAAGCATCACCATCGGATCGCTGAACCTGTTCGGCGAGCGGATCGGTGCCCTGAACGAGCCCGATGCCACGGCAGCGAAGACCCTCGCCGATATCGCGACGATCAGCATCCTCCAGCAGCGCACCGTCGAAGAATCCGTTCTCGCCCAGGCGCAGCTGCAGCGGGCTCTGGACAGCCGGGTGGTCATCGAACAGGCGAAGGGCTACGTCGCCCAGCTCGAAGGCATCGACATGGAAGCGGCGTTCCACCGGATCCGCGCCCACGCCCGCAGCACACAGACTCGTCTGAGCGACGTCGCCGACGCGATCATCACCGGCCGTCTCACCGTCTGAGTCCGGCGATCGCCACCTCCCTCGTACCCGATTCCCTTGCCGTATCGGCAGCGTGGACGTAGCCTGAACACAAGTTGCCCCAGACCTCGGTCGCTTCTCCCCGATCGAGCACGTAGACGCGTGGACTGGAGCACCTCATGACTGAAGCCGACGTCATGTCGACGGGCTCGTCCGCCCGGGTGCGCGGCACCGGGATCAGCGACTTCACCGCACTTTCCGCGCGCATCCGCGGCGCCGGACTGCTGCGACGACGGTACGGCTACTACTGGTCAAAGCTCGTGCTCCTGCCGCTGACGTTGGCCGCCGCAGTGGCTGCGTTCATCGTCGTCGGCGACAGCTGGTGGCAACTGTTCACCGCCGTCGTGTTCGCTGTCATCTTCACCCAGATCGCCTTCCTCGGTCATGACGCCGCTCATCGACAGATCTTCGTCTCAGGCAGGTGGAACGACTGGACGAGCCTGGTGATCGGCGACCTGCTGGTGGGGATGAGCTACGGGTGGTGGCGACACAAACACACCCGACACCACGCCAACCCCAACAAGATCGGCTCGGATCCCGACATCGAACTGCCGGTGATCTCCTTCACGCCCGAACAGGTGCAACGGCGCCGCGGACCGGTTTCGAGATGGTTGGTGAGCCACCAGGGAGCATTCTTCTTCCCCGTGCTGCTGCTCGAGGGGATCTCTCTTCATGCGTCGGGGCTCGCGCGAGTGCTGAGGCGCGAGCCCGTCGAGCGCCGCTGGGTCGAGATCCTCTTCCTCGCGATCCGGATCGGTGGATTCCTCGCGCTGGTGCTCTTGGTCCTCTCACCCGGCATCGCCGTGGTGTTCCTGGTCGTGCAGCTCGGCGTGTTCGGGGTGTACATGGGCGCGTCGTTCGCACCCAACCACAAAGGGATGCCGCTCGTGCCCGTCGGGCTCAAGCTCGACTTCCTCCATCGCCAGGTGCTCATGAGCCGCAACATCCGTGGCGGTCGCTTCGTCGACACGTTCATGGGGGGCCTGAACTATCAGATCGAGCATCATCTCTTCCCCTCGATGCCGCGCCCGCACCTTCGCCACGCGGCACCGATCGTCCGCGCTTACTGTCTCCGGCTCGGCATCCCCTACACCGAGACGGGTCTGCTCGCGTCGTACGCGATCGTGGTGCGCTACATCAACCGCGTCGGCCTCGGCGAACGAGACCCCTTCGACTGCCCGCTCGTCGCACAGCGCCGAAGCCTCTGACCTCGTACCCCGCAGGACCCCGCCGCACAACGCGGCGGTACGAAACGACATCACGGGAGACATCCATGGCAACACGCAGCCCGAGACCACCGATGAGGACGACCGCCCCGTGGACAACCCCTCGGGCTGACGACGATCAGGAGACAGCATGACCGACAAGAACGACACCGACGACCGATCGGGCGACGACCGGTCGGGCGACGACCGGTCGGGCAGCTCCGAGCCCCTCGCGGACGGAGGGAAGAACTCCGCGGCCGACGCCGGCTCGGAATCCCCGGAGGAGGGCGCGGCGGCGATGGCCACGGCGGAAGACGCCATCATCGACAAGGAGTGACGAAGCGGCGGTCCACACGACCCGGTCGCCTCGTGCGATCATCGGGGCGTGGGCAAGCGACCCGACCTCGAGACACTCGTGCTGATGCGCCGGGTGCGAGACAGGATGGACCGCGAGTACGCCCAGCCCCTCGATATCAGCGCCCTCGCCCGCGGCGTGCACATGTCGGCAGGACACCTCAGCCGCCAGTTCCACCTCGCGTACGGCGAGTCGCCGTATGCGTATCTGATGACGCGTCGCATCGAACGGGCGATGGCCCTCCTGCGTCGCGGCGATCTCACAGTGACCGAGGTCTGCTTCGAGGTCGGATGCCAATCGCTCGGCACCTTCAGCACGCGCTTCACCGAGCTGGTCGGTGTGCCTCCCAGCGTCTATCGTGAGCGCGGCGCGCCGTTCCGGCCCGGGATGCTGCCCTGCATCGCCCGGCAGGTGACCAGACCGATCAGGAATCGAGAAGCGCCGCGATGACGCGGGCTCTAGCGTGAAGCCATGGACATCACGATTCACTCGAGTTTCCTGCCGCACACCGACCCCGAGGCATCCCTGATCTTCTACCGCGATGTGCTCGGCTTCGAGGTCAGGCTCGACGTCGGCTATGAGGACATGCGCTGGATCACCGTCGGCCCCGCAGGCCAGCCCGACACCGCGATCGTGCTCCACCCGCCGGCCGTCGGGAACGACATCTCCGACGACGAGCGCGACATGCTGCTCGGCGTCATCGCGAAGGGGAGCTACTTCGGGGTGAATCTCGCCACGGATGACCTCGACGCCGCCTTCGAGCGCGTCGAGGCGGCGGGCGCCGACATCGTCCAAGAGCCGATCGAGCAGGACTACGGCGTTCGAGACGCGGCGTTCCGAGACCCGGCGGGCAATCTGATCCGCCTCCAGCAGAAAGGGGATGCCTGAGATGGCACCGGAGAGCTCCACGACGAAGTCCGGGTTCAGCGACACCGAGCGCGCGGCGATGCAGCAGCGCGCCGAGGAGCTGCGGTCGATGAAGGGCGTGAAGGGCACCGCGAAGAAGGCGAAGGAGCTCGAAGCGTGCCTCACCGCCATCGCCGAATTGCCCGAGACCGATCGGGTCATCGCCGAACGCCTGCACGTCATGGTCAGTGAAGAGGCACCCGGCCTCGACCCGAAGACCTGGTACGGGTTCCCGACCTATGCCCGGGACGGCAAGAACATCCTCTTCTACCAGCCGGCGTCGAAGTTCGACACGCGGTACGGGACGGTCAACTTCGCCGAGGACGCCGCGATCGACGACGGCGAGATGTGGGCCGTCTCGTTCGCCCTGCTCGAGATGACCGAAGCGGCGGAGAAGAAGATCCGCGGGCTCATCCGCAGGGCGGTGGCGGCGGAGGGCTGAAGCCGAGCGCGTCGGCTGATCGAGCAGGCGCAGCTCTTCTGCGATCCGATGGTCTCGGAGGCGGTCAGCACCACGTGGCACGCCGACCCGTGAGCTCCGGACGCATCGCCCGACGCCAGTGGGGGTGGTCGCGGGTATCGTCCACGGCATGACCTTCGTGAACGTGGGAACGCTGGGCGCCGTGCCCGGAAAGCGCGACGAGCTGATCGCTCTTCTGACCCGGCCGGGTGCTCCGCTCGCCGACATCGGGTGCCTGGCCTACGAGGTGGGCGTCGACGACAGCGAACCCGACACGGTCTTCGTGATGGAGATGTGGCGGAGCGCCGACGCGCACCGCGCCTCGCTGGCCCTGCCTGAGGTGCAAGCGCAAATCGCCGAGGCGCGGCCGCTTCTCTCCGGTGCCTTCGGCGGCTTCCGCTTCGACGTGGTGGGCTCGCCGCTGCGCTCCTGACCTGCGGACCAGTAGCGTGTGCCCATGATGCCCTGGGAGAACGTCGCGGCGTTCGTCGTCGCATCGGTCGTCATCATCCTCATCCCGGGTCCGAGCGTGCTGTTCGTCGTCGGCCGCTCGATCGCTCTGGGCCGCAGGGCGGGAGTGCTCAGCGTGGTGGGCAACGCGATCGGCACGGTTCCCGCCGTCGTCGCGGTCGCCTTCGGGGTAGGGGCGATCGTCGCCTCCTCGATCGTCGCCTTCACCGCTCTGAAGATCGCCGGCGCGCTCTACCTCATCTATCTGGGGGTGCAGGCGATCCGACACCGCCACGAGCGCGTCGGTGCCGCGTCGACGCCTGCCGTCGGCACGCGGCGACTGCTTCGCCAGGGGTTCATCGTGGGACTGACGAACCCGAAGACCATTGCCTTCTTCGTGGCGGTCCTGCCCCAGTTCGTCGAGCCCGCAGCGGGCGCCGTCTGGGCGCAGCTGCTGGTGCTCGGGCTGATCTTCCAAGCGCTGGCCCTGGTCTGTGACAGCGCCTGGGCGCTCGCCGCCGGAACCGCGCGAGCGTGGTTCGCGACCTCACCCCGCCGCATGGCGACGATGTCCGGTACGGGTGGCGTGATGATGATCGGCCTCGGCGGGACGCTCGCCCTCACCGGCGCGAAAAGCTGACGCCCCAGACGCTCGGCTCACCCGACAGCGACGTCGTGCGCCGCATCCCACCACGCCAGCACCCGGGTGCCGATCAGCGTCAGCCATGGGGACGGCTCACCCTCCGGAACATCCATGTGGAACCAGACCCGTCCGGGCAGGCGGCGTGACTGGATCCAGGTGCCGTCGGGCCGGCGCTGGTCGCGGACGACCTCGATGGCCTCGGCGAGTCGTTCATCGGGTGGGAGGCCGTCGTACTCCGCGGCGTCGCGGAAGTAGTCGAGCGCCGCGAGCGCGCTGTAGACGTGGCGGTTCGGATACAGGAAGTGGGTGGCGAAGGGCGCGACCGGCTCACCGGTCGACGCCCGGTACAGGAGCTTCCGAGACAGCAGGTACTCCTCTCCCGTGCGGCGCACCTCGGTGAGCGTGCCGTCGCCGGTGATCCGTTGATAGGCGAGGAGGCCGCGCAGCGCATTCAACGTGGAGTGGAACGACGACCGTACCGAATCGCCCTCCTCGGCCTCGCAGTTCCATCCGCCGTCGGCCAGGCGGTGCTCGCGGAACCACTCCGCCAGTCCGGACATGTCGACGCCCAGCCAGGCCCCGTTGGCCAGGGTGAAGGAGTTGATGCAGACGTCCACTTCACCAGCCCAGTAGGGCAGGTCGTCGTACTCCCAGCGGCTGTTCTGCGCGAGCTTTTCGGCGGTGTCGCCGAGAGCATCGGCGGGCACGCCGAACTCGCGCAGGTCCTTCAGGGTCCACGTCGTGGCATTCCAGGGCTGACCCGGCTGCTGCGCCTCCTCGCTGTCGAAGTATCCCGCCGGGAAGTACGCTCCTCCCGCCCACTGTCCGTCGGCGTCCTGCGTCGACAGCAGCAGCGCACCCCACCCCTCGCGAGACACGCGCGCCCGGGTGGCCTGCCAGATCTCGGGCGGCGCGTGAGCGATGTCTTTCTCCACCTGCCACCGCAGAGCGGGGTCGGTGTCGAGCATCCAGGTCAGCGTGCGCTCATCGATCGCCATGGGTGGGACGGTAGTCCCCGGATCGGACATCCGAAACCGGTCGTTCAGTCGCTGACTTCGATGACGATCGTCTTCCCGTCCGCGATGACACCGGGACCACGATCGGGCGTCGGGGCGGGAACGGGGATCTGCTGCTCGGACTCCCACGCCAGCCGTGCGTCGTGAGCAGCCGGGTGGAACAGTTCGTCGAAGCCGAGAAGACCCCCGGATGACGACGGCGAGCCGTCGGCGTCGGCGCGGTGCCGCAGCGAGGCGACCCCCACCCCGACGAAGACGACGGGGATGCAGAGCACGAGCAGGACGGTTCCCCAGACCAGGACGTCAGTCATGCCGATCAGGCTAGAAGAGGGCGCAGACGCTTCGCGTCCCCCGAAAGGATGACATTCGGAGCACCGCCTAGTCTGTGGGGATGCGCGACGGAGCCGGTCGGGACGGCGAGATCCTGCGGTTGCGACCCTTCGCCTACTTCTGGGGCGCGTCCACTCTCCGAGCGGTCGGCGGCTCCATGGCGACCGTCGCCATCCAGGTCATCATCGTCACCGTTCTCGCCGCGACGCCCGCCCAGATCAGCGTCTTGAGCGCCCTGAGCGTCGTGCCCTACCTGTTCCTCGGCCTCATCGTCGGCGCCCTCATGGATCGCTGGCGACGGCAGCGCACACTCGTCCTCACCAGCATCGGACGGGTTCTTGCTTTCGTCGTCCTCGCGATCCTCCTCGTCACGGGCATTCTCGACTTCTGGACTCTCGCGGTCGTGACCCTGGCCCTCGGCGTGCTCACCCTGTTCGCCGACTCCGCCGCGCAACCCCTTCTCCCCCGCATCGTGCCGCGACGCTCTCTCGTCCAGGCCAATGCGCGCCTCGGCCAGAGCGAAACCGTCGCGGGAACCGCAGGACCCGCCCTCGGCGGTCTCCTCCTCAACCTCGTCGGGCCCTCGATCCTGTTCGTGATCGAGGCGGTCATCAACGCGATCGCCGCGATCCTGCAATCCCGCATCGCGATCACCGAGCCACTAAGCACCCCGCGCCCTCCGGGACGACACGTCGGCCACGACATCGTCGAGGGGATGCGCTACACCTACCGGCACCGCACGCTGCGCCCTCTCGCGATCTCGATTCACGTGTGGTTCCTGGCCAACAGCATCGTCACCACCGTGCTCGCGGTCTACGTCCTGCGTGAGCTCGGTCTGCCCTCGTGGGCGTTCGGCCTCGCCCTCGCCGCCGGGGGGATCGGCGGCTTCGCCGGCGCCCTGATCGCACCGCGCGTCGGTGCGCGCCTCGGCGCAGGACGCGCCATCTTCCTCGGACGCACTCTTGTCGCCATCCCCTGGCTCGTCCTCGCGCTGGCGCCGTTGACCGCCGCCAGCGGCACCGCACCGGTGCTCGTCGTGGTCGGTCTGGTCCAGCTTCTCTCCGGTCTGGGCATGGGACTCGAAGACGCGAACGACATCTCCTACCGCCAGGCCGTCGCCCCGGACAGCCTTCAGGGACGGATGAACTCCACGATCCGCACGATGAACCGCGTCGTCTTCTTCTTCGGAGCGCTCTTCGCCGGCGTCCTCATGACCTGGCTGGGATTTCAGCCCACGATCGGCGTCGCCGCCGGCATCTTCGCCGTCGCCGCTCTGATCGTCGTGATCTCGCCGCTGCGCGACGCGCGGCATCCTGAGGGTTCGCCGTGACCCGGGTCGGAATCCCCCGACCGGCGTAGCCTGGTCGCATGAGCCCCGGCCCTCGCGCACGCGTTCGTCGTTCAGTGATCTGGACCTCCGTCGTCGCCGTGCCCCTGCTCGCGGGTGCGGCGATCGCCGTGCCGATGGCCGCCAGCGGCGCCGTCGATCTTCCCGATAAGACCCCGCAAGAGCTCATCGCATTCGCGGGCGCGAGCGATGTCGAGGCGCTCAGCGGCACGATCGAGCAGAAGTCGGAGCTGGGTCTCCCCGATATCGGTGCCCTCACCGGACCGATGGAAGGCGCCGGCGACGGCCCATCATCGGCGCAGATCGAGGATCTGGTCTCACTCGTCACCGGCTCGCACACCGCGAAGGTCTATCTCGACGGCGACAGCGCACGTCTCCAGGTGCTCGATCGACTCGGTGAGCGCAACGTCTACGTCGACGGCGCGGCCGGCGAGATCTGGTACGTCGACAGCGAAAGCCAGTCGGCGACCAAGCTGGTGCTGCCGGACGAAGAAGAGCTGCGGGATACCTACGGAGAGGGCGCCGAGAAGCCCGAGGCCGGCGACGCGCTGCCGACCCCCGACGAGATGCTCGACGAGGCGCTCGCACGCCTGGACGAGAGCACCGAGGTGACCGTGGGCACCGACGCGCGGGTCGCCGGACGCGAGGTCTACGAGCTGGTCCTGACACCCCGCACCGACGACACCCTGGTCGGCGACGTGCGGTTCGCCATCGATGGCGAGACCGGTGTCGCCCTCTCGGCTTCCGTCACCGCTCGGGGTGCCACCGAGCCCGCCTTCCAGGTCGCGTTCACGCAGGTCGACTTCTCGGCCCCCGACGCGAGCGTCTTCGCGTTCGAACCCGCCGCCGGCCTCGAGGTGACCGAGAAGGACGTGCCCCTTCCGATCGACCGGGAACAGGGCGAGCTCTCGACGCCGCAGGAGGAGACGGCACCCCGCGTCGTCGGTGAGGGCTGGTCCGCCGTGGTCGAACTGGCGAACCCGGGGATGGACGCCGAACAGCAGGCGATGCTCGACAGCGTCACCACCGCCGTGGACGGCGGCCGGGTCGTCCAGACCTCTCTGGTGAGCGTGATGATCACCGACGACGGGCGGATCCTCGTCGGCGCCGTGCCCACTCAGCGCCTGGTCGACGTCGCGGGACGCTGACGCCCGCCGGTGACGACCCGTCCTGACGAGACCCGCTCCGGAGAGCTGGCCGTCCAGACGCGCGGCCTCACGAAGCGGTTCGGCAGCCAGACCGCGGTCGACGGCATCGACATCGCCGTTCCCCGCGGCTCGGTCTTCGGCTTCCTCGGGCCGAACGGGTCGGGGAAGACCACGACGATCCGGATGCTCCTGGGACTCATCCGCCCGAGCAGCGGCGACGCCGAGGTGCTCGGAGAGGCGATGCCGCGCTCGCTCGACACCGTCCTGCCGAGGGTGGGCGCCCTCGTCGAAGGTCCGGCCTTCTCGCCATTCCTCACCGGTGAGCAGAACCTCCGCCGCTTCGACGCCGCCGATCGGCACTCGTCCGGTCGTACGCGCCGACAGCGGGTCGCGACCGCGCTCGACCGCGTCGGCCTGTCCCACGCGGCGAAGAAGAAGGCTCACGCCTACTCGCTCGGCATGAAGCAGCGCCTCGGGCTCGCGAGCGCACTCCTCATGCCGCGCGACCTGCTCGTGCTGGACGAGCCGACCAACGGTCTCGACCCGCAGGGCACCCGCGAAGTGCGGGCGCTGATCCGCTCGTTCGCAGCGGACGGCACGACCGTCTTCGTCTCCAGCCACCTGCTCGCCGAGGTCGAGCAGCTGTGCACCCACGTCGGCGTGATGAGCGGCGGCCGCCTCGTCGCCCAGGGCACCCTCGACGACTTCCGTCGCTCGGGTGCGCGGGCGCGGGTGCGGGTACAGACCCCCGACCTCGCATCGGCGCGCGGGGTGCTCGCCGCGCTCGGTGTCGAGACGGATGCCTCGGATGCCTCGTCCGACCGCGAAACGCTCACCGGATCCCTGCCGGAGACGGCCTCTCCCGAGGCGATCGTGGCGGCTCTCGTCGGGGCCGGTGTCCGCGTGCGGGGCTTCGCCGTCGTGACCGAGAGCCTCGAGCAGCGCTTCGTCGAGCTGACCGGGGAGGGTTTCGATGTCGTCGCCTGAGTCCACCGTGGCGCGGTCGTCGGCCCCTCGGGGATGGGGGACGCTGGCGCTGCTGGGCAGTGAGCTGTCGGTCCAGTTCCGACGGTGGCGCACGTGGGCGATGCTCGGCGCGCTGGCGCTCATCCCCCTCCTGCTGGGCGTGGCGATCCGATTCGTCGGCGGCTCGGACCCCGGCCGCGGCCCCGCGTTCCTGGATCAGATCACCGACAACGGGCTGTTCGTCGGGCTGGCCGCTCTCACGGTGGCGATCCCGCTCTTCCTCCCGCTGACCGTCAGCGTGACGGCCGGCGACGCGATCGCGGGCGAGGCGAGCCACGGGACGCTCCGCTATCTGCTGATCGCGCCCGCCGGTCGCATCCGTCTTCTGCTGGTCAAGTACCTCAGCGCCGTGGTGTTCTGCGTGGCCGCCACCCTCACCGTGGTGATCGTCGGATCGATCGTGGGCGCGATCCTGTTCCCGATCGGGCCGGTCACACTCGTGTCGGGCGCCCAGGTGTCGATGGGCGAAGGACTGCTGCGACTGCTCGCGGTCGGCGCCTACGCATCGATCTCGCTTGTCGGCCTCTCGGCGATCGGCCTCTTCCTCTCGACCCTGACCACGGTGCCGATCGGTGCGATGGCGGCGACGGCCATCCTCGCCGTCGCCGCGCAGATCGTCGGGGCGATCCCCCAGCTGGACGCCCTGCACCCGTGGCTCTTCACCGACCGGTGGCTCGACTTCGGCGACCTGCTGCGCTCTCCCGTCATCTGGGACTCGTTCGCGGCCAATGCCCTCCTGCAGGGCGGCTACATCGCCGTGTTCGGAGCGGCGGCGATGCTCCGATTCGCGACGAAGGACGTGCTCTCCTAGACCGGCGGAGATCGATCACGAAAAGGTAACGGCCAGCCCTTCCCTTTCGTTATCTCCCCGTTATAGAGTGCTCGCACGGTAGTTGTTTTGCTGTGGCAGCTACCGACATGTGATTGCAGGACACTCTTGGTGCAAGGGACAAGGGCCGGTCGGGAGCCTCTCCGACCGGCCCTTACTTGTGCGGCCTTCACCCCGAGCAGATCGCCCAGTCGCCGATCACCCCGCGGTGGTCGCTCCCCGGCACGGAGAAGCTGTCCCACCCTGTCGGCACCGCACCGCGCGCGAGGATGTGATCGATCGCCGTGAATGCCGGCACCGGCCTCTCCTGCGGCCACGTCGGCCACGGGATCGGTCCGGCCGCCTCGGCCGCGCTCCGCAGCGATGACGCGAGCTCACGGAACCCCGGATGCGCATACGACGCGTTCAGGTCACCCGCGACGATGAGGCGCTCATCCGGTGCTTCGCCGATCCAGCGATCGAGCGCGCCGATCGCCGTCCGCCAATCGACCGGCTGCCCCACCGGAGGCGGGGGGTGCACCGCCGCCACCCGAACCTCGTCACCCCCGGGCAACGTCGCGACCGCGGTGACCTGATCGAACACGCTCCCCGAGATTTCCTGTTCACCGCGGAGCGGGAACGCCGAAAGGATCACGCTGCCCCTCACCCCGCCCTCCGTCGTCTCCCGGGTGCGGTGCGGCAGCGCTGCAGCGAGCCCCCGTTCCCTCAGCACGGCCTCGATGTGCACCTCATCGGTCTCGACCAGGGCGACGATGTCGGCGTCGGCGTCGGCGATGCGCGCGGCCAGCAGGGCGGGGTCGGCTCCGGCGAACTTCGCGTTGAAGGCCACGACCGTGATCGACGCGTCCGCCGCGCACTCCGTCCCGGCGCGCAGCGGAGTGAGGGCGGGAAGCCCCGCCAGCACCGCCCCGACGACGAGGATGACGGCCGCCGCCCAGGCTCGGAAGAACAGCGGGACCACGGCGAGCACCAGCAACCCGATGGCGCCCACGGGAATCAGCGCCTGGGCGATGGGAACGAGCCCTCCGACGAGGACATCGAGGTGGGGCAGCACCGCCGCGAACGCGGCGACCAGGAGGGCGACGACCGTCCAGATCAGGCGCGCTCGGCTCCGGCGTGCGGTTCTCACCCGGCCACGCTAACCGCGCGTCGCGCCGATCTCGATCGCGCAGCCGCGTTCCCGGGATCTCCTCAGGAGACCCGTCCGTCCCCCGGGCGCGAGACGCGCAACCAGCGGAACCCGTACGGGGCGATCTCCATCTCGATGCGCCCCTTCCCGTCGAGTGGCATCCGGTCGGCTGCCAGCAGATCGACCAGCCGGGTCCCCTCCGGCTCATCCGGCAGGGCGAAGGAGATCGTGGCCGGCACGTCTGCGAAGTTGTGCACGGCGACCATCGCGCCGACGTCGGCCGCGAGCTTGTGCACCATCACCGCGGGCACATCGTGTTCGATCACCTCGAGCGAGCCCCAGCCGAGTTCCGGCGAGATGCGGTATCGCGCGATGAGACCGCGGACGAAGTGCAGCAGCGAGTCGCGGTCTTCGATCTGGTCGGCCACGTTGACGTGCTCCGGGGCGTACCCGTCACCCGGCACCGCCGCGGGAAGACGCGACGGCGCGGCATCCGAGAATCCCCCGTTCCGCTCCCCCGACCACTGCATGGGCGTCCGCACCGCCTCTCGGCTCTTGTCTTCGGGGTTCTCGCCCATGCCGATCTCCTCCCCGTAGAAGAGCACCGGGGTGCCCGGAAGGGTGAACAGCAGGCTGTAGGCCATGCGGATGCGGCGGGGATCACCACCGAGCATCGTCGGCAGCCGCCGCACGATGCCTCGCCCGTAGATCCGCTGGCTCTCGTCGGGCGCGAGCGCCTCGAACACCTCCTGGCGCTCGTCCTCGCTCAGCTGATCGAGGGTCAGCTCGTCGTGGTTGCGCACGAAGTTGGCGAACTGCGCCTCGACCGGCAGGTCGGGCCGTGACGAGAGAGCCTCGATGAGGGGCGCAGGATCGTGACGCACCAACGACAGGTAGAGCCGCTGCATGGCGACGAAGTCGAACTGCATGGTCAGCTCGTCGCCGTCCTCACCGCCGAAGTACGCGACCTGCTCGTCATACGGCAGGTTGACCTCGCCGAGGAGCACCGCCTCACTCGACCGCCGCTGCAGGAACTGTCGCACGTTCCGGAGGTACTGATGAGGATCGGCCATCTCGGGGATCTCGAGCAGCGACGGCACGGCATCGACCCGGAACCCCGACACCCCCAGCTGCAGCCAGAACCCGACGGTCTTCGCGATCTCGTCGCGCACCTTCGGGTTGGCGATGTTCAGATCGGGCTGGTGCGGGTAGAAGCTGTGGAGGTACCACTCCTCGGTCTTCTCCTCGTAGTTCCAGATGCCGTCGGCCTCGCCCGGGAAGACGGGGTTCTTCTGACCCTTCGGCGGCGGGTCGCTGCGCCAGATGTAGAAATCGCGGAACGGCGAGTTCTTGCTCCGCTTGGCTGCGAGGAACCAGGGATGGCGATCGGAGGTGTGGTTGACGACCAGATCGACGATGACCCGCATGCCCCGGTCGCGAGCGGTGCGGATGACCTCGACGAAGTCTCCGAAAGACCCCAGCCGCGGATCGATCCCGTAGAAGTCGGCGACGTCGTAGCCGTCATCCAGATCGGGAGTCGGATAGATGGGCATCAGCCACAGACAGGTCACGCCGAGCTGAGCGAGGTAGTCGATCCGCGCCGCGAGCCCCTGCAGGTCACCGATGCCGTCACCGTTCGAGTCGAAGTAGGTCTCCACATCGAGGCAGTAGATGACCGCGCTCTTCCACCACAGGTCGCTGGTGTCGGTGATCCTCATACGAGCTCCCGGAGGCGGGGAAGGATGCTGCGCTCGGACGCCGCGAGGAAGTCGGCCTGATCGCGCCCGACGTGGTGGAGGTAGACCCGGTCGAACCCGATGTCGACGAGCTCGGCGATCCGCTCGGCGAGCGCGGTGGGGTCGTGATCGACCAGCACCGCCTTGCGGAGCTCGGCCTCATCGGGTTCGCCGACGGCCCGATCGAAGTCTTCGGGCTGCTCGAAGTCCCACGCCTCAGGCGGCGACACCAGCCCGTTCGGCCACTGGTCCTTCGCGAGCGCGATGGCCTCGGCGTCGGTCTCGGCGAAACTCACGTGCACCTGCAGCACGAGGGGGCCTGCTCCGCCGCCCTCGCGGTAGGCGTCGAGGACGTCGCGAAGCACCTCGGGGGCCTGGGCGACCGTCGCGAAGCCGTCAGCCCACGACCCCGCCCAGCGGGCGGTCTGCGTGCTCACCGCTGCGGCGAGGAAGGGGGGCGGCACCTCGGGCCTCGACCACACTCGCGCACGATCGACGCGGATGAGGCCGTCGTGGCTGACCTCCTCGCCTGCCAGAAGACGCCGCATCACGGTCGCGCTCTCGAGCAGACGGGCGTTGCGAACGTCCTTCTCGGGCCATTCGTCGCCGGTGACGTGCTCATTCATCGCCTCACCGCTGCCGAGCGCCGCCCAGAATCGGCCCGGGAACATCTCTCCCAGCGTCGCGATCGCTTGTGCATGGACCACCGGGTGGTAACGCTGCCCGGGGGCGGTCACGACGCCGAACGACAGTCGCGTGGTCGCGAGGGCCGCAGCCAGCCACGACCACGCGTACCCCGACTCGCCCTGGCGGACACCCCACGGCGACAGGTGGTCCGAGCACATCGCGGCGTCGAAGCCGGCGGCTTCGGCTCCTTGGACATCGCGCAGGAGCGCGCTCGGCGGAATCTGTTCGTGCGAGGCGTGGAATCCGATGACGACCATGACTCCACCGTGCCCCCCTCAGATGAGAAGCGGGAGGGGTTCCGCTTTGCCGCGGGATCGGGTAGGCCCCGGGCTGCGATGCGTCAGACGCCCCCGCCCCCACCGCCGCCGCCCCCGCCGCCCGCGGAGCCTCCCCCGCTCGAGCCGCCTGAGCTCGACGACGCCGCCGCCGTAGCGGAGAGGCTGCTGATGCCCGCCGAGAAGGCCGCGGCGTTGAACCCCGCCGTACCGACGTACCAGCCGGGGGTGTCGTCGCCGTAGTAGATGGCGAGCTGCTTCGCCCACTCCTTCTCCTGGCCGAAGACCACCGCGTACGGGAGCAGCCGCTCGTAGAGGTGGAGCATCTCGCGAGGGTCGCCGGTGTCGACCGGGCGCCGTTCGGCACCGGTCGGAGTCTGCAGCATCCGGATCCGATCGGCCTCCGCCCACTCGATGAAGATCTTCAGACCCTCCAGGTGGTCGCGCACCTCGGCGCCGGTCGCGCTCAACGGCCGCGTCGAGAGCACCGCGACCGTCACGATCGTGAGCCCCGACCCGAGCACGATGATGACGATCGGCAGCAGAGGGTCGACCGACCCTGCCAGAGCGAACACGCCGAGGAGCACGATGAGCACTCCGATCAGGAGTGCGCCGGCGATCGGCCATGCCCGCACCCGCGCCGGGATGGTGCGGTAGAGCCCCCGGCTCTTCAGCTCCTTGCGCCCCGCCGCGAGGATCTTCTGGGCCGTGCGGGAGAAATGGGTGTCGTTGCCGCCGAACTCGTAGATCTCGCCGGGTCGGAGCTCCTCGTCGAAGAGGCCTTCCAGCAGCATCCGTCCATCGCGGTCGGCGCGGCCGGCGTCGATCAGCTCCGCCTGCAGCTTGGCGCTGCCGAACCACCGCTTCTCCCCTTCGAGGATCCGGATGCTTCCGACCACCGCCTGCTCGAGCACCTCGGCCGGGATCGCCTTCGCCGTCTTGCCCAGCAGCAGCGCGCTCTCCAGGGCGTCGATGCCGGGGGGCGGGGTGAACTCCGCGATGATCGTCGGTCGCCCGGGTTCGTTCCTCAGCGACCGGCGATTGACCACGATCGCCGCGCCGAGCATACCGAGGCCGGCGATGCCGGCCACCCCCTGGGCCCACCCCCAGCCCGACGCGAGGTAGGAGTCATCGAATCGGGCGAAGGTGCCCGACTCGAATCCCACCGCGATCGTCAGCGTCTCCGTCGGTGCGAGATCACGGGCGCCGGCGGTGACGACGGCGCCCTCCCCGCTGTCGGAGACCTCGATCGGACACGTGGTTTCCGCGCCGAACCTCCCGACGTAGCACGCGTGCGCTCCGGTGAGCGCGCCGGCCAGGTCGGCAGGCACCACGAGTGTGGCCGTGACCTCACCGAAGGGTTGGCGCCACCCGTTGCCATTGACGTCCCAGTAGAACTCGTCGCTGGTGTCGGCGAAGAAGTCGGTGACATTGCGCAGGGTGTAGGTGAACACGAATGTCTGCCGGCCGGAGAGGAAGTCGTCGGCGCGAGATGTGACGATCATCCAGTTCCCGTCGGTCTCGACCTCGCTCGGCCTCGGGTTGCCCTCTTCGTCGGTGACCGAGACCAGGTCGGGAAAGGTGGGCTGACCGTTGTAATCGGCGGGGATCTCCCGGCGCAGGCCGCGATTCTGATCCTCGGGGAAGACCGCGACGAACGTCTCGACGACGCGAAGGGTGCTGGTGTCGTCATCCTCACGGCCGAGGGTGTACTCGGCGTGCATGCTCTCGAACACGAAGTCG
Organism: Microbacterium sp. CCNWLW134; assembly: GCF_037083565.1. Taxonomy (NCBI): domain Bacteria; kingdom Bacillati; phylum Actinomycetota; class Actinomycetes; order Micrococcales; family Microbacteriaceae; genus Microbacterium; species Microbacterium sp. CCNWLW134. Next base: position 872,707 of record NZ_JBAOJU010000002.1, on the reverse strand, counting down.
TCGAGGTCGCCGGAGGCGGAGGCGGGCTGTGCGGAGACCGCCAGGCCGACGAGGCCGACGACCCCCAGGAGGACCGTCAGCACCGTGGCGGTGATCCGACGCGTTCGCGGCATGCGCTCAGCCTAGATGGCGGCGTCGCCGCCACCGGATACCCTGGGGCCGTGAACGATCGTCGCCTCGCCGTCGAGGCATGGGAAAGCCTCTTTCGTGCGCAGCACGAGCTGTTCGCCGATCTGGGCCGCGACTTCAGCGATGCGCCGCTGCAGCAGGGCGAGTATGACGTGCTCCTGACGGTGACCCGGGCGCCCGATATGACCGCGCGACTGCGTGACATCACGCGCCTGATGCTCGTCAGCCAGCCCTCGGTGTCGCGTCTGGTCGACCGGATGGTCGCCCGGGGATACGTCACGAAGCGCCCCGACCCCGATGATGGGCGCGGGTCGCTCGTCCGGGCGACGGAGGCGGGCGCCCGCGCGTTCCGCGACGTGGCACGGGTTCATGCCGCCCACATCGCGGAGCGGATGTCGGTGCTGAACGAGTCCGAGCTCGCCCAACTGCGCGAACTCACCACCAAGCTCCGGACGCGCGACGCCCCCGCCGAGTGAGGACCCGACGGGGGCGTCGCGAGATGCTCCGTCGACGGACGCGGTTTACTGCTCGACCGGCTGCGGGTGATCTGCCGCACTCGACGCCGAAGCGCTCTCGTGCGCCTGCAGCACCTGCGCGCCGTTCTCGGTGGCGACCTCGATCTTGCGTGGCTTGGCCTTCTCGCTCACCGGGATGGTGACGCTGAGCACGCCGTTGCTGTAGCTGGCCGCGATGCGGTCGGTGTCGATGCCCTGGCCGAGGTTCAGCTGTCGCACGAAGCTCGCGGCCTCACGCTCGCGCGTGATCCACTTCACGCCGTCACCGGCACTGAGCGTGCGCTCGGCGCGGATGGTCAGCAGCTGGCCGTCCACGTCGATGTCGACCGAGCCGGGGTCGATGCCGGGCAGGTCGGCGGTGAGCACGTAGTGGTCTCCGTCGCGGTAGAGGTCCATCGGCATGCGGCGCGGGCCGCGACGGGCGTCGAAGAAGCTCGTCGCGAGACGGTCGAGGTCACGGAACGGGTCGTACGTTGCCATGTTCGGTCTCCTTCACTGGACGAAATCCGGAACTTGAGTCAGCTTGACTCAAGTACGTCCAGGTTAGCACTCGAGGGTGGAGAGTGCTAAGTACCGCGGCGTTCGCCGTGAGCGAACGGACGGGCGGAGATTCACTCGGCGGTCAGGACCGTCCACGAGCAGGGGGGCAGGGTCAGGGCGACGGCGCCGTCGGCGATCTCCACCGAGTCGTTGGCCTTCGGCGTCACCCGGTCGGGCTGCTCGAGTGTGTTCGCAGCGTGGATGTCGTCGTCGAAGATCGATGTCGCCGTCGCGGATGAGACGCCACCTGCGAGCGCCGTGGAGTCGATCTCGAGAGTGACCTCGTTCGTGAGGCTGCGGTTTACGGCGAAGACCGTGATGGCGCCACTGTCAGGATCGATCGTCGCGACGGCGTCGACGATCGGCACCTCGCCGAACTTCGCCGCCTCGTAGGTCGGGCTGTCGAGCTTCAGCTCGAGGGCGACACCCCGCGCGAGCTGGGAGGTCAGCGAGAAGGGGTAGAACGTCGTCTGACGCCACGCCGGACCGCCGGGCTCGGTCATGATCGGCGCGATGACGTTCACCAGCTGCGCGAGGCTCGCCGACGTCACCCGGTCGGCGTGCCGGATGAGCGAGATCATGAGGCTTCCGAAGACGACGGCGTCGAGCACGGTGTACCGATCTTCGAGCAGCCTGGGTGCGACCGGCCAGTCCGCGACATCCGTGATCTTGTCGACCTCGTTGTAGCGCGACTGGTACCAGACGTTCCACTCGTCGAAGGAGATGTTGATCGTCTTCTCGCTCCGCTTCATCGCCTTGACGTGGTCGGCGGTGGCCACGACCGCCTCGATGAAGCGATCCATATCGACGCCCGATGCCAGGAAGCTCGCCAGGTCGTCGCCCTCGGGCTCGTAGTACGCGTGGCAGGAGATGTAGTCGACGTTGTCGTACGTGTGCTCCAGGACGACGCGCTCCCACTCGCCGAACGTCGACATTCCCGCACCCGAGCTGCCGCAGACGACGAGCTCGAGATCGGGGTCGACCTGACGCATCGCTCGCGCGGTCGTGGCCGCGAGCTGCGCGTAGTTCTCCGCCGTGCTGTAGCCCAGCTGCCAGGGCCCGTCCATCTCGTTGCCGAGACACCACATGCGGATATCGTGGGGTTCGGCGTGCCCGTTGGCGACGCGCTCGTCCGAGAGCCGTGTGCCGGAGCGGATGTTGGCGTACTCCAGCACGTCGAGGGCCTCGAGCACCCCGCGGGTGCCGAGGTTCACGGCGTACATCAGCTCGCCGTCGACCTTCTTCATCCACGAGGCGAACTCATCGAGGCCGATCTCGTTCGTCTCGGTCGAATGCCACGCCAGGTCGAGCCGGCGGGGCCGCTCCTCGCGGGGTCCGACACCGTCCTCCCACCGGTACCCCGAGACGAAGTTTCCGCCGGGGTAGCGGATCGTTGACACGCCGAGCTCGCGCACGAGATCGATGACGTCGGCGCGGAAGCCTTCCTCATCAGCCGAGGGGTGACCCGGCTCGTAGATGCCGTCGTAGACGCACCGCCCGAGATGCTCGACGAAGGAGCCGAACAGACGTCGGTTGATGGGGCCGACGGCGAAGTGAGGGTCGATGGTGAGGTGTGCGCGGATCATGCTTCTCTTTCGGGAAGGGCAGGTTCAGCAGGACGTGCGGCGCGGGCCGAGCATCACGATCAGCGGAATGACGGACGCGAGCGCGCTGGGGATGGTCAACATTGATTACAACGTTGTATTTACAACGTTATAGACACCATGGCATTCGCGATGCGACGTGTCAAGATGTGGGAGGAGTTCGAAAGAACGGAAGGCGGGCACCGATGGAACCGACGTTGCACGACGTCGCACGGGTGGCCGGCGTGTCCATCAAGACGGTCTCGAACGTCATCAACGACTATCCGCACGTGCGCTCGGACACCCGGGAGCGTGTGAACCTCGCCATCAAGCAGCTCGACTACCGACCGAACCTCTCTGCGCGCGGCCTCCGGTCGGGACGCACCGGCGTGATCGGCTTGGCCGTTCCCTCGCTCCGCGAGAACTACTTCGCGGAACTCGCCGACGCGGTGATCCGCGCCGCGGAGAAGCGAGGCCTCGGCGTCATGGTCCAGCAGACCGGTGGCCAGCGCGATGCCGAGATGCGCGTGGTCTCCCGCAGTCGTCCGCGCTTCCTCGACGGTCTGCTGTTCAGCCCCGTCAGCCTCGGCCAGGAGGACGCCGAGCTTCTCGCCGTCAACGGTCCCCTCGTGCTCCTCGGAGAGCGGATCTTCGGGGGACCGACCGACCACGTCACCATGCACAACATGTCATCCGCCCAGGCCGCCACGGAGCACCTGATCGAGATCGGCAGGCGCCGCATCGCCCTGATCGGGGCCGACCCGCGGCACCGCGACGACGAAGCCAACTCGGCGAATCTCCGGCTTCGCGGCTATCGCCGGGCACTCGAGCGCGCCGGCCTCCCTTTCGACTCGACCCTCGTGCGACCGACGGTGATGTCGGACTGGAACCGCGCGGGGGGCGCCGCGGCCACCCACTTGCTCGTCCAAGACGGCATCGAGTTCGACGCGGTCTTCGCTCTCACCGACACGCTGGGGCTCGGCGTGCTGCGGGCGCTCGGCGAGGAGGGACTGCGCGTACCCGACGACGTCGCCGTCATCGGCTTCGACAACATCGACGAGAGCACGTACTCCCTCCCTTCGATGTCGACCATCGACATCGGGCGGGACGAGATCGCCGCGATCGCGGTGGATCGCCTGATCGAGCGGATCTCGGAGAAGGGCGAGCGCCGGCCGCCCGAGACCTACAAGCCCGACTTCCGGGTCGTGCGGCGCGAGTCCACGGGCTTCACCATCGCCGACTCCGACTGACGTCGCGCGGCGTCAGGCGCCGTATCGCTCGCTCGAGACGATCTGTTGCGCAGCGCGACGAAGGGCCAGCAACAGTGGTTCGGTCAAGACGGTGCCGAGCACCACATACCGCACCGCGCTCTCGATCGAATCGTCCGGGATACCGGCGATCTCCGCGTCGGCGATCCGCCGCGCCGAACGGACGTAGGCGTCGAGAACATCGGTCGGCACGCGGAAACCCGCCCGCTCGAGGGTCGCGAGCGCCGCGGCGAGCCCGCCGAGCAGGCGAGGCTCGCAGGTGCCGGGCTTTCCACCCAGTCGCTCGTACAGATCCTCAGCACCGGCGGTGTCGATGTCGTCGGGCACGCTGGGGGTCACGGCCGCATGTGCGATGCCGAGCAGATCGTAGGGTCCCGCCGGCGGGTCATCGAGCGCCGCGACGACGTGGCGGATCTCGGCCACACTCACCCCTGCGGCCACGAGCGCCCTCACGACGCGGAGCCGTTCGACGTGCCGAGTGCCGTAGTCGGCCTGGGTTGCCGCCGTGCGGACCCCTTCGGGCAGCAGGCCTTCCCGCAGGTAGTACTTGATGGTCGGCACGGCGACATCCGTTGTGGCCGCGAGCTCCGAGATGCGCATATCCCTCCTTGCATTAGATAGTATAACTATCCCTACTGGATAGCGTCACTATCGAAAGGACTCCATGATGAGCAAGATCGTCGCAGGCCGCATGACGCACCGCCACGAGGGAGAACTCGTGGTCTTCCACATCGGGATGCAGATCAACCGATGGTGGCGATTCGACCAGTGGGTGCCGGTGTTCACGGCCATGCCGAGAATGCTGCGGGAGCAGATGACCGACGCGGACTCCGGGCTCCTGGGAGCGCAGCTGCTCCTCGGGGCGGGTGGGCCCTATGTCGTCCAGTACTGGTCGTCGGTCGAGAAGCTCTACGCCTACGCGTCGTCGATGGATCTTCAGCATCGGCCGGCCTGGACGGCCTTCAACCAGCGCGCCCGGAAGGCGCCGGGGGCCGTCGGCATCTGGCACGAGACGTTCCTCGTCGAACGCGCCGAGAGCATGTACGTCTCGACGAAGCCGATGGGCCTTGCCGCCGCCACCGAACATGTGCCGGTCGTGGGCCGCCATGACGGGGCGCGCGCTCGCTTCGCAGACGGGAAGACGACGTCGACCGCGGCTCAGCACTGACCGCCCGGTCGGAGCGCGAAGAGGGCCGGGGACAGCAGAAGAGGCCCCCGATGGGGACCTCTTCTTCACTGTCTCAACACAGTGCGCGCCCGAAGGGACTCGAACCCCTAACCTTCTGATCCGTAGTCAGATGCTCTATCCATTGAGCTACGGGCGCCCGCGCTCACAACCGTTTCCGGCGCGCGAGCACCACATGAGAATACCCCACCGGGCGCGGCGCCGCGAATCGAGCCGCGGCCGGGTCACGACGGGTCGCCCTCCCGCTGCCGAGCCCGCCGATGCGCCGACAGGCGCGGGAGGTCGACGAGGCGCAGGGCCTGCATCCGCGCTCCCCGCATGGTCTCGTAATCGGGGTCGAGGTCGGGACGCATCGCCTCGACCCGCAGCCGACGCTGCAGGTTCGATTCGACGTCGCCCCACGCGGCATCCCGGGCGTTCTCGACGAGATCGCGCACCGCCTCGGGGTCGTCGGCCATCTCACGAAGCCGCTTCGCGACCCCTTCGTACTGCCGGCGTCGACGGCGGAGGTTGCGGGTGTCGCGGTCGCGGTAGTCGTGCGTGCCGTCGGGGTCGGAGAACTTCCCCCACGCCTTCTTGCGCTGACGTCGGGCGAGATCGGCGGCGGCGTCCTGCTCGTCGGCGAGGGCGAGCAGCGTCGTCCTGGCGAACCGCTCGAACGGCTCGTACTGGAACGTCTCGTCGTTGGCGATCGTCTCGACGAGGATGCGATTGCGCACGGTGAGGCGGGCGGCAGCGGCGGCGATCGAGACCCCCTCGCCGATGGCTTCGGCGGTCTTACCCATCGTCACCCCCTCGCTCCCAGGCTACCGGTCGGGGCCGATCGGCCGGGAGGAGGGGCCCGTCGACGCCCGGTCAGGCGATGGCGGAGATCCGCCAGGAGGCTGCGGATGACGCGCCCGGCCCCAGTTCGATGAGACCGGCGTCGAAGTCGTAGCGGCCGGCGTTGAACGCATCGGGCGCGCAGGTCATCGGCTCGACGGCGAGGCCCAGGCGCGAGACGGCCTTGTCGGGCTTGTCGGCGGTGTGGATCTGGGCCCACGGGCAGGCCGTGTCCCAGGTCATCGCGACCCCGGTGCCGTCGGGCGCGGTCACCCGCACGGAGGCGAAGCCGTCGTCATCCCGGGCGAACCCGGTGTAGGCGTGGTCGATCTCGACCTGACCGATCCGCCGAGCACGGCGGAAGTCGAAGCGCTCGGCGCCGGCAGTCTCGACCGGCTCGAGCGAGACGGGGATCAGCCGGTCATCGGTGACGGTGAGAACGTCGTCGGCAGGGAGCTCGAGCGACCACTCGTCGACAAGTCCGGGGCCGGCGACGAGATAGGGGTGGGGCCCCGTCCCCCACGGTGCGGGCTCGTCGCTGCGGTTGTGCACCCGCACCGTCTGGGTGAGGCCGTCGGCCGCGAGCTGGAAGGTCGTCTCGAGCCCGAGCTCCCAGGGGTAACCGGTCTGCGCGACGATGGTCGCCGCGAGCGTGACGTGGCTCGGGCCCTTGTCGATCGCTTCGAAGTCGAGCCACGACGCCAGGCCGTGCAGCGCATGCCCGCGCGTCGGCTCGGTCAGCGCGACGCGACGTTCGACGCCACGGAAGGTGTAGATGCCGTCGACGACCCGGTTCGGCCACGGCGCGAGCGTCGCCCCACGGTACGAGGGACGCACCTCGTCGGCGCCGAACGGCACGACGAGGTCGCGGCCCTGGAAGGTCAGACACCGCAGCGTCGCGCCGACGCTGGCGATGCAGGCCTCGTAATCGCCCGCGCGAAGGGAATGCTGGATGCCGGAAACGGGGTGCGAGGCCATGTCAGTGCTCCTGGGGGTGTGGTGACGTTCGAGTATGACCCACGACGCGGGGGCCCGCGCAACAGCTGCGCGGGCCCCCTCGTCAGCGGATCAGCGGCAGGTCGCGGCGGCGACCGTCGCGGTGGTGGTGAAGGTGCGGTCATCGGCCCCCGTCGCGGTGACGGTCACCGGTGTCGCCGGCGCCGAGGCGAGACGGGTCGTGAACGAGCTCGCCACCGTCTTGCCCGGCTGCACGGTGATCGTCTTCGCGCCGTAGGCACCCGACAGCGTCACCGTGGCGGCGACATCGTCGGCGTTCGTGACGCTCACGACCTGAACGACCTTGCCGACGACGCACCGCGTCGCGGTGGCGACCGTCAGGTCGAGTCCGAGCGACACGGCCTCCGAGGTCGAGGCACTCACGAGCCCGTCGCGGTACCCGTCGTAGCTCGCCGTGACGCTGCCGACGCCGGTGGGCACCTCCACCGAGGCGACACCCCCGTCGGCGGCGACGAGCGCGACGGTCTCGGACCAGTCGTCGCCTGCGAAGGTCACCGTCCCCGCGACCTGACCCTCGTCCGCGGCGGTGACCGTCGCCGTGGCGACGCCGTCCTCGACGGCGAGCGCGGTCTCCGAGGCCACGGCGGCCACCGAGGTCCACTGCTGCATCGCGGTGAGCACCTGCTGCGAGACGCTCACGAACGACCCGTGCCGGGGGCTGGCCGGAAGCCCGCCGGGTGCGCGCACGTTCCAGCTCGACCGCTGGGAGAGCCGGTCGGACTGCGTGCTCGAGGCGATGTCGTCACCGGTGGTGACGAACGCACGGTACCCGCCGGCCCCGTAGTTGTCGACGAGGAAGACGTAGCCGTCGTCATCCGGGCTGTTGTTGGGGTCGCCCTCGTTCAGCTTGATGATCTGCGGACCCTCCCCCGCCTGTCCCGTCTCGAGCGTCGTCATGCGGGTGTCGGTCAGCTGCCAGGATGACGCGGGGTCGGCGTTCCAGTCCGACCGCGTCGTGGGCGCGGTCAGCACGGTCGACCGCTCGAGGAAGATGTCCTTGCCCGCCTCGAGGCCATCGGCCCCGCCGCCCTCTTCGTTCTTGGTGAACCGGTAGTAGTAGTCGCCGATCTTCTGCACGGTCGAGTCGATCCGCGCGAACCCGGTGTCCTGCCAGCTGACCGGCGGGTAGGTGAACGTGGTGAAGTCGCGCGTGAGGACGTAGAACATCCGCGCGTAGAGGTTGTCGGAGTTGGACTTGGTCTCATCGGAGTACAGCCGCGAGGCGAAGAAGACCACGTACGACTGCAGGTCGTCGTCCCAGTACGCCTCCGGCGCCCACGTCATGCCCGCCGCCGGCTGGTTGATGGTGATGCCGGTGTTCTCGCCGTTCGTCCGCGTCCATTCGACGAGGTCCTCCGACTCCCACACTTCCACCTTGAGGCTGCCGGCGGACTGAGCGGGGCCCCATCCGGTGCCGCATCCGATGCAGAGGTCCGTGGCGATCATGTAGTACTTGTCGCCGTTCGCCGAGCGCAGGATGTACGGGTCTCGAAGGCCCGTGGTGTCGGTGGTGGAGGTGATGGTGGGCCGTCCGCCGTTGACCGGCGAGAAGGTGAAGAAGTCATTCCCCGACGTCGCCGCCTGGTAGATCTTCTCGTCGGAGTCGGACTTGAAGTACGCCGCCGCGTAGCCGGCGTCGGGCGCGGAGCGCCCGAGCTCGGCCACCGTGATGACGAACTCGCGGGTCTGCGTCTGTCCGTTCAGCTCCGCCGACGCCGTGAGCGTCACCTCACGGTCGCCCTCGCCGTAGCCGGGGCGGGTGACGAGCCCACCGCCTTGGAACGGATCGGCCGCGCCCGCGGGAGGAGCGACGTACTCCGGGTCGGTGGGGGTCACCAGCGCCGGGTCGGACGAGGTCCAGGTGATCTCGGCGCCGTTGACCGTGCCGGTGGTCACCAGCGGCAGGTTCTCGGTGGTCCGGGGCTTCAGGACGATCGCGTCGAGGTCGGCGCCGACGACCGGCGCGAGCACCGTGACCTCGAACGTCAGTGTCGATCCGAGCCCGGTGGTCGCGGTGAGGGTCACCGGGGTGTCCTCGGTGATCGCGCGGGAGACCTCGCCGTCGGTGGAGACCACGTCGGGGTCGGACGACTCCCAGGCCAGGCTCACACCGTAGAGCGACGACGGCAGAGTCAGCTTGCTCGTGACCTCGTCGAGCGACGGATTGGCCGCACGCACCGTGGGCTCGATGTCGAGGCGGATGAGCTCGGCAGTGGAGGCCGCCTTCTGCGCGGCGGTCGGCATGCTCGAGGACACCTGGTCACCGGTGAGGGCGACGTCCCAGAACTTCACGTCCGAGACGTCCGCACGCAGGAGCGGGTCGCCCTGGTAGAGCGAACGCCCGAGGTAGCCCAGCACATTGCCGCTGGGGATGATCGAGGACATCGACCTCGAGTGGGTGAGCGTCGAGATGACAGCGCCGTCCCGGTAGAGGGTCAATGTGTTGCCGCTGCCGACCATGGTGAGTGTGGTGAAGCCGGGGTTCAGGCCGCCGCCGGCAGGCATCCGGGACTCGCCGTTGCCGGAGTCCTTCACGCGGATGGCCGCGAGCACCTGGTTGGTGTAGCCGCCCTGCGCGTTGCGGGGGCTCAGGAAGACGTGGTTGCCCAGCTGCGTGGTGTTCCACGGCCCCACGCCGTCGCCGATGACCCAGCCGAAATGATTGGCCCCGGTCTGGGTGGTGACGGTGTACTCGACCGTGAAGCTGTTGTCGGTCGCAGTCACGAGTCCCTTCGGCAGGGCGGCGTATCCGTCGGCCTTGAACCGCAGCGTGTCATCGCCGGCGAGGTCGACGAAGGATGCGTCGGTGAGGCCGGTGAGCGTGGCGTTGCGGCCGTTGCCCGACACGTCCAGGAGCGTCGACCCGCTGTGCGACATGTCGTAGTGGGCTGTCGGAGCCGGCACATCGGCGGCGAGCGCCGCCGTGGGTGCCGTCAGCCCCAGCATCGACACGGCGAGCGCGCCGGCGACACCGCCGGCGACCGCGCGCCTGAAGGACCGCCACCGTGCAGGCGCGGCGAAGGGACGTGGACTCATCGGTGAGTTCCTCCTCGGGTGGGGGATGCCGCTCGCTCAGAAGCCCTGAGCGAGCCGGTAGTACGCCTGGTTCCAGCGCAGTTCGCGCTGGAACCCGCGGACGGTGGTGTCCTCGTCGATGACGAGGAGTTCGGTGGCGGCGATGTCGGCGAAATCGCGGAACACCTCGATCCCCACCTGCGTGGTCATGACCGTGTGATGGGCCGCGCCGGCGGCCAGCCAGCAGGTGGCGCTGGTGGCGAAGTCGGGCTGCGGCTTCCATACCGCGCGGCCCACGGGGAGCCTGGGGAGGTTGGGGGCGTCGATGTTCTGAACGACGTTGGCGACCAGACGGAACCGGTCGCGCATGTCGCTCATCGCGACGACGAGGGCGGGACCCGGGTCGGCGGTGAAGACCAGCCGCACCGGATCATCCTTGCCGCCGATGCCCAGGGGATGCACCTCCAGGCGCGGGCGCGCGGTCGTGAGCGACGGCGAGACCTCGAGCATGTGCGCGCCCAGGATCTTCTCATCCCCGGGCACGAGGTCGTAGGTGTAGTCCTCCATCAGGCTCGCCCCACCGGGGAGCCCTGCACCCATGACATTGGCCACCCGAACGAGGATCGCGGTCTTCCAGTCGCCCTCGGCACCGAACCCGTAGCCCTCGGCCATGAGCCGCTGCACGGCCAGACCGGGGAGCTGCTTCAGCCCCCCGAGGTCCTCGAAGCTTGTGGTGAACGCCCCGAATCCGCCCTCCTCGAGAAAAGCGCGCAGCCCCAGCTCGATCGCTGCGCCGTCGCGGAGGGACTGATGACGCTCCCCTCCCGGGCGCAGGTGCGGGGCGACGTCGTAGAGGTCGATGTACTCCTCGACGAGCAGATCGACGTCTTCCGCCGCGGCGGCGTCGACGGCCTCCACGAGTTCGTTCACGCCCCAGGTGTTCACCTGAACGCCGAAGCGCAGCTCCGCCTCGGTCTTGTCGCCCTCGGTGACCGCGACATAGCGCATGTTGTCGCCGAACCGCGCGAGCTTCAGCGAGCGCGCCGCCGCCCATCCGGCCGCCGCGCGCTGCCAGTCCTCGACCTGCTGACGCACCGCGGGGTTGGAGACGTGTCCGACCACCGTCTTGCGCGCCACACCGAGCCGGGTCTGAATGTAGCCGAACTCCCGGTCACCGTGCGCGGCCTGGTTCAGGTTCATGAAGTCGAAGTCGATGTCGGCCCACGGCAGCACCACGTTCGCCTGGGTGTGCAGGTGCAGCAGGGGCTTGTGGAGCGCGTCGAGCCCCGCGATCCACATCTTGGCCGGGCTGAAGGTGTGCATCCACGCGATCACGCCGATGACGTTGTCGCGCGCATTCACATCGAGGGCGAGACGCCGGATCGAGTCGGGGTCCTTCCGAACGGGCTTCCAGACGACCTTCACCGGCAGATGCCCGAGACCGGCGGCGACCTGCTGGGACTGCTCGGCCACCTGCCGGAGCGTCTCCTCGCCGTAGAGGCTCTGGCTTCCGGTGACGAACCAGACCTCCAGGTCGTCGAAGCGCGTCGAAAGAGTGGTGCGGGTCATGGGGTCCTTCTCTTGTGGGGAAAACGGATCGTCAGCGCACGTCGGCGGCAGCACGCTCTGCCGCGAGACCGTCGTGGTAGCGCGTCAGGTAGCGGGCGAAGCCGGCGACGTCTGCGGCATCCGGGGTGACGGTGGTCACCTCGGCGCCGGCGAAGACGTGGTCGATCAGGTAGGTGGACAGCGGAGTCTCGGCGTGGCCGAGGTACGAAGCGAGCACCGCGATACCCCAGGGCCCGCCCTCGGCGGCGGTGTCGCCCACGGCGACGGGCGCATTCATGGCGCCAGCGAGGAATCGCTGGGCGACTCCGGCCGTGCGGAAGACGCCGCCGTGGCCGAACATGCGGTCGATCTGCACGCCTTCGGCATCGAGCACGCGCATACCGAGCGCGAGTGTGGCGAAGATGCCGTACACCTGCGCGCGCATGGCGTTGGCCAGGGTGAACCGGCTGTCGGGGGTGCGGACGAACATCGGGCGCCCCTCGTCGAGGCCGGCGATCGGCTCCCCCGAGAGGTGGTTGTAGGCAACCAGACCACCGGCGTCGGGCTCACCGGCGAGCGACTCCTCCAGCAGCACCCCGAACACCTCGTCGGTGGCGAGCGGGGTGCCGGCAGCGTCGGCGAAGCGCGAGAACATCCCCGCCCACGCGCTGAACTCGCTCGCACCGTTGTTGCAGTGCACCATCGCCACCGGGTCACCGGCCGGCGTGGTGACGAGGTCGATCTCGCGGTGGACCCCGGGGATCGGCCGCTCGAGCACCACCATGGCGAAGATGCTCGTTCCCGCGCTGACATTGCCCGTGCGGGGGGCGACCGCACCCGTGGCCACCATGCCCGTGCCCGCGTCCCCCTCAGGAGGGCACAGCGGGATGCCGGGCCGAAGTGCACCGGACGGGTCGAGCAGACGTGCGCCGGTCTCGGTCAGCGTCCCCGCAGGCTCCCCTGCTCGCAGAACGCGCGGCAGCACCTCACGCACCGACAGCTTCGGCGACCGATCGGCGACGAGAGCGTCGAAGCGGTCGAGCAACGCCGTGTCATAGGCGTCGCCGGCCGCCGCGATGGGGAACATGCCCGAGGCGTCGCCGACGCCCAGCACTCGTTCGCCGGTCAGCTGCTCATGGACGTACCCCGCCAGCGTAGTGAGGTGATGCAGATCATCGACGTGTGCTTCTTCGTCGAGAACCGCCTGGTAGAGGTGCGCGATCGACCACCGCAGCGGGATGTTCACGCCGAACACGTCGGTGAGCGCCTCAGCGGCCGGCCCGGTCGTGGTGTTGCGCCAGGTGCGGAAAGGGACGAGCAGCTCCCCGTCGGCGTCGAACGCGAGGTAGCCGTGCATCATCGCGGAGATCCCGAGGGCCCGATAGGTCTCGGGAACGACGCCGTGGCGCCGCTCGGCGTCGGCGACGAGGGCGGCGTAGGCGGATCTGAGGCCCGCCCACACGTCGTCGAGCGCATAGGTCCACATGCGGTTCTCGAACCGGTTCTCCCAAGCGTGAGAACCCGTCGCGAGGACACGGCCGGGGTCATCCGCATCGACGAGGCAGGCCTTGATCCTCGTCGAGCCGAGCTCGATCCCGAGCGCCGTCCGCCCAGCCCTGATCACCTCTCCGCTCACTGATCCGGCTCTTCTTCTCGGCGCTCGTCGCCGGCCTGGCCGTAGACGTTCTGGTAGCGGTCATACAGGCGGTCGATCGCCTCCTGCGCGATCGGCAGCAGCTCGCCGCCCTGCCGTGCCACGTGCACGGTGCGCGCCACGTCTTCGACCATCACGGCTGCTTTGACGGCGTCCTTCGCCGATACCCCGATCGTGAACGGACCGTGGTTCTGCATCAGCACCGCACGCGAGCGGTGCCCGCGGAGGGTCTCGACGATCCCGCGACCGATGGAGTCGTCGCCGATGACGGCGAACGGGCCGACCGGGATCGGCCCGCCGAACTCGTCGGCCATGGCCGTGATGACGCACGGGATCTCCTCCCCGCGCGCCGCCCACGCCACGGCATAGGTCGAGTGGGTGTGCACCACACCGCCGACCTCGGGCATGTTCCGGTACACGTACGCATGGGCCGCGGTGTCGCTCGAGGGCGACCGCTCACTGCCGGGCGTTCCGGGCACGACCGTGCCGTCGAGGTCGCACAGGATCATGTTCTCCGGTGTCAGGTCGTCGTACGACACCCCCGACGGCTTGATCACGAACAGATCGGTGCCGGGCACCCGGCCCGAGACGTTGCCGCCGGTCCACACCACCAGCCCGTACCGCACAAGTTCGGCGTGGAGCGCAGCGACATCCGTCCGGACCGCATCGATCGCCGCTTGGATCTCGGCGGTCGGCATCAGCTCGCCCGCCGGCGCGTGAGAGCCCGCTGCAGGAGCACGAACACGAGCAGCACGCCACCGGTGATGATCGTCAGATATTCGGGGTTGATCGTGCCGTCCTTCGTGATGATGAGGCGCATGGCTGCGATCACGAACACGCCGACGACGGAGCCCAGGATGTATCCGTAGCCGCCGGTGAGCAGCGTTCCACCGATGACGACGGCGGCGATGGCGTCGAGCTCCCATCCGATGCCCGTGACGTTCTGCGCCTTACCACCCACTTCCGCGGTGTAGACGATCGCCGCGAGCCCCGCGAGCGCTCCCGAGATGATGTAGATGCCCACGCGCGTACGGGCGACCGGAAGACCCATCAGGGCGGCCGACGACTCGTTGCCGCCGATGGCGTACACCGTGCGCCCGCTTCGGCTGCGGTGCAGGTAGAAGATTCCACCGAGCACGACCAGCACGGCGATGATCAGCCCGGGCGTGACCGTGAAGTCGTTCACCCGCGGCCCATCGACGAGCTTCCAATCCGTGGCGAGAAGGTGGATCGGCGAGCCCTCGGGCGCCTGCACCGGCGTGGTCGACAGGATCGATGCCAGGCCCCGCGCCAGGAACATCATCGCCAGCGTCGCGATGAACGGCTGCACGTTGAAGTACTGGACCATCACGCCCGCGAGTGCCCCGAACGTGGCACCGGACAGGATCATGAGCGCCATCGAGGCCCAGCCGTCCACGCCGATGTTCATGACCATGACACCGGCGACCGAGCTGAACGCCACGACGGCGCCGACCGAAAGGTCGATGCCGCCCGAGACGATCACGATCGTCATGCCGACGGCGAGGATGATGGTCGGTGCGAAGCTGATGAGCAGGCTCGACATCGTGCCCGCGTGGAAGACCCTGCCGTAGGCGACCTCGGCGTAGATGAGCATGCCGAACAGCAGGACGAGTGCGGCAAGCGTGGGAACCAGCGTCTGGTTGCGTTCCCACAGCCCCGCCAGACGCCCCGCGCCCTTGCTCTCGGGAAGGTCGGGGACGGGGGGAACGGTATCGGCGAGCGTGCGCGAAGAGCTCATGCGACGGCCTCCTTCGAGACGGGAGTACCCTGCTGCGCTGCGGGTCGAGTCGGCCCGCCGGGATCCCCGGTGGGTGTTCGCGGCGTTCTCTTCCGGCCGAGGACCCACGAGCGGACGCGCTCGGACTGCAGGAGCACGAGAACGATGATGACGACCGCCTTGAAGGCGGGAGTGGCCGCGGCGGGGATGCCCAGGAACAGCACGGTCTTGTTCAGGGTGGCGATCAGGAGCGCCCCCACCGTGGATCCCACGATGGAGAACTTCCCGCCGGCGAGAGAGGTGCCCCCGATGACCACGGCGAGGATGGCGTCGAGCTCCATCAGATTGCCCGTCCCGCCCACGCTCACCGTCATGACTTCCGAGACGCTGAACAGCCCGCCGACGGCGGCGAGAGCAGCGGCGAGGACGTACACGCCGAAGAGAATCGGGCGAGGACGGATGCCGGCGAGCCGACTGGCGTGTGGGTTGATCCCGATCGATTCGATCATGAGTCCCAGTGCGGTGCGGCGCATCACGAGGGCGACGAGGACGACGATCGCGATCGCCAGGACGAAACTCGTGGGAAGGCCGAAGATCTGACCGTTGGCGAGCAGCCGGAACGGCTCGTTCGTCGCGTTGGTGTTCTGGCCCCCGGTGATCACGCGGGCGATTCCGCGCGCCGCGAGCATCATGATCAGTGTCGTGATGAAGGGCTGGAGCCCGATGACCGAGACGAGGAAGCCGTTGATCGCGCCGAGGACGATCGCCAGGGCGAGCGCCAGGCCGATCGCCGTCAGCATCGCACCCACAGGCGCTGCCCCATCCAGGCTCGAGAGGGTCTCCATGGCCACCGCCCCGCCGACCGCCATCATCGAGCCGACGGACAGGTCGATGCCTCCCGTGGCGATGACGAAGGTCATGCCGAGCGCGATCATGATGATCGGCGCCGAGATGCGCAGGATATCGAGCAGGTTGCCCGTGAGCAGCCCCGTCGTGGGGTTGACGCTGAGCGCCAGGTAGGTCGGATCCTTGAGGGTGTTGATCGTCAGCAGCAGCGCGATCCCCACGATGGCCCAGAACCAGGGCGTGCGCAGCGCGATCTTGAGACGGTTCATGACGCTCCCCCTTCGTGGTGCGCGGCGGCTTCGGTCGCGGTCGCCGCCTGCCCCTCCGTCTCGGTGGCGATGATCGAGACGATGCTCTCGGCGGTGACTCCCGGTCCGTTCACGACCTCGCCCACCTTCTCGTGGTCCTTGAGGATCACGATGCGCTCCGAGAGCCGGACGACCTCTTCCAACTCGGACGAGATGAACACCACACCCATACCGCCCTCCGCGAGCTCGGCCACGGTCTCCTGGATGTCGGCCTTCGCGCCGACGTCGATCCCGCGTGTCGGCTCGTCGAGCAGGAGGAGATCGGGGTTGGTGGCCAGCCAGCGACCGAGCAGCACTTTCTGCTGATTTCCGCCCGAGAGCAGACGGATCGGACGGTCCGGATCGTTCGGCCGGACGCTGAAACGCTCCATGTAGGTCTTCACGAGCTGGTCGACCTCGCGGGCCGGTACGCGGCGGAGCCATCCTCGGCGAGCCTGCACCGCGAGCATGATGTTCTCGCGGACGCTCAGGTCGCCGACGATGCCGTCGTCTCGACGGCTCTCGGTCGAGTACGCGATGCCCTGCGACAGGCCCGCGACGGGCGAGGTGAGCGAAACCTTCTCGCCCCGGAGCCGCACGGTTCCCGAGTCGGCCTTATCCGCCCCGGCGATGAGCCTCGCAAGCTCGGTGCGGCCGGCGCCGAGCAGACCCGCGAAACCGACCACCTCGCCGGCGTGGATGTCGAGATCGGTGGGCGCGATCGCGCCCTTGCGTCCGAGGTTCTCAGCGGCGAAGAGCGGCGTCGCCGTGCGGTCGCGCTCCTGGGTCTGACGATTGGATCCGAGGGCCCGCAGCGCTTCGAAATCCTTGCCGATCATCTTCGAGATGAGCTGGGTGCGATCGAGGTCGCGCTTGAGGTATTCGCCGACGAAGGTGCCGTTGCGCAGGACGGTGATGCGGTCGCTGATCGCGTAGACCTGGTCGAGGAAGTGCGAGACGAAGAGGATGGCGACGCCCTGATCGCGGAGGCGGCGGATGACGCCGAACAGCACCTCGACCTCATTGGCGTCCAGGCTCGATGTGGGCTCGTCGAGGATGAGCACTTTGGAGTTGGTGACCATCGCGCGACTGATGGCGACGAGCTGCTGGAGGGCGATGGAGATCGACGAGAGCGGTGCTCGCGGGTCGAGGTCGCCCAAGCCCAGGCGGGCCAGGCCCTCTCGTGCTCGGGCGTGCGTCTTGCGCCAGTTGATTCCGCGCCAGTCGCGCACCTCGTGCCCGAGCATGACGTTCTCACCGATGGTGAGGTTCGTGCACAGGTTGACTTCCTGGTAGACGGTGGAGATTCCCGCGGCCTGTGCGGACGCGGTGCCGGTGAAGTGCCGCACCTGCCCGGCCACGACGATCTCGCCCGAGTCGATCTGATAGACGCCCGTGAGCGCCTTGATCAGAGTCGACTTCCCGGCGCCGTTCTCGCCCATGAGGGTGTGCACCTCGCCGGGGAGCAGCCGGAAGCTGACATCGTCGAGTGCCTTCACTCCCGGGAAGCTGATGGACGCGTTGCGGACCTCGACGATCGCGATCGGTTCACTCATGGCTGCGCATTTCCTTCGTGGTGCGGGGAGGTGCTTCGGATGCAAGACATGTGCACGCGAGGGCCACCGGGACGGCGACCCCCGCGCGCGTGACTCATGTTCTTGCGTCGAAGGGGAGGCGGCTCAGAAGCCCTTGCCTTCGTCGATCGCCGCCTGACCGGCCTCGGGCGAGTTGAAGGTCTCGCCCTCGACGATGATGTTCTTCTCGACCTCTTCGCCCGCGAGAGCGTCGTTGACCGCCTCGACGGCGAGGTCGCCAAAGAAGGGGTTGTACTGCGCGACGAAGCTGAGCTCGCCGGCGGCGAGGGCCTCGAGAGCCGGTGTGGTGCCGTCGATCGTGGCGATCTTGACGTCCTCACCGGGGACGAGACCAGCGGCGGTCACCGCCGCGGCCGCACCGATGCCCATCTCGTCGTTCTGCGCGAAGATGAACTGCAGGTCGGGGTTGGCGCTGAGCACGGTCTCGATGACCGACTTGCCCTCGTCAGCGGTCCAGTTGGCGGTCTGCGCGCCGACCTTGTTCCATCCCGCCGCGCCCTCGATCGCCATGTCGAAGCCCTCGTTGCGCTCGTTGACGACGGAGAGTCCGGGGACGCCCTCGAGCGTGTAGTAGTTCGCACCCTCGGGGAAGGTCTCCAGCGCCCACTCGCCGACCGACGCCGCGACGTTCACGTTGTCGGGTGCGATACGGGTGACGTAGAGGTCTTCGCTGGCCTCGACGCCACGGTCGAGGAGGATGACGGGGATCTCGGCCTCCTGTGCCAGCTCGAGCGAGTCCTCCCAGCCGGACGCTTCGGTGGCGGTGAGGAGGATGGCGTCGACCTCATCGTTGACGAACGTCGCGAACGCGTCGATCTGCGACTTCTGGTCGGTGGGGCTCGCCGCCGGCGCGTACTTCAGGTCGAAGCCCGCCTCCTGGCTGAACGCGTCCCTGATGGCCTGCTCGTTGGCGTTTCGCCAACCGCCCTCGGGGCCGACCGCGACGAAGCCGACGGTGACGAGGTCGCCGCTGTCGCCGCCGTCGCCGGAGCCGGCGTCATCGCCGCCGCCGCTTGCGCAGCCGGCGAGCCCGAGCGCCAGCGCGCCCGCGCCGACGAAGCCGAGCAGACCGAGCATCCGCTTCTTCTGTGCCATTTCTCCTCCTTGAGACTCTCCGACGCGTCATCGTCGGAAAGAAATCCCTGTGCCCCGGCGGGACACTCTTATCGGGTGTGCGCTCTCATTGTGCGCGCTAACAACACCCGAGCGCAAGCACCACTTTTTGCTTCGTTACGCAGCTGTTACCGCGCTCACCGCCGCGGAGCGGCCGTGGAGCGGCGAACGATGAGGACGGGTTCGATCATCTCGTGCTCGTCGGTGGATTCACCCTCGATCGCGGCGATGATCAGCTGCAGCGCGAGCGCCCCCAGAGCGGCGAAATCCTGCCGGACCGTGGTGAGGGGCGGGAGGAAATGCCGTGCGTCGGGGAGGTCGTCGAACCCGACGACGCTGACGTCCTCGGGCACTCGGATTCCGCGATCGCTGAGACCATGGATGAGCCCGAGCGCCATCTGATCGTTCGCGGCGAAGATCGCGGTGGCATCACCGAGTTCGAGGGAGCTGCCGTACTCGTAGCCGAAATCCGACGTCCAGTCCCCCACCGCAGCGTCGGTGACCGGCAGTTCCGCCGCCGTCAGCGCGTCACGCCAGCCCTGCTCGCGAACACGGGCGTCGTACCAGTCCCTGGGTCCGGCGAGGTGCAGGATATGCCGATGACCGAGCGAGATGAGGTGGGAGACGGCCAGCTTGGCCCCCTGGCACTGGTCGACGCCGGCGGTGTGCATGTCGGCGTGCGGCTCGGATTTGATCACGACGGTGGGAAGCCCCGTGGCCTGCTGGCCGAGAAGGTCGAGCGACGACTCGCGCGGGGCGATCACGCACAGGGCGTCGACACCCTGCGTGACGAGGTCGACGACACCGCTGTCGATCTGCATGCCGTCGTCGTCCGACACCGAGAACGCGCTGATCGCGTAGCCGGCGTCGCGCGCGGCTCCCTCGAGGGCGCGGAGCGTGCTGTTGGGCCCGTACTGAACAGGGCTGTCGACGAGGACCCCGATCCGCATCGCGCGGCGGGTCGCAAGTGCCCTCGCGATGGAACTGCGGGTGTAGTTCATCTCGTCGATCGCCTGCAGCACTCGCTCGCGCGTCGTCTCACGGATGTTCGGGTGGCCGTTCAGCACGCGCGAGACGGTCATATGCGACACGCCGGCCTGCTTCGCCACGTCGTAGATGCTGGGTCTTTGCCAGCCGCTTCGAGCAACACTTCCTGACATCTTCAGTCCCCCCGTTCGATGTCACGACCGTCGCACCGTCGATCCGAAGGGTCGTACCCCTTCCCGTCGCTCGAGGCGACGGAAGTGGACCGGCCGGCGAGGCGCCCGATCTGCACATCGTACGGCTCCGATGCGTCGGTCGTGTGTCGCGAACGCGTCTCGGAGGTGCGGCGGAGCACGGATCGGGTCATTCCGGCGCGGCGGCGACCGATCGCCGCCCCTCCTCCCGAGCCTGGGCGAGGAGGGAGTCCAGCCGGCGACGCGAGCGCAGCCGACCGCCGATGATCGCGAACACCACGAGCACGACGCCCAGGAGGAGGGCGAGTTGCGGCCACGGCACCGCCCAGACCGGAATCTCGGTCTCGACGGGAGCGACCTCGGAGCTGAGCCCGTCCATCGTCACGCTCTCGGCTCCGACGGACACCGTGGTCGGCACGAAGAACAGCGGCCAGACGTCGTCGATGACGACGGTGAAGGGCCGCTCGTCGCCCGGAAGAAGCTCCTGCGGAGTGCCATCCCCCGGGAAGGCCGACGTTCCGGCTCCGGCAGTAGCCTCGCCGTCGACGAGCAGTCGGGTGTTGCCCTCGTTGACCACCTCGAACGAGACGGTGACCGAACCCGGACGGAAGGGGTTCCACGACAGCGTGTACGACGCGCTACCCCTGGCGAGCGCCGCGATCGGGGTGATCTCCCCGGTGACCCGCGTCAGGACGCGGAACCCGACCCGGCTCTCCACGCCGACGCTGGTGCCGTCGTCGGTGGCGCCGATCGAGAGCACCGAGGCGGTGATGCCCGCGGCGTGGTCGCCGGGCTCGGCTTGGTCGGGCACGTCGATCCGGTACGGCACCACGGCGACCTGTCCGGCGGGGACCGTCACCTCCTCGGGAAGGGAGATCCACGTTCCCGAATCGACCGATTCCTCCCCGGAGGCGAGGATGTCGAACCGGCCGTTACGGGTGTAGAAGCCGTCGGCGGCGGTCAGGGCGAAGGTCACGTCGGCGTCGCTGACGTTGCGGACCGCGAAGTAGTCGTCGACCCCCTCTCCGGGATCGAGGGTGTGCTCGGCGGCGGTCCGCCCGTCGGGCCCGGTCTCGCCGGCGGGGGTGACCGACCACCGGATGCCGGCGTCGTCTCCGCCGGTGTCATCAGCGGCTCCCCACGCCACACCGGGGGCCCCCACGAGCGCGGCGATCGCGGCGATCGCGGCGAGGACGCGGGCGGGGCGGAGGAGGGAGTCGGAGAGGAACACGAGAATCCAGGGTATGTGTCGGGGCCGGGCGACGTGATGCCGCGCCCGGCCCCGACCCGATCAGTCGGAGGGGGGATGCACCCCGCTCAGAACGACTCCTCCCAGAGGGTGAGGGTGATCTTCGAGGTGTAGTTGCCGCCCTCGATGCCGGAAGGCGTCTTGAGGAACAGCGCGGCGTTGGCGTCCCACGTCCCCGTCGGACGCGCGTCGGCGGCGGAGAGGTTCAGCGCGAGGAGCTCCTCACCCACCAGCCCGACGTTGTTGGGGCCCTCGTCGAGAACGGTGTCGACCTGGTCGCCGGGGGTCACCTCGCCCTCACCTTCGGTAAGGATGGCGGGCGCCCACCCGAGGTGCTCGGCCGGGATGATCCCCCCCTCCTCGTTGACGAAGTCCGAGGCCTGACCGACGACGTACCAGTACGTGTCGGTGGGGACTTCCTCGCGGTCGTCGGTGACGGTCACGGTGGGGAGCGTGCCGTCGAACCGGCGCACGTCCTCCTCGCCCGACTCGACTTCGGTGAGGGTCGTGGCGTCGGCGGCGACGCTCATCGTCAACGCACCGACCGGCTCCTGTTCCTCGATGGCGACGCTGACGTCGACATCGTCGGTACCGACCTCGGCGGCCAGCGCCGCCCCCGCCACGCCGAGGAGCAGCACTCCCCCGGCCATGCCGGTTGCCGCTCGGGCAAGCAGACCTGACGTCTTCATCCGTTCTCTCCCATCCTCAGTGCGGCTGCTGTGCCGGACTGACGTCCTCCGGGGCCGGCCCTTCCGGCCTCCGGTCGTCGATCTCGCGGGCATCAACACCCGCGACCGCTGTAGCCGGCCACGACCGGCGCGAGGCTCTCGCCGTCCACGCTCGGTGTCACCGACACCGAGCCCGCCGGCATCGTCGCCAGTCGCGAGCTGAAGGCGTAGCTCGCGGTCTTGCCCGCGCCGATGGTGGCGGTGCGCGAGCCGTACGCCGTGACGATGTCCACCGACACCGGGACGTCAGGGTCGCCGACGATCTTCACCGTGAGCGCAACCTTGCCGACGACGCAGCGGCTGTCGGTCGTCACCTCGATCGACACGGGGTCCTCGACCGTCACGGTCGCTTCGACCGGCATCCGAGAGTCGTCCTGGGCGACACCGGCGACGGTGAACGACCCGGCGACGGCGTAGGAGGCGGGATCGACCGCGTCCCACACCACGTCCACGGTCTGAGTCGACCCGTCGGCCTTGGTCAGCGTCGCCTGCGGCAGCGCCGGCGCGGTGCCGGCGGTCGTGGTGACGTCGATCGCGGCGACCGAGGTGACGGCGAGATCCGGGGCGTACGCCTCGAGCACCCGCTGGTACTCGGCGCGGGTCACCGGAATGACCGTGCCGTGACGCGGCTTTCCGCCGTCGGAGTTCTCCGGCAGGTTCGCGCGGAGCTTCGCCCCCAGCGGCTGCCAGGAGTTGCCGTCGGCGATGTCGTCCGACCCGAACGGGATGTAGTGGTTCGGACCACCGTGGTACGAGGGCTGGTCGATGAAGAGGAACCAGTCGAACCCGTTGACGTCGCCGGCGTTCGCCGGGAAGACACTCGGGCCCTCGCCGCTGGAGTAGGTCCTGCCCGGCTCGCCGTTCGGCAGCCCCGATGCAATCCGCTCCTTGACGAGCGTCCATTCGTCGGCGGGGCCGCTCGTCCCCGGCAGTGTGCCGGTGATCGTGGCGAGGAGATCGGTGGACTTCTCCTGCCGGATCGTCATCGACGCCTCGTCCTTCGTGAAGCGGTAGTAGGTGTCGCCGACCTTGGCCACCGTGGAGTCGATGGTGCCGAGGCCGTTCCCACGACGGACGTCGATCCAGGGCTGCGGCTCGGAGAAGGTGCGGAAGTCGTCGGTGGTGACGTACATCATGCGGTTGTAGGTCACCGCGGTGCGGTCCGCGGCGTTCGGGGTGTCGTAGAGGTTCGAGGCCCAGAACACCACGAAGGTGTCGAGCTCCTCGTCCCAGTACGCCTCCGGCGCCCAGGTGTTGCCGGCGAAGTCGGACGAGACCTTCACGTGCCGCTGCTCCGACCAGTTCACCAGGTCGTCGGACTCCCACACCTCGATGTAACGCGAGCCGGAGATCTGCGCGGTGCCGAAGCCGCCGGGCAGGCCGTCGATCTTCAGGTCGGTTGCGAGCATGTAGAACCGGTCGCCCTGGGGGGAGCGGATGATGAACGGATCCCGCAGCCCCGTCGTGCCCTGGGTGGAGGTGAAGATCGGCTCACCGTCGTTGAGGGTGTTCCAGTCCAGCGCGTCGTTGCCCTTCGACGCGGCGAGGCTGACGCGCTCGGCGCCGGCGCCCTCCCCGGTGAAGAAGGCCCAGACGTAGGCCTCGGTGTCATCGGTCGCCGTGGGCATGGGCTGCACCGCGAGGCGGAACGTGCGCGACTGCTCCGCCGAGCCGTTGCGGGCGGTCGCGGTGAGTTCGACCTCTGCGGCATCGGCTCCGGAGGCGGGGCGCTCGATGTCGACCGTCTGATATCCCTCGCGGACCCCGGCGCGGAGCGCGGCGAACCCGGCGCCCTCCGTGACCGTCCAGGTGATCTCCGAGCCCTGGGTTCCGGTCACCGGCACCGAGACGTTGGTGCGGATGTCGTCGGCCCCCGCGATCTCGAGCGCTGAGAGATCGGCGGCGACCTTGTCGGCGTCGGCGAGGTCTTCGGGCACGACGACGGTGTACGTCTGTGTGCGCACCTCGTCGGGCGCGGTGAAGGTCGCGGTGAGCGTGACCGTCCGGTCGCCGCTCCCGGAGGCGGGGCGGGTCACATCGGCCGCGCCGCCGGCGACGGCGATGGCGGCGTCATCCGACTCCCAGGCGATCGCGACCCCGTAGCTGCTCGTGGGCAGGGCGAAGTCGGCGATGGCGGTGTCGGCGATCTCGACCGCGCCGATCGCGCGGTCGATGGCCTGGCCCGAGAACAGCGCCGCCACCTCCGTCGTCTCCAGCGCGGCGGGATACACGGCGTAGTCGTCGATCTGCCCGTTCCAGTTGGCGTCGTTGTAGGTCGAGCGGCCGAGGTACGACACCAGCGACGAGCCGAACGACGCCACGTTGCGGCCGATCGAGGTCTGCGAGATGAGCGCACCGTTGATGTAGACGCGCAGCTGCCCGTCGGTGCCGTCGATGACCGTGGTGTAGAGCGACATGCCGGCCGGGGTGCGCGCCCCGATCGTGGGGGTGTTGGTCGCACCCGCGCCGACCTCGGTCGTCCAGGGGGATCCGGCGTTGACGGTGTTCGTGACCACCGACTTCACATAGCCGCTGAGGTTGGTGGGGTTCATCAGCCAGTAGGCGCTGGAGAACGAGGCACCGGATGCCACGGGCGCGCCGATGAACGCGGCAGCGACGTTGGCGGGGCCGGTACGGGTACTCAGCCAGGTCGAGATGGTGAGGTCCTTCTTCCCGACCAGGCCTGCCGTCGGGATCTCGACGTAGGCGGCACTCCCCCGCGGGCCGCCGGGGAGGGACAGCACGCCGCCGTCGATCGTGCCGCCGGACTGGCGGAGGACGCCGTCGTTGCCGTTGCCGCTCGCGTCGGCGATCGTCGTGCCGGTGGCCTCGTCGAAGGTGTAGTGGATCAGCGGATCCACACCGATGTCAGCCTGGGCGGCGGTCGCGGGGACGATCGTGCCGGCCACGGCGACGGCGGCCGCCGCGACGAGGGCGCTCCAGCGCGTCCGTCGTCGGGCGGGCGTGCGTACGAGGGATCGCTGGGGCATGAGCTGAGGTCTCCTGTCTGCGACGATGCAGGTCGGTGTCGCTCACTGCGACGGTGCAGGTCGTCCACCCGGGGGAGGGTGTTACCGGGAACATCCCCGGCGATTCCCTACCGTAAGAGCCCGTGCCGCACAGTGTCAAGCGAATTCGGGGGTTGAGTTTCGAAAACTGTGAGCGATAACATCCAACGGGTTCGGGCATGGTGGCCCGATCCGTTCACGAGGGAGTGCGATGAGACGTTCACGAGGTGTGCTGGCGGCGTTCACGGCCCTGGCTCTGGGGCTGACCGGCGCGGTGGTGGTGACGCCCCCGGCGCTCGGCGACACGGGACTGGTCGCCCACTACCCGCTCGACGAGACCTCCGGCGCGGTGGCGGTCGACGTCTCGGGTTCGGGGAGGAATGCGACGTACGTGGGCGGTCCGACCCTCGCAGGCGACGAGGGGGTGCGCCTGGACGGCGCCGACGACCACGTGAAGCTGCCCGACAACATCCTGGCGGGGCTGAACTCCGTCACCGTCAGCGCCGAGGTGCTCATCCGCCAGGAACAGGCGACCCCGTACTTCATCTGGGGTCTCGGCACCCCGGCGACGTCCAACTCCGGCAACGGCTACCTGTTCACCACGGGCAACGCCTACCGCGGCACCATCTCCCCCAACAACTGGCAGGGCGAGCAGAACACCGCCAGCGGTCAGAACCTGCCCCGCGGTGTCTGGAAGACCTTGACCTACACCCTCGATGACGCCACGAACACCGCGCGCCTCTACCTCGACGGCGTGCAGGTGGCCCAGAACACCAACGTCACGATCACCCCCGCATCCCTCGGCGGCGGCGTGACGACGGCGAACTACATCGGCCGCTCGAACTACGACGCCGACCGGCGCCTCGCCGGCAGCGTCCGCGACTTCCGCATCTACGACAGTGCGCTCAGCGCCACCGAGGTCGCCGCACTCCACCCCGACGACGCCACCAAGCTGGCTCGGGATGCCGCGGCGATCTCCCTCGGCGATGTCTCCGGCCTCACGGCGAACCTGACCCTTCCCGCGGCCGGCGTGAACGGCGCGAGCATCGCCTGGTCGACGAGCGACCCCGGCGTCATCACCGCAGCCGGGGCGATCACCCGGCCGGAAAGCGGTCAGCCGAACGCGACGGCGACCCTCACGGCGACCCTCACCCGCGGCGGCGCCACCCAGACGCGCGCCTTCGAGGTCACGGTCCGTGCCATGCCCGGGGACGACACCCTCGCGCAGGAAGACCTCGATGCGATCGAGATCCCCAACGCCGACGACGTCCGCGGGAACATCACGCTGCCCTCGACCGGGTCGGTCAACGGCACCTCGATCTCGTGGTCGGCATCGCCGGCGGGCGTTGTGACCACCACGGCGCAGGACGGCAAGGCCGCCGGCGTCGTGACCCGCGGGGCCGAGGACACCACGGTGACCCTGACCGCGACGGTGGCGAACACCGACGCGAGCCGTCAGATCCCCATCACGGTCGTCGCCGCCCCCGAGGGCCTCGACACCGACTACACCGCCGGATACCTGTGGACGCACTTCGCGGCCGAGGGCGGATACGAGAAGATCTTCTTCGGCCACAGCGAGAACGGTCTGCAGTGGTCGAAGCTCAATGACAATGAGCCGATTCTGGCGAACCTGGGTGGCGATCTCGGCGTGCGTGACCCGCACCTCGTCCGCTCCGCCGAGGGCGACAAGTACTGGATCATCGGCACCGACCTCCACGCCGAGGGCGGCGGTCCCGGCGGATCCGGATGGGACCAGCTGAACGCCAGTCAGAACCACGTCGTGTGGGAATCCACCGACCTGGTGAATTGGAGCGACCAGCGCATCGTGTTCGCAGGCTTCGAGCACGCCGGAAACGTGTGGGCCCCCGAGGCGATCTACAACGACGAGACCGGCGAGTACTACGTGTACTGGTCGGCCCGCGATCGCCGCGAGAACAACACGGCCGACTGGGCGCTGCGGGTGTACCTCACCAAGACCCGCGACTTCGTCACCTTCACCGAGCCCGAGGTCTGGGCATCCCTCAACGCCCAGGGCGACGGGCAGACCGGTCCGAACATCATCGACTCCTCCATCGCGAAGGAGGGCGACACCTACTACCGCTTCTCCACCTCGGACTGGTGGACCGTCATCGACACCGCCCCGAGCCTCGACGGACCGTGGACCACGGTCGTCGCGCGCGACGAGGCGGAAGACTTCGGCCTCCGCACCCGCATGGAGGGCCACACGGTCTACCAGCTGCCCGACGGCCGCTGGGCGATCATGGGCGACGACGGCGGCTACTACGGCCACATCGCCGACACCCTGGAGAGCCTCGAGTTCGAGGAGCTCAGCGTGGGTGCCGGCCCCGACCAGTACTCGTTCGACCAGCGCTTCCGCCACGGCTCGGTCCTGCGCCTCTCGGCTGCCGAAGAAGAACGCCTCCTCGCCGCCTACGGCGACTCCCCCGTCGACCCGGAGGAGCCCGAAGAGCCCCAGCAGGGCCCGATCGCGGAGTACACCTTCGACGACGGGACCCTGACGGACTCCGTCGGGGATGCCGACCTCACCGCGCACGGTGCGGCAGCGGTCGGCACGGACGCCACGAAGGGCAGCGCACTGCGTCTGACCGGGGCATCCGGCGGCTATGCGTCGTTCCCGACCGGGTTCTTCGACGGCAGGAGCACCATGACGGTGTCGATGGACATCCGTTCCGAGCGGACGAGCGGGAACTTCTTCACGTTCGCCTTCGGGAAGAGCAACATCGACTACTACTTCCTCCGCGTCCGCGGCGGCGATGTGCGCAGCGCCATCACCACCGAGTCGTGGCAGAACGAATCGGCCGTCACCGGCACCACCGCCTCGGGCCAGTGGCACCGCTACGACGTCGTGTTCGAGGGCAACACGATGACCCTGTACATCGACGGCGTGAAGGTGGGCGAGAACGCCTCGCTCAGCACCACGGTCGGCGGACTCGGCGACGACCTGCTCGGCTACCTCGGACGATCCTTCTACGAGGGCGACGCGTTCTTCCAGGGGTGGTACGACAACATCCGGGTGTACAACCGGGCACTCTCGGCCACCGAGATCCTCGGCAACGCCGGGGTCGACGACCAGCTCATCGACGTGTCGCTGAGCGACCCGTCGGCGCTGAAGATCGCCCCCATCACCGACAGCACCGCGCGTTCGGTCGTCCTCCCCGTCAACCGGGGCACCGACCTCACCGCGCTCGCGCCGACCTTCACCACGGTGGAGGGCGTGACGGTGTCGCCCGCCAGCGGAACGACGGTCGATCTCTCCTCTCCGGTCACCTACACCCTCACCACCGGCGGCGGCGAGACGGTGACGTGGACGATCGAGGCGCGCGAGATGAAGAGCCCGATCCTTCCGGGCCTGTACGCCGACCCGAACATCGCGGTGTTCGGCGACACGTACTACATCTACGCGACCTCCGACGGCTTCCCCGGCTGGGGCGGCAAGGAGTTCTACGTCTGGAAGTCCAAGAACCTCGTGGACTGGGAGCGCTCGGAGGAGCCGTTCCTGACCCTCGACGGGGAGAACGGCAACGTGCCGTGGGCGACCGGCAACGCGTGGGCGCCCACGATCATCGAGCGCGACGGGAAGTACTACTTCTACTTCTCCGGCCACAACCCGACCTACAACCGCAAGACGCTCGGTGTCGCCGTCGCGGACAGCCCGGAGGGTCCGTTCGTCGCACAGCCGTTGCCGATGATCGTCAACAACGAGGCGGTCACCTCGGGCCAGGCGATCGACCCGGCCGCGTTCCACGACCCGGTGACGGGCAAGTGGTACCTCGGCTGGGGTAACGGCAGCCCCGTGCTCGCCGAGCTGAACGACGACATGGTGTCGATCAAGCCCGGGACCTATCAGCGGATCAACGGTCTGACCGACTTCCGCGAAGGGGTGTTCTTCAACTACCGCAACGGTCTGTACCACCTGACCTACGCGATCGACGACACCGGGTCGGAGAACTACCGCGTCGGCTACGCCACCGCCACGAGCATGAACGGTCCGTGGACCTACCGCGGCGTGATCCTCGAGAAGGACCTGTCCCTCGGCATCAAGGGACCGGGCCACAGCTCGATCGTCAACGTCCCCGGCACCGACGACTGGTACATCGCCTACCACCGGTTCGCGATGCCCGGCGGCAACGGCAACAACCGCGAGACGACGATCGACAGGCTCGAGTTCGGCGAGGACGGGCTGATGAAGAAGGTCACCCCGACCCTCGAGAGCGTCGACCCGCAGACCATCGACCTCCCCGCCGCCGGTCCGACCGTGGAGGTCTCCACCGCGGCCCGGTGCGTGGTCGGAAAGGTACAGTTGGTCGTCCGTGTGGAGAACACCGACGAGGTGCCCGTGACGGTGGAGGTCTCCACCGCCTACGGCAGCAAGACGGTCGCCTCCCTCGCCCCCGGCAAGGTCGTCTCGCAGGCCTTCGCCTCCCGCACGACGACGATCGAGCCCGGAGAGGTCGAGGTCACCGCATCCGCCACCATCGACGGAGAGGCGGTGACGACCGAGATCGGGCACGGATACGGAGCACACACATGTCAGTGACGCGCATCGCCCTCACCGGATCCTCCGGCAAGCTCGGCACGGTCGTGGCCCGTGAGCTGCGCGCCGGCGGCATCGAGGTCATCGGCCTCGACGTCGCCGGCGAGCGCGGCCCGGGTTTCGTCCAGGTCGATCTCACCGACTACGGCCAGGTCGTCGACGCGCTGGGCGCGGTGAACGATCAGCACGACGGTGTCGACGCCGTGGTGCACCTGGGGGCGATCCCGGCACCGGGACTGCGCAGCGACGTGGCGACCTTCCACAACAACATGGCGGCGACCTTCAACGTCTTCCACGCCGCCATCCGCGTGGGGGTGCGCCGGATCGTCGCCGCATCGAGTGAGACGGTGCTGGGTCTCCCCTTCGACGTGCCGCCGCCGTACGCCCCGGTCGACGAGGAGTACGAGCCGCGTCCCGAGAGCGTCTATTCGCTCGTGAAGACCCTCGAAGAGCGCATGGCGCGCGAGCTCGTGCGCTGGCACCCCGACCTGTCGATCACCGCACTGCGCTTCTCGAACGTCATGGTGCCCGAGGACTACGCCGAGTTCCCGTCGTTCGACGCCGACCCCCGGCGCCGTAAGTGGAACCTGTGGGGCTACATCGACGCCCGCGACGGCGCCCAGGCGATCGAGCGGGCACTGCGCGTGGCCGAGCCCGGATTCGAACCCTTCATCATCGCGGCGGCCGACACCGTGATGACCCGCCCGAACGCCGAACTGCTGGCCGAGGTGTTCCCCGACGTCGAGGTGCGCGGCGAGATCGGAGAGAACGACACCCTGCTGTCGATCGACAAGGCGCGCCGGATGCTCGGCTACGAGCCCCGCCATTCGTGGCGGACCGAGCTCTCCTGAGGGCGTTCGCCGACGCAGAACGCCGAAGCGGCGCCGGGATCGCCGGCGCCGCTTCGTCTTGACGTCCAGGAGGGGCGTCCGTTCAGGGGGTCAGTCGAGCAGGCCGCTGACCAGGCCGTCGACCTCGCCGGAGACATCGCCGACGACGTCGCCGACCGAGGCGCCGATGTCGCCGATCGAGGTGTCGGTGTCGTTGCCCGAGGCGACCTCGTTGCCGGAACCGATCGGGGCATCGACCGAGGTGTCGTTACCCGAGGCGATCGGCGCCTGAACCTCGTTGCCCGAGGCGATCGGGGTGTCGTTGCCCGAGAGGATCGGGCCGTTGGCGACGTCGTCCACCACGGGCCCGCTCACGATCGGGCCGTTGACCAGCCCGCCGTCGACACCGTCGACGCTCACGTCACCGGTCTGCGCGGAGTTGCCGCTGGCCTGCAGCGCGTCGTTGAGGATGTCCTGGAAGGCCTCGAGGGTCGTCAGAGCCGACACCGTGGTCTGCGTCTCGTCGGCGCTCGAGACGGTGTCGGCGTTGGCCGGAAGTGCCAGGCCGGTCACGGTCAGGGCGGCGATTCCGAGGCCTGCGGTGAAGACTCCGGCGCGAGTGATGTTCTTACGCATTCTCATTTCCTTCCATCTGTCGTGTGCGACTTCCGCCGCACGTGGGGTGATCCGGAGAACCCCCGCGATCGGATGGCGTCGTGACCCGCCAGCACCACCCGTCCACGCGGCAGACGCCCGCGATTCCGCGGCGGTGCCGGCATCCTGGGAGTTCACTGAACGCCACGGATGCTGCCGCGGAAGGGGGTTTGGTAGACTCATCGGGCTCTGTGCATCACCTCGCGCTTCGCGCAAAGGCGGCACGAAACGCCGCCGGACGATCCGCGCGGCCGACCGAATCGACCTGATGCATATGACTTCTTCTGTTGCGCC
The DNA here is from genome assembly GCF_037083565.1 of Microbacterium sp. CCNWLW134. Lineage (NCBI taxonomy): Bacteria > Bacillati > Actinomycetota > Actinomycetes > Micrococcales > Microbacteriaceae > Microbacterium > Microbacterium sp. CCNWLW134. The sequence continues at coordinate 841,355 of NZ_JBAOJU010000002.1, read as the reverse complement.
CCGCCCGACCTCCCTGATCCGGGCCGCTGGTCTGTCGTACTTCCCCATCGCGCTCGTCGCGCGTCTGCCGTTCGCCATGGTGGTCGTCGGACTCCTGACCCTCGTGGTCTCGGCCCGCGACTCGCTGGCCCTCGGCGGGGTGACCGCCGCGGTGACCGGCCTCGGAACCGCGATGTTCGGCCCCCTTCTGGGGGCGGCGGCAGACCGGTTCGGTCAACGACGGGTGCTGCTGTGCGCGGGTCTGGTCAACAGCCTGCTGCTCGTCGCGATCGCGTGGCTGGCATTCGCACCGGTGCCCGATGCGGCGGTGCTGGCCGCCGGGTTCCTCATCGGCGCGTCCACACCCCAGGTCGCCCCGTTCTCGCGGAGCCGCCTCGTGGGGATCATCACCCGCGCCATCGATCCCGCCCGCCGGCACGCCGTTGTCAGCGGCACCATGGCCTACGAGTCGGCCGCCGACGAGATCGTCTTCGTCTTCGGACCGGTGATCGTCGGCGTCCTCGCCGCCACGCTCGATCCCGTCGCGCCCGTCCTCGGCGCCGCAGCCCTCGCGGTGATCTTCGTGTCGGCCTTCGCGCTGCATCCGTCCGCCCGCGTCGAGGCCGGCCTCCGTGATGGCGCCCCCGCACCGGCCCCGGCGCGCGAGCTCATCCGGGTCGCGGCACCCGTGGTGGGAGCTCTGGGAATGGGCCTCTTCTTCGGCACGATGCTCACCTCGCTGACCTCGTTCATGGCCGACCGCGGCATCGCCGAGCAGGCGGGCGTCGTCTACGGCGCGATGGGACTCGGCTCGGCGGCGCTGGCGCTGGGCGTCGCGGCGTTCCCCGCCCGGTTCACGCTCGGCGCACGCTGGATCGTCTTCGCCGCCGTTCTCGTCACCGGCACCCTCGCGCTCCCGTTCGTAACGAGCGTGGTGGCCATGACCCTCACCCTTCTCCTCATCGGTGTGGGCATCGGCCCGACCCTCGTCACCCAGTACAGCCTCGCCGCCCACCGGAGCCCTCTCGGGCGCTCGTCGACGGTGATGACGATGCTCGGCTCGGGCATCGTCGTCGGACAGTCGGCCTCGACCGCGGTGGCCGGCGTCGTCGCGGAGTACCTGGGAACGGATGCCGCGCTGACGCTGCCGTTCCTCGCCGCGACGATCGTGCTGCTGGCGGGTGTCGTCGACGCGGCGTGGGCGCCGCGCCGTCGGCTGCGCTTCGGCGGCTGAATGCGGCGTGCGGCCCGCTCGGCACCTCGGGCGCGTACCGTGGACGAGCATGGAGGATCCCAGGCTCCGCGCCGCGCGCTACCGCGTCGAACGGCTGCAGCAGGACGAGACCCCGGACGCGACGGGCGAGAACCTCGAAAAGGCGCCGACGTCCACTCCGGCGGAACGCGCCGCCTACGTCGAGGTCGCCATCCAGCAGGCGATCCGACGAGGGGATTTCGACGACCTTCCCGGGGCCGGCAAGCCCCTCCCCGATCTCGGACGCGCCCACGACCCGGACTGGTGGATCCGTCGCAAGATCGAGCGCGAGCAGCTGACGGGGCTCGGTCCCCCGGCGCTGACCCTGCGGGTCGAGGACGCCGAACTGTCGGGGAGACTGGACGCCCTCTCGCGGGAGGAGGACGTGCGCGAGGCCGTGGAGGACTTCAACCGACGGGTGAAGCTCGCACGGATGCAGCTGCTCGGCGGCCCGCCCGTGGTCACCGCCCTCCGCGACGTCGACGCCGAGGTCGCGGAGTGGGCAGCACGCCGCCGGGCGCGGATGCCGGCTCCCGACGAGGCCCCACCCGCACGACCGTGGTGGCGCAGATCGAAGCGGTGAGCGACCTGTCAACCGGGTGCGCGTCGCGACCGGTTGGACCTACGGTCGAGACATCCGGAACGAGATCGCCCGGGTGGAGGCCGAGATGTCACGCAACACACGAGAGATGACGTGCGCGCCCGAGAGCGTCTTCGAGGTGCTCGCCGAGGGATGGCTCTTCCCGACGTGGGTGGTCGGCGCGTCACGCATGCGGGATGTCGACGCCGACTGGCCCGCGGCGGGTTCGCGTCTTCACCACTCCTTCGGCGCCTGGCCCGTTCTGATCAACGACGAGACGATGTCGACCGAATGGAGCCCGCCGCGGCGCGCGGTGATGGTCGCCACCGGTTGGCCGATCGGCGAAGCCCGCATCTCCATCGACGTGAAGCCGCGCGGCGAAGGCTGTGTCGTGCGGCTGCAGGAGGAGGCCATCGCAGGTCCTCCCCGCTACATTCCCGATCTGCTTCTCGATCTGCTGCTTCATCGGCGCAACGCCGAGACGCTCCACCGCCTCGCGTATCTGGCCGAGGGCCGCCACGCCCGCACGCGCGAGACCACCGCCGAAGAGGAGAACGAAGAGGCGGGGCGCCCCTCCTCCCCCGATGTCGCGGACGATCACGAAGCCGAAGAGGCCGCCCAGGCGGCTGAAGCGGCCGAAGCGGCGCGCGAATGAGGCGGGCGGGCGAACTCGACGCCGTCGTCGTCGGCGCGGGGCCCAACGGCCTGGCCGCTGCCGTCACGCTGGCCCGGGCAGGGCTCGGCGTCCGGGTCTACGAGCGACTCGGCGCCGTCGGCGGCGGCACCGCGACATCCGAGCTCACCCTCCCGGGGTTTCGCCACGACGTCTGCTCGGCGGTGCACCCGCTTGCTCTGGCGTCGCCGTTCTTCCGCGAGTTCGGGCTCGGCGACCGCATCCGGTTCGAGGTGCCGGCGATCTCCTTCGCCCATCCTCTCGACGGCGGACGCGCGGGCGTCGCCTACCGCGACCTCGACCGCACCGCCGACGACCTCGGCCGCGACGGCGCGGCCTATCGCGCTCTCCTCGGACCCCTCGTCGCCGCATCCGATCAGATCGCCGATTTCACCACCCACCCGCTCGTGCGCGTCCCCCCGCACGTGATCGCACCCGTCGCGTTCGGTCTGGCCGCGCTGTCGCAAGCCGGTCGCTGGTGGAACACCCCGTTCACCGAGGACATCGCGCCGTCGATGATCACCGGGGTCTCGGCCCACACCATCCTTCCTCTGCCGAGCGCGGCGTCGGCGGCGGCGGGACTGGCGCTCACGACCTACGCGCACGCGCGCGGCTGGCCGATCCCGATCGGCGGCAGCCAGGCGATCGCCGACGCCCTCGCCGACGATCTGCTCGCCCACGGCGGCGAGATCGTCACCGACACCGAGGTCACGAGCCTCGACGAGCTCCCGCCGGCGCGCACCGTGCTGCTCGACGTCACCCCGGCCGCGCTCATCCGGCTCGCCGGTGGGAGGATGCCGGCGGCGTACCGCCGCGCGCTGGAGCGGTTCCGGTACGGCAACGGCGTCCTCAAGGTGGATTTCGCCCTCTCCGGCCCGGTGCCGTGGGCGAATGACGCCGTCCGTCGTGCAGGGACGGTGCACGTCGGCGGCACCCGGGCGGAGGTGGCGGCGGCCGAGAACGTCGTCGCACGCGGCGGGGTGCCCGAGCGGCCCTACGTGCTCGTGGCCCAACCCAGCACCTTCGACGACAGCCGCGCGCCGGCGGGCATGCACACACTCTGGACCTACACGCACGTGCCGGCGGGATCGGCCGTCGACGTCACCGAGGCCGTCATCGCACAGATCGAACGGTTCGCCCCGGGCTTCCGCGATGTGATCGTCGCCAGCTCCACGCTCACCGCCGTCGAGATGGAGCGACACAATCCGAATTACCCCGGCGGCGACATCGCCGCCGGCCTCCCCGATGTGCGCCAGCTCCTGGGGCGCCCGACCCTTTCCCCCGAGCCCTGGCGCACCGCGATACCGGGGGTGTACCTCTGCGGCGCGTCGACGAGTCCGGGGCCCGGGGTGCACGGGATGGCCGGATGGCTGGCGGCGCGCAGCGCCCTGCGACACGAGTTCGGCACCCGCATCCTGCCCAACCTGGCCCCCTGAGGTCGCCCTGCGCGTCAGCCCTGGAAGTCTTCCGGGTCGACCTCGTCGAGGAAGCGCTTGAACTCCTCGAGCTTCTCCTCCTCGAGCCTGTCGTCGTCTTCGAACTCCATCGCCGACACCGGGATGCCGGCGTCGGCCAGCACCTCGTCGGCCACCCAGATCGGTGCGCCGACGCGGGAGGCGAGCGCGATCGCGTCGGAGGGACGGGCGTCGAGCACGCGCCGGCCACCCGGAAGCAGGAGAGTGATCTCGGCGTAGAAGGTGCCGTCGTCGATGCGGGTGATCTCGACCCGTTCGACCTGCGCCGACACCGTCTCGAGCAGGGTCTTCATCAGATCGTGGGCGAGCGGGCGCGGCGGTTCGGCGCCCTCGACGGCGATGGCGATCGACGTGGCCTCCTGCGCGCCGATCCAGATGGGGAGCATCCGCGGACCGTCCACCTCTTCGGTGATCGGCCGCAGCAGGATCACGTACTGGCGCGCGGCGTCGAGCGCGACGCCGATCACACGAACCTGGACCATGCCGACCTCCTCGATGTCGACGGCGAGGATGTGCCCATCGTAGGCACAGCGGCCGCCGGGCGGCGATGGTCAGACAGACTCGATCCATGCCGACGCGCCTGCTGCTGATCTCCGACACCCATATCCCCGGGCGGGCGCGCAGCCTGCCCGATGCCGTGCGTCGTGAGGCCGACGCCGCCGATCTCATCATCCACGCCGGCGACTGGGTGACTGTCGGCGTGCTCGATGACCTGCAGGGCCACGGCGAGGTGCTGGGGGTGTACGGCAACAACGACGGCGATGACCTGCGGGCCCGTCTCCCCGAGTTCGCCGCGCGGACGATCGAGGGAGTGCGATGGGGCGTCGTGCACGAGACCGGCGATGCGAAGGGCCGGGAGAGGCGGATGACGCTGCGCTACCCCGACCTCGATGTGCTCGTCTTCGGACACAGCCACATCCCCTGGGACACGACAACCGCGTCGGGATTGCGCCTTCTCAACCCCGGCTCGCCCACCGATCGTCGGCGTCAGCCGCATCACACGCTCATGACAGCGGTCGTCGACGATCGGGCTCTCCGCGAGGTGACGCGCGTCGAACTCTGACTCGGCGCGCGGGTAGCGTTGACGGGTGAAGATCACCGTCATCGCAGGGGGCGTCGGCGGCGCACGATTCGTGCGCGGCGTCCGGGAGTTCGTTCGCCGCAGCGACGAGGACCACACCATCGACGTGGTCGTCAACACCGGGGATGACTGGTGGCTGGCGGGTCTTCGCATCTGGCCCGACCATGACAGCATCCTCTACACCCTCGCCGGGCAGAACGACGAAGAGCGCGGCTGGGGCCGGCGCGGCGAGAGCGAACGCGTGTCGGCGGAGCTTCGCACCTGGGGCGTCACCCCCGAGTGGTTCACCCTCGGCGACCTCGATCTCGGCACTCACATCGCCCGGACGGCGTGGCTCCGCGCCGGCGAGACCCCCACGGAGGTCGCGCGGCGTCTCGGCGCCCGGTGGGACCTCGGCGTGACCCTGCACCCGGCGACCGATGACGAGGTCGACACCCACATCGTCACGCCGGACGGCGAGCGGCTGCACTTCCAGGAGTGGTGGACCCGGCACCGCGCGCGCCTTCCGGTCGCGCGGTTCGAGCAGAACGGGATCGACGCGGCGCGCCCCGCCCCGGCCGCGCTGGACGCGATCACCGCCGCGGATGTCATCCTCGTCGCCCCGTCGAACCCCGTGGTCTCGATCGGCCCGGTGCTCGAGATCCCGGGTATCCGCGCCGCGCTCGCCACCGCATCCGCGCCGATCGTCGGCGTCTCGCCGATCATCGGCGGGGCCGCGGTGCGGGGCATGGCCGAGGCGTGCCTTGCCGTCATCGGCGTCGACGCCGACGCGGGCGCCGTCGCCCGGCACTACGGCGCGCGCGCCGCCGGCGGCGTGCTGGATGGCTGGCTGGTCGACGACGAGGACTCACCGGTGGTGCCGGGTATCGAGGCCGCGGGGATCGTCGCCCGCGCTGTTCCGCTGTGGATGAAGGATGCCGATACCTCGGCCGCCCTCGCCGCCGATGCGGTCGCGCTGGCCCGGACGGTCGCCGATCTCGGGTAGACCTGTGGGGTGACCACCAACTGGGCAGGGAACCTCACGTACCGCGCTGCGCGCATCGTCGAACCGATCGATGAGGCCGAACTGAGCGCCATCCTCGATCGTGCGCGTGGCGATGGCACCACCGTCCGCGTGCTGGGGAGCCGGCACTCCTTCAACGACGTCGCCGACACCGACGGGGTGATCATCTCCCTCGCCGGCCTCGCCACCGCCGACCGCGTGAGCGTCGCGCCCGACCGCCAGACCGTGCGGATCCCCGCGGGCATCCGCTATGGCGACCTGGTGCCTGTGCTCGAACGCGAAGGTCTCGCGCTGGCGAACCTCGCCTCCCTCCCTCACATCTCCGTCGCCGGCGCCGTGCAGACCGGCACGCACGGGTCGGGCGACCGCGTCGGAGCCCTCGGCACCCAGGTCGCCGGCGTCGAACTCCTCACCGCCGCCGGAGAGCGCATGACGCTCACGCGGGGCGAGGACGGATTCGACGGCGTCGTCGTCGGGCTCGGCGCGCTCGGCATCGTCACGCACCTGACCCTCGACGCCCTGCCGCACTTCACCGTCGCGCAGACCGTCTTCGAGGGTGTGCGATGGGATGACGCGCTGAGCCGCTTCGACGAGCTCACCGGTGCGGGCGACAGCGTGAGCCTGTTCACACGGTGGACGGACGCCGACGTCATCGACCAGGTGTGGGTCAAGTCCCGGACGACTTCGGACCCCGATGACCTGTCGACGTTCGGCGCCCGGGCCGCCGACGGACCCCGTCATCCGATCCCCGGCATCGACCCGACCCCGTGCACGGCGCAGGAGGGCGTCCCGGGGCCCTGGTACGACCGGCTTCCGCACTTCCGGCTGGCGTTCACCCCCTCGGCGGGTGAAGAGCTGCAGTCGGAGTACCTCGTCGCCCGCGCCGACGCCGTAGCGGCGATCCAGGCCGTGCGGGGGCTCGCCGACCGGATCGCGCCGCTCCTTCTCACGTGCGAGGTGCGCACGATGGCGGCCGATGATCTGTGGCTCTCCCCTGCGTACGGGCGCCCGACCGTCGGCATCCACTTCACGTGGCAGCGCGACGAAGCAGCCGTGCGCGCCCTCCTCCCCACGCTCGAAGCGGCTCTCCCGGCCTCGGCCCGTCCGCACTGGGGAAAGGTCTTCACGATGCCCGGCGACGAGATCCGTCGCCGCTACCCGCGGTTCGACGACTTCGCGGCGCTGCGGGCGCGTCTGGACCCCGACCGCCGGTTCGTCGGCGACTACCTCGCGCGACTCGGTCTCTAACCTGCGGAGGCGTGGCACGCTGGAAGCATGGGCACCGGATCGCTCGCTCCCCCGCGTTCGTCGACGCTGCGCTCTCGCCTGCTCACCGCGCTGTCGGGCGACCCCAACGGCACCCCGCCCTGGGTGCGGGCCCTCGCCGACGGCGACGACGCCGGCTACTTCGCCGACAGCGGGGCCGTGTGGACCGTGCACGCCGGCACGAGCACGCTGATCGCGGGGATCCGGGCGCTGCTCATCCAGGCGCTCCACCCGGGCGCATTGGCCGGCGTCCACGACCACTCGCGGTACCGCGACGATCCCATGGGGCGCCTGTCGGGCACCGTGCGGTGGATCCTGTGCGTCACCTACGGCTCGACCGAGCAGGCCCGGCGCGAGACCGCGCGAGTCGGGCGTCTGCACCAGCGGGTGCGGGGCACGTACGACGCCGCCGACGGCGAGCGCGCCTACTCCGCCGACGACGCCGACCTCGTCGAGTGGGTGCATCTGGCGTTCACCGAGGCCTTCCTCGGCGCGCACAAGATCTGGGGTGGACCCATTCCGGGCGGAAGCGACGCCTACGTCCGGGAGTGGGCGCAGGCGGGCCGACTGATGCGGGTCGCTCATCCCCCCGAGACCGAGGCCGCACTGCGGGAACGCCTCGCGGCGTTCACCGGCGAGCTGCGCCGCGACGAGCGCGTGGACGACGTCGTGCGGTACCTCCGCCGCGTGCCGCTTCCCGGCTCGATGGGCGTGAGCTACCGACTGCTGTTCGCTGCAGCCGTGGCGAGCCTGCCCCGCGAATACCGGAAGCTGCTCGGGCTGCGCCGACTGCCGCTGCCGGTGATCACGCTCGCGCGGGTCGCGCTCGCGGCATCCACCCGCGCCCTCGGCGCCGGGCCCCGCGCGCAGGATTTCGCCCGCGAACGCCACGCACGGCTCGGATTCCCGCCGCCCGTGGGCCAGGACTGACCGGTCGGAGCACGCCGATGGCCCAGAGCGAGGCAGAGACGCGTCGCTGGGTGCTGCACGTCGACCTCGACCAGTTCATCGCGGCCGTCGAGGTGCTCCGCCACCCTGAGCTCGCCGGGAGGCCCGTGATCGTCGGCGGTCGGGGTGACCCCACGGAGCGCGCCGTCGTCTCGACCGCGTCGTACGAAGCACGGGAGTTCGGCGTCGGGTCGGGGATGCCCCTGCGGATCGCCGCGAGGAAGGTGCCCGACGCGGTGATTCTGCCGGTGGATCACGACGCGTACACCGCCGCCTCGGAGGAGGTGATGGCGACGCTTCGCGTCCAGCCCGGCGCCGTGGTGCAGGTGCTCGGGTGGGATGAGGCATTCGTGGGCATCACCACCGCCGACCCCGAGGGGTACGCCGAGAACCTGCAGCGCGCGGTGCTCGAGCGCACCCGGCTGCACTGCAGCGTGGGCATCGGCGACACCCTCGTGCGGGCGAAGAACGCCACCGGATTCGGCAAGCCGCGCGGTCGCTTCCGCCTCACCGCGGACACCTGGCTGGCAGTGATGGGCGACCGGCCCACGATCGAGCTCTGGGGCGTCGGCACGAAGATCTCGCGGCGCCTCGAGGCGCTCGGCATCCGAACGGTGCGCGACCTGGCGGTCGCCGAGACCGCGCCCCTCGCGGCGGAGTTCGGGCCGAAGATGGGGCCGTGGTATCGCCAGCTCGGCCGCGGTGACGGATCGAACGTCGTCGATGACACCCCCTGGGTCGCACGGGGGCACAGCCGCGAGACGACATACCAGCAGAACCTCGTCGCGCGGGAGGAGATCGAGGCGGCGGCGCTCGTCCTGCTCGCGCAGGTGCTCGACGACGTCGCCGCCGAGGGGCGCCCCGTCGTCGGCCTCGGGCTCAAGGTGCGCTACGCGCCCTTTCTCACCAAGACCTTCACCCGCCGGATCGCCGAGACGCACGACCGCGAGAGGGTGATCGCCGACGCATCCGCTCTCCTCGCCAAGATCGAGCCCGACCGGCCGGTCCGGCTGCTCGGGATGCGGGCGGAGATGGCCATGCCGGATGATGCACGCGGAGGGCACACGCCCACCCGCAGCGGCTGGTGACACTCAGACGATCGGAGCCTTCGCGAGATCGATCCGGTCGACCGCCGCCTGGATGGCCACCGCGGCCGCGCCTCGCGCCCACGCGGGAAAGCCGCTCTCGTCGACATGCAGCTCGACGGCGTCGGCGCGCCGGTCCCGGGCAGCGGCGATCGCTGCCCGGACACGCTCCTCCGCGGCGACGAAAAGGCCGACCCCGTCGCCCGCGAGCACGACCGCACGCTGCTGCGTGAGGCCGGCCACGAGCGCGATGAGGCTCCCGAGCGCGTCGGCGAGCGCGTCGATGATCGGGGCGATCCTCTCATCACCCCTCAGCACCAGGGCACGGAGGTCGTCGTAGGCGACGGGTCGGCCGAGCGCACCGGCGCATTCGGAGAGGATCGCCGCCGTCGTCAGCATCTGGGCGCAGCCCCGGTGACCGAGCAGGCAGACCGGGCCCGACGACGCGACCGGCACGTGCCCCACGAGGTCGGCGCCCGCGGCCGCACGGACCACGCGGTCGTCGACGACCAGCCCGTGCCCCACCCCCGCCCCGATCGTGATGAGCGAGAATCCCGGGATGCCGCGGCCGTGCCCGAACCAGTGCTCGGCCTCGGTGAGCGCGATGACGTCGTTCTCGACCGTCACCGGCACCCCGAGGCGGGGAGCGAGGAGCGGAGCGAGGTCGACGTCGGCCCAGTCGAGGAACGGTGCGAAAACCGCGCGTCCCGCCCGGACGATGCCGCCGAGACTCACCCCGGCCGCGCGGAGCTGCACGGGGTCTGGGGGGAGGCCACCGGCGAGGAGGCCGTCCACCAGGTCGGCGATGAGCGCACACACCGCCTCGGGTTCGGTCGAGACGAGCGGCCGGTCGCCGCGCGCGAGCACCTCGGCCCGCGCATCGGTGATGACCGCATAGGCGCGGTCGCCCGTGAGCTTCACCCCCGCGAACCGACCCCACCCCGGGGAGACGTCGAGGGGGGTGACGGGGCGGCCCACCAGGCCGTCGACCGTGTGCGGCCGTTCGACGAACACGCCCTGATCGAGGAACGGCTTGACCAGGCGCGTCAGCGTCGCCGGCGACAGGGCGAGGCGGTGCGCCAGTGCGCTCCGGGCGATCGGGCCGTGCACCAGGACGGCGCGCGCGAGGGCGGACTCGCTTGCAGTCAGCACGGCGCCTCCTACGACCGGGCCTCACCGCGGTCGGGGAATATTTTCCTGATAGAAATATTGTCATGAACCCCCGTGACGACGTTCTTCATCTCCGACGCGGCGGCACGAGTGTCATCCTCGATCTGTCGACCGCCCCTCTCCCGACGATCGTGCACTGGGGCGCCGACCTCGGCGAGCTGCCCGTCGCGGCACTCTCCTCGCTCGCGGTCGCCGCCCGCCCGCAGCGGGTCTCGGGTGGTCTCGACGCCACACCGCGTCTCACGGTGGTTCCCACCGAGGCGGCCGGATGGATGTTCACCCCCGCCATCGAGGGCCACCGAAGCGGCGCAGGCAGCAGCATCCTCTTCGCCCTCTCACAGGTCACCGCCGACGATCACTCGGCGACGCTCGAGCTCGTCGACGCCGCGGCGGGTCTCTCCGCACGGGTCGAGCTGACGCTCGGCGTCGCGGGGGTGTTCACCCAGCGGGTGACCCTGCGCAACACCGGTGACTCGGCCTTCACGGTCGACCGGCTGCAGGCGACGTTCCCCCTGCCCTGGGAGGCGACGGAGATCCTCGACACCACCGGCCATCATCTGCGCGAGCGCGCGCCGCAGCGCCGGCCCCTCGCCCTCGGCACCCACCTGCGCGAGAGTCGGCGGGGGCGGCCGGGCGCCGATGCCACCGTGCTGCTCGCCGCCGGGCGCCCGGGCTTCGGGTTCGAAGCCGGACTGGTGCACGGCCTCCACGTCGCGTGGAGCGGCAACCACCGCGTCCTCGCCGAGCGCACGAGCAACGGCGATGCGTTCCTCGCCGGCGGCGAGCTGTTCCTCCCGGGGGAGGTCGTGCTCGCTCCAGGCGAGGAGATCGCGACACCCCCCGTGATGGGGTCCTGGGGTGAGGGTCTGAGCGCGCTGTCGCACCGGTTCCACGACGAGTGGCGGGCGCGCCCGCAGCATCCGTCCCGTCCGCGTCCGATCACCCTCAACACCTGGGAGGCGGTGTACTTCGACCACGACCTGGCCCGGCTCACGGCCCTCGCCGACGCCGCCGCCGACGTGGGTGTCGAGCGATTCGTGCTCGACGACGGGTGGTTCCTCGGCCGCCGCGACGACACCGCCGGTCTCGGCGATTGGCTGGTCGACCCCGTCGTCTGGCCCGACGGGCTGCATCCGCTCGTCGACCACGTGCGGGCCCTCGGCATGGAGTTCGGGCTGTGGGTCGAGCCCGAGATGGTGAACCCCGACAGCGAGCTGGCCCGGCGGCACCCGGACTGGATCCTGCGCGGACGCGCCGACCTGCCCCCGTCGGCACGGCAGCAGCAGGTGCTGGATCTGGCGCACCCCGACGCGTATCGCTACATCTCCGAGCGACTGCACGCACTGCTCGAGGAGTACCCGATCGCGTACCTCAAGTGGGACCACAATCGCGACCTCGTCGATGCGGCGGCGGGCCCTGGCGGAGTCGCGCGGGTCCATGCCACCACGCAGGCGCTGTACCGCCTTCTCGACGAGCTGAAGGCCGCGCACCCCGCACTCGAGATCGAGAGCTGTGCGTCCGGCGGGGCGCGGGTCGATCTGGGAATCCTCGACCGCACCGACCGGATCTGGACGAGCGACAGCCTCGACCCGCTCGAGCGCCTTCCCAACCAGAGGTACACCGGGCTCGTCGTGCCGCCGGAGATGATGGGCGCGCACCTGACGACTCCGCACCTCCACACGTCGGGCCGGACGGTCGATCTCGAGCTGAGCGCCGCGGTGGCCCTCATCGGGCACGTCGGCATCGAGTGGGATCTCACGGCCACCGACGCGGCCACCCGCGCGCGCATCGCGGAGTGGGTGGTCTACGCGAAGTCGCTTCGCGAGATGATCGCCACCGGTCGCACGGTGCATGTCGACGGCACCGACCCGGGGGTGGACGTGCGCGGTGTCGTCGCCGCGGATCGCTCGCAGGCGATGTTCACGATCGTGCAGACGGCGACGGATGCCGCGTGGCCGCCGGGGCGCGTGCGCATGCCGGGTCTGGACGATGACCGGCTGTACCGTCTCGCGCTCTCGCCGCTCACGCGCGACCATGATGCCGGGCAGTCGGCTCTGGAGTGGGCGACGGTCGACACGGTCCTGACCGGCCGGCAGCTGTCGGTGGTGGGACTGCGGCCCATGGTGCAGCAGCCGCAGCGCGCGATCGTCGTCGACGTGGTGGCGGTGGACTGACGCCGCATCCACCACCGGTGTCACATGCGGGCGTAGCGGGCGCGGGCGAAGCAGAACAGGCCGTAGAGGATGAGTCCGGCACCGACGATCCAGAGGATGATCTGCCCGAACGGCAGCTGCGCGAGGCTCTGCAGTGCCCCATCGAGACCGCCGGCGGCTTCGGGGTCGTGGGTGAAAGCGGCGACGACGAAGAGGATGCCGGCGACTCCGACGGCGACGCCCTTGGCGATGTACCCGGTGACGCCGAACGCGACGATCGCCTTCCGGACCTGCGAGGTGGGGAGGTCGAGCTTCTCCTCGAACTTCTTCGTGGCGCCCTTGTAGATGAACGCGCCGCCGATGGCGAACACCACGAGGCCGATGAGGACGAGCACGAAGACTCCACCCGGCGCGGCGAGCAGCTGGGCGCTGAGTGACTGCGTCGACCCTGACGATGAGGAGCTTCCGCCCAGCGCGTAGATGAGGGCGGTCACGGCGATCGCGATGTAGGCGGCGGCGGTGCCGAGGTGCTTCACGCGCCTGCCCCATTTCTTCTTGCTGTCGCCGTCCGAGTCGGAGGCGAAGAACGCCTGGGCGATCTCGAAGAGAGCAAGGGCGGCGAGTCCGATGACGATGACCCAGAGCACGACGAGGCCGAAGGGCGTCTCTCGGATCTGCGCCATCGCGCCGCTCTGGTCTGCGGAGCCGCCACCGGCGCCGGTGGCGATCGTGAGGGCGATGCTGCCGATGATGATGTGGAGGAGTCCGAGGACGGCGTACCCGACGCGCGCGACGGCACGGAAAGTGGATGATGAGTGCGCCGACCGCGCCGCTTGCTTCGCCGTGCTCATGCCGAAACGGTATCCGTCTCCCGCGCGCCCCGACCACCTGTTGACGCGCCCCCTGCGACGTGCTGTGCGACCGCCGGAGCGCGTTTCGTCTCGCCGCGCTCCTCTCACCACCGGTGCGCACATCCACGGCGCCGGGTCAGGCGGCGACATCCACATCGCCGGGTCAGGCGGCGGTGAAGCGCAGCGGACTGCGGGACCTCAGTCGAGTGGGCGGAGCTGCTTCCCCGCTGACCGGATCAGGTGGGGAGTGCAGCCAGTACGCGTCGGCGCCGTCGGGGTCGCGTTCGCGGGTGATCCACTGGCGCCGGTTGTGGAGCGCGAGGTGGCAGTTGCGACACAGGGGAACACCGTCATCGACGTCGGTGCGTCCACCGTGGGACCAGTGGGTCAGGTGGTGGATCTCGGTCCAGCTCGACGGAGCGGTGCAGTGCTCTCCGATGCACCCGCCGTCGCGGGCGGCGATCGCGAGACGCTGTTTTCGAGTGAACAGGCGCTGCTCCCTCCCGACATCGAGGGGCCTGCCGGTGCTGTCGCGGATCACCGGGACACCGCCCGCGTCACACAGATAACTGTCGACCACGCCACCGGGGATCGCCGCGCCACCGTCCTCGAGGTGCCCCACCCCGACCACCCGCACCCGGATCACCCCGTCGGCGTCGGTCTCGGGGGTGAGGGTGTCGGCGGTGACGAGGATCCGTACCCCAGGTTGGCGGTCCCCGAACGATTGGGCCGGGTCCGCGGCGGCGCCGGTGCGCAGAATCGCGAGCACCGTGTCGTACTGCACCTGCTCATTCGACCGCTCATCCCGCCCACCGTCGGCCGCCGTCGCGGCCGGTGACTCGACGAATCGCGGCCCACGCCGTGGGCGCAGCGCCGCGGAGAGGATCGCCTGCACCCACGCCGCCCCGTCGTCGTCGAACACGATCTTCGCGTGTTGCTGCCCGTGCTCATCGGTCCATGTCCGTAGCGACCGCGCCGCGAAGCGTTCCTCGAACCGCACAGTCACCCCGACCGGGTCCAACCGGTCCCTGGCGATCCGGGCCGCGTTTCGGAGCTCTTCGACGGGGAACACCCCCGCCTCCTCCAGCAGCATCCCGACCGCCGTCACCCACGCCGCGGGAAGAAACCCCGGATCCAGATCCGGGTACCGCTCGACCGGCGGATCCCCCAGGCCATCGCGGATCGCCCGGAACTGCGCCTGCGTGATCACCCCGCCCGTCAACGCCTCCCGCAGCAACCGCAACCACTCCGGAGTCGCCGGAACCGCTGGCGCTGATTCCGCGCCCGAGACCGCCGGCGGCGGGGAACTCGGTGCGAGGTCTTCCCCGGTCTTCACCGCCCGGGTCACATCCGCGCGGGTCTGCCCGGTGATCGTCTGCACCAGCGACGTGCCGTTGCGGTGCCCCGTGCGCTGCGCCAACCCGTCGTACCCCAGCTCCCGTGCCGAGCGCCGGGTTGCTTCCGCGGCCGCGGCAGCGGTGATGACGTCCGCTGCCGCCCGCACCTGCGCTGCATCCGACAACAGCGCCAACAGCTCGTCATCGCAGATCCCGGCGACAACCTCCGACACCGAACACGACAACGCCGCACCGCAGGCGGCCTCCAGGTCGGCAGCGACACGATCAGCGGCATCCCTCAACCGCCGCGTGGTCGCCATCGCACCGGAACTGTTCATAGAACAAATCTACGCTTTGCCTCCGACATCGCCGGGAGAGCACGATGATCTGCGTGACAAGACGAGCCAGAAGATCCGGTTAGCAGGACAAAGATTCGAATAAGCGCCGGAGTTGCACCCTAAGGCTGCCACCTATCCACGATGCGGTGGAAGACCTCGTAGTCCTCCCCCAGCTGCCGGCGATATTCATCCTCGATCGCTTCGACCCGCGCGTACGCGACGGCCAGCAGGCGCCGCCCCTCATCCGTCAATTCCGCGGGAGCGACGCGGCCCTTGCCCCGACGCTCCGGTCGCACGACCGCCCTGATCTTCTGCAGCCTATCCAGCAGCGGCCCCATGCTCTGCGCCGAGATCAGAACCGCCTCGGCCAGTTCCGCCGCGGTCGCTCCGGGTCGAGCGGCGAGCACGGCGAGCGTGCTGAACTCCGTCACGCGCAACCCGACCGCGGCGAGCTCATCGGCGAAGCGTCGCGACATCTGCGCACTCTTGAGAACAAGTCGGTAGCCGAGGAAGTCTTCGGGGCGCAGCGCTGTCACGAGCTTGATTCTGTCACGGGTGGACAGGATGAATAAGGTGCCTTATTCTGACGGTCATGACGACATTGCCCATCCGCCCCCCGTTCACCTCCCCCTCCCCGCTTTCGACATCCCCGCTGCGCCGTACGCGCGTGCTCACCGTCGTGGCCACGCTCTTTCTCGCCCAGAACGCGTTCGGAAACCTTTACGAGCAGAACACGGCGTTGCGGAGCCTCGTCGCCCCCTCCCCCGGCGCCTTCATCGGCGCCCTGGAGATCGGGAGCCCGATGTACTACTACATGCCGTGGTCGCTGATCGGTCTAGCCGCTGCTGTCTGGCTCGTGGTGCGCATGCACCGGATGGCCCTTCCTGCCGCGCGACGAGGCCGGGTCGCGCTCGGCCTCCTCGCCGTGGCCGCAACGTCGAAGACGCTTCTCATCACCACCGTCAACCCTGTCTTCCGAGACCCCGGCGAGACAGCCGATCGGGTGCGCGACCTGACGGTGCTGTGGCTGGCGGGCAACGGACTGACGATCCTCACCACGGCGGCTGCCGTCATCCTGCTCTTGAGCTGGCGCGCGGGCGCCGCGGATTCCGCCTCCCGAGCGAAGTGACCCGCAGGAGCGGCGGGGACAGCCTCCGCCGCGCTACTGCGGATCGATACCGACCGAGTACGACAGGCGCTCGACCTCGTCCTCGGACAGCTCGAGATCGGCGGCGGCCGCCGAATCGACGATGGACGCGGCGCGCCGTGCGCCAGGGATCGGAATCACGGTGTCGGCGAGTGCCAGCTCCCACGCAAGGACCACGCGCTGCGGGCTCACCTCGTGCGCCGATGCCACCTCGGCGAAGGCCGAGAAGCGATCGCCCACCGTGCGCGCTCCGCCCCCGGTTCCCCCCAGGGGGCTCCAGGGCAAGAAGGCGATACCGTGCCTCGCGCAGTGGCGGAGCTCGTCGATCGATCCCGGATGCTTGGGCGAGAACTCGTTCTGAACGCTCGCCAGGTTGCCCTCGCCCAACACTTCCACGGCGATGTCGATCTCCTCGACGCTCGCGTTCGAGATGCCGATGTGGCGGATCAGCCCCTCGTCCTGCAGCGCCTTCAGGTTCTGCATGATCTCGCCGTAGACCATCCAGCGGTCGGGCCGGTGGTACTGGTAGAGCTCGATCGCGTCCACCCCCAGGATCCGCGTCGACCGCTCGACGGCGGCGCGGAGGTAGGCGAGCGATCCGTCGCGTCCCCATGTCTCGCCCTCCGCCCGTGTGATCCCGCCCTTGGTGGTGACGAACACCGACGATGCATCGCCTCCCCAGGTGCGGAGCGCCTCTGCCACGATCTCTTCGTTGTGCCCCATCTGGTCCCACTGCGGCGCATAGATGTCGGCGGTGTCGATGAGGGTGACTCCGGCGTCGAGGGCGGCATGGACGGTGGCGACCGCCTCTTCGCGACTCGGGAACACCCGGTCGTTGTTCATCGACAGGGGCATCGCGCCCAGCCCGATCGCCGAGACACGACGACCGGCGAGTGAACGGTGTTTCATGGGGCTTCTCCTTCAGTGGGGGATTGATGCGCGACGGGACGGGGCCCTCAGCGCGGCAGCGCGCCGAAACGCGTCAGGGGCACCGGCGTCGGCCGCTCGACCGTCGTCACCAGCTCGATCCAGCGTCGCTCGGCGGCGGCCTCGAGGAGCGAGGACATGATCTCGAGCACGTGCAGGGCCATCGCGCCGCTCGCGCGCCCGCCACCCGGGCGCACGAAGTCCACCAGACCGACACCGCGACCCGCCGCGACATAACCGGCTCCGACCGGGACCTCGGCCCACTCCTGTGCGCCGTGGCGTCGCATCCTCACCTGGCCGTCGAAGTGATTCGGGTCGGGCGCCTGCAGACTGCCCGCCTCGCCGTGCACCTCGATCGGCGGCGCTCCGGTTTCACCCCCGTCGAAGCTGAAGGTCACCGTCGAGATCGCCCCGCCCGCGTGCACGAGGGTGCCCGTGACGTGGGTGTCGACCTCGACAGGAATCTCCTCCCCCGCGCGGGGACCCGTGGCGATGCGGCGGACATCTCGCGAGCGCGAGGACGCTCCACTCACCCGCACGACCGGGCCGAGCAGCTGGACGAGTGACGTGAGGTAGTACGGCCCCATGTCCAGCAGCGGCCCACCCCCCTCGCGATAGTAGAAGTCGGGGTGCGGGTGCCACGACTCGTGGCCACCGGAGGTCCAGGTCGCGATCGCCGCCACCGGCCGGCCGATGAGGCCGGCATCCACAGCGGCGCGCGCGGTCTGGATGCCGGTGCCCAGCACCGTGTCGGGAGCCCCGCCGAGCCACGCACCCGCCGGGACGGCGTCGACGACACTTCGCGCATCGGCCAGGGTGGCCGCAAGAGGCTTCTCGCCGTAGACGTTCTTCCCTGCGGCGAGCGACTGCAGGGCGATCTCGGCGTGCGCCGCCGGGATGGTGAGGTTGAGCACCGTATCGACGCGCGGATCGGACATCAGGTCGGGAACGGACAGGGCCCGGCATCCGGGGATGCCGCGGGCCACCGCCTCGGCCCGGGCGATGTCGAGATCGGCGACGGCCACGACGGCGACGTCATCGCGACCCCGGAAGGTGGTGAGGTACTGACCCGAGATCACCCCGAGCCCCACGATGCCCACCCCGTGGGGCCGAGCGGTGGAACCTGGGTCACTGCCGGTCGACGTCGTCATCGATGCTTCCCTTCGCCTGCGAATCGGGCTCGTCCTGCCCTGTCAGGTTATCGGTCACACGCGTCGCGGCCGCGGGCCGACTACCGGACGGAGACCCGCGTGTGTCACCCTGAGGGTCACGCGTGGATCCACCGGCGCGCAACAGGATGAGTAGGCCAGCTCGTGAACCATCGAGGCAGCAGTCCTGGCGCAGGCGTGGTCTGGTCGCGTGTGGAAGACGGATTCCACGTCGGAAGCCGCAACGGCGCGTTGCTCGGATACATCATCCGAGAGCGCGACCGTCGGTTCACCGCCTACGACATGCGCTCTCGACCGGTCGGGAAGTACGCCGACCTGACCGAGGCGATGCACGGGCTGGTGGCCCTGACGCTCGGGATCGGCTACGAACGCAGATGAAGGAGACCGCGTGAGGGAAAGCGCAGCCACGCGTCCGCAAGGAACATCCGACGACCTCTTGTCGGTGCTCTACACCAGCACCTCCCATGAACCGCTGGACGACGGCCAGCTCACCGAACTGCTCAGGGCGAGCCGTGAGCGAAACGCCGCCGCCGGCATCACCGGCCTGCTCGTGTATCGCGCGGGACGCTTCTTCCAGGTGATCGAGGGCCCGGCCGCCGAGGTCCGCACGCTCTACGACAGCATCGCCGTCGACCCCCGTCATCACTCGGTGCGCACCCTGGTCGAAGACCGCGTCGACGAACGCCACTTCGCAGAGTGGACGATGGGCTTCGAGCGCGTCCCCGATCACGAGGAGACCGTCCCCCCGGGCTTCCGGAGCACCTTCGACGATCTGGATGACGTCGAAGGTGCCGCCCCGACGATCCGCGCGGCGCGGGAGCTCAGCCTGTGGTTCCGGGTGCGCTCGAGGGCGGCGACGTCGTTCTGATCAGGCCCGCTCGCACGCGGCCCACAGCATGCCGCGCTCGATGATCGAGCGCACCCGGTCGTCCTGCAGCACGTCGACACTGTGACCGGGGGTCGCCACGAACACCCGACCGCTCCCCCACGCTCGCGTCCAGACCGCGGGCGACGTGACCGGCCGGTGCCACGGCTGGTAGGGCTGCACCGGGTGGATGGTGGTCGCGAGCACGTCGTTGAGGTCGTCGTGGAGCACCCAGTACTGCTCGGTGACGAGGTCGAAGTCGCCGATGCCACGAGTGATCTCATGTTCGCGCCCGAGCGGGGTGATCTCGATCGTGTAGGGCAGGAAGTTGTCGGTCTCGTCGTTGACACGCTCGTCGGGGGCCTTCGCCGGATGTGTCGCGAACTGTCCGCCGATCAGCTGCAGGTAGTCGGAGCTGTTGCGGTACGAGTCGGCGATCCCGCCGTGCCAACCGGCGAGGCCGGTCCCCGACGCAACGGCGTCCATGAGGCCGCGGAGCGCATCGGCCGAGATCTCCGACATCGTCACGCTCTGCACGATGAGGTCGGTTTCGGCCATCGCCTGAGCATCGGCGTAGACGGCGTTGGAGTCCTCGATCCGCACCGCGAATCCCTGATCGCGCAGGAACGGCACGAAGAGGTCGGTCGCCGCGACCGGCTGGTGCCCTTCCCATCCGCCGCGCACGATGAGCGCACGGCGCTCGGGGTTGTCTCCTGCTCGATCGTTCACCGGTCACCCTTCCGCAACCCGGCACACACTACCCGCGAAGAACTTTTTTCGCGGGTTTGTCGAAACGTCGATGATTCGCGCGTCTTCCCGGTAGCGCCACCGTGGCGCGAAGAGAGGACATCATGTCGACCCAGAAGATCCAGCTCGCCATCAAGGCTCCGGCCGGGGAGGTCTGGCGCGCGCTCACGGACCCCGCGATCTCGCCCGCCTACTACTACGGCTTCGAAGCCCGCTTCCCGACGACCGCGGGAGAGCCATACTCGTACGTGATGGGCGGTCGCGAGGTCATCGCCGGCACCGTCACCGACTACGTCGAAGGGGAGCGTCTGGGCATGACCTTCCGTGGATCGTGGGCGCCGGATGTCGCCGAGCTCCCCGAGAGCCGCGTGACGTACGTGCTGTCGGACACCGCGATGGCGGTCCCGGGTCTGACTCAGCTCACGCTGACTCACGACGGCCTTCCCGAGAGCACCACCGCCGAGGACATCGAGCACGGCTGGGTGCTGATCCTCTCGGGCCTGAAGACGCTGCTCGAGACCTCGGCGCCGCTCGTGCCGGCGCCGACCGCCTAGGAAGGACACCCCATGCAGTTCGCGATCCTGGCGATGGAGGCCGAGGCCGACTACGCCGACCGCATCGATCCTGACCACGCCGAGGCCTACTGGGCGTCGTGGGCGGCCTACGTCGCGGCGCTTCAGGACAGCGGCATCATGTCGGCGGCCGCGGGACTGCAACCACCGGGTACGGCGACGACGCTTCGAAACCGAGGCGGTGACGTCGAGATCCAGGACGGCCCCTTCGCCGACGTCAAGGAGCACCTGGGCGGGATCTTCCTCATCGACGTCCCCGATCTCGACGCCGCGATGGCGTGGGCGGCGCGCTGCCCGGCGGCCGCGCGGGGGTCGGTGGAGGTCCGCCCGGTGCTGCCGCCGATGTCCTGATCCCGTGGCGTCCCCACACCGCGGATGATCCACCGCCACGACCCGGTCGGCGAGGCGCTCGCCGAGGCTCATCGAGAGCTCTTCGGGCGTCTCGTCGGCTGGCTGTTCCGCCGAGACGGCGATCTGCAGGCCGCAGAGGATGCCGTGGCGACGGCCTTCGCTCACGCCGTCACCGCCTGGCGGGCCGGCGGTGTGCCGCGGTCGGCTGAGGCCTGGCTGCGGGTTGCAGCGCGGAACGCCGCGGTCAGTGCCGCGCGGCGGCGCACCCGGGAGGTCTCCGTCGCCCCCGAGGAGATGACGGGCATGACCGCGAGCGACGACGCGGTCGCAGAAGGCGCGCCCACCCCCGACGACGTCCTCTCTCTGCTCTTCGTGTGCGCCCATCCGGCGATCGACGAACGACTGCACGCCCCTCTCATGCTGCAGGCGGTGCTCGCGGTCGACGCCGCACGAATCGCGGCGGTCTTCCTCGTTCCGCCGGCCACGATGGGTCAGCGCCTCAGCCGGGTGAAGATCAAGATCCGTGACGCCGGGATCCGCTACCGGATGCCTCCCGCCGAAGAGCTGCCGGGGCGGGTGGGGGCGGTGCTGCGCGCGATCTACGCCGCCTACGGATCATCCGATGCTCTCATCGACGATCTCGGCGGCGATCGTCCGGCACTTCGGGACGAGGCACTGCGGCTGGCCGAGATGATGGTGGCCCTGGTCCCCGAAGACCCCGAGGCCCGCGGGCTGCTGGCGCTGTTGCTCCACACCGAGAGCCGACGCCCTGCTCGCTTCGGCGAGGGCGGGTTCGTGCCGCTCGCCTCCCAGGACGCCCGGATCTGGTCGGCAGCGCTCCGCCGGCGCGGTGACGCCGAGCTCCGGCGCGCGGCGGCGCTCGGTCGACTCGGGCGATTCCAGCTCGAGGCGGCGATCAGCGCCGTGCACTCGGCGCGCGCCGAGACCGGCGTCACCGATTGGCAGGCGGTGGTCACGCTCTATCGCGGCCTCCTGCAGATCGCGCCGTCGGTCGGGGCGACGATCGGCGCCGCCGCGGCTCTGGTCGAGGTGGGCGATGTCGATGAGGCAGCGCGCATGCTCGCCGACCTGCCGCCGTCTGCCGTCGCCGCCCATCAGCCGTACTGGGTCTGTCTCGCTCGGGTCGAGGCGGCGCGTGGGCGACACGTCGAGGCGGATGCCGCGATGCGACGTGCGATCGGCCTGACCACCGACCCGAGAGTGAGGGCGTACCTCGTGGAGCGGTCCGCTCAGGGATTGCACTGATCGCACGATCCGGGATCGGCCCGGCCGTGCCCACGGCCCACCTCGACTCGCTCGTCGCAGAGTCCGCAGCCGTGCACGTCGGCGATGATCCGGCGGGTCGGTTCCCCGCACCACGCGCACGGCAGGCCCCGGATGACCGCGACCCGGCCGAATCCCGGAGTCCGACACGCCGGGCACGGGGTGGTCAACCGCGCGGCGAGCACCCACGCCAGGCGGCGGAGAACCCGCTGTCGTGAGGGGTTGTGGTGCGCGCGCAGGTCGCGCTCGAGGGTCATCGGGCCCGCCGAGCGAGCGACGGCGAACAGATCCTCGACGGCCGCGCGGTCGGTGATCCCCTTGTGCAGCGTGCCGTCCGGCATCCGGATGATCAGGGCGTTCTCGGGGAAGCCGAGTCGCCTCAGCCCCGCCTCGATGCCGACCCCCTCCCGCAGCGTCACCGGCGCCGGCACCGCCGCGAAGGCCCGGATCGTCTCCACGACGCGGGTCCCCCGCTCCTGATCGACGAAGACCGCGATCTCCTCGTGCATGACCGGGCCGAACCCGCCCGCGCTGGAGACGTACGACGCCTCACTCGCGAGTCCGAGGGCAGACCCCGACTCCTCGGTCGCCGCGACCGCCTTGGCCGTCGCGGCCGCCACCGGCGCAAGGGTTCTTGCGACCTCCCCGCTGAAGGTGCCGAGCAGGTCGGTGTCGAGCGCGCGCGTCGCCCGCGCCGTCATGCCGTGCCACCGCGCGAACGCGGGCGCGAACTGCCGCTCCTTGCCGTGCAGCGTGCCGACGGTGACGGTCCGTCCCTCGTAGGGCCGGGTCCTGGCGGGTGAGGTCACGCGAAGTAGTCGGGTCGGCTCACGGCCGTCGCCGAGACGAACATCACCCCCGACGTGCGATCGAGGATCGGCCGGATGCCCGCGACGATCGCATCCGCCCGATCGTCGGGCACCACCGTGATGAGGAGCGTCAGCGCATCGTGGTCGTTGAACAGCATCCGGCCGCCGCGCGCGCCGTGGTGGCCGAAGCCCGAGACGCCGGAGACCGAGGTGTACCCGCGGGCGCCGACGGAGCGGATGAGCTCGGCGACGTCTGCCGCATCGTCGCCGGGAACGACGATCTCGATCTTGGTCATGGGGGTCAGGGCGGTCGTGCTCATCGTGAAGCCTCCAGGTTCTCGAGGGTGGGAGCGGGGGTATCGGCCGGAACGGGTGCCAGGTCGGGTTCCTCCACCCAGCCGTAGGGTCCGAACCGCAGCCAGCGGTCGGTGTCGTGCTCACGGGCGCGCAGCGTGATCCACTCTTTGACGACGAGGTCGCGGACGACCTCCGCCGATTCCAGAAGGTGATTCAGGCGGGCGAAGGGCGCCTGCACGAACACCTGCAGGCGCACCGGCTCGTGAACGAGCTCGCCGCCGACCCCGACCGACTGCCATGGCAGGCCGATGCGCAGGTCGCCGCCATACCCCGAGAGCACGCCGACGGTTCCGACGACGTTGTGCAGGGGCTTGGGCCCGGCGCCGAATCGGTCGGGTGAGAGAGCGGATGCCGCGTACTGAGCGTTGATCCACTGCGCGACGATCATCGGGGCGGTGAGGATGGTCTCCAACCCCGAGCCGTCGGGGTCGGCGTCGGCGTCGTAGCTGTGGAGGAACGCCCGCCGGCCGAGGTCGTGTCCGGCGGTGATGCTTCGCGGTCCCACGATGAAGGCGGCGTTGCCCGCGAGGCCCCACTCGGGGTACACCTCGGCCCAGTCCGCCCCGCGACGGGCGGTCTCCCGCAGTGGATCCGCGCCGGGAGCGACCCCGGGCAGCAGGGCCAGCCGTTCCGCCGCATGGCCTGCGCGCGCGCGGCCCACCACCGCGTCGAGGCGCTCGACGTCGTCGGCGTGCGTCGCCGGGATCGCCCACGGCTCGAGCAGCCGCACACTGTCGGTGACGGTGTCGTGCTGAGCCGCGACGAAGAGCGTGTCGTCGGGGATGCGGATGCCGCGCTCGGCGAGCCGGGCACGGGTGGGCGGGTCGTTGAAGACCAGGGCGGCCGCCCGGGCGTTGGGCGCGCCCTCGTGTCCGCCGCAGGCACCGCACTGCAGGGCCGACGCGTAGGGGTTGTTCGTCACCTCCGCGCCATGACCGGCGAGCACGACGAGGCGGGCGAAGCCGTCGACGAGACCCATCATGCGCAGGGCCGCCTCGGCGTAGAGCACCCGTTCGTCGAGATCCATCGCGACATCCGCGTCGAGTCGGGTCGCCGGTTTGGCCGGCAGCAGACGACCGACCCGCTCTGCGAGCGCCCGCCATCCGGTCGGGCTGACGGTGCGGGCAGCCATCGCCGGGCCCATGAGCCACCCGGCGGTCTCGGCCAGGGCGAAGGGCGTGATCGTCGATTCCTTGACCCGCCCGAACGTGCCGCGCAGGGCGTGACCGCCGGCGAGCCGCTCCTGCCAGCGGGCGAGGGGCTCGCGGTCGGAGGAGGATTCGGTCACCGCGCGGCGCGGCGTGAGGAGGACGGGGCACGAGGCGACGGCCGGCCCACCCGCAGCGCTGCGGAACGAGATCGGCACGGCGAAGAAGCCGGCGAAGCCGAGAGTTTCGACGTGCCCCGCCGCTTCGAGGTGGCGGCGGATGCCCTCGGACCGCGGGTCGATGCAGAACACCGCCTGAGCGAGCGGTCGTCCGGTTGCCGGACCGACGGGCCGCAGCACGGGAGCGACGACGGGGGCGAGACGCCGGGCGACACCCCGCTCGTAGGCCTCCTGCCAGATCGCCCGCCGACTCGCCGGGTCGACGAGGCTGAGCACGCGCGCCAACGCCTGCCGCACCGCGGGATCGGTGACATCGACGCCCGCCGCCCGGCCGACGGCGTCGATCCTGTCGTCGCCGGGCGCCGCCGGGGCCTGCGCAGCGCCGACGTACCCGAGCTCCTCGGGCGAGAGGTCGCGGTCGGCGAGGAGGAGGGACTCGAGGGTGACCCTCATCGCGACGAGCGCGGTCACCGACATCCGCTCGTCCCCCGTCATCGCGGCATGGCGCACTGCGGCCGTCCAGCCGGGCTGCGCCAGCACATGCGCGCGCAGGTACTGCGTCGCGGTCGCGTCGTCCCATTCCCACCGGGAGAGCACGTCGGCGATGGCGTCTTCGGGGTGCGTCGCCGACCATCGGATGCCGGAGCGCACGCGCCGCGGCAGACGCAGGTCGAGCGGCGCGAGCCGGCGCCAGGCCTCCCAGAGCCCGCCGTCTTCGGGCCCCCGAGCCCAGGAGGCCTCGGCGAAGGCGGCGCTCAGCCAGCGGCCGATGTGCTCGTCGATGCGCGCGTGCGCCTTCGGCGCCCGGAGCGCGGCCGGCGTCTGAAGCGCGGGGCGCGGCGAGGCGTCCGCGGGCGCGTGGCACAGGTCGATCAGGAGCAGCTCTCCGACCGTCACCTCCGTCTCACCGCAGCAGAGGATGCGGGGGCTCCGCGCCTCGGCGACGTGGAAGGCGATCGCACGGCGGAGGTCGTCTGGGGTGATCCGTCCCGCAGCCAGGAGCTGCCGGAACACGGGCTCGGGGTGCGTGAGGCCCGCGCCGTGGTCGGCCGCGACCGCGCGGATGGCGTCTTCGAAGCTCAGGCGTTCATAGTCGGCGACGGGGTTTCGCGCGATGAAGGTCTCGAGCGGGTAGTGCGGCGAGATGGCGCGCGCCGCGGCGGCGACCATGCCGCGGATCGCGGCGCGCTGCTCGAGGACGCTGTCGTGCAGGGAGGGGAGGGTCATGACGCGCTCCGGTATTCACGAGGGCCGGATGATCCGGCGGGAACGGACGAGGAGACCGGCAGGGGCGGACGCCCCCAGCCGAGGGCGAAGACGTACGCGCGATCGGCGAGTGCACCCCGCGCCCGCGCGAGGAGGGCGACCGCGACGCCGGCGACGAAGGTCGCGACGGCCAGCGTGGCCGGCATCGCCGCAGCGGCGGGCGGAAGACCCAGGATGCCGCCGAGATCGGCGACCGCGAAGACGTAGGTCGCGACAGCTCCGCCGACGAGTGCCACGCCGGCCAGCCGGGCCCCGGCGGGAAGCGCGCCCCCCGCGAGCTGCGCGGCGGCGACGGCGGCGGTGGTGACGACGAACAGCAGAAGCACCGCCGACGGGCTCGTCCACGCCGCCGTACCGACCACCGCGGTGGCGGCGACGGCGATCACCGCGAGGGCGGCGAGGAGCGGCATCCGGCGGTCGTGGTCTCTGCGAGGAGCGGCACGACCGGCCACCGCCCGCTCCACGGCCGACCCGGCGCCCAGGAAGAGGCTCGCCTTGAACAGCGCGTGCCCGATCACGTGCACCAGGGCGACGGCGAAGGCGCCCAGGCTGCACGCGAGGAGCATGAATCCCATCTGCGCCGCCGTGGACTGGACGAGCCTGCCTTTCACGTCGCTTCGGGTGAGCATCGCCGCTCCGGCGATGACGACCGTGAGGGCTCCGGCGATACCGACGACGAGGGGGCCGGCGAGGGACGGAACGGCGTCGGTGCGCAGCAGCAGCAGAGCCCCGGCGTTGACGAATCCGGCGTGGAGGAGGGCCGAGACCGGTGTCGTGCTCGCGACCGTCGCGGGCAGCCACCCATGGAAGGGCACCGACGCGGCGCGGGCGACGGCGGCGACCGCGATCAGCGCGCCCACGGCGCTGGCCGTCGCGGGCTCGATGTCGGCGAGCGCGGCGAACTGCGTCGTCCCCAGCGCCGCGAGCGACAGGACGACCGCGCCCCACACCGCGAGATCTCCGATCAGGAAGGCGACGGCGGCGCGGCGGACCGCCACCACGGTCTGCGGGGCACCGCCCGTGGCGAGGAGGAGCGCCATGACGACGCTCGCAACCGTCCAGCCCGCGGCGAGGACGACGAGGGTCGACGCGGTGACGGTGACGACGCTCGCCAGCGCGAAGACCGACGACAGGGCGAGGAAGCGGCCGGCGCGCGGATCACCGCGCAGGTGCCGCCTGCTGAAGGACTGCACCACCGCCGTCAGACCCACCACGAGCACGGCGAGGGCGGCTCCGACGACGTCGCCGCGCACGAAGGCGACGGCGAGACCACCGAGAAGGGTGACGACAAGCACCATGGTCGGCGCGAGAGAGCGGAGGGTGGGCCAAGTCATGCGTCGCACATTACCTGTATTGCATTGCCGGTGTCAAAGCACACGTTTCAGATATCCGCCGTGCCGACACTCCCGCGTAGAATCGAGGCATGAGCGGATGGACCTTCATGACCAATCACGCTCACGTGCTCATCTACGTCGCCCGCGATCCGGGCGCGCGGGTGCGCGACATCGCCGATGCCGTCGGCATCACCGAGCGAACGGCGCAGGGGATCCTCAGCGACCTCGTCGACGCCGGCTATCTGCGTCGCGAGAAGTCGGGGCGGCGCAATCGCTACGAGTGCGTCGAAGACCTGCCGCTGCGGCATCCGATCGAAAGCGACCATCTGATCGGCGAGCTGTTGGCGACCCTCACCAAGCCCGGCCCCCGGGCCTCGGCCGACTGACGGACGCAGGGCGCAGCCGCTCGGCACGTCGAGACCCACCCGCGCGGCCGAGACCTGTCGTGACGCGGTCGGTCGCGGCGGAAGGAGTCGGCCCCGACGACCGAAGATGCAGGGTCAGACCAGCGAGTCGAGGATCTCGCCGAGCAGCTCGTCGGTGGTGAGCGGTGAGATGAGGGCGATCCGCAGCACGGGCTCGCCCCGGTGGGAACTCGGCACGACAAACGCGCGCTGCTCGTCGAGCAGCCTGTCCGACCACGCCTCGTAGTCGGCGAGCGACCACCCCTCACGGCGGAACACCACCACCGACAGGTCGGGCTCGCGGACGAGGGTGAGGCCGGGGCGACGGCGGATGTCGTCGGCGAGACGCTTCGCCCGCGAGACCGCATCGGCGATCGTCGTGCGGTACTGCTCGGTGCCGTGCACGGCGAGCGAGAACCACAGCGGCAGGCCGCGGGCGCGTCGGGTGAGCTGAATGGCGAGGTCGGAGGGGTTCCAGTCGAGCGAGTCGGTGAGGGTGTCGAGGTACTCGGCCTTCTGGGTGTGCGCCTGGATCGCCGGCACCGGGTCGCGGTAGATCAGGGCGCAGGCGTCGAAGGGGGCGAACAGCCACTTGTGCGGGTCGACGATGACCGAATCGGCCTGCTCCACGCCGGCGAACAGCGGTCGCGAGGCGGGCGAGAGCATCGCCGCGAGTCCGTAGGCGCCGTCGACGTGGAACCACACCCCGGCGTCCTTGGCCGCGTCGGCGATCGAGGCGATGTCGTCGACGATGCCGAAGTTCGTCGTTCCGGCTGTCGCGACCACGGCGAACACCCGATCGCCGTGGTCGTCCAGCACCGCGCGCACGGCCGCGCCGTGCAGCTTGCCGTCGTCACCCACGGCCGCGGTCAGCACGTCGACATCCATCACGGCGGCGGCCGACGCGATCGACGAGTGCGCCTCGGCGCTGCAGACCACGGCCCAGCGGGCGGGAGCCGGCCGCTCGGTGTCGGCGGCGCGCCGGCGCGCGTGGTCACGCGCCGTGACGAGGGCGGAGAGGTTTCCGATGGTCCCGCCCTGCACGAACACCCCGCCCGCCGAGGCGGGGAGGCCGAACTCGCCGGCGAGCCACCGGAGCACCTCGTTCTCGGCGAAGACCGCCCCCGAGCCCTCCATCCACGAGCCGCCGTAGATCGCGGATGCCGATACGACGACATCGAACGCCAACGCGGCCTTCGACGGCGCCGACGGGATGAAGGAGAGGTAACCGGGGTGATCGGTCGACAGGCAGGCGGGAGCGAGCACGTGCTCGAACAGCGCAAGGGCGCGCTCGGACCCCATGCCGTCGGGTCGGATGGAGTCGCCGGCGAGCCGGCGGAGGTCTGCCAGGCGCATCGCGCGATCGAGGGGCACGTCGGAGTAGAGCGCGCGCCGACGCGCATATTCGAGGACCTGGTCGACGACGGCCGTCGTCTGCGGGGTGATCGCGTGCATCCGCGCGGCGGTGTCGAGGCCCGAGGAGGGCAATTCGGGCGCTCGCGTCATCGGGAGACCTCTTCCGTCGTTATGTAATGTGCGTTAGCTTCAGTCATGAAGATACCGAATCCGTATCGTACATTTCACCGTCGTCGTTTCGAAGGAGAAACCGTGACCTCATCCGCTCGCACGTGGGGCGTTCTCGCTCTATCCTGCGCCATGATCGTCGGCGTCGCCGCCCCCGCGACCGCCGCCCCGCTGAACCGGTCGAAGCCCCTCGACCCGCATGCCGTTCTCATCGGCGGCAATCTCAAGGAGAACGCAGAGATCCTCCAGACGATCGTCGACCTCGCAGACCCCGACGGAACCGGACCCGCGCGCCCGCGGATCGCGATCGTGACGGCGGCGTCGTCGACGGCGCGGACCCCCGCCGAGGCCGCCGACGCGACGCTCAACAACGCCGCAGCGAACGGGCTCTACTACGCCGAGCTCTTCGGACGCTTCGGCGCGGACACCTACGCCGTGCCGATCGACACCCGTGCCGACTACGACGGAGACGCCTACTCCCCCGCGCGCGCCTCCGATCCCGAGGTGGCGGCGCAGATCGCGGCCTCGACGGGCGTGTTCTTCGGCGGTGGCGATCAGATGCGATACGTCCGGACGCTGTTCACCTGCGACGACGCCGAGCTCGAAGCCTTCACCTCGTGCACCGATACTCCGGCGATGACGGCGATCCGTCAGGTTGCAGGTCGCGGGGTCGTGGCCGGCGTGAGCGCGGGTCTGACGATCCAGCAGGGCGCCGACATGATCACGGGCGGTGAGTCCTACCAGGCGCTGCGAGACGGCGCGACCCCCGGCTATCTCGACGACGCCACCGCCCTGGGGTACCTCCCCTTCGGCGGTTTCGGCTTCGTGGACGGCGTGCTCCTCGACAGCCACTTCACGACGTGGGGCCGGCAGGGGCGCGCGGCGAAGCTGGCGCTCGAGACGGGGAACCCGTACGTCCTCGGCGTCGACGAGACCACGGCGGTGGTGCTCGACCGCGATGACCACGAGGGGCGCGTGATCGGCGAACACGGCGCCTCGATCCTCGACGTGACCCGCGCGACGGTCACCGATACCGGGATCGAGAATGTGCGGTGGAGCTACGCCAGCGCCGGAGACGAGATCGACCTGCGCGGTCGGGCCGAGGTCGAAGACGCGCGCGGCGCGAAGAAGCTGAAGCCCCGGGGCGCCGATGCGGCCGTACGCACGGATGTCTGGGACTCGATCGACGGCGACGGCGGCGTCTACTCCCTACGCGATCTGGCCCGGGAGGTCGCCGCGTCACGGACCGGCGTCGGCACGGGTGTGAGCTTCGAGGGTGAGCCGCGGTTCGAGACCGTGCTCACGCGCGATCGGAAGACCGACGTCTGGACGACTCCCGCGGGCGCCGTGTCGTTCTCCGACCTCCGGATGGACATCCGCGTCGCCGACTGACCGCGCGCGGCCTTGTTCGGGGCGTCCCGCCTTCGCGGGGCGCCCCGAACTCAGTAGAGACCGAGATCGGCGGCGGCCCGATCGGCCCGCGCCATCCGGTCCACCGCCGCGTCGCCGAGGCGCTCGAAGCAGCCGGCGACCACCGTCTCGATGAGTGCGAGCGCGGGCGTCAGGGCGTCGAACGGCGACGGGGCGGCCGTTTCGCTCGCGAGCACCACGTCGGCTTCCGACGCGATCGGCGAGAGGAACGTATCGGTGAACAGCACCAGGACGGCGTGGCGCTCGCGCGCGAGCCTCGCGAGCCGAAGCGTGGCCTCCTCGTAGCGTCGGTAGTCGAACAGCACCACGACGTCCCGCCGCCCGAGGTCGTCGACCATCGCCGCCCGCGCGGACGGTTGGTCGGAGAGCATCCGCACCCGCGGGCGGAGTTGCTCCAGATGCAGTGCCAGAATGCGACCGAGCAGGTTGCTGTAGCGTCCGCCGGCGATGACCACCGAGCCGGAGGCGTGAGAGACGAGCTCCACGCAGCGCTCGAGGTCATGGGTGTTCACCTCGTCGAACGTGCGCTGCACCGTTCCCGTGGTGATCGCCGCGGCCCGGTCGCGCAAGCTCTGTGGTTCGGAATCGGAGGGCGGGCGCGACGCGAGGATGCGCAGCGGCGACGCCGAACGCTCGTCGAGGTCGTGGCGGAGGGCCTCCTGGAAATCGGGGAACCCCCGATAACCGAGGCGATGCACGAACCGCAGCACGGTGGGGCCGCTCACCCCCGCACGCTCGGCGAGACGTGCCACCGTCTCGAATCCCGCGGACGGGTAGGCGGAGAGCAGCACCCGAGCGACCTTGCGCTCGGCGGGCGAACAGTCCGCCATCCCGCGCCGGATGGACTCTGCGACACCGGCATCGGTCATCTGCGGCACCTCCGCCCTCGACAGTACTGCCCTCATCCCTCCGCGATGCGGACGACGAGTCCGGCGAGCAGCGCGACACGTTCGGGAACCGAGGCGAGATCGAGCCACTCGGCCGGGGAGTGGTCGTCACCTCCGATCGGGCCCAGTCCGTCGAGGACCGGAACGCCGAGCGCCGCGACGAAGTTGGCGTCCGAGACGCCGCCGGTTGCCGCGCCGCCGAGAGAGAAGCCGAGTTCGGCGGCGACGTCACGCGCCGCCGTGAAGAGCGTCGCCGTAGCCGTCGGCTCCAGCGGCGGACATAGTGCCTCCGTGCGGAACGCGGTGACGACACCGGCGACCGTCGGCGCGTTCGCGCGCCGCTCGAGCGCGCGCAGCGTCTGCTCGAGATATCCCGCACCGAACGCCCGGACCTCTCCGCTCAGCCGGGCTGCAGCGGGAACGACGTTGGGCCGATCCCCGGCCGCGACGACGCCGATGTTGACCGTTACCTCGCCCTCGCGCGCCAGCTCGTGCGCGTCCAACAGCAGACGGGCCGCCTCGACGGCGGCGTCGGCGCCCCGCTCGGGCTCCACACCGGCGTGCGCCGCACGCCCCGACACGTCGAAACGCACATCGGCGACACCCTTGCGAGCGATGACGACATCGCCGCTCTCCCGCGCGCATTCCAGGCACAGCGCGGCGTCGACTCCTGTCCCCACGGCTCGGAGCAGACCGCCGGAGGCGGGCGCCCCGACCTCCTCGTCGGGGGTGAAGGCGAGGATGAGCTCGCCGTACCCGACGTATCCGGCGCGATCCAGCACATCGGCGGCGTGGATCCCGGCGAGCAGCCCGCCCTTGTCGTCGCTCACCCCCGGGCCGAAGGCGCGGCCTCCCGATTCCCGGTAGGGGCGCAGGTCCGCGGTGCCGTCGGCGAAGACGGTGTCCATGTGGGCGAACAGCAGGATGCGGCGCGTACCGGTGCCGCGGCGTCGACCCACCACGACGCGGCCGAAGCGTCGACCGTCGACGACCGGCGTCGGCAGGGACTCGACGGCGAACCCGGCCGCGTCGAGCCGGGCCGCACACCACGCACCTACGGCGTCGACCCCGTCCGGGGAGTACGACCCCGAGTCGATCCCGACCAGGTGCGCCAACTCCCGCCGATATCGTGCGAGGTGCTCGTCGGCGTACGCGCGCAGCACTGCGGCGGATGCCGACGCCGCGGCATCCGTCTGGAACAGCACTTACAGGACCTTCGCCAAGAACGCCCGGGTCCGCGCTTCGCGTGGGTCACCGAGCACCTGAGCCGGATCACCCTGCTCGACCACGACGCCACCATCCATGAAGACCGCCACGTCGCCGACCTCGCGGGCGAATCCGATCTCGTGCGTGACGACGATCATCGTCATGCCCGAGTCAGCGAGATCGCGCATCACATCCAGCACGTCGCCGACGAGTTCGGGGTCGAGCGCCGACGTCGGCTCGTCGAAGAGCATGACCTCGGGATCCATCGCCAGTGCCCGCGCGATGGCGATCCGCTGCTGCTGTCCACCCGAGAGGGCACTGGGGTAGGCACCGGCCTTGTCGGCGAGCCCCACCCGCTCGAGCAGGTGATGAGCCCGCTCCCTGGCCGCGGCGCGCGACTGCCCGCGCACCTGGGTCGGCGCCTCGATGATGTTCTCCAGCGCCGTCATGTGCGGGAAGAGGTTGAACCGCTGGAAGACCATGCCGACGCCACGGCGCTGGCGCGCGACGTCCTTCTCCTTCAGCTCGTACAACTTGCCGCCCCGTTCGGCGTAGCCGACCGTGCGACCGGCGACCCGGATGAGCCCGGCGTCGATCTTCTCGAGGTGGTTGATGCACCGGAGGAAGGTCGACTTGCCCGACCCCGAGGGTCCGAGCAGGCACGCGACCTGGCCGCGCTCGACCTGAAGCGTGATGCCCTTGAGCACCTCCAGCGACCCGAACCGCTTGTGCACATCGCGGGCATCGATGATGGCGGTCTCGGATGCCGCGGGGACGGATGCCGCCGCCGCGGCGTGCTCACGCACCGGTGAGGTCACGGGGGTGGTCATTTCGTGCCGCCTTTCCAGGTGCGAAGGAGTCGGAGAGTGCTGCTCTCGCGCGCGCCCGCGACGCCGCGCCCGTAGCGGCGCTCGAGCCAGGCCTGCGGCACGGCGAGGATGCTCGTGAGAGCGAGGTACCAGATCGCGGCGACGATGAGGAGCGGGATGATCTTGAAGTTCTGGGCGTAGGCGGCCTGCAGGTTCGACATGAGGTCGCGCCCCGCGATCACCGACACCAACGCGGTGGTCTTCAGCATGGTGATGACCTCGTTCCCCATCGGCGGCACGATCACGCGCATCGCCTGCGGGAGCACGATCCGCCGCATGGTGCGCGCCGGGGTCATCCCGAGCGAGTGCGCAGCCTCGGTCTGGCCGTGATCGACCGACTGGATGCCGGCACGCACGATCTCAGAGGCGTAGGCCATCTCGTTCAGGCCCAGGGCGAGGAGCGCGGCGACCGTCGCGGGGATGAGGTCGCTGGTCGAGACCGACCAGAATTCCACGCTCGTGAACGGGATGCCGATGACGATCTTCGGCAGGAACGCGCCGATGAAGCCCCAGAAGATCAGCTGGAGGAGCACCGGGGTTCCGCGGAACACCCAGACGAACAGGCCCGCGACCACGCGGAGTACCGGGTTGGGCGAGAGGCGCATGATCGCCACGACGACTCCACCACCGAGCCCGATCGCCATGGCCGCGACGGTGAGGAAGATGGTCGTCGCGAGGCCCTGGAGCGTGAGCGGCGCGAAGAGGTACTCCCCCACCGTCGGCCAGTCGAGGTTGGGGTTCTGGGCGAATCCCAGGAGGAGCGCTGCGGCGAGGATCCCCACGATTGCGCCGGAGATCCATCGCCCCGGGTGCCGGAGGGGCACCGCGGTGATGGGTGCGGGCGCCGGGCGCGCGGGCTCCCCGGCGCGGGCGGGAGGAAGAGGCGTGGGTGTGTCGACCGGGATCGAGGACGTGACCATCGGTGCTCCCCCGCTCAGGAGGCGGACTCGGCGGCGGCGTTGATGGTCGCCGCGTCGACGCCGATGCCCTCGACGCCGAACTCGGCGAGGATCGTGGTGTACGTGCCGTCGTCCATCAGGCTCTGCAGCGCCGCCTGGATGGCCTCGGCGAACTGCTCGTTCTCCTTGAGCACGCCGATCCCGTTCAGCGTCGCGTCGTAGCCGTTGGGGGCCGTGGGGTCCTCCACCACCATGAACGTCTCACCGTCGTTCGTCGTCTTGGCGACGAAACCGGCACTGGGCTTGGTCAGCAGCGACGCGACGGCCTTGCCGGCCGTGATCGCCAGCTGGGCATCGGAGTCCGATGGGAACTCGGCGAGCGAGATCGGGTCGAGACCCTCGGCCTCGCATTCGGCCTGCCAGACATCGGTGACCAGTTCGACCTGCCTGGTGGCGGTCTGCACGGCGACATCCTTGCCGCAGAGGTCGAGGTAGGTCTCGATGTCGTCGGGATTCCCGGCGCGGGTGAGGATGCCGGTGCCCGATGCCGAGTAGTCCACGAACGTCAGCACGTCCATACGCTCGACGCTCGAGGTCATCGCCGAGATGGTGAGGTCGTAGTTGCCGGCCTGGAGGGCGGGGATGATGCCGTCGAAGCCCTGCTGGGCGAACTCGACGTCGATGCCGAGCTTGGCGCCGATCGCCTTCCCGAGGAGGATGTCGACGCCGGTGAGCTCTTCGGAGCCCTCCTCGACGAACATCTCGAACGGGGCGTAGGGCGCGTCGGTGGCGGCGGTGACACGGCCGGCCTCGGCGATGTCATCGGGCAGGAGCGCGCGGGCGCCGTCGTCGACGGCGACCTCGATGCCGAGGATGTCCACGGGACCGGCGGCCCCGTCGGAAGAGGCGCTCTCAGAACCGGCCGCGGCTGCGCAGCCGGCCAGGAGGGCGCCGCTCGCGGCAAGCGCGGTGGCGGCGAGGATCGCGCGGTGGGGGCGGGGGAAGTGTGCCATCGGTGTGGACCTTTCTGCGGAGCGCTCATCGTCGGGCGTCGCGGTCCATCATGTAACACGCATTACAGATTGTCCAGGTTTGCGTCAGAAGTATTCCTTGATTCAGTGAGCGTGCGAAGCTGTGAGTCCTGGACGCGGAAGGAACCGAATGAGCGACGATGCGGTGGACACCCTCGCTCTCGCCCTCGGGGGGAACGACCCCCAGGAGGTCTTGGGCGCGCAGGTCGAGAAGGTGCTCTTCTCGACGGGCAACCTGAGCCGGGTCGTCGGAGTGCGCACCGTCGAGGGTGACGAGGTCGTCGTGAAGTCACGCCCCGATTCGTCACGGCTCGAGGGTGTGCTCGGCGTACAGCGGGCGCTGCACGGTGCCGGGCAGCCGGTGCCGGAGCCGCTCGGCACCGTGCACCGGCAGAACGGTCGGGCCGTCAGCGTCGAGCGCCTCGTCCTCGGCGGCGAACACCGGGGCCCCACCGCCGGCGCCGCGTCGGACTTCGCGGCGGTGTTCCACGACCTCGTGCGGGCGGCGCCGGGCGCGGCGCAGCATCCCTCTCTCCGCCACGACCTCCCCGCCTGGGTGGACTGGGGTGACGATGCCTCGCGGCTGTGGCCGCAGCGCGACAGCCCGGGGGGCGAGATTCGCAGTCCCGGTCCGGCCGACGTCGATGACGCGGGACGCGATGCCGCAGAGGTCCTCCGCACCCTCGATCGTGAACCGGTCCTCGTCCACGCCGATTTCGAGGATCAGAACATCCGGTGGCACGGCACGCGCATCCACGTCGTCCACGACTGGGACAGTCTCGCCCCGCTTCCCGAGTGCGCAGGCGTCGGCGCCGTGGCGGCGATCTGGCCGGCCGGCGTCGTGGCGTGGTGCGCCACGATCGGGCAGGCCGCCGATTTCATCGCCGCCTATGAGCACCACCGCGGCGCGCCGTTCGATGCGGTTGAGACGAGAGCGGCGTGGGCGGCCGCGCTCTGGCATCGCGCGTTCAATGCCCGGAAGGATGCCGCGGACGGCGGCGGCACGCAGCTCGACCTCTTCCGCCGGGACGTTGCGGCGCTTCGCGCCCGCGCCGGCCTCGGCTAGGCCGAGAACCGCAGCGGCTCCCTGCTCGACCGCACCCCGGCGGCTCCGCGATACGCGGCGGCCGGATGCGGTTCGGCCAGGCGCGGCCCCTTTCCGAACAGTCGCTCGCGGAGTGTCTGAGGTTCCGCGGGCCGCTCACGGATGCGCCCGCGCCGACGAAGCTCGGGGACCACGAGCTCGACGAAATCACGCGCGGTGCCGAACGAGTGGTACTGGCGCAGGTTGATGCCGTCCACGCCGTCCTCGTCGAG
Organism: Microbacterium sp. CCNWLW134; assembly: GCF_037083565.1. Taxonomy (NCBI): domain Bacteria; kingdom Bacillati; phylum Actinomycetota; class Actinomycetes; order Micrococcales; family Microbacteriaceae; genus Microbacterium; species Microbacterium sp. CCNWLW134. The sequence goes on along the minus strand of NZ_JBAOJU010000002.1, from coordinate 804,441 downwards.
CCAGCGCTCGATCTCGTCGGCCACGACGGTGGGGGTGCCGGCGACGAAGAATCGGCCCTCGCGCTGCGCAGCGAATCGGTCGAGCACGGCGCCGACTGTGGTCGCGCCGTCGATCGGCCCCATCGCCTCCGGCGGCAGTCCTGCGTCGGCGAGCGCCGCCGCGATTGTCTGCTCCCGAGGGAGGCGCGGGAGGTCGAGCGGCAGACTGGCGTGCGCCAGGATGCCGTCGAGACTCTGCCGCTCGCGGTAGCGGCGCCACTTGTCCGAGGCCTCCTCCTCCGTGCGCCCGACCACGACTCCCGCCTGCACGATGAACTTCACGTCATCACCCGACCGCCCGCTCGCCTCTGCCGCGACCCGCATGTCGGCGGCGTGGCGGCGGAAGTCCTCTGCGGTCCGCCCCCCGGTGAAGACGAGCTCGGCGTGCCGCCCCGCGAACGCGATCCCCGCGGGCGACTGCGTCGCCTGGTACAGCACGGGCGTGCGCTGCGGCGACGGTTCGACCAGGTGCGGCCCCGCCACACGGAAGTGCTCACCGACATGGTCGACGTAGCGCACCATCTCGGGCCGGGTGAAGACGCCGTTCTCGCGATCGGCGACGACGGCGTCGTCATCCCACGATCCCTCCCACAGCTTGTACACGACCTCGAGGAATTCGTCGGCGATCTCGTAGCGCTCGTCGTGCGGGATCTCGTCGGCGAGGCCGAAGTTGCGGGCGGCGTTCGGAAGGTAGGAGGTGACGATGTTCCACCCGACGCGCCCACCGGTGAGGTGGTCGAGCGTCGACATGCGCCTCGCGAACGAGAACGGCGGCTCGTAGCTGGTGGAGAACGTGACCCCGAAGCCGAGGTGGCGGGTGACGGCGGCCATGAGCGGGATCACCAGCAGCGGGTCGTGCGAGGGGATCTGCAGACCCTCCTTCACGGCGGTGTCGGGGCTGCCACGAAAGGTGTCGTAGGCCCCGACGACGTCGGCGAGGAACACGCCGTCGAATCCGCCCTCCTCGAGGATCTGGGCGAGTTCCGTCCAGTACCCGATCTCGCCGTGACGGTGGCGGTTGTTGTCCGGCAGCGTCCACAGCCCGTGGGTGATGTGGCTGACGGTGTTCATCTCGAACAGGTTCAGGATGAGCGGCTTCTTCTCGGCAGACGGGGAGGTCATAGGGCGATTCTTCCGGTTCAGGCTTCGCCGCTGGTCCACCAGGCGACGATCGGGGTGGTGTTGACGAGGTGGTCGCCGACGATGCGCGCCTTGTACCGCGCGGGGTTGTGGGAGGCCAGCGCGCGGGCGTTCCGCCAGTGCCGATCGAGCGCGAGCGACCCACCGAGGGCGCTGGCACCCCCCACCTCGAACAGGTCGGTCGCCGCCTTCAGCACGTTCGGGACGATGACGAGCTGCGCCTGGGCGGCGGCGAGGTCGGCGGCCGCGATCGCGGCTGCCCGGTCATCACCGTGCCGCGACGATGAGGAGGGATGCGGCGCCTCCGCCGCGCGCTGCAGAGCGGTGACCGCACGACTCAGCGCCGCGTCGGCGGCGAAGGAGGCGGCGGAGAGATCGCCGACGACCTCCTGCACGATCGGGTCGTGACGCGGTCGGTCTGCGCTGGCGTGCGAGTACGAGCGGGTGCGTTCCCGGACGAATCGCGTGGCGTCGTCGACGACGGCGCGGCCGATGCCGGTGAGGGCGGCGAGCAGCACGAGCTGCACGAAGGCGCCGGCGTGGCCGGGTGCGGCGGAACGTGCGACGACGTCGCCCTCCGCGACCCGGACGTCGTCGAAGACCGTGGACCCGCTGCCGGTCATCCGCTGCCCGAACCCGTCCCAGTCATCGACGCGCGTGAGCCCGGGGGCGTCGGTCGCGACGAGGACGCTGACCGGTTCGGGCCCGAGCCCGGTCGAGGGATCGGGCGTGGCGAGGACCCCCACCACGTCCGCGAAGAGTGTGCCCGTGCTGTAGAACTTCCGCCCGTCCAGTCGCAGCCCCCGCTCATCGCGAGACAGCGTCGTCGCATACGCGCCGACCCCCGCAGGGCCCCGCTCGAAGGTCGCATTGCCGTGGATCGCGCCCTCGGCGATCCGGGCGAGACGCACGGGCGCGGTGGTGGACGGTTCCGCGTGCAGGGTGCGGTCGACGAAGGCGAAATGGGAGCGAAGGAGCTGAGCGAGGTTCGGGTCGCGTCGGGCGAGCTCGGTGAGCAGCTCGAAGAGGGCGTGGTGGTCGGCCCCGTCTCCCCCGAGGTCGCGCGGCAGCGTGACCCGCGTGAAGCCGGACGCCCGCAGGAGCTCCACCTCGGCGAACGGCAGGCGCCGCTCGTGCTCACGCGCGACGGCTCCCGCGCCGATCTCGTCGAACACCGCTCGGTAACGCTCGACCAGCTCCGGGGTGCTCGCGCGCGGCCCGACGTCGTCGGCCGTCAGCGGGAACGTGATCGTCATGCTCCCGGCGCCTTCCACTCGGGGAGCGTCCCCCGCAGCTCCCACTGCCCGATCGCCCGTGTGCGCTGAAGGACGGGATTGTGCGAGGCGATGGTGCGGACGTTCCGCCAGTGACGGTCGAGGGCGATGCTCACACTCACGGCAGACGCCCCGCCGACCTCGAACAGCCGCGTCGCGGCGTCGAGGATCAGCCGGGGGACGACCTCCTGCAGCCGGTACACCTCGAGCTGGAGCGCGCGGAGCCGCTCGGCACCACCCGCTCCCCGATCCTCGAGGGCGTCGCCGAGCTCGGCGGCGACCGAGAGCACGAGGCGTCGGGAGGCGGCGGCCGCCGCACCCACCTCTCCCACGACCAGCTGCACGAGCGGGTCGTCGGCGGGGAGCGTCTCGCCGGCGAAGCCGAACGTCCGCCGCCTCGGCCGGACGAACGACACGGTGTCGTCGAGCGCACGCTGCGCGATGCCGGCGATCACGGCCAGCAGGGTGAGTTGGAAGACGCTCCCGAGCGCCGCCCACCGGCGCTCGTCCTCGATCGAGGGCACCACGTCGCGCGGGTCGACGGGGACGCGTTCGAAGGTGGTCGTCCCGCTGCCGGTCAGCAGCTGGCCGAAGCCGTCCCAGTCGTCGATGGGCCGGACGCCCGGGTGCGCCGCCGCCACGGTGACCGCGACGCGCTCGCCACCGTCGAGCGCGGCGAGGTGGATCCAGTCGGCGTAGATGCTCCCGGTCGTGTAGTACTTCGTGCCCGTGAGCAGCAGCTCGTCGCCGACCCGGTCGAGGCGGGTCTCCAGACGCGCCGTGCTCTGCCGCTCGGACTGGGCGTTGCCGATCAGGTCGCCGTCGAGGATGCGTCGCCACCACCGGTCATCCGCTCCCCCGCCCTGCGCACGGAGATCCTCGACGAACGCGATGTGTCCGCGCCACAGGTGCCCGAGGCTCGCATCGGCGGCAGACAGACGGATGACGCGTTCGATGACCTCCGCGAAGGCGAGGTCTTCTCCCCCGTAGGCGGCGGGCACACGCAGCGCACCGAACCCGAGGCCGCGCAGCTCGGCGACCTCGTCGAAGAGCAGCCGGCGGTCGCGCTCGCGGTCGACCGCACCGGCGGCCACCCGGTCGAGGAAGGCCGCGAAGCCGTCATCCCTCGGCTCCTCTTCCTGCGCTCGGGCGCTCGGGATCGCACCCGCGTCCACGGCGCTCAATGCAGCACCCGCTTCGCGACGGCATTGCCGATCAGCTGTGCGAGCTGGACCAGGACGATGAGGGTGACGACGACGATCAGCACGGTGATCCAGTCGAAACGCGCATACCCGAACTTCAGCGCCAGGTCGCCGAGTCCCCCGCCTCCGACGACGCCGGCGACGGCCGTCGCATCCACGAGCGCGACGAGGATGTAGGTGAGCCCGAGCGTGAGCGGCCCGAGCGCCTCGGGGACCACGATCGTGAAGAGCACCCGGGCGGGGCTCGCACCCATCGCCGCTCCCGCCTCGATCGATCCCGGGTCGACGGCGACGAGATTCGACTCGGCGACGCGGGCGATCGCGACGCTCGCGACGAGGACGAGCGGCAGCGTCGCGGGAAGCGGGCCGATGCCGGTGCCGAACACGAATCGCGTCAGCGGGATGAGCGCGATCGCGACGATGAGGAAGGGGATCGGCCGGATGACGTTGATCACGAAATTCAGCACCCCGAAGATCACCCGGTTCTCCAGCAGGTTTCCGGGTCGTGAGGCGTAGAGCAGCAGGCCGAGGAGTATCCCGATGATCGCGGCGCCGAGAAAGGCGACGGAGACCATCAGCCCTGTCTCAGCCAGCGCCTGGAAGAAGCGCGGGAGGAATGCTTCGAGGTCGAAATCACGCATAGGTGACCTCCGGGAGTCGCGCCTCGATGAGCTCCGTCACGGTGGTCACGGCACGGAGGCCGTCGAGGGCGCGGTCGATGTCGGACGGGTGACCCACGAGCTCGACGGTGAGGGTGCCGAACGTGCGGCCCTGCAGTTCGTCGACTCCGCCGTAGACGACGTTCACGTCGACCCCGTGATCACGCGCGACGCGGGAGAGAACCGTTCCCGCCCCGTCACCGTCGGCGATCCGCACCTGCACCAGCCGGCCGGGGTGACGCGCGCGCAGTCGATCGAGCGTCTCCGGCGAGGGCACGTGGCGGAGCACCGACGACACGAATCGCCGCGAGGTCGCGTTCCGGGGGGCCGAGAAGACGTCGTAGACGCTCCCGGTCTCCACCACCCGCCCGCTGTCCATGACGGCGACGCGATGGGCGATCTCTCGCACCACGTCGACCTCGTGCGTCACGAGCACGATGGTCACCCCCTGCTCTCGGTTGATCCGCGTGAGAAGCTCGAGCACCTCGCCCGTCGTCTGGGGGTCGAGGGCACTGGTCGACTCGTCGGAGATGAGGATGTCGGGACGCGTCGCCAGCGCCCGGGCGATGCCCACCCGCTGCTTCTGCCCTCCGGACAGCTGCGACGGGTAGGCGAGCGCCTTGTCGGAGAGGCCGACGAACTCGAGAAGCTCCTCGACCCTGTCGACGATCTGCTCTGCCGTGTAGCCGGCGAGCTTCAGCGGGTACGCGATGTTCTTGTACACCGTCCGCGATCGCAGCAGGTTGAACTGCTGGAAGATCATCCCGATGCCCTGCCGCGCGGCGTAGAGTTCTCGCCCGGCGAGGGCGGAGATCTCCACGCCGTCGACGAGGACGCGTCCCGACGTCGGACGCTCCAGAGCGTTGACGGTGCGCAGGAGGGTCGACTTCCCGGCGCCGGAGTAGCCGACGATTCCGAAGATCTCGCCCCGCTCGACGGTCAGGTCGACATCGCGGAGGGCGTCGATGCGGCGTCCCCTGACGGTGAACGTCTTCGAGACACCCTCGAAGGAGATGGCGGTCGTCATGGCCGTGTCCTCTCTGCGCACCGCCGGGGATCAACCCTGCGCGGCCGCGGCTTCCAGGTCGGCGAGCTTGGCGCGGAGGTCTTCGATGTCGACGTCGACCAGCACGGTGTTCCCGAAGTACTCCTCCTCCAGGGCTTCGGCCACCCGGGGGTCGGCGTACGCCTCCTCGACGATCTTCCACGCCGGGTTGTCGACGTCGTCGGCACGCGTGGCGACGACGTTGACGTACGGCAGGTTCTTCTCGTCGAGCGAGTCGTCGAGGAAGAGCGCGTCGTCGGCGCCGATCCCCTGCGACGGGTCGAAGTACGAGGTGCCGACGATGACGGCCGAGAGGCTCGGGTCTTCGAACTGGAGAGGGATGTCGCGCGCGGGAAGCGGCACGAACTGCAGATTCCGCTCGTTGGTCTCGATGTCGTCGACGGTCGGGAAGTCACCCGCGTCGGCGGTGAGCTCGATGAGCCCCGCGGACTCGAGGATGTTCAGGGCGCGACCGCCGTTCGACGGGTCGTCCGGAATCCCGATCCGCGCGCCGTCGGCGAGCGCGTCGATGTCGTCGAGGGTGGCGGAGAAGATGCCCCACTGCGTGATCACGGTCGAGAAGACGGGGGTGATGTCAGCGTCGTTCTCGGTGTTGAAGGCGCTGAGATAGAGGATGTGCTGGAACGCGTTGGCGTCCACGGTGCCGGCCACGAGCTCGGTGTTGGGGAGCACCCAGTCATCGACGTTCAGCCAGTCGACCTCGAGCCCTTTCTCGGCGGCGACCTCGGCGATGGTGTCCTGGAACACACTGTCCTCGGCGGTGGCGATGGTGACGCTCAGGTCGTCGGGGACCGAGGACGCCTCCGCTGCGCTGGCGGTCGGCTCGGTGCTCCCGAGATTCGCAACGATCGCGACGGTGCCGGCGACGAGGCCGACGACGGCGACGGCACCGACCGCGATGGCGGCGGTGCGGCGCTTCTTCTTCTGCGCGGTGAGGGCGGTGCGAAGGTCGCTCTCGCCCGACGGGGTGGGGTTCTCTGCGGACATGATGATCGGTCTCCTGGATGCTGCGGGCGTGGCCTGTGGACAGTCAGTAAACGGGCCGTCCCGGAGGCGTCGCAAAGTGTGACGTCACTGTTCGCAAGGGGGCGTCACACGGCGTCGCACAGCGTCATGTTTCCTCCCTCACGGGATGTCACACGCGAGGAGTAGCATCCGCCCATGGCATTCATCGAGGCCAGAGACCTCGTCAAGACGTATCAGCCGAAGGGCGCGCCCGAGGTGCGAGCGCTCGACGGCCTGACCCTGCAGGTGCCGGAGGGAACCGTCACCGCTCTCCTCGGTCCCAACGGCGCGGGCAAGACCACCACCGTCAAGGTGCTGACCACGCTGATCCGACCCGACTCCGGTCACGCGACGATAGGCGGCGTCGACGTTCTCGCAGACCCTCAGGCGATCCGCCGGATGAGCGGCGCGAGCGGCCAGTATGCGGCGGTGGATGAGAATCTGACCGGGTTCGAGAACCTTCTGATGGTGGGCCTGCTGTATCACCTGGGTCGGCGCCGGGCGACGCAGCGCGCCCGCGAGCTGATCGAGGTGTTCGATCTCGTGGAGGCGCAGAACCGGCCGGTGAAGGGATTCTCCGGGGGCATGCGGCGACGGATCGACCTGGCGGGCGCGCTGGTCATCAACCCACCGGTGCTGTTCCTCGACGAGCCCACGACCGGGCTCGATCCGCGCAGCAGGCTGGCGCTCTGGGATGTCATCGAGTCTCTCGTCGCCGGCGGCACGACCCTCCTGCTGACGACCCAGTATCTCGAGGAGGCCGACCGCCTGGCCGATTCGATCTCGATCATCGACACCGGGAAAGTCATCGCCGAGGGCACGGCCGATGAGCTCAAGGCATCGGTCGGCGGTCAGCGGGTGGCGGTCACCCTGGTCGATGGAGGCGACACCGATGCGGTGACCGAGATCCTCCGGCGTCGCGGCACCGGAGCCGTCGTGGCCGACGGCGAGCGCACGCTCGTCGCGCCGGTGGCCGACGGATCGGCCGCCCTCAGCGGGGTCATGGCCGACGTCGCGGCGGCGGGCATCGAGCTCCACGACGCCGGCATGCGCCGACCGACCCTCGACGACGTCTTCCTTCAGCTCACCGGCCATGCCGCCGAGGGCGCCACGGATGAGGAGGCTGCGGCATGAGCACGACAGCACAGACGAGCGGACCATCCGACGCCGCCCTCGGCACCACCCTCGAGGCCGAGCCGGGGACCGCCCTCAGCCGTTTCGTGTCGGACGGCTACGTCGCGACCTGGCGGAACATCAAGAAGATCGTTCGCGTCCCCGACATCCTGGTCTTCACCCTCATCCAGCCGATCATGTTCGTGCTGTTGTTCACCTTCGTCTTCGGCTCGTCGATCGCCGTGCCGGGCGAGAACTACACGTCGTTCCTCATGGCGGGGATCTTCGCCCAGACGATCGTGTTCGGGTCGACCTACTCCGGCTCGGCGATGGCGCAGGACCTCAAGGACGGGATCATCGACCGGTTCCGCACGCTCCCCATGAACGGGTCGGCGGTGCTGGTCGGCCGCACGGTCGGCGACCTGGTCATCAATGTGCTGTCTCTGGTGGTCATGATGGGCACCGGGTTCGTCGTGGGATGGCGTGTGGAGTCGTCGGTGCCGAGCTTCCTCGCGGGCGTCGGGCTTCTGATGCTGTTCTCGTACGCCTTCTCGTGGGTGATGGCCTTCCTCGGGCTCGTCGTTCGCAGTCCCGAGGTGATCAACAACGCCTCGTTCCTCATCCTCTTCCCGCTCACCTTCATCTCCAACGCCTTCGTGCCGAGCGAGAACCTGCCTGGGCCGCTGCGTGTGTTCGCCGAGTGGAATCCGGTGTCGGCGCTGGTGCAGGCCGCGCGGGTTCTCTTCGGCAATGTGCCGGCGGGGCAGCCCGCGGCGGATGCGTGGCCGCTGCAGCATCCCGTGATCTACGTCCTCGTGTTCGCGGTCGTGATGCTCGTCGTGTTCGTGCCGCTGTCAATCAGACGCTTCGCGACCCTCAGTCGCTGAGGCGGTGGCCTGCACCGGCGCGACGTCAGCGGCGGGCCGCACCATGGCGCCGACGATGACCGCGGGGAGGAGGGGAGCAAGGATCGCGTAGCCGATGCTCGCCGATCCGAAGACCAGCGCCTGATAGGCGGCGATCGCGATGACGCCCGTCGCGAATGCGGCGGCCCCGGCGACCATCCCGACCCGCAGCGGCTTTCCGCGGAACCCGGCCGCTGAGAACGCGATGACCCCGTTGGCGAGCACCGGCGCGACGAAGAGTCCCTGCACCGACCAGGTGAGACTGCCCTCCGCCGAGATCGGGGCGGAGACCGCCACGGCGAACAGAACCGAAGCCACGGCATAGCCGACGAAGGACAGACAGGCCACGACGAGCGCGCGCAGAAGTCGCTCGGCGCGCGCTGGAAGCTCTTCGACGACGGGACCGGGATGGCGCGTGAACCACGCGACCACGACGCTGAAGAGCAGGAGCTGCACGAGCACCTCGGGAAGACCGAGCACGTGGTACCAGAGCGGCAGGGCGCTGTAGACGACGCCCTCGATCGAGGAGGGCGCAGCCGCCGGCGTCGAGAGGATTCCGACTCCGACGAGCAGGAGCCAGAGGTGCAGCCACCCCCAGCGCGCGCTGATCACCGCACGGAAGGGCAGCAGGACCAGCGCGAAGACGACACCTCTGACCACCTGCACGAGCGGTCCGACGAACGAGGCGACCGACCCGAACTCCCGCATGTAGTCCCGGACCACCGGCTGAGCGAAGACGCTCGCGTAGTCGATCGCGAGCGCCGCGATGAGACCCACCGCGAGATAGGTCACGACGTGGGTCGCGGTGACGCGCACGATCCACAGTCCGACCCCCGATGCTCCCCGACCGACGGTCGCGGCGTGCGGATCCGGTGTTCCCGACTGCTCGATCCCTGCCATCGCCGACCCCCGATCCGACACCATCGTCGTGCGATAGGGGGGCGGCCGGGAGCCGAAGGTCCCGCGCGAGGGGATCCGGTCGGCTCAGCGAAGAGAAGGATGCGTCCGCACCGGCCCGGTCGACTCCCGCACGAGCAGGTGCGTGGGGATGAGGGTGGTCCCATTGCGTGGTGCTTCGCCGTTGAGCGTGGCGATCAGCCGACTGGCTGCGAGGCGTCCCGCCTGCTCGGTGTCACCGGCGATGGTCGTGAGAGGTGGCGCGCTGAAATCGGCTCCGAAGATGTCGTCGCAGCCGACGACGCTCATGTCCTCGGGCACGCGGATGCCGCGCTGTCGTAGTCGCTGCAGAATGCCGATGGCCAGGAGGTCGTTGAAGGCCACGCATGCTGTCGCCTCGGTCACGAGCAGCGCGTCAGCGGCCGCCGCCCCTCCGGTGCGGGTGGGCGCGTAGGGTCCGACGAGCGCGGGGCGAAGCTCCTGCGCCAGCACCTGCTCCTCGAACTCCTTCCACCGCCACCTGTTCTGCCATGACCCTGGAGGACCGGCGATGAAGGCGATGGTGCGGTGCCCCAGTGCCTTCAGATGGTCGACCGCCTGCGTGAGGCCGGTGCGGATGTCGATGAGGACGCCGGGAATCTCCTCCTGCTGCCGATTGATCACCGCGAGCGGGAGGGCGTCGGCCGCCGTCGCCAGCGCCGCGGCATCCAAACGGGTCGCAGAGAGGATGACCCCGTCGACGACCTGCGACAGCTGCGCGAGGATCTCGGCCTCGGTTCGACCGGACTCGCCCGTGTCGATGAGCAGCTGCATGAAGCCGGCGATCCGAAGCTGCTCCTGGGTCGACCGGATGATGTCGAAGTAGAAGGGGTTGGTGATATCGGGGACGAGCAGCCCGACCAGGCCCTTGCGTTCGATCATGCGCGGCGCCACCGAATAACCGAGCTCGCGGGCTGCGTCCAAAATGCGTTTCCGCGTCTGCTCGTTGATGCGTCCAGGTGAGTTCAGCGCCCGCGACACCGTCGAGGCGGCGACACCTGCGCGTTCGGCGACGTCTTTCGCAGTGATGCGCACGGTTCCTCACTTCTCGAGTCGATCGTTCTACCCATATTCCACATGTGGCAACGTTTGGCAATTTATTGACGCTTCGTGCCATCCGCGTTTGCATGGCGGCAGTGCAATCTGCGCCTCTGCTGCGCCCACTCTCATCCTGAGAACTGGAAGGACGCCCCCGTGCTGATCGAAAAGGCTGAGGTCATCGTGACCAGCCCCGACCGAAACTTCGTCACGCTGAAACTGACCACCGACGATGGCCTCACGGGTCTCGGCGACGCCACCCTCAATGGGCGCGAGCTCGCCGTCGTCGCCTACCTGCGCGAGCACATCGTGCCCCTGCTGATCGGAGCCGACGCCGCGCGCATCGAGGACACCTGGCAGTTCCTCTATCGCTCCGCTTACTGGCGGCGCGGACCTGTCACGATGGCCGCCATCGCATCAGTGGACATGGCGCTGTGGGACATCAAGGCAAGGCGGCGGGGATGCCCGTGTATCAGCTGCTGGGGGGCGCGAGCCGCAACGGCCTCATGGCGTACGGGCATGCGTCGGGCAAGGAGCTGCCCGAGCTGTTCGACTCGATCCGGGCGCACCAGGAGCAGGGGTACAGGGCGATCCGTGTGCAGACGGGCGTCCCGACGCTCAAGGCGATCTACGGGATTGCCGCCCAGGGCGCCGATGTCGGCGACGCCTCCGTGCGCTACGACCATGAGCCGGCTCGCCGCGGCGCGAAGCCGGTGGAGGAGGACTGGGACACCCGTGCGTACCTCACCCACCTCCCCAGCGTGTTCGAGGCGGTGCGCAACGAGTTCGGTCCCGACATCCCGCTGCTCCACGACGGACACCACCGGATGACCCCGATCCAGGCCGCGCGCCTGGGTAAGGACCTCGAGCCCTACGACCTCTTCTGGCTCGAGGACTGCACACCGGCGGAGAACCAGGAGGCGCTGCGTCTGGTGCGACAGCACACGACCACGCCGCTGGCGATCGGTGAGATCTTCAACACGATCTGGGACTTCAAGGACATCATCCGCGACCAGCTCATCGACTACGTCCGCGGAGCGGTGACCCACATGGGTGGCATCACGGCGTTGAAGAAGACGTTGGAGTACGCCGCGATGTATCAGATCAAGTCGGGCATGCACGGCCCCACCGACATCTCCCCCGTCGGCATGGCCGCGGCCATGCATCTGGGTCTCGCGATCCACAACTTCGGCATCCAGGAGTACATGCGGCACGGCGCCAAGACCGATCAGGTGTTCGAGCAGTCGTTCACCTGGACGGACGGATACCTGCACCCCGGCGATCAGCCCGGACTCGGCGTGGAACTCAACGTCGACGAAGCGGGCAAGTACCCTTGCGAGCAGGCATACCTGCCCTACAACCGATTGCTCGACGGGACGGTGCACGACTGGTGACCGACGCCCTTCACTCCCCCGTCGTCGTCATGGGCGTCTCGGGCGCCGGGAAGACGACCGTCGGGATCGCCCTCGCCGCAGCGCTCGACGTCCCCTTCGTCGACGCCGACGACCTGCACTCCGACGAGGCGCGGGAGAAGATGGCGCGGGGCGAGCCGCTCACCGACGACGACCGGTGGCCGTGGCTCGCGCGCGTCGCCGCGCGGCTGGCCGACGCCGACCAGCCGGCCACGGTCATCGCCTGCTCGGCGCTCAAGCGTGTCTACCGCGATGCCCTGCGCGCCCAGCGACCCGACGTCGCCTTCATCCACCTCATCGGCACCCGTGGCCGGGTCGCGGAGCGGCTGAGCCACCGGGCGGGGCATTTCATGCCGCCGGCGCTCCTGGAGTCGCAGCTGCAGACCCTCGAGCCGCTTCAGGCCGATGAGCTCGGCGCCGCCGTGTCGGTCGAGGGCGATCCCGGCGAGGTCACCCGCGACGCGATCGCCGCGCTGCGGCGTCTGTCGGTGGCGCAGACGCCGACCCTGTGACTCGCCGCGCTCATCAGCGCCGGTCGGGCGCCGATGCCGCGTCGACGAGTCCGAGCGCTCGCGCACAGAGCGTGTGCAGCGGGCCGACGAGGATCATGAGGAAGAGCGCCGAATAGCCGATCTCGGGAAGCGCGATACCGATCACGAGTGCGACGACGAACATCACAGTCGTCAACAGGTCGGCGAGCAGCCCCCGCCGCATGCCGATCTCAGGGATGCGATGGAGCTCGGGGTGGGCCCGCAGGTAGAGGCGGGCGCATGCGAGGGTGAGGCACGTCAGCGCCATCGTGCCGATGTAGACGACGAGCTGCAGGGCGTCTCGACGGGTCTGCCCCGTGAGGGCGGTGGCGACGGGGAGCCACGCGATCGTCAGCATCCACGCCACCGTGATCCACAGCAGCGGGTCGGTCACATGCTCGACGAGGGCGAACAGGCGGTGGTGACTCATCCAGAAGGTGGCGATCAGCACGAAGCTCAGCGCGAAGAGCGTGATCGAGTCCAGGTTCGCGCCGATCCAGTCAGCCGTGGACTGCCCGGCTTCTGACGCATCGCCGATCGTGTTGATCAGGGGCAGGATCAGCAGCGTCATCGCGATGGCGACGACGGCGTCGGTGAAGGCCTTCAGCCGCTCCGCGGAGACGGGAACGCGCGGGCGTCTCGCGGCGGACTCCGTCGGGCCCGCACTCTCGTGCGTCTCTTTCCCGGCCATCGCCGCCTCCCCTGGTCGCTCCGCCGCCAGTCTGCCGTGGCGAGGGGCGGTGCCCGCTACCCCACGCGACCGATCAGCTCTTCGGCCGATTCGCGGCCGCCGCCGCGGCCGCGATCGTCCGGAGCACCGGTGGCACGTCCTGCGGCGGCACGACCGCCTGGATCAGCGTCAGCGACGAGGACTCGCGCGCCTCGGAGAGCGCGGCCCGCAACCCCGCCGCCGTGGCGACACGGATGCCGCTCGCCGACCCTGTGGCATCCATCGCCCTCATCAGCATCACCCAGTCCCACCTGCCGATGTCGTTGTAGGCGGCGTTCGGACCGTGGATGACACGCTCGACCGTGTACCCGGCGTTGTCGACGACGACCACCACGGCGGGGATGCCGCGACGCAGGAGGGTGCCGAGCTCCGCGACGGTCATCTGGGCGGCGCCGTCGCCGATGAGGAGCACGGGGCGTCGATCGGGGGCGGCGAGCGCCGCGCCCAGGACGGCGGGCAGGGTGTATCCGATCGAGGCCCAGAGAGGCTGCCCGATGAAGGTGACCCCGCCCGGCAGCCGATGATCGGCCATGCCGTAGAACGAGGTGCCCTGATCGGCGAAGACGATATCGCCGGGTCGGAGGAAGTCGGCGACCTCGCGCCACAGGGCGTCCTGACCGAGAGGGCTGTCTGCTTCGTCCGCGGCCGCTGCGCCGGGTGCCGTCGGAGCCGTCGCCCCTGCGCGCCCGCCCGCGCCCGTCTCGATGAGGACCTCGGCCACGATGTCCAGCGCGTCGGTCATCGCCAGCGGCGAGAAGAGGCGGCCGTCCCACGAGACCGCCTCGCCGCCGATCTCGACTGCGCGTGCGGGGTCGATGCGCTGCGAGAAGAAGCCGCTGGTCAGGTCGGTGAACTGCACACCGGCCATGACGAGCAGATCGGCGTCCTCGACGGCGGTGCGCACGTGCTCGTCACTGGAGGCCCCCAGGTAGGAGCCGAGGTAGGCGGGCGCCGATTCGTCGACGACGCGACGCCCCCACAGGAGCGTCGCGTGCGGCACACCGAGGGCGGTCACCCGGTGCAGGTGATGCTCGGCTCCGAGTCGGGAGACGAGGATGTCGGCGAGGAGCGTCACGGTCGACGCCTGCGTCATCCGCTCGATCAGGCGGGCACGGAAGTCCGCCGCCACGCCGGCGTCGGTGACCCCGGGATGCTCCGGGAGCGACCCCGCCGGAGGAGAGGCGGGTGCCGCCGCGACGTCGGCCGGCAGCACGAGGTAGCCGGGGAGGCGACGATCTCGGGCCTCGATGATCACACGATCGATCTCGTCGGCGTATCCACGCGCGGTGACCGTGGCGTGGGCTGCCGCGACCTCCGCCGTCATGCGTGCGAAGTGGCCGAAGTCGCCGTCGCCGAGCGTGTGATGCGTCGCGCGCCCCGCCGCCTGGGTGGCCGTCGTCGGCGCCCCCACCACGTGAACGACGGGGACGTGCTCGGCGCGGCTGCCCGCGAGGGCCGCGATCGCGGACAGCTCGCCGACGCCGAAGGTGGTGCAGAGCGCCCCCAGCCCGTGCAGTCGTGCGTAGCCGTCGGCGGCGTACCCGGCGCCCAGCTCGTTCGCGCACCCCACCCACTCGATGTCGGGGTGGGCCTGCACGTGATCGAGGAACGACAGGGTGAAGTCGCCGGGAACGCCGAAGAGGTGCCGGATGCCGGCGCCTGCGAGCCGGTCGAGGAGGTAGTCGCCCACGGTGTAGCCGGTGACGGGAGGAAGCGTCGCCGGCTCCGGTCCCACCTGTGTCATCGTCATCTCCCCCGTTCGCCGACCTCAGCGCCCCTGCCTGGCGCCGCCGCCCTCACGCTAGCGGCGATCGCCGATGCCGCGCCTCGGCCGTCCCGATCGGCGGCGGTCCCCAACTCCTGCAGAACGGGCCGGCGGTCGGTGATGCGCCCCCAAAATCCTCGGATCTCGCCCGAGATGCAGGAGTGAGGGACGCGGCAGCCACGGCGCTCCGCTCACGGTTCCCCCTCGAGATCGCGGCCTCGGCGCATCGGCGGCCCGGCTCTGACAGTATCGAGGCATGTCGAACGCCGCCGCACGCACCCGCAACCCCACCGCCTGGGCCGCCTTCTGGGTCGGGCTCGCCGGCCTCGTCCTCATGCCGATCCCGCTGTTCATCGGACTCATCCTCGGCGGGGGTCTGTCTCTCGTCGCGGCCGTCCTGGTCGTGATCGCCCTACTGAAGGGCCTGGCACGCAGCGGCAAGGGCATCGCCCCGGTGGTCTTCGCGGCGATCTTCGTCCTGCTCACGTGGGGCGGCATCTCCATCGGCGGCGGCACCATCTGGTGACCCGCCTCTCCTGATCCCTCACACCGCCGCGCGGCGGAACCCGCCCGCGTGCTCCTCGACCGCTCCTGCCGCGACGAACGCATCGATCCAGCCCCTCATGGGCCACTCGCCCCAGGCACGCGCGAACAGCGCGCCGTTGCGCAGGATGTCGTCCAGATGACGCCAGGGCGGTGAGCCCGCCGGATGCCACTGGTGGTAGGCGTGTGCCCCGCCGACCCATCTCAGGCCGACGCCCGAGGCCCGCGCGCGGCGGGCGAAATCTGTGTCCTCGGCCCCGTAGCCTTCGTAGGCCTCGTCGAATCCGCCGAGGCGACGCCAGGTGTCGGCCGTGACGGCGAAGGAGAGCGACCAGAAGAGGTCGTATTCCGTGCTCGACCCCGGCCGGCTCTCCCCGGGGGCGGGGCTCGGCCGCGCCGGATGGGGCCGGGTCATCGCATCGAGCTGGTCGGGCCGGCCGGGGCGTTCGACGCTCGCGAGATAGGTGACCGGTCCGCAGGCGATGTCGGACGGATGACCGCGGAGCACCTCGACGTACCGCCGAAGAAGCTCGGGGCCCGGCAGGCAGTCGACGTCGAGGAAGACCAGCACCTCGGCACCGTGGTCGAGCGCGATCCGCGCACCCTCGTTCCGCGCTGCCCCCACGCGCACGCCGTGGGGTCCGGGCGCAACGTGCCCGGCGACGACGCCCGGCGGCGTCGCCGCGGGATCGGCGTCCAGCCCGACGTCGACGCGGAGGATCTCCGTCCCCGAAGCCGAGACGCTCGAAAGGAAGGCCCGCTGGCGGAGCAGATGGTCCTCGCGGTCGCGCGACCACGCGGTGATGACCGCCACGCGCCCGGTCACACGCGCACCTCGCCGATGACGGCGGCCGCACGCGCGGCCGCCCCTCGCACCTGCCAGCCGCTCCAGTCCGGCGTGCGATCGGAGGCGCGCGTCACCAGCCCGACGAGCTGCTCGGGATCGACCGATGGCGGTGCGACCTCCGCCCATCCGCCGGCGGCGAGGACGCGCGCGGTCTCGCCCTGCTCGTCGAAGGGCCGCTCCTGCGGCACGACGACCGCGCGCGCATTCGCGGCGGCGAGATCGGCGACACTGTTCTGCCCGGCAGCGCTCACGACCACCTGCGCGCCGGCGATCATCGGCCAGACGTCGTCGATGCGATCACCATCCCCGGTCCCGGCCGTCTCGACGCTCCACCCGTCGGCGCGGAGGAGGGCGATCGCGCGACGCAGGACGACATCATCCACGGTCCGCCCCAGGAACAGCACCTGTCGGCCGCCCGCGTGGCCCGCTCCCCGCCCGTCGTACCGCGACACCCCGCCGACACGTCGGACGCGATCGTCGAAGCCTGCCAGGCCTTCGGCCGGGATCGTGCCGACCGCCCACGGTGCGAGGATGCAGTCGGCCATCTCGTACGCCATCCGGTGCGGACGATCCGTTCGGCGGCCCGGCTGGGCCACCACCACGGTCGGGATCCCGAGCAGCCGCACGAACGCCGAGACCTCGGCACTCACGTCGACGACGAAGGCCGACACCTCGCCCGCGGCGGCCCAGTCGGCGATCACCGCGAGCCGTGCGCGGTGCCCGGGGTGCGCGATCGGCGCCCAGTGCAACGATCCGCGCGCGGTCTCGTCACCGAAGTGTCGCGCAGGACGCCGAGCGCCGTCCACGCCGATGATGTCGTCGGCATCAGAGGGGAGCCTCACCCATCGCGCGCCGGCGGGGAGGCCGATCGGCTCGGGCAGCGAGGAGAACACGGTGACCTCGTCGTCGAGGTGCGGAACGATCGCCCGAAGACGGGTGGCGTGCCCCCAGCCGTGGTGATGGACGTACCAGCCGATCACGCCCCGACCGCCGTGCCCACGACGTCCGCCGAGGCGAGCGCAGGAACCCCCGAACCGGATGCGGCGACCGACAGCACCCGCTCGATCTCGCGATGGCGCAGCTCGAGCGAGTAGCGCGCCGCTGCGGCATCCCGGATGCGGCCGCGAGGAAGACCCCATCGCGAGAGTCCGGCGAGGCCTGCGGCGGCGCGCGCGAGCGCGCCGACGTCGCCGGCCGGCACGACGGCCGTGGCGGGCATGCCGGCGAGGACCTCGCCGATTCCGCCGGAGTCGAAAGCGGCGACCGGGGTACCGGTCATGAGCGTTTCAGCGGCGACGAGCCCGAACGGCTCGTCCCACACGGGGGTCACGAGGGCAACGGCCGAGGCGCCGATCACCGCGCTCAGTGCGGGGAGGCTCATCGGGCCGAGGTAGTCGATGCCCCCGCCGAGGAGGGGTTCGATCTCCCTGGTGAAATAGGTCACGTCGCCGATCCGGCCGGCGATCCGCAGGTGAGCCCCGGCCCGCAGGGCCGCGCGGATCGCCAGGTGCGGCGCCTTCTCGGGAACGATCCGCCCGAACCACACCCAGTCCCGCCCGCCCGGACCGAGGCGCCACTGGTCGGCGTCGACGCCGTTGGCGAAGACGAACGAGTCGACGCCGGCCTGCGACCACGCCCGGGCGGTGAACTGACTCACGGCGAGGAAACGGTGAGGCTCCCGGCCGGACAGGCGCTGGGAAGCCTCGACCATTCCCGGCAGCGGCGGCGTGTGCAACGTCGTCACCACCGGCAGCCCGAGGTCGCGGCTCCAGAGGATCGGATCGGGGTGAAGGCTGTGGTTGTCGACGACATCGACCGGCAGCATGCCGGTCGCGAGCAGATGCCGCACCCGGTGGAACGCCTCGCCCATCCGCTGCTCGTGCCCTCGCGGGCTCAGCGAGTCGGAGGCGTCCTCCGGCCGGTTCCAGCGCGGGCTCGGAAGCCGCAGCTCCGGGTGCGCCCCGAGGAAGTCCGAACCATCGGCCGCGCACAGGAACACCGCGTGTCCCTGCCGCCGCAGCCACCGCACGCGATTCCAGACCACCGCCTCCAGGCCGCCTGCGTGCGGCTGGCGAAGCGCGTGCCGTTCCGGCGCGACCACCAGGATCCGCAGTCGCTCGACCCCGCTCATCGCCGCCCCTCCTCGGCAGGGCGACGCCGCGCACGTTCGTCGATCGCGCGCCGGTAGAGCGCGAGGTGCGCGGCCCGCACCTCGTCGCGCTCGCGCAGGCGCGCCCGGCGACGGGCGTCGCGCACGGCCGGCTCGTCCGCCGCCTGTCGGGCGACCCGAGCACGACGGATCGCCGCGGCCAGCGTCGCGGGGTCGTCGAGGTCGATGATCGAGAAGGACGATGGATGCTGCGAGGCGATGTGACCCACCGCGGTGCCCGCGACGGGCACCCCGAGGTCGAAGCACAGTTCCGCCCACCCCGAGTGCGTCCCGTGGCGATACGGCACGACGAACAGGTCGAGCGCGGCGAGCCACGCCTCGACGTCGACATCCGTCATGCGAGCCGTGCGTCGCAGGTGCACGGACGGGTGCTGCGCGGCGAGCGTCTCGAGACGCACGGCGAGTTCGGCGTCGCGCACCCGTTCGTTCATGAGGATCTCGATGATCACGGGCGTCTCGTCGCCCTCGAACAGGTCGGCGGCCGCCCCCGCAGCACGCACGGCGCCCGCAGCGTTGATGTTCGGCCGGAGGTCGCGCAGGTGCATCCCGACGCGCACCTCCTCCCTGCGCGGGGCGGGCGTGCGCGCGTCTCCGTCGTCGCCGGCCAGCGAGGGGTGGGGGATCACCGCGCATTCGCGGCCCCAGCGATGCCCGACCTCTGCGTCGGCGCCGGCGGTGAGAGTGGTGAGGTGGTCCGCGGCGGGGATGATCACGTCGAGCAGGTCGACGTAGCCGGTCTGGTCGAGGAGCTGCGGATTCTCCAGGTCGTGCACGGTGTAGATGACCGGAAGGCGGAGGTCACGAGCGGTGGCGAGCGCCGCTCGGAGTTCCGCGGGCGAGAACGACTCGAGTCCGAAGTGGACGTGCAGCGCGTCGAGGTGCTCGGCGTTGGCTCGCAGCCACCCCGTCGTCAGAGCAACGGGCGGCCACCACTGGCCGTCGGGAGCGCCGGGGACGGGCGGATCGGGCAGGACTTCCACGAAACGGCGGTCGGTGATCGCGTCCACGTAGGGATGCGCGGCAGGGATCGAGGCGATGCGGACGAGGCCGGTGTCGGTGCGTATTTCTTCTCTCCCTCCGCCCGTCGAGCGCTCCGCGGTACCAGATCCGCGCAGACGTCGCAATGGATACGGGCGAGGGAGGGACGACGTCATCGACAAGCTACGTTCACATCATGAACGGTGCCCCGAATGTGCCCGCCGCCGTTGCGCCGGGCGACCCTTCGGTGATAACGCGGCAGCAGCACTACGCCGAGTTCTTCGGGCTGTCCCCCGTGCCCGATCGGTACGGGGTCGTCGTCGGCAACTGCCAGGCCGAATCCCTGCGGATCGTGCTGGATGCCCCGGATCGGCGCTTCCTCCGCGTGCCTCCGGTGCACGAGATGACCGCCGACGAGGCCGCGAGACTCCACGAGATCATCACGGATGCGGCGTACGTGGTGACCCAGCCGATCCGACCCGATTACCGTGGCCTCCCCCTGGGCACCCGACAGCTCGCGGCCGCGACGGGGGGCGCCGTGCTGACCGTGCCGTCGGTCCGCTTCGCGGGGCTCCAGCCGTTCCAGGCCGCGATCCGGGTGCCGGGCGTGGACGAAGACCCGCCGATCGTGGCCTACCACGACGTCCGCACCCTGGCAGAGGCGGGCGGGATCGCCACGCGAACCGCGCTGGAGCCCGGCGACGTCCGCAGGGTCGCGCAAGACTCGCTCGGCGAGCTCCGCGCCCGTGAGCAGCACATCGACGTGCCGGTCTCGGACCTGTACGGCACAGGTCGAAACGGCGATCTCACCGCAGAGCACGCCCGCACGGTGAACCACCCCGGCAACGCGATCTGGCTGCCCCTCGGTGCGCGCGTGCTCGAGGCGCTCGGCCTCGACGGACCGGTGCACGATCCGGGGCGTCCGCTCCTCGCATCGGTCCGGAGCCCCCTCATCCCCGAGGTCGTCGAGGCCTGGTCGCTTACGGAGCCCCCGCGCACCCACTGGCTGGTGGAGGGCCGACCGGTCGACGACGCCGACGTGCGCGAGGCCCATCGACGCTGGTATGCCGCCCACCCGGCCTTCGTCGATGCAGCGCTCACGCGCCTCGCGCCCCTCCTCGCCCGGTGGCGGTCATGATCGCTGCGCCGTCCCTCGTCACGCACGAAGGCACGCACGGGGTCGCCGTGTACGGCCGGCAGCTCGCTGGGACGATCGCGGCGCAACGCCTGGGCGTGCGAGTGATCGACGTGGCCCACGAACCGGGCGTCGCAGCGGGCACGCCCGTCCATGTGCAGTTCACCGATCGCCTGTGGGGAGAATCGCCCGAGTCCGCGGCCGAACGCGTCACCGCCCTCGCCCGGCGGCGACCCGTCACCGTCACGCTGCACGACGTGCCCCAGCCATCGGACGGACCGCGGAACCTCCCGCGTCGGCAGGCCGCCTACGCCGCCGTCGCGGCCGCCGCCCGCGCCGTCGCGGTCAACAGCGATCACGAGCTCGCGCTGCTGGGCGAGGCGGACATCCGCGCGAGGTCGGTCACCAGCATCCCCCTTCCCGTCGATATCGCCGGCAGCACCGGCGCGGGTCCCCTCGACGGCACCGTCGGGGTTCTCGGCTTCTTCTACCCGGGCAAGGGTCACGACGAGGTGGCCCTGGCGGCGGCGCAGGCGGGCCTGCCACGGATGACGGTGCTCGGCCGGGCCTCCGACGGCCACGCCGCCGATCTCGAGACCTTCGTCCGCCGCGCGCACGCGCTCGGCGTCGAGGTGGAGGTGACCGGATGGCTCGATGACGCCGAGCTCGCCCGACGCGGTCGCACCGTCTCGGTGCCCGTGGTCGCGCATCGCCACGTCTCGGCCTCGGGCTCGCTCGCCACCTGGATCGGGTGGGGCCGGCGCCCCGTCGCCGAGCGGAACCGCTACGTCGACGAGATGGCGCGGCTGCGCCCGGGAACGCTGCACACCGCCGACCCCGCGGACCTCGCGACCGCCCTCCGCGTCGCGGCCGGCGACCCGGAGTCCACCCGACACGGTCTGAGCACGGTGCCGTTCTCCCTCGCCGAGGTTGCCGACGCGTACCTCTCCTGGTGGGACGATCTGCCATGACGGCCCGCGAACCGTGGATCGTCGGGAACTGCTGGGACTCCCTCGACGGCGTCACCCCCGAGCCGCTCCCCCGGGTCTCGGTGATCGTCGCCCACTTCGACCAGCCCGCCGAACTCGCCCGCACCCTCCACGCGCTGGATGTGCAGGATTACCCCGCCGACCTCATCGAGATCATCGTCGCCGACGACGGCAGCCCCGGAGAGGTCGCGGTTCCCTCCGGTGTCAGGCTCGTGCGGCAGGACGACCGCGGCTTCCGTCTCTCCGCCGTGCGCAACCTCGGCGTGCGCGCCAGCTCGGGCGATGTGCTGTGTTTCCTCGACGCCGATACGGCACCCGAGCCTGCGTACGTCCGTCGACTGACCCGGCTGCCGGCGCTCCTCCCCGAGGCCGTCACGGTGGGCCGGCGACGCCACGCCGACTTCGGCGCCCTGCGCCGCGACGCTCCCCTTCCCGAAGCGGCCGCCGAGCGAGAACTGGCCGAGCCCACCTGGCTCCGCGACGCGTATGCGCAGACCCGCAACCTGCTCGACGCCGACGACCGGTCGTATCGCTTCATCATCGGCGCCGTCATGGCCTGCTCGCGGCGCCTGTACGACGACGTCGACGGCTTCGACGAGTCGTTCACCGCGTACGGCGGCGAGGACTGGGAGTTCGCACACCGCGCCTGGCAGGCGGGCGCCGTCTTCGCCCACGTGCCCGACGCCGTCGCATGGCACGACGGCCCGGAGTGGTCCGAGCGCGACGGCTCGGACATCCCGCGTGCCAACGCGCAGTCGATCCGCCTCGCCCGCGACATCCCCGTCCGCGGCTCCGCGCCGCGAGGTTTGTTGCCGACCGCGCCCGACCTCGTCGTGCACGTCGCGGGCTCTCCTCCCGCGGCGGCGCTCTTCCTCACGGTCGACTCCGTGCTCGCGGCCTTCCCCCGGGCACGGGTGGTGCTCGACGACGGGGTCGATTCACCCCTTCCCGACCCCCGGGTGTCGTGGGGAGCCCTCCCCGATGCTCGGGTGGCCCTCCGCGTCGACCGGCCATTCGTCATCACCGACCCTGCCCGGCTCATCGATCTCGTCGATCGGCTGGGTACCGGAGACGTCGGAACGCTCCGCCTCACCGACGACACAGGCACACACCTCGGCGCGCTCCGCTCGCGCCGCGCGACCAAGCGCGCCGAGCGGTGGGGCACCGAATCCGCCTTCCGCGTCGCATCCGTCGTCGCATCCGGAGTGTTCCCGGTGCGCGACGATCCTCGGATCGAGGCCTGGGTGGGCGGATGGGGCGGACCCGACTCCTTCCGCTGACGCCGGCGTCTCCTAGTCGCGATGGTGCCGCATCGGCGGCAGCGTGGAGACCAGCACGGTATCGGGGCTCGTCTCCTTCAGAGCCGCTCGACGAGCGCCCCGCACTCTGACGGAAAAGTGCCTGCTCCGCAAGCCCGGCCCGGATCCCTTCGTGCCACATATCGTGACCGCATGAGCACTCGGGACCAGTACACCTTCGACGACCCGGTGAAGCGCTATCCCCGCGTCGAGCCACCGCTGCAGCACCAGCCCGAGCCGGGGGTGCAGGCGCGGATGCAGCCGGTCCCCGACCTGGGTGAAGAGACCTACCGCGGCACCGGGCGCCTTGCAGGCCGGAAGGCCCTGGTCACCGGCGGCGACTCGGGGATCGGCGGCGCCGTCGCGATCGCGTTCGCCCGCGAGGGCGCCGATGTCGCGATCGTGCACCTCCCCGACGAGACGGAGGATGCCGCACACATCCTGGAGCAGATCGCGGATGCCGGAGCGCGGGGCCATGCGATCATCGCCGACATCGCGGACGCCGCGCGCTGTCGCGAGGTCATCGACGAGGCGGTCTCGGCCCTCGGCGGCCTGGACATCCTCGTGAACAATGCCGGACGGCAGATCGCGGTCGACCGGGTCGAAGACCTCAGCGACGAACAGTTCGAGCTGACGTTCCGCACGAACGTCTTCGCGCCGTTCTGGCTGACGAAGGCAGCCCTCGCCCACCTCCCCGCGGGCGCGAGCATCATCAACACCGCCTCCCTCGAGGCGTACAAGCCCGCCCCCGACCGCCTCGACTACGCCGCGACGAAGGCGGCCATCAACAATCTCTCGAAGGGCCTCGCGCAGCAGCTCGCCGAGCGCGGAATCCGGGTGAACGTCGTCGCACCCGGGCCGGTCTGGACCGCCCTGCAGGTCTCGGACGGCGTCTCGGACGAGCAGATGAAGGCCTTCGACGACGAGAACACCTACCAGCGCTCCGGCCAGCCCGCCGAGCTGGCGCCCGCATACGTGTTCCTCGCCTCGGCGGAATCCAGCTACGTCTCGGGCGCGACGCTGAACGTCAACGGCGGGATGATCACCCCGTGAGACCCGAAGGCACGGTCTACGTGCTGCCGGGGCTCGGGCTGTCGGCCGAGGCCGCCGTCCCCCTCGTCACGCACCTCTCCCCCGGCCTCGCGGTGGTCGGCATCGACCTGGCGGGGCACGGCGGACGTGCGGATGCCGCGGACGGAAGCGTCTCCGCCCTCGCCGACGGCGTCATCGAGGCGATCGCGCAGACGGCGACCGGTGGCCCGTGGATCCTCTGCGGCCACAGCATGGGAGGAAAGGTCGCCGCCGTCGTCGCCGACCGCGTCCTCCGCGGTGACGCGCCCCTGTTCGGGCTCGCGGGGCTCGTCCTGCTCGCCCCCTCTCCGGCCACTCCAGAGCCCATGGCCACCGAAAAACGAGACCAGATGCTCTCGTGGGTGACGGATGGGCCGATCGCCGAAGAGCACGCAGGGGAGTTCGTGGCCGACAACGTCGCCGCGCCGCTGGATCCCGCCGACGAGACGGCGGCGATCGCGCAGGTGCGGGCGATGTCGCCGCTGGCCTGGCGACGCTGGCTCGAAGAGGGCAGCCGCGAAGACGTCAGCGCCGACCTGGACATCTCCGCCCTCCCCGCCGTCGTCCTCGCAGGTGCGGAGGACGGCGATCTCGGCGCCGACGCCCAGCCGGGCCTGGTCGCCCGCACCCTGCCGAATGCGACGGTCACGTCGTTGCCCGGAGCCGGCCATCTGCTGCTGTTCGAGCGCCCGGCCGAGGTCGCCGCGGCGATCGAAAGGCTCTGGGACACCGTCTCGGCGGCCTCCACCCGCGTACCCGAGAGCTGGGGACGTGTCATCGCCTCCGATCGGACCGATGCCGAGACCCGCGGCATCCTCTCCCGCCGCCATCTCGCGGACGACCCCGACGCCGAACCGCGGGCACTCTCGCGCGGGCAGCTGGTCCTTCTCGGGTCGATCGCAGCGCGCCTGATGCCGCGCGACCTCGACGACCGGTTCGACCTCGCTCGCGTCGTCGACCGCGAACTCGCCGCCGGCCGAGGCGACGGCTGGCGCCCACCGGGTCTGCCCCGCGACGCCGAGGCCTACCGGCTCGGACTCGACGCGCTCGCCGATGTCTGGCCGGGAGACACCACCAGTCAGGATCAGCTCATCTCCGACCTCATCGCCGGGGACGGTTTCACCGGCTCCCCGTGGGACGACGAGACCACCCGGCGGTGGTTCGAAGACATCCGTTCCGACCTCGCGCAGGCGTGGGTGTCGCATCCCGCCACCGCCGCCCGCCTCGGCTTCGACGGTTTCATCACCGCGATCACCGCTTCAGACCCCGGGTTCTCCGAGCTGCGCGCCGACCGCCGCGCAGCCTGGGAACCCGACACCCTCGGCACCCTCGCTCCGGAAGACGACGAATGAATCTCACCCATATGCGCACCTACCCCACCGACGAGACCGTCGACGTGGTGGTGGTGGGCACCGGAGCCGGAGGCGGCCCGCTCCTGGCCCGCCTCGCCGCCGCGGGCCTCCGGGTCGTGGCGCTGGAGGCCGGCCCGAACTTCGACCCCGACCGGCTGATCCCCGACGAGGTCGAGGGTCGGCGCGTGAACTGGATGTCGGAGCGGATCAGCGGCGGTGACGCCCCGACCGCGTTCGGGCCGAACAACAGCGGCCGCGGAGTCGGCGGCGGCACCCTCCACTGGGGAGCGTTCACACCGCGCCCCGACGCGCGCGACCTGGCGCTGCGGACCGAGTTCGGCGTGGGCGAGGACTGGCCGATCGACCACGGCGAGCTCACCCGCTACATCGAGGAGGTCGAGCGCACCATCGGCGTCTCGGGCCCGACCCCCTACCCGTGGGACGAGGAGCGGACGTACCACTGGCCCGGCACGGAGCGGAACGCTCCCGCCGAGCTCGTCGCCGAAGGG
The DNA here is from genome assembly GCF_037083565.1 of Microbacterium sp. CCNWLW134. Taxonomy (NCBI): domain Bacteria; kingdom Bacillati; phylum Actinomycetota; class Actinomycetes; order Micrococcales; family Microbacteriaceae; genus Microbacterium; species Microbacterium sp. CCNWLW134. The sequence continues at coordinate 778,735 of NZ_JBAOJU010000002.1, read as the reverse complement.
TGCGATGCTCTGGGCATCCGCAGCGCCACAGCCCCCGCGGCGATCCTCACCCGCGACCACGACCAGCCGCACTACGGCCGCCGTTCGCGCACCCTCAACCTCGGCAGCATCCACCAGGGCGATCGCACCGACGCCAAGGCGACGACGGCGAACACCTATCTGCCTGCGGCGGTGGCGGCCGGCGCCGAGATACGCCCCGACAGCACAGTGCACGGCATCGAGCTCGACCGTGCCGGCCGGGTCGTGGCGGTGGTGTACACCCGCGACGGGCGGGAGATGCGTCAGCGGTGCGCGACGCTGGTGCTGGCCGCAGGCGGGGTCGAGACGCCTCGCCTGCTCCTCCACACGGGGCTTTCGAATTCCAGTGGGATGGTGGGGCGCAATTTCCTCGCGCATGGCGCGCTGCAGGCGTGGGGGCGGGTCGATGCACAGGTCCGGGGCTACCGCGGGTATCCGTCCTCCCTCATCAGCGAGGACTTCATCCGACCCGCCGACGCCGATTTCGCCGGCGGCTATCTCATCCAGAGCCTCGGCGTCATGCCGGTGACGCACGCCACGATGCTCGTGCGTGGCGGCGACCTGTGGGGCCGCGAGCTGATGGAGGCCCTCGACGCGTGGCAGTTCTCGATCGGCGTCGGGATCAATGCCGAGTGCCTTCCCGCCGAGCGGAATCGGCTGGTGCTCTCGGACGAGCACGACGAGTTCGGTGTGCCCCGTGCCGAGGTCACGTTCACCCCGGGGCCGAACGAGAAGGCCATCGACGACCACGCGTCCCGTACCCTCACCGGCATCCTCGAGGCGGCAGGAGCCCGCGACATCCGTGTGCTCGCCCGTTCGGCGCACACCCTCGGCACGTGCCGGATGAGCTCCGACCCGGCCCGCGGCGTCGTCGATGCCGACGGCCGGAGTCACGACATCCCGAACCTCTGGGTGTGCGACAACTCGACCTTCCCGAGCGCCCTGTCGGCCAATCCGTGTCTGGCGCAGATGGCCCTGTCATTGCGGACGGCGGATCGGATGCTGGGCTCCCGCGCCGCCTGACGCGAGCCGAGGGTCAGTGGCCCTCGAGCTCGTCCTCCGACACGAGCTGACGGATGGTCAGCGCGGCGCTGACGAGCGCGAGGTGGCTGAGGGCCTGGGGGAGATTGCCCCAGAACGCCCCGTCGTCGGCGGAGATCATCTCGGCGTAGATGCCGACGTCGTTGGCGGCGCCCACGAGCGCATCCATCGCGGCGAGCGCCTCGTCGTGACGGCCGACGCAGGCGAGCGCGCCGGCCCGCCAGAACGCCGAGGCGACGAACGTGTGCTCCTCATCCGCCATGCCGGTGTACCGGTACAGCAGTCCGTCGCCGGCGCCCAGGGCCGCGGTGAGCGCGTCGATCGTCGCCGACATCCTCTCGCCCCGATCGAAACCGCTCTCGGCGTGCAGGAGCACGGAGGTGTCGAGATCTGCGGACCCCGGGTACATCACGTAGCTGCCGGCGTCGTCCGACCAGCCGAACTCGGCCACCCACTGTCGGATGCGCTCGCGCTCGGCGCGCCACCGGTCGGAGTTGCCGGGGATCGACCCGCGTTCGGCGAGCCACGCGGCGTCGTTGAGCGCCTGCCAGCATCCCATCTTCGACGAGACGTAGTGCCGGATCTCGGGAAGCTCCCACATGCCGGAATCGGGGTTGCGCCACAGATCGCAGGTGCGATCGGCCATGTCGGCGAGCATGCGTCCGGTGGCGACATCCAGGATGTTGCCGGCATCGACGTACGTCCGGCAGATCGCGAAGAGATCTCCGTAGACCCCCAGCTGCAGCTGATCGCGGGCCGGGTTGCCCGAGACGACGGGGCCGATCCCCTTCCACCCGTCGACGTCGAACTCCTCCACGCCCGACGTGATCTCGCCGCGGAGGGAGTACAGCACGTGCAGGTCGGGGCCGTTCTCGCGAATGGTGCGCAGCAGCCACGAGATCGCCGCGTGCGTCTCCTCCCGCAGGCCGAAGCGCACGAGGGCGTGTGCGGTGTAGGCGAGATCGCGCACCCACGCGAATCGGTAGTCCCAGTTCTTCCCACCCCGCGGGTTCTCCGGAAGCGAGGTGGTCGCGGCGGCGGCGATCGCCCCCGTCGGGGAGTACACGAGCAGCTTCAGCGCCAGCGCGCTGCGCTGCACGGCGTCTTGCCACGGGCCGTCGTACGAGAACTCACGAGACCACGATCGCCAGCCGTCGATGGTGCGGTCGACGCTGCGGTCGACGTTCTCGGGCACGGGAAGGTGGAGGGGTTCGCCGTCGGTGGCGACGACGACGATCAGGTGCCGCGACGCGGCAGCTGTCGTGAACCGGCCGCGCAGCACCGGACCGGTCACGCCGTCGGGGTCGGGGTCGTCAGGGCCGTGCTCGCTGCCGACGACGGCGAGGGACACACCCCCGACGCGGAGCACCGCGGCGCCCTCGTGCTGCTCGATCCACGGCGCCGCCGTCTGCAGTCGCGAGCCGGGCTGCACGGCCCACTGGAACTCGACACTGCCCTCGACACCCTCGATGCGGCGCGCGAGCTCGGCCCACGGCAGACGCCCCGCCACGCCGGTCACCAGCGCATCGGTCACCCGCGCGCGCCCCGACGGCGTCGTGAAGGTCGTCTGCAGCACGTTCGTCCGTGCGACGTAGCGCCGGCGGACGGTGTACTCCCCGACAGGCGCGAGCTCGATGCACCCGCCGGTGGCGTCGTCGAGGATGCGGGCGAAGACCGGCGGGGAGTCGAGGTTCGGCAGCGGAAGCCAGTCGATCTGACCCCGAAGACCGACGAGCGCGATCGTGCGGCCGTCGCCGATGGGTGCGTAATCGCGCAGGTCGCTGTGCGAGGGGGATGCGGGGGTCACGCGTTCAGGCTACGAAGGGTCGACGCATTCGCGGCAGGGTTGCGCCCGGAGGCGTCGGAAGGTAGCGCCGTATCGCGGTCTCGGCCCGCGCGCAACCCCGGGCCCCGGCATCCGTCCTCCCGCCTAGCGTGGCGGGCATGGCGAACATGTACACCCCTCAGGACCCCACGACCCAGTTCCCGCGCCCGCCCTTCCCGCCGCAGCAGCAGAGCGCGCCCGGCGACATCCACAAGATGGACCCCGCACCCGACCACGGCGAGACGACCTACGTCGGCTTCGGGCGCCTGCCCGGCCGGAAGGCTCTGGTGACCGGGGCGGACTCGGGTATCGGGCGCGCCGTCGCGATCGCCTTCGCCCGCGAGGGCGCCGACGTCGCCCTCAGCTACCTCGCCGAAGAGCAGGCCCAGGCCGAGGAGGTGGCCGCCCTCATCGAGAAGGAGGGCCGGGTCGCCGTGCTCCTGCCGGGCGACCTGCAGGAGGAGCAGACCAACATCGAGATCGTCGAGAAGGCCGTCGAGGGCCTCGGGGGACTGGACATCCTGGTGATCAACGCCGGCACCATGCCGACGGTCGACAGCATCGACGACTTCGAGACCAAGACCCTCGACCACGTCGTGAAGGCCAACATCTACCCGCTCTTCTGGCTCACCAAAGCTGCGTCGCCGCACCTGAAGCCCGGGGCGTCCATCATCACGACCTCGAGCGTCCAGGGCTTCCAGCCCTCGCCCTCGCTCGCCGAGTACGCGGTGTCGAAGGCCGGGATCGCGAATTGGACCCGCGCCCTGTCGCAGCAGCTGATCGAGCGCGGCATCCGCGTGAACGGCGTCGCGCCGGGCCCCATCTGGACGCCCCTGCAGCCGGCGTTCGTGCCGAACGAGAAGATCGAAGAGTTCGGATCGCAGACCCCGATGGGCCGCGCGGGCCAGCCGGTCGAACTCGCCCCGGCGTTCGTCTTCCTCGCCTCGCAGGAGTCCAGCTACGTCGTCGGCGAGACCATCGCGGTCACCGGTGGAATGCCGGTGCACTGACCCCGGAGGCGTTGTCTACACCGCACCGGTGCCGATCCGATCAGTTGCGATCGTTCGGGTCGACACCGGTGCGCTCACCGGTCTCGAGATCGGCGATCGCGCCATGATCAGCAGAGGTCAGTGAGAAGCCGAACAGATCGAGGTTCTGCCGAATCCGGTCGGGGTTCACCGACTTCGGAATGACGGTGACGTCGTTCTCCAGATGCCAGCGCAGCACGACCTGAGCCGGCGTGACGCCGTGCGCCCGAGCGATCCTCGTCAGCACCGGTTCATCGAGCAGACGGCCCCGGGCCAAGGGCGACCACGCCTGAGTGATGATGCCGAGGTTGGCGTCATAGGCGCGCACTCGGTGCTGAGGGAAGCGCGGGTGCAGCTCGACCTGGTGCACCGCGGGAATCACACCGGTCTCGGCGACGATCCGGTCCAGGTGCTCGGGATGGAAGTTGCAGACCCCGATCGAGCGGGCCCGCCCCTCTTCCCGGAGACGGATGAGCGCGCGCCACGCCTCGACGTATCGGTCGCGCAGCGGCGCCGGCCAGTGAATGAGGTAGAGGTCGACGTAGTCGGTGCGGAGCTTGTCGAGGCTGTCGTCGAACGCCCGCAGCGTGGAGTCGTACCCGTTGTCCTCGAAGCGCACCTTCGTGGCGACGAACACGTCGCCACGGGGCACATCGCTCGCCGCCAGCGCCGCTCCGACACCTGCTTCGTTGCCGTACATCGCGGCGGTGTCGATGGCGCGGTACCCCGCGTCGAGAGCCAGCGCGACGGCAGCGGCCACCTCGTCATCGGTCATCTTGTAGACGCCCAGGCCGACCCGAGGCATCCGGTGCCCATCGTTCAGGGGGATGCGGCGGTCGTCGCCGCCTTCATGGCTGACCAGAGGATCGACGGCGTGCGACGCGGACACAGCCTCATGCTAGCTGGCCCGTCGACGCCCGGTGACGGGACTTTCGGTCCGAGCGCGTCCGTCGCAGCGCCATAGCGTGAGGGCGGCAGATCGGAGAACGAGGTGCGACAGCAGACGATCGTGGTGGGTATCGAACCCGGGGTGGCCTCCATGGCTCTCCTCGACTGGGTCGCCGCCCGCGCAGCGCGCATCCCCCTCCGTGTCCATCTCGTCGCGGTCACGCGGTTCGGGATCGGCGGCTCTTCCGACGTCGAGGCGCAGACCGAGCTGGCGGCCGCGTATCTGAGGTCGGCGTCGGGCGACATCGCCGTCGACACCCACATCGTCACCGGCACCATGCCGGAGGCGCTCATGGAATACGACAGGGCGGCCGACCTCGTGGCCCTCGGCATCAGGCGCGGTGATCCGCTTCACAACCTCCTCCACGGCTGGATGCCGGTGCGCGCAGCCGCGCGGGCGGTGTCACCCGTCGTCTTCGTGCCGACCGACGGGGAACGGCCCGACGGGCCGGTCGTGGTCGGAATCGATCTCGAGACATCCGACGCCGCCGTCATGATCGCCGCGCGCGAAGCCGAGCTCTCGGGCGAACCGCTGGTCGTGGTGCACGTCGGGGCCGACCGGGGGGCGCTGGATCGCGCCTGCGAGCAGGCGAGGAGCATCGCGTCCGGCATCGAGGTCCGTCCGGAGTGGGTGCCACAGGGCGATCCCGTGGCGGTCATCCAGTCGGTCGCCGCCGACGCCTCCCTCGTCGTCGTCGGATCCCACCGCCGTGGCCCGCTTTCGAGCGCACTGCTGGGGTCGGTGAGTGTTCCGTCGCTGTGGCACCTGCGCGCCCCGGTGTGCGTCGCGGCGGAGCGCGAGGAGTGACGGGTCGGCCACGCCCACGGCAGGACCTTCGGCCCGCTTCCGACGCGGCCCCCGCGATGCACTGACCATGACCGGCCGGATGCCGGGGAGACCAGGGAGGAAACGTCCATGTCGAACGATTCGCATCGGTTCTCGGGCCGGACCGTCATCGTCACCGGCGCCGGGGCCGGTATCGGCCGAGCCACGGTGGAGCGGCTGCTCAGCGAGGACGCCCGAGTGATCGCCGTGGACGCTCTCGAGGAAAGACTCGCGCACCTTCCCGAAGCGGCCGACGACCGCCTCGTCGTCGTCGCGGCCGACATCACCGACCCCGAGGCCGCAGCTCGCATCCTCGGCGCCGCCGGTGCGCAGATCGACGGCCTGGCGAACATCGCCGGCATCATGGACGGTTTCGAACCCACAGCCGAGATCGACGACGCCACCTGGGATCGGGTGCTCGCGGTGAACCTGACCGGGATGATGCGGCTCACCCGCGCGGTGCTTCCGGGCATGGTCGAACGGGGTCGAGGCAGCATCGTCAATGTCGGGTCGGAGGCCGGACAGCGGGGATCTGCGGCGGGGACGCCCTACACGACGTCCAAGCACGCGGTGAACGGTTTCACCCTGAGTACGGCGTTCTTCTACTCGCCCAAGGGGGTGCGCTGCAACGTCGTGGCTCCCGGGCCGGTGGCCACGAGCATCGAGGCACCCTTCCACTCCGAGTGGGCGCAGCAGCGGCTCGGACCGTTGTTCCAGACCAATCTGCCGCCCGTGGCGCAGCCGCAACAGCTGGCATCGGCCATCGCGTGGCTGCTGAGCGACGACTCCTCGAACGTGTCGGGCGCCGTGCTGAGTGTCGACGGCGGCTGGGCCGCCGTCTGAGACCCGGCGGGACCTTCGACCCCCGCTCACCGACGCGACGCGCTCGATCCTGGGCGCATGACATCTGATCGACCGCCCACCGGGCAGGGCGCTGCGGCCTGGCCCTCCCCTCCGGCCCGGCCCTCCGCGTCGGCGGAGGGGAGTCCGGTCGGCGCACCCGTGGTGGCCGAGAGCTCCCGCTCCTTCGTCGCCGCGTGGCTGCTGTCGCTTCTTCTCGGGTTCCTCGGGGTGGACCGGTTCTATCTCGGCAAGGTGGGCACCGGCATCCTCAAACTCCTCACCGCCGGTGGACTCGGCATCTGGTACGTCATCGATCTCGTGCTGCTGCTCGCCGGACTGGCGCGCGACGCCGAGGATCGGGCGCCGTACGGCTACGAGGGCGCCAAGAAGACCGCGTGGATCGTCACCGGCGCGTTCGCCGCCGTCGCCCTCCTCGGCGGCATCATCAACTCAGCCATCGCCGCGCTGGCCGCGGCCATCGGACAGTAGGGAGTCGGCGATGAGAGTTCTCGTCACCTATGCCAGCAAGAACGGATCGACCGAGGAGATCGCCGAGACGATCGCCGACGAACTCCTGGCGTACGGCCTCGATGTGGTGTGTCGCTCGGCCCATGACACCGACGCGGCCGATGTGGATGCGGTGATCCTCGGGAGCGCGGTGTACGCGGGCCGGTGGCTGCGACCCGCGCGGCATTTCCTGAAGGAACAATCCGACCGCCTGCGGCGGATGCCGTTCTGGATCTTCAGCTCCGGGCCGTTCGGCGAGCAGGCGACGCGCCCCACCGAGGACGACCTCCGTTGGCAGGAGCCGCCGCGGGTCCTGAGCCGCGCGGAATCCCTGGGGGTGCGCGGGCATGTCGTCTTCGGTGGTCGACTTCCCACCGAGCCGCACGGGTTCATCGAGAACGCCATGGTGCGCAACACCCCGGAGGACACCCGTGATGCGCGGGACTGGTCGGCGATCCGCGCGTGGGCGGCCTCGATCGCACGCGAGCTCGGCGCGCAGGAACGGATCGGGCGCCCGGTCGTCAGCGCCTGACGCCGCGACCCCGCCGTCACGGAGGAGCACACGATGAGACGACTCTGGGTTCAGATCATCCTCGGGGTCCTGGTCCTCGTCGCCGGGGCGCTGCTGCTGATCGAGGCCACCGAGGTGGCCGCGGTGCCGTCCCTCGTCTGGGGCGGTGTGCTGCTCGTCGCCGGCGCCACGTTCTGGTTCGTGTTCTTCACCGACCGCCCCTCGTGGTGGGCGGCGATCCCCGGCGCGGCGCTGATCGGCGCGGCCATCACGATGGTGATGCAGCTCGACCCGGCCGGATTCGGGCAGTGGACGGAGGTGCCGATGCTCGCGGTTCTGGGCGTGGGCTTCGCGGCGGTGTACCTGCGCGACACCCAGCGGTGGTGGGCGGTGATTCCGGCCGGAATGCTGCTGACCCTTTCCGTTGTCACCTGGCTGGCGGGCTCGGCCTCCGGCCCCGTGGTGGGCGCGACGTTCCTGTTCGGCGCCGCCGTCACCTTCGCTCTGGTCGCCCTGGTGCCGGGGGGTGCGCAGCGCCGGTGGTGGGCGTGGATTCCCGCCGGCGTGCTCGCCGGCGGCGCGATCGTCATCCTCTTCACGGCCGCGGAGTGGTTCACCGCTCTGACGTACGTCTGGCCGGTCGCCGTCATCGTCGCCGGCGGCGTGTTGATCTGGAACGCCATCCGAAACCACCGGCAGCGGGGGGACGAGGGCGATTCGGGCACCGCACAGCCCGGCGGGGCCGCTTCGGGGAATCGGTAGTCGACGAGGAGGAGTCGTGTTCACCGGTCGTGGTGCTGGCTAACATGAGCTCAGCAGCCCCCTGAGGATGACAGATGACCGTCACGCCCCCCGCGGTGTACCCACGGCGCTCTGTGCTGCGATTCGTCCCCGTCGGCGTCGCGCTGCTCTGCGTGCAGCTGGACTTCTTCTCTCTCGGCCTGGCGCTGCCGTCGATCGCCGCGGCGTTCGGCGCCTCGGTCACCGACCTGCAATGGGTGCTGTCGGCGTACATGCTCTCGCTCGGGGCGTTCTCCGTACCGGCGGGGCGGGTCGGCGACGTGATCGGCCGACGGGCTGCCGTCATCGCCGGTCTGTCCCTCTTCGCCGGCGCATCCGTCCTCTGCGCGCTCAGCGGGGATGTCGTCACGATCGTCGCCGGTCGGTTGGTGCAGGGCGTCGGAGCGGCGCTCATCCTCCCGAACGCGTTCGCACTGATCACCAACGACACCGACGACGCCGAACGACCCCGCGCGCTCGGGTGGATGATCGGGGTGTCCGGGCTCGGTACGGCCCTCGGTCCCATCGTCGGAGGACTGCTCGCGTCCACGGTCGGGTGGCCGTGGGTCTTCTGGCTGAACGTCCCGCTGGCGACGATCGCCGCCGTCGGCACGATGCGGGTCCGGGACTCGCGCAATCCCGAGGCCGGGACATCGCTGCGCACGATCGACTGGGCCGGAGTCATCACGGTCGTCCTCGGCCTCGGTCTGGTCAGCGTCGGGATCGACAACGTTCCGGACCTCGGTTGGGCGGCAGCGTTGTCATCCGGCCTGATCGTCGTGGGCCTGTGCGGACTCGTCGCGTGGGTTCTCGTCGAGCGACGAGCCCGAAATCCGCTGATCCACGCCTCCCTGCTCCGCAACCGCGCCTACCTCGCCCTTCTCAGCGTCGGCACCATCGGGAACATGGGAACGAACGTGCTCATCGTCACGGCGACGTTCACGCTGCAGTCGATTCGCGGGTTCGATCCGCAGGTCGCGGGGCTGTACTTCCTCGCGGGATCGACGGGGGTGGCCATCGCCGGCCCGATCGCCGGCCGGCTCTGCCAGCGGTGGTCGGCGATCCGGGTCCTCGGCGCCACCACGGCCCTCACCGCGGTCGGCTTGTCGGCCATGCTCGTCGACACGCTCCCGCTGTACTGCGTCGCCATGTTCGCCGCCGGCCTCGCCGGCGGAATGACCTTCTCCGCCGCGCAGATCGGCGTGCAGACGGTCGTCCCTCCGCGCATGTCGGGAGAGGCGACGAGTTTCCTGCTCATGCCGGTGGTCGCGCTCGGCGGATTGGGCGTGGTCATCGTGTCGGGGGTGATCGAGGCGATCGGCGGGGGTGAGCCGACGACCTCGGGGATCGGCGTCGTGCTCGTGGGTTACTCGGCCATCCTCGTGGTCTCGGGCGTGGCGCTGCTCCTCGCCGATCGGGCCGGACTCTTCCGTCCTGAGCGGTCGTCCTGAGCGGGAGGTTCTCGACGTCTTCTTCGCACCACGACGAGCCAGGTTCCCACGCTGAGCGCCGCGGCCCCCGTCAGGGCGAGCACCCACCCGACCCATCCACCCGAGTCCTCCTCGACGGCCGCGAAGGTACCGGGAGCGAATCCCACGACAAGCGTCAGAGCCTCGTCCGCCGCGAGGTCTTCTGCCGACACGTCGATCAGCACCGCGCCGAGCTGGCCCGGTTCGACCGTCAGGTCGCAGGTCCGCGACGATCCCTCCGGCGCGATGAGGCACCGAGGCTCACCCTCGATCGAGGGGACGAGTTCTTCCGGCACGCGCAACGTCGCGCGCACCTCGCCCACGGCAGGCGAACGCTCCCGCCCGTTGACGGCCCAGGTGAACTCCTGCACCTGCGCACCGTCGCCGACAGCGACGACACCGTCCACGGTGTAGGTGAAGACGAACCTCTGGGTTCCGCGAAGGCCGGCCGGAGCGAACGCCGTCATCGAGGAGACACCGTCGGAGCTGTCGACCTCGCTCGGTCGCTGCGACCCGTCGGTGTCGGTGACCGAGATCCATCGGAGCACCCGGGCCGCGCCGTCCGATGACTCGGCGATGTCGCGGCGCATGCCGCGACTCTCACCGGACGCCGGGAATCGGGCGACGAACGTCTCGGCGACGGTGAGGGCGCTGACACCGTTCTGCCCGCGGGTGATCCCGTAGTCGGCCTGCATGCTCTCGACGACGACACCCTCGCCGTCGGTCGAGATCGCCGCGATCGCGGGGGCGCCGGCGGTCGCGAACCCGATGGTGGCGGCGAGGGCCAGCGCAGAGCGCATGCGCCATCCTTTCGACGGGAGAATGGTGCGCGTCATCGTCCCGGTGACGCGGGAATGCCCTGCTGCGACAGCAGCTGCGGGATCTGCGTGCGGAAGGGGAAGAACCCGCGGCGGGCATGCGGCCACGCGAGTGAGTCCCAGTCACGTCGTGCCGCTCGCAGCGCGATGCCACCCTCGCGGAGGCCTGCGCGAAGCGCGGTCATCCGCTCTTCCACCGGACCGACCGGCGCGTACGGGATCACGACGGTGTCGAGATTCTCGGCCGCCGCCCACTCGACCACCGCAGCGGCCGGATCGACGCCGAGCACGAGGGCGGTGGCTGCCGGCGCCGCCCTGTCGAGACCATCGGCGAGGGCGCCGGCGGTGAAGGCGCGGACGGTGTCCGACGCTCCCATCGGGGAGCGAGCCTCGGCATCCGCGGACGCGGCGATGGCGACGACTCCGCCGTCGAGCCACGGGTGCTCGCCGCGAAGGCTGTCGAGGGCGAGATCCTCCTCGTGCAACAGGATGCCCAGCCGTTCGCCCGACGGCGCGGTCTCGACCGACGGAATCGGCGAGCGCGGGGGCAGCGGCTCCTCGGAGGGGGCCGGGGCGCTGGTGGCGAGCCCCTCGGGGTGGAAGCGACCCTCGGTGTAGCGGGCGATGTTCGAGGCGGTGGCGAGGTAGGTCTTCCCGACCGTCTGAAGGCCCGCGACCCAGCGCCACGAGAGGGTGTTCGATGCGGCATCCCCGTCGAGCAGGTGCCGGTAGAAGAAGTCGGCGCCGAGCTGCCACGGCAGACGCAGGGTGAAGATCCAGATGCTCGCGAACCACATGCGGGTGTGGTTGTGGAGATACCCGGTCTCAACGAGCTCGCCGGCCCACGCGTCCATCGCGTCGATGCCGGTGCGTCCGGAGACGGCGTCGCGGTACTCCGGCGTGTCGGCGCTGCCTGCGTCGATGAGCTCGGCGACGTCCTGCCGATAGCGCCGCCACACCTCCGGATTCTGCTCGAGCCACCCCTTCCAGTACGTCCGCCACATCACTTCCTGCACGAACTTCTCGGCCGCCGACAGGCTGTGCGCCTCGAGCACCGCCGTCACCACCTCGCGCTCGGTCACCAGTCGGTGCCGGATGTAGGGCGACAGCGTCGACACGTTGGTGCGGTGGGGGCCGGTGTCGATGTTGCGCTGGCGCGCGTAGGCGGATCCCGCTCTCGGCACGAAATCCCTCAGGGCCTCGAGGCCGGCCGCCCGGGTGGGATCGAACATGCCGCCATTATGTGTCGCTCCCGATGGGGCGAGGGTCAGCAGACGCCGGGGACGCAGCCGGTCATGCGCAGACGCGCACCCGGCGACCTTCGAATGCCACGACATCGCCGAGCTGGAGCTGCCGCCCCCGGCGGCGCTCCACCTCGTCGTTGACCCTCACGAACCCGTCGATGATCGCCTCTTTGACGTCACCGCCTGAGTCCAGCACGCCGGCGAACTTCAGGAACTGTCCGAGGCGGATGCTCTCGCCCCCGATCGAGACGTCGGTGATCGGCGTCGCATCCGGCATCCTCGAATGCTAACCCGACACGGGGCAGCGCGCCCGCGGCACGGCCCGCCGGTCAGGGGTCAGGCCTTCACCATCCCGTAGATCGGACTCTTGGCCTGCTCCGCCTCGAAATCAGGACCGAGCGGGATGCCGGTGCGGTCGCGCAGCACGAGCGTCGCCGTCAGGCCCAGCACCGTCATCCCCGCGAGGTAGAGGGCGACCGACCAGGTGGAACCGGTCGCCTGCACCAGGGCGGTTGCGATGGTCGGGGCGAACGCGCCTCCGAGAATGGCGCCGATCGCGTACGAGATCGACACTCCCGAGAACCGGATGGAGGCCGGGAACAGCTCGGCGTAGTACGCCGCCTGCTGGCCGTAGGTGAAGCCGAGCCCGATGGCGAGGATCGCCAACCCGGCGAAGAGGAGACCGATGTCACCGGTGTTCACGAGGGGGAACAGGGTGAACACCCCCACCAGCTGCAGGAGCCATCCACCGATGTACGTCGTGCGGCGACCGATCTTGTCGCTGAGCCATCCGGCGATCCAGGTGGAGACCAGCCAGAACACCGCGGAACCGGTGACGGCGAGGAGCACGCTGCTGCGCTCCATCGCCAGCGGGCCCTCGGGGTTGGTCGCGTAGTTCTGGATGTAGCCGCCGGTGGTCATGTAGCCGACCGCGTTGTTGCCGGCGAAGACGAGCGCGGCGATGAAGACCAGCAGGGCGTGCTTGCGGAACAGCTGCGCGATCGGGGTGCGGGTGCGCTCCTTGCGCTCGGCCAGCTCGACGAAGACCGGGCTCTCCTCGACGCGGCGACGGATGTAGTAGCCGACGAGGATGAGCACGATCGAGAAGAGGAACGGCACGCGCCACCCCCACTCGAGGAAGGCGTCCCCGGGGGCGAGGACCGACATCAGCGCCATCATCCCGGACGCGAGGAGCAGGCCGATCGGCACACCGATCTGCGGTGACGCGCCGAAGAGCCCGCGCTTGCGCGTGGGGGCGTGTTCGACGGCCATCAGCACCGCACCGCCCCACTCGCCGCCTGCCGAGACGCCCTGCAGGATACGCAGGACGATGAGCAGGATGGGCGCGGCGACGCCGATGGCCGCGTAGGTGGGCAGGAGGCCGACGAGGGTCGTCGCGACCCCCATGAGCACGAGGGTGATCACGAGCACGATCCGGCGCCCGTACTTGTCACCGTAGTGACCGGCGAGGAAGGCTCCGAGCGGGCGGAACAGGAAGCTGATCCCGACCGTGAGGAACGACAGGATGATGCCCATCGTCTCGCCGAGCGGCGCGAAGAACAGCTGGGCGAAGACCAGTCCCGCCGCCTGGGCGTAGATGAAGAAGTCGTACCACTCGACCGTGGTTCCCACCACGGTGGCGAACACGACGCGGCGGCGGTCCGTCGGTGTGCTGATCGTGCCGGTGGGCGTGAACCCCTGTTGCGATGTCTCGCTCATCTTCCGTGACTCCTCGTGACGACGTTGTCTCCGGCGGTGCACGATGTCTCGCTTGCCGGTGCGGTGTCGATAATATACGATTTGGAATATGCCGCAAGTGCGGAAGCGAGGGAGCTCATGACTGAAGACATCGCAGTGACGGATGCCGCCGATCGGCGTTTCTCTGCGCTCCCCCAGCGCCCGGGGAAGATCGTGGCGATCCACCTCAGCTACGCCTCGCGTGCCGACCAGCGCGGACGCCGCCCCGCAACGCCGTCCTACTTCTTCAAGCCGTCGAGCTCCGTGGCCGCCTCCGGCGACACCATCGAGCGCCCGGCCGGCACCGAGCTGCTCGCCTTCGAGGCAGAGGTCGCGCTGATCATCGGCCGCGACGCCCGCCGTGTCGGCGTCGATGAGGCCTGGGCGCACGTCGGATGGGTCACCGCATCCAACGACTTCGGTCTCTACGACCTGCGAGCGAACGACAAGGGATCGAACGTCCGCTCCAAGGGCCGCGACGGCTACACCCCGATCGGCGGTCGACTCATCACCGCGAGTGAGATCGATCCGGGCGACCTCCGTGTCCGCGCCTGGGTGAACGGCGAGCTGGCACAGGATGACACCACCGCCGGGATGATCTTCCCCCTCGCCCAGCTCGTCGCCGATCTGTCTCAGCACATGACCCTCGAACGCGGCGACGTCATCCTCACCGGCACGCCGGCGGGATCGTCGGTCGTCGTCCCCGGCGACGTCGTCGAGGTCGAGGTGGACGCCCCGAACGCGCCCGGCGCCCCCTCCTCCGGGAGGCTGCGCACGACGGTCGTGCAGGGCGAAGAGGGGTTCGACCCCCGCGTCGGCTCCCTTCCCGCCGTCGACGACCTGCAGCGAGCCGAGGCGTGGGGTTCACGCGAGGCTGCGGGGCTGGGCGCCGATCCGACCTCGGGGCTGTCAGCCGACGTGCGCGCCAAGCTCGAGCGCACCCCGGTCGCGGGGCTGTCGCAGCAGCTTCGCAAGCGCGGCCTGAACAACGTCACGATCGACGGCGTCCGCCCGCTCCACCCCGGAAAGAAGCTCGTGGGCCTGGCCCGCACGCTGCGATTCGTTCCCAACAGAGAAGACCTCTTCGACAGCCACGGCGGCGGCTACAACGCCCAGAAGCGTGCCTTCGACGCGGTCGGCGACGGCGAGGTGCTGGTCATCGAAGCGCGGGGCGAGGCCGGGTCGGGCACGCTCGGCGACATCCTGGCCATCCGCGCACACGCCCGCGGCGCAGCGGGCATCGTGACCGACGGCGGCGTCCGAGATGTCGACGCCGTGGCTGCGGTCGGCATCCCGGTCTACACCGCCGGCGCGCACCCCGCGGTGCTCGGCCGCCGCCACGTGCCGTGGGACGCCGACCTCACGATCGCGTGCGGTGGAACCACCGTCCAGCCCGGCGACATCCTCGTCGGCGACGCGGACGGCGTCATCGTGATCCCGCCGTCGATGGTCGAAGAGATCGTCGATGCGGCCCTGGAGCAGGAGGTCGAAGACGGCTGGATCGCCGAACAGGTCGCCCAGGGGCATCCGGTCGACGGACTCTTCCCGCTCACCCGCGAGTGGAAGGAACGGTACCTCGCATGGCGAGCGGAGAGGTGACCGCACAGGCATCGAGCCTCAGCAAGTCGCAACGCGCCTACCACTGGGTGAAGGAGCGTATCGCGTCGCAGGAGTTCACTCCGGGGTACCGGCTGGTGCTCGGCACCATCGCCGCCGAGCTCGACATGAGCGTGGTGCCGGTGCGCGAAGCGATCCGGCAGCTCGAGGCCGAGGGGCTCGTGACGTTCGAGCGCAATGTGGGGGCGCGGGTCTCGATGGTCGACGACACGCAGTACCGGTTCAGCATGCAGGCTCTGTCGATCCTGGAAGGCACCGCGACGGCGCTGGCCGCGCGGCGATTGAGTATCGACGACATCCGTCATGCCCGGCAGGTGAACGAGCGGATGATCGAATCGCTCGCCGACTTCGACCCGCGCTCCTTCACCCGCCTGAACCAGGAGTTCCACGCCACGCTCTACGGCAGGTGCGCGAACCCGAGGATGCTCGAGCTCGTCGAAGCGGAGTGGGGGCGTCTCGGGCACCTGCGCGATTCGACGTTCAGCTTCGTCCCCGGCCGTGCGCAGGAGTCCGTCCAGGAGCACGAGAACATCCTGCGGCTCATCGAGACCGGTGCACCCCTCGGCGAGATCGAGAAAGCCGCACGGCGCCACCGTTCGGCGACGCTCGATGCCTACATGATCCACGAACACCCCGACGAGACCCTCGGCCTCCCGGCCTTCTGACCCTCGCGAAGGAGCACCATGACAGACACCGCTGCGCGCACCACCGAGCGGCATGTGCCCGCTGATCTGCCCGGCCACATCCAGCACTACATCGGCGGCGAGTTCGTCGACTCGCTCGACGGCGCGACCTTCGATGTGCTCGACCCGGTCTCGAACGAGACCTACCTCACCGCAGCGGCCGGAAAGAAGGCCGATATCGATCGTGCCGTCGCCGCCGCGCGCGTGGCGTTCACCGAGGGGCCGTGGCCGAGGATGCTGCCGCGCGAGCGTTCGCGGATCCTCCACCGCATCGCCGACATCGTCGAGTCGCGCGACGCCCGCCTCGCCGAACTGGAATCGTTCGATTCGGGCCTGCCGATCACCCAGGCTCTCGGCCAGGCGCGCCGCGCGGCGGAGAACTTCCGCTTCTTCGCCGACCTGATCGTCGCGCAGTCCGACGACACCTACAAGGTGCCGGGGCGCCAGATCAACTACGTCAACCGCAAGCCGATCGGGGTCGCCGGCCTCATCACGCCGTGGAACACGCCGTTCATGCTCGAGTCGTGGAAGCTCGGACCCGCCCTCGCGACCGGCAACACCGTCGTGCTCAAGCCCGCCGAGTTCACGCCGCTCTCGGCGTCGCTGTGGGCGGGCATCTTCGAGGAGGCTGGCCTTCCGACCGGCGTGTTCAACCTCGTCAACGGTCTCGGCGAAGAGGCCGGAGACGCGCTGGTGAAGCACCCCGACGTGCCGCTGATCTCTTTCACCGGTGAGAGCCGCACCGGGCAGATCATCTTCGGTAACGCGGCGCCCCACCTCAAGGGCCTGTCGATGGAGCTGGGTGGCAAGTCGCCCGCCGTCGTCTTCGCCGACGCCGACCTCGACGCCGCCATCGACGCGACGATCTTCGGCGTCTTCTCACTGAACGGCGAGCGCTGCACCGCCGGCTCCCGCATCCTCGTCGAGCGGGAGATCTACGACGAGTTCGTCGAGCGGTACGCCGCGCAGGCGAAGAGGGTCAGGGTCGGCCACCCGCACGACCCCCGCACCGAGGTGGGCGCGCTCGTGCACCCCGAGCACTTCGACAAGGTCATGGGCTACATCGAGATCGGCAAGACCGAGGGACGCCTCGTCGCCGGCGGGGGCCGCCCCGAGGGCTTCGAGACCGGCAACTTCGTCGAACCGACGGTGTTCGCCGATGTCGCGCCGGACGCGCGGATCTTCCAGGAGGAGATCTTCGGCCCCGTGGTCGCGATCACCCCCTTCGACACCGAGGAAGAGGCGCTCGAGCTCGCCAACGGTGTGAAGTACGGTCTGGCGGCCTACATCTGGACGAACGATCTGAAGCGCGCGCACAACTTCTCGCAGTCGGTGGAAGCCGGCATGGTGTGGCTGAACTCCAACAACGTCCGCGACCTCCGCACCCCCTTCGGCGGGGTCAAGGCCTCCGGCCTCGGACATGAGGGCGGGTATCGCTCGATCGACTTCTACACCGATCAGCAGGCCGTGCACATCACGCTCGGCACGGTGCACAACCCCACGTTCGGCAAGTAAGGACCCTGACATGAGCCACCGCGACGACATGACCCTGACCTCCTCCGGTTTCTGGGTGGGCCAGGAAGCGCCGATCCAGTCGGCGAACCCCATCCCCACCCCGGCCTCTCCGGCGCCCGACATCCTGCGCTGCGCCTACATGGAGCTCGTCGTCACCGACCTCGCCGCATCCCGGGAGTTCTACGTCGACGTGCTCGGTCTGCATGTGACGGAGGAGGACGACGAGGCGATCTACCTGCGGTCGACCGAGGAGTTCATCCACCACAACCTCGTGCTGCGTCAAGGCCCGATCGCGGCGGTGGCCGCGTTCTCGTACCGCGTGCGCTCGGCCGAAGACCTCGATAAGGCTGTTGCGTTCTACTCCGAGCTCGGGTGCGAGGTGCGGCGCGAACCGAACGGGTTCACCCGGGGCATCGGGGACTCGGTGCGAATGATCGACCCGCTGGGCTTCCCCTACGAGTTCTTCTTCGCCACCGAGCACGTCGAGCGACTCTCCTGGCGCTACGACCTGCACAGCCCCGGCGAGCTCGTGCGTCTGGACCACTTCAACCAGGTCACTCCCGACGTTCCCCGGGCGGTGAACTTCATGCAGTCCCTCGGGTTCCGCGTCACCGAAGACATCCAGGATGAGGCAGGCACGGTCTACGCCGCCTGGATGCGGCGCAAGCCCACCGTGCACGACACCGCGATGACCGGCGGTGACGGCCCGCGCATGCACCACGTCTGCTTCGCCACGCACGAGAAGCACAACATCCTCGCGATCTGCGACAAGCTCGGCGCCCTGCGCCTGTCCGACCGGATCGAGCGCGGACCCGGCCGTCACGGCGTCTCGAACGCCTTCTATCTGTACCTGCGGGATCCCGACGGGCACCGCGTCGAGGTGTACACCCAGGACTACTACACCGGCGATCCCGACAACCCCGTGGTCACCTGGGACGTGCACGACAACCAGCGCCGCGACTGGTGGGGAAACCCCGTCGTGCCGTCCTGGTACACCGAGGCCTCACTCGTGCTCGACCTCGACGGCAACCCGCAGCCGGTCGTCGCCCGTACCGACTCGTCCGAGATGGCGGTGGCCATCGGAGCCGACGGCTTCTCGTACACCCGGGCGCCGGAGCGGAGCGACGGCGAGTTCAAACTCGGCAACCAGCTCTGAGCCGCGGAAGGACATCGGATGCTGCCTGCTGACACCATCGCGCAGATCGCCGCGGAGCTCGCCGAGGCCGACCGCACGAACGGCGTGATCCCGCGGATCACCGCGCGCTACCCCGACGCCACCGTCGAGGACTCCTACGCGATCCAGGGCGTCTGGCGAGACCGCAACATCGCGGCCGGGCGCCGACTCGTCGGTCGCAAGATCGGTCTCACCTCCAAGGCGATGCAGGAGGCGACAGGCATCAGCGAGCCCGACTACGGCGTCATGTTCGACGACACCGTCTTCCGCTCGGGCGACGAGATCGACGCCTCCCGGTTCTCCAACGTGCGTATCGAGGTCGAGCTCGCGTTCGTGCTCGGCCGCCCCCTCCACGGGCCCGGCTGCACGCTCGACGACGCGCTCGCGGCGATCGACTACGCGGTCCCCGCCCTCGAGGTGCTGAACTCCCACATCGAGCTGGAAGGTCGCACCATCGTCGACACGATCTCCGACAACGCCGCCTACGGCGCGATGGTGCTCGGCGACGTGCACAAGCGCCCCGATGAGATCGACCTGCGATGGGTGCCCGGCGTGCTCTCACGCAACGGCGAGATCGTCGAGACCGGCGTCGCCGCCGGCGTGCTCGGCCATCCCGCCACCGGCGTCGCGTGGCTGGCGAACAAGTTCCACCAGCATGGCGCGCGCCTGGAGGCGGGAGAGATCATCCTCGCCGGCTCGTTCACCCGGCCGATGTGGGTGGCAGCCGGCGACGACGTGCTGTGCGATTACGGACCGATGGGAAAGATCACATGCCGCTTCGTCTGAGTCCGACCTTCCGGGCCGCACTCGCGGCATCCGCTCGGCCGCTCGCAGGGATGTGGGTGTGCTCGGGCTCGCCCCTCGTGGCCGAGATCTGCGCGGGATCGGGCCTGGACTGGATGCTGATCGACATGGAGCACGCCCCGAACGGTCTGGAGTCGGTGCTCGCGCAGCTGCAGGCCGTCGCGGCGTACCCCATCACGCCGGTGGTCCGTGTGCCGAGCAACGACCCGGTCGTCATCAAGCAGGTGCTCGACCTCGGTGCGCAGAACATCCTGGTGCCGATGGTGTCGTCGGCGGCCGACGCCGAAGCCGCGGTGTCGGCGATGCGCTATCCCCCGCGCGGGCAGCGCGGCGTCGGGTCGGCGCTGGGGCGCTCGGCCCGGTGGAACCGGATCGACGGCTACCTCACCGACGCCGACGAGCACGTGTCGCTCTTCGTCCAGGTGGAGACGGCGGCAGGGGTCGCGGCCGCCGGAGAGATCGCCGCGGTCGACGGGGTCGACGGGGTCTTCGTGGGACCGAGCGACCTCGCCGCCTCCCTCGGGCTGCTGGGTCAGCAGACGCACCCCGACGTCGTCGCTGCTGCGCATCGCGCGTTCGCCGCGGTCCTCGCGACAGGCACGCCGGTCGGTGTCAATGCCTTCGACCCCGAGACTGCGCAGTCCTACCTCGACCAGGGTGCCTCCTTCGTGCTCGTGGCAGCCGATGTGGCGATTCTCGCCCGCACGTCCGAAGCACTGGCGGCGCGGTGGTCGCCTGCGGATACGGCTGACCCGGAGCGCTCGAGCTACTGACGCCGGTCGGTGTGGTCCGCCTGGTCGGCGGCATCCGCTTCGTATATGATCTGACCGTCCGGCCCGCACAATCGGGCCGGTGCTCGAAAAAAGGGCACGCAGCCGTGCGCAGCACGTGTGAGACACATACGGTTCCCGCATCCGTACGTCGTCCTCACCCCCGTGAGGGCCGAAAGGCTCCGTCATGTCCACTGTCTCCGCACACGTCGCCGCGACCCTCGCCCACCACGTCGAGCATGTCTTCGGGGTGATGGGCAACGGCAACGCCTACTTCCTCGACGCACTCGAACGCGAGGCGGGCACGACCTTCACGGCGGTCCGCCACGAGGCCGGCGCCGTGGTCGCCGCCGACGCCTACCACCGCGCGTCCGGCCGATTGGCCGCGGCCACCGCCACCTACGGCGCCGGCTTCACCAACACCCTCACCGCCCTCGCCGAAGCGGCCCAGGCCCGCGTGCCGCTCGTGCTCGTGGTGGGAGATGCGCCCACCTCAGGGCCCCGGGCCTGGGACGTCGACCAGATCGCACTGGCGGCCGGGGTCGGCGTCCGCACCTACACCGTGGGTCGGGCCGATGCCGCCGCCACCACCGTGATCGCGATCGAGCACGCGCTGACCTACCGGGTGCCCGTGGTGCTGGCCATCCCCTACGACGTCGTGACGCGTGAGGCGGGCCCCGTGCCCGATGCACCGACGCCGCGCCTGCCCGAGCCGCAGGCACCGGCCAGCGCTTTCGCCCGAGCCGCCGTCCGCGACATCGCCCAAGCGCTCCGCGACGCCGAGCGCCCCCTCCTGCTGGCCGGTCGCGGCGCCTGGATCGCCGGCGCAGCCGAGGCGCTCGGCGCTCTGGCCGACGCGACCGGGGCGATCACCGCCAGCTCGTCCCTGGCCCGCGGGATCTTCCCCGGTGGCGAGTACGACCTCGGCGTGACCGGGGGCTTCGGCGCCGAAGGCGCGATGGAGCTCGTGCGCGAGGCCGATGTGGCCGTCGTGTTCGGCGCGTCGCTCAACCAGTTCACGATGCGGTTCGGCGAACTCTTCGCGCCCGGCGCCCGCATCTTCCAGGTCGACCTCGCACCCACGGCCACCCATCCGCATGTCGGCGGCTACGTCCGGGCAGACGCGGGGCTCGTCGCCGAGGAGCTCGTCGCCGAGCTCGCCCGGCTCGGCGGTTCGCCGAGCGGCTGGCGCGAGTCGGTCGATCTCGCGCCGCTGCGCCGGTACGACGAGGGCGACGGCGTCGCTCCCGACGGCCGGCTCGACCCGCGCTCGGTCGCCGCCCGCATCGGCGAGCTCCTGCCCGCCGATCGGGTCGTCGTCTCCGACGGCGGGCACTTCATCGGCTGGGCGAACATGTACTGGCCGGTCGCCTCACCGGATCGGATGATGATGGTCGGCACGGCCTACCAGTCGATCGGCCTCGGCTGGCCCTCCGTGCCGGGCGCCGCGCTCGCGCATCCGGAGGCCACCGTCGTCCTCACCACCGGCGACGGCGGCGGCCTGATGGCCCTCGCCGACCTCGAGTCCGCCGTGCGGGTCGCGCAGGGCCGCGGTCTCGCCGTGGTCTGGAACGACGCCGCCTACGGGGCGGAGATCAACCTGTACGGACTGAAGGGCCTCGCCCGCGGGCCGATGCTCATCCCTCAGGTCGACTTCGCCGCGCTCGCCTCCGGAGTGGGGGCGGAGGGTGTCGTCGTCGGGCGGATGGACGACCTCGACCGCCTCGCCTCGTGGGCGGCGACACCCGCAGACGAGCGCCGCTTCCTCGTGCTCGACTGCCGGATCTCGGGCACCGTCATCGCGCCGTACCAGGAGGAGATCCTGCGGGTGAACGGCGTGACCCTGCCGGCGACGGCAGGGGCTTGAGCAGCGGAATCTCGACCACGAAGGCAGCACCGCGACGCCCGGGAAGAGCGACCGTGGTCACGTCTCCCCCGTGCGCGCGTGCGACACCGCGCGCGATCGCCAGCCCGAGCCCCGCACCGCCCCCGAGGTCCAGCGCGTGCGGGGACCGCGCGGTCGTGCCCCGCCATCCGGGATCGAAGAGGTACTCCACATCACCGGGGGCGATCCCGGGGCCGTCGTCGGTGACCGTCACCCGAGCCGTGTCACCGCCGGCGTCCACGCGAACGCCGACGTGACCGCCGGCGGGCGCATGCTGGAGGGCGTTGGCGATCACGTTCGCGATCGCGCGACCGAACTCCGACGGGTCGACCTCCACCGTCGCGTCGGCAGCCACATCGACCGCGAGCTCGATGCGCGCGGCCTCGGCGACGGCGCGCACGTTGGCCGCGACGTCGCTGGCGAGGTCTCCGAGGGAGGTCGGCTGGCGGCGGAGTGCGAGCGCTCCGGCGTCGATGCGTGAGACGGCGAAGAGGTCGTCGACGAGCCGGTTGACGCGGTCGACCTGCGCGGCGATCTGCGCGAGATAGCGGTCGGGGTCGGGTGCGAGCCCGTCCTGCAGCGCCTCCGCCTGGGCTCGGATGCCGGCGAGCGGCACGCGGAGGTCATGGGCGATGCGGACCACCAGCTCCTGCCGGGCGACAGCCTGCCGTTCAACCTCGTCTCGCGCCTCGCGCAGCCGCGCGTCCGAGGCGGCCAGCTCCCGGAGCACCGCACGGAATTCCGCCACCGGCAGCGTGGTCGCCTCCGCCGATGACACCGCGATACCGGCCCCCAGGTCGCGCGCCGCGTCGCCGAGTGCCCCCGCCGCACGGCTGATCCGCGTTCCCAGCAGCACCGCGACGACGATGGCGACGAGCCCGCTCGTGACGGCGATGGCGAGGGCGAGCTGCACGTCGGTCTCGGACAGGTACATCGCCTGCGCAGCCACGAGCACCCCGCCGACGACGGCAGCGACCGCGGCGACGACGACCGTGATGACGTGGACGATGATCCTCGCGCCGGCGAAGAACCTCAGCAGAGCCCAGGCCGCGATGCCGACAGCGGCGGCGATCCCGGCCGAGGAGACCACGACGATCAGAAGATCCGGCGCGGTCACGAGTCCGGTCCCCGTCGTCGATCCTGCTCTCGCGCGTCCGCGCCGGAACCGGGCAGATCCAAGCGGTATCCGAATCCCCACACCGTGACGAGCATCGTCGGGTGCGCGGCGTCCGCCTCGATCTTCTCCCGCAGCCGGCGCACGTGCACCGTCACCGTGGAGGGATCGCCGTGCGACCACCCCCAGACGGCCTCGAGGAGAGCCTCCCGTGTGAACACCCTGCCGGGGCGTCGGGCGAGGTAGAGCAGGAGGTCGTACTCCCGAGCCGTGAGCACCAGCTCGTCGCCGCCGCGGATGACGGTGCGGGCCGCGGTGTCGATCCGGAGCGCGCCGCGGTCGAGCACCGCCTCGCCCGGCGTCTGCGGCGAGCGCTCGGCCGCGAGCGCCCGGCGCAGAACGGTGCGGACGCGAAGGGCGAGCTCACGCGGCGAGAACGGCTTGGCCAGGTAGTCGTCGACGCCCGCCTCCAACCCCTCGATCCGATCGTCTTCGGCACTCAGGGCCGTGAGCATGATGACGGGGACGTCCGGGCGTGAAGCGCGCACCCGTCGGCACACCTCCAGCCCGTCCACGCCGGGAAGCATCCGATCGAGGACGAGAAGGTCGGGCCGAAGGGTCGCGGCGCGTTCGAGGGCCGAGAAGGCGTCGATCGCGGTGTGGACGGTGAAGCCGGCCCGTTCGAGGTAGGCACGACTGACCTCCAGCACGGTGGGGTCGTCGTCGACGAGCAGCACGCTGCGACCGACGAGCAGGGCGTCGGTCGCTTCCTGGGGCGAGGATGGCTCAGCCGGCACCGATCCACTCCTCGAATCGAGCGATGGGGTCATAGAGGCCGGCGTCGAGCATCCAGGTCTGCAGCTGCTTGTCGAACCCGGTGATCACGGCGATGCCGACGAGGATGAAGATCGCGCCGATCGTGCGGCGGAACCAGCCGTCCGGCTTCGCCATCCAACCCAGCCGCTGGACGACGCGGCGGCCGAGGAGCGCAATCAGCAGGAGCATGCCGGCGAGCCCGAGCGCATAGGCGAGGACATACGTCACCCCCTCGGCGAAGGACACCGGCAGAACGGCTGCGACGATGAGCGCGTATGTCGGGCTGCAGCTGGAGAAGACGGGCCCCAGAGCGGCGCCGGTGAGGATGTCGCCGGCGTAACTCTGGCGTTGGACGGAGCGATCGAGCGCGGTGTTCGTCCGCGCCTGCAGGCCGAAGCGCCCCGAGATCCGATCCCAGATCGCCGGGAAGAGGAGGTCGAGACCGAGGAGGATGACGATCGCACCCGAGATGATCTGCCAGACCTGCGGCGGAATGCCGAGGAGAGCCGTGGTCGCTTTGAGGGCGAGCGTGAACGCCACGACGCTTACGGCCAGCGACGCTGCGATGACATAGGGCCGCCACCTCGCGCGCCGCGCGTCGCCGCCGCGGACGATCGACCCGCCGACGATGACGGGTAGGAGGGGCAGAACGCAGGGCGCCGCAACGGTGAGGATGCCTGCGGCCAGCGCGCCGAGGAGCGAAGCGGTCATCGGACCGGCTCAGGGAATCGCGGCGACGAGCGAGTCGACCGACGGGTCCTCGTAGAGGACGCTCGAGGAGATCTGCTCGCCGTCGTCATCGACGAAGACCACCGTGGTCTGCAGGGTCACACCATACTTCTGACGAAGGTCGGTGCGGCTGTCGTAGTCGACCTTGAAGACGGTGAGGCCGTCCGGCGCCCCCATCGCCCGGAGGTCTTCATCGAGTGCGCGACACTGCGGGCACCAGGATGCGTGGAAGAAGAGCGCCTTCTGCCCGGGCGTGGATTCGATCGCTCCGTCGGAGTAGTCGAGGTAGACCCCCTCCGCGACGGCGGCGGGCTCCGACGGCTCCGGCTCCATCGACGACGAGGTCTCTTCGGGGGCCATCGGCTCGGCGCTCGGCGTCGAGGCGTCGGACATGGCGGGGGTGCTCGACGCGGAGGGCGTGGACGCCGCCTCCGTACTCGCACAGCCCGCGAGGACCAGGCCCCCCGCGACGACGAGCGCGGCGATCCCGGTGATGCGCGTTCTCATGGTGACCGATCCGTTCCGGCGGCTGTTCTCTCCGCCCTCCTGTTTCACGGTAGCCACCCGGTCGACCCGGGAGGGAGGGAAGTCCTTACGGTTCCGTGACGGATGGGCACGGACGCCTTGGTAGCGTCGAGCCATGCTCGACGCGAACGTTCACCTCGGCGCGTTCGAGAGGGCGAGCGCGGCCTTCGCCGCCGAGATCGACGAGCATGACGCGAATGCGGCGATCGGCTGGTCGCGCTGGCCGACGGTGTCATCGCTGGTGACGCATCTCGGCGGCATCCATCGGTGGGCGGCGGAGATCGTCCGCACGAGGGTTCCGGTCGACCGAGCCACCCTGTCCGCGAATCCTTCCGACCCGTCTCGTGCGTGGTACGAATCCTGTCGAGACGAGCTTCTGGCCGCCCTGCGTGCCGCAGATCCCGACGGCCCCTGCTGGGTGATCGGTGGCCGCCCGGATGGCCGCGTCGGGTTCTGGCGGCGAAGGATGGTCTTCGAGACGACGAAGCACCTGATCGATCTCCGCGCCGCGGGCGGCGAGACGTGGCGCGTCGCGCCCGAGCTGTCCGCCGCGGAATACGCTGACGCGGTCGACGAACTCTTCGAGGTGTTCCTGGCCCGGAGCCGCGCCACTCTCGACCCGCTCCCCGCCGCCCTGACGCTGGCGGCGGCCGACGTCGACCGAACCTGGACCCTCAGCACGGATTGGCAGGTGCACGCGGTTCCTCGCGGCATCGAAGGAGCGCGTGTCACGGCCACGGCCGGTGAGCTTGCGCTGTTCGCCTGGGAGCGAGGCCACCCCCTTGCGCAGCCGGATCGCTACGCCGTCGACGGCGATACCTCGGTCATCGAGGCGTTCGCGCGCGCTCCGGTGCATCCGTGATCAGCTCTGACCCCTCCTCCGGCCGACGCTGAAGCAGCTCGAGGATCCATGCGATGACGACGCCGGTCACCACGACGAGGAAGACGTCGCCGAGTCCGATCGGACGCAGCAGGAACAGCCAGATGACGGCGACGACGGCGACGATGCCCCGGACGAGTCTTCTCCGCTCGGCGAGCCACAACCCGAATCGCCCGGTGTTCAGTCCTCGTTCCTGTAGGCCGCGTCTCGCGGCCGAATCGAGGCTGTGGATGCTGCCCCGCACGCGGACCGCAGAGGTCGAGCGTCCGGCGAGCCAGCCCGCGACGATGAGGAGCACGCCGATCAGAGTGAAGACGACCGCGGTCTCGCGCATCGCGTCGACGAAGCGTCCGTAGATCACCTCCAGTGCCGAGGGGGAGAGGTCGAGGCGTTCGGCGACGATACCGACGGCGGCGCCTCCCACGAGGAACGACACCGCCAGGCTTCCGGCTCCGAGCGCGAAGCCGATGCCGGCGCCGATGACCGCTCTGCTGCGCCGGCGCGCCAGCAGGATGCCGCCCGCCGCCAGGGCGAGGGTCACGATCGGCAACCACGTCCCCACCGTCACCGCCAGGGCGTATCCGAGCCGAACGGCTTGCAGTCCCTCCCCATCGCCGACGATGATCACCCGGTCGACTTCGGGGATCAGCTGAGCGATCGCGACATCCCGGTCGAGGAGCACCTGCTGGACGCGCTCGACGATCGCCCCCAGCTGAATGCCCACGCCGTCGTCAGTGCGGACGACCACTCCCCCGCCGTCGGAGGTGGCGGACACCGTCAGCGCGCGATGCGCGGCCCGCGTGGCGGTCGCCCACACATCCGAGAAGGCATCCGACTCGACGACCGTCGTCACCGCTCCTGCGACCAGACTCTCCAACCCGTTCGCCGCCGGGGCCTGAAGCAGCCCGAGCGCCGCCTCCGCCCGCGGTGGGAGGCCGAGGTCTGCGATGCCGTCGAAGACATCCGCCGTCAACGCCTCGAAGTCGACCTGCTCGCCGATGGCGTCGAGCGTCTCGTCGATGATGAGCTGCTGGACCGCGGGGTCGTCGACCAGCGGCGCAAGAGTCTGCACGAAAGCATCCTCGTCCACCAGTTGGATCCGGGCCCACGCGGCGACGATCGTCACCGGGAGGAGGAGGGAGGCGACGACGATGAGAAGCGCGGACGCGACGGCCCGCCACCGCGACCCCTCGACGACGCGGACCGGCTTCGCCGCGGCCGCGAGTGCGGAGTTCTCGTTCTCCAACGCGCGCACGCGGTCTTTGAGTGCCGCCAGTTCGGAAGAGTCGCCCGGGCCTGTCATACGGCTCATCCTGGCGGTTGGGAGCCCGCGTGTGGGTCACGGACTGGTCACGCCGCGCGTATCGGAGGTCCGACAAGCGTCGGGTCCTTGTTGAGAACGAGATCCTGCGGGTGGGACCCTGCCGGGGCGGGGAGAGTCCGCAATACTCTGAAGGGTGACCACGCCCGACGCCCCGATCGAGGAAGAGGCTCCGCACGAGTCCGCCTCGATGACCTTCGCCGACCTGGGGCTGGGTGACGCGATGCTCGCGGCGCTGCGCGACGTCGGCTACGAGACACCCTCGGCGATCCAGGCAGCGACGATCCCGACCCTTCTGGCCGGTCGAGACGTCGTGGGCCTCGCGCAGACCGGCACGGGCAAGACCGCCGCATTCGCGCTGCCGATCCTCGATCGGCTCGACCTCTCGCAGAAGACACCGCAGGCGCTGGTGCTGGCCCCCACGCGCGAACTCGCGCTGCAGGTGTGCGAAGCCTTCGAGAAGTACGCATCCCACCGGCGCGGTGTGCACGTGCTGCCCGTCTACGGCGGCCAGGGCTACGGTGTGCAGCTGTCGGCCCTTCGACGGGGCGTGCACATCATCGTCGGAACCCCCGGGCGCATCATGGACCACCTCGACAAGGGAACGCTCGACCTGACGGAGCTGAAGTTCCTGGTGCTCGACGAGGCCGACGAGATGCTGAAGATGGGCTTCGCCGAGGATGTCGAGACGATCCTCGCCGACACTCCCGCCACGAAGCAGGTCGCGCTCTTCTCGGCGACGATGCCTGCGGCCATCCGGCGTATCTCCCAGCAGTACCTGCATGACCCTGAAGAGATCACGATCAAGACCAAGACGACCACGTCGTCGACGATCACCCAGCGCTACCTCATCGTGTCGTTCTCCCAGAAGATGGATGCGCTCACCCGCATCCTCGAAACCGAGAACTTCGACGGCATGATCGTCTTCGGTCGCACCAAGAGCGTGACGGAGGAGATCGCCGAGAAGCTGCGCGCGCGGGGATACTCGGCCGCAGCGATCAACGGCGACGTCGCCCAGCCCGTGCGTGAGAAGACCATCAATCAGCTCAAATCGGGCAAGCTCGACATCCTTGTCGCGACCGACGTAGCCGCCCGCGGACTCGACGTCGAACGCATCTCGCACGTCGTGAACTTCGACATCCCCACCGACACCGAGTCGTACGTGCACCGCATCGGCCGCACCGGGCGGGCCGGACGGTCAGGCGACGCGATCAGCTTCGTCACGCCGCGCGAGCGCGGGCTCGTGCGTGCGATCGAGCGCGCCACGCGTCATCCCCTCATCGAGATCCCCTTGCCGAGCGTCGACGAGGTCAACGTCACCCGACTCGCGCGATTCGACGACAGCATCACCGCAGCCCTCGCCGAGACGGAGCGCATCGACCGCTTCCGCGACATCGTCGCGCACTACGTCCGTCATCACGACGTTCCCGAAGTCGATGTCGCGGCCGCCCTCGCCGTGGTCGCGCAGGGCGAATCGCCGCTTCTGCTCGAGCCCGATCCTGAGCCGCAACGCCGCGAGGGGTTCACCCGTGACCGCGGCGAACGCCCAGCCCGCTTCGACCGCGATGGCGACGGCACCGAGCGGCGACCCCGCACTCCTCGCGAGGGGATGGCGACCTATCGCATCGCCGTCGGCAAGCGCCACCGTGTCGAGCCGCGCCAGATCGTCGGAGCACTCGCCAACGAAGGCGGCCTCAAACGCGACGACTTCGGGGCCATTCAGATCCGGCCGGATTTCTCCCTCGTCGAGCTCCCCGCCGATCTGTCCCGCGAGACGCTCGCGCGACTGGAGAGCACCCGCATCTCGGGCAGGCTCATCGAGCTGCGGCTCGACACGGGGGGCCCGGGGCGCCGGCCGCGCCGCGACGACGACAGGCCGCGTCGCGGGCCGCGCGCGTGAAGGACACCCCCACGCGCTGGAGCCGACGCTCGTGACACGCACCGACGCGTCGAAGGTCATCCTGCCTCTTCAGCGAGCTCCGATGGATGTCGGAGGCGTGACATAGCGTGCCGCAATGACGATCAACGATGTCCTCGTAGAAGACGAACCCGCGGTGCTGATTCTCGAAGCTTTGCTTTCACTGAAGCCGAGCGACGGAGACGCCGATGGAATGGCCACGCTCACAGGAACGATCGGCGGTGACAGCGGCGCCGCGCTTCTCCATGCCCTCGGACGGATCGAGGCGAAGTTGCGCGCCGACGACATGCGCAGCTTCCTCCCCGGGGCTACACCCAACAGACGCACGCAAGAACAGCGGGGCGCGGATGCGTTCTTCATCCTCGCCGACCGGGTGGACGAGGCCCTGTCCGAATGGCGTGCACGAAGCGCGAACTGACAGTGGGTGGTGGCGGAGACGGAGGGATTTGAACCCTCGGTCCCCGTGAGGGGACTCCACCTTAGCAGGGTGGTGCACTAGGCCTGACTATGCGACGTCTCCAGGCATCCGAGCAGAAACCCGGACGCGCTCAGCCATCATAACGGGTGCCGCGGGCGACACCGAAACCGAGCTCAGCCCGAGAGGTTCCCGGCCGAGCACGTCTCCTGCGCGGCGGTCTGACCCTGGATCGAGTCGGGCAGCACGGCCGCGGTCTCGGTCGGCGAAGGCTCGACGGGCGCGGCACCCTCCGTGGGCTCGACGGGCTCAGTCGGCTCGGTCGGCTCACCCTCGACGGGCGCATCGGTCGGGGCGGGATCGGCCGTGATGACGCCACCGCTGAGGTTCGGGTCGCTTGTCAGCTGCAGCGGCTGGTTGGCCTCCAGGGCCGCCCACAGCTGCTCCGCGGCCGCCTCATCCGGCACCACGCGGTTCGGGTTGGAGGGGTCGTCGAAGACGGGATAGCGAACGAACACCATCTCCTCGAACGGCACGCCCTGCACGGCGCGTGCGATCTGCACCATCGTCACAGGGTTGGTCAGGCTCTGCGAGGGCGTCACGTTGTCCACGACGGTGGTCGCCAGTCGCAGCAGCGTCGAGGGGTTCGTCAGCACCTCCTCACTGACCAGCTTCCGCGCAAGCGATGACATGTACTGCTGCTGGTTGCTGATGCGCGCGAGATCGCTGCCGTTCTCGAGCCCGTAGCGGGTGCGCAGGAACTGAAGGGCTTCCACGCCCTGCACGTTGCGGGGCCCCGCCGCCCAGTCGATGCCGGTATAGCGGTCGCGCATTCCCCCGTTGCCGATGCAGACGTCCACACCGCCGATCGCGTCGGTGATGTCGATGACGTTGCCGAAGCTGACCTTGGCGGCGAAGGGGATGTTCATGCCGCTCAGCTGCGACACCGTCTTCACCACGCAGTTGAGGCCCCCGTACCCCCATGCGGAGTTGATCTGCTCGTAGCTCGATCCACCCGTCTCGCTGCCGTCCTCGCGCGTGCAGGAGGGGATCGACACCATGAGGTCTCGCGGGAACGAGATGACCGTCACCCGACGCGGGTTGTCGGAGATGTGCAGCAGCATGTTGACGTCGTTGAGCTGGCCCTCGGCGTCCGGTCCGGTGCAGCGGTCGCCGAACAGATAGGCGTACTCCGGCTCGCACTCGTCGGTGCCGACGAGCAGCAGGTTGACCCCGCCCTCGATCGCCCCGATGTCGGGCGGGACCGACCCCTGGCCCTCGAGCTCCACAGCCTCCGACGCGAAGCTCGTGGTCAGGTCGTAGTAGGCGTAGGCGCTGACGCCGAGTCCCGAGACCAGGACGACGGCCGCGACGATGCCGAGCATCTTCATCAGCGAGGCGAACGGATGCGGCGACCGCAGCCGACCGTGTCGGGCGACCGTTTTGCGCCCACGCGCACCGGTTCTGCTCGTCTGACTCACTCGGGTCCTCACGGGTAGGAAGCGGAGGGTGTGGGATTCGAACCCACGGGACATCTCTGCCCACTGGTTTTCAAGACCAGCTCCATCGGCCGCTCGGACAACCCTCCCGAACGCACGCCCTGCGGCATCCGTTCGAATCGGCGTCGAGTCTAGTCGACAGCGCCAACCCCTCATTCTTCCCACAGCGCCTGGCAGAGCCCTGGGAGGCGCGCCCGCCCGCCTCTTCGGGGCACTCGACCATCGCCGGTCCGCCCTGCCAAGATGACCTCATCCGCGACCCGACGCGAAAGGTCCGACGATGGCCGCGCACGACATCCCCGACACCCCCGAGATCCGTGCGACGCTGCAACACTCGCAGGATGAGGGTCTCGCCGCCCTCGGCCTGACGTCCGACACCGTCGAGCCGTGGGAGGACGGGTACCGCGCTGCCGCAGCCGCCGATTCGACGTTCGAGTGGTGGTACTTCGACTGCCAGTTCGATGACGGATCGACCCTCGTCGTCACGTTCTCGAACAAGCCGCACACCGATCCGTCCGGTCCGCTGACGCCCACCGTCCTCGTCATCCGTCAGTTGCCCGACGGCACCCGCCGACACCTCGAGCCGACCTTCCCCGCCGACGAGTTCGCCGCCGCCACCGACGGCTGCGATGTACGCATCGGTCCGAGCCGCGTGACCGGCGACCTCCGCACGTACGACCTGCATATCGAAGCCGACGACATCGTCGCGGACGTGCACATCGATCGCGCGGCGCCGTCATGGCGACCGGGAGCCGGCATCACCTACTTCGGACAGGCCAAGGACCGCTATCTCGCCTGGGTCGTGCCCGTGCCCTACGGCACGGCGCACGCGACGATCACCGAGGACGGCACGACACGGCAACTGACGGGAAGCGCCTATCACGACCACAACTGGGGCAATCATCTGATGGGCTCCTTCCTCGACCACTGGTACTGGGGCCGTGCGCACGTGGGCGACTACACGCTCGTCTACGTGCGGATGACGACGAAGGGCCTCTTCGGCTTCGGCGAGATCAATATCCCCACTTTCTTCCTCGCCAAGGGCGACACTGTCATCACCGACGACCTCGTGCCGCTCCGGCTGACCACGAGTGGCGACGTGCCCGGCCCGGGGCACCAGTCCTACCCGACGCGCATGGAGTGGACGTGGCGAAGCGACCGGGGGTCGATCGCGATGACGGTGACCAACCCGACGCTGATCGAGTCGCTCGACATGAAGGTGCCCCGGCACGGCGTCGGTGCGCTGCTGCACGCCGGTGAGCACCCGATGTACTACGACTTCAACGCCGACATCGACCTCGACATCCGCCTCGACGACCTCACCGACCACGTCACCGGACGCACCCTCTACGAGAAGATGATGTTCCGCTGACGGCCCCGTGCCCGGTTACAGCGCGCGGAGGATGGCGGCCACGCCGCCGGCCTGCACGGTGCTTGTGACCTCGCCGGCGGCGGCCCGCACCTCGTCGGGCCCCTGCTCCATGGCGACGGCACGGCCGCCGTGCTGGAGCGCCCACTCGAACATGCCGACGTCGTTGCGCCCGTCGCCCATCACGAGCACGCGCGACGGGTCGATGCCGAGCTCCTTGCGAACGAGCTCGAGCGCGGTCCCCTTGTCGACGCCTTGGGGTGCGACATCCAGCCACGCCGTCCAGCCGACCGCGTACGACACCTCGTTGAGCCCGACGCGCTCGACGAGCTCGATGAAGTCGTCTTCGCTGTCTCCGGGCGAGACGACCACGACACGACAGACCGGCTGCGCGACGAGTTCGTCGAACGACACCCGACGGGCGCCGGCGAGGTTCCAGTCCTCGAGGTATTCGGTGTAGAGCCGGCTGCCGTCGGGCAGCTCGACCATGTACCGCGCGTCGGGGAGGTGCTCGCGCAGCAGGCGCAGCACCTCGGTGGCGTCGAAGGTCTCGGTGTGCCACCGCTCGTAACGCACCTCATCGGCGTCGACGCGCTTCATCACCATCGCGCCGTTGGAGCAGACCACGTACTCGGGGGCGATGTCGAGGACACGGAGGATGCCTCGGGTGGACTCCCAGCTGCGTCCGGTGGCGAGCATCACCTCGTGGCCGGCGGAGCCGGCATGCGCGACGGCGTCGACGACGCCGGGGCTGAGCGTCTCGTCTTCGAGGAGGACGGTCCCGTCGATGTCGAGCACGATGAGAAGGCGTTGGCCCGCGGCATCCGGTCGGTCGGGTCCCGTCGCGAGATCCTCGACGAGCTCGGCAGCGTCCTCCTGCTCGGTGCGTTCGATCTCGCCCGTGTCGGGGAGGCCGGTCTCGGCAGACTCGGCGGTCATGACACCGGCTCGATGACCTCGAGGCCGCCGAGGTAGGGGCGGAGCACCTCGGGCACGACCACCGAGCCGTCGGCGCGCTGGTGGGTCTCGAGCATCGCCACGATCCACCGGGTGGTGGCGAGGGTGCCGTTGAGGGTCGCGACGAATTGCGTCTTGCCGCCCTCGTCGGCCGGCAGCCGGTGCCGGATGTTCAGGCGCCGCGCCTGGTACGTCGTGCAGTTGGAGGTCGAGGTCAGCTCGCGGTAGGCGTTCTGGGTGGGCACCCACGCCTCGATGTCGTACTTGCGTGCGGCGCTGGAGCCGAGGTCGCCGGCGGCGACGTCGATCACCCGGTACGACAGGCCGAGATCCTGCAGCATGCCCTCTTGCATGTCGGCGAGACGCTGGTGCTCGGCCTCGGCCTCATCGACGGTGGTGTAGACGAACATCTCCAGCTTGTTGAACTGGTGGACGCGGATGATGCCCCGGGTGTCCTTGCCGTACGAACCCGCCTCGCGGCGGTAGCAGGTCGACCAGCCGGCGTAGCGCTTGGCACCCCGGGAGAGGTCGAGGATCTCGTCCATGTGGTAGCCGGCGAGGGGAACCTCGCTCGTGCCCACGAGATAGAGGTCGTCCTCCTCGAGGTGGTACACCTCGTCGGCGTGCTGACCGAGGAATCCGGTGCCGCGCATCACCTCGGGGCGCACCAGAGTCGGCGGCACGAGGGGCGTGAATCCGGCCTGCAGCGCGCGGTCGAGGGCGAGGGTCATGAGCGCGAGCTCCAGGCGCGCGCCGATGCCGGTGAGGAAATAGAACCGGCTGCCCGACACCTTCGTGCCGCGCTCCATGTCGATCGCCCCGAGGAGCTCGCCGAGCTCGAGGTGGTCGCGTGGTGCGAAGTCGAACGTCGGCGTCTCACCGTGCGTGCGGAGGGTCACGAAGTCGTCTTCACCACCGGCGGGCACCCCGTCGATGACGATGTTCTCGATGCGCGCGAAAGCGGCGTCGGCAGCTTCCTCCGCGGCGGTCACGGCGTGCTGGGCCGTCTTGACGCGCTCGCTGAGTTCCTTCGCCTCGGCCACGAGGGCGGCCTTCTCGTC
Organism: Microbacterium sp. CCNWLW134; assembly: GCF_037083565.1. Lineage (NCBI taxonomy): Bacteria > Bacillati > Actinomycetota > Actinomycetes > Micrococcales > Microbacteriaceae > Microbacterium > Microbacterium sp. CCNWLW134. The sequence continues at coordinate 744,088 of NZ_JBAOJU010000002.1, read as the reverse complement.
TTTGGGAGCCTGCGCCACCCGCTTGCCGTGCGCGTTCTGCGCCGCGCGCAGTTCCTCGAACGCGGTGATGGCGGCGCGGCGGGCGCGGTCGGCGTCGAGGGCGGCATCGACGGTGTCCGCCGACTCCCCCCGTGCCTCCTGCGAGCGCTTGACCAGCTCGGGATTGTCGCGGAGAAGCACGGGATCGATCACGGAACGAGTCTAATCACCGGCCTCCCGGGTCCTAGTCTGAGTGCATGCCAGGGGGACAGAACGACAACGAAGAGGCGCCCGACCGCGCCGACCCGCCGCACCCGTCCGATGCGGTGTACTCCGACGGCCCCGACGAGCCCGAGCTCGAGGCCGCCGACGAGGAGCTCGCCGAGCAGACCGAGGAGATCGCCGAGGGTGACCTTCCGGAGGGCGACGGCATGACGGGCGACCTCCTGGACGACGAGGAGATGGACAGCGGCACGACGTCCTCGAACGCCCCGGGCTCGACCGGCGCGCCCGACCCGACCGAGGCCGCCGCCCCCGACGACGTCATCCGCGAGCCCGACGACGTCGAGCCCGACACCACCGACGGCGAAGAGGGCGAAGCCCGCCGCGTGTCGGCCGAGGGCGAACCCGCCCCGATGGCCGACACCGAAGGGCGCCCGAGCCCGAAGGCGGCCCTGGTGTACAACCCCATCAAGGTCGATGCCGACGACCTGCGTGCACGCGTCGAGCGCGCCGCGAAGGAGGCGGGCTGGTCGGAGCCGCTGTTCTACGAGACCACGGTCGACGACCTCGGCGACGACGTCACCCGCCAGGCTCTGAAAGAAGGTGTGACCGCCGTGCTCGTCGCCGGTGGTGATGGCACGGTGCGCGCCGTGGCCGAGGCGATGACCGGCACCGGCGTTCCCCTGACGATCGTCCCGAGCGGCACCGGGAACCTCCTCGCCCGCAATCTCCTCCTCCCCCTCGACAACCCCGACGCCATGATCCGGGCGACCTTCGACGGCGATTCGCTGGCGATGGATGTCGGCTTCGCCAGCCTCCGACGCGAGGACGGGAAGGTCGACGAGCACGCGTTCGTCGTGATGGGCGGCATGGGCCTCGACGCCGCGATGATCGCCAACACCAACCCGAAACTGAAGAAGCAGGTCGGCTGGGTGGCGTACGTCGACGGCGTGGCCCGGTCGCTTCCGGCCGCGAAGCCGTTCCGGCTGATGTACCAGCTGCCTCAGCGCCGCATCCACGCGGCGCGCGTGCAGAGCGTGCTGTTCGCCAACTGCGGGTCACTTCCGGCGGGACTCGAGCTGATCCCCGAGGCGTCGGTCGCCGACGGCAACCTCGACATCGTCTTCATTCAACCCAAGGGCCTCCTCGGCTGGATCTTCGTCTGGCGCCGGGTCGCGTGGGACAACAGCTTCCTCCGGCGGTTCCGGAGCGGACGTCGCGTGATGGCGCTGCGGACGAAAGACAACGCCGTGCGGTACTCGCGCGGCCTGGGCGTGGACCTCGCGACCTCCGAGCCCCACCCCGTGCAGCTCGACGGCGACGAATTCGGTGAGGCCGCTCAGGTGCGCGTGCGACTGGAGCCCGCCTCGCTCCTCCTCGCCCTCCCCCGCGGGCACAAGGTCGAGGGTCTCTAGCGAAGCCCCCCACCCGTCGCTACGGTGTCTCGCATGGCGGCATCATCTGAAGCGCGCGCCTTCTGGGCGCAGATGGCCGCGGCGCCGCAGCAGGTGTCCCTCCCCGTTGCGGCGCGTCGGCCGCGGGGGAGCACGCCGAGGATGCCACGGCGGAACCGAGCGGCGTGACCTTCTCGTCGCATCCGCTCGGGCTTCGGGTCCGCCCGACCGACGGCGAGATCGGTGCGCGCATCCTCTACCTCTTCGGCGGCGGCTACATGCTCGGATCTCCGGCGTCGCGCCGGAAGACGGCGGGCCACCTGGCTCGTTCCGCGCATGCCGAAGTGTGGGTGGCGTCCTATCGCCTGGCCCCGGAGCACCCCTTCCCCGCCGCGTTCGACGATGCCACGGCCGCCTTCCGGGCGCTCCCCGCCGACCTGCCGAGCTTCGTCGCGGGGGACTCGTCGGGGGGAGGCTTGGCTGCAGCGGTGGGATCCGCCGAAGGCGCGGACGGGCTCATCCTCTTCTCGCCCTGGGGTGATCTCACCTGTTCCGGAGGCACGATGGACGCGAACGCCGCCGTCGACATCGAATGCACCCGCGACAGCCTCCTCGAGATGGCCGGCTGGTACGCGGGAACGCACGATCGGCGCGATCCGCGGATCTCGCCCGCGCTGGCGTCGGGGGGCCGCCTTCCGCCGTTGCTGGCGTTCGCGGGCAGCGACGAGATCCTCCTCGATGATGCCCGCCGGCTGGTCGCGCGTTCGGTGCGGGGCGACCTCGTCGTCGGCGACGGGATGCAGCATGTCTGGCCGATCTGGGACGGAGTGTTCCCCGAAGCCGGCGAGGCGATGGCGCGGGCGGGCTCCTGGATCCGCGACGCGTCCTCCGGCGGCTCGTCGAGCTGAGTTCACCCCCGGGTGCGCTCCGCCGCGCGAGGATGGGTGCATGGCTGCGCCCTCGATCGTCTGGTTCCGCGACGACCTCCGCCTCGGCGACAACCCCGCGCTGCGCGCGGCGCTCGACCGCGACGCGCCCGTCATCGGCGTCTACGTGCTCGACGAGGATTCCCCCGGCGTGCGCCCGCTCGGCGGGGCCGCGAGGTGGTGGCTCCACCACTCGCTGGCCTCGCTCGGCGACGACCTCGCCGCCAAGGGGGCGACCCTCGTGCTGCGGCGGGGCGCGGCATCCGATGTCCTTCCCGCTCTCGTCACCGACACCGGTGCGGGCGCGGTCTTCTGGAACCGGCGCTACAGCCTGCCCGAACGCGACATCGACGCCGATCTGAAGGCGAGCCTGCGTGAGGACGGTGTCACGGTCGAGTCGTTCGCCGCGTCGCTGCTGTTCGAGCCGTGGACGGTGAAGACCGGGGCGGGGAAGCCGTTCTCGGTCTACAGCCCGTTCTGGCGGGCGTGCCTGTCGCTGCCGGCGCCGCGGGCGCCGCTGCCCGAACCCCGCGAGGTGCCGGGGTTCTCGGGACGCGTCGACTCCGACGACCTCGACGACTGGGAGCTGCTGCCCACCTCGCCCGACTGGGCCGGCGGCCTGCGCGAGCGGTGGACACCGGGCGAGGCGGCGGCGAAGCGGCGGCTGAAGGAGTTCATCGCGGGCGACCTCGGCGGTTACGACCGGAGCCGCGACGAACCGGCGTCGGGGTCGACGTCGATGCTGTCGCCGCGCCTGCGCTGGGGCGAGCTCAGCCCCCACCAGATCTGGGCTGCCGCGGTCGACGAGGGGAACCCCCGCCGGTTCCTCTCCGAGCTCGGGTGGCGCGAATTCGCCTGGCACACCCTGTTCCACCACCCCGACCTCGCGACGGTGAACCTCCGCCGCGAGTTCGACGCCTTCCCGTGGCCCCGGCTGAAGCCCTCGCACCTGCGGGCGTGGCAGAGGGGCGAGACCGGCGTGGCGATGGTCGATGCCGGAATGAAGGAGCTGTGGGTCTCGGGCTGGATGCACAACCGGGTGCGGATGGTGACGGCGTCGTTCCTCATCAAGAACCTCCTCATCGACTGGCGGCGCGGCGAGCAGTGGTTCTGGGACTGCCTGGTCGACGCCGATGCCGCGAACAATCCGTTCAGCTGGCAGTGGGTCGCGGGGTCGGGCGCCGACGCCGCCCCGTACTTCCGGGTGTTCAACCCCGAGCTGCAGGCCGAGAAGTTCGATCCGAGGCGCGAATACATCCGCACCTGGGCGCCCGAACACGTCTCCGGCGACGCCCCCGCGCCGATCGTCGACCTGAAGGAGTCCCGCAAGGCGGCGCTGGAGGCGTACGAGGCGGTCAAGCGCGCGCCGCGCTGACGGGGCGTGTCCCTAACTCCTGCAATACCCGCCCGAAGCGGCGGTGATCGGGGCCGCGGCGGCGGCTGGGGCCCATCCTGCAGGAGTTCGGGACACCCGCACGGCGGGAATGTCCAACGGGGTCCGTCCGTTGGCCACACACATGACCACCATCGGAATCATCGGCGCCGGACACATCGGCAGCCAGCTCGCACGCGCATTCACCGGAGTCGGCTACGACGTCGTCATCGCGAACTCCCGCGGACCCGAAACGCTCAAGGATCTCGTCGACGAGGTGGGCCCGAAGCTCCGCGCCGCCACGGCAGAGGAAGCCGCCGAGGCCGCTGACATCGCCGTCGTCACCGTGCCGCTGAAGGCGATCGGCGCGATCCCCGTCGAACCGCTCGCCGGCAAGATCGTCCTCGACACCAACAACTACTACTTCGAGCGCGACGGCCACATCGAGGCCCTCGACCGCGGCGAGACCACGACCTCGCAGCTTCTTCAGGACCACCTCCCGACCTCGAAGGTCGTCAAGGCGTTCAACAACATCATGTCCACGCAGATCACCACCGACGGTTCGCCCGCAGGGACGCCGAACCGCCGCGCGCTCGGTACGGCGAGCGACTTCCCGGAGGCCATCGAGACGATGACGCGCCTCTACGACGAGCTCGGCTTCGACACCGTCAACGCCGGCCCGCTCAGCGAGTCGTGGCGTCTCGAGCGCGACCGCCCGGGGTACGGGCAGCGTCAGACCGCGGACGAGATGCGCGAGAACCTCGCCCGAGCGAACCGCCTTCCCTGATCGGAGCACCCTTCGGTATGAGCATCACCCTGTCGGTCCTCGACCTCGTGCCGGTGCGCGCCGGTCAGACCAGCGCCGAGGCGGTCGCGGCATCCCTCTCCCTCGTCGAGACCGCGGAACGTCTCGGCTACGAGCGGTACTGGTTCGCCGAGCACCACAACATGCCGGCCGTCGCTTCGACGGCACCACCGGTGCTGATCGCCGCAGCCGCGGCGCGCACCTCGCGGATCCGGGTCGGGTCCGGCGGGGTGATGCTTCCCAATCACTCCCCCCTCGTCGTCGCCGAACAGTTCGCCGCGCTCGAGGCGATCGCGCCCGGCCGCATCGACCTGGGCATCGGACGGGCGCCCGGCAGCGATCCGGTCATCAGCCAGCTGTTGCGGATGTCGGGAACCACCAGCGACGTCGAACGCTTCCCTGACCACATCGGCGACATCCTGGCGCTCACCTCGCCCGATGGCGCGGCGATCCGCTTGACCTCCGGCAGCACGTACGAGGTGCGCGCGACCCCGGCGGCGCAGAACGCCCCCGACGTCTGGCTGCTCGGTTCGAGCGATTACTCGGCCCAGCTCGCCGCCTCGCTCGGTCTCCCCTACGTCTTCGCCAACCACTTCTCCGGTGCCGGCCTCGACCGGGCCCTGCAGCTGTATCGCGACCAGTATCGGCCTTCCGAGGCGCACCCGAATCCGCGTACCTTCGTCACGGCCAACATCGTCGCGGCCCCCACCTCGGAAGAGGCGGAGGCGCGAGCCCTGCCGCAGCTGCGGATGATGGTGCGGCTGCGCACCAACCAGACCCTCACCCCGCTCGAGACCGTCGAAGACGCGCAGAGCGCGGCGCCGCTCTCCCCCATGGCCGATCAGATCATGGCAGCCGCCCGCGCGACCTGGTTCGTGGGCACCGGCGACGACGTGGCGGCGGGCCTGGCCGATCTCGCCGCACGCGCGGGGGTCGACGAGGTCATGGTGTCGCCGATCGCGGGAGCGTTCGCGTCAGAACAGAGGGATGCCGCGGCGGGGCGCACCCAGTCGCTCACGCTCCTCGCCCAGGCGATGGCGTCTCGCGCCGACGCGGCGTCGGCAGGGACGGCGCCCGCACTCGCGGGCTGAGCGACGTCTCGGCGCTCCCGGTCCCCCTTTCGCGCGGACGTCCGCATTCGAGAGGCTCGACGTGCCCTGCGTGATCCGCAGGAGCGCGAAGGACCTCCGCAGCGCGAGACCTGGGCCCACGACGCAGCCTCGGGGATCGGCACAACCTCGGCCCATCCGGGGGGTGTGGGCCGAGGCTGCGCCGATCTCCGAGGCCGCGTCGCGCGGCGCGCGCTCCTCGTCAGCGCCCCGCGACGGCGGGCGCCTCCTTCGACGGGTCGCCGGCTTCGGCTTCGCCCGACGCCGCCGCGGCGGCGGCCCGGCGACGCTCGACCTCCAGCGGGTCGGCGAACGCGTCTGCGCCCTGCGCGGCCGCGTCCGCGTCGCTGAGCTTCGGACGACGCGGCCACCACACCCGGTCGCGCAGGAGGAAGGTCAGCGCGGGCACGATGACCGTCCGGACGAGCAGTGTGTCGATGAGCACGCCGATGCAGACGATGATGCCGATCTGCGTGAGGGTGATGAGCGGCAGCACCCCGAGGACGGCGAACACGGCGGCGAGCAGGATGCCGGCGCTGGTGATGACGGCACCGGTCGCCGCCAGCGCCCGGATCATCCCCTGGGTGATGCCGAGCCGGTCGGCCTCCTCCTTGGCCCGGGTGACGAGGAAGATGCTGTAGTCCACGCCCAGGGCGACGAGGAAGAGGAAGCTGAACAGCAGCACGTTCGTGTCGATCGCGGGGAAGCCGAACAGCGGCGTCTGGAACAGCCACCAGCTCGCCCCGACCGCCGAGAAGAAGCTCACCACGACGGCGACGAGCAGCAGCAGCGGCGCGACGAGAGCCCGCAGCAGCACGACGAGCACGATGAAGACGAGCACCAGGATGAGCGGGATCACCAGCGCCTGGTCGCGGGCCTGCGCGTCGGCGACGTCGAGCGAGCGGGCGTCGAGTCCGCCGACCAGGCCGTCGCCGGCACCCACATCATCGAGCGCGGCGCGCATCGCCGTGATGGCGGCGTACGCCTCCGGGGTCTCGGCGCTGGCGTCGAGGGTGACATCGATGCGCGCGAGGTCGTCGGTCTCCTCGGCGATCACTGCGGCGTCGACCCCATCGATGGTCTCGAGTTCTGCGATGGCCGCTTCGGCGTCATCCCTGCTGACGACGACCGTGGCGGGCGAAGTGGCACCTGCCGAGAACGCGTCGGCGATGATCTCCTGACCCACGACCGCCTCGGGCTTGTCGAGGAACCGGTCGTTCTGCGACAGACCGGTCTGCACGAAGAACACGCCCGAGGCGAGGGCGCCCAGCACGACGAATCCGCTGATCGCGACGATCGCGGGGCGGCGCGAGACGGCGCGCCCGAGCTTGCCCCAGGGGCTCCGCGAAATGGCGTCGCGCGACCCGAACCGCGGGATGTAGGGCCAGAACAGCCCTCGCCCGAACAGCACGAGGGCGGCCGGGAGCACCGCCAGCGCGAAGATCATGGCGACCACGATCCCCACGGCGCAGGCCAGTCCGAGGGCCCGGTTGCCCGCGAGCTCGGCGAAGAGGAGTGTCGCAAGGGCCAGCGCGACGGTCGATCCACTCGCGATGATCGCGGGGCCGGCGCCGCGCACCGCCCGCCGCATCGCCTCGCGGCGATCTTCATGAAGCCGCAGCTCGTCACGGTAGCGGGCGATGAGAAGGAGGGCGTAGTTCGTGCCCGCACCGAAGACGAGCACCGAGAGGATGCCGGTGATCGACGGGTCGAGTTCGACGCCGACAGCGGCGGCGACGTTGCGTGCCACGATGCCCGCCAGCGCGTCGGCGACGCCGATCACCGTCAGCGGCACGAGCCAGAGCCACGGACTGCGATAGGTGATGAGGAGGAGGATCGCGACGACGACCACGGTGGTCAGCAGCAGCGTGATGTCGGCCCCGGCGAACACCGCGGCGAGATCGACCTCGAAGCCTTCGGGACCGGTGAAGTACACGCGCACGTCGTCGCCGAGGTCGGCGGAGGCGGCATCCTTGATCTCCTGCGCACGCTCGGACTGCGCCTCGATGCCGGTCTCGGGATCGAGCGGCACGATCACCAGCGCGACCCGCCCGTCATCCGAGACCTGCGCCGGCGGCACGAACCCGTCGGGGGTGAAGTCGACCAGGTCGCCGAACACCTTGCCGTTGATGGTCTCCAGAGTCTCGGCGCTGAGCTCGTCGCCCTCGGCCTCGAAGACCAGGAACGCCGAGGTGGTGTCAGCACTCGGGAATTCGTCGAGCAGCTCGTCGACCTGCACCGACTCCGCGGAATCGGGGAGCCCGACAGCGGGGGCGTTGTCGGACTCGCCGCCGCTTCCCCAGGCGAACAGCGCCGCCGCCGCGGCGGCAGCCAGGACCAGCACGATCCACGAGGTCTTGGCTGCGGTGATGAAGCGCACATACCCGGTCATCCGTCGTCTCCTGTGTGTCGATGAGAGGGATTTAATTAGAAAGGCTAGATATGAGGAAGACTAGCGCAGTTATACTGGCACGGTGCACGCAGCGGAAGTCCCGTCAGCGCCGGCACCCCCCGGCCCGCCCGGGTTCCGCGCGCCCACCACGCTGCTGCGCGAAGTGCTCGACGTCAGCGAGCTCTTCGAAGAGCGGATGCGTCGGGAGCTCACGGTCAATCCGACCGACCTCGAGGCGATGGTGCATCTCCTGACGGCCGGCCCCCTGACGCCGAGCGAGCTGGCCAAGCGTCTCGGGATCTCGACGGCGTCGACCACCACCGCCGTGGACCGGCTCGTCGCGCTCGGTCACGTCACGCGCGAACCGCACCCCACCGATCGCCGGGGGGTCATGGTCGTTCCCACGCCCGCATCCCGCGTCCGCGCACTCGGCATGCTGACGCCGATGATCCAGGACGTCGACCGCGAACTCGACGATTTCACGGCCGAGGAGCAGGAGGTCATCGCCCGTTACCTGTCACGGGTGGTCGCGACCTACCGGGCTCACGCAGCCGTCGACGACTGAGCTTCGCGGCGATCGGCGCGGAGGTGTATCCAGCCTTCCGCGCCCGCGACCACGCCCATCAGGACGACCGCCGCCGTCAACGCCGCCGCAGGAGGGAGCACCGCCAGGAGCGGGATGGACACGGTGGCGACGACCGCCTCGAGACCACGGAAGTACGGGCGACGTTCTCCGACCAGCACGGCGAACCAGATCGTCCCCGCGGCGAACAGGGCGATGCCCGAGCCGAGCGCGGCCGCACCGAACCATCCCAGCGGTTCGGTGTCGGTGATGTGGGCCATCGCGTCCTCGATGCCGAGGGCGGCCAGGACGATACCTGCGACGATGAGGAAGTGGACGTAGGAGTATGCGTCACGGGCGAGCTTGACGAGGGGCCCGCCGGACAACCGGGCGAGTGCGTGCTCACCCACGGTCGCCAGTCGGCGGAAGTACGACCACCAGAGCAGCACCGAGATCACGATCGAGGTCGCGGTGCCGAGAATGATCGGCACGCTGATCGGCTCGCGGGCCACCCCGACCCCGATCGCGACGATCGATTCGCCGAGGGCGAGGATCACGATGAGACCGTGACGCTCCGACCAGTGGGCGACCGAGTGGATGCGCCACCCGCCCCCACCGGGTGACAGCGCCCGGGTGCCCAGCCCCTCGAACACGATCGCCAGGGCCCAGACCCACGCCTGCACCTCTCCACCGATGGCGGCACCGATGATGAGCGCGGCACACGCGGGAAGCACCGACGACACGCTCCACACCCTCAGCTGCCGCAGCAGCGGCGGATCATCCGTCGCGGTGACGAAGAACAGGATGAGGTGCACCAGGCGCACGACGGCGTACGCGACGGCGAACACGATGGGGCCGTAGAGCCCACCGTCGAAGTCGTCGAAGGCCTCGGGGATCGTCAGGGCGCAGAGGAAGACGCCGATCATCGCCACGGTCATCCCGGTGCGCAGGAACGGCTGGTCCGCCGGCAACCGGTTCGCCAGCCACGCGTAACCCACCCAGGTCCACCACAGCAGGGCCAGGATGATCAGAGCCTGCGCGATACCCGCTGCATTGTGCGTCTCTGCCATCAGCCGCGAGACCTGCGTGAACGCGAAGACGTAGACGAGATCGAAGAACAGCTCGAACGTCGTGACCCGGCTGTCCTCGCCCGTGGTCATCGGCCGCGGCAGGCGCACCCGACCAGGGCGGCGGCCGGCCGGAGCCGGGGGGTCTGCGGGGCTCACGAGGTCAGTGTAGGACCGGGGAGCAGCCCGAGGAACACCCGATGCCGTCGGCGGTCGATCAGTGCTCGGGCTCGCCGCTGAGGAGTCCTCGCAGCCAGTCGCGCGCCTCGACGAAGACGTCGTCGGAGTACCGGTCGGGATAGCGCACGACGGCTCGGTCGGCCCGCGGGTACGAACCGAGGAAGATCACCTTCGGGCTGAAGCGGCGAAGGCCCAGCAGCGCATCGGCCATGCGCTCGTCATGGACATGGCCGTCGGCGTCGATGACGAAGCGATAGCGGCCGAGCTCGTCGCCGATCGGCCGTGAGGCGAGGAGCGAGAGATTGATCCCGCGGGTGGCGAACTGCTCGAGCATCTCCAGGAGCGCCCCCGGGCGGTCATCGGGAAGCTCGACGATGAGCGATGTCTTGTCGGCTCCGGTCGGATCGGGCGGCGCCACGGTCTTGCCGACCAGCACGAACCGGGTCACGGCATTGAGGTTGTCGCCGATCTTCTCGGCGAGAAGCTCGAGGTCGTGGTGCTCGAGGATCCCCGGCGGGGCGATCGCGGCATCCGCATCGCTGGTGCCGTCCAGAAGGCCCAGGGCGCTGGCGACGTTGCTGGATGCCGGGATGTGCGCGTGGGCGGGAAGGGTCCGCGTCAGCCACTGCAGGCACTGCGCGTAGGCCACCGGGTGCGCCGAGACGAGTGAGACGTCTTCGAGCCGCACTCCTCGGCGCCCGACGAGCACGAAGTCGACCGGCACGAGGTACTCGCCGATGATCCGGAGACCCGCAACGGTGGCGAGGGCGTCCTGGGCGGTGGACACACCGCCGTCGACGGAGTTCTCGATCGCGATCATCGCCGCGTGCGCGCGATCGTCGACGACGTCGGAAAGGGCCTCACCGACGTTGTGCACGGGCCGCCAGATCTGTCCCCGGGCCTCGGGAACCTGCGCGAGCGCCGCCTCGGTGAAGGTGCCGGCGGGGCCGAGGAAACTGTAGGTCCGGCGAGTGGGAACGGATGCCTCGGTCCCGGCGGCGTCGGAAGTCACGGCGTTCAGCCTAGCCACCCGCCATGTCAACCCGTGCGGGAGGTGGCCCGATCGGGGCAGACTGGGGGCATGACGCGCGCAGGAAAGCCCGCCGAGGCCTCCGATCTCATCGACATCGACGCCCTCATCTCCGCCTACTACGATCGCAAACCCGATGCCTCCGTCCCCGCGCAGCGCGTGGCGTTCGGCACGAGCGGTCACCGCGGATCGTCGCTGAACACCAGCTTCAACGAGGACCACATCCTCGCCACCACGCAGGCGATCGTCGACTACCGGCGGATGGCGGGCATCGAGGGTCCCCTGTTCCTGGGGCGCGACACCCACGGGCTCTCCCTCCCCGCCGAGCGGAGCGCGGTCGAGGTGCTCGTCGCGGCGGGCATCGATGTCCGTGTCGATTCCCGCGACTCGTGGGTCCCTACACCGGCCCTCAGCCACGCGATCCTCACCTACAACCGCGGGAAGAGCGCGGATGACCCCGGGCGGGCCGACGGCATCGTGGTGACTCCGAGCCACAACCCACCCGCCGACGGCGGGTTCAAGTACAACCCGCCGCACGGCGGACCGGCCGACACCGACGCGACCGGGTGGATCGCGAGCCGCGCGAACGAGCTCATCGCCGCCGGCCTCGAGGGCGTCGCGCGCAGGAAGTACAGCGACATCGACGCTGACACGCTCGGAAGCTACGACTTCCGCGAAGCGTACGTGCGCGACCTCGCCACCATCATCGACGTCGACATCATCCGCTCGGCCGGCGTGCGCATCGGCGCCGACCCGCTCGGCGGCGCCTCGGTGGAGTACTGGGCGCGCATCGCCGAGATGTACGAGCTCGATCTCACGGTCGTGAACCCCGACGTCGATCCGACCTGGCGCTTCATGACGCTGGACTGGGACGAGAAGATCCGCATGGATCCCTCGTCACCGTCGGCGATGGCCTCGCTCGTGGCCAAACGTCACGACTACGACATCCTCACCGGCAACGACGCCGATGCCGACCGGCACGGCATCGTCACCCCCGACGCGGGGCTGATGAACCCGAACCACTATCTCGCTGTCGCGATCGACTATCTCTTCTCCCACCGCGAGAACTGGCCCGCCGGGGCGCGGGTCGGCAAGACCCTGGTGTCGTCGATGATCATCGACAGGGTCGTCGCCGGGCTCGGCCGCAGCCTCTACGAGGTGCCGGTGGGGTTCAAGTGGTTCGTTCCCGGGCTTCTCGACGGCTCGGTCGCCTTCGGCGGAGAGGAGTCGGCAGGCGCCTCGTTCCTCCGGAAGGACGGCACGGTGTGGACCACCGACAAGGACGGCATCCTGCTGTGCCTGCTCGCCGCCGAGATCCTCGCGGTCACCGGGAAGACCCCGTCGGAGCGCTACGCCGAGCTGGAGGCCGAGTTCGGGTCATCCGCCTATCAGCGCGTCGACGCCCCCGCGACACCCGAGCAGAAGGCGAAGCTGTCGAAGCTGTCTCCCGACGCCGTCACGGCGTCCGAGCTCGCCGGTGACCCGATCACCGCGAAGCTCTCGCACGCACCGGGGAACGACGCGGCGATCGGCGGCCTGAAGGTGCAGACGGCCGATGCGTGGTTCGCCGCACGCCCGTCGGGCACCGAGGACGTCTACAAGCTGTACGCCGAGTCGCTCCGCGGCGAGGAGCACCTTCGGCAGGTGCAGGAGGAGGCACGCGCGGTCGTTTCGGCGGCCCTCGACGGCTGATCCGACACGCCCGCTCACCCGCGCGTCATCGACCGGCGCGGAGCGTACCGAATTCTTCTGCCCGCGTCGACCCCGCGGGGCATACACTGAGCGTGTGACCGAGAGCGTCGCACTTACCCGAGGTGCACCCACTCTCCACGATGTCGCCCGCGAAGCGGGGGTGTCGTTGGCGACTGCGTCGCGCGTTCTGAACGGATCGAATCGCAAGGTCGCCGACAGCTACCGAGTCCGCGTGGAGGCGGCCGCGACGAAGCTTGGCTACACCGCCAACGTCGCCGCGCAGGCGATCGCGCGCGGCGCCTCGGCCATCACGGCGTTCGTCGTCACCGACATGACCGATCAGAGGTTCGGCGCGCTGACCCGCGCGCTGTCGCGCGAGACCGAGGCGGCGGGGTTGATCCTCACCGTGGCCGAGACCGGCGGCGACCCCGAGCGGGAGCGCAAGATCCTGCAGACCCTGCGCGGCCAGCGGCCCCAGGGGTTGATCCTCGGGGCGGGCGTCGCGGGGGTCGAAGGGCCTGTCGCGGCCGAGATCAGCGCGCTCCAGGCCATGGGGACGAGAGTGGTGACGCTCTCCCCCGAAAGCGTCGATGACGACGCGGATGCGGCGGCCCGCGCGATCCGCGTGATCCGGAACCTCCCCGAGGACTGATCCGGGCTCTGCCACCGCGTGCGGCAGGATGGAGCCATGTCTTGGCTTGTCACCGGCGGAGCCGGCTACATCGGCGCGCACATCGTCAGAGCTCTGGATGCGGCGGGCCTTCCCCCCGTCGTCATCGACGACCTCTCCAGCGGTCACCCGGGATTCGTCCCCGACGGCGTCCCCTTCGTGCGGGGCAGCATCCTCGACCGCGAGCTCGTCGAGCAGACCCTCCGCGACCACGCCGTCACGGGCGTCATCCATGTCGCGGGCTTCAAGTACGCCGGCGTCTCGGTGAAGCGGCCCCTGCACACCTACGCGCAGAACGTCGAGGGCACGCGGATCGTCCTCGAGGCGATGGAGTCGGCGGGGGTGGCGAACCTGGTGTTCTCCTCCAGCGCCGCGGTCTACGGCACCCCCGACGTGCCGCTCGTCACCGAGGACCTCCCCAAGCGCCCCGCGAGCCCGTACGGCGAGTCGAAGCTGATCGGCGAGTGGCTGATCCGCGATCAGGCGGTCGCCACCGCCGAGACGGCCGCTCCCCTTCGCCACACCTCGCTGCGCTACTTCAACGTGGTGGGCTCGGGCGACCGCGCGATCTACGACACCTCACCGCACAACCTCTTCCCGCTGGTCTTCGAAGCGCTGATCGAGGGACGCACCCCCCGCATCAACGGCGCCGACTACGACACCCCCGACGGCACGAACGTGCGTGACTACGTTCACGTCGCCGACATCGCCGCCGCGCACGCGGTCGCCGCGCAGCGCCTGACCGCGGGCGATCCTGTCGAGGCCGCCTACAACCTGGGCTCGGGCGACGGCCTGTCGGTGCGCCAGATCATGGACGCCATGGCACGGGTCACCGGTATCGACTTCACGCCCGAGATCGGCGCTCGCCGCCCCGGCGACCCCGACCGCATCGTCGCCACCGGAGAGCTCGCCGCCCGCGACCTCGACTGGAAGATGCGCTACAGCGTCGACGAGATGGTCCGCACCGGGTGGGAGGCGCGACGCGCCGCGACCGTCTGATCCGGTCAGCGCAGAGGAGCGGTGCTGGCTCGGACGATGAGCGTCGGAGTGAGCGTCTCGACCATCGGTGCCGTGACACCCGTCGACTCGACATCGTCGATGAGAACGGCGACGGCCCTCGCACCGAGGGCATCGAAGTCCTGACGAACGGTCGTCAGCGGAGGACGGTACTGCGCAGCATCGGCGATGTCGTCGAAGCCGACCACGCTGACATCGCGCGGCACCTCCTGGCCGGCGTCGGCCAGGGCCCGCAGGGCGCCGAGCGCCATCTGGTCGTTCGCCACGAAGACGGCGGTGGCATCGCCGAGGCTGCCGGCGGCGGCATGACCGGATGCTGCGCTCCAGTCGCCGCGCACCGGCGCGCCCGGCTGCAGCGCGGCCTCGGCGAGGGCCCGCCGCCATCCCCGCTCCCGCTCCGCGGCGGCGAACGAGTCGGACGGCCCGGCGATGTGCGCGATACGACGATGACCGAGGGAGAGAAGGTGGGCGGTGGCCTCGTAGGCGCCCGCCGCGTGGTCGGTCTGAACGACGTGCACTCCCGACGACTCGCCCCCGCTCGGTCGCGGAACGACGGGCGCGTCGACGAGGACGAGGCGGAAGCCCGCGGCGGCAGGAACCGCCGCGGCGAACGGCGTCGCCTCGTTCAGCACGACGGCGCCGTCGACCCCCTGATCGGCGAGTCGCGCGAAGGCGTCGTCGGCTGACTCCGGTCCGGCCACGGTGGCGACGGCCAGGCCGTACCCGCGCCCGGCGGCGGCCGCCGCCACAGCCTGCAGCATGCGGGAGTTCCCCACGGTATCGAGGGTGGCCACGACGAGGCCGATCGTCTGAGTGCGGCCGGTGCGCAGGGCCCGCGCGGCCCGGTGGGGGCGGTAGCCGAGCCGGGCCATGGCCTCCTCGACCCGTGACCGCGTGGCCGGATCCACCCGCGGGCTGGCATTCACCACCCGGGAGACGGTCTGACCCGATACCCCGGCCGCCGCGGCGACATCGGCCATCGACACTCGACGCATGCCCACTCCCACCGACACAACTCCGGCAATTCGAAGCATGTTGACGTTATCACGGCCCTCCGGCTATCGTGTTGACGTGAACATGCAGGAGTTCGGCGCCCCCGACGCCCCGTCGACGACCCCCGATGTCGAGGACCTGACCGGAGGTGTCACCAAGCGCTCGACCCGCCTCGCCGATGGACGCGAGCTGATCTACTTCGACGACCCCGACACGACCCTCGGCCCGGAGCGGTCCGTCGACGCGCGCGCTCTGGACCCTCGCCCCGAGACCGCGACCATGCGGCTGGACGTCCTGACCGGCGATTGGATCTCGGTGGCGGCCTCCCGCCAGAACCGCGCCTTCCTGCCGCCGGCCGAGCTCGATCCCCTCGCGCCGCAGACGCCCACCAACCCGTCGGAGATCCCCTCGCGTTACGACGTCGCGGTCTTCGAGAACCGGTCGCCGTCGTTCGGGCCGGCCCTGAGCACCGCGCACGGCGACGCTCCCGCCGCCGTCGACCCGCCGCTCGACCTGGAAGATCTCGGCGAGCTCTCGCTCGGCCGCACCCGCACCTCGGTCGGCCGCTGCGAAGTGGTCTGCTTCAGCCCCGCCCACGAGGGCTCGTTCGGCACGCAGACCCCCATCCGTGCGCGGACGGTCATCGAGGCGTGGGCCGATCGCACGGCCGCTCTCTCGGCCCTTCCCGGAATCGAGCAGGTCTTCCCGTTCGAGAACCGCGGCGAGGCCATCGGCGTCACCCTCGCCCACCCGCACGGGCAGATCTACGCCTACCCCTACGTCACCCCGCGCACGCAGGCGCTGCTGCGCTCGATCGAGAGGACCGGACCCGACCTCTTCTCGCGCATCCTCGACAGCGAGCGGGCATCGGATCGGGTAATCCTCGCCGGCGAGCACTGGACGGCCTTCGTGCCCTTCGCCGCCCGCTGGCCGATCGAGGTGCACCTGCTCCCCCATCGCCACGTGGCCGACTTCGCCGAGACCACGGCGGCCGAGCGGGATGAGCTCGCGCCGCTGTACCTCCGCCTCCTCCGCGGCATCGACGCCCTGTACGACTCCCCCACCCCCTACATCGCCGCCTGGCACCAGGCCCCCGTCCACGTCGCACGCGACAGCGCGCGCCTGCACCTCCAGCTGACGTCGCCGCGTCGCGCGGCCGACAAGCTGAAGTTCCTCGCCGGTTCCGAGGCGGCGATGGGGGCGTGGATCGGCGACATCCCGCCCGAGTCCGCCGCCGAGCGCCTGCGCGAGGCCGTGGCATCCGTTCCCGAGGTGACCCTGTGACCAACCCCTCCCCCGCCATGGCCGCGACCCCGGCCCCCCGCGACGCGGCGCTCGACGCCCTCGCCCGCCTCACCGACGCCGCGCCTGCCGGTGTCTGGTCGTCGCCCGGGCGCGTCAACCTGATCGGCGAGCACACCGACTACAACGATGGGTTCGTGCTGCCGCTGGCGATCCCTCATCGCACGGCGGCCGCCGTCGCCCCGAACACCGAGGGGGTGCTGCGGGTCACCTCGACCTTCGCCGACGAGCCGGTGGTCGTCGCGCTCGACGATCTTCCGACCCTCTTCCCCGCCCGCCGCGAGAGCATCACCGAGTGGGCACGTTACCCGCTCGGCGTCGCCTGGGCACTGGGCGAGTCCGCCCCCGATGCCGCAGCGGCCCACGCGACCGGGCTCGACATCGCCATCGCATCGAACGTGCCCGTCGGTGCCGGCCTGTCGTCGTCGGCGGCGATCGAGGGCGCCGTCGCCATCGCACTGAACGATCTGTGGCAGCTGGGTCTCGATCGGCCCGCCCTGGCGCGCGCGGGACGGCGTGCCGAGAACGAGGCCGTCGGCGCCCCCACCGGCATCATGGACCAGATGGCCTCGATCCTCGGGGCCGCCGACGCGGCGATCCTGCTCGACTGCCGCAGCCTCGAGGTCGAGATCGTCGACCTGGGGTTCGATGCCGCGGGGCTCACCCTGCTCGTGATGGACACCCGCGTGCAGCACTCCCACGCCTCGGGTGGGTACGGTGAGCGCCGCGCCTCGTGCGAGGCGGGTGCGGCGGCGCTCGGTGTCGCGTCTCTCCGCGATCTCGGGGTCGGCGACCTCGCCCGCGCCGAGCGCGAGCTCGATGACGTCATCTTCCGGCGTGTCCGACACGTGGTGACCGAGAATCAGCGGGTGCTCGACACGGTGCGGATGCTGCGGGCCGACGGTCCTCGATCGATCGGCGAGCTGCTCGTCGCGTCGCACGCATCGATGCGCGACGACTTCGAGATCTCGGTTCCGGAACTCGACACCGCCGTCGATGCGGCGCTCGAGGCGGGGGCGATCGGAGCGCGGATGACCGGTGGCGGATTCGGCGGCGCGGCGATCGCGCTGGTCGACCGCGACCGCGTTCCCGAGGTGACCGACACCGTGACGAGGGCCTTCGCCCGCAGCGGTTTCGACGAACCGACGATCTTCGCGGTCACCGCCGCCGAGGGCGCGCGCCGCGAGGCGTGACGCCTACTCCCCCGCCCCGCGACGCGCAAGACCTCCCGCCACCACCTCCGCCGTTCTACGCTGACGGTCGGCGCCGCGGCGCCCGTCGATACCGGTGCACATCGTGAACAGTAGGGAACCCGCATGGCTTTCGTCACCGTCGGAACGGACAACTCGTCGGACATCCAGCTCTTCTACACCGACCAGGGATCGGGTCAGGCGGTCGTGCTCATCCACGGCTTCCCTCTCGACAGCGAATCGTGGAACAAGCAGCAGGCGGCTCTGCTGGATGCCGGCTATCGCGTGATCGCCTACGACCGCCGGGGGTTCGGCGCCTCGAGCAAGGTCGGTTCCGGCTACGACTACGACACCTTCGCCTCCGACCTCGACGCGCTGATGAAGCGCCTCGACCTGGCCGACGCCGTGCTGGTGGGCTTCTCGATGGGCACCGGTGAGATCGCCCGCTACCTGGGGACGTACGGCAGCGGCCAGGTGTCCAAGGCCGCCTTCCTCGGTTCCCTGGAGCCCTTCCTGCTCAAGACGGACGAGAATCCCGATGGCGCGGCCCCGCAGGAGTTCTTCGATGAGACCGCCGCAGCGGTGAAGAACGACCGCTACGCGTTCCTGACCGGGTTCTTCACGGACTTCTACAACCTCGACGAGAACCTCGGCTCCCGCATCTCGCAGGAGGCCGTAGACGCAAGCGTTCAGACCGCCAACCGCGCGGGCAACACCGCGATCGCGGCGGCGCCGCTCACCTGGCCGACCGACTTCCGCGCCGACATCGAGAAGATCGACGTACCGACCCTGATCGTCCACGGCACGGCCGACAACATCCTGCCGATCGATGCCACGGGGCGGCGCTTCCGCGAGATGCTCCCGGATGCGACCTACGTCGAGATCGAGGGAGCCCCCCACGGCATGCTCTGGACCCACGGCGATGAGGTCAACGAGGCGCTGCTGAAGTTCCTCGCATCCTGAACCCCGCCCGGGCGGGAGCTCACTGCGAGAGAAGCCGGTCCAGCAGTGCCAGGATGCGTTCGTAGTCGAGAGTCGGCTCGAGCAGCCACTGCGACTGCAGGCCGTCGGAAGCGGCGATGACGAGAGCAGCCACCTCGTGGGGATCGACGTCGGCGCGGATCCGGCCCGACGCCTGCGTGCGGCGCACCTGCTCGGCCAGCTCCTCCCGGAGGCGCTCGAACCGCGCGGCGACGAAGTCGCGGGCGATGGGGCGGCCGTCCTCGAGCGCGGTCGCGACAAGGGTCGAATACAGCTGCACGAGACCCGGGATCTCGCGGTTGCGCTCGGCGGACAGCCGCATGAGCTCGGTCGGCGTCATCCCGGCCGACAGCTCCACGGCATGATCGCGCTGGGCCTGGCGGTACACCTCGACGAGCAGTTCCTCGAGAGACCCGAAGTAGTGGCGGAGGGCAGCGTGGGTCACCCCGACCTCGGTCGCGATCGCGCGGAGGCTCGTGCGGTCCGATCCTCGCTGCGCGAAGACCTCGATCGCGCGGTCCAGGATCTCCTGCCGCCGCGCGATGCCCTTCGGTGAGGCGCCCCGGCTCCCCGACGACGCCGACTCCGCGGCCATCTCCTCAGAGGGTCCGGGCGAAGGGGTCGAAGTCTCCGTCGATGACGGGCACCGGGTCGACGGTGCTCTCCACGCGGACCGACTCGCCGGTCTCGATCGACTGCTCCGCCGACAGCATGACGTCCAGGACGTGCAGCGCCAGGTCGCCGCTCGCGACGTGAGGACGCCCCTCGGCGATCGCGCGCACCATGTCGAGCAGGCCGAGCCCGCGCCCCACGACGACGCCTTCCTGCGCGATGTCGATCCACTCCTGCTCGACGCTCATGCCGTCGCGAAGAACCCCCAGCGGCGTGACGTAGGCGATCCGCCCCGCGAACTGGTTGGGGTCGGGCAGGACGATCGACCCCTCGGTGCCGTGCACCTCGAAGACGCCGGTGCGCTCGAGCGCCGAGTCGAAGCTCAGCAGGCTCTGCGCCTGCCGACCGCTCTCGAAAGTGGTGACCACCTGCACGGTGGTCGGCACCTCGACCGGGAACGTCGCGCCGGCGTTCGGCCCGGTGTGGATGACGCGCTCAGCGCGCGCCTTGCGGCCGACGGCCGACACCCGGTCGACGGGGCCGAAGAGGCTGACGAGTCCCGTGAAGTAATACGGGCCCATGTCGAGGAGCGGCCCGGCGCCCCGGGCGAAGAGGAACTGCGGTGCGGGATGCCACAGGTCGGGCCCCTGCGTCTGGAACACCGTCTGCGCGAAGAGCGGCTCGCCGATCACGCCCGCGGCGATCGCGCGCTTGGCGGTCTGGAAACCGGGGCCGAGGACGGTGTCGGGGGCGGAACCGACCCGGAGTCCGGCCGCCGCAGCGGCGGCGAGGAGCTCGGCGGCGCCGTCGCGATCGAGACCGATCGGCTTCTCGGTCCACACGTGCTTGCCCGCCCCGATCGCACGCATCGACACCTCGATGTGCGCAGCGGGGATCGTGAGGTTGACGACGACCTGCACGTCGGGATCGGCCAGCACATCGTCGACGCTTCCCCAGCGGGGGACGCCGTGCCTGCGAGCCTGGGCCTCGGCGCGATCGACGAGGAGGTCGCCGACGCTGACCACGTCCACATCGGGGAAGGACTGCAGGTTCTCGAGGTAGGTGTCGCTGATGACCCCGGCGCCGATGACGCCGACGCCGACCGCGCCGCTCATCGCACGAACCCCCCGTCGCGGAGGAAGGCGAGGCTGGCGGCGATGTCGTCGAAGACGTCGCCCGGCGGGTTGTCGTACTCGATGACGGCGTAGCGGATCGCGCCCTCGCCGGCGCGGAGCGCCGCGGCCAGGGGCACCTCACCGGTGCCGGCATGACGCTGCTCGAGCGCGCCCGAGCCGAAGGCGGGAGCATCGGGGGCGAAGGGATTGGATGCCGGAACAGGACCGTCCTTCACGTGCACGGCCCGCAGCCGCTCACCCAGGCGCGACACGAGGGCGGGGCCGTCCTGCCCGCCGGCGGCCGCCCAGTACAGGTCGAGTTCGAGGGCGACGCGTGAATCGGTGAGGGAGATGAAGCGCTCGTAGGCGGTGACGCCGTCGAAGCTCGCGACGAACTCCTGGGAGTGGTTGTGGTAGCCCACGGACAGCCCGAAGGTCGCGGCGAGGTCGGCGACGCGGTTCAGGCGCTCCGCGAGCTCGGCCACCGAGTCTTCGGTCAGCCAGCGCTCCACCGGCACGAACGGGTCGAAGACGGTCTGCAGGCCGATCCGCGCGGCGGCCTCGAGCACGACCTCAGGTGCCGGAGTGGGAATGGCGCCGTCCGGCGTCCACAGCTCGTCGCTGAGAAGGGGCGCATGCCCTGTCGGGGCGTCGAGCCCGCTGGCGTCGAGAGCCGCGCGGATCTCGTCGGGCCGGTCGACGAACGCGAACGCCTCGACGTGACGCAGCCCGATCTCGGCGAGGCGGTCGAGAGACCGGCCGGGATCGGCGGTGAACTGCTCGGCCAGGGTGTACAGCTGGACCGACGCTTCGGGCAGGACTTCCGGATGCGCCATCGCGACCTCTCTTCTCACGTCGATCTGTCGACCGATCGGGACGATGAGGCGAGGCTAGCAGAAAACCTCCACGTGGAGGTTTTCTGCTCTGTGGTGGCGAACGACGGACGCCGTACGATGACCAGCGTGAACGATGCGGTCATCAGCCTCTCCTGCGGCGCGGTGCGGGGCCTGTGGCGGGGAGAGCCGGGCGACCCTGGATCATCCGCAGCGTTCCTCGGCATCCCGTTCGCCGAACCGCCTGTCGGCGAGAGGCGCTTCGCACCCCCTTCCCCTGTCCCACCGTGGGACGGTGTGCGCGACGCCACGGCGTACGGTGCCACCGCTCAGCGCGGCGACACCGGGATCACGCTGATCCCCGAGCCCTCGGTCGAGGGCGAGTCGACCCTGAACGTCAATGTCTTCACCCCGCGCCCCGGCGACGCCGACGCGGCGCTGCCGGTGCTGGTCTACATCCACGGCGGCGGCTTCACCTCGGGGTCGCCGGCGAGCCCCTGGTACGACGGACGCGCGTTCAACCGCGACGGGGTCGTCACCGTCACGGTCTCCTACCGCCTCGGCTTCGACGGATTCGGTGAGATCCCCGGGGTGCCGAGCAACCGGGGGGTCCGCGACTGGCTCGCCGCGCTGGAGTGGGTGCAGCAGCACATCCGCGACTTCGGCGGCGATCCGTCCCGCGTGACGATCGCGGGGCAATCCGCCGGCGGCGGGGCGGTGCTGACCCTCCTCGCCATGCCGGCCGCCCAGCACCTCTTCCATGCGGCGTGGGCGCTCTCACCCGCCCTCGGCGACATCCCGGCGCCGCTCGCCCGGGAGCGCTCGGAGCGCCTCGCCGACCTGGCGGGCGTCGCCGCCACCCTCGAGGGGTTCCGATCCGTCTCCGAGGAGCGGCTGCTCGCGCTGCAGCGGGATGCCGCGAAGGTGGCGTCGAGGGATCCGCTGGCGCCGCTGACCGGCATCCTCCGCGACGGACTCCCCTGGGGGCCCGTCATCGACGGCGAGCTCCTCCCCCGGGCGACGATCGAATCGCTTCGCGCCGGCGTGGGCGCAGAAAAGGCGCTCGTCGTCGGGGCCACCGACGACGAATTCACGATGATCACCGACGGGATCCGCGTGCCGCTGCGGTTGATTCCGGCGGCGCTCCTGCTGCGACGGATCGGCGTCGATCCCGAGGTCGTCGGACCCTACCTCGCCGCGAACGGGTCGCAGCGGCGCAAGGGTGGCGCGGCCGTGATCGGACGCTTCATCAGCGACAGCATCTTCCGCTCGACCGTGGTGCGCGCCGCCGACGCGCGCGGCGGGGCCGACACGTGGGTGTACGCCTTCTCGTGGCCGTCGCCGACCCGCAGGTGGTCGCTGCACTGCCTCGACGTGCCGTTCTGGTTCGACGGCCTCGACCTCGACGGGGTGTCGGCGATCGCCGGCGATGACCCGCCCCGCAGTCTCGCCGACGCCGTGCACGGCTCGGCAGTGGCACTCGTCCGCGACCGTGACCCGGGGTGGCCGACGTGGGCGAGCGCCCCGGGCACGGCGCGCGTCTTCGGCGGCCCGTCCTCGGCGCCCGACGTGGTGCGGGACGCCTACGCGAGCGTCGCCGCGCTCGTGTGATGCGGCGCCGCTCGGACATCCTCCTTCGCGCGGAGATCCGCGCTCGGGCGGATCCACAGCGGGCTGAGACCCGCAGGAGCGTGGAAGCCCGCGGGAGCGTGGAAGCTCAGCGCAGCGCGGAGACGACCTGACGCTCGAACTCGCTGACGCCCGAGCGGTCGTACGCGTGCTCGGGGAAGTAGTGGATGGCGTAGCCGAGACCGCGTTCGCGGAGCGCCGCGAGGCGCTCGGCGACCTGCTCGGGGGTGCCGACGAGGCCGCGGTCTGAGCGGTACTCGGCCATGAAGGCCGCGGTGCGATCGCCCAGGTAGGGGGTGACACGCTGCTCGATGCGGTCCAGACGCGCCGCGACATCCTTCTCGTTCTCACCGATGACGGTGTTGAAGTTCGCCGACCGCACGATCTCGGCCTGGTCGCGACCGAGGTCGTCGGCGTGGGCGCGCAGGATCTCGTCCTTGCGGGTGAACTCCTCCGGCTCACTCGACCAGTTCGTGTACTGCGCGTACTTCGCCGCGATCTTGAGCGTCACCTTCTCGCCGCCGCCCGCGATCCACAGGGGGATCCCGCCCTCCTGCAGGGGCAGCGGGCGCACGAGCGCGCCGTCGACGTCGTAGTGACGACCGTGGAGCGTGGCGGTGCCGGTCGTCCAGGCCTGGCGCATGATCTCCACGCCCTCCTCGAGCATGCCGAGACGATCGCCGATCTTCGGGAACCCGTAGCCGTAGGCCCGCCACTCGTGCTCGTACCAGCCGCCGCCGATTCCCATCTCGGTGCGTCCGCCCGAGACGATGTCGACGGTGGCGGCGACCTTCGCCAGGTAAGCGGGATTGCGGTACCCCATGCACGTGCACATCTGGCCGAGACGGATTCGGTCGGTCACCGCGGCGAACGAGGCCATCAGTGTCCACGCCTCGTGCGTCGCCTCCTCGCTCGGCACAGGCACGGTGTGGAAGTGGTCGTAGACCCACAGCGATTCCCACGGACCGCGGTCGGCGTGCTGCGCGAGCTCGCGCATCACCCGCCACTGATCGGCGGGTTCGATGTCGACGAGGTCGTGGCGCCAGCCCTGGGGGATGAAGAGTCCGTATCGCACGGGCCTCAGCCTACGGGAGCGGCTCCAGGGCGGCATCCGATCGGGCGACCTGCTCGAAAGGAACGGATGTCACGAGCTCCGCGTCGGGGATGCGGCGGCGGATCACCTCGATCGCGGCAGGGTTGTCGTCGACGAGCACTGCATTGCGGCCGAGGGATGCCGCGACGGCGGCGGTCGTGCCGCTCCCGGCGAAGAAGTCGAGCACCCGGTCGCCGGGGCGGCTCGAGGCCTGCACGATGCGGCGGAGGATCCCCTCGGGCTTCTGCGTCGGATAGCCCGTCTTCTCCCGGCCGGTGGTGGGGACGATGGTGTGCCACCAGACGTCGGTGGGGAGCTTGCCGCGCGCGGCCTTCTCGGGGGTCACGAGGCCTGGAGCCATGTAGGGCTCGCGGTCGACGCCGTCGGAGTCGAACCAGTAGCGATCGGGGTCCTTGACGTAGACGAGGATCGTGTCGTGCTTGGTCGGCCAGCGGCGCCGCGTCTTCGCGCCGTAGTCGTAGGCCCAGACGAGCTCGTTGAGGAAGTTCTCGCGGCCGAACAGGGCGTCCATCAGCACCTTGGCGTAGTGCGCCTCGCGGAAGTCGAGGTGCAGGTACAGCGTGCCGTCAGGCGCGAGGAGGCGCCAGGCCTCCTCCAGGCGTGGCTCGAGGAACCCCCAGTAGTCGTCGAATCGGTCGTCGTAGGTGCGGAGGTCGCCGCGCAGCCGCTCGTACTCGCGCCCGTGGAACCCGCGCCGGACGACGCCCGCCGGGGCCTCGGGAACGGTCGCGCGGGCGCGCTCGACGCTCCGCTCCCGCATGCGTCCGGTGTTGAACGGCGGGTCGAGGTAGATCAGCGTGAACGACGCGTCGGGGAAGTTCCGGATCACGTCGAGGTTGTCGCCGTGGTGGACGGTGACCGAGCCCCGCGGCGCTGCGGGTGGAGACGGGGTGGTCACGGCACGCGATGCAGCCAGGCCGAGGTGGCGAACTTGCTCTCGACGAGCGCCTGAGCCGCGGCGTACTCCTCATCGGTGACCGCGCCGGGTTCGGCGCCGTAGAGCGTGGAGAAGGTCTCGATGAAGCGCTCGATGATCGCCTCGCGGGGCAGGCCCGTCTGCCGCCGCAGCGGATCGACCCGCTTGGCGGCCGACGCCGTGCCCTTGTCGCTGAGCTTCTCGCGGCCGATACGGAGCACCTCGGTCATCACCTGACCGTCCATGTCGTAGCTGAGGGTGGCGTGGTGGAGCACGCCGCCGTTGGCGAGTCGCTTCTGCGCGGCACCGCCGATCTTGCCCTCTGGGGAGGCGATGTCGTTCAGCGGCTGGTAGACCGCCTCGACGCCGAGCGACCGCAGGGCCTGCAGCACCCAATCGTCGAGGAAGGCGTATGAATCGGCGAAGGTCATGCCCGCCACGAGCGAGGCCGGCACGTACAGCGAATACGTGACGATCGAGTTGGCGCCCATGAGCATCGCCCCGCCGCCCGAGATGCGCCGGACGACGTCGAACCCGTGACGGTTCGCCCCTTCGGGGTCGACCTCGTTGCGATACGACTGGAACGACCCGATCACGACGGCCGATTCGTTCCACTCCCACAGTCGCAGGGTCGGGCGGCGCCGACCGTCGCCGACGCGCTCGGTGAGCACCTCATCGAGCGCCAGGTTCATCCGGGGCGAGACCGGGGCGTCATGAACGACCTCCCAGTCGAAGTCGCGCCACCCGGGCGCGGTGACGAGCGCGCGGCGCACGGCCGTCCCCACCGCCTCCGGGGTGAAGCCGAGAAGCTGCGCCCCCTCGGGGAGGGCCGAGCGCACCGCAGCCGCGATGCCGGCGACGTCGGTCTCGACGGGAAGCCCGGTGACGGCGGAATCGATGAGGGGCAGCGCGTCGTCGGGCTCGAGGAAGAAGTCGCCGGCGAGGCGGAAGTCGGCGATGCGCCCGCCCTGCACCTCGAGGTCGACGACCACGAGTTTTCCGCCGGGAACCTTGTACTCGCCGTGCATGGCCTCAGCCTATTCGCTGTCCACCCCGCGTCGGCCCGCCCGCGCATGCCGCACGCGATCGACCGCGAGCGCGGCGATGCCGGCCGCGAGCGCAGCGAAGGCGAGTTTTCCGAGCCAGAGAACGATGACCTCAGCGCCGTCCGCGCTGCGTCCGTCGTCCGTGAGGAATTGGACCAGGGGAGCGAGGCCGCGGCCTGAATACGACGCTCCGGTCATCAGGGAGTAGGCGCCCATCAGCAAGGGCGCGGTCACGACGAGAAGCAGCATCGGCGGCACGACCCACCACGACCAGGAGACGGCCTGTCCGCGCCGGTGCGCCGCGGCGAGTCGGACAGCGGTCGAGACGGCGGTGACGAAGATCGCACCGACCGACCACCCCGCGCCGTAGGCGATGGCCCACAGGCCGGCACCGAGCAGGATGAACACCAGTTCCCCCGCATCCGACACCCCGGCGGCGATGCGCACGACCGTCCGCCCCAGGGCTGCGACGACGAAGAGAGTGGCCGACCACGTGGCATCCGACAGCGATAGCGGTCCCACCACCCGAAGCGCCGCCGTCCCGGGATACCGGCCGTTGTCGGTGGTCACCGATCGCGCCAGCCCGGCCGACGAGCCGACCGGAACGGCACCCATGCGAAGCGACGAGACGACGGCGGCGAGCGCGAGGAGCACGGCGGCGATGAGCAGCGCGGGATTGCGCCGCGGTTCCTCGGCCGGATCGATCACGAGGGTCAGGATCGACGCCGCCAGGGCGCTCAGGATCACGACGGCGGCGCGCACCGCCCCCCATCGCGCCACAGCGAGCGTCGGAGAGAGCATCCCGCGACCATATCCGCTCACCTCGTCGCGCCGCTGCACCCGGCGCATTCAGCTTGGCGGTCCGCCGGCCTGCTACGGTTGTCCTGCGGCAGTTCCTTGCCGCTGCGTCGTCGTCACGCTTCCGCCTCCTGTGAGGCCACCGGCAGATTTCCCGATCCGCCACACGACGAACGGCGAACCGATGCGCGATCCCGCGCCGTCGCCTCCTTCCGCTCTTCGCTCACATCGCAGCGCCGAGCCTCACCGAAAGCTTCCATGTCTTCTTTCACCTCTCTCGGCGTGCCCGAGAACCTCGCCGCCGTCCTCCTCGCGGACGGCAAGACCGAGCCCTTCGCGATTCAGCGCGACACGCTCCCCGACTCCCTCGCCGGCCGTGACGTGCTCGGCCGAGGCCGCACCGGCAGCGGCAAGACCATCGCGTTCGCGCTGCCGCTGGTCGCCCGTCTCGCGGGGGGCCGCCGCGAGCCTCGCCGCCCTCGCGGCCTCGTGCTCGCCCCGACCCGCGAGCTCGCGACCCAGATCGCCGCGACGATCGCCCCGCTCGCCGCCGCCGCGAACCTCACCGTCACCACGGTCTTCGGCGGCGTCAGCCAGAAGCCCCAGGAGCAGGCGCTGAACCGCGGCGTCGACATCGTCGTGGCCTGCCCCGGGCGCCTCGAAGACCTCATGAAGCAGGGAGTCATCCGGCTGGATGCCGTGCAGATCGCTGTGCTCGACGAGGCCGACCACATGGCCGACCTCGGGTTCCTCCCCGGAGTGACCCGCATCCTCGCCGCCACCCCGCAGGGTGGGCAGCGTCTGCTCTTCAGCGCCACGCTCGACCGCGGCGTCGACGCGCTCGTCCGCCGCTTCCTGCAGAACGAAGTGCGCCACGAGGTCGACGAGGAGAGTGTCCCCGCCGGCGTCATGACCCACCGCGTCTTCGTCGTTCCCTCCGACGGCAAGGCGGCGCTCGTGCGCCACCTCGCGTCGGGCCGCGGGCGTCGCATCCTCTTCACCCGCACCAAGCACCAGGCCAAGAAGCTCGCCAAGCAGCTCACCGCCGCGGGTATCCCCGCGGTCGACCTGCACGGGAACCTCGGTCAGAACGCTCGTGAGCGCAACCTCGCCGCCTTCGGCGCCCCCGCCGACCAGGGCGGTGTGCGCGTGCTCGTCGCGACCGACGTCGCCGCGCGCGGTGTGCACGTCGACGAGGTCGAGCTCGTGGTGCACGTCGACCCGCCGGTCGAGCACAAGGCGTACCTGCACCGTTCGGGCCGCACCGCCCGCGCGGGCGCCGAGGGCGTCGTCGTCACCGTCGCGACACCCGACCAGCGTCGCGAGGTCGGCGATCTGCTGCGCAAGGCTCACGTGACCGCACCCCTCGAGCAGGTCGCGGCCGATGACACCACGGTCGCCGCGCTCGTCGGCGCCGTCGCCGAACACGTCACCCCGGCGCCGGTCGTCGCCTCGTCGGGTCGCGGAGGCAGCGGCAACGGCAGCGGCGGGCGCGGTCGCTCGAGCTCGGGTGGCGGTTCCGCGCGGAACGCGGACGGCGCCGGTGGCGGCCGGGGCCGCTCCCGCGGACGGCGCCCGGCGGGCGAGCGCTCCGCGCAGTCCGGCGAGCGCGCCGCAGCCTCGACCGCCGGCGCGCGGTCGGGGCAGAACGGTGCCCGCGCCGGTCAGGCCGCCGGCAGCGCCGCCCGCACCCAGACGGCTCCCCGCTTCACCACCGGCAGCACCGTCGCCGACATCCAGCGAGGCACCCGCCGGCCGCGCCGCGCGCGCGGCTGAGTCGCCTACGGCGGCCGCATCGCGGCATCCACTCGTCTGTTCCGTCATCGCCGTCGGAGAATCGCGCGAGCGTCTCAGGAATCCGTCCGGATCCTGCGACGACGGCGCGTTTCTCCGACGACGGCGACGGGCCGGCGACGAGCCGGCGACGCGCTGCGGCTCAATCCCGCGCGGGAAAGCGCGGGTCGAGCCACGCCAGCAGGTCGGCACGCACCTCGGCCTGCACCACCTCGTTGAAGATCTCGTGCCGCGCGTCGGGGTAGACGAGGGTGGTGACATCGGCGAACCCCGACCGTTCGCGGTAGGCCGCGGCGAGGCGATGGACGCTCCGCGGACCGCCCACGGTGTCATCGCGCCCGACCATCAGCAGCACGGGGATGTCATGACCGGCCGCTTGCGCGAGTCCGCGGCCCGGGCGTTCGAACAGCCGTGCGGAGTCGAAGAGTCCGAACAGCTTCCGCAGCGGCGTCGTGGTCGTCAGCGGATCGTCGAGGAAGTCACGACCGACTTCCGCGTCGGATGACAGCCACTCGACCCCGGTCGCACCCTCCCCGGCCCACGGCGCGTTCAGGTCGCCGGGATTCAGCGACCCGGGCCACATGAGCGCCGAGCCGCTGAGGACGAGGGCGTCGTAGGCATCGGGGTGACGGTTGAGCAGCATCTGCGCAAGGAACGAACCCCACGAGTGCCCGAGCAGGATCAGCGGCAGGTCCGGGTGGGCGTCGCGGATGAGCTCGGTGAACTGCCAGACCGCGTCGCGCGTGGCCGGCATGCCCCCGGGACCGAGCCGGCCGAGTCGGGAGTGGTCGCCGTCGTGCTGCCGCAGGCCCGTGCGACCGTGCCCGCGGTGGTCATCGGCGTAGACGGTGTACCCCGCGGTGGTGAGCGTCTGCGTCAGGCGCGTGTAACGTCCGGCGTGCTCGCCGACGCCGTGCAGCAGCTGTACGACGGCCCGAGGCGCGGGCGTCTCGGCCGGGTGGACGTCGTAGACGATCGCGATGCCGTGTGCGTCGATGAACTCGGGCATGGCTTGAGCCTAGCCGCGGCACCCGCCCGCGCATCCCTCGCGCTCGCGCAGGGCCCCTCCCCACCCCTCCATTCGTTCGTTCGTCGGAGGTGTACGACGTGACCCCCCTTTGGCGTACATCTGCGACGAACGAACGGCTTGGAAGCGGCGGGCGGGGTTGTGTCCACCGGCGACTGCGCGCCTCGCTGCGCGCTCGCATCCTGCGCACCGCCCCTTCCCGCTCGCCCCTCGGGCGCGACGCTTTCCGCCGCGCCCCCCCGCCCCCTCCCTTCGTTCGCTCGTCGGAAATGTACGGCGGAACCCCCCTTTTGCGTACATCTGCGACGAACGAATCGACGTGGGGGCGACCCGTGGAGCGGAGGCGTGGGAGCGGCGGCGTGGGAGCGACCGGCGTGGGAGCGACCGGCGTGGGAGGGACGGGGGACGAACGGGCCGCTGCGCAGGGCACGGGAAGAGCCGTCGCGACGCGAGCCCGTGCTGCCCGGCGGTCTTCGCACCGACTCCAACACTTAGCAAGACTAATGAGCTAGGCTAAGGAATAGCATGAGCACCCCCGAAAACCTGTCCGACGAGGCATCCGACTTCCGCATGGCGACCTTCCGCCTCGCCCGCAGGCTTCGCGCGGAACGCGCGATCGACAGCATGAGCGACGGGCAGTTCGCCGTGCTCGCCGTGCTGAAGATGTTCGGCTCGCACACCCTCGGCGAACTCGCCGAGCGCGAGCGGGTCACCGCACCCTCGATGAACCGGACGGTCAACTGCCTCGAAGAAGCCGGGTACCTCACCAGGACTCCGGATGACACCGACCGACGCAAGGTCAACATCACCCTGACCCCCGCCGGCCGCGAGGTCGTCGACGAGACCGTGCGCCGCCGCGACGCGTGGCTCGAGCAGGCTCTCTCGGAGTTGACGCCGGCCGACCGCCGCCTTCTCGCCGAAGCCGCCGACCTCATGCGGAAGGTGGCCGACCGATGAGCGCGATGTTCCGTTCATTCTCGATCTTCAACTACCGCGTGTGGTTCATCGGCGCGCTGGTGTCGAACATCGGCCAGTGGATGCAGGCCACCGCCCTCAGCTGGGTGGTGCTCACGCAGCTGACCGACAACGACGCCGCGGCGATGGGCGTGACGATGGCCCTGCAGTTCGCACCCCCGCTGCTCCTCGTCGGCGTCACCGGCTGGGTCGCCGACCGGTTCGACCGGCGGAGACTGCTCGTGGTGACCCAGAGCCTCCTCATGGTGCTCGGCATCGTCATCGGCATCCTGCTGCTGGTCGGCGTGATGACGCTGTGGCTGATGTACGCCTTCGCGCTTGCACTCGGCGTCATCGCCGCGTTCGACAACCCCGCCCGGCAGGCTTTCGTCTCCGATCTGGTCGCACGCGAGAACGCCTCGAATGCCGTGGCACTGAACGCCGCGTCGTTCAACGGCGCCCGGATGATCGGACCCGCCGTAGCCGGTATCGTCATCGTCGCCGTCGGCACCGGGTGGGTGTTCCTGCTCAACGGCGCCACCTTCCTCGCGATGATCGTCGCGCTCGCCCTCATCCGCCCGCACGAACTCATCCCCCGGATCAAGGCGCCCGGCGCCTCGCGACTCGCGGACGGCTTCCGCTACGTGGCCCGCCGCCCCGACCTCATCGTGACGTTCTCGATGGTGTTCCTCCTGGGCGCGTTCGGAATGAACTTCCCGATCTTCGCCTCGACCATGGCGCTGGAGTTCGGCCGGGACGCCGACGGGTACGGCCTGCTCAGCTCGATCCTCGCGATCGGGTCGCTGTTCGGCGCCTTGCTCGCGGCACGCCGCGACCGGGCCCGCATCCGCGTCGTGATCGGCGGCGCGCTGCTGTTCGTGGTGGCCGCCGTCGTCTCGGCATTCATGCCCGTCTACTGGTTGTATGCCGTGACGCTCATGTTCACCGGCTTCGCCGTCGTGACCATGCTGACCACCGCGAACGGATACGTGCAGACCACGACCGACCCGGCCCTCCGCGGTCGCGTGCTGGCCCTCTACATGGCGATCCTCATGGGCGGCACACCGATCGGCGCGCCGATCGTCGGCTGGGTGGCCGCGGAGTTCGGCCCCCGCGCCGCGATTCTGCTGGGCGCGGGCGCGGGCTTCGTCGCCTTCGCGATCGGTGCCACCTGGCTCATCGTCTCGGGACGCCTGCACCGCCGCGAGAACGCCCGCTTCCGCCTGACGATCGACGAGACCCGCCCGCTGTCGGTGGTTCAGGCCTCGCCGGAGGAGTTCAGCGACGAAGTCGCCGAAACCACGCCGATCGCGCTGCCGATCGGCGACAAGGGCCGACCGGCCCCCGCCCGGCGCGCCGGCTGATCCCGCCGGAGCAGACCGCTACCCGATCACACCCACGAGATCGGCATCGCCCGCGGCATCGCGGATCACCTGCTCGCGACGCACCTGGTGTCGGAAGAGAATCGTCACCGCGGCGGCGAGAAGGCACCCGCCGGCGATGATCGAGAGCGTGGCGAAGAGGCCGAGCTCTGCCTGCAGGATCGGGAAGAAGAAGGTGCCGACCGCCGCGCCGGCCTTCCCCGCGGCGGCAGCGAAGCCCGCGCCCGCGCCGCGCACCTCGGCGGGGAATGCCGCGGTCGGCATCGCGAAGGTGGTGGCGTTGGGTCCGCCGTTCATGAACAGGTTGAACGCGGCGAACGCGAGGAAGATGACCGCCACCTGCACCGGTGACGGCGCCACGAGCTGCGTCGATCCGAGCGCGACCAGGGCCACCGCCATCACGACGAACCCCACCGACTGCATGAGGATGAGTCCCAGACGCCGGACCAGCAGGATGGCGGCGGCGAAGCCGACGACGAGGAACAGGTCGAGCACGGCGGCGCCCTCGGTCGAGGTGATGTCATCGGCGATGAACGGGGTGCTCGCCGAGGAGCCGAGCGCGAGTGCGGCGATGATCGTCGGGGTGAACACACCGACCCCGTAGGTGGCGATGTCCATGAAGAACCACGGCACGGTCGTGAGCGCGGTCGCCTTCCGGTACTCGCCCGCGAACAGTGCGCGCTTGCGCACGGTCGGCACGATCCCCGTCGCACGCACCAGAACGGGGTGATCCGCCGAGGGCGAGACATCCCGGATCTCCGTCTCGACGACCTGGCGCCCGGCGAACCGGCTCATCACCGCGGCCGCCTGCAGGTATCTCGCCTGGGAAGCCAGCCAGATCGGGCTCTCCGGCACTCGCCGGCGGAGGGCCACGATGATGACCGCCGGGACGACGCCGGCCGCCAGCATCCATCTCCAGGCCTCGGGGTGCGGATCGACGGTGAGGACGACGAGCCCGACGAGCGCACCCAGGAGCTGTCCCACGGCCTGGAAGCTGAAGGCCCCGATCAGCAGCCTCGGACGCAGCCGCCCCGGTGAGATCTCGGCGACGTAGCTCGCTGCGATCGGGTAATCGGCGCCGATCCCCACCCCGAGCAGGAACCGGAAGGCGATCAGCCACCAGATGTCGGGGGCGAAGGCGGAGGCGACGGCGAAGACGACGAACATGCCGAGGTCGATGCGGAACGCGAGCTTCCGCCCGATGCGGTCGGAGAGCGGCCCCATGATCGCCGCGCCGAAGATGGCACCCACCACCGCGGCGCTGGTGAGAAGCCCCGTCTCGAGCGGGGTGATCCCCCAGTCGGCGACGATGAGCGGCACCGCGACACCGACGATGAAGAAGTCGAAGCCGTCGAGCAGAATGCCCATGGCCGACAGCCACCACACCCGCCGGTGGAGGGGGCCGAATCTCAGCCGGTCGAGGAATCGAAGGGCCGCGCGCTCTCGCATGCCCGCATCCTGTCGACACGTCATGGCCGCGCGGGGCTCCGACACGTGAATGGGGGGTGAACGATCACACCTCGGCGCCTGAGAGGATGTCGGGATGCGTGCTTCCGGTCAGCCGAATCCCCCGCCTCCCTCGGGACGCACATCCGCGCGCTCGAACTCGGGAGCCACGACCGGATCGAACGAGCCGAGCCCGTTCCCGCCACTCCGACACGTTCTGAGCAACCCGTTCGTCCTCACCGTGACGGTGCTCGCGGTCATCCTCACCGTCGTGTCCACCGTGTTCGCCGCCGCTGATGCCGACGGAGACGCTCTGATCGGCAACGGCATGTTCGCGGGTCCGATGCTCGCGACGTTCGCCGTGGTGATGCAGGTGCTCTGGCGCCGCGGCGGCAACGTACTCGACACGCTCCGTCGCACGATGGTCTACAGCCCGGTGGTCGCCTTCCTCACCGCCGTCGCGGGATTCGTCACCACGTGGGTGCCGTCCGTGGCCGGCGCGATGGCCTCGTCGCGTCGGCCGAGCGGCTTCCACTACTGGTTCGAAGAGCCGCACCCGTTCGTGCTGCCCTTCCTCGCCGGCTGGTTCCTCGGCATGCTCGCGGGGCTTGTCGCGACCCTCCTCGTCGTGCTGATCTTCGCCTACCGCCGGCCCCGCGACTTCGCCGCGGCGAACATGAACGACCTGTCGCCGAAGCACGCCGTCCGGGTGCGGCGGGCGAACATCGCCCTCGCGTGGCTGTTGATCCTCGTCTTCCTCGTCCCGACCCTCATCGTGTGGGGCGCGGAGGAGGCGCGCGCGGGGTCTGTCCTCGAAGCCGCGCAGAACACGCTTCTGTTGTTCACCGATCCGGGCTCGTACCTCGCCGACGCCGCGTGGATCGTCGGCCTCGCGCTCATCCCGGTCGGGATCGGACTGACGATCTTCATCGTGCGCACGCAGCGCGTCGACCGCGCTGCGCGTCGCGCGGCCGGGGTGCCGGTCGGACTGAGCGCGCAGGATGACGACGCGGAGCGCTCAGCCTGAAGTGAACCGGCCTCGCGCGAAGGGGAGGATCGGGGCGCGGTAGTGCAGGGTCGGCGGGTCGGCCGGGGAGAGGATCACCTGCGCGTCACCGAACCGCCAGCCGCGGGCGAACAGGTACACGCCGAGCTCGACAGGCTCGTCCGCCGCCACCTGCCAGGTGCCCGCACCCCACTGGACCGGCTGCCCGCGGCCTCCGATCACCAGAGTCGGGCGGATGCCCGCCCACAGCGTCAGGGCCGGTCTGCCGAGGGTCAGCTGGATGCGCCGGGTCGCCGGCGGCGTGGCATCCACTCCTCAGGCCATCCACGAGCGCCGGCCGAAGCGCTCCCAGCGCTCCACGACCCGCGGGGCGGAATCGTCGCCCGCGGGCTCGAGCACCGGCGCGCCTCCGATGAAGACCTGCTCGACGGCCGAGTCGACGTCGAGCGGATCGCCCGACCAGACGACGACGTCGCCGTCGAGTCCCTCGGCGAGCGCCCCCACCCGATCATCCAAGCGGAGGATCGATGCGGGGTTGACGGTGAGAGCCTCGAGCGCCGTCCGAGGGGCGAGACCTTCGCGGACGGCGAGGATCGCCTGCAACCGGATCTGCTCGATCGGCACCACGGGGTGGTCGGTGGTGATCGCGACCTTCACGCCGGCGGCGGCGATCAGCGCCAGGTTGCCGATCGCCCGGTCGCGCAGTTCGACCTTCGAGCGCGACGTCAGCATCGGTCCGAAGATCACCGGGATGTCCTTCTCCGCCAGCACGTCGGCGATCTTGTGCCCCTCGGTGCCGTGGTTGACGACGAGGCGGTACCCGAACTCCTCCGAGAGGCGGATCGCGGTGGCGATGTCGTCGTGGCGGTGGCAGTGCTGGTCCCACAGCAGGTCGCCGTCGAGGACGGACGCCAGGGTCTCCTTGCCGAGATCGCGCTCGAACGGCTCGCCCTTCGTCGCCGCGGCCGCGCACTTCTCGGCGTACGTGCGCGCCTCGACGAACGCCTGACGCAGCACCGCCGCGACCCCGAGGCGGGTCGAGGGCGTCTGCTTCTTCTCGCCGTAGACCCGCTTGGGGTTCTCACCGAGGGCGGACTTGACCGACACGTCGTGCGCGAGCACCTGCTCGTCGACCGTGCGGCCACCCCAGGTCTTCATGGCCACCGTGCGCCCGCCGATGGGGTTTCCCGATCCGGGTTTGATGACCGCTGTCGTCACCCCGCCGCGGAGCGCGTCGCGGAAGCCGACCTCTTCGATGTCGATGCCGTCGAGCGCCCGGAAGCGGGCGCCGTTGGGGTCGGTCATCTCGTTGGTGTCGTTGCCCGACCATCCCTCGCCGTCCTCGTGGACGCCGAGGTGGCCGTGGGCCTCGACGAATCCGGGGAGCACCCACTTCCCCGTCGCATCCACGACGCGGGCGCCGTCGGGAACCTCGGTCTCCGCACCACCGACGGCGGTGATGACACCGTCGACGACGACGACCGTCCCCCCGTCGATCGGGTCCCCGACGACGGGGACGACGTAACCACCGGTGATCGCGAGTGCGTCAGACATCCCTCCACCCTAGGCGCGCGGCGCTGCGCCGCCGCCGCTCGTCCGAGACGGCAGGTTTCCGCCGAGACCGACCACGTCAGGTGTCGTCTCGGCGGGGAGGTGGTGTCTCGACGCCACACGAAGCTTGACTCGAAACAATAACTAGATAATCTAGCGATATGGCAGATCTGTCGCGCCGCCGGTGGGCGGGCCTGGTGTTCATCAGCATCGCGGTGTCGCTCATCATCGTCGACTCCACCATCGTCAACGTCGCCATCCCCGCGATCGTCGACGACCTCGGCATCTCCTCCACCGAGGTGCAGTGGGTCCAAGAGGCCTACACCCTCGTCTTCGCCGCGCTCCTGCTCGTCTTCGGCAGCGTCGCCGATCGCATCGGCCGGAAGCGGATGCTGCTGATCGGCGTCGTCATCTTCGCGGCATCCTCGATCCTCGCCGCCCTGTCGACCTCGGGCGGCATGCTCATCGCCGCGCGCTTCGTCCAGGGTGTGGGCGGGGCGATGATCCTGCCGACGACCCTGTCGCTCATCAACGCCACCTTCCGGGGTCGCGAGCGGGGCATCGCCTTCGCAGTGTGGGGGTCGACGATCGGCGGGATGGCCGCCGTCGGCCCGCTCCTCGGCGGCTGGCTGACCACCGCGTTCTCGTGGCACTGGGCCTTCGGCATCAACATCCCCCTCGGCATCCTCATCTTCGTCGGCGTGATGGTGACCGTCGCCGAGTCGCGCGGCACCGACACCCGCCGCACCGACGCCGTCGGCGCCGTGCTCTCGGTGATCACGATGGCCGCGCTGGTGTTCGGTCTCATCGAGGGGCGCAACTACGGCTGGTGGACGACGGACGGCTCGATCGAGCTCGCCGGGATCACCTGGCCGTGGGATCTTTCCCCCGTTCCCATCGCCCTCGCGATCGCGGTGCTCGGGCTCATCGCCTTCATCGCGTGGGGCCTGCGACGCCGGCGGCTCGGGCGCTCGACGCTCCTGAGCTTCGACCTCTTCCGCATCCCGTCGTTCCGCAACGGCAACATCGCGGCGACGATCGTCTCGCTCGGCGAGTTCGGCGTCATCCTCGCCCTCCCGCTCTGGCTGCAGTTCGTGCTGGGCTTCGACGCCCTGCAGACGGGGTTCATCCTCCTCGCGCTCGCGATCGGATCCTTCGTGGCGAGCGGCCTCGCCGGCGCCGCGAGCGGGAGGGTCGCGCCGGTGCGGGTGGTGCGGGCGGGCCTCGTCGCCGAGATCATCGGCATCGGCGGCCTCGGGTTCGTCATCACCCCCGACGCGAACTGGGTGCTCCTGCTTCCCTTCCTCTTCGTCTACGGCCTGGGGGTCGGTCTCGCCACCGCGCAGCTGACCGGGGTGGTCCTCGCCGATGTGCCGGTCGCCGAGGGTGGCCAGGCGTCGGGCACGCAGTCCACCGCGCGCCAGGTCGGGGCGGCACTCGGCATCGCGGTGCTCGGCACGATCCTCTTCACCAGCACCTCCGCCGCCCTCACGGCCTCGCTCGATGGCCAGGGGGTCCCGGCCGCGCAACGCGATCAGGTCGTCTCGTCGGTGGTGGACAGCGCCGGGGGCGCGATCGCAGGCTTGCGTGAGAATCCCCAGACGGCTCAGATCGCGGATGCCGCGGCGGAGGCGTTCTCGGACGGCACCCGTTACGCGACGTGGGCGGCCGCCGGGTTCCTCGTGATCGGCCTCGCCGCCACGGCATCGCTGGGGAGCGGTGCCGGCGGGACCGGCGGGCGGTCACGCACCGATGAGGAGGCCGACGCAAGCCCTGCGAGCGATCGGGTGCCCGGGCCTACCGTGGAGACATGAGCGAGCATCACGACCGTCCCGACGAGCACGACCAGACCGACGAGACCCCTGTCGGCGAGACCTCCGGCGACGGACCCGCCGGCGGCGACGAGAAGACCGAGAACCGCCTCGAGGCTGACAACGCCGTCGAGGAGGATCAGATCCGCGCCCTCGACCCCGACGCACCGACCGGCTGACTCCGTTGCGGTGACGCATGGCGGGCAGACCCGCCCGGCGGCGCCTCATCCCCCACCCTGCGACACGTGCACCACGGGTCTTGCATCCGTGATCACGATCAGGTGGCGGGAACGTCCTCTCCGGGCAAGCGACCGACGGCCGCGACGATATGGCCACCGCGCACCGTGACCTCGCGCACCGAACCGGGTGCGGCGTCGCGCGCGACGAAGCGCCACGTTCGGGCATGGATGTCGGCACCTCCGAGAGCACAGGCGAGGTGCGCGAGCGGCGCGAGGATCCGCCAGCGTCCGGTCGGCGGTTGCATGTCGACCACGGCAAGAACGCCCCCGGGCCGCACGAGCGTCACCGCCCGTCGCCACGCGTCGGCGGCCCCGCCGCGCATGACGCTCAGCGCATAGGTCGACAGCACCGCATCGACGGCGCCCGCACGCCCACGCCCGGTGGCCTCGGCGACCCGCGCCCGCACGTCCTCGAGGTCGAGCTCGGCCGCGTCCGCCTCGATGAGCGTGACGTTCGTCCACCCCTCGCGGCGCACCCGCTCCCGCGCGACGGCGAGCATGTCGGTGCTGCGGTCGACGCCGACGATGCGCCCGCGGTCGCCGACGGCGGCGCGCAGCAGCGGGAAGTTCAGGCCCGTGCCGCAACCGAGGTCGAGGATGACGTCCCCGGCCCGCAGGTCCATGAGCCCGATCCCGGCGACCCGACCCGCCCGGTAGACCCAGCGCTCCCCCGAGAGCAGGTCGTACCACCGAGCGCCGGCGCTGTAGCGGCGGAAAGGCCTGGCCATCGGTTCTCCTCGGATCGGGCGGCGCGAGTCGAGCCGGTGACCTCGATGATGCCACCGGCGGCCCATCCCTCGGGCCGCCGCGTAGGCTGACGCCCGTGACCTCCCCGTCGTCTCGCCGCGCCCGCATCCTCTCCCCCGCCGACGCGTCCGGCGACTGGGATCTCGTCGTCATCGGCGCGGGGAGCGCCGGCCTGGTGGCCAGCCGGACCGCGGCCTCCCTGGGCGCACGCACCCTCCTGATCGAGGCCGCGCGGTTCGGCGGCGAATGCCTCCACACCGGCTGCGTCCCCTCGAAGGCCCTCATCGCGGCCGCGCACGCGGCCCACACCGCCCGTACCG
This sequence comes from Microbacterium sp. CCNWLW134, assembly GCF_037083565.1. Lineage (NCBI taxonomy): Bacteria > Bacillati > Actinomycetota > Actinomycetes > Micrococcales > Microbacteriaceae > Microbacterium > Microbacterium sp. CCNWLW134. Next base: position 704,865 of record NZ_JBAOJU010000002.1, on the reverse strand, counting down.
CCTCACGCCTCGGCGTCGAGGTCACGGGGGTCACCGTCGACTTCGCGCGGGTGATGGCCCGCGTCCGCGCTGCGATCGCGCACATCGAGCCCGTCGACGCCCCCGAGGCCCTGGTGGCCAAGGGCGTCTTCGTGCTCACCGGTCGCGCGCGGTTCACCGGCCCGACGGAACTCGAGGTCGACGGACACCGCCTCCGGTTCCGCGACGCGGTCATCGCCACCGGCAGCCACCCGATGACGCCGGACGTGCCGGGCGCCGCCGATCTGCCGATCCTCACCAACGAGACCTTCTGGGATCTCGAGCGCCGGCCCGAGACCCTGCTCGTGCAGGGCGGCGGACCGATCGGGTGCGAGCTCGCGCAGGCGATGGCGCGCCTGGGCACCCGGGTCACACTGGCGCACCGGGGCGAGCGGATCCTTCCCCGGGAAGATGCCGCGGCGAGCCGGATCGTCCACGACGCCCTCGTCCGCGACGGCGTCGACGTCCGGGTGAACACGACGGTCACGGCGCTGACGCCTGTCGGACCCGCTGGTGCCGGCACCGCGCACCTCTCGGACGGAACGGAGGTCGCCTTCGATCGGATGCTGGCGGCGCTCGGCCGTCGCGCCGCCGTCGAGGGCCTGGGGATCGAAGAGGCGGGGGTGCGCCTCACGCCCGACGGCGACATCGAGGTCGACCGCACGCTGCGCACCTCCAACCCGCGCATCCGCGCGGCCGGCGACGTGACCCCGCTGCCGATGTTCACCCACACCGCGGGCTTCTTCGGCAGCACGGCGGCGACGAACGCCGTTCTCGGTCTTTCGCGCAGGGTGGATGTCGCGGCCGTGCCGCGGGTGACCTTCACCGCCCCCGAGGTCGGCGCGATCGGCGTCGCACCCGCCGATGCCCGCACGCAGGGTCTGCGTGTCGTGACCACGGAGCATGACGACGTCGACCGCGCCATCGCCGACCACGACACCGCCGGGCACACCACGCTCGTCATCGACCGCCGCGGACGGCTGCGCGGCGCGTCCGTCGTCGGCCCCCGCGCGGGCGAAGTGCTCGGGGAGGTGACGACCGCGATCGCCGCGGGAGTCTCGGTTCGTGCCCTCGCGAGCACGATCCACGCCTACCCCACCTACGCCGACGCCGCCTGGAACGCCGCGATCGGCGCCGCGCAGGACGGCCTCGATCGCGGAATCGTCGGCCGCGGCATCCGATTCCTCCGGCGGCGGCACGCCCGCCGCGCAGCGCTCTGACCCGACCCGGTCAGCGCAGTGCCCGGTAGCCGACGACGATCCGCTGCGTCGCGCTGAGCCCGACGATCACCGCCCACACCACGGCGATCTCGGCCGCCCAGAACGGCAGGATGAGCCACAGCGCGTGCACCGCGATCGTCTCGGTCGCCTCGGCGAGTCCTCCGAGGAACGACAGCGACCGCCCGTCGTCGATCCGACGACCGGCACGCTCGGCGATCGACGAGAAGGCCAGGAACGCCGTGCCGTTGATGTAGTAGGCGAGGAGCACGAGGAGGAAGGGCCACCACGGCGCGCCACCGGCGGTGGCCCCGATCGCCACGCCCACCACGGTCGCGCCGTACACGACGAAGTCGGCGGCGATGTCGAGGAAGCCGCCCGCGTGGGTGCCGCCCCGTTCCTGACCGCGAGCGGCCGCTCGGCGGCGGGCGAGCGTGCCGTCGAGCCCGTCGACGACGCGGGAGACGAGCCAGAGCACCAGCGCCGGGATCCACAGCTGGAACGCCGCGCCCACCGCGGAGGCAAGACCCAGGACGAGTCCGGCGACGGTGAGACGGTCGGGCGTGATCCCCGGCCGGTCGAGCAGAGCCGCGAGGGCTTCGAGTGGCCGCGCGAGGCGGGGTCGCAGCGCCGCATCAAGCATGCTCGGCCCCCCGTCCGCTCCGGTCTTCCAGGCCGGTCGCCGCTTTCTGTTCGGAGCCGGCGGGAGCATCGGATGCCGCGCCGGCGGCGCGCGCACGCACGCGGCGGCGCTGCACGACCACCCCGGCGGCCGCCCCGATGAGGGATAGCGCGCCGAGCGCCCCCAGAGCGACCCAGAAGAGCGGTCCTGCCTCGATGCCGAACGCGCCGAGCGCGACGTAGGCCGCCGTGCCGGGGATGATGCCGACCGCGGTCGCGGCGGCGTAGGCGGGATATCTGACGCCGGTGAGGCCGGAGGCGTAGTTCAGGGCGGTGAACGGCACGACCGGCACCAGACGGAGCCCGAGGATCGAGAGGAACCCACGACGCTCGAACAGGTCGTCGATGGCGGCGGCCCGACGTCCCATCAGCCGCGCGACGGCGTCGCGTCCGAGCAGCCGCGACGCCCAGAAGGCCAGTGTCGCCCCCAGGAGCGCCCCGGCGTAGACGGCGAGCACCCCGACGCCGAACCCCCACACCACGCCCGCACCGATGCTCAACACGCCCTTCGGCACGGGAGAGAGGGTGAGCAGCCCGTAGATCGCCGCGAACGCCACGAGACCGGTCCATCCGAGGTCGCCGAACAGGGCGCGCAGGCCGTCGACATCGAGCGGGGGCAGCAGCAGTCCAACCGAAACCGCCGCGGCGACGAAGACACCGAGAGAGATCAACCGGATGATCGCACCCCGGGAAACGCTGCGGCGATTTCGCGTGATCATGCGCCTCTCGTCGTCTGTGCTCTCGTCGGGGTTTCGGTCGGTGTGGACCCGCTCACGATAGCCGAGGCCCGAACACCTGGAAGGATCACTGCAATGAACCTCGTATCCCGCCGCCGGCGTCTCGCCGTCGCCGCCCTCGTGCTCCCCGCGCTGGCCCTCGCCGCGTGCTCCGCCCCTGCAGCCCCCGGCGGCGAGGTGCCCGACAGCTGGGATCAGGTCCTGGCCGATGCCGACGGCCAGACGGTGCAGCTGTGGATGTACGGCGGAGACGATCAGGGCAACGCCTACGTCGACGACATCCTCGCCCCGGCCGTCGCCGAGTACGGCGTCACCCTCGAGCGGGTGCCCGTGACCGACACCCGCGACGCCCTCAACCGCGTCTTCACCGAGATCCAGGCTGGACGAGACGACGGCACCGTCGACCTCATCTGGGTCAACGGCGACAACTTCCGCACCGGCAAAGAGGCCGACGCGTGGCTGTGCGGGTGGACGGATCTGCTGCCGAACATGGCGAACACCGATCCCGAAGACCCGCTGCTGCTGTCCGATTTCGGCACCGAGGTCGACGGGTGCGAGGCCCCCTGGCACAAGGCGCAGTTCACCCTCGTCTACAACGCCGACACCGTCACCGACGTCCCCACGTCGATGGCGGAGGTGCTCGAGTGGGCGGAAGCCAACCCCGGACGATTCACCTACCCCGCGCCGCCGGACTTCACCGGCTCGGTGTTCGTGCGCGAGGTGCTGGCCAGCGTATCGGGAGGCGCCGACGAGGTGCCTGTCGACTTCTCGCAGGAGGCGTTCGATGAGCTCACGCCGGCGCTGTACGACCGCCTGACCGATCTCGCGCCGAGCCTCTGGCGCGGCGGCGACACGTATCCCGCGAACGAGGCCGAGCTCGGCCAGCTCTTCGCCGACGGTCAGGTCGACATGATGATGACCTACGGCCCCGCCACCCTGACCGGACTCGTCGCCGACGGCACCTACCCCGCCGGGACGAAGGTGCTCGAACTCGCCGACGGCACCGTCGGCAACGCCAGCTTCCTCGGCCTTCCCGCCAATTCGAACGCCGTCGCCGGCGCGATGGTCGTCGCGAACGAGTCCCTGTCGGTGCAGCAGCAGGTCGCCAAGGCCGAGCCGGAGGTCTGGGGACAGTTCACCGTCCTCGACATCGAGGGCCTGGAACCGGGCGATCGGGCGCTGTTCGACACGCTGCCCGCCTCGCCCGTGGTGCCCCCCTACGAGGTGCTGTCGAAGAACGCCCACGCCGAGCTCGCCGCCGAGTGGGTTCCCGCCATCGACGAGGGGTGGCGCACGGAGGTTCTCGGCCGGTGACGCTCACCCCGCTGGTCGCCCGTCCTGCGCAGTCCGCCCGGCACCGCCGGGCGGGCGCGCTGATGGTGCTTCCGGCAGTGGCGGCGACCGCGCTCGTGGTCGGCGGAGGCCTCGGCGCGACCGTGCTGCAGAGTCTCGGGCTCCTGCCCGTCGTCGGTGAGGCCGAGCTGTCGTTCGCGGCCTACACCCGTGACCCCGACGCGCTCTGGGCGGCGGTCGGCGTGTCGTTCTGGGTGGCCGGAGCCTCGACGCTCATCGCCGCCGTCGTCGGCATGGCCGCCGCCGTCGTGATCGTCTCGGGTCGCTGGGGCGGGCGCGTCGTTGCTGCGCTCGGAGCCGCGACGGTCACCGTCCCCCACCTGATCGGCGCCGCCGCGATCGGGCTGTTGCTCGCCGACGGGGGAATGCTCTCGCGGATGCTGGGGGTTCCGCCCGAAGCCTGGCCGGCGTTCGTCGGCGGCCCGCTCTGGGCCGCCGCCATCGCCGAGTTCGCGTGGAAGGAGTCCGCCTTCATCGCGCTCGTGGTCACGGGCACCCTCGCCACCCGCATCGCGCGGTACGACGAGAGCGCCGCCCTTCTCGGAGCAGGACGCTGGCAGCGGTTTCGTCGCGTCTTCCTTCCCCTCACCGCGCCGACGCTGCTGATCTGCTCGGCGATCAGCTTCGTCTACGCCCTGGCCTCCTACGAGGTGTCGTGGCTCCTCGGCCGCACCTACCCCGAGCCGCTTCCCGTCCTCGCGGTCCGGCTGTTCCAAGGTGTCTCCCTGGATTCGCGGCCCGACGCCGCCGCCGTCGCCGTCGTCACCTCGGCGATCGCGCTGGCCGTCGTGGCCGGCACGTTCGCGATCCTGCGGCGAACGGCGGTGTGGCGATGAGTGGGGGGACGGCCTCGTCCGGATCGACCCTGGTCGTCTCGCACGGCGCCGGCCGGGCGGTGCGTCTGGCCACCGGCATCCTGCTCATCGTGTGGTTCGCCCTTCCGTTCCTGCCGCTCGTGCTCTGGGTCGGCGCCGACCGCTGGTCGTTCCCCTCGCCGCTTCCGACGGCGTGGGGCACCCGGGGTCTCGTCGCGGCGGAGGGGTTCGGTGCGGCCCCCGCCTTCGTCACTTCCACCGTCCTGGCGGTGACGGTCGCCGCGATCGCCACCCCGCTCGGCGCTCTGGCCGCCCGCGCTCTCACCTTCGGCAGCGTGCCGTGGCCCCGCGCCGTCGCGGCGCTGCTTCTGTCGCCGATCGCCTTGCCGCCCTTCGCCGCGGTGCTCGGGGTCAACGTGGTGCTGCTGCGCACCTACGTGCCCCCGGTCGCCGGCACCGTGCTGGTGCTGGTCGTCCTCGCCCTCCCCTACACCGCGTTCGTGATGCGCACCGCGTACGGCGCCTACGACATGTCGTACGAGGAGAACGCCCGGCTGCTCGGGGCGTCGCGCCGCGACGTGCTGCTGCGCGTGCAGGTGCCGCTGTTGGCCCCCGCCTTCGCGCGCGCGGCTTTCCTGGCATTCCTCGTCGCCTGGAGCGACTATCTCGTCACCGTCATCGTCGGCGCCGGCGAACTGGTGACGCTCCCCCTCGTCGTCGCGGGCGCCGCGGCCGCCGTCGGAAACGACGCCGCCGTGGCGGTCATGTCGCTCGCGGCCATCATCCCGCCCATCGTCCTTCTGCTGGCAACGGTGTCGCTCGGGCGCCGTCGGCCGACGCCGACCGCATCCACGCCCGCCGCAAGCACCAGCTCGCCCACCCCGGAGAGGATTCCGGCATGACCGCCTCACTCACCCTCGACGCCGTCTCCAAGCGCTTCCGTGGCGCGCCGACGACGGCGGTCTCGGACGTCACCCTTCACGTCGCGGCAGGGTCGTGCACCGCCGTCCTCGGCCCGAGCGGGTCGGGAAAGAGCACGCTGCTGCGGCTCGTCGCCGGGCTCGAAGCCCCCGACGCCGGGCGCGTCCTGATCGACGGCCACGACGTGGCGGGCGTGGCCGCCGAGCGCCGCGGCGTGGGGATGGTGTTCCAGAAATCCCTCCTCTTCCCCCATCTCTCGGTGCTCGACAACGTCGCGTTCTCGGCGCGGGTGCGGGGCGAGTCGCGACGCACGGCCCGATCCCGTGCCGCGGAGTTCCTCGAGATGGTGCAGCTGCGCGGTTTCGGGACGCGCCGGGTCGACGAGCTCTCCGGCGGGCAGGAGCAGCGCGTGGCGATCGCCCGGGCCCTCGCCGCGGAGCCGGCGGTGCTTCTGCTCGATGAGCCCTTCAGCGCCCTGGACCCCGCGCTTCGCGCCGACATGCATGCGCTTCTTGACGAACTGCGACTGACCGTCGGCCCCACGATCCTGCTCGTCACACACGATCGAGACGAGGCCTCGAGGGTCGCCGACCGCATCGCCGTCCTCGATGGCGGCGTGCTGCAGCACGAGAGCGACATCGCGGGGGCGTACCGCGCGCCGACGTCGGTGCGGGTCGCCGAGCTGATGGGGGCGCGGAACCTCGTTCCGGGCGTGATCGCCGGCGGAGTGCACACCAGCGCCCTCGGCGAGATCCCGGTCCCGGATGCCGCGGTGTCCGGCCCCGCCGTGCTCATCGTCCGACAGGAGGACGTGCAGGTGCGGCGTTCCGCGGAGGCGCCGACATCGCAGCATCCGCTCGCCGGCCCCGGCCGGCCGGGCCCTCGTGCGGATGGCGCCGGGCGGGCGCCACTCGCGGTGGAGACGCTCACCCCGGCACCCGCGCAGGAGGCGCGGTGGAGCGGAACCGTCGAGTCGGCCCGCGCCTCGGGCGCGCGGATGGATCTCACCGTCCGCGTGACACCGACGGTGCTGCTGCACGCCGAGGTCACCGCGGCCGGAGCACCGCGGCTGGGCGAGCGCGTCGACCTTACGATCCCCACCGGCACCGCGCACGTCGTCGCCGGCTGACCCGCCCCCGGCGCGCCCGCGCCAGCGCCACAGCGCGCCACCCTCCGGCTCCCCCGACGACATCGGCCCCGAATCGTCCCGCCACGGGGCGGAACCTGACGGGGGAAGCCCCCTCGTTCCCGCGCCACCCTCCGGCTCCCCCGACGACATCGGCCCCGAATCGTCCCGCCACGGGGCGGAACGTGACGGGGGAAGCCCCCTCGTTCCCGCGCCACCCCCCGGCTCCCCCGACGACATCGGCCCCGAATTTTCCCGCCGCGGGGCGGAACGTGACGGGGGAAGCGAAAAGGGGGCGGCGGGTCAGGCGCCGGCGCGGCCGGTGCTGCGCACCGGCGTCAGACCCGACGGGCGGGAGACGACCGACGGCGACACCGCACCGGCAGCACCGGCGCCGACGAGCGGCAGCACGCGACGCAGCTCGACGTTCTCGAGCGGGTCGAGCACGCTGTGCTGGACGCATGCCGGCACCAGTCGGCCGTCTTCGGGGTGCGCCATGGCATACATGCACGATCCGAGGCGCTCCTGCGTCTCCTTCAGCACCGGGTCATCGGAGACGACGCCCTTCTCCATGAGCTCCCACGCCGGCGCCACCTGCTCGGCGTCCATGAAGTTGTGCACGACGAACGTCTTGAACGACAGCTTCCCGCGACGGGCGGCACGGAGGATGCGGCGAAGACCACCGGCACGACGCACGACCCGGCGTGCGAGCCCGATGAGGGGCGGGATGTCGCCGGGGTGCGCGAGCGCGGCGCGGGCGACCTTGATGGCGAGCACGGGCTTGGGCACATCCCCGAACACCATTCCGCCGTGGTGGGCGAGGAATCGGTCGCGGGCGGCGATGTCCTTCGGGTCCTCGGGGTCGAGCAGCGGCGCGAAGACGCCGCCGACCCGCACCCCGACCGTGGAACGGTTGCAGCGGGGGTCGCCGAACTGCGTCGCCTGCCACGGCAGCTTCTGCCCGGCGCCCTTCTCGATGCGCTCCCAGACCTTGTCGATCGTGACCTCGCCGAAGTCCTCCCGCCAGCGCCGGTCGTCGCCGATGAAGGCGGCGGGCTGGAACGACATCATGTCGTACGGCATCTCCAGTACGGCGCGCGTGACCTCTTCGACTTCGTCGACGTTGGAGGGCGTGACGGTCATGTTGTGCGCGAGGTAACGGTTCACCCCGTGGTCGCGCTTGAGATCGACGAACATCCGCGCGAACTCCTCGCGGAACGGGTGGAGTTCCGCCTCGCTGCGGGGCCGCACCGCCCCGCGACGGCCGCGCATCAGCGAGTCGAAGTGGGCCGCGAACGACACCTTGTCGAATCGCGGACGGCCCTCGTCATCGAGGACGACGTCGAGGAGGTAGTCGTAGTCGAAGTCGCCATGGGTCATCGACATGGGCTCGCGCCCCTGGGCGCGCATCGCCAGCAGCGCTGCGGCGTGGTCGGCTGCCGGAAGGAGGCTGACCTCGCCGCCGATCAGCTGCGCGTGGGCACGCGGGCCCCGGATGCGACGGAGATACCGCATCTGCTCGTCGACGTTGTCGACGGTGTGCGCGCCGTCGATGCGCACCTTGTTCGCGTCGGCGGAGTGGTAGCACGGCGAGCAGGTGAGGTTGCACTTCGGGAAGACGCCGTGGGTCCCCTCGCATCCGACGGCACAGCGACCGAGCAGCTGATTGTCGGTCTGCGCGTGCGGCGGAAGCTCTCGCCAGCGCTTCTCCAACGCCGCCTTCGACTCGGGATGGATCGGGCGCGTGGCCAGTTCGAACTCGCGCAGACTCTGCCGGAAACTCATTGGTCCACCCTGCCGTGTCGTCGTCGTCACGTTCGGCGCCACGGCGCGAGAACGCGGAGGCGGTTTCCGCCTCGATGGTGTTTCGTCGCGATCCGCGGATCGGATCGACGCCCTGAGGGTCACATCTCCCGCGTGATGGTGACCTTCACGTTGAGCTGACTCTTGAACGGCCCCGCGTACACCCCGCGCAGCGGCGGCACGTCGTTGTAGTCGCGGCCCCGTCCGACGAGCACGTGGCGATCGCCGATCTCGATGTTGTTCGTGGGGTCGAATCCGTGCCAGTCGCCGGCGAACCACTCCACCCAGGCGTGCGACTCGCCCGTGACCGCGACACCGACCTCCGCGTCGGGCCGGGGGTGCAGGTAGCCCGAGACGTAGCGCGCCGGGATCCCCACCTCGCGGAGGGCACCGAGGGTGATGTGGGTGATGTCCTGGCAGACGCCCTTGCGCGCCGTCCATGCATCGCTCGCAGTGGAGTGCACTCCGGTGACGCCGTGCATGTACTCGACGGCGTCGCCGACGGCGATGGAGATGGCGTGGGCCGCTTCACCGGGATGGGTGTGCTCGGCGGCGATCGAGCGGGCGAGCTCCGCCACCTCCGGGTGCGGCCGGGTGCGTGCGGTCTGACCCAGCTGCTCGATGGTCGCCACCGAGGCCGCTGCCTCATCGCCGAGCCCGTGCCAGGTGAGGGGCGTGTGCGCGATCGGACGCGACCGCACCTCCACGAGGGAGCGCGCGGTGATCTGCAGTGCCGCGTGCGGCGAGAGCACGTCGAACGACGCCACACGCGTGCCGAAGTAGTCGACGTAGTGATTGACGGATGTGGACGGCTCGATGTCCAGCGAGGAGTTCAGGACGAACTGACTGTCGGTCGATCCCGGCAGCATCCGCGCCTCGTTGTAGGACGCCGAGACGTTCCCCTGGTAGGAGAAGCCGGTCGAGTGCTCGATGCGGAGGCGCTTCACGAGATCTCCCCGATCCAGCTGGGCTCGGCCTGCGTGGGGAAGAACCGCGACTTGATCGCCTCGGATGCCTCGCGCGTCACCTTCTGCACGCGCTGCATGTGATGCGGAAGCTCGTTCAGGATCTCGCTGACCGGCCGGTACTCGAGGTCGTTGCGGATGCGCCCGAGCGCGCGGAGCACGGTGTTGGAGTGCCCCACGCGATCGGCGCGGGGATCGATGGCGCTCATGCATTCCTCTGCGAGCTGGATGGAGTAGATGATCGAGCGGGGGAAGAGCCGGTCGAGCAGCAGGAACTCGGCGGCGTTGCGCGCGCTCGGCATGCCCCGGTAGGTGCGCAGGTACGCCTCATAGGCACCGCACGAGCGCAGGATGGTCGTCCAGGACGGACCGGATGCCTCGGTCAGCGACCTCGTCGCGAGCAGACGCGCGGTCATGTCGGTGCGCTCGATGCTGCGTCCGAGGGTGAAGAACTGCCAGGCCTCGTCGCGGCTGGTGGAGGAGTCGACGACGCCGACCGCGAGCGCCGCGCGCTCGCGCACCCACTGGAAGAACTCGTGCACCTTGTCGCGCTGGAGGCGCCGCGGCATCCGGGCGCTGGTGGTGTTGAGGGTCTCCCACAGTTCGGTGGAGACGATCTCGCGCGCACGGCGGGCGTTCTCGCGGGCCGCCGAGATCGAATAGGCGATGCTCGCGGGGTTCATCCGGTCGACCGCAAGACGCTGCAGCACGTCATCGCGACCGACCCGGTCTGCACCCTCGAGCGGGTACGAACCCATCACGCTCAGCAGGGAGCGGCACGCGGTGTCCTCGTCGATCCACGGGTCTTCGAGCAGCAGCTGGAGGTGGACGTCGAGGATGCGCGCGGTGCCGTCGGACCGCTCGATGTACCGCCCGATCCAGAACAGCGATTCAGCAATGCGGCTCAGCATGCGTCATCCCTCCCCTGCTGCTGCTGCTCCTGCTGCTCAGTGCGCGTGCGCGGGCGGTCCTGGGGCGAGTGGGTCACCTCGTCCTGCTCGTCGTAGATGATCGGGATGGCGGCGGTGACCGTAGCCGCCTGATCGGCGACGAGCCCGGCCAGGCCCGCCCCCTGCCCGTACTCGACGTGCGACGGCGCGGAACCACCGACGATCCAGGTGTCCTTCGAGCCGCCGCCCTGGCTGGAGTTGACCACGAGCTGCCCCTCGGGGAGCGCCACGCGGGTGAGCCCGCCGGGGAGCACCCAGACGTCCTCACCGTCGTTGACCGCGAAGGGCCGGAGGTCGGCGTGGCGGGGACGCATCCCGTCCTCGACGAGGGTGGGGATGGTCGAGAGCATGACCACGGGCTGGGCGATCCACCCTCGCGGATCGGCGAGCAGTCGGTGGCGGAGCGCCTCGAGCTCGGCCGGGGAGGCGTCGGGACCGACGACCAGGCCCTTTCCGCCCGACCCGTCGACGGGCTTGACCACGAGCTCGTCGAGGCGGTCGAGCACCTCCTCGAGCGCACCCGGATCTTCCAGCCGCCAGGTGTCGACGTTCTTCAGGATCGGCTCCTCGGCGAGGTAGTACCGGATCAGGTCGGGCACATAGGTGTAGATCAGCTTGTCGTCGGCGACCCCGTTGCCCACGGCGTTGGCGATCGTGACGTTGCCGAGTCGCGCGGCGAGCATGAGTCCGGGAGCCCCGAGCATCGAGTCCGCGCGGAACTGCAGCGGGTCGAGGAAGTCGTCGTCCACCCGGCGGTAGATGACGTCGACGCGCTTGGGCCCGCGGGTCGTGCGCATGAACACCTTGCCGCCGATGCAGAGCAGGTCGCGCCCCTCGACGAGCTCGACGCCCATGAGGCGGGCGAGGAGGGTGTGCTCGAAGTACGCCGAGTTGTACACACCGGGGGTCAGCACGACGACGTTCGGCTCTTCGACCCCGGGCGGGGCCGAGGCCCGCAGCGCCGCGAGGAGCTTGTTGGGATACTCCCCGACCGGCCGTACCCGCATCGAGACGAAGAGCTCGGGAAGGGTCTGGGCCATGACGCGGCGGTTGGAGATGACGTACGAGACACCCGACGGGACGCGCACGTTGTCTTCCAGCACCCGCATCTCGCCGTTCTCGTCGCGGATGAGATCGATCCCCGAGACCTGGATGCGCACGCCGTTGGCGCTGTGGATGCCGGCGGCCTGCCGGTAGAAGTACTGGGATGACGCGATGAGGCGCGCCGGGAGGACCCCGTCGCGCACGCAGTGCTGATGACCGTACGCATCGTCGAGGAACGCCTCGAGAGCCCGCACGCGCTGCTTCACCCCCGCCTCGATGCGCGACCACTCGTCGAAGGCGATGATGCGCGGCACGGCGTCGAGCGGGAAAGGCCGTTCTTCACCGGCGAAGTCGAAAGTCACGCCCTGGGCGAGATAGGAGCTCGCGAGCGATTCGGTGCGCCCGCGCAGCTCTTCCTGGGTCATCTGCGCCAAGGCCTGGTGGAGCTCGCGATAGGCCTCCCGCGACTCCGCCCCCGCCGAGCCGTTCCGCGACACCGCGAACATCTCGTCGAACGGGGCGACCCCCGCGGGCGACCGACGGGGCGTCAGCGTGGCACCGTAGCCGTCGAACAGGTCACCCATGCCCCGAGCCTAGTCCGGGGCGTGTTGCCGCAGTGTTTCGACCCGGCCGAAGCCGACCTCGCTAGGCTGAGCGGCACCTCGACCGGAAGGACGCCATGCGCATCCTCGTCACCAGCTCCCGCAACACCTTCGCGCTGGATCTCATCCGCAAGCTCGGGAGCATCGGACACACCGTCTACGCCAGCGACACCTATGGCGGCGCGGTCGGCAGCCATTCGCGGTTCGCCGCCGGCCACCTGGTGACCTCGTCGCCGCGGTTCGCCACCGACGCCTTCATCGCCGAGGTGTCGGCCTTCGTCGCCGCGCACGAGATCGATGTCATCATCCCCACGTTCGAGGAGGTCTTCTACCTCGCCGCGCGCCAGGACGATCTGCCCGACGGTGTCCGGGTGCTCACCGGCACGTTCGGCGATCTCGCGCGCCTCCACGACAAGGCGAGCTTCCAGCGGCTCGCCGAGGAGGCGGGCGTCCCGATCCCCGAGACGGTGGTGGTCACCAGCGACGAGGAGCTCGTCGAGACCATCGCCCGCTTCCCCCGCTACTTCGCCCGGGCGGCGTTCTCACGCGGCGGCGTGGGTCTGCTGACCAACACCGGCCCCCTCGCCGGCAAGACGCCGGTGGACGAGTGTCATCCCACCCCCGAGCAGCCCTGGCTCGTGCAGCCCTTCGTCGACGGGCCGATGGTGTGCTCGTACAGCATCATCGTCGACGGCCGTGTGACAGCCCACACGACGTACGTGGCCGCGGAGCAGTGGGCGCACAGCACGGCGATCGCCTTTCTGGCCGTGGACAGCACCGACACCCTCGGATACGCCCAGCGCATCGTCGACTCCCTCGATCCGGGGTTCACCGGCCAGCTGTCGTTCGACTTCGTCGATCACAGCGACGGACTGCGCATCATCGAATGCAACCCGCGACCCACCAACGGCGTCATCCTGCTCGATGCCGCCGACGTCGACCGGGCCCTCGCCGGCGACGTCGACGAGCCCGTCGTCGCCCAGCCCGGCGCGGAGCGGGAGATCACGCTCGCGGTGGTCGCCGACTGCTTCGCCGAACCGCTGTCGCACCTGCCGACCTCGCTGCACGACCTGCTGCACGTGAAAGATGTCGGAAGCGGCTGGCACGACAGCCTGGCGATGATGTGGAGCCCCGCGACCATCGTCCACGGGGCGAAGATCCAGCACGGTGACCGCAAGGAGATCCTCGCCGCCCTGGGCGACGACATCGTGTGGAACGGCGAGCCGATCGACGGGATGAGCTCCGCCGACGCCGCCGCACTCGACGCGGTCCACGCCGGTCGGGTCTGACTCGCGCGTTCAGCGACCGAGGAGTCCCTCCGCGCGCGACATCGCCTGGAGCAGGGCCGGAAGGCGCGCACCCGCGCCGCGGCGTGGCAGCCGCTCGAGCACGCCGCTCTCATCGGGGAGGCGGTGCTGCATGCCCCGCACGAGCCGGCGGACGGCGTTCAGGAGGGCGACCGGGTGGGTGTCCAGCGCGCTGTGTCCGTTCTCGAGCGTGACGAGCACGGCGTCCCGGGCTCTCCGGGCGGTCCGCTCGGCGATCGCCGGCGGGGTGCGGAGGTCTCGTGTGCCGCTGAGGACGACCAGGGGCCAGGTGAAGGCGGGGATCTGCGCGGGGAGGTCGTAGGGTTCCCCCGCGAACGCGGGGAACCGCGGCGCCAGCGGCGCGTAGGTCGAGGCCGGGTCCAGCGGCAGGCCGTCGAGCGGCGCTCCGTAGGCGAGCTCGCGGAAGGCGATCACCCCGGCCAGGTCGAATTCGTACACCCCGGGGATGCGGGCGATGTCGTCGCCGCGGCCGGCGTACGCCTCGAGCGCCTTCCAGGTCAGCGGCGGCCCGCGCCGCATCCGCCGGCGCGCAAGTGCGGCGGCCAGCTCGGGCCCCGCCAGCTCGTACGCCGCGCGGACCACGTCGAGCACCGACCGCTCGTCCTCACCGCGGTCCACGAGCGTGCGCACATCGGCCGAGAGCTGATCGCCCGCGTCCCAGAACAGTTCACGCACGCGCTGCCGCTCGAGCGCGATGTCGCCCGTGGACTGCAGGGGCGAGTCCAGCAGCATCCGTTCGACACGGTCGGGATGCCGCGCGCCGAACGCGGATGCCAGATAGCTGCCGTACGACGAACCGACCACGACAGCGCGTTCGATGCCTTCATGGTCGAGGACCGCAGCGACGTCGTCGAGCACGGCCAGGATGCGCATCGCCGACGGCGGAAGGGCCGCTCCGGCGAGGTCGGTCCGCGAGAGGCCGACGCCACGGTGCTCGACCATGACGACGTCCAGCCCGCCGCCCGTGGCGATCCGGCGGACGCTGCGGTAGGGGCGGACCGAGGCGAGGCCCGGGCCGCCCGGAAGGATGACGACCGGCGTCGCGCCCCGGGGCCCCGAGCGCACGTAGGTGAGGTCGAAGGCCGGCGCATCCGAGGTATCGGGGCGCCGCACCGTCTCGATGCGTTCGCCGTGCCGTGCCGCCATGGGGCTACTCTTTCGCATCCGGATGCCGCGGCGAAACGCCCGGGGCGCCGCACCGTCGGGAAGACCGGCGCGGCGCCCTCGGGTCGCCTCAGACCTCGGAGCCTCCGAGATCATGTCGACGCACGATTCGACGCAGGGCCAGGACCAGACCCGCCAGCAGCAGGGTCAGCCCGGCAGCGACTGCCGCCCACGGCCCCTCGGCGCCGGTCGCGCCCAGGACGCCTCTCGGACCTTCGCCGGCCGCGGGCTGGCCGGGAGCGCCGGCGCCGGGCACGCCGGGCTGGCCGGCGCCGGGATCGGTTCCCGGGTCGGGGCCGGGGTCGGGGCCCGGATCCACACCCGAGACGGGGTCCGTGATCTCCGTCAGCACCTGAAGGCGGTCCACAGCTACCGCCTCCGCGTGATCGGTCGACACGCGGTAGCCCGAGACCGACGTCAGCTGCAGTCCGTCGTCAGGCGCACCTTCAGGCTGCTCATCGCTGCGCTCGAAGGCGTCGAAGGGCACATCGACGTATCGCCAGCCGGCGACGTCGTCGGTGAACGAGGCACGGAAGCGCTCCGCGTCATCCGGTGCCTGGAAGACACGCAGGTAATCGACTTTCAGCTCCTGCGGGAAGGTCAGGTCGGCGCCCAGCGGTCCGCCGAAGTTGCCGCCGACGGCCATGTTCATCAGGAACGTGAATGCGTGCTCGTACACCCACTCCGACGGCGCGACGTCCTCGGGCGTGGCGGTGTGGAAAAGGATCTCCTCCCCGTCCTCGAGCTGGACGTACCAGCGGATCTCCTCGGGCTCCCACTCCACCGCGAAGGTCAGCCAGCGATTGCTGAGGTCCTCGCCGAAGTCGTAGGTCTGACCGTAGGCGTTGCCGCCGGAGTAGCCCGGACCGTGGATCGTTCCGAAGATCTCGTCGGGAAGCTTCCCGACGTACTCCATCACGTCGATCTCACCCGTCTGCGGCCATCCGACGTCGCGGAAGTCGTTTCCGAGCGACCAGATCGCCGGCCAGATCCCCGGCTCACCGTCGGGCATCTGCGCCCGCGCCTCGATGCGACCGTGGAGCGCTTCGACCTTGCCCTCGGTGATGAGGCGAGCAGAGGTGTATTCGCACGGTCCGTACCAGCACTCGAGGCCCGAGGCCGCAGGGTCTTCCACGGCACGCGTGGTGATGACCATGCTGCCCTCACCGTCGTGCGCAGCGTTCTCGGTCGAGTCGGTGTAGTACTGCAGCTCGTCGTTGCCCCAGCCCCAGCCTCCCGTCTCGTAGGTCCACCAGCGCTCGTCTGCGGGCGTCCCTGCCGGGGCATCGAACTCATCCGACCACGCCAGCTCCCAGCCCTCGGGCCCGACGCGCTCGGCGGTGCCGTCGTCGAGGCCCACCGTCACCGTTCGCCCGTCGCCGGCGCCCCGGTACCAGAACCCGAGACCCTCGCGGGCCGACCAGTCCTGCGACTGCTCGAGTTCGCGCGCGAACCCGCCCGCGCCCTCGATGTCGAGCACGTTCTCGAACGACGACTGGCCCTCATACGCGCCGTCGTCGCCCGCGGCGATCTCGCGCGTTGAGATTTCCGCTTCGCCGGTGGGACGCAGCAGACCCGCGCCCGACTCGAAGTCCTCGAGCATGCCGTCGGGGGCGACGTCGGTGTCGGTGATGCTCACCCGTCCGATCGCCGACATCCCGAGCTCGGCGCCGACAGGCTCGGACAGGCGGATGACGAACGTCTCGTCGACCTCGGCCTTGTCGTCGTCGATCGTCGCGACCTCGATTACGGCCGACTGCTCACCTGCCGGGATTGTGACCGTGCCGCTGGTCGGGACGAAATCGCGGTCCGCCGTCGCCGGCAGGTCCTCGGTCGAGGTGCGGTATTCGGCGACCTCGGTCGCGTACGAGACCGTCACGTCCTCCTCCGACACCCGCGACAGTCGCAGCTCCACCGCAGCGGTGTCACCCTCGGCCACGACGAAGGTCGATCGGGCGAAGTTCAGCTGCAGCGGACGGTTGGCATCCGATTGACCGACCAGGGTCAGGTCGTCGAGTCGGATGACGGGGGTGACGGGTGTGGAGGTCTGCTCGACGCCGATCCCGAACCCGTGCACCTCGGTCAGGGTGAGACCGTCATCGGGCGCCCCGTTGCCGATGTTCTTGCGGGCGAAGTCCTCGAACGGCAGCTCGATAAACCGCCACCCGGTGAAATCGTCGACGAACTGCACCGAGAACCGCTCCGCGTCATCCACCGTCGAACCGGGGTTGCGGTTGTCGAGCAGATCCACGAACATCGGCGCACCCGAGTTCGTGCCCTTCATCCAGAACCCCACACCCCGGTACGCCGACCAGTCCTGCGGCACCCACGAGGTCCCATCGGTGAAGTTGTCGATCACCACAGCCCACGACGACGTGTCCAAGCCCAGCTGCAGCACGTCATTGCCCTCAGCAGCACCCGGACGCGTCGCATCCGCCACCCGCTCGATCGAGGGCACATTCCCCGCACCCTGCGCCGCGAACCACCCCAACGGCGGCACCGCCGCCGGATCCCCCCACACCAACTCCGCCTCGAAATCCTCCACCGTCTGCTGGTACTCCACCAGTGCGATGTCGTCGAGTCGGATGATGGGGGTCACAGGTGTGGAGGTCTGCTCGACGCCGATCCCGAACCCGTGCACCTCGGTCAGGGTGAGACCGTCATCGGGCGCCCCGTTGCCGATGTTCTTGCGGGCGAAGTCCTCGAACGGCAGCTCGATAAACCGCCACCCGGTGAAATCGTCGACGAACTGCACCGAGAACCGCTCCGCGTCATCCACCGTCGAACCGGGGTTGCGGTTGTCGAGCAGATCCACGAACATCGGCGCACCCGAGTTCGTGCCCTTCATCCAGAACCCCACACCCCGGTACGCCGACCAGTCCTGCGGCACCCACGAGGTCCCATCGGTGAAGTTGTCGATCACCACAGCCCACGACGACGTGTCCAAGCCCAGCTGCAGCACGTCATTGCCCTCAGCAGCACCCGGACGCGTCGCATCCGCCACCCGCTCGATCGAGGGCACATTCCCCGCACCCTGCGCCGCGAACCACCCCAACGGCGGCACCGCCGCCGGATCCCCCAACACCAACTCCGCCTCGAAATCCTCCACGGTGTCGGTCAGGAGCGAGATCGGCGCCGCGGGCGCGGCGTCGTCGTCGCGGATGGTGATCGTCGCGGTCGAGACACCGAGATCGGCGCCCGCCGGGGTCGCGAGCGACACGGTCAGCGTGCGGTTGCCGTTGACCTCCTCGTCGGCAGTGGTACCCACCTCGACGTCGACGCCGGTCGTCCCCGCGGGGATCGTGATCGTCTCGGCGACCGCGGTGTAGTCCGTCCCCGCGATCGCGGTGCCGTCGGAGGTGACGACCTCGACGGTGACAGGACCTTCGGCCGCGCGGCTGAGCGAGACCGGAAGGGTCGCGGTCTCGCCCTCGGTGACGCTCGTCGCGGTGCGGTCGAAGCCGACGGTCGCGGCGACCGGTCCGTCGGCGGAGAACAGCGAGATGGCGTCCATCTTCACGGTCGCAGCTCCCGCGTTCGCGGGGAACAGCAGACCGCGCACGAAGTCGAGGTCGAGCGTGCCGTCATTCGGTGCGCCGCCGTCCTGGTAGTCGGTGGCGAATCCGAATGCCGACCAGGGGAGCTTCACGAGGCTCCACCCGTTGCCGACGGGCACGACCGTGTCCCACCGGTCGGAGACGCCGGCGTCGGCGCTCGCAGCATCCATGATCTCCACCTGGATGCTGGATTGCGTACCGTCGCCGTGCATCCAGAACTGCACGCCGTCGTAGGCCGCCCAGTCCAGGGCGGGCACATCGGCGGGCGGCTCGAACCCGATGCCGCCGAATGCGCCGGCGGCGGACACGTCGAATCCGTAGCTGAGCACGTGGGTGTTCGGCCCGGAATCGGGGTACGAGCCCGTGCCGGCGTCGGCAACGGTCTGCACCCCCGCTCCGGCCGATCCCCACTGGATGTGGTCGGAGGTTCCGGACTCGAAATCGCGGAAGGTCTCAAGGGACTCCGCCCCATGGGCGGCGGGTGAGACACCGGTGAGCAGCAGGGCCACGGCGGCGGCCGTCGCGCTCACGCGGACGAAGGGGGCATGGCGAGGCAACGTGACGTCCTTGTCGATCGGAAACGGCGGCGTTCAGCAGGACGAGCGCGCCGGATCGTGGGGGGAGGCGCTTTCTCGGCACGAGCACCGTAGGCAGAACGGCCGCGCCGCGTCAACCCGAGATCGACGTAAGCCTTCCGTAATCACCAGCCCCGCGCCCGGCGGCGCGGGGCGCCGTAGGCTCGAAACCGTGGCGAGGGCACATCGCGCAGGAACCCGGGACGGATGGCTCGCCGCGGCGGCCGGTGCCGTCGCGGCTCTTCTCGGAGCGGGCCTCGGCGAACTCTCGGCAGCGCTCATCGCGCCGTCATCCAGTCCCTTCGCCGCCATCGGCGGCGCCCTGATCGACGCCGCTCCGCCCTGGGCCAAAGACACCGCGATCGCGTGGTTCGGAACGGCCGACAAGATCGCGCTGCTGACCGGAATCGCTGTGGTCCTGCTCGCGGTCGCCGCCATCGCGGGTCTGCTCGAGCGCCGCCGCCCTCCGATGGGTGTGGTGATCGGCGTCGCTCTCGGGGTCATCGGCGCCGCCGTGGCGCTCACCCGCGCCGACGCCGGGCCGCTGTCCTGGCTCCCCTCTCTCATCGCCGGCGGCACGATGGCCGTGACGCTGCGGATGCTGGTGCGGATGTTGCCCGCGCAGCCGATCGACCGATCAGACGCGGCGACCCGGGACGCTCCGCTCGACCACTCCCCGCAGATGGACCGCCGGCGTTTCCTCGCCTGGACGGGAGGTGCGGCCGCGATCGGACTCGTCGCCGTCCTCGGTGCGACGCTGGTCAGCGGCGGCAGCCGTGCGGTGGCGGCGATTCGGTCGGCTCTGCGTCTGCCGGCACCTGCGGTCGCGGCATCCCCCATCCCCGCCGGTGCCGAGCTGAACATCGCAGGGCTGGCCGACGTCATCACGCCGAACGCGTCCTTCTATCGCATCGACACCGCGCTGGTGGTGCCGCAGGTCGACCCCGCCGACTGGTCGCTGCGGATTCATGGAATGGTCGAGAACGAGGTCACCCTGACGTGGGACGAGCTCGTCGCCCTGCCGCTGGAGGAGGGGTACGCCACGATGTCGTGCGTGTCGAACGAGGTCGGTGGCACCCTCATCGGCAACGCACGGTGGCTCGGCTACCCGCTCCGGGAGCTCCTCGCCCGGGCCCGCCCGACGGCAGATGCCGACATGGTGCTCTCGCGCTCCATCGACGGCTTCACCGCCTCGACGCCGCTCGAGGCGCTCACCGACCCCGATCGATGGTCGATCCTCGCCGTCGGGATGAACGGCGAGCCCCTGCCCCTCGAACACGGGTTCCCCGTGCGGATGGTCGTGCCGGGGCTGTACGGCTACGTCTCGGCGACGAAGTGGGTCGTCGACCTCGAGGTCACCCGGTTCGATCGGGCGACTGCCTACTGGACCGATCGCGGGTGGTCGGAGCGCGGCCCGGTGAAGCTGCAGTCACGCATCGACGTGCCGCGTCCCGGCCAGGGATTGAGCGCGGGCGACACGGTCATCGCGGGCGTCGCCTGGCAGCCGCACGTCGGCGTCTCGCGCGTCGAGGTGCAGGTCGACGACGGGCCGTGGGAGGAGGCGACCCTCGCGACCGCCATCTCGGATGACACGTGGGTGCAGTGGAGCCTGCCGTGGCGGGCGACCGCGGGGCGTCATGTGCTGCGCTGCCGCGCCACGAACGCGCTCGGCGAGACGCAGACCTCCGAGGTCGCCGGCGTCGTACCCGACGGCGCGACGGGCTGGCACGAGTTCCCCGTCGACGTCTTCTGACGCGGCTCAGCCCGCGAGGACGAGCTTCAGCTGCTCGACGGCCCAGTCCAGCTCGGTCGCGCGGATGACCAGGGGCGGCGCGATCCGGAGGGTCTGCCCCTGGGTGTCCTTGGCCAGGACGCCGCGCGCGAGGAGGCGCTCGGCGACCTCGCGGCCGGTGCCCACGGCGGGGTCGATGTCGATCCCGGCCCAGAGCCCCGCGATGCGCACCTGCGTGACGCCGTGCCCGACGAGTTCGGCGAGCCCCGCCTCGAGGTGCTCGCCCAGGGCGGCGGCGCGCTTCTGGAACTCGCCGGTCTGCAGCATCTCGACCACCCGCGCTCCGACCGCGGCGGCCAGCGGATTGCCGCCGAAGGTCGACCCGTGCTCACCCGGGCGGATGACGCCCAAGACGTCCCGGTCGGCGACGACGGCCGACACCGGCACGATGCCGCCTCCGAGCGCCTTGCCGAGCAGGTAGACGTCGGGCACCACTTCTTCGCGGTCGCACGCGAAGGTCGTTCCCACGCGTCCGAGCCCCGACTGGATCTCATCGGCGATGAACAGCACGCCGCGCCGGGTGCAGATCTCCCGCACCGCGCGGAGGTACCCCTCAGGCGGGATGATGACCCCCGCCTCGCCCTGGATCGGCTCGATGAGCACTGCCGCGGTGTTCTCGTCGATCGCGGCCTCGATCGCCGCGGCGTCGCCGTACGGGACGTGCACGAACCCGCCGCCGTACGGGCCGAAGTCATCGTGCGAGACCGGGTCGTCGCTGAAGCCGACGATCGTGGTGGTGCGCCCGTGGAAGTTCCCGTGCGCGACGACGATCGTCGCGGCATCCGGGGCGATGCCCTTCACGCGATAGCCCCACGCGCGCGCGACCTTGATGCCCGTCTCCACCGCTTCGGCGCCGGTGTTCATCGGCAGCACGAGGTCTTTCCCGCAGAGCTCCGCGAGTGCAGCGGCGAACGCGCCCAACCGGTCGCTGTGGTACGCGCGACTGGTGAGGGTCACACGGGCGAGCTGTTCCCGGGCGGCAGCGACGATGGCGGGGTGACCGTGGCCGAAGTTCAGTGCCGAGTACGCCGACAGCAGGTCGAGATAACGCTTGCCCTCCACATCGGTGACCCACGCGCCCTCGGCGCGCGAGACCACCACGGGCAGCGGGTGGTAGTTGTGGGCGAGGTGCTGTTCCTCGGCGTCGATCACCCGCAGGGTCGCGGTGTCGGTCGGGAGTTCGGAGATGCTCACGATCCCTCCGTCCCGCGGCGGAGCTCGAGGGTGCAGCACTTGATCCCGCCACCGCCGAGGAGGAGCTCGGACAGGTCGATCATGATCGGGTTGTAGCCGCGCTCGCGCAGCTGCGCTTCGAAGCCGGTCGCCCGCGGGGAGATGATGACGTTGTAGCCGTCGCTGGCCGAGTTCAGCCCGAACACCGCGCCGTCGTCATCCGACACCCGGATCGCGTCGGGATAACGCTCGGCGAGGATCGCCTGGCCGCGCTCGTCGAACGCATGCTCGAGGTAGGCGATGTTCGCCCGCTCGACCCCGCCCGGTCCCTCGACCGGGTCGAGAACCGCGATCGCGGTGTCGAGGTGGTAGAACCGCGGGTCGATGAGGTTCAGCGAGACGACCTCCTTGCCGAAGACCTCGCCCACCTCGCGGTGGCTGTCACCGGTCGAGCGGAAGCCGGTGCCGGCGAGGATGGTGTCGCCGACGAGCAGGAAGTCACCCTCACCCTCGTTGACCTCGCGGGGCACGACGACGTCGTACCCGTTGTCGCGGAACCACTCCATGAACGCCGGCCCCTCGGGCACCCGCTCGTCGAAGCGGAACTTCGCGCCGTAGGCGATGCCGTCGATGAGGAACCCGCCGTTGGCGGTGTAGACCATGTCGGGGAGGCCCTCGATGGGGTCGATCAGCTCCACCTCGTGGCCGAGCTCGAGGTAGGCGTCGTAGAGAGCCTGCCACTGCCGGACGGCCTTGGCGGTGTCGGTGGGGTTCGCCGGCTCCATCCAGGGATTGATGGTGTAGCTCACGGTGAAGAACTCGGGCCGGCACATGAGGTACCGGCGGTGCTGAGCGATGCGCCCCGTGGAGCTCGCGGTGGCGGCGGTGGCCTCGACGGTCGGCGCGGTGTTCTGAGTGGACATCGGTCTCCTTGCGAAGGTGCGGCGGACGCTGTCCAGAGGCCCGGCGGGGCTTCGAAGCCGTCGACCCGGGCACGCCGGGACCATTGTGCCACGGCACCCTTGCCGGCGCCTGGGACGCCGCGCTCAGTCGGCGACGACCACGACCTTGCCCACCGTGTGCCCGGCGTCGACATGGGCGATCGCTGCTCCGGCTTCAGTCAGGGGGTAGGTCCTCTCGATGACGGGACGGATGACGCCGGCCGCCGTCATCCTCACGAGCTCAGCCGTCACCGGGGTCTTCGTCACGGCCGTGACCGAACGGAACCGCCGCGCGCGGCGGCTGAGGAAGAGCGAGCGGATGATCCGTGGGAACGGTCCCCAGAAGGGATGACCGTCGCCCCCGACGAGGGCGACGGTACCGCCGTCGCGGAGACGGTCGCGGAGCGCCTCGAGCGGGAGTTCGCCGGCGATGTCGACGACGGCGTCGAAGGCTGCGGCGGGAAGGGAGGCGATGTCGTGGGTGCGGTAATCGAGGGCGCGCAGGGCCCCGAGATCTCGGAGGGTCTGCTCGGCCCGCGCACCGCAGGTCGCCCACACCTCCGCGCCGCGCGCGACGGCGAGCGCGGCGGTGAGGGTGCCGACTCCGCCCCCGGCTCCGACGAGCAGCACGGTCGACCCCGCCCCGACCCGACAGGTGTCGAGGATCGTCGTCGCGGTGTTGCCCGCGATCGGCAGCGTCGCGGCGACGACCGGGTCGAGGCCCGCCGGCAGCGCGGTGAGTCGCTCGGCCTTCACCGTGACGAACTCCGCCAGCGTCTCGTCGCCGGCCCCCACGACGAGATCGCCGACGGCGAGCCCCGTCACGTCGGCGCCGAGCGCGACGACCGTGCCCGCGACATCCATCCCCCGGCCCCGCGTGCGTGGGCGTCGCAGCCCGAAGAAGAGCCGGACCACGCGCGGCTCGCCGCGCATCAGGTGGATGTCACCGGAGTTCAGCGACGCGGCGGCGACCTTCAGCAGCACCTCCTTGCGACCGGGGGTGGGGACAGGGATCGTTTCGGCCTGCACGACGGCGGCCGGCCCGTAGGCGTGCTGGCGCCAAGCCGTCATGGTCTGCGGGATCGTGTGGGTGGTCATGTCAGTCCTCCGGCGTGTCGGGGTAGTGGAAGAGGTCGTCGAGGCGCGCGTCGAAGACGCGGGCGAGCTGGAACGCGAGCTCGAGCGTCGGGGAGTACCGTCCCTGCTCGATGGCGATGAGGGTCTGGCGCGTGACGCCCACGCGGCGGGCGACCTCGGCCTGCGTCATCCCGGCGGCCTCGCGGACGGCGCGGATGGTGTTGGTGACCTTCGTGGGGCGGACCATCACGGCAGGCCCGTCCGGTAGGCGCCGAGCCTCGCCATGCCTCCGAGTGCCGCGGAGAGGAAGAACCCGAGGAACAGGGCGTTGCCGATCCAGAACCAGGGCGCTTCGACCATCGCGAGGACCAGCGCGATGATGCTGCCGATCGCGAGGAAGCTCTGGCCGATCCGCTCGCCGAACCGCTCGATCTCGCGATCGCGCTGGTCGGCGGTGTGCTCGAGCTCGGGATCGCGCATCCGTGCGACCATGCCCCACACGATGCTGAGGACGATCGACAGGACGATGGCGCCGACGATGGTCCCGATCATCGGCCACACCCAGGCGATCTCGCCGACCGGGGTGGTGAACAGCTGCGGCACGACGAGCGACAGGTAGACCACGAGGCCCACGACGCTCGCGATGAGCTGGGCCCAGATCGTCCGCTCCATGTACGCCATGGCGACCTCCGATGTCAAAGATTCTTGACACTCACCGTAGGGCCGGACGCCGCGGGTGTCAAGAATCTTTTACATCGCGCGTCGCGGCGGGGCGCTGACCTGCACGACCCCTCAGAATCGGGGCCGCGCGCCCGGGCGACGGCGGTTTCTTGCCGGTTCGGCGCGGAATCTGAGGAGCTGCGCCGGCGGCCGCTGTCCTCAACTCCTGCAGAACCGACATGGAGACCGTCGGTCGGCGTTTGCAGGCCACGCCGACGCCCGATCTGCAGGAGTTCGGGACAGCGCGACCCTCGCTCAGGCGGAAGGAGCGGCCGCGAGGTCCTTCATCAGCAGCACGTCGGTCTCGGTGGCGGTGCGGCGCACGCCGCGCTCATCCACGTACTCGTACGTCGTCGCGCTCTCCTGTCCGGTCGGGCGAAACCCGAGCCGCTCGTAGAGGGCACGCGCCCGAGGGTTGTCGACACCGACGCCGACGCTCAGGCGCCCGGAAGGGGCGGCCAGCCGTTCGGCCTCCGCCATCAGCGCGGTTCCGATCCCCTCGCCGCGAGCGCGCTCGTCGACGTTGAGGTTCTTCACCTCCCACGGATCGGTCCGCAGATCGAGCTGCGCTGAGCCGACCGGCATCCCGTCGACCCAGGCGACGATCAGGACGGACTCGTCACGCTGCTGCAGCTTCCACATCGCGCGGACGAAGCCCTGGCCCGCGGGTTCCTCCGCCTCGATCCTTTCGACGTCCGTCGCCTCGAGGCGACGGACCTCACGGGGCATCAGATGACCTCGGCCGACCAGGGGTCGGGGTTGCCGAAGCGGTGCGCGGTGATGGTCACCGACTGCTCGCGCAGGAACGGCAGCAGCTCGATCCTGCCCGCCGTCGTGACCTCGCCGGCGTACACCGCGACGTCGGGGTCGCCCGCGAGGGCGTCGGCGAGCGCCGCGTGCGCCGCGTTGACGGAGGCCGGCGGCCCGACCAGCCGCACGCGCGCCGGGCGCGCCTCGACCACGCGGGCCTCGAACTCCTCGTCGCTCTCGACGAACACCGACACCTGCTCCTCGCCGAGCACGCGGCGGACCCCCGCCGGCATGCCCACCGGTGCGCTGACGGTGACCTCCGACCCGGCGCGAAGCGCCGCGACGATCACGCGCAGGAGCGCCTGCCACGGGGCATCTCCGGTCGCCCGGACGGCGACGCCGACGGGGCGGTAGCGGAAGAGGTTTCGCTCCACACCGAGCTGCGACACGTCCTTGACCCGACCGAATTCGCGGTCCCACGAGATGGCGTCCGACAGCGCCCCGCGTCGCAGCCACTCGAAGGCCTGGTAGTCGAGCGTCGGCTGCGCCGCCTCGATCAGCGTCGTGATGCGCGAATCCAGCCCACGCAGGTGCAGGGTCGCCGAGGGCGGCGCCCCGGTGGAGGGCCGCCACGATCCGAGTCCGATGAGGTAATTCGGTCCCCCGGCCTTGGCGCCGGCCCCCACCGACGATCGCTTCCACCCGCCGAACGGCTGCCGCTGCACGATCGCGCCGGTGATGCCGCGATTGACGTAGAGGTTGCCGGCCTCGACGCGCTCCAGCCAGACCGCGAGGTCGTCGGGGCTCTGGGTGTACAGCCCTGCGGTCAGCCCGTAGTCGACGGCGTTC
This sequence comes from Microbacterium sp. CCNWLW134, assembly GCF_037083565.1. Lineage (NCBI taxonomy): Bacteria > Bacillati > Actinomycetota > Actinomycetes > Micrococcales > Microbacteriaceae > Microbacterium > Microbacterium sp. CCNWLW134. The sequence continues at coordinate 678,707 of NZ_JBAOJU010000002.1, read as the reverse complement.
TGCAGCTCGATCGCCTCGGCGAGCGAACGGGCCTGCATGACGCCGAGCACGGGCCCGAAGAACTCCTCGCGATGGAACCGCGACCCGGGCCTGACGCCGGTGCGGATGCCCGGCCGCCACAGGCGCCCCTCGTACTCCCCGGACGCGTCGAGCGCGCGTGGCTCGACGAGCCACTTCTCCCCCTCGTCGAGGGTGGTGAGAGCCCAGTCGAGCTTGCCCCGCGGCGCCTCGATCACGGGGCCGACTTCGGCGAGCGGGTCGGTGGGCGGTGCGATGCGCAGCGATGTCGTGGCATCGACCAGCTGCCGCAGGAATCGCTGCGAGCGGGCCACGGGCCCGACGAGGATCACCAGCGACGCTGCCGAGCACTTCTGGCCCGCGTGCCCGAAGGCGCTCTTGACCACATCGGATGCCGCGAGGTCGAGGTCTGCCGACGGCATGACGATCATCGCGTTCTTGCCGCTGGTCTCGGCCAGGAGCGGCAGATCGGGCCGCCAGGAGCGGAACAGGGCGGCGGTGTCCCACGAGCCGGTGAGGATGACGCGATCCACGCCCTCGTGCGAGATGAGGCGCTGTCCGAGCTCGCCCTCCTCGATGTCGACCAGGGAGAGCACATCGCGGGGCACCCCCGCCTCCCACAGCGCCTCGGCGACCACGGCGGCGCAGCGGCGCGCCTGCGGCGCGGGCTTGAAGACCACGCCCGACCCTGCGGCGAGTGCGGCGAGCACCCCGCCGGCGGGGATGGCGACGGGGAAGTTCCAGGGCGGCGCGACCACCGTGAGTCGCGCCGGTACGAAGACCGCACCGCTGACCCGGTCGAGTTCGCGAGCGGTGGCGGCGTAGTAGTGGGCGAAGTCGATCGCTTCGCTCACCTCGACGTCGGCCTCGGCGAAGACCTTCCCGGTCTCCGACGCGGCGACCTCGATGAGTTCCGCGCGGCGCGCTTCCAGTGCCCGGCCGGCCGCGGCGAGCACCTCGGCGCGGTCAGCGGCTGCCCTCGCGCCCCAGGCCTCCGCCGCGGACCGCACTCGGTCGATGACGGCCTCGACCTCCGAGGCGTCCTCGAGCCGTGCCGCCGCGATCGTACCGACGCCCGCCTGCGACCCCGAGACGCGACCGAGGATCTCGCGCGCCCACCCTCGGTTGGCGGGAAGCGCGGGATCGGAGTCCGGCGCGTTCGCGAAACCGGGTGCGCCGAGCGCGGCGGGTCCCGACTCGCGTGCCGCGTACACCGCGGTCTCGACGATCTCCTGGCCACCGAAGAGGATCCCGCCGACCTCGGGCGCGATCGGAATGGTCTCTCCCGGGTCGACCGAGACCGAGCGGGCGATCCCGAGCACCTCGCGGGTCAGCCCGTCGTCGTCGGCCTCCGGCGTCGGTCTCAGCAGGGCGCCTCGGGCGGCATCCGTCGCGCTGTTGTCGTCGTTTCCGGAACCGGTGCGATCCTGGGTCCGGTTCGGACCCGTCGGCAGATCGGGGTCGCTCGCGCGCGCCACCGAGGCGAGGAATCGCTCGCGCTCACGCTCGAACAGGGCGGGGTCGTCGGCGAGGTCGAACGCCGCGGAGAGGAAGTTCTCGCTCGAGGCGTTCTCTTCGAGTCGGCGGACGAGGTAGCTGATGGCGACGTCGAATTCGTCGGGGGCGACGACCGGCACGTAGAGCAGCACCGGGCCGACCTCGCGCGAGACCGCCTCGACCTGACCCTGCGCCATGCCCAGGAGCATCTCGAACTCGACCCGGTCGCGCACCCCGCGCTCGCCGGCGAGCAGCCACGCATAGGCGATGTCGAAGAGGTTGTGCCCGGCGACACCCACCCGCACGGCGGCGGCGTTCTCGGCGCGCAGCGCCTCGTCGAGGCAGCGCAGGTAGTTGGCGTCGCTGTCGAGCTTCGAGCCGTAGGTCGCCAGCTCCCAGCCGTGCATGACCGCGTCGACCCTCTCCATCGCGAGGTTCGCGCCCTTCACCAGGCGTACCTTGATGCCCGCGCCTCCCCCGCGCACGCGCGCCCGCGCCCACGCCGTGAGTTCCCGCAGAGCCGGAAGCGCATCGGGGAGGTAGGCCTGCAGCACGATCCCGGCGTCGAGATCGGCGAGACGCGGGTCTTCGAGGATGCGGGTGAAGACCGCGATGGTGAGGTCGAGGTCGCGGTACTCCTCCATGTCGAGGTTGATGAAGGTGCCATCCGACGCCGCCGACAGGTAGAGAGGCATGAGCCGGTCGACGACCTTGTCGACGACCTCGTCGAAGGCCCACATGGAGATGTGACTGGCGATCGCCGACACCTTCACCGAGACGTAGTCGACGTCGGGTCGGCGGATGAGGTCGTGAATCCCGTCGAGTCGGCGCAGTGCCTCGTCCTCGCCGAGGACGGCTTCACCGAGCAGGTTCAGATTCAGCCGCGCGCCGGACGCGCGCAGTTCGGCGATGGCGGGGCCGAGCTTCTTCGGCCGGGCGTCGACGATGAGGTGGCGCACCATCTCGCGGAGCGCCCGACGTGCCAGAGGCACCACCGGCGTCGGCAGCACCGGAGCGACCGCACCGCCGACCTGCACGGCGCCGCGCAGATACCAGGGCAGAAAGTCCGGCACCAGCGGCGCGACACGATGGAGCTGGGATGCCGCGGCGCCGAGGCTCTCCGGACGCATCACGCCGTCGACGAACCCGATCGTGAAGGGCAGACCGTTGGGGTCTTTCAGAACACCGGCGAGGCGGGCGGCGGAGGGGTCGACATCGACCTGGGCGCTCTCGGTGATCCACCGTTGCGCCAGTTGCACGGCGCTCTCGGCGAGATCGTCGCCGGATGCCGCCAGGTCGGTATTGCCCCGAAAGGGGTCGGTCACCATGGCATCCAGACTAGAACGCGATCACGCCCCGGTTGCGCCGGGATCGCGACGGTCTGTGCGCGTGTCGGTCCGGTCCGTCCTGTCACCCTCTCCGGTGTCGATGAGCGGGCCATCGTGCCGATCGTATCGACGGTCGGCGGCCGGCGCCGGCTCGTCTCCTGCATGGTCGGCGGGCGCCGTCCGCTCCCGGTCGCTCACCAGCGGATCGATCTCATCGGCCTTGGCCAGGCTCTCCTCGTATTCGGCTCGTCTCTCGGCAGCATCCGCCTCGTGCTCGGCGATGTCACCCTGTCGCCGGCGCGCTTCGACCTCCGCTCGGGCGGCATCGGCTTTCGCGCGCTCGGCGTCGGCGGTCGCAGCAGCGACATCGGCGCGTGCCCGCGCTGCCTCGGCCTCGCGTTCCTGAGCCGAGATCTCGGACTCGCGAGCCTTCTCGCGGATCTCCTCGGCTTTGCGATGCTGCGCCTCACGGTGCGCGGTGGAGCGCCGGCGAGCGACCAGCCCGATGACGATCCCCGCGATGACGAGAACGGCGACGACGGCGACGACGACCCAGATGAGAGTAGTGGTGTCCACGTTCCCACCGAACCGCGTGCAAGGGCTGCGGGGAAGGCGCTTGTGCACCGGGCGGCCCTGCGGTAGGAGGAATTATGCCTACCATGGACGCTGCGCGGATTGTGGCGTCGCTTCGGGCGGACTCTTCTCGCAAGGGAAGGCACAGGTGAACACCACCCCATTCACCCCGACGGACAGCGCGTGGGGTCCGGACGAGCATCAGCGGCTCCTCGAATGTTCGACTGAGCCGCTCGCCACCCCCGGTCGCATCCAGTCGTTCGGCACCCTGCTCGCGGTCGACGCGCAGACCGACACGGTCATGGTCGCCAGCGAGGATGCTGCCGACGTCCTCGGGCTCACGATCAATGAGATCGGCGACGACCGGCTCCGCGACGCCTACGCGCACGGCGTCGCGCTCGACCCGATCCGGGTGCGCTTCAACGACGCCGAGCACGACGCGATCGTGCACCGAGGCAGCGACCCCGTCATCATCGAGCTCGAGCCGACAGTCCCCGACCTGGAGTACGTGCGCACCGGCGTCGTCACCGCGATCCAGCGCCTCGCAGGGATCGTCGACGCCACTGAGCTGCGCCGGCGGGCCGCCGCCGAGATCAAGGCCATCACGGGCTTCGACCGGGTGATGTGCTATGACTTCTTCGACGACGGCCACGGCGAGATCGTCGCGGACGAGCGCGAACCCGATATGGAGTCGTACCTGGGTCTCCACTTCCCCGCATCCGACATCCCCCCGCAGGCGCGCGCCCTCTACCTGCAGAAGCGATCGCGGGCGATCGTCGACACCCACGACGACGGCAAGGCGCTGGTCACCCTCCTCCCTGAGCTGGGCCCCCTCGACCTGACCACCACCGAGCTGCGGGCCGTGTCACCGCACCACCTGCAGTTCATGCGCAACATGGGCCAGGCAGCCACGGTCTCGTTCGCGCTCGTCGCCGATGACCGACTCGTCGGCATGTTCACGTGCGCGCATCGCACTGTGCGGCGGGTGCCGGTGCTTCTCCGTCGTTCGCTCGAGGTGCTGGCGAGCCAGGTCACGATGCAGCTCACCGCGGCCCGCCAGATCGACGAGCTTCGTCGACAGCTCTCGGCCCGAGAGCGCCGGTCTGCGGTCGTCGCACCGCTCTACGGCGCACTCGACGTGCACGCGGCGCTTCTGGACGGGCCGAAGACCGTGCTCGACGCGGTGCCGGCCGACGGCGCCTACCTGCGCCTGGGCGGCGTGGCCCGCACGATCGGCGACGTGCCCGAACCCGAGCTGCTCGGCGCGGTCGTCGATGACCTCGGTACCGCACCCTTCAGCTCGGAGGCGCTGCCGATCGAGCGTCCCGAGCTCGCGGTCGAGATCCCCGGTGTCGCCGGGATCCTCAGCGTCTCGCTCGGGGAGCCCAACGACTGCCTCGTATTCGTGCGCGGCGAGGTGACGCGCGAGGTGAACTGGCTGGGAGATCAGACCGCCGGAAATCGCGACCACCCGCTGTCGCCGCGTCGGTCGTTCTCGGCGTGGAAGGAGAGCGTCACGGGGCGGAGCCTCCCGTGGGGCGACCTGGTGAAGGACGCCGAGGACCTGGCCCTCGACATCCGCGCGGCCATGGAACGACGAAACGAAGCGGAACTCGCCGAGCTGGCATTCCACGACCCGCTCACGGGTCTTCACAACCGCCGATTCCTCGACGACCGGCTCGAGGAGCTCCTGCGCGAGACCGAGCACGGCGTCGCCATGATCTTCGTCGATCTCGACGACTTCAAAGCCGTCAACGACACCCATGGGCACGAGGTCGGCGACGCGGTGCTCGTGGCCGTGAGCAAGCGCCTGACCCACAGCGCCCGATCCGAGGACGTCATCGTTCGTTTCGGTGGCGACGAGTTCATCCTCATCTGCCGTGAGGTGGACGAGGCCGACGCGCACACGATCGCCGAGCGCGCGCTCCTCGCCCTCGCTGAGCCGGTCGTGGTCGAGGATCTGTCGATCCGGATGACGGCGTCGGCGGGGGTTGTCGCCGCAGCCCAGCGGCCGACCTCGTCAGAGCTGCTGGAAGCCGCCGACGCGGCGATGTACCGCGCCAAGCGCGCCGGGCGCGGTCGCGTCTCGCGCTAGCCGGCGCATCGGCGCCGGTGACGAGCTCAGGCGCCGGGTTCGGGCAGGAGCCGCAGACCACCGGGCGAGTTGGCCGAGTCGACGAGGTCCTGCAGCCAGGCCTTGTTGATCTCGGGCATGGGCCCGTCGTATTCGAAGCGGAGCGTGCTCGCGGGCGAGATCCACAGCGCCTGGCGCCGGTTGGTGTCGTCGTCGATCACGGCCAGCGACGTGCTCTCACGTCGGCGGAGCTTGGCCACGATCACGAGTTCGAGGTGCGCGAGCGTGCGGTCATCGATCGGAACGGCGACCGAAGGCGCGCCATAGTGCAAGGTACCCATCGTTGTCGATCCTACGTTCGTCGTGACGCGTTCCCGTACTCTGGTGCGATGGCCATCGTGAACCGACTCACCGTCGACGGGCGTGACTATTTCCTTCCCGACCCGGTCACCGAGCTCAAGGGCAAGATCCTCGACGCCATCAAGGCCGGGGGCGGGTATGTGAACATCCCGCCGCTGCGCGGAGGCCCGGGCATCGACATCCTCTTCTCCCCCGGCATGCCCGTCACCTGGACGCAGATCGACGTCCCGTCCGAGCAGGCCCACGGCAGCACCCACGACGACACCGACATGGTGATCGACGACTACAGCGGGATCTGACGGCCCCCGATCATCCGCTCGGTCGCTCGACGCCTCTTCTGGCGGGGTCGTCGCGACCGGTCAGGCCGACAGCAGAGCGGTCAGCTCCGACGCAGGCATCGGCTTACCCAGGAGGAACCCCTGGCCCCGGTCGCACCCCCGGCGACGCGCGCGCTCGAGGTCGTCGTGAGTCTCGATCCCCTCGGCCACGACGGACCATTCGTTCCGCCGCGCCTGCTCGACCGCGGCGGCGACCGCCTCATCCGCCTCGGCATCGGCCCGCTGGGTCAGTGACCGGTCGATCTTCACCTCGGTCAGCGGCAGCGCGTCGAGCATGGGGGTCGTGGTGTCGCCGGCGCCGAGGTCGTCGATCGAGAGGCCGAGGCCGGCTGCACGGGCACGCTCGAGCACCGCGAGCACGCGCGGCAGCAACTGCGGCGCGGGCGACTCGGTGATCTCGATCGTGAGACTGCCCGCCGACAGCCCGAGCTCGTCGACGCGCTGGGCGACGGTGTCGACCCACGCAGCCGAGAACTCCGACGGCGAAGCGTTCACCGACAGGCCCAGATCGTGACCGGCACGTTGCCATGCGGCGACCTGTCTGCCGGCGCGGGTGAGCACGGCGGCGCCGAGGTCGGCGATGATGCCGTGGGTCTCGGCGAGGGGGATGAAATGCACGGGCGAGATCGTGCCGAATCGAGGATGATGCCAGCGGCAGAGGGCTTCCACCGCGACGGGGCGATCCGGCTGACCGGAACCATCGAGGTCGAAGATGGGCTGGAACTCTATGGAGAGTCCGCCGGCGGGCACGGCCGCGCGCAACTCGGTGGCGAGGGTTGCACAGGGGTCCATGTCTCTCAGGGTCACAAGTATGCCCATTTCGAGCAACACCAGACAAACGGGCGCAACGTACCTATAATGCGACACGCACCCCGGATCATGCCGACCTGATCGCTGCGGCCCCGCGGCAGATTACGCTGGTCACGATGGGAACTCTGACCTACGACTCCAAACTGACCGTCGCGCTGGACGACCGTGTCCTGGCGCACCTGCAGGCCGTGGTCTGGTCGAAGCTCCGCCGTGGCGAGCAGTTCTCCTTCACCTGGACCGACCCCACCCGCAACGGAATGGGCCGCACCTCGGTGTGGCTGAGCCCGAACATCCCGGTGGCGTTCGAGTACTTCGGTAGCCGCACGCCCAAGCTCAACCCCGCGTGGCTGGACGCACTGTCCAAGTCGGCGAATTCACCGGGCGGGCTGACGATCGTCCCCGAACCGGAAGAGTAGACCGGGTCAGTTCCAGTCGCTGGGCGCCGGCTGACGGGTCGAGGGCAGAGCGGATGCCGCGGCCCAGTCGTGCACCCAGGGCTCGACGTCCGGCATCCCTTCGGGGCGACCGACCGCGGCGAACAGCTCCTCGTGGGGAAGGGTTCCGCCCGACCGCTTCAGCATCCGGATACGGATGATGGCCCTCGCGTAGATCTCACCGCGTACCAGCGCCCGGTGCTCGAGGTAGAGCGCGCGATCGTCGTGTCCCAGCATCCTGGTCTGGAGTTCGAAGCGCTGCCAGAGCTCCAGCGACTTGCGGAAGGTGACGGTCTCGCTCGAGACCACCCCGTACCACCCGTGCCTGCGCATCGCGTCGACCATCCCGGTGCGCACCAGCAGGTCCCAGCGACCGAGGTCGAACAGAGACAGGTACCGCCCGTTGTTCATGTGGCGCAGCACGTCGATGTCGGTCGGCAGGGTGGTCAGCCGGATGCGCCCGACGTCCTGGAAGGTCAACCACCCCTCACGACGGAGGCGCAGGCGCGCGAGGAGGTGGACGAGCAGGGTGCGCCAGAGGACGTTCACGGTCTCGGATCGTAGCCAGGAACGATGATTCCGCCGATTCGGTTGTGCAGGATCGACAGTTTTCCTGCGGCATCCCGCTCGATTTCGCGACGTCGGAACCCGCGCGTAGAGTCTGGCCATGGACGCTGAACTGCGAACGGATGTCGTGGTGCGGCCGGTGCGAGACGTCGATGCCGTCGCTCTCGGCCAGGTGCACGCCACATGCTGGCATGAGACCTACGACCAGGTGATCAGCAAGGCGGCGCTGGAGAAGATCTCCCCCCGCCGGCTGGCCGAACTGTGGACCCACTGGGCGGTCCAGGGACCCGAGTTCAAGATGAGCGCGGCCCTGGTCGACGGCGAGATCGTCGGGTTCGTCGGCTCGGGACCGGCCCGCGACAAAGATGCGCCCCGCAACCGCGAGCTGTACTTCATCTACCTTCTCGATGCGTATCACGGGAAGGGGATCGGACAGAAGCTCTTCGACGCCGCGGTCGAGAACGGTGAGCCCCTGTACCTCTGGGTCGCCGAAGACAACCCTCGTGCGCACCGCTTCTACGAGCGCAACGGCTTCAGCCTCGACGGCGCCTCGCACACCGAGCCCTTCCTCGGCGAGACGCTCACCGAGGTCCGGTTCGTCCGCTGAACCCGCCGTGCTGAGCGTCTGGGCGCTGGAGGGCATCCCCGAGATCACCACGGGTGACGATCTCATCGCGGTGATCGGCACCGCTGCGGCCGACACCCTGCAGGATGGCGACATCGTCGTGGTCACCTCGAAGGTCGTGTCCAAGGCCGAGGGCCGGTTCGTCCAGGCAGACGATCGCGAGGACGCCATCACCGCGGAGTCGGTGCGGGTGGTCGCGCGGCGCGAAGGTCCGAGCGGACACGTGACCCGCATCGTCGAGAATCGTCTCGGCATCATCGCCGCCGCGGCCGGGGTGGATGCGTCCAACACCCCCGAGGGGACGGTGCTGCTTCTGCCCGAAGACCCCGACCGGTCCGCCCGGGCACTCGCGGCGGGCTTGCGCGCACGCCTGGGCGTGCGCGTGGGTGTGCTCATCTCCGACACGCTCGGACGCGCATGGCGCGAAGGTCAGACCGATCACGCCATCGGCGCCGGCGGAGTGGCCGTCTTCGAAGACCTCAGAGGGACGACCGATGCCGAGGGCCGGCCCCTCGCCGTGACGATGCCGTGCGTCGCCGACGAACTGTGCGCCGCCGCGGATCTGGTGAAGGGGAAGGTCGGACGCCGACCCGTCGCCGTCGTCCGCGGCCGTGGCGACCTGGTCGGAGACCTCGATCTCCCCGGTGCGCGGTCGATCGTGCGGCCGTGGGAGCGCGACATGTTCCGCCTCGGCGCCGACGAAGCCTACGCCGAGGGGTTCGCCGCCGGCCGTGCCGGTCAGGAACCCCTCGGCGGTCCCGGTGAGCCCGGGGTCGACGGTGCGGAGGCGGAGGATGCTCAGCCGGCGCGCAGCTCCACCTGACCGGCGGTGACGCTGACCTCGACGGTGCTGCGGGCGCCCGGGGTCGAGCCGAGGCCGTTATCGAAGTCGCCTGCGGAGACCTCGGAGGTGATGTCGTACTCGCCTTCGGGCACGGTCGCGGTCACCCGTCCCGCGCTGACGTCGAACGTCATCTGGCCCGGCTGCGTACCGGTGAGGACGAGGTCCATGTCGCCCGCGCTGACCGTGACGTCCGCTTCGGCGACATCTGACAGCTCGAGGTCGGCCTGACCGGCCGACACCGTCGCGTCGACGGAACGGGCAGAGCCGGTGATGTCGATGCTGCCCGCGCCGAGGTCGAGGTCGAGCTCGCCGAAGTCACCGTCGACGACCCGGAGGTCGCCCGCGTTCATCGTCAGGTCGGCGTCGAGCCCCTCCAGGGTGTCGGGAAGGGTGAGCACCGCCTCCGACCGGTCACCGAACATCCATCCGCCCCACCATCGGTCAGGCGAGGACACCCGGATGGTGTCTTCGACGCGCTCGAGGCGCCATTGATCGGCGCCCCACCCGCGCGTCACCTCGAGGGTGGCCTCATCGACGTCGGCGAATTCGATCCTGAGGCTCCCGGCTCCCACCTCGGTCTCCACCTCGGTCACCCCGGTGGCGTCGACGGTGCTGTCGCTGGAGCTGCTCCCGCCGCCGCCACCGGTGACGGCAGCCGAAGCCGTCCCCACAGCGGCGGTGCCCAGGGTTCCGAGGATGACCAGGGCGCCGAAGGCGCCGACGAGGGTCGCGACCACGCGGGGCGCGGCGGAACGGGGCGCGTCCGGCCGGGTCGGGCGCTCGGACCCGGTCGGCGGAGTGGGCTGTTCCGGCTCCGGGGCCGGAGGAGGGACGGTACTCATCGGTTCGTTCCTGTCTGAAAGGGTCCGCTCTGCGGACGCGGTGTGGGGGCGGCGGGGCCGCCGTGTTCGAGATGGGCGAGGGCGGCGAGCACCCGGCGGTTGCCGGAGTCGTCGGGTTCGAGGTCGAGCTTCTGGAAGACCGCGGTGATGTGCTTCTCGACGCTCCCCTCACTGACGTGCAGCGTGCGGGCGATGGCCTGGTTCGATCGCCCTTCGGCGATGAGGGCCAGCACCGTGGATTCCCGGTCGGTGAGCCGCTGCATCCGCTCGTCCCGGCGACGTCGGGCCAGCAGCTGCGCGACGACCTCGGGGTCGAGGACGGTGGCGCCCTCGCCGATCCGGCCGACCGCGTCGAGGAACTCCCCGACATCGGCGACCCGGTCCTTCAGCAGATAGCCGAGGGCCCCGCCGCTCGCGGCGATGAGGTCGGCGGCGTAGCGCTCCTCCACGTACTGCGAGAGCACGAGCACCGGCAGCTGCGGCAGTCGCGCCCGCAGCGAGAGGGCCGCGCGGATGCCCTCGTCCGACCAGGTCGGCGGGAGCCGGACGTCGAGGATGCAGAGGTCGGGGGCCACCTCGTCCACCGTGTCGTCGAGGTGCTCGGCGTCGGGAAGGGCGGCAACGATCTCGTGGCCGGCGTCGGCGAGGAGACGGCTGAGGCCTTCGCGCAGGAGCGCGGAGTCTTCGCAGATCAGGACGCGCATGGGATGTTCACCTCCACCGAGGTGGGCCCGCCGATGGGGCTGTCCAGTCGCGCGGTGCCGCCGGCGGCCAGCACCCGGTTGATGATGCCGTCGATGCCGCCACCGGCGATCACCTGGGCACCACCGACGCCGTTGTCCTCGACCCGGGCCCACAGGGTGCGGGATCCGGTCTGCGGCTCGTCTCGGAGCCGGACGACCACACGGCACTCCGACGCACGGGCGTGTTTGGCGGCGTTGGTGAGAGCTTCGGCGATGGCGAAGTACGCCGCCGCCTCGGCATCTCGCGAGCAGCGCCCGTCCATCCGCACATCCAGCTGCACCGGCACCACCGATCGCGCCGCGAGGGCGGAAAGAGCGGCGTCGAGACCCCGGTCGTCGAGGACCGACGTGTGGATGCCGCGGGCGAGCTGCCGGAGCTCGGTGATGGCGGCCTTCGTGGAGGTGTGCGCCTCGGCGATGAGCTCTTTCGCGGCGGCCGGGTCGGTGTCGAGCTTCTGCTGGGCGAGGCCCAGCGTCATCCCGACCGAGACCAGCCGCGGCTGGACGCCGTCGTGGAGGTCGCGTTCGATGCGGGTGCGCTCGACGTCGGCGGCGCGGACCGCGCCGACCCGCTGCGCGTTGGAGGTCCGGGCCTCCTCGGCCAGCTGTGCTTCGCGGGAGGGCACCATGATCGCCCGGGCGAGCACGCCGTGCAGGATCGCGAGGCCGACGATGCCGGCCGCGGCCAGGACGACGACGAGGATGCCGGCGACGACCGCCCAGCCGCTCGCGACGACGAAACCCGTTCCGAAGAGCCGGAGGACGCCGTCGTCGGCGAAGAGCGGGCTGAAGGTGAAGACGATGCCGCTCGAGATCGCCTGGAAGAGGAAGAGGGTGATCCCGCCGAGGAGGGTGGCCACGGCGAGGTTCGCGATGGCCCGCCACATGCCGGGATCGATCGTCTGCTGGCCCAGGGAGCGGATCCAGCCGCCGAAGCCGGGCCTGCCGCTGCGGCGCAGCCGTCTCGGGGTGAGACCGAAGTGGTAGAGCCCGTCGATGCGGGCGGTTTCGAGCCAGCCGAGCGCGAACAGCACGTAGACGAGGCCCACGAGGAAGAGCAGCCCGATGCCGATCACGAGGAGGAAGCCGAGACCGAGGCCGAGGAGCGAGAAGAGGAATCCGAAGAGCGCGGAGCCGATGACGCCGAGCGCCGCGAGGTGGGCGATGGCGAAGGCGATGCGAGAGGGCGAGGCGATCTGCGATTTCACCTTCGCGGGGCGCGCCGGCGCGGGGCTGGGTGCCTCACGCGGCGCGGCGGGGGTGAGAGGTGCTGTGGTCATGACACCCACGGTAGAACTGCGGCCCGTTCGGCGCGCCCGAGGCATCCGGACTCTTCACCGGGGGTTATCCCCCGGTGCGGTGATCCCGCCCGCTCACCGGCTCTTCACCGTGCCGAACAGGCGGGCGATCGGCGCGACGACGAGGGGCCGGGCGGCGACCCACCCCGCGACGATGATGCCGAGCGACAGGGTGAAGATGAGGAGCCCCGCCCAGTTGTCGGCATAGGCGTTCGGGTCGACCGAGCCCTGGGCGGCATACATGTGGTTGAGGTTGCGAAGAGCGCCGGTGGCGAAGACGAGCGTCACGTGGAAGATGATGAAGACCACGAAGTAGAGCATCACCGGGAAGTGCACCTTGCGCGCCCATTCCACCGGGTAAAGCCGGTTCAGGCGCGCGGCGTCCTTCGGCCAGAAGCCGCTCATGCGCACTCCGGTGATGATCGCCAGCGGCGCTGCGATGAACACCGTGGCGAAGTACGCCAGCTGCTGCAGGGAGTTGTAGTTGACCCAGCCGTTCTCGGTCGGCCAGTCGAGCGAGAGGTACTGCAGGCCCGCGCTGACGGCGTTGGGGATGACCTCCCAGCTCGTCGGCACGATGCGCACCCACTGACCGGTGGTGAAGAGCAGGACGACGTAGATGATGCCGTTGGCCACCCACAGCACGTCGAGCGCCTGATGCAGCCACAGGTTGAGGCTGATCTTGCGGCGCTTGTTGCCCTTCGGGCTCCAGAACACCGTCGGCCGCTTCTCGGTGCGCACCTGGAGCCCGGTGCGGATGATCAGCACCATCAGGAAGACGTTGAAGAAGTGCTGCCAGCCGAGCCAGGCGGGAATGCCGACCGGTGCCCACTCGGGAAGGTGGTACTCACCCGGGAACTGCTCCACGAACCCCTGCAGGGGCGGGATGCTCAGGAGGAACCGCACGATCACGACGACGAGTCCCGCCGCGACGAGCAGCGTGAAGCCGCCGACGGCGGCGACCCCCGCCCACTGGAGCGGGGTGTACGGACCGATGCGGCGGGGCTCGGCAGGCGGGGCAAGACGAACGGATGCCGCGGCACCGGGGAACACGGTCGGGGTGAACGGCAACGGGGCGCGGGGGCCCGCGGGCGCGGACGCGACGGCGATATCCGCCGATGCGGGGGGAGCGGTCGCAGCGGGGACGCGAGCGTCACCGTCGCGAGCCGTCGATTCCTGCTGCCCCGATGGCGCGGGAGCCGCCGATTCTGCCGGGTCGGCGACGAGGGTGGCAGCACGCGCCGACGCATCGGCTGGCGGCGCTGCGGCAGCACGAGGGCGCGGCGTGAAATCAGCCGGCGGCCACGGGTTACCGCCCGCGACCCGAGGAAGCCCGCGTCGGACCCTCTCTCCCCCGCGAGCCGTCGATTCCTGCGGGGTGGATGCCGCGGGGGCGACGTTTTCTGACGGGTCGGCGGGTGTTTCGCGGGTCACCGCTCGCTCCGCGCCCGCTCGCGCGCCCGCCCGGCCGGCCGCGGGCGCGGCCGCGGGCTTGGGCGTTGCCTCGTCGGTCTGCGGCCGCGGGGCGCCTCCGGGCGTGGCCGCAGCCGGTGGCCACGGCTCACCGCCGACGACCCGAGGCAGACCCTGTCGCATCCGCCTGGGCTCGCGATCCGTCGATTTCTGCTGCCCGGATGCCGCGGGAGCGACGTTTTCTGACGGGTGGGCGGGCGTTTCGACCCGCTGCGCTCGCTGTTCAGTCTGCGGGGCCTCAACTGCCGGCCGCTCCTCAACGACCGGGGGCACCTCACCCGGCGGAGGCCAGGGGTTGCCGCCGGCGACCCGGGGCAGGCCACGACGCATGGTCCGCGCGAACGTCGCCATCCGTTACGCCTTCTTCTTCGCCTCGAGCGCCTCGATTAGCTGCGGCACGACGGTGAAGAGGTCACCCACGACACCGAAATCGGCGATCCCGAAGATCGGCGCGTCGCCGTCCCTGTTGATCGCGACGATCGTCTTGGCCGTCTGCATGCCCGCCTTGTGCTGAATCGCACCCGAGATGCCGAGAGCGACATACAGCTGCGGCGACACCGAGACACCGGTCTGCCCGACCTGATACGACTGGGGAACATAGCCGGCGTCGACGGCCGCCCGTGAGGCCCCCACGGCGGCGCCGAGCACGTCGGCCAGCTGCTCCACGAGCGCGAACTTCTCAGCCGATCCGAGTCCCCGGCCCCCCGAGACGACCTTCGTCGCTCCTCGGAGCTCCGGCCGGCTCGACGTCGCGACGGCCTCCACGACCGAGAGGACGGATGCCGCGCGCCGGCCCGACCCCGATACGGTCAGCGTTTCCACGACCGGCGCCGCCACCGCCTCGGCGCGCGCCTCGATGGCGCCCTGCCGCACGGTGATGACCGGCGCACCCCAGGTGACCGCCGCGTCGACGTTGTAGGCCGCCCCGAAGACGGAGTGGTGCGCGACGATGCCTTCGGCGTCGCGGGAGACGCCCACCGCGTCAGCGCACAGACCCGAGCGGGAGCGTGCGGCGAAGCGTCCGGCCACCTCGCGGCCTTCGACCGAGTGCGAGATCAGCACGGCATCGGGCCGCACCTCGGCCACGGCGGCGTCGAGCGCATCGACGACCGGAACCGAGAGGCCCTCTCCCGGGGCCGCGACGAGGACCGTGCCGGCGCCGAGCGCCGCGGCCGCCGCGGCGACCGCAGCGCCGTCGTCCGTCACCACGAGTGCCACCGGTGTCCCCACCGCAGCAGCCGCCCCGATGAGCCCCGCTGCGCTCTTGGCGAGCTCACCCGAGGGCATCACGTCCAGAAGGACCAGGATCGCGTCATCCGCGTATTCAGCCATCACGCCCTCACACCAGCCGGTTCTCAGCGAGGAAGTCGGCGAGCTTCTGCCCGGCGTCGCCCTCGTCGACGATCTTCACGCCCGCCTCGCGCGGCGGCCGCTCGGCCAGCGAGATGACGATCGAGCGAGCCGCCTCGGGATCGGCGGCGTCGAGGCCGAGGTCGGCGAGGCTGAGCGTCTCGAACGGCTTCTTTTTCGCGGCCATGATGCCCTTGAAATTGGGGAACCGCGCGTCGGGGAGCGCCTCGGTGATCGAGACCACCGCCGGCAGTTCGGCCCGCAGCCGCATCGAGCCGGCATCGCTGAGCCGGACACCCTCGACGGCGCCGTCGGAGATCTCGACCGACGTCAGATTCGTCGCGCTCGGCACATCCAGGATCTCGGCCACCATCGCCGGGATCATCCCGCCCGAGCCGTCGGTGGAGAGGTTGCCGGCGATCACGAGATCGAACCCGATCCGCTGGAGCGTCGCCGCGAGCACCTCAGCCGTCAGTCCCATGTCGGCGCCGAGAAGGTCGCCGTCGACCACGTGCACCGCCGACGCCGCCCCCATCGCAAGACCCTTTCGCACCGTCGCCGTCGACGCTTCCGACGCCATCGACAGCACGACCACCTCGGTGCCCTCATGCGCGTCGGCGTACGAAAGGCCCACCTCGAGGGCGCGTTCGCAGATCTCATCCAGCACTCGATCGCTGGCGTCGCGTTCGGCGAGCCCGGTCTCCAAGCTCAGCTTCCGATCGCCCCATGTGTCGGGTACCTCTTTGATCAGCACCACGATCTTCATGGAGCCTCCTTGTCCGTCTGATCGAGTCTATTGCCGCGGGTGCCGGCGGCAGCCGGGACTCGGGCTGGGATCCCGGTACCGTGGGAGCGGGAAGGAGTCGCCGTGGCCCGACGTCTGCCGGTCGATCCGATCGCCGAAGCGAAACGCCAGTGGCTCGCGCACGGCTGGACGGATGCCGCTGCCGGCATGACCGCCGTCACGTCGATCATGCGCGCCCAGCAGCTGATGCTCGCGCGGGTGGATGCGGCGCTCCGCCCGTTCCGCCTGACCTTCGCCCGGTACGAGCTGTTGACCCTCCTGAGCTTCAGCCGCGCCGGGCGCATGCCCATGGCGTCAGCCTCCGCCCGCTTGCAGGTGCATCCCACGAGCGTGACCAACACGGTCGACCGGCTGCAGGCCGACGGGTACGTCCGTCGCGAGCCGCACCCCGTCGATGGGCGGGCCACGCTCGTCGTCCTCACCGATGCCGGGCGCGACCTCGCCGAACGCGCCACGGCAGCCCTCAACGCCCAGGTCTTCTCCGAGCCGGGCCTGAGCGCCGAAGACACCGACGAGCTCGTCTCGATCATCGCCCGCATGCGCCGCGCGGCCGGCGATTTCGACGACCCGCGCCCGACCCCCGAACCGCTGTAGCTCACCGGTTCTGGAACTCCGCCGGACGCTTCTCGCGGAACGCGCGCATGCCTTCTTTCTGGTCGGCGGTGTCGAACAGCGCGGCGAACGCCTGCCGCTCGAAACGCAGTCCCTCGGCGAGCGAGGTCTCCTGGGCGGCATCCAGCGCCGCCTTCGCGGCGTACAGCGACGGCAGCGACTTCGACGCGATCGACTCGGCGAGCGCGGTCGTCTCCTCGAGGAGATCGGATGCCGGCACGACACGTGACACCAGCCCTGCGCGCTCCGCCTCGTCGGCGGTCATGTTCCGCCCCGACAGGATGAGCTCGGCGGCCTTGTAGGGCCCGACGGCGCGGACGAGGCGCTGCGTCGCGCCCATGCCGGGGATCACACCGAGGTTCACCTCGGGCTGGCCGAACACGGCGGTGTCGGCGGCGAGGATGATGTCGCACATCATCGCCAGCTCGCACCCGCCGCCGAGTGCGTAGCCCGAGACGGCCGCGATCACGGGGGTGCGCAGCGCCGCGAATCGCGCCCAGCCGCCGAAGTGATCGGTCATGAGCATCTCGAGGCCCGACTTCTCCTCCATCTCCTTGATGTCGGCACCGGCGGCGAAGGCCCGTTCCGAGCCGGTGACGACGATCGCACCGATGCGGTCATCGGCGTCCCACCGGGTCGTCACGTCGACGATCTCGCGCATCACCGTCGTGTTCAGGGCATTCAGCGCCTTCGGCCGGTTCAGCGTGATCCACCCGACCCGTCCGCGCGTCTCGGCCAGGATCGTCTCGTATTCGGTCATCCTCGTCCTCCAGGGTCGTCGCTTCCGGATCGGATCATCGTGATGATCCCGGAGAAATCCTGCCCGGCCCCGGCGCCGTCCGCGAATGCGCGGTACAGATCACGGGCGAGCAGTCCGACGCGGGCATCGACCCCCGTGTGAGCGATCGCGTCGGCGGCGAGTCCGAGGTCTTTGGCCATGAGGGCTCCGGCGAAGCCCGGCTGGTAGTCGCAGTTCGCCGGGCTCGTCGGCACCGGCCCCGGCACGGGGCAGTTCGTGGTGAGCGCCCAGCACTGACCCGACGCGTTCGACGCGACGTCGAACAGGGCCTGGTGACTGAGCCCCAGCCGCTCTCCGAGCACGAAGGCCTCGGCGACCACGATCTGCGAGGCGGCGAGGATCATGTTGTTGCAGACCTTCGCCGCCTGCCCGAGACCCGCGCCGCCGCAGTGCACCACTCGGCGACCCATGGCCGACAGCAGCGGTTCTCCCGCGGCGAAGTCCTCCTCACTTCCCCCGACCATGAACGCCAGGGTGGCGTTCTCGGCGCCGACGACCCCGCCCGAGACCGGCGCATCGAGCGCTCGGTGACCAGCCGCCTCGGCGCATCCGTGCGCGAGGCGGGCATCTTCGACCGAGATCGTGGAGCAGTCGATGAAGAGCGTGTCGGCGGGTGCTGCGGCGAGGAGTCCGCCCTCATAGGCGTCGATGACCTGACGCCCGGTCTGGAACATGGTGATGACGACGGATGCCTCGGCCACCGCCTCGTGCGGTGCGTCGACGACCGACAGGCCTGCCGTCGCCGCGCTCTCGCGCGCCGCGGTCGAGACATCGAATCCGATGACCTCGTGGCCCGCTGCGGCGAGGTTCCGCGCCATCGGGGCACCCATGTGGCCGAGTCCGAGGAAGGCGGTGCGCACCGTCATCCCCCCAGCAGTTCGCGGCCGATGATGACGCGCATGATCTCGTTGGTCCCCTCGAGGATCTGATGCACGCGCAGGTCGCGCACCACCTTCTCGATGCCGTAGTCGTGCAGGTAGCCGTAGCCGCCGTGCAGTTGGAGCGCGTCGTTGGCGACGCGGAATCCCACGTCGGTGGCGAATCGTTTGGCCATCGCGCACTGCATGGCGACATCGGGGTCGTGCCGGTCGAGCGCCAGCGCGGCATCCCGCACCATGGCACGCGCGGCACGCAGCTCGGTCGCCATGTCGGCGAGCGCGAAGACCACCGCCTGCTTCTCGGCGAGGGGCTCGCCGAATGTGAACCGCTCGTGGACGTAGCGGATCGCACGGTCGAGCGCCCATTGCGCACCGCCGAGGGAGCACGCGGCGATGTTGATGCGGCCACCGTTCAGCGCGGTCATGGCGATGCGGAAGCCGCGACCCTCCTCACCCAGGATGTTCGCGGCGGGAACGCGCACCTCGTCGAGAATGACCTGACGGGTGGGCTGGGCGTTCCAGCCCATCTTCTTCTCGTTCGGGCCGAACGACAGCCCCGGGGTGTCGCCGGGGACGAGGAACGCGGTGATCCCCTTGGCACCCGGCTCGCCCGTGCGCGCCATCACGACGTACACCGATGCCTCGCCGCCGCCGGAGATGAACTGCTTCACGCCGGTGAGGACGTAGTCATCACCCTGGCGGACGGCGCTGGTCGTGAGGGCTGCGGCATCGGAGCCGGCGCCGGGTTCGGTGAGGCAGTAGCCGCCGAAGTCGGTCATGGCCGTCAAACGCGGGAGCCACTCCTCACGCTGTGCGTCGGTGCCGAAGGTGTCGATCATCCACGCGACCATGTTGTGGATCGTGATGTACGCGGCGATCGAGGGGTCTGCGTGAGCGAGCTCCTCGACGATCGCCACCGCGTCGACGCGCGCAAGGGCGGTGCCCCCGACGTCCTCCGCGACGTACAGTCCGCCCAGGCCCAGCTCGCCGGCACGGGCGAGGACGTCTCGCGGGAAAATCTTCTTCTCGTCCCACTCCAGCGCATAGGGGGCGATCTCGGTCGCGGCGAAGTCGCGCACCGCCTCGAGGATGGCGGCACGATCCTCCTCAGTCATGGCGACCGGCTGCGGCCGCGATGGCGTTTCGCTTGCGTGGGGGGTGATCGTTTGCGACATCCGTCCGCTCCTTCCGTGCCGTCCTTGGCACGTTGATCATTTTAGATGGACATCCATGTATTTACGAGGTCTCCGGAGTATCAGTTCGTTTCCGGCTGGTTCACCCATTCGAAACGTGCCCTGGCTAGACACGAGAAGCGTGCGCCCCGGCACGCCCGACCTGAGGACATTCATGCCTTCATCTCATCGACGCGCCGCGGCCGGCTTGACCGCGGCGGCCGTCGCCTGTTCCCTGGCGCTCGCGCCGGGCGCGGCGTTCGGCGCCATCGTCACCGACCCGATCACCACCTCCGCCGACGACGCAGCGCTGTCGCTGACGCCGCTCGGCTCGTTCGAAACCGGCGTCTTCGACGAGGGCGCCGCCGAGATCGTCGCCGCCTACGGCGACCGCCTCTTCGTGGTCAACGCGCAGGCGGCGACCGTGGACGTGCTCGACTACTCCGACCCGACCGCGATCACCAAGGCGTTCGAGATCGCCGGGACCGGCGTGGCGAACTCCGTCGCCGTCCGCGAGGACGGGCTCGGTGTCATCGCCCTCGAAGCGCCGGTGAAGACCGACGCCGGGTCGCTGCTCTTCTTCGACGCGAACGCGGCGGATGCTGCGTCGGCGACGCTCGGCTCGGTGACCGTCGGGGCGCTGCCCGACATGGTGACCATCTCTGCCGACGGGCAGTACGCCGTGGCAGCCAACGAGGGTGAGCCCTCCGACGACTTCACCGTCGACCCCGAGGGGTCGATCAGCGTGGTGAGCCTCCCCGACACGCTGACCGCGCCGACGGCCGACGACGTCGCGACCGCCGACTTCCGCGACTTCGAGGAGGGCGGGTCGCTGCCCCTCCCCGAGGGTGTGCGCGTGTTCGGGCCGAACCCGGCGGGCGACCTGCCGGTGAGCCGCAACCTCGAGCCCGAGTACATCACCGTCGACGGCACCACCGCGTACGTCACGCTGCAGGAGGCGAACTCGCTCGCCGTCGTCGACCTCGCGTCGGCGACCGTGGCGGCGATCGTGCCGCTGGGCACCAAGGACCACGGCGTCGACGGCGCGGGCCTGGACGCCAGCGACCGCGACGGCGCCGCCGACGGCCCCGCCGTCAACATCGACACCTACCCCGGCCTGAACGGCATGTACATGCCCGACGCCATCGACTCGTACACCGCCGGTGGCGCGACCTACCTCGTCACCGCGAACGAGGGGGATGTGCGCGAGTGGGGTGACTACATCGACGAGTCGCGCGTGGCGAACCTCGCCGCCGACGGATACGGCCCCGTGTGCGCCGACAGCCCGCTCGCTTCGCTGACCGGAACGGCCGACCTCGGTCGCCTGGCCGTGTCGAAGGAAGACGGCTTCAACGAGACCGACGGATGCTACGAGGAGCTCTTCTCCTACGGCGCGCGCTCGTTCTCGATCTGGAACACCGCCGGCGAGCTGGTCTGGGACTCGGGTGACGCCTTCGAGCGCATCACCGCCGAGCTTGTTCCCGCGAACTTCAACTCCGACCACGGCGCGTCCGAGTTCGACACGCGCAGTGACGCCAAGGGCCCCGAGCCCGAGAGCGTCACGGTCGGCGAGATCGACGGCGTGCCCTACGCGTTCGTCGGCCTCGAGCGCGTCGGCGGCATCATGGTCTTCGATCTGAGCAGCCCCGCGGATGCCTCGTTCGTCACCTACCTCAACAACCGCGATTTCTCGGTGTCGGGTGAGGACGCGACGGATTCCGCAGGCCTCGCCGCCGCGGGCGATCTCGGCCCCGAGGGCATCGCCTTCGTCGCCGCCGAGGACTCCCCCACCGGCGCTCCGCTCCTCGCGGTCGGCAACGAGGTCTCGGGGACGACCACCGTCTACTCGGTGGACTCGACCCTCGACACCACGACCGACGTGCAGGTGCTGACGATCAACGACTTCCACGGTCGCATCGAGCCGAACTCCGGCAACGGCGAGGCCGGCGCCGCGGTGATCGCGGGTGCGGTGTCGCAGTTCGAGTCGGAGAACCCCAACACGCTGTTCGTCTCGTCGGGCGACATGATCGGCGCGTCGACGTTCACGTCGTTCATCCAGCAGGACAACCCCACGATCGACGCACTGGTCGAGGCGGGCCTCGACCTGGGAGCCGTGGGCAACCACGAGTTCGACGCCGGCTTCGCCGATCTGGTCGACCGCGTCATACCTCGCTACGGCCAGGGCGACGAGGTCGCCGGGGCTCCGTACGCTCTGGGCGCGAACGTGTACCTCGCGGGGACCGATGAGCCCGCGCTGCAGGAGTACGTCGTCGAGGAGGTCGACGGCGTGCGGGTGGCCTTCATCGGCACCGTCACCGCCGACACCGCGACCCTCGTGAGCCCCGCGGGCATCACCGAGATCGAGTTCGGCGATCAGCTCGAGGCGGCCAACCGCGTCGCGGCCGAGATCACCGAGACGGATGCCGCCGACGTGATCGTGCTGCTCACCCACGACGGGGCACCGACCGAGGACTGCGCGACCATCGCTCAGGGCGACAGCGATTACGCCGCGCTCGTGAACGGCGCATCGGCGGAGATCGACGCGATCGTGTCGGGTCACACCCATCAGCCGTATGCCTGCGAGGTGCCGGTGAACGGTGTCGCCGGAACGGAGCGCCCGGTCATCCAGGCGAACCAGTACGGAACGATGCTCGGCAAGCTCGACATCTCCGTGGACACCACCTCCGGCGAGCTCGTCTCGATCGGCGGGTCGCTGGTGCCCCTGGTCGGCGAGGATGACGCGCCGCTGTTCGCCGCCGATCCCGAGGTCGAGGCGATCGTCGCCGACGCCGTCGAGGTCGCCGACGAGCTCGGCAGCGTCGAGGTCGGGTCGATCACGGGCGACATCGTCCGGGGCGGCACCCCTCCGGGTGACGACCGCGGCGTCGAGTCGTCGCTCGGCAACCTCGTGGCCGACATGTACCTGTGGGCGACGTCGAACGAGTCGTACGCGGGCACGCCTGCGCAGATCGCGCTGATGAACCCGGGTGGCCTCCGCGCCGACCTGCTGTTCGGCGAGGACGGCACGGTCACCTACCGCGACGTCGCCAACGTGCAGCCGTTCGCCAACACGCTCGTGACCCTGACTCTCACCGGTGCGCAGCTCGAGCAGGTGCTCGAGGAGCAGTGGCAGCCCGAAGGCTCGTCACGGCCGAAGCTGCACCTGGGTGTGTCGGAGGGCTTCTCCTACATCTACGACCCGAACGCCGCCGCCGGCTCGCGCATCCTGTCGATGTCGCTGAACGGTGAGGCGATCGGCGCCGACGACGAGCTGACCATCGTGACCAACTCGTTCCTCGCGGCCGGTGGAGACAACTTCTTCACCCTGGCCGAGGGCACGAACGTGGCCGACTCCGGTCAGGTCGACCTCGCGGCATCCGTGGCGTACTTCGAGGAGTTCGAGGTCGTCGAGCCGGCGCCGCTCGGCCGCGCGGTCGTTGGGGAGACCCCGGCACCCGGTGATGGAGACGGCGGATCGACCCCCGGCGCCGGGAACGGTTCGGGCTCGGGCACGGGCAGCGGTTCGGGCACGGGTTCGACCGCCGGTCAGCTCGGTGTCACCGGCGCGGAGCTGCCGCTCGGCGCCGCCCTGGGCGCGGCGCTGCTGCTGGTCGCGGGAGGCGTGCTGTTCGCCCTCCGCCGCCGCACCACCCCCGCCGGCGAGTAACCCACACAACGCAGGAGGGCCCTCGGACCACGGTCCGGGGGCCCTCCCGCGTCTCCGGCTTCCGGCTCTGGCTCGACGACCAGATCCGCCGCGAGCCGTCACGATCTGCGGGTGCGGCGCCCTCCGAGCCGCACTTCTTGACGGGTCACGAAGACCGAAAGACCTCGACGGTCGCGCCGCGACGTCGCGACCCCAGGATCACCGCCAGAACACCAAGCCCCACCGTCCCCGCGAGGAACGCGAGCGCTCCCAGGAGCAGGAAGACCCCGTTGATGCTGAGTACATCGGGCCCGAGGGCGACCGCGAGCGCCTGCGTGAGCGCCCAGGCCCCGACCTGGAACGCGAGTACCCACATCGGCGCCCACCGCCACGGGTCGGGCACGGTGCCAGCGCGCAGGATTGCGACCGCAGCGATGAGTCCCGCGGCTGTCGGGACGAGAATCGACGCGTAGCCGAGCACCGTCCACGCTGCTGCGGCATCCGGCTCCACCGCGCCGATTGCCGCGGCCGCGCCTTCGGCGATGAGAGGCCACAGCGCGAGGATGGCGACGGCGACGACACCGGTCGGTCGCCGGGCGACGACGCTGTCGGCTCGCGTCATCCCGACGGCCAGAAGAAGAGCGGATGCCGCGAACGCGACGTTCTGCAGGATCGCCAGAACGCCCGATCCTGCAAGGCCCGCAGAACCCGCACCGAGGAGCCCGAGAGCCCCGCTCAGGATGAGGCCGATGCCACCGATGATCCACGTCGTGCCGCGCCGCATGCGAGCAGGCTATCCCCGGCCACCGGGCGACGCGCGGCCCGCTCTCCCCGTCCCCCTCCCCGCGAGCCGTCACAAACGGCGGTCGCGACGCGCAACGGGCCGCACTTTTCGACGGGTCGCGGCGGGAGCGGGCCGCGCGAACCACGCCGGTTCCCGCGAGCCGTCAGAAACGGCGGGCGTGACCCGCGACGAGCCGCACTTTTCGACGGGTCGTGGCGGGAGCGAGCCGCGCGAACCACGCCGGTTCCCGCGAGCCGTCACAAACGGCGGTCGCGACGGGCAACGGGCCGCACTTTTCGACGGGTCGCGGCGGGAGCGAGCTGCGACGGGTCGTCGTGGGAGCGAGCCGCGGCGGGCCGTGACGGGCCGCGCGGGCGGCGAAGGTCATCCTCGCGAGGGACGGGGATACACCCCGGGGCCGATGCCGTCGCGGCATCCGATTCCTAGCGTCGAGGTATGAGTAAATCGACGGCCTTCCTGCTCTCCATCGGTGGCACGGTCCTCGTCATCGGACTGCTGCTGGCCACCCTTGCCACCGTGGCCGCGGCGGCGCTGCTGATCTTCGGCGGCCCGGTGCTCGACGGCTTCTGACGCGGGGCAGCGCTAGCCTGGCGTCGTGCGCGAGTCGGCCGTCCCCATCCTGCTCAGCCGCGATCTGCGGCGAACCCTGCGGTTCTACGAGGCGCTCGGCTTCGAAGATCGCGGATCACGGCCCCCCGAGGAGTGGCACTACCTGATCCTCGCGCGCGGCGACATCGCGCTTCACTTCTCGGAAGACCCCGAGCTCGACCCGCTGACCACGGCGAGCATGTGCTACCTCTACGTCGACGACGCCGAATCGCTGTACGAGCAGTGGCGAGCGCACGTCGTTCCCGACGCGGCGACCGGCCACCGCATCACGCCGCCCGCCACCACCGAGTACGGCCTGGTCGAGTTCGCGCTCGTCGACCCCGACGGCAATCTGGTTCGGGTCGGTTCGCCGCTTCCGGCGTAAGCCGATGTCGGGGTCGCGCAGGACATCTCGGGTGAGACCCTGCGCGACCCCGACGTGGTCCGCTGTGACGGGCGGTCAGCCGCGCCGCGCCGCCGCCCGACGAAGGATCACCATCAGCGCCCCTCCGAGAAGGAGGAGCACCGCCGCAATGGCGAGGCCGAACGGCAGCTCCGAACCGGTCACCCCCAGCACACCCGGGGCGGCCGAGTCTCCGCCGGTCGACGCGCCGTCGTCATCCGACCCGACACCCGAGCCTGCACCAGGCTGCTCGCCCGATCCGTCACCGGGGCCCTCACCGGATCCGTCGCCGGGACCCTCACCGGGCTCCTCGCCGGACCCGCCGTCGGCCTGGCCCTCGACCAGCACCGCCACGGAGCGCGCCGGCACGGTCAGGTCGCCGGTCGCGGCATCCCACGCTGTGGACTTCACGACCTCGTCGGTGCCGTCCGCGAGCGTCGGCGCGAGGGCGAACGAGCGCCCCTCGAGCTCGGGCAGCGTCTGCGAGACCGCGTCGGGCGAGACGTTGAAGACCACCAGCGCACCGCTCAGCTCGGGGTCGACATCCTCGCCGAGGAGGTCGTCGATGAGCATCACCAACAGGCCCGCAGGGGCCTCCGGGCCGCTGCCGGGGAACGACACCTTCTCCTGGATGAGAGCCGCCGATCCGAGGCGCAGCAGGTCGACATCCTCGCGCGTCCGCAGCAGATCCAGAGCGGATGCCTCGGCGGCGGTGATGTCGGCTGCAGCGGGCTTCAGGGCCGGATCCGCCAGCAGGGGGCTCATGATCGCCCACTTGTCCTCGTTGTCGGCCGCCCGCGGGAGACCCGAGCCGAAGGTCGACTCCTGCCCGGTCCAGTCGATGCGATTGAACCAGTCGCCGGAGTTGTAGCTGTTGCGGTCCAGCGACTTCGAGCGCAGCAGCTCGGTGCCGGCGTGCCAGAACGACGGCGTCTGGGCGAACGCGGTCGTCGCCAGCGACAGGGTGTTCATGCGCACCCGGTCGGCCATCGCCGTGTCGGCCGGAAGCTTGAGCACCGACAGGTCGTAGAGCGTCTCGTTGTCGTGCGCGTCGACGTAGGTGATGATCTCGTCGGGCTGCTCGGCGTAGCCGGCGGGCGACCCGCGGTAATCGAGTTCGTCGCCGGCCCTCACCGCACCGGTGTGATCGGTGAGCGTGAAGTCGCGGAGGTTCCCCGCGAGCCCGAGCTTGACCAGGTCGGTCTGCAGTCCGAGGTCGGCCAGCGCCTCCTCCGGCGTGCCGTTGATGGGCACCCCGTTGGGGTCGGTGCCGAGCCCGGTGCCGAAGCCCTGCTGCTGCACCGTCTCACCGGCCACAGGGCTGCCGCCGTGGACGGCGTCGCGCAGCCGGTCGCTGAAGGTGCCGATGCCGGTGCCGCCGAGCTGACCCTGCGTGGCCTGCTCGAACAGGGCGTTGTTCGCCACCTCGCCGAAGTTCCAGCCCTCGCCGTAGAGATAGATCGCCGAACCGTCGACGCCGTCCTCTTCGAGGGTCAGCTCGTCGAGCGCGGCGCGCACCGCGAGCATGTTGGCCTTGGAGTGGTGGCCCATGAGGTCGAAGCGGAATCCGTCGACCTTGTACTGCTTGGCCCACAGCACCACCGAGTCGACCATGAGCTTCTCGGCGAGCTCGTGCTCGGTCGCGACGTTCTGGCAGCAGGTGGAGGTCTCCACTCCCCCGGCGAGGTTCAGGCGGTGGTAGTAGCCCGGTACGACCTTGTCGAGCACCGACTTCTCGCCCTGACCCGACTGGGCGGTGTGGTTGAACACCTGGTCGAGCACGACCTGGAGCCCCATGCCGTGCAGCGCCCCGACCATCTCGCGGAACTCGTGCACGCGCGCGCCGCCCTCGGCGTCGACGGCGTACGAGCCCTCGGGCGTGGAGAAGTGGTACGGGTCGTAGCCCCAGTTGAAGCCGTCGGCGTCGGCGATCGCCTCGATGCAGGCCTGCTGCGCGGTGTCGGCGGGGCCGTACGAAGCCAGGTCGCAGTCGGGCTGCGCCTGCTGCGAACGGTCCTCCTCGATCGTGGCGATGTCGAAGGTCGGGAGCAGGTGCACGGTGTTGATGCCGGCGTCGGCGAGTTCGCGCAGCTGTGCGGTGCCCGCGCTGTCGCGCGTGAACGCCCGGTAGGTGCCGCGCTCCTCCTCGGGGACCGTGGTGTCACCGATCGAGAAGTCGCGGACGTGGAGCTCGTAGATCGCGCGGTCGACCGGGCGGTCGATGACCGGCGCCGGGGTCTCCTCCCACGCCTCGGGACGCCAGTCGTCGGCGGCGAGGTCCACGGCGACGGACGCGGTCGAGTTGAGCGTCAGGGCGACCGCGTAGGGGTCGGTGACCCGGTTGGTCTCGATCGCTCGGGTCGACGGGGCGTAGACGACGACCTCCCAGAGGTACTCCGCACCCGCGAGGGCGCTGCCGTCTTCGACGGTCCAGACCCCGGATGCCGCGTCCCACTCGGCGTCATGCCGCTCGGCGTCGGCCGGGTCTCCCCCGGCGTCCCAGGTCAGAAGGGTCGCGGACTGCGACGTCGGCGCCCAGAGGCGGAAGGTCGGCACGTCGCCGTCGAAGGTCACGCCGAGGTCGACGTCGGCGACCGCGCCGGCGTAGAGGTCGTCGAGCACACCGGGGATCTGCACACCCGTGAACGCGGCGACCGCGCCGTCGGCGCCCCGCTGCGACACCATCAGCTGCCCCTGGAGCAGCGCCGCGGCGTCGGCATCCGAGAGTTCGAGCGCGACGAAGTCGGCAAGCGCCGGGAACCGCGCCTGCTGATCCTCGGTCAGTCCTCCGTCGATCACGGTCAGATCGAACGCGTCGCCGCCGACGATCTCATCGTCTTCGAGAGCGAGGGATGCCGCGGGCGAGGCGTGCAGCTGCCAGGTCGCGTCAGCAGCGTCCGCACCGAGGTCGCTCGGCCAGGCGAGGGTGTTCTCGTCGATCCAGTGCGCACGGAGCTCACCGGTGCCCGCGAGCGGCGGGTTCGTCACCTCGATCTCGAGCAGGTGGGTGTCGAGGGTGTAGCGGAAGACGATGAGTTCGCCGTCAGCGGCGCTGAAGCTGTAGTTGCCGCCCCCGGGCGTGCCCCCGACGCCGTAGTTCTCATCCCAGCTCAGGCCGTGCGCGACCTTCGCCTCGTAGGCGCCGGCGGGGATCTGATCGGTCGTGAACTCGTAGACGCCGTCACCGTCGCCGTCGGCCATGAGGGTGGCGAGGCAGTCCGGCGCCCAGTCGCCGGCGCAGCCGAGCTCGTCCTGCATCGACCCGGGGACCGTCACGATCGGACCCTCGGCGGTGGACTGCACGATGTTCGAGCGCGGGTCGAAGTAGAACGTGATCGGACCACCGGCGTGCGTGATGGCGATGTTGGTCCCGTCGAGCACACCGTTCGCGCCGTAGTTGACGTCCCACGATCCGTTGAGGGCGACCTTGTACTCGTAGTCCCCTGCCGGAAGGTCGAAGGTGCCCTTCCAGATGCCATCGGCGCCGAGGGTGAGCTTCGCCGCCTCGCAGCCGGGGGCCCAGTCGCCCGCGCAACCCATCTCGGAGTTGAGGCTTCCGGGCACGGTCACCATGTCGATCGGCGACTCGGGAACCTCGGGCACCTCGAGCGTCACGGCGTTACCCACCGAAGCGTAGGTCGACGCCGCCGAACGCTGCCCCGCGGCGTCGACGCTGACCGCGCGATACTCCACCAGCGTGCCGGTCTGGAGGCCGCGGATGTCGTGAAAGACGCGGGGGTCGGTGTCCTCGGCCGTGCCGAGCGAGGTCCACTCGTCGGATCCGACGACCCGCCAGGCGAAGCTCGTCTCCTGCCAGGTCGCGTCGGCGACATCCGCTGCGATCGCCACCTGACCCGTCAGCGCCGCGCCCGGGGCGGGTGCAGACACCGAGATTTCCTGTGCGGCCTCGGGGGCGGTGACGGTCGCGTCGGCGCGATAGACCACTGCCGAGAGGGCGGGGACGGTGACCGACGCCGTCGAGGCGGCATCGGTCGTGAGGCCCTGGTCGGTGCCGTAGATCGGGGTGAACGAGGCATCCGCCGTCAACGTCGTCACCTCGACGGTCTTGTCGGCCGTGGTGTTGTTCAGGGCGACGAGGTACTCGGTCTTCTCGTCGCGGTCGACGCGTGAGAAGGCGTAGACACCCGCGCCGTTGTCGGCGTAGCGCTCGATCTGCGCCCCGGTCGACAGCGCCGGGTGGTCTTCTCGCAGCTGCGACAGCGCGGCGATGTGGGTGTAGACGGGGGCGTCGGTGTCGAAGCGGTCGACCGAGCCCGCGGTCTCGCCGGTGAGGAGCGTCTGCTCCTGGTACTCGGCGACCTGGCTGGCGAAGAGGCTCTGGCGGGCGCTCTTGTCGTTTCCGGGGTCGGCGCCGGCGAAGCCCTGCTCGTCGCCGTAGTAGACCACCGGCTGGCCGCGGCCGAAGAACATCAGCTCGTGGGCGAGGAGGTCGCGCGCCAGCGCGTCATCCGTGTTCTTCAGGAAGTATCCGACCCGGCCCATGTCGTGGTTGCCGAGGAAGGTCGGCAGCGCGGTCGCCGAGCTGTCGGGGGTGGTGTACCGGTCGTCGCCGGCGTACAGGCTCCGCAGACCCTTGGCGCTGTTGCCCGCGGCGAAGCTGATGGCCGACGACTGGAAGGCGAAGTCGAGCACGCTGTTCATGTCGGTGTCGCGGACGTAGGGCGAGAGCTTCACCGGGTCGGCGTCGTAGACCTCGCCGAACATGAAGAAGTCGGGCTTGCCCTGCGCGTGGGCGTAGTCGAGCACCTCGGTCGACCACGTCTCCCAGAACTCGAAGTTCACGTGCTTGGCGGTGTCGATGCGGAACCCGTCGATGCCGAGGTCGATCCAGTCCTGGTACACCGCGACGAAGCCGTTGACCACCGTGGGGTGCTCGGTCATCAGGTCGTCGAGGCCCGAGAAGTCGCCGTAGGTGACCGACTCTCCCGACCAGGTCGAGTCGCCGCGGTTGTGGTACAGCGTCGGGTCGTTCAGCCACTCGGGGGTCTTGGCGTTCTGATCGGCTTCGGCGATGACCGGGGTGTAGGGGAAGGATGTCGCGGGGTCGAGCTCGGGGAAGGTGTCGCCGCCGGCGTAGTCATCGGGGGTGAAGGCGTTGCCGGCCGCATCGAGGTAGGGCGAGGTCGCCTGGTCGATGTAGGAGTACTGGCCCTCGTCGTACGAGATCACGTCGGCGGTGTGGTTGGTGATGATGTCGAAGTAGACCTTGATGCCGCGGTCGTGGGCCTCGGCGATGAGGGCCTCGAGCTCTTCGTTGGTACCGAGGTGCGGGTCGATGCGGGTGAAGTCGGTGACCCAGTAGCCGTGGTACCCGGCGCTGGCGTTCTCGCCCTCGCCCTGCACCGGGCGGTTGGCGAAGCTCGGGGTCAGCCAGATCGCACTCGTTCCGAGACCTTCGATGTAGTCGAGGTTCGCGCGGAGACCGGCGATGTCGCCGCCGTGGAAGAAGCCCTTGTCGGTCGGGTCGAACCCGGTCGCGAGGCGGTCGCCCTCGAAGCCGCCGGTGTCGTTCGTCGGGTCGCCGTTGGCGAACCGGTCGGTCATGACGAAGTAGAACTGCTCGTCGCTGCCCGGCTGGCGTACCGGCGATGCGACCAGCGCGTCGTCCGCGCCGTCGTAGCCGCCACGGAGGCCGAGCGCTTCGAGACCCACTCGGTCGACGGTGTCGTCGAAAGTGAAGCGCAGGGTGGTGGGCCCGGCGATCGTGAGCGGGATGTTGTCGGCGCCGCCGTCGAGGCCGTAGGCCTCATCCCATGCGTCGTTGAGCGCGACCTTGTACTCGTAGGTGCCGGCGGGCACCTCGAACTCGGCCGCGTACACACCCTCGGTGTCGGTGAGGGCGAGCTCGGTGGCCGCGCAGTCGGGCTGCCAGTCATCGGAGCAGCCGAGCTCGGACTGCAGGGAGCCGACGAGGGCGACGGTGCGCGCATCGTCGGGCGGGGTCGCGGCGGTGGCCGCGGGGGTGAGCGCGACGCTCCCGCTGAGGACGAGCGCGGCGCCGGTGAAGGCAGCCAGAACGCGGCGGACACGGGAGGAGGTCGGCTTCGACACGGGGCTCCTGAAGGGGCGGCACGGCGACGTGCGGATGGGGGACTCCGGGTGACCGTACCTGGGAAAGCGTTCTGTTTGCAAGCGCTTACATCATGAGAATCCCTTAACGTTGCGGTTTCGCGCGGGTGCCACGAGGTTTGTTGCCTCATCCCCGCAATCGCTTGCAGTCGAGCGGGAGGCGGATCTGCGCTGGGTGCATGACGCCACCTCTCTCCGGTTGTTCCCTGGCCCACAGGCAGATGGATACGATGTGCCGGGCTGGGGAAAGCGTTTCAGGATCGGGGGAAGACATGACGACAACGGTGACGGAGCAGAGACAAGACGTCCGCGTGCGGATCGCGCGGGCCTGGTACGGCGCGATCGCGGTGGTCGTCGCCATCGCGCTGGTGATTCAGATCGTGTTGATCCTCACCGGTGGACAGGACGCGAATTCCGGATCGAACGCGACCGGACCCATCGGCACACGCCTGGTCAGGTTGTTCAGCTTCTTCACTATCCAGAGCAACCTGTTCGTGCTCGCGACGTCGATTGCGCTGATGCTGAACGTGCACCGTGACGGGAAGGTGTGGCGGGTGCTCCGTATGGATGCCCTGCTCGGCATCATCATCACCGGCCTCGTCTACGAGACCGTCCTCGCCCGCCTCGTCGACCCACAGGGCTGGGCGCTGGTCGCCACGATCGGCTTCCACTACATCGCGCCGTGGGCGACACTCGTCGGCTGGCTCATCTTCGGGCCGCGGCCCCGCATCTCGTGGACGACGACGCTCCTCGCCTTCATCTGGCCGGTGCTGTGGCTGGTGTACACCTTCCTCCACGGGGCGATCACCGGGTGGTACCCGTATCCGTTCCTCGACGTCACCGAGATCGGGTTGACCGCATCGGTCCTCAACTCCTTCGTCGTCCTCGCGATCGGCATCGTGCTGGCCATCATCCTCACCCTGATCGACCACCGGCTCCCGTCGCTGGTGCGCGGGCGGGCGGATGATGTTCGGGAATGAGTCACGCGTCCTGAGGGTCCAAGGCGAGACCTTCGAGGTGACCCTGCACGAAGGCGCGAATCACTTCGCCTGGCTGAGCGGCCCGAACACGGGGTACGGCTTCGCCATCGGACGCACCGACGGCGCGGCGCTCACCGACGCCGAGGCCCGCGATCACATCGCCGCGTTCCTGGCCGAGATCGACCCCGCCACGGGCTACCTGCGGGACTGAGCCGCGCCCACGCGCGACGCGCGGCGCTTGTTGCGCTCAGACGCTCGCGCGCTCACGCGCTCGCGCGCATCTTCCGCCTCCCCGCGGATGGTTTGCGCCCCGATGATCCGCGTGAGCGCGCATCTCCGCAGGAGAAGGGATCAGACCTTGAGCTCTGCGCCGGGGAGTGCCTCGTAGCTCTGCCCGTGCGTGCCCGCGAGGGCGAGCGGTTCGCCGTTCACCGCGAGGATGTTGCGGCCACCGGCATCCACCCCTGCCTTCATGGTGATACCGGTGAAGACGTCGGACCCCTCGTTGCTCACCCAGGTGACGTCGTCGAGGCTGCGCATGAGGTCGGCGAATGCGGCACGGCGCTCGGCATCGAGGTACATGACGACCGAGCTGTGATAGACGACCACGCGGGCACCGCGTGGTGCGCGGGAAACGAGACCGGGAACACGCTCGAGGATGTCGCCCTGCTCGAGGTGCGGCGGGTCGGCCGCGGCGATGGCCGCCGCGGCGTCCAGGCGCCGGCGACGGTGATCGTGCTCGGGCCAGATGAGGGTCTCGAGCCAGGTGAGGGCGGCGGGGTCGGTGATATCGAGCGGGTTGAGGTCGATACCCGCCCGCCAGACGACTTCAGGGAGCCTCTCGGGAACGCTCGCCTCATCGATGGTGCATTCGAGGATGGCACCGCTCGTCCCATCGGCAGGATCCAGCGCGCGGATGTGGCCCTCAACGTCGTAGCGGTAGCTGTACCGATCGGGGTAGAGGGTGAGCCCCGCCGAGGCACCGGCCTCGATGAGGGCGAGGGGACCGGGCAACCGCGAGAGCACGGGGAGAAGCACCGCGCACCGCCCCGCCTCGTTCGTCTGCGTCGCGCGCACGAGCGCCTCCGCGCGGAGCTCCGGCCAGCGGGCGAGCATCCATTCTCGGAGCGGCGGGAACGGCCCGACGGGCGCGCCGAGCAGGCGCGCGCAGGCGAAGATCAGGTGCGGCTGCTGCTTGCGCCGTGGCAGTTCGGCAAGGAGCGCGAGGATCTCGGGGTCATCCGCGATCGCGCGCGCCCAATCCTCATAGATCGCCGAGGTGCCGTGGGCTTCGAGGTCGGCGAACCGTCGGTAGCCGACGGCGATGGGGTCGAGGTCGGAGTCGGGCATGCCGGAACGCTACCAAGCGTCGATGACACGCCCGTAGTGGGCTGGCGCGACGCCGCGATCGACCCCACCACGGGACTGAGCCGCGCCCACGCGCGACGCGCGGCGTCCCGAACTCCTGCAGTTCACGCGACGCCGGGCCGCGAAGTCCCGAATCCCCGGGTTCCGCGCCGAATCTGCAGGAGTTGGGGACGGCGGCATCGGCATAACTCCTCAGATTTCGCCGAGAAATGCCCTCCGGGCGAGCGATCTGCGCGGTGGAGAGGAGTTGTGCAGGCGGCTCGCACGATCCCGTCGGGCGACGGGCTCGCCGTCCACCGCCAGGATCCGAACCCTGGCCCCGCAGAGGCCCGGAGGCTAGGGTCGCACCATGACGCAGCAGTCGACGGTCGAGCCGGCCGCCATCGCGCCGCCACGCCGTCCGGTCAGCCGTGGAATCGTCTTCGTCGTCGGCGTCTTGCTGATCCCCTTCGCCCTCTCGGCCGCCTTCAACGGGTACGGCGCCTTGACCGTCGACTCGGCGTTCCGCATGCACGCGGCCACCGTCTCGGGGCAGACCATCGCGATCCTCACGGCGGTCCTCGTCGTCGTCCTGACCGTCCGCCGTCGTTACGCCTTGCCGGCCATCCTCGCGGTCTCGCTCATCGCGATGCTCGTCACCGCACACGCCTTCGGCGCGATCGAGAGCTCGGGCGATCTCCTTCTCACTCGCCTCGACCTGATCGCCGAGACCGACCGCCTCAACCCCTGACGTCGGCGATCACCCGGTCGCCGTCCGGATAGGTGACCATCAGAGGCTCGCCGACGAAGCTCCAGGTTCGCGAGTGGACGTGCCGGGCCGGCACACGACCATGCTCGCAGGCGTCACCGCCCGAGCCGGTGGTTGAGCGAGCGCAGCGAGAGGAAACGACATGCCACCGCGTTTCGTCTCGTCGCGGCGCTCCTCGCTCAACGACCGAACCGGTCGACAGCGTCGGTGAGCGCCGCGAGTCGCGCTTCGCGCGCGCCGCCGATCTCGACGGTGCGAGCGCGCGGACCGACCAGGTCTTCATCGTCGACGAGGTCGAGAAGGATGTCGTTCATCATCTCGCGAAGCTCGGCGTACTCTCCGTCCTCGTCAGGGGCCGGTCCGTCGACGTCATCGGCAGCGAGAGGGAGGACGACGATGAGATCGACGTGGTGCATCGCCTCAGCGGTGATCGCTCTCGCGCGGTCGAGAAGCTCGGGGGCGACGTCGGCGACATCCATCCGATCCAGCGCCCACAGGTAGGCGAGGAAGTCGAGCGGTCCGCGCTCGGCGATCAGGTCCGCAGCCTCCGGGTGCCGCAGACGATCCGCCGCGATGCGGAGCTGCGCGGCGAATGCCGCCGGATGCGGACCGTCCCAGCGCTCGTCGATGAGGTCGAAGGGGTCGGAGAAGACGACGAAAGCAGGATGCCGCTCCACGAAATCGGAGATGAGCGTGCTCTTGCCCGCGGCGTGCGTACCCGACACGACGATGCGCATGCGGGAACGGTAGCGCGACTCAGCCGAGCCGCTCGATGATCGTCGCGTTGGCCATGCCGCCGCCCTCGCACATGGTCTGCAGTCCGTAGCGTCCACCCGTCGCCTCGAGGTACGCCAGCATCGTGCCGAGCAGCCTCGTTCCCGACGCCCCGACCGCGTGACCGAGGGCGATCGCCCCGCCCCACGGATTCAGCTTCGACGGGTCGGCGCCGACCTCGGCCAGCCAGGCGAGCGGCACCGATGCGAACGCCTCGTTCACCTCGAACACGTCGAGGTCGTCGATCGACAGCCCGCTCCGCTCGAGGATCCGCCTTGTCGCCGGTATCGGTCCGGTCAGCATCATCAGCGGATCATCGCCGACCACGGCGAAGGCGTGGAACCGCGCCCGCGGTGCGAGCCCGAGCGCGAGCGCCCGCTCCTCGCTCATGATCAGCACCGCCGACGCGGCATCGGTCAAGGGCGACGAGTTGCCCGCCGTGATCCGCCACTCGAGCTCCGGGAAGCGCGCCGCGAGCTCATCGGTGCGAAAGGCGGGCGCGAGCCCCGCGAGCTTCTCCGGCGTCGTCTGAGCCCGCACCGTCTCATCCATCGAGGATTCGACACCCGCGACCGGGATCAGCTGCGAGGCGAATCGGTCATCGCCCCACGCCGCGGCAGCGCGTCGGTGGGACTCGGCGGCGAACGCATCCAGTTCTTCGCGCCCCAGGTTCCAGCGTTCGGCGATCAACTCCGCCGACACTCCCTGGTTCACGAGGCCCTCGGGATACCGTGCTCGCAGACCGGATGACACAGACCCGCCCTGACGCGAAGAGCCGAGCGGCACGCGGCTCATCGACTCCACTCCCCCGGCGATGACGATGTCGTACGCACCGGCGATCACGCCCTGCGCGGCGAAGTGCACGGCCTGCTGACTCGATCCGCACTGGCGGTCGATCGTCGTCGCCGGAACCGACTCGTCGAACCCCGCAGCGAGCACCGCCTGCCGGGCGATGTTCATCGCCTGATCGCCGATCTGGCTCACGCATCCGAGGATCGCATCGTCGACCTGCGCCGACTCCAGCCCGTTCCGCTCGAGCAGGCCCTCCAGCACCCCCGCGGCGAGATCCACCGGATGCACCCCGGACAGCGCACCGCCCGGCTTCCCGCGCCCCGCGACCGTGCGCACCGCGTCGACGATCACCGCCGACCTCACAGCGCCAGCCTCCGATCCGGGGTGGCGTACGAGCTCCGCTGCTCGATCACCGCGAGGGTGCACCGCGAGATGCAGACCAACCTGTCCGCGTCGTCCACGATCCGGATCTCCCACACGTGCGCCCGTCGGCCCAGATGCACCGGCGACGCGGTGGCGGTGACCCACCCCGACGAGACCGGACGCAAATGGTTCGCGTTGATCTCCTGCCCCACGACGTGGAACTTCTCCCGGTCGACAGCGAGGTATCCGGCCCACGACGCCAGCGTCTCGGCGACGGCGACCGACGCCCCGCCGTGCAGCACACCCGCCGGCTGCGTGGTGCGGTGATCCACCCGCATCCGGCCGACCAGCGCGTCATCCCGCACCTCGACGATCTCGATGCCGAGGTTCTCGATCATCGTGCCGGGCGCCATCGCATCGAGGTCGACGGCGGCCACATCGCCGAACCAGACACTCACCCCGCCGACTCCTCCGGACGATCGGCGACGGCCAGCACGGCCTCGTCGGGCACATACCCCTCGACGTGCCGCTCGTCGGGGCCGTTGTACTCCGAAAGCGGCCGGATGAGGGCGTTCGCACCCAGCTGCTCGATCACGTGCGCCGTCCACCCGACGATCCGCGCCGCGACGAACAGCGGCGTGAAGGTGAGGGTGTCGAAGCCCATCAGGTTGTAGGCCGGGCCCGACGGGTAGTCGAGATTCGGGTAGATGCCCTTGCGCGAGACGAACTCCGACTCGAGCGTCTCGTAGAGCGCGAGCACATCGGGCCGGTCGTAGTGCGCGACGAGAGTGTCGAGCGCGGCCTTCATCGTCGGCACCCGCGAGTCGCCGCGCTTGTAGACGCGGTGTCCGAACCCCATGATCTTGCGCTTCTCGGCGAGCGCCGCGTCGAGCCACGGCACGACGTTCTCGGCCGAGCCGATCTCGTCGAAGATGTGCAGCACGGCTTCGTTCGCTCCACCGTGGAGCGGTCCCTTCAGGGCGCCGACGGCGCCGACGACCGCCGAGTACAGGTCGCTGAGCGTCGACGCGATCACCCGCGCGGTGAAGGTTGAGGCGTTGAACGAGTGCTCGGCGTAGAGGATCATCGACCGGTTGAACGCGTCGACGACGACCGGATCGGCTTCCTCGCCGAAGGTCATCCAGAGGAAGTTCGCCGCGTAGTCGAGGTCATCCCGCGGCGCGACGGGCTGCTGACCCCGCCGGCGCCGCTGCCCATAGGCGACGATGGCCGGCAGGACGGAGAAGAGACGGATGCTGCGCGCGAGGTTCTCCTCGGCGCTCCCGCTCGCGTCGAGAACCGAGCCGGTACCGGCGAGATCCCGTGCGCCGATGAGGCTGAGAGCGGTCCGCACCTCGTCCATCGGGTGCGCATCGAGCGGAACCAGGTCGATCGCGGCCCGCACGTCGGCGGGGAGCGCGCGGTACGAGCGTTCGGTCGCGCGAAGCTTCGCCAGCTCCACATCGGTGGGCAGCTCGCCGTTCCACAGCAGGAAGGCCACCGCCTCGAACGGCTGGGTCGCGGCGAGCTCCTGCACCGGGTATCCGCGGTACAGCAGCGAGTTCGTCTCGGGGTTGACCTTCGAGACCGCCGTGTAGTCCACGACGACGCCGGCGAGGCCCTTCTTGATGTCGGGTTCGGTCATGCGGTGCTCCTTTGCTGGCGTTTCGTCTCGCTTCGCTCGCTCAACGACCGGTGGTGTCGATCTGGAAGTTGAAGACGTCCTGATCGAAACGGGTGTACTGCTCGTAGTCGATGAGGTCGTACAGGTCGGCGCGGTGCTGCATCTCGCCGAGCTTCGAGGTGAGGTGACCCTCGTCGACGAGCGTATCGAGGGCGCGCGACGCCGCCCCCATCGCGATCCGCAGCAGCGACACCGGCCAGATGACGATGTTCACACCGACATCCCGAAGCTGCGCCACCGAGAAGAGGTCGCTCTTGCCGAACTCGGTCATGTTCGCCAGGATCGGCACGTCGATCGCGCGCCTCACCGCCTCGAACTCCGACAGGTCGCGCATAGCCTCGGGGAAGATCGCGTCGGCTCCGGCGTCGACCAGCGCGCGGGCGCGGTCGATGGCGGCATCCAACCCGTCGACGGCACAGATGTCGGTGCGCGCCATGATGAGGAAGTTCGGGTCGCGCCTCGCGTCCGCCGCTGCGCGGATGCGCTTGATCGCCGTGTCTTCGTCGACGACCGACTTGCCGTCGAGGTGACCGCAGCGCTTCGGGTTGACCTGATCCTCGATGTGGGTGCCGGCGATCCCTGCGTCTTCGAGTGTCTGAATGGTGCGGGCGACGTTCATCGGCTCGCCGAACCCGGTGTCGGCATCGATGAGCGCGGGGAGGTCGGTCATGCGCGCGATCTGCTGACCGCGACCGGCCACCTCGGGGAGGGTTGTGAGGCCGATGTCGGGAAGCCCCAGGTCGGCCGAGAGCACCGCCCCCGAGATGTAGACGCCCTCGAAGCCCTTCCGCTCGATGAGGCGCGCCGACAGCGGGTTGAAGGCACCGGGGAAGCGCAGGAGCTCGCCCGAGCGCAGCCGCTCACGGAACGCACGCCGCTTCTCATGCGCAGGAACGGTCGAGTACAGCATCAGAAGAGGCCCTTCGGCGCCGGCGCGGTGGCCAGCACCCCGGGCTTGGCGACGATCGAGAGCTGCCGCACCTCGTCGGCGGTGAGCTCGGGCAGGCGCTCGGCGAGCCCGAGGAAGCGCTCGATCTCCTCGGGCGCGAGCACGGGTTCGGCGAGCAGCCGGAACTTGCGCACGTAGTCGCCCCGCGCGAAGGGCCGCGCCCCGAGAGGGTGCGCGTCGGCGACGGCGATCTCGTCTTCGATCACGGTGCCGTCGGTGAGCGTGATCACTACGCGACCACCGAAGGCCTTCTCGTTCGGGTCGTCGGAGTGGTAGCGGCGAGTCCATTCGGCGTCCTCGGCCGTGGTGATCTTCTGCCAGAGCTCGACCGTGTCGGCCCGCCCCGCGCGCTCGGGCGTGTACGAGTCGACGTGGTGCCAGCCGCCGTCCTGGAGGGCGACGGCGAAGATGTACGGGATCGAGTGGTCGAGGGTCTCGCGCGACGCGGTGGGGTCGTACTTCTGCGGGTCGTTCGCGCCCGATCCGATCACGTAGTGGGTGTGGTGCGAGGTGTGCAGCACGATCGAGGCTACGTTCGCGGGATCGGTCGCTGCCGGGTGCTCGCCGTGGAGCTTCCGCGCCAGGTCGATCCAGGCCTGCGCCTGGTACTCGGCCGAATGCTCCTTGGTGTACGAATCCAGAATGGCGCGCTTCGGCTCTCCCGCGGCGGGCAGGGGCACGTCGTACGAGGCGTCGGGGCCGTCGAGCATCCAGGCGATCACGCCGTCCTCACCCTCGTAGATCGGCGAGGGCGAGGTCTCGCCGCGCATCGCACGGTCGACGGCCTCGACCGCCATCTTTCCGGCGAACGCGGGCGCGTGGGCCTTCCAGGTGGAGATCTCTCCCTTGCGCGACTGCCGAGTGGCCGTGGTGGTGTGCAGGGCCTGACCGACAGCCTGGTAGATCGTCTCGACGGGAAGGTCGAGCAGCGTGCCGATCCCGGCGGCCGCCGACGGGCCCAGGTGGGCGACGTGGTCGATCTTGTGCTTGTGCAGGCAGATCGCGCGCACCAGGTCGATCTGGATCTCGTATCCCGTGGCGATGCCGCGCAGCAACGCCCGCCCGTCGGCACCGACGTGCTGGGCCACGGCGAGGATCGGCGGGATGTTGTCGCCTGGATGCGAGTAGTCGGCGGCGAGGAAGGTGTCGTGATAGTCGAGCTCCCGCACGGCCACGCCGTTCGCCCACGCCGCCCATTCGGGGCTCGTGCGCCGCTCGAGCGCGCACCCGAAGATCGTCGCGCCGTCGCCGCCCACCGACACCGCGTGATCGAGCGCCTGCTGGCGTGCGGCGCTCACGGGCGC
Source organism: Microbacterium sp. CCNWLW134 (assembly GCF_037083565.1). Lineage (NCBI taxonomy): Bacteria > Bacillati > Actinomycetota > Actinomycetes > Micrococcales > Microbacteriaceae > Microbacterium > Microbacterium sp. CCNWLW134. Next base: position 638,773 of record NZ_JBAOJU010000002.1, on the reverse strand, counting down.
CCGGGTGAGGGACGCGGCCGCGACCGCGGCGTTGTCGATGATGCGGTTGATGATCATGTCGGTCGTGTCGGCGTCGACCTCGACGGGGTCGGCGGCCACCTCCGCGATGTGCCAGGCGAGCTGCCCCTCGCGCGGCAGGTGTTCATCGCTGCGGTGGACGCGCAGATGGTGGGTGACGGTCATGCTGCTCCTTGCTGGGTGCGGGGGGATGCGATCACGTGCGAGAGCGCGTGGTGAAGGTGGACGTGCGTGGCGTGGGCGGCGAGGTCGGCGTCGCCGTCGGCGATGGCCTGCGCGATCAGGTGGTGTTCTGAGACGGATGCCGCCAAGCGGCCGGTGTGCTCGCGTGCGAGCCTACGCACCCGCACCAGGTGTGTGCGGACGGGGCGGAGGGCGGCGGTGAGGTAGTCGTTGCCGTGCGCGGCGTCGAGGGCGGCATCGAAACGCGCGATGAGGGCGTAGTACTCCTCACGCGCTGCCGCGCTGCTGACGTCCACCTCGGCGAAGCTCTCGGCCAACTCGGCGAAGCGCCGGCGGTGGTGGCTGCGGGCGGCCGCGCGGGCAGCGGCCTCCTCGAGGGCGCGGCGCACCTCGAAGAGGGCGCGGATGTCGTCGGAGTCGATGGGTGCGACCACCGTCACGCGGGGGGACTGCTGTACGACGAGCCCGTCGGCGACCAAGCGCGCGAGCGCTTCGCGCAGCGGTGTGCGGCTCACCCCGAGACGGGTCGACTGCTCGACCTCGCCGAGGACGGTGCCCGGCGCGAGAACCCCCTGCTGGATCTCGTCGAGGAGGGTCGCGTACGCCCGATCACTCGCCCGCACACACATCACCTCCCGTGGTCAGCACCAGTGTATACATATTCGCCGAATTGACGGGGTCGATGCGGCGATAGTCACGGCGACGTATACACACCGGGCCGCAGCGCACACTATTCACAAATTCGTGAAACGCGTGTAGCGTCACCCGCATGACAGACGTCATCCGCACGCACGGCCTCGTCAAGCGATACGGGCGGGTCGCCGCTCTCGACGGCCTCGACCTCCACGTTCCCGCGGGACAGGTTCACGGATTCCTCGGCCCGAACGGGGCGGGGAAGTCGACGACGATCCGCATCCTTCTCGGCCTCGCGCGCGCCACGTCCGGCGACGCGCGCGTGCTCGGCGGCGATCCGTGGCGCGACGCGGTGCGCCTGCACCGCCGAATCGCGTACGTTCCCGGTGACGTGAGCATCTGGCCGAACCTCACGGGAGGAGAGGCCATCGACTTCCTCTCCCGCCTGCGCGGCGCCGGCCGGAACGACGCCCGATACCGCGCGGAACGCGAGCGACTGTGCGAGGTCTTCCAGTTCGACCCGCGCAGGAAGGGCCGCACCTACTCGAAGGGCAATCGACAGAAGGTCGCGCTCATCGCCGCCTTCGCCGTGCCCGCAGACCTGTACATCTTCGACGAGCCGACCAGCGGCCTGGACCCGCTGATGGAACTGGTCTTCCGCACCGAGCTTCAGCGAGCCAAGGAATCCGGGGCGACGGCGCTGCTCTCCAGCCACATCCTCCCCGAGGTCGAGCAGGTCTGCGATCACGTCTCGATCATCCGGGCGGGTCGGGTCGTGGAATCCGGCACCCTCGCCGAACTTCGCCACCTCACCCGCACCTCGGTCTCGTTCTCCGCCCGTGACGGAGCCGTCCCCGCCATCCCGGGCGCGCACGACGTCGAGGTGGAGGGCGGGCGGGTCCGAATGTCGCTCGACAGCGACCGGGTGACCGCCGCGCTTCCCGAACTGTCCCGTCTCGGCGTCGAGGGTCTGCGCATCGAGCCGCCGAGCCTGGAGGAGCTGTTCCTGCGCCACTACGGCGACGAGCCCGTGGAGGCGTCGTGATCCTCCTGGCCCAGCGTCTGCGACGCGACGGCGTGCAGCTGCTGGTGTGGATCCTCGCGACCGCCGCCCTGTGCTTCTCGGCCACGGCGGGTGTCAGCGAAGCGTTCGCCGCCGAATCCGAACGACAGACGCTCCTGGCCGTCGCGCTGGCCAACCCTGCCATCCTTCTCTTCCGCGGACTGCCGTCCGGGGCGAGCGAAGGCGCATTCCTCGTCTTCACCATCCTCCCGTTCCTCGTCCTCCTCGGAGCGCTCATGGCGAGCTTCCTCGCCGTTCGCCACGTGCGCGCCGAGGAGGAAACGGGACGCGCCGACGCGGTGTCGGCCACTCCCGCCGGTCGTCAAGCGCCCTTCATCGCGACGGTCGCCCACGGACTGATCGCCTGCGTGCTCCTGGGTGGAGCGACCACCGCCGCATTCATCGCGGCGGGTCTCGGGGGAGGCGGCAGCGTCGCGCTCGGGGGTGCCCTCGCGTCCTCGGCGGCCGTGTTCCTCGGGGTCGGTCTCGTCTCGGCGCAACTGTTCCGCAGCTCGCGCGCGGCCAACTCCTTCTCGGTCGGGGTGATCCTCGTCGCCTTCCTCGCCGCGGGGATCGGCAACGCCGTCGGCACGCCGTCGGACGACCTCACCCGGATGGAGAGCTCGGGATTGGCCTGGCTGTCGCCCTTCGCGTGGGCAGAGAACGTGCGGCCCTTCGCCGACGACGACGCGCGGCCGATCCTCCTCGCGGTCGGCGTGAGCGTGGCGCTGCTGACGCTCGCCGCCGCGCTCCAGGCCACCCGCGATCTCGGCGCCGGCGTGATCTCTCCGCGTCCGGGCCGCGCCGCGGCATCCGCTCTCCTCTCCCGCCCGCTCGGACTGGCGACGCGCGTGAGCGCCGGATCCCTGCTCGCCTGGGTCGTCGGCGCTGCCGTCGTCGGCGCCCTGTCGACGTCGCTCGGCGACGTCATCGACGAGATCGCCACACAGAACCCTGCCGTCACCGACATGCTCGATCGGCTTGCCGCGCAGGGGTCGATGGATCAGGGACTCGTCGTCACCTTCTTCGTGATGGTGGGCACCTTGGCGGCGTGCTTCGGGGTGCAGACCGTGCAGCGCGCCCGCCAGGAGGAGACGCACGGCACGGCCGAGCAGACGCTGGCGACCCCGGTTGCACGCGCGAGGTGGCTCGGCGCCTTCCTCGCCACCGCTCTCGCGGGAATCGTCGTCATCGTCGCCGCGGCGGTGGCGGCCGCGACGCTGGCCCTCCTCGCGCGTGGCGGAGACCCCGCCATCCTCCCAGACGTGGTGGTCGCAGGCGCCGGTCAGGTCCTCGGAGCGGCGGTCTTCCCCGTCCTGACCGCGGTGGTCTTCACCCTCCTTCCCCGCGCGACGACGACGCTGGGGTGGGTGCTGGTGATCGCGGCGGCATCGCTGGCCCTGTTCGGCGCACTGCTGGGCCTCGACGAAGACATCGTCTCGCTCTCGCCGTTCGCCGCGGCACCCGTGCCGGCCGCGGACGGCGTCGCTTGGAACGGCAGCGTTTGGCTCGTCGTGCTCGCCGTCGCCGGGGTAGCGTCGTCCCTGATGCTCATGCGACGCAGGGAAGTTGCCACGGGTGGCTGAACCGGAGAGGTCCCACCCCGGCGTCGAGCGCGCGGAGCGGGCAGCGGCGATGCTGGCCGCCGCGGGGATGCCCCGCATGCCCGCACGGGTGATGATGGCCCTCGTCGGCTCACCCGACGAGGGGTATTCCGCCGCCGAACTCGCGTCGCGCCTGGGTGTCTCCCCCGCCGCGGTCTCCGGCGCGGTCCGCTACCTGGAGTCGATGCGGATGGTGCACCGACTCTCGCGCCCCGGCGAGCGCGTCGCGCGCTTCGACCTCATCGACGACGGCTGGCGCTCGATGGTCGTCTCCCAGACTCCCATGTACGGACGCCTCGCCGACGACATCGACGCGATCGCCGACGACAACGCCGATGCGCCGGCATCGGTCGAACGTGCACGGGAGATCGCCGGGTTCCTCCGTTACCTGGAGAAGCGGATGCCGGAGCTCGTCGTGGAATGGCAGGAATCGACCGGCAGGAGCCCGAGCTGATGACAGACACCGCCACGGCGACCGCCCCTGCGGGCGTCTTCCACGGTGACGGCCTGGCCGGCGGGGTCCGCCGCTGGCGCGGCATCCGATATGCCCTTTCCCCCGCCGGCGAGGGGCGGTGGCGACCCTCCGAGGCGGCCCCACCCGCGTCGGGACCGGTCGAGGCGCGGGCGTTCGGGCCTGCCGCCCCCCAGGGTCACACCCCGGCGGTGAAGCTCCCCGCCGACACCCCCACCGACGAGGACTGCCTGACGCTGAACATCTGGAGTCCGGATGCCTCGGGCGACCGTGCCGCACCGGTGATGGTGTGGCTCCACGGCGGCGCGTACATCTTCGGGGCGAGCAGCCAGGCGATGTACGACGGCGAGGCACTTGCACGCGCGGGCGCCGTCGTGGTGACGATCAACTACCGCATCGGCGCCCTGGGGTTCCTCGATCTGACGCGCGTGTTCCCCGATGAGGGCTTCACAGCCAACCCGGCGCTCGGCGACATCCTGCTCGCCCTTCGGTGGGTGCAGGACAACATCGCCGCCTTCGGCGGCGACCCCCACCGCGTGACGGTGTTCGGCGAGTCGGCCGGTGGGGGGCTCGTGACGACCCTCCTCACGAGCCCGGCAGCCGAAGGCCTCTTCTGGCGGGCGATCGCCGAGTCGTCGCCGGCCTCGAGCGTCTACGACGCCGACCGCGCCGCGGGGATCGCCGACCGCGTGCTCACCGAGCTCGGCGTCACCGACGTCGCAGGCCTCCGAGCCGCGACGCCATCGGCGATCGTCGCCGCGCAGATGGCCGTGTTCGCGGCCATTCCAACAGCCGAGCCCGGCACGATCGCCTTCGCCCCGGTGATCGACGGCGACCTCGTTCCCGAGGCCCCCGCTGCGGTGCTGGCGCGTGGGGAGGGGCATCCTGTCCCGCTGCTCATCGGCACGAACCGCGACGAGGCGTCGTTGTTCCGCATGATGAAATCGCCGCTGCTCCCCGTAGACGACGCCGACATCGACCGCATGATCGCCGACCTCTCGCACGAGCGCCCCGAGCTCGAGGTGCCCACGCGCGCCGAGGTGCACGCCGCGTACGAAGGGGTGCGGCACCATGCCATCGGCATGGGGATCGCGCGCGACATCGGCTTCCGCATGCCGACGATCTGGGTCGCCGAGGGACACAGTGGTCGCGCTCCGACCTGGCTCTACCGTTTCGACCACGCCACCCCGATGCTGAAGCTGCTGCGGATCGGGGCGACGCACGGCTCGGAGCTGGCGTACGTCTGGGGAACCCTCGGGGCGAACGCCCACGACATCACCTTCCGCCTCGGCGGCCGCCGCGACGCCGAGCGGATCGGTGGCCGCATGCGCGAACGATGGGTCGCGTTCGCCGCAGGCGGGAGTCCCGATGCCGCCGACGCCGAGGCCTGGCCTCCCTACGACACCGTCGAGCGGGCGACGCTCGTCATCGAGAGCGTCGACCGGGTCGTGCCCGACCTCGATCAGAAGCTGCGCGAGAGCTGGGGCGACGAGGTGCTGGCCTTCCCGTGAGTGCGGGTGCGGGTCCGAGCCCGGGTAGCGTATCGGGGTGACCAGCTACACCGTTGCCACCGACGGCGCCTGCAAGGGCAACCCCGGCCCGACGGGCTGGGCATGGGTCGGCGAGGACGGCCACTGGGCCGCCGGCTCGATCGCGCTCGGCACGAACAACATCGGCGAGCTCACCGGCCTGCTGCGCGCGATCGAGGATCACCGCGAGGTCGCCGACCTCATCGTTCAGGCCGACTCGATGTACGCCATCGACACGTACACGAAGTGGATGGACGGGCACCGCCGCCGCGGCTGGAAGACCTCGACCGGCTCGCCGACGAAGAATCGCGACCTTCTCGAGCAGCTGATCGCCGCGCGCGACGCGCGACGCGCGGCGGGCCTCCCCGACGTCGTGCTGCAGCACGTGCGCGGCCACTCCGGTCACGTGCTCAACGCCTGGGCCGACGAGCGCGCGGTGCGCGCCGCCGAGCACGCCGCCGAAGGCAAGGAGAGCGCGTGGTCATCACTCGGCTCCCATCCGAAGCTGGATGTCGCGGCGGCGCCGAAGAACGGACGCTGACCGGCCCCGACGCCGCGCGGCGGTCACGAATCCGGCGCGGCGAAGATCGCCACGGCGCGTGACCCGATACGGAAGGATGCGAGGCGACGGTGCCCTTCCCCCGCCCCTACCCGGCGGCCTCGGGCCGAGATAGCGATGACCCCGCGACGGTCCACGACCTCCGCCACGGCGCTGAGCATGTCCGCCAAGGCGGCGTCGGGGTCACGGCCCGACCACGTGGTCTGCTCGCCGTAAGGGACATCAGTGATGACCAGCCCCGGTCGCTCGTCGCCGAGTGCCTCTCGGAGCTGTCGGGGGTCGAAGACGTCGGCGATCGCGACGCGGGTCGACAGTGACGGATTGTCCTCCTGTCGCGCGGCGGCGAGCCGTTCGGCGGCCGCCGCCGCATCGGCGTACGCGGGCTTGCCGAACAGCTCGGCCCTCTCCCGCAGCGCTGACGCCCGCCTGTGAAGACCGTGGGGGGCCAACAGACGGAGATTCCGGCGGGCCAGCGAAACGGCGACGGGATCGACGTCGCTGGCGATGACACCGGAGATCTCCTTCCGATGCAGGATGGCCAGGGTTGTCAGCAGGTAGCCGCTGCCGCAGCACGGGTCCCATACCGTCACCGGGCCCTCCGTGCCGCGGGCCCGGGCGCACTGGAAGATCTCGCTCGCGAGGCGCACGGGGAAGGCGGGGAATCCCGGCGCCGAGAAGAGCACTCGGCCGGAGGCCAGATCTGAGTGATCACGGCTGGCGGTGGCGTAGCGGTAGGCCACGTCGTCTCACCTCCGCCGACGCTGACGGGCGGCCTCGTAGAGGGCGACCGTCGCGGCGCTGGCGGCGTTCAGCGAGCTCGCCGCCCCACCGATCGGGATGCGCGCCAGCACGTCGCAGTTCTCACGCCACCCCCTACTCATCCCCCGAGTCTCATTGCCGACGACGAGCAGGGCGGGTCCGGCGAGATCCACATCGGCGATGTCGACGGCAGCCTGCTCATCGGTTCCGATCACCGTGATCTGGCGCCCACTGCCCCGACGCTCTCGCACCCACCTCATGACCGCCTCGTGCGACGCGACCCGCACCACGGGCACGGCGAACACCGAACCGGTGGATGCCCGCACCGCCGCGGGATCGTAGGGGTCGGCGGCACGCCCGGTCACAATGAGCCCCGCGCCGCCGAACGCGTCGACCGAACGTAGCAGGCTGCCGATGTTGCCCGGCATGATGGGGCGATCGAACACCACAGCGAGGAACGCCGGGCCCACCTCGATGCGAGACAGATCATCGGACGGAAGCTCGGCGACGACGAGGACCTCCGGCACGTCATCCTTCTCGCTGAGCCGCCCGAGCAGCTCTCGGGACAATGCGATCACCTCGCCGCCCGCGCGCTGAAGGACACTGATCGCCCACCCCGACGGCGGCCTCTCGCGGTCGTAGAGCACCGCCCGCACAGGCCAGCCGTGCTCGAGGGCGAGAGTGATAGGGCGAACGCCATGAACGAGAAACTCACCAGCGCGGTGGCGTTTGTTGCGGCTGTGGAGGAGTGCCTCCCATTGCTGGAAACGCGCGTTGGGTCGCGAGATCGTGATCACTGTCTGCCTCACCTCGGGCTCCACGGTGCACGACCACCGAGACCCTTGCACGACAATTCCTGCCCGATCCGGTCGCCGCCGCGGAAACGGTTCTGACCGGCCCCGACGCCGCGCGGCGGTTCTAGCCTGGAAACGTGGCAGAGGAGCCCGACCGCCTGCGTGCTGACGAGCGCGCCGAGTTGCGCGCGCTCCAGCGGCGCGCGTACGGACCCGACGCCGACATCGACACCGACCCGGCGGCGCTGGCCCGGTTGAGCGAATTGGAGACCGCTGCGGCGCGGCCCACCCCCCAGCAGGACCAGGGGCCGGTCGACGACGACCCTGTCGACCATCATCCTGGCGCGAACGCCGCGGCAGCGGCATCCGATCCCCTCCGTCGCTCTGCTCGGCGGCCCACCCTGCTCCTCGTCGCCGGGGGCGCCGCACTGGCGGTCGGCGGCGCGGCCCTCGTGACATCGATCACGGGGACACCGGCGCCGGCCGAGGGTGATGACATCGCGATCATCCGACAGGACGCCGCCGACGCCGCCGCGGAGCGCCTCGCGCTCGACGACGCGTCGTATCGGAACCCCTACGAGCTCTACTTCGACGGCAAGCGGGATGAAGTCCTCACCCTCCCGGGCGCGGAGGGCGTCGCATCCCGCGTGGTCTACGACGAGTTCCTGCCCTACGGCACGCTCTACGGGCGCCTCGTCGGCGCCGGTCCGACCGAGGACGACCGGTTCTGCATGATCGTCGAGAGCGACCCGTCAGCGGTGACGGTCTGTCTCGACCCGGCGATCTGGGGATTCGCCCCGCTGCCCAAGACCCTCGTCTTCCCCGCGCCGCAGTTCGACGCCGCCTCCCCCGGCGAGGTCGCTTACGTCGGCTACACCCTCGAGCCCGACGGTCAGGTCGTTGCTCGTCCGGGCGTGGATCCGCAGGCGGCATCCGAGCCGGAGCCCACGCGCACGGCGGTTCCGGCGCCGGGCACCCAGTAGACCGGCATCACACCGCGGCGAGCCGGGCCTGGAGGGCGTCGATGGCGGGGCGCTGGCCCTTCACGAGGCGCTCACGCGCCACGTCGAACCCGACCCATTCGGCCCGGTCGACTTCGGGGAACACCGCCCGCTTGCCCGAGCGGGGCGGCCACTCCATCTCGAACTCGCCGAACCCCGCCGTCGGGGCGTCGAAGCCCGCGCCGTCACCGACGAACACCGTCACGCGTTTCCCCGACGAGTACGCGTAGGTGCCCAGCTCGGCGTAGTCCACCTCGGGCGCCTCGACGCCGAGCTCCTCGCGGAACTCCCGCCGGGCGGCATCCAACGGCGCCTCATCGTCGTCGAACTCGCCCTTGGGGATCGACCACGCGCCGGCGTCCTTCTTCGCCCAGAACGGCCCGCCCATGTGGGCGATGAGCACCTCGGGGTGCCCGCCGAGCCGGAAGAGAAGGATGCCGGCGCTGCGCATCACGTGAGGCGCTGCTTCGGCGACACCCCGTAGGTGTGCTCGGGGTCGTCGAAGACGGCGCCGCCGAGGGCGGTGTCGATGGCCGACATCGTGTCGGCGTCGAGTGTGACACCCGAGGCCTTGACGGTGTCGGCGAGCTGCTCGGGGCGCGACGCGCCGACGAGGGCGGCGGCGACGTTGGGGTTCTGCAGCACCCACGCGATCGCGAGCTGAGGCATGGTGAGCCCCGCCTGCTCGGCGATCGGCTTCAGTCGCTGCACGGCCTCGAGCACCTCGTCGCGGAGGAACCCCTTGATGAACTGCGCGCCGCTCTTCTCATCGGTCGCGCGCGACCCCTCGGGCACCGGCTGGCCGGGGAGGTACTTGCCGCTGAGCACGCCCTGGGCCATCGGCGACCACACGATCTGCGAGATGCCGAGCTCCTCCGACGCGGGGACGACCTTGCCTTCGATGACCCGCCAGAGCATCGAGTACTGCGGCTGGTTGGAGATCAGCTGGATGCCGAGGCTCTTCGCCAGGGCGTGACCCTCGCGCAGCTGCTCGGCGGTCCACTCCGAGACGCCGATGTACAGGGCTTTCCCCTGTCGCACGACGTCGGCGAACGCCTGGAAGGTCTCCTCCAGGGGTGTCTCGTCGTCGAATCGGTGCGCCTGGTAGAGGTCGACGTAGTCGGTGCCCAGTCGCTTCAGCGACCCGTTGATCGACTCCATGATGTGCTTGCGGCTCAACCCGGTGTCGTTGGGTCCACCCGGCCCGGTGGGGAAGTACACCTTCGTGAAGATCTCCAGCGACTCCCGGCGCTGACCCTCCAGCGCCTTCCCGAGCACCACCTCGGCGGCGGTGTTGGCGTAGGTGTCGGCGGTGTCGAAGGTGGTGATGCCGGCGTCGAGCGCGGCGTGCACCGTCTTCACGGCGGCGTCGTCCTCGACCTGCGAGGCATGTGTCACCCAGTTGCCGTAGGTGATCTCCGAGACCTTCAGTCCACTGTTTCCGAGATAGCGATATGCGACCACGTGGGTCCTCCTTCGAGAGCGGTTCAGGGCACGCGGTATCCGGCGGCACGGAACAGCTCGTACCACTCGGCCCGCGTGAGGGGGATGTCGGAACCGAGCGCGGCACCCTGCACGCGCTCGATGGTGGTGGTGCCGAGCACGACCTGCATGTTCGCCGGATGCCGCGTGATCCACGCCGTCGCGATGGCGATGGCGGGGACGTCGTAGGCCTTCGCGAGGCGGTCGATGACGGCGTTCAAATCGGCGTAGTCGGGGGAGCCGAGGAAGGTGCCGGTGAAGAAGCCGGCCTGGAAGGGCGACCAGGCCTGCACCGTGATGCCGTGGAGGCGGCAGTAGTCGATGATCCCGCCGCCGTCGAGGACGATCGACTGCTCGGTACCCGCCATGTTCGCCGCGACCCCCTGCGCCACGGTCGGCGCATGCGTGATCGACAGCTGCAGCTGGTTGGCCACGATCGGCTGGGCGACCGCGGTCTTCAGCAGCGCGATCTGGGCGGGAGTCTGGTTGGAGACGCCGAAGGCGCGGACCTTGCCCGAGCTCTCGAGGTGATCGAACGCGCGCGCGACCTCCTCGGGCTCGACGAGCGCATCGGGCCGGTGCAGGAGCAGGATGTCGATGTAGTCGGTCTTCAGCGCCTGCAGCGACCCCTCGACCGATGTGACGAGGTGGTCGTAGGAGAAGTCGAAGTACGGACCCTCTCTCACGATTCCCGCCTTGGTCTGGAGGGTGATCTGCTCGCGCTCGGACGGGGAGAGCTGGAGGGCATCGGCGAAACGCGACTCGCAGCCGTGCAGCTCGTTGCCGTAGACGTCGGCGTGGTCGAAGAAGTCGATGCCGACGTCGCGGGCGGCCGCGACGAGCGCGCGGACCTCTTCGTCGGTCTTGTCGGCGATGCGCATGACACCGAGGACGACGTTGGGGGCGTCGTTCGCTCCCAGGGTGATCTTTCTCACAGCGGTCCTCTTCTCGGAGTCGGTGCGCTCGGTATCCCGGGCGTGCTCCCCCACACTAGGCGGTGGGTGGCCGGCGCGTTCCCGGTGGACAACGGCGCGGCGAGGCGTCAAGCTTCGCCGTCTGACGCGTCACCCTCGAGCACGTCGCCTCGCAGACGGAGTGCACGTCGGAGGCTTCGCAGCAGCAGCAGGAAGCCGCCGAGAGCCACGACGCTGCCGAGGAAGGGCGAGACCGCCACCTGGGTCGTCAGCTCCGGTCCGCCGTCGGCGACGGCCAGCAGGATGCCCATGAGAAGCAGCGCGATCCCCACGATGGTGACGGTCACCTGACCGAGCAGGCCGTCGAGCCAGCTGCGCTCCGACGGGTTGGAGAAACGACGCAGTTGCACGACGAAGGTGCCGTCCTCGAGAGACCGGCCGAGGTTCTCCATTCGGCGGGGCAGGCGTCGCAGCTGCTCCACGAGCAGCGCACCGTTGGACTGTGCCGACAGGAGGAGGTCGCGGGGGGTGTTCATCAGTCGCGCCGTGTGGGGTGCGCGGCTGAGCGCATGGCCGACCATGTCGTAGTCGGCCTGCAGCCGTCGCATCGACCCTTCGAGCGAGGCCAGGGTGCGGAAGACCAGAAGCAGCGACGGCGGCATGGCCAGTCGGTGCGCCCGCAGCACATCGATCAAAGCCCGGAAGACGTTCTGGTCGTTGGTGTCGTTGTGGATGCGGGTCAGCACCACCCCGATGTCGTGCTGCAGCGCCGCGCGATCTGCCGATGTGCCGCGCGCCGGCGCGCACAGCAGAAGGACGACGTCGGTGGCGGCGATGTCGTCTTCGTTGAGGATCGCGATCAGAAAGGGCACGAGGAGGTGGCGCATGCTGCGTTCGAGCACGCCGATGGCTCCGAAGTCGACGAGCGCGACGCTGTCATCATCACGCAGCACCAGGTTCCCGGGGTGCAGGTCGGCGTGGAAGACGCCCCGGACGGCGATCTGCTCGAAGACGGCGTCCACGACGCGGTCGGCGATCGCAACGGCCCGATCGGGCGGGAGCTCACCGGGGCTCAGGCGGCTGAACGGGGTTCCGGTCACCCGCTCGAGAACGAGCATGCGTGTGGTGGTGAACTGCGCGTACACCTTCGGGACCGACACCTGCGAGTCGCTGGATCGGGCGATGGCCCCGCGCAGCAGCTCGGTGTTCGCCGCTTCGACGCGGTAGTCGAGCTCGTCACGCAGCGCCCGCGCGAACTCGACCACGAGTGCGCGCAGTCCGTAGTCGCGGGCCCACTCCATGCGGCGTTCGGCGTCGGCGGCCAGACGCTCGAGGATGTCGAGGTCTGTCGTCACCTGCGCGCGGGCCCGTGGTCGCTGGATCTTGACCACGACCTCCTCCCCCGACAGCAGCGTGGCCGCGTGCACCTGTGCGACGGATGCCGCGGCGAGGGGTTGCTCCTCCACCGCCGCGAACACCTCGTCCAGCGGCCGCCCCAGCTCGGCGATGATCGCCGCCTCCGCCTCCGCCCACGGGATGGCGGTCGAATCCATCTGCAGGGTGGACAGGGCGCGCACGAACTCGGGCGGAAGCACGTCCTCGCGGGTGGACAGGGTCTGCCCGAGCTTGACGAACGTCACCCCCGCCTGGTTGAGAGCAGCGACGAGGGCTGTCGGCAGATCGTCGCCGTCGCCGCGACGATGGCGCTGGTAGAGCCCCAGCCCGTGTCGTGACCCGATCGCGACGATCTGCGCGTAACGGCGAGCGCGGTCGCGTCGCCGGAGGGCTTGGCGGAAGGCCGTGACAGGGTTGCGGAAGCCGCGGGAGGGCCAGAGGAACTCCACGGCCATGATGACGGCGACGACGATCGCGAGCATCCACCCGAGCGTCAGGGCGAGGAACGCCAGGGCGATGAACCCCTGGACGGCGAACGCGAAGTCGGCGTCGAGGACGCCCGAGCGCTGCAGCATCCACAGCGCCACCGGCGCGCTGATGAGGAAGACGAGCACGGAGAGGATGAGCGCCCGGATCTCGCCGATCCGCCGGTCGAGGAGGCGACGCGCCACCCACGTCGCGATGAGCGCGAACACGATCGCGAGGAGACCTACGATCACCCAGGCCGGCATAGGTCGATTGTGTCAGTGCTGGCGGGCGGTGTCAGGCGGGACGCTCAGCCGTCCTTGCGAATCCACCGGAAGGTCAGTCGGGCGAGGATCAGACCCACCACCAGCCAGATGAGGAGCGCGATGAGGGTCTCCTGGTGCTGCCACGATCCGCCCGGCTCGGCGTCGGCGAAGACCTCGGGGAGGAACACCGAGCGCATCCCCTGCGCGATCCACTTCAGCGGGAAGATCCCGGCGAAGTTCTGAAGCCACTCCGGCAGCGTGTCGAAGGGGATGAAGACACCGGAGATGAACTGCAGCACCAGCACGATCGGGATGACGACCGCGGTGGCGCTCCGGCCGCTGCGCGGAAGGGCGCTGAGGGCGATCCCCAGAACACCGCAGGTGATGGCACCGAGGAGGAAGACCCAGGTGAAGGTCAGCCACCGCTCGGGGTCGGTGGGGAGGGTGACGCCGAAGAACACCGCGGCGATCACGAGCAGCAGAGCAGCCTGGAACACCCCGGTGACGAGCACCTGGCCGAGCTTGCCGATGAAATACGACACCGGTGAGAGGGGCATGCCCCCCAGGCGCTTGAGGGTGCCGTCGCTGCGTTCCATGGCGATGTCGATCGCCAGCAGCTGCGTGCCCGAGAGCAGCAGGCCCGCGGCGAGCATGGCGGGGAGGTAGTACCCGGCGGCGGTGACCTCGTCGGTGGGCGGACCGAAGGTGCTGCTGCTGAAGGCCACCGCGAAGATGAACAGGAACAGCACCGGGAAGAGGAAGGTGAAGAACACCGAGTCGCCCTGGCGGAAGTAGGCGCGCACCTCGAAGGCGATGCGGCGAAGGCCCAGGCGGATGGTACGGCTCGGCCCGAACGACACCTTGTGCGATGCGCGGGTGGTGCTCATCGGGTCACCTCCGTGACGGTCTCGGTGTCGCCACCGGGCTCGGGCGCGGCGTCGTCGCCCGCTTCGCCCTCCACGAACGACAGATACACGTCTTCGAGGCTCGGTCGCACGATCTCGAGCCCCTCGGGCTCGGCACCGAGCGCGTCGTAGAGGTCGGCGACCACGCGCCCCGGATGCTCGGTGCGCTCCTCGCGGACTCGGCCGTCTTGGCGCCACCGCACGATCGGGATGCGCGCCTCGGCCCCGCCGAGCTCACCGACCGGACCGAGCGAGGCGAGCTTGCCGCCCACGACGATCGCCGCGCGCTCGGAGAGCTCAGCGGCCTCATCGAGGTAGTGGGTGGTCAACAGGATGGTCGTTCCCTCGCGCTGGAGCCCCCGGATGAGCTCCCAGAACACCCGCCGGGCTTCGGGGTCGAACCCGGTGGTCGGCTCATCGAGGAAGAGCAGTTCGGGCGACCCGATGATCCCGAGGGCCACATCCACACGCCGACGCTGACCACCGGACAGCTTGCGCACCGAGGTCTTCGCCTTCTCGGAGAGCCCGACCGCCTCGATGACCTCGTCGACCTTCCGCGCCCGCGGGTAGAACGACGCGAAGTGCGACAGCAGCTCCTTCACGCTCGCCGACGGCGCCTCCCCCGTGCTCTGCAGCACGATGCCCAGCCGCGACCGCCAGCGGAGATCCCCCTGGCGCGGGTCGACCTTCAACACCCGCACCTCGCCACCCGAGCGGTCGCGGTACCCCTCGAGGATCTCGATGGTCGTGCTCTTGCCGGCGCCGTTGGGGCCGAGGAGCGCGAAGGTCTCGCCACGGCGGATGTCGAAGCTCACGCCCTTCAGCGCCTGGAAGCCGCCGCGGTAGGTCTTGGTGAGGTCTTCGACCTCGACAACACTCGTCATACTCCGACCATGCCGTATCTCGCGGCCTTCGAGGACAATCTGTCGGGTCGCCGATCAGCTGGAGGCCGCCGCCGCGACATCCGCCTCGGTGGCCACGAGCTGTCCGCAGGCGCCGTCGATCTCCTTGCCGCGCGTGTCGCGGAGGGTGGTCGGAATGCCCGCGGCGTTCAAGCGCCGCACGAACTCGTTCTGCACGCTCCGCTCCGACGCGGTCCAGACCGACCCCGGGGTGGGGTTGAGCGGAATCGGGTTCACATGCACCCAGCCGCGACCGCGGGCGTTGAGCTTCTCGGCCAGCAGATCCGCGCGCCAGGCGTGATCGTTCATGTCCTTGATGAGGGCGTACTCGATCGAGACGCGGCGCCCGGTCTTGTCGAAGTACTCGCGGGCGGCGTCGAGGGCCTCATCGACCTTCCACTTCGAGTTCACCGGGATCAGCTCGTCGCGCAGGTGGTCGTCGGGTGCGTGGAGCGACAGGGCGAAGGTGACGGGGATCTCTTCGGCCGAGAGCTTCCGGATCGCCGGCACGAGTCCGACGGTCGACACCGTGATGCCACGCGCGCTCATGCCGAGCCCGCGCTGCGGGTCGATCATGACGCGCACCGCCTGCATCACCCGCGCGTAGTTGGCCAGCGGCTCGCCCATGCCCATGAAGACGATGTTGGTGACGCGCTCGTCGGGGTGGTCGGGCTTGCCGAGCCCGCCCTCGCGGATGAGGCGGTTGGCCCGCACGATCTGGTCGACGATCTCGGCCGCCGACATGTTGCGGGTGAGACCCGCCTGGCCGGTGGCGCAGAACGGGCAGTTCATGCCGCATCCGGCCTGGCTCGACACGCACAGCGTGATGCGGCCGGGGTAGCGCATGAGCACCGACTCCACGAGCGCACCGTCGTGGAGCTTCCAGAGGAACTTGATCGTGTCGCCCCGGTCGGTCTGCAGGCGGCGCACCTCGGTGAGGAGCGGCGGCAGGAGCCCGGCGACGAGGTCGTCACGGACGGATGCCGGGAGGTCGGTCATCTCGCCGGGGTCACTCGTGTAATGGCGGAAATAGTGGATCTCGAGCTGCTTGGCGCGGAACGCGGGGAGGCCGAGCTCGGTCACCTTGGCGGCGCGCTCTTCGGCGGTGAGGTCGGCCAGGTGCACCGGGGGTTTCCCGCGCTTCGGGCTGGCGAACTGCAGCAACGGGCGGCCGTCGGCATCCTTCTGCTGCTTCCACCCCTCGGTGCGGGGCCGCACCTGGCGGACGGGCCCGGCGATGCCGCGGGCAGGAGGATTCTCGGTCACCGTCCCAGGGTAGCGGGGGCATCATGGGAAGCGCCCGGGGGCGTCGGTGGTGGGACGGCGTGGGCCTGTGAGAGGCATCCGAGCTCGGCGCGCGGCACGGGTTCACGGGAGGCTCCCGTCTTCGAGCAGGAGGTCAACCCTGATGCCTTCGGTGTCTCGTATCGGACTTGCCCACCCGAAGAGGTCTAGCTGAGTTGCGACACATAGCTCCGAGAGATGCCCTGCGGTCAATTCCGCGGGTCACGAGGGTGCGGCATTGGACCTGCGAGACGTCTCGCAAGGGAAGGGATTCGCGACAGGTCGCGCTCCGAGATGGGCGACCGCAGTTCGAGATTGGCAAGCACGCCGGAACGAACGGTCGCGCGGTAGCCGACAAAGCCCGGTCTGGACGGCGGCTGGTTAGGCGAGGCTCATGAGCGTGACGAGCTCCCACGCGGTGTGTGCTGCGGCGAGGCCTGTGATGCCCGCGTGGTCGTAGGCCGGCGCGACCTCGACCACGTCAGCACCGACGATGCGGGTACCGCGCAAGGCGCGTAGCACGGCGAAGAGTTGCGCGGTTGCGATTCCTGCCACCTCCGGGGTGCCGGTTCCCGGAGCATATGCGGGGTCGAGCACGTCGATGTCCACAGAGATGTACACCGGGACGTCAACGACCCGCGCTCGAATGCGGTCGGCGATCTCCGCGGGAGTGTCGGTGAGGAACGCCTCGCTGCGGATGATCTGGAAGCCGGCTTGCGCGTCGTCCTCGAGCTCACGGGTGTCGTAGATGCCGCCCCGGATACCGACATGTTGGCAGTGAGCGAGGTCGAGTAGCCCTTCTTCCGCGGCCCTCCTGAATGGTGAGCCGTGCCAGTACGACGCACCGTGCAGTGTGTCCCACGTGTCGAGATGCGCGTCGAAGTGCACCACGGCTAACGGTCCGTAAACTTCAGCTGCTGCACGGAGCAGAGGAAACGCGATCGTGTGGTCACCTCCCAGCGCAACAATTCGGGATCCCGCGGTTGTCAGGCGTCGGGCAGCCCTCTCTACGACCGTGATCGCGCGGGGGATGTCGTACGGGCCGACGGCGACGTCGCCCGCATCCGCGACTTGCATTGCTTGGAAGGGGTAGGCATCGAGAACGGCATGGTACGGATGCAGCTGCCGTGAGTTCTCTCGGATGTGGGCCGGGCCGAACCGCGCGCCGGGCCGGTAGCTCGTTCCAGAGTCGAAGGGTACGCCGAGGATGGCAATTTCGGCTCGGTCCACGGAGTCGAGCGTGGGGAGGAGCGCAAAGGTCGCCAGACCGGCGTAACGAGGAAGCTCGGGGTCGTCGCGTTGACCGAAGTTCATTCCGTTCACCACACCATCATCGCTCCACGCCCATTCCTGTGCCGGTGTCGAGCTGCGGAGGTCGGACGCTCCCGCCCCGGACCATCGAAGCAGCGATCATTCGCGCCGGGATCGCCTTGTCGCCTAGGTCGGCGCTTCGTAGGAGCATTTCTAGTGCAGCTTGGCCGATCTCCTCCGCGGGCAACCGAGCTGTCGTCAGTCTCGGGGAAGTCGTTTGTGCGGGGGTGGTATCGCCGAAGCCTGTGACGCTGAGGTGATCAGGAACGATCAGGCCGACCTCTCGGCTGCGTTGGAGAACACCGATTGCGACGCTGTCGTCCACGCACAGCACCGCTGTGGGGCGCAGCGACAGGTCCGGGGTGACCATGAAGAGCTCGTCTATCGCCACCCTGCCCCCGTGCACGGACACCTCAGCCGAGATCGTTGTGATCCCGACCCAGGGGATTCCCGCTGCGATGAGACCGTCGCGGAGCCCTGCGGCTCGTTCGGACCATTTCCCGCTCCATCGCGCCGGGGTCACGATGGCCACTCGAGTATGTCCGGACGAGACGACGAAGGTGGCCAAGTCGTGTGCGGCGGGGCGAGGGTCAATCATCGCGGCGGCGGCACGGCCAAGGCGGTGCTCGCCCTCACCGGCGAGCACAACAACGTGTCGCGCAGCAAGAGTGGCGTATGCCTCCGCCGAGAACTCGTTGTCGGTCACGTAGATCAGGGGTTCCCCGGTTTGTCGC
This sequence comes from Microbacterium sp. CCNWLW134, assembly GCF_037083565.1. NCBI lineage: Bacteria > Bacillati > Actinomycetota > Actinomycetes > Micrococcales > Microbacteriaceae > Microbacterium > Microbacterium sp. CCNWLW134. The sequence continues at coordinate 620,500 of NZ_JBAOJU010000002.1, read as the reverse complement.
GCCCCGACGCGACCACTTTCTGGGCAAGATGAAGGCCCGCTGTCAACCGATACCGTGACGATGATGTCGCGCGCGGCTGCCTCCGCGAGGATGCCGCTGGTTACCCGCGCGACGAACGGGTCGGCGGCATCCGCGCTGACCACTCCGACTGTCGAGACTCGGCTGGAGCGGAGGCCCCGCGCGAACGCGTTGGGCCGGTAACCGAGCCGGGCGATAGCGAGCTCGATACGAGTACGCCTCTCTTCCGAGACATACCCCGTCCCGTTGATCACATAGCTGACTGTGGTCTTGGACACATCGGCAAGCCGGGCCACGTCCGTGATCGTCGGCCTGCCTGACCGCGCCATCCGCCGCCGCCCTGCGTTGTGCTTACTTCACAGAGCCGGCGGTGAGACCGCGGACGAAGAACCGCTGCAGTCCGAAGAAGATCGCGAGCGGGACAACAAGGGTGATGAACGAACCGGCGGCCACGCGCTGCCACCCCTGACCGTATTGTCCCAGGAGGGTATAGAGCCCTTGCGTGAGGACCTGGTTCGGGCCGCTCTGAATAAACAGGTAAGCCACGAAGAAGTCGTTCCACACCCAGAGGAATTGGAAGATTGCAAACGAGGCCAGCGCGGGGACGGACATCGGGACGATCAGGCGCCAAAAGATCTGGAAGTGGCTCGCTCCGTCTACACGTGCCGCTTCGATGAGCGAGTTCGGCAGGGTCTGCATGTAGTTGCGGAGGATATAGATCGCGAGTGGCATGGCGAAGGTAGCGTGAACGATCCACGCGGCCTGGTATTGGCCGATGATTGGGATGCCGGTGACGTCGCCGAACCAGACGAACAGCTGCAGGATCGGGATGACGGCGATCTGGACGGGCACCACCATGAGTCCGAGGATCACGGCGAAGTAGATTTCTTTCCCGCGGAATTGGAAGAAGGTGAACGCGTACGCGGCCATCGCCGCGAACATCACTGGGAGCACGGTTGCCGGCACGGTGACGGCGACCGAGTTCCAGAACGTTGTCCCGGCGTCGAGCGCTGTCCAGGCCTGCGCGAACGGCTCGAGTGTCCAGGCCGTTTGGAACGGACTGAGGATTGCTGTCCACCATCCCGTCGACTCCACATCGGCGCGGGGGCGGAGACTGGTGACAAGCAACCCGAGAAGGGGGAACAGCCAGGCGATCGCGATCACTCCGGTGATGACAGTGATCAGAACGTGCGGCTTCTGCTTCTCCGCGCCGGTCTTGTCGTACTTTTTCTTCCTGCCGCCATCGATGGTTTCGCGCTTGCCGGAGTCTTCGTCGACGATCGGGGTGGGGATCACAGTCATCGGAGTTCCTCCTGCGCCTTGTAGCTGCGGATTTGGTACACGATCAGGGGGACGACGGCGATGATCAGGACGATGACGACCGCGGCGGCCTTGCCCGGATTCTGGAAGCTGAACAGCTGGGAGTAGAAGTCGACGACCAAGACGCTGGTGTTGTACTGCCCACCCGTCATCGCGTAGATGATGTCGAAGCTCTTCATCACGAAGATCGTGATCGTCACGAACACGGCAAGCAGCGTGCCGCGGATCTGCGGCACGATCACGAGGAAGAAGGTCTTCCGCTCCGTGGCCCCGTCCAAGCGTGCAGCCTCGATGGTCTCTTCGGGCACGCCTTTGATCGCGGCTGAGAGGAGAACCATGGCGAACCCCACCTGCAGCCAGATCACGATGAACATCAACAGAAAGCTGTTCAATCGTCCGGCGTCAAGTGTGAGCCAGGGCACGGGGTCATTCCCGGTGATCCCGGTCCAGATAGCGTTCAGCAAATAGATCTGCGGGTTGCCGGGTGGCGCGTAGAAGTAGATGAACCGCCAGGTGACCGCGGCCGCGATGCCGCTGATCGCCATGGGCAAGAAGATCATCGACTTGAAGGTCGTCTCGCGCTTCTTTCCCAGACGATCCGTAAGGATCGCGATGAGCAGGCCGATCAGCACGGTCGCGGCCGGTACCACAAGGACCCACAGCAGGTTGTTGAGCAGGACGCCGAGGAAATTGGGGTCGGTGAAGAGCGAGATGTAGTTGTCGAATCCGACGAAGGTTGCTCCTTCGCCGCGTCGCTGGCTCTGCTCCATGAAGCTTTCGACGAAGGTTCGAATCGCCGGGTACAGCAGGAACAGTGCGACGAGAACGATCACGGGAAGCAGGAAGACGTACGGCAGCAGCCGGGACTTCGCCTTGTCATGCGTCCTCTCGACGAGCCAGTTCAGGCTCAAGAAGATCAGGAACGACACGCCGAGTCCGAGGACCACGGAGATCACTGCGCTGAGAATGGCCATCGAAACCGCCTGACGTCATTGTGAGGGTGGATCGTCTGTCGGGCGGCCAGCGGTGGCCGCCCGACAGACAGTGAATGAGGCCTACCGCGGCCAGGACGCGTCGATATCCTGGAACGCTTGCTGCATCGTCTTCTGCCCTGTGAACCAGTTGGTCAGCTCGGTCCACTCGGTTCCCGCCCCGACCTCACCCGGCATCTGGTCGGACGCGTCAAAGCCGAACAAGGTCGACGCGGCGAGCAGCTCCTGCGCTTTGCGTTGGAACTCGGTGGTGTAAAACGACGTGTCGAAATCGTTGTGCGGGGACAGGAAGATCGCCTGGCTCGCGTACCCGTTCGTGCCGAACTCGGAGCTGGTGATGTACTCCACGACCTGCTTAGTGGCATCCGAGTTGGTGAAGGCACCGACCAGGTCCCCTCCGCCGAGCATCGCTGTGTCTGTCCCTTCCGGTGAGGGCAGCTGGAAGAAGTCGATGTTGGTCAGGTCGCCTTCGGCGATCTGTGACTTGATGTCGTCGGGGAAGAAGTCCGCGATGAACGACCCCTGACGCATCATGAAGCACTGACCGTTCTCGACGCCTTCCACGAACAGCTGGTTGCCGGCCGTCTGGAACGCGGTCGTCGCCGCACCCGCCCCGCCACCGTTGACCTTTCCGGGCTCGAGAAGCTCTGTCGCCACCTTGTCGCCGGCTTCGGTGACCAGCGGGCTATCGAACAGGACATCACCGGCGATCCAGGCGTTGTACTCCTCCAGTCCCCCGTATCGCAGGACGTACTCCTCCAGCCAGTCGGTCGCGGGCCATCCCGTGCCCGCACCTGATTCGAGACCCACGCACCACGGGTATCCAAGGCCTTCGTCGATGATCTGCTGCTGCAGGGCGGTGAGCTCCGCATCGGTGGTCGGAACACTCAGGCCCGCCGCTTCGAACGCCGCGGGGTTGTACCAGACGAGCGACTTGACGTTGATGGAGTACGGCAGGCCGAAGGTCTGACCGTCGACGACAGCGATGTCCCCGAGCCCGTTGGCTTGATCGGCGGTGATCGCCTCCACGTCGATGCCGAGGTCCTCGAGCGGGTAGAGCGACTGGGTTTGGCTCTTCAGTACGCCCGGCTGCGGGTAGATCGCAATGTCCGGCGGGTTCCCGGCCGTCGCGCGAGCGACCACCGCAGTCTGGAAGTCGGTGTTGCCGTCATAGGTGACAGTGATACCACTCTCCTCCGACCAGGCATCCAAGTCGGCCTGGAAGGCCTCGGCTTGTGCGTCGGTGAAAGCTCCCATGATGGTGACGGCCTCGCCGTCGCCTCCCCCGCTGTCCTCTCCGCCGCCGGTGCACCCTGCCAACGCGATCACGGCAACGGCAGAAGCCGTCACGCCGACCATTCGGTATCGAAGCATCGTCACTTCATCCTCTCGTCGGGGGAAAGGAATCCCCAAAACGTTTTGTGATTGCGACTATAGTGAGCAGGCACGGCAACACAAAACGTTTTTGGTAACGACGCAGTAACGATGATTCGGCCACGCCGCGCATGAGATGGAGCAGCCATGAGACCGACGTTTCACTTCACCGCGAACGGTTGGATCAACGACCCTCACGGGATCACCTTCGATGGCGATCGCTACCATGTCTTCTTTCAATACGTCCCGGACTCCGTGGTCTGGAGCATGAACTGCTCCTGGGGGCACGCCAGCGGCAGGGACCTTTTCTCACTCGCGGAGTTGCCCCCCGCGCTCACCCCAGGCGACGGTGACGATGGCGTCTGGTCTGGTTCGCTGCTCGTCACCGATGACGGGTCGCCGCGGATCCTTTACACGTCGGTCTCATCCGAGAATCCTGCGATTGGGCGCATCCGAACGGCCACTGCCAAAGATGAGGGCTGGATCACCTGGGAGAAGGGCGCTGTGGTTGCGACCGCGCCGGAACAACTCCCCGTCAAGGTATTCCGTGACCCGGTCATCATTCCGGATGAAGCCGGCTGGCGGATGCTCGTCGGCGCCGGACTAGCGGAGAAAACGGCCGCCGCCCTGGGATTCACCTCCCCCGACGGAGCGACCTGGGTCGCCGACGGGGTGGTCGCGTCCCGATCGAGCGCCGATCGGGATCCCGTTTGGAGCGGATCCATGTGGGAGTGCCCGCAGATCGTCGAAATCGACGGCGTGCACGCACTCATCGTCTCCGTCTGGGACGAAGACGAACTGTTCGACGTTGTCTACGCACTCGGCGACTTCGACGACGGCTCATTCACCCCCAGGTCGTGGGGCAACCTCAGCCACGGCCCCTCCCCCTACGCCGCCACGACATTCCGTGATGCACAGGACCGCCCCTGCCTGATGTTCTGGCTCCGCGGCGTCGAAGGCGATGACTGGAACGGTGCACACTCCCTTCCCTACGTCATCACTACCGTCGGTGACCGCCTCGTGCTCAGTCCGCACCCGGATCTCGATCGATACCACGACGCTGGCGCCGGCGGTGAGGCCGCGGACATTCTCTGGCCCGAGCACGTCCACACCACTCTCAAAATTAGAGATCGCGGCGTAGTTGCGCTCGAGATCAATCGGGTCGGGCAGCATCTGCGAGTCCTATCGAGCGAGAACGCTCACACACTGCCGTGGGCGGGCGACGTGCGCGTCATCCTGGACGGGCCGATCCTCGAAATCTCGTCCCACGCCGGCGTCTTCGCCGCCCCGATCACCCCGCTCTCAGCGGGCTGGGAGCTCGCAGGCCGTGGACACGAACTACGCCGGTTAGGGCAGCACGCTCGGGCGTGATCGGGGCGACGTCAGCGACTGCCGGCTCACCAATGTTCCCGGCAGCCGTGTCTCCACCGGGAGATCCAGTGGCCCCGTGGCATCGAGCAGTTCCAAAGCCACGCGCACTCCCCACCGACCCATCTCGTAGTGCGGAAGGGAAACCGTCGTCAATCCAGGGAGGAGCGCCGCGGCAACCGGCTCGAAGTCATCAACACTCACGACCGAGAGATCATCCGGAATGGACACGCCGACCCGCGATGCCTCCTGGTAGATTCCCATCGACATCGGGTCGTTGAACGAGAACACCGCCGTCACGTCGTCTGCGCCCGCGTCCAGCATCGCTGCGAACGCCTCACGACCGGCGGCCGATGTCCCAGGGTCACCTCCCCTGAACACCCGCGGCTGGAAACCTGCGGCTCTCATCGCCGAGGTGTAACCCACCAGTCGTCCGATGCTCCCGCGACCGGCACCGGACACCGTCAGATGCGCGATGCGGGTATGCCCCGCCGCCAGCAAGGTCTCCGTCGCCAGACGCCCAATCTGCTCTTCGTCCGGAACGACCGAAGGAATTTGTCCCCGCTGATCGGTGGTGTCCACGAGCGCTGTCGGGATGCCGGTCAATTCCGGGGGCAGCACCGACGCGCCTTGGTGAAACATGCGGGCGTAGACGACTGCATCAATGCGCGCCGTCAGCAACCCCGAGATTTGCCTCGACTCGATCGCTCGGTCGCTATTGCTATTGACGACAACTAGCAGCTGGCCCCGCTCAGACGCTGCGTCCTGGGCACCGAGAACCACACGCGTCGCGAAAGGGGTGGTCGCGATGTCATCCGAGACAAATCCCAGGATCTGGGAACGCTGCCCACGCAAAGCGCTAGCCAAACGGTTCGGAATATACCCCAGATCCTCAGCGACTCGCCGCACGCGCTCCCTCGTTGACTGCGCCACCTGACCGCGCCCACTCAGTGCATGCGAAACCGTCGTGATGGACACAGACGCTGCGCGCGCGACGTCTTCGATACCCACCGGCTTCGTTGCAGATACGTCTTGTGGCATGAGGTATCTCCGCTCTCGCATTCTGACTGTCACTGTAGCCCAAAACGTTTTCTCTCCGGCCAGCGGCCACGACGGCTGGTGCTCGAACCGTTCGCCGCATCCGGAAGCGTCGCAGTCGCAGGGGATACGAGACAGTCGCCGGCAGACGGGTCCGCGCGACCCGGTTCGCCGGAGCTGCTCCTCAGTCTGTTCTCTGGTGTGGCCAGACGGCGCGGATGATGCGGATCGTTTCTTCCAGAGAGGTGTGGTGGCGGAGGCTGGTATTGACGAGAGCGCGAGCGTCCTGAAGGACCGCTCGGTGGGTGGTGGTCGCGGCGGGACTGACGCGGGTTCCTGCTCCCGTGCGGGTGACGAGGAGACCTTCCTGCTCAAGTGCGCGGTACGCCTTCGCGACGGTTCCGGAGGCGAGTCCGAGGTCGTGCGCGAGCTGCCGCACCGAGGGGAGGCGTTCATGGCTGGCGAGTTGGCCGGCCGCGATGAGCCCACGGATCTGGTCGCGGATCTGGTCCGCCGGTGGGGCGGAGCCGGACAGAAAGATCATCATGCGGGGATCGGAGCTGGAGTGGTCCTCCGGGCCGGCACTGCGGATAGTGCTACCGCAGCCCACAGGCCGGCCCCCAGCGCGGCAGCGACGTACGAGCCGACGGTGAGTACGATCTCGAGCGCTGCGAAGGGTGTCCAGACGCTGAAGGTCCCGATGCTCGAGGAGAAGGACCCCCGCAGTGACGCGGTCCCCGCGAGCGATTGCAGGACCGTGGCGAGGTGGAGCGAGAGTGCCGCGGTGGCAGCGACGAAGACGTTTCGTGAGCGAAGTTGGCGCGTGCGCGATTCCCCCGCCGGATTCAGACCGAGTCGCGGACGGGCGATGGCTGCCAAGACACCGAGGGTGACGACGGCGAGGACGGCCAGAGCGACAAGGGCCGGGACGGAATAGAACCAGCCATAGATCCCCGTCCCTACGCTGTTCTCACCGCCCAGCTCAATCACGTACGCCGTGTAAAAGCCGGTCGCCTCGTCCGGCCGCGAGGCAAGACCCGCCGGGATCGTCAGCAGCAGGATGAACCCGAGGACGACCAACGGCGCGATGAACCAACGGCCCCTCGAGAAGCGGAACACTCCCCGCCGCGACAACTCCGCGACACCCGCGCTCCTCCGCGACGGCCACGGGAAGGCAAGGGCAGCGACCAGAGCGATCCCCACGATAAGAGGAATCAGGAACCGGTACTGCGCGGAGAGGTCGAACAGCTGGAAGGGGACGGCCAAGCTGACAGGGAACAGGAAGGAGGCACCCAGCAGCACCGTGCTCAAGTACGAAGCGAATCCGACGGCGCCAACACCGAGCGTCACCCCTCTGACGGTGCCTCCCGCGAGTGCTTGCCGGCGACCCCGTAGGGCGAACCACCCCACTGCGCCGAGGACACCGACGATCAGCGACCCGAACACCGCCACCACGAGCACACCCATCCCCACTCCCCCATCTCCATGGCGGCCAATGTATCATCCAACTAATACAAAATCGTCACACAGGCGAGGATGAACTCCGCACCGACCGCAAGGGCTCGCGAGACCAGCTCGCGGAGCGATGAATGAATCCCCGAACCGCCGGGGCCTCCCCCCCCGCGCGACGTCTTCCGGCGCCTGCGCGTAACCTGCCCGACCCCGCAGGCCGGATCCGGCAACCGACCGCCCTAGAATGCACGCATGCCCGCCCCCGCAGGGCACGATGCCGCGCGTGACTCGACCGTCGTCGCCCGGAAGGTGCTCAACAACAACGTCGTCATCACCGTCGACGCGGCCGGGCGCGAGCGCGTGCTGATGGGCAGGGGCCTCGGTTTCGGCCTCAAGCCCGAGACGCCGATCGACCCAGCCAAGGTGGAGAAGACGTTCGTGCTCGATGCGGCGAGCGACTCCGCGCAGGCACAGCAGCTGCTGCGCGACGCGCCGTACGAGATCGTCGAATCGGTCATGCGCGGGGTCGAGGTCGCCGAGCGCCGCCTCGGGCGCGACCTCGGGCGCCGGCTCCCCCTCGCCGTGATCGACCACGTGCAATTCGTCCTCGAGCGTCTCGACGCCGGGGTGCGCATCCCGTCGACCTCGATGCCCGAGCTGCGGATCCTCCACCCCGACGAGTTCGGCGCCGCCCAGGCGATGGCCAACGCCATCGCGACCTCGCTCGGTCGCGAACTCCCCGCCGAAGAGGCGGTGTTCCTCACGATGCACCTGCTCAACGCCACGCGCGACGAACCGAACGGCACCGCCGCCCTGCTCTTCCGCCGCGTGCAGCATGTCGTCGCCACGGTCGAGCGCGGGCTCGGGGTCACCCTCGACATCGGCGACGCCAATTACGCCCGCTTCATCCTCCACGTGCAGTTCCTTCTGCAGCGTCTGGTGAACCGCGCGATGCTCGCGAGCGGCGACACGTCGTTCTTCGAATTCGCCGCGCGCAGCTACCCCCGCTCGTACGCCATCGCCCAGGACGTCAAGGCCTATGTGCTCGCAGCGACCGGCTCGGCTCTCACCGACGAGGAGCTGCTCTACCTGATCGTCCACGTCGAACGCCTGGCGACCGCGATGGCGGCACCCGATCAACCTGTGGTAGGTTCCCTTCCGCAGGAGTGATCTCCTGCCGCGACTGGATTGTTACCGCGCTAGCGGGCAAAACCTGAACTCGCACCGTCGTTATCGACGGTGACCTGAGTTCAGGTCTTTTTTTTGCCCGGATGCCGGTGCGACGGCCGCGCGAGAAGGGCAAGCGTCGCGCAGAGGCGGCGAGAAAGAAGCGGATCGCAATGGCGGATTACGCGAAGACCGCGGCGGGGGTACTCGCCGGGGTCGGTGGAGAAGAGAACGTCCAGTCGCTGGTGCACTGCGCCACCCGGCTGCGTTTCGTGCTGAAGGATGACGCGAAGGCCGACGCGCAGAAGCTGCGCGCCACGCCGGGCGTGATCACCACGGCGCAGGCAGGTGGCCAGTACCAGGTGGTCATCGGCAACGACGTGCCCGAGGTGTACGCCGCGATCGGTGCGATCTCGAAGATCGGCGCGGGCGCCGGCGGCACCGGTGACGGTGCGGAGGCCCCGAAGGGCAACCTCTTCAACCGCTTCATCTCTATGATATCGGCGATCTTCACCCCCGTGCTCTGGGCGCTCGCCGGCACCGGCCTGTTGAAGGCGTTCCTCGCCGCAGCCGTCACCTTCGGCTGGATCGACACCACGACCTCGACCTACGTGGTGCTGAACTCCCTCTCCGACGCGTTCATCAACTTCCTCCCCCTCGCCCTCGCCTTCACCGCGGCGCGCTACTTCAAGGCGAGCGAGTTCACCTCGTTCGCGATCGCCGCGGCGCTGCTGTACCCCGCCGCGACGGCCCTCGTGGGCGTGGAAGGGCTGACGTTCTTCGGCATCCCGTTCACCATGGCCAACTACGTCTCCAGCGTCATCCCGATCATCATCGTGGTGTGGCTCCAGAGCCACGCCGAGCGCTTCCTCTACGCCACGCTGCCCGCGGCCGTGCGCCGGTTCGTCACGCCGATGATCATCGTCCTGCTCGCCGTCCCGCTCGTCTTCGTCGTGATCGGACCGCTGTCGGCCCTGGTCAGCGGCTGGATCGCCGGAGGGATCGGCTTCGTCTTCACCACCGTGCCGTGGCTCGGCGGTGCGCTCATGGGCGGTCTCTGGCAGGTGTTCGTCATCTTCGGCCTGCACTGGGGTCTCGTGCCGCTGTTCACCGTCGAGTACCAGACCACCGGCCAGATCCTCCTCGTCGCCCCCGTCTACGCAGCCGTGCTCGCCCAGGCCGGAGCCGTCGCCGGTGTGTGGGTGCGCACCCGCAACAAGACGCGTCGCTCGCTCGCGGCGCCGGCGACCCTCTCGGGCTTCCTGGCCGGCATCACCGAGCCCGCCATCTACGGCATCAACCTGCCGCTGAAGCGCCCGTTCGCCTTCGGCATCGTCGGCGGCGTCATCGGCGGTGCGATCATGGCCGCCGGCGGCGTGTTCGCCACCGCGTTCGTCGTCCCGTCAGCCCTGGCCATCCCGGCCCTCATCGGCAACGGCAGCACCGCGCTGATGATCGTCGGACTCATCGCCGCGATCGTCATCCCGTTCCTCCTCGTCGTCATCGTCGGCTTCAAGGAGCAGGCGGAGGACGCCCCTGTCACCCCGGCGACCGCCGAGACCGACCTCGCCGTCCGGAGTCCCCTCGACGGCACCGTGGTGGCGCTGTCCGAGACCCCCGACGCCGCATTCGCGGACGGCAGTCTTGGCGACGGCGTGGCGATCCTCCCCCGATCGGGCGCGCTGTACGCGCCGTTCGATGCCGCGGTGGCCGCGCTCTTCCCGACCGGCCACGCCATCGGCCTGCGCTCGAAGGACGGTGCAGAGGTGCTCATCCACATCGGCATCGACACCGTGCGTCTGAAGGGCGAGCACTTCCAGGTCAAGGTCGCCTCCGGCCAGGAGGTGTCGGCCGGCGACCTGCTGATCGAGTTCGACCTCGACGCCATCGCCGCGGCCGGCTACGACCTGACCACCCCCGTCGTCGTCACCAACGGCGACCTGTACCCCGAGATCACCGATGCCGCATCGGGCCCGATCGCTCACGGTGACGCACTGTTCGTCGCCCGCGCGATCGAGTCGGCCGCGGCATCCGTTCGATGAGGATGCTGATGAGCAACGTCTCCCTTCCGCTGACCTTCCCCGACGACTTCCTCTGGGGCGGTGCGACCGCCGCCAACCAGATCGAAGGCGCCTACGACCAGGGCGGCAAGGGCCTCTCGGTGCAGGACGTGATGCCGATGGGCATCGTGGGTCCGCGCACCGAGGCCCCGACGCCCGACAACCTCAAGCTCGTGGCGATCGACCACTACCACCGCTACGCCGAAGACATCGCGCTGTTCGCCGAGATGGGCTTCAAGGTCTACCGGTTCTCGATCGCGTGGAGCCGCGTCTTCCCGAACGGCGACGATGCCGAGCCGAACGAGGAGGGCCTGGCGTTCTACGACCGCGTCCTCGACGAGCTCGAGAAGCACGGCATCGAGCCGCTCGTGACGATCTCGCATTACGAGACGCCGCTCCACCTCGCCGAGGCCTACGACGGCTGGACCGATCGCCGCCTCATCGGGTTCTACGAGCGGTACGCCCGGACGCTGTTCGAGCGGTACGGATCGCGGGTGCGGTACTGGCTGACCTTCAACGAGATCAACTCGCTCCTGCACGCGCCGTTCATGTCGGGCGGCATCGCGACGCCGAAGGAGGACCTGAGCGACCAGCAGCTCTACCAGGCGATGCACCACGAGCTCGTCGCGTCGGCGCGGGCCACCCGGATCGCCCGGGAGGTCGCGCCCGGTGCGCAGATCGGCTGCATGGTGCTGTCGATGCCGGTCTACCCGCTCTCGCCCTCGCCCGAGGACGCGCTGGCGGTGATGACCGCCGATCACGCCAACCTCGTCTACGGCGACGTGCACACCCGCGGGGTCTATCCGGGATACTTCCTGCGGACCCTCCGCGAGAAGGGCATCGAGCTGCAGATCACCGACGAGGACCGGGACGATCTGACGAACACCGTCGACTTCGTCTCGTTCAGCTACTACATGTCGATCGCCGAGACCGCCGACCCCGCCGAGAAGGCCGCGGGCGAAGGCAACATCATGGGGGGCGTGCCCAATCCCACGCTCCCGGCGAGCGAATGGGGCTGGCAGATCGACCCGATCGGGCTGCGCCTCGTGCTCAACCAGTTCTGGGACCGCTGGCAGAAGCCGCTGTTCATCGTCGAGAACGGGCTCGGCGCGAAGGATCAGCTGGTCGAGGTCGACGGCCGCAAGACCGTGATCGACGACTACCGCATCGCGTACCTCCGCGACCACCTCGTGCAGGTCGGCGAGGCGATCGCCGACGGTGTCGAGGTGCTCGGGTACACCACCTGGGGGTGCATCGACATCGTCAGTGCCTCGACGGCGCAGCTGAGCAAGCGCTACGGGTTCATCTACGTCGACCGCAACGACGACGGCTCGGGCACCCTCGAGCGCTACCGCAAGAAGTCGTTCGACTGGTACCGCGAGGTCATCCGCACCAACGGGGCGGCGCTCGTCGACGAAACGGCGGCGAAGGATCTGACACGCTGAGATGGTGACCTCCCGCCGCATCGCCTTCCTCGACGTCGACGGCACCCTCGTCGACCACCATCAACAGCTGGCGGAGTCGGCGATCGCGGCGGTCCGCGGCGCCCGCGCAGCGGGGCACCTGGTCTATGTGTGCACCGGGCGCGGGCGTCGCGAGATCCCCGACAGCGTGCTGCGGATCGGCTTCGACGGCGCGATCACGGCCGGCGGCGGGTTCGTCGAGCAGGGCGATGAGCTGGTCGCCAGCTACACCATGCCCGAAGCGGATGTCGCAAGGGTGCGGTCGTTCTTCGAATCGGCTGACATCGAGTTCATCCTGCAGGGCTACGACGACATCTGGGCGAGCCCCGGTCTCCTCGCCCGCGTGAGGCCGCTCTTCGAGGGCGACATCGCGCGGGGGCGTGACGCCGCCGCGACCGCCGACATGGAGAAGCTTGCCGCGCGGATGGCTCCCCGCCCCCGCCCGGCGGGCGAGCCCGTGGCCAAGGCGACGTTCTTCGGCAGCGACCCGGGGGCCTTCGCGCGGGTGCGCGACGGGCTCGGCGAGGGGTTCCACGTCATCACGGGCACGATCCCCTATCTCGGCGAGTCGGGGGGCGAGGTGAGCCTCGCGGGAATGACCAAGGGCGCGGCGATCGTCGACCACGTCGGCCGTGTCGGGCTCACCCTCGCCGATGCGATCGGCATCGGCGACAGCGTCAACGACCTCGAGATGCTGCAGGTCTGCGGGCTCGGCATCGCCATGGGCAACGCCCCCGCTCAGGTCAAGGACGTCGCCGACGAGGTCACCTCGGGCGTCGACGACGACGGCGTCTGGAAGGCTTTCGTGCGCCACGGGCTCGTCGCCGCCTGACTGCCCGCGGCGCGCGCCGCGACCCGGATTCTGCGCGACCCGTCAAGAAGTGTCGCTTCCCGCAGCGTCGGGCCGCATTCTCTGACGGGTCGCGGCGGGGAGGCACGGACCGCGGCGGGGAGGCGCGGGTCGCGGCATCCCTTCCCCGCGCCGATCCGTCAAGAATCGTCGCTACCCGCAGCGTTGGGCCGCATTCTGTGACGGGTCGCGGCGGGGCGGCGCGGGCCGCGGCGGGGAGGCACGGACCGCGGCGGGGGCCCCAGGTCGTGACGGGTCACGGCCGGTCCGCGGCATCCCTCCCCCGCGCCGATCCGTCAAGAATCGTCGCTCCGACCCGCGTTGGACCGTATTCTTGACGGGTCGGGCGGGTGGGCACGGGTCGCGGCGGGTGGGCACGGGTCCGCGGCGGGTGGGCACGGGTCGCGGCGAGGACACGAGGGCCGCGGCCGGGAGATGCGGGTCCCGGGGTCGAGGGGCCGACGTCGCGAAGCGGATGCCGAGGATCGCCGATGAACTCGCCGAGCGAATGCGAGGCGCGCGCGACCGCGTCAAGCCCGAGCGGGGTGCGAGCCTGCCCGGGCTAGCGTGGGAGCGTGAGTGAGCTGCAGATCCGCGACATCCGTCCCTCCGACGCCGGCGAGGTGCTGACGCTCCAGCGCGCGGCGTTCGTGTCGGAGGCGCTCATCTACGGGAGCGTCGAGATGCCGCCGTTCACGCAGACCCTCGAGGAGGTCGAGCATGAGCTCGCCGAGAATCTCGGCTGCGTCGCGCACCTGGGTCACCGGATGGTCGGCGCAGCACGCGCACGCGTCGACGATGGGCTGCTCCTCATCGGGCGGATCTCCATCGCCCCCGACGTGCAGGGCGAGGGCGTCGGCTCGCGACTCCTCGAGGCTCTCGAGGAGCGGGGCCGCGCGGCCGGCGCGACCGAGGCCGAACTGTTCACCGGGTCGCTGAGCGAGGCGAACCTCCGCCTTTACGAGCGCCAGGGCTACCGCGAGACCCAGCGCGTTCCGGGCGACGGCAGCGATCAGGTCTTCTTGCGCAAATCCCTCCGCTGAGGGCTCAGTCGAGGAAGATGTCGGGGAAGAGCTCGGAGTCGGGGGTTCCCGGCACCGCCGCGTAGCGCGAGAAGTCGGTCACACCGGCGGCTTCGAGCACGTCTTCGACGATGAGCGTCTGTCCGGTGTAGTCCCGCGACGGCTTCGTCAGCACCTCGTACGCGGCGTCGGCGTAGATCTCGGGCGTGCGGCTGGCCCGCATCATCCGATCTCCCCCGAGGGCGAACTGAACCGCGGCGGTGGCGATCGTGGTGCGCGGCCACAGGGTGTTGGCGGCGATGCCCGCCTCGGCGAACTCGGCGGCGAAGCCCAGGGTCGCCATCGTCATGCCGTACTTGGCCAGGGTGTAGCCGGTGTGGGCGCCCAGCCAGCGCGGGGTGATGTTCAGCGGCGGCGAGAGCGACAGGATGTGCGGGTTCGCCGACTCGCGCAGGATCGGAGCCGCGGCCCGGGAGAGCATGAACGTGCCGCGGACGTTGACGTCCTGCATCAGGTCGTACTTCTTGGCCGCGAGGTCGAGCGAGGGCGACAGATCGATGACGCTGGCGTTGTTGATGACGATGTCGATGCCGTCGAACTCGCCCTGGGTCTTCAGCACCGCCTCGGTGATGTCGTCGTCGTTGCGCACATCGCCGACGATCGGGAGGGCCCGTCCCCCGGCCTCTTCGATCGCGGCGGCAGCGGTGTGCACGGTGCCCTCGAGCTTGGGGTGCGGGGTGTCGGTCTTGGCGAGCAGCGCGATGTTCGCCCCGTCGCGCGCGGCGCGCAGCGCGATGGCGAGGCCGATGCCGCGGCTTCCGCCCGAGATCAGGATGTTCTTTCCGGCGAGGCTCATCGGTTCTCCTCCGAACGGGGACGGGTGCGGGATGCCGCGGCGAACGCCGCGACGCGGGTGCGGGCTTCCTCGGTGGCGAACCGGGCGCCGATCGTGGCGGCCTCGTCGTCGAGGTTGGCTGCGAAGGTGCGCTCGGCCCCCTGACGGACGAGGCGCGTCGCCTGCCCGAACGCCGCGGTGGCGCCGTCGAGCCAGAAGCGGGCGATCGCCTCGGCGCGCGCCGCGAGCTCGGCCGCGGGCACGACCTCGGCCACCAGGCCCCAGTCGAGGGCCTCGTCGGCGGTGAGGGTGCGATCCTGCAGCAGCAGCTGCAGTGCGCGCCGCTGGCCGATCGCCGCGGGCAGCAGGGTCGTCACGCCCAGGTCGGGAGTGAGTCCGATGTTGGCGTAGCGGCTGACGAAGACCGCGCGGTCGGCGGCGACGATGTAGTCGGCGGTGAGCATGAGCCCGAGGCCGCCGCCGGCGACCGCGCCCTGCACCGCGGCGACGATGGGGATGTCCGAGAGGGCCAGGGTGCGGATGCCGTCGTGGATGACGTGCGCGGTGGCGGTGACGTCGGCGCCGGTGGCCCCGGTGGTCGACATCGCCACGACGTCGCCGCCCGCGCAGAAGGCCGGGCCCGCGGCATCCATGATCACCGCCGTGATCGCGGGGTCCTCCGCCACGCGGTGGGCGACCTCGCGCCAGCGCCCGGCCATGTCGAAGTCCATGGCGTTCAGTCGCGCGGGGCGGTTGAACGTGATGCGGGCGAGACCGTCGTCCGAGACGGCGAGGAGGATGCTGTCCTCGGCGGCGGTGCTGTCCTGGGGGGCGGTCATCGCGGGGCCATCCGGATCGCGCCGTCGAGGCGGATCGTTTCGCCGTTGAGGTAGCCGTTCTCAACGATCTGCTGCGCGAGCGCGGCGTATTCGTCGGGGCGGCCCAGCCGGGCGGGGTAGGGCACCTGCTCGCCGAGCGAGTCCTGCGCCGCCTGCGGCAGGCCCTTCAGCATCGGGGTCTCCATGATGCCGGGGGCGATCGTGACGACCCGGATGGCGTGACGGGCCAGCTCGCGGGCGATCGGGAGGGTCATCGCGTGGACGCCGCCCTTGCTGGCGGCGTACGCGGGCTGGCCGATCTGGCCGTCGAAGGCCGCGACACTGGCGGTGTTGACGATGACGCCCCGATCTCCGGATGCCGTCGGCTCGGTGCGCGCCATCGCCGCCGAACCCTGGGCGATGACGTTGTAGGTGCCGATGAGGTTCACCCGGACGAGCCGCTCGAAGTCGGCCAGCGGGGTCGGCCGACCGTCGCGGTCGAGCACCTTGGCCGGCGGGGCGATGCCGGCGCAGTTGACGATGATGCGAAGCGGTCCGGTGCTGGCCGCTGTGGCGACGGCCGCCGCGACCTGCTCGGGGTCGGTGACGTCGGCCGGGGCGAAGGCTCCGCCGATCCGTGCGGCGACCTCGGTCCCCGATGAGGAGGGCAGATCGACGATGGTCACGACGGCACCCGCGCGGGCGAGTCTGTCGGCGGTGGCGAGGCCGAGCCCGCTCGCGCCGCCGGTGACGAGGGCTGCTGCGCCCGAGATCTCCATGCCGTTCCCCTTCGAACCGTTCCGCCTGTCAGCGACACGGCGTGTCAGTCCCCATGGGACTGAGTGTCACCGCCGTATCGCTGACACCAGGCTAACGGGTTCGCCGAGACGTCACGAGCCGCGCGACTCGTCCTTCGCGACGACGACCGGCTCGCCCTCGATCTGCTCGCGGTCCTTCGCCTCGCGGTCGTTGCGGGTCTTGATGAGGCTCGCGATCGTCGCCACCGTGATCGTGCCGGCGATGAAGAGCAGCGACAGCCAGATCGGGATCTCGGGAACCCACAGCAGCGGCTCGCCGCCGTTGATGAAGGGCAGCTCATTGACGTGGAGAGCGTGGAAGACGAGTTTCACGCCGATGAAGGCGAGGATGACCGCGAGACCCTGTGCGAGGTAGACCAGGCGCTCCAGCAGACCGCCGATGAGGAAGTACAGCTGACGCAGACCCATCAGGGCGAATGCGTTGGCGACGAAGACGATGTACGCCTCCTCGGTCAGACCGTAGATCGCGGGGATCGAGTCGACGGCGAAGATGAGGTCGACGAACCCGATCGCGACGATGACGAGCAGCATCGGGGTGACGAACCGGCGGCCGTCCTTCTTGACGGTCAGCTTGTCGCCGTTGTACTCGTCGCTGACCGGCAGGTGGCGACGCACGAACGTCATGAACTTGCCGTTGGCGGGGTCGGACTCGCCGTGCGAGAACGCCTGTCGGTAGGCCAGGAACAGCAGCAGCGCCCCGAAGATGTAGAAGATCCACGAGAAGTTCTCGATGAGGGCCGCACCGACCGCGATGAACGCTCCACGCATGACCAGCGCGATCACGATGCCGATCATCAGCACCTTCTGCTGGTAGATCTTCGGCACCGCGAACCCGGTCATGACGATGAGGAAGACGAAGAGGTTGTCGATCGACAGCGCCTTCTCGGTGAGGTAGCCGGCGTAGTACTCGCCACCGAAGTCCCAACCCCAGACCATGCCGATGACGACGCCGAAGATGAGGGCGAGGCCGATGTAGAAGGCCGACCAGCGGGCCGACTCGCCGATGCTCGGCTCGTGGGGCTTTCGCACATGGGCGAAGAACTCGTAGATGAAGAACGCGATGGTGACCGCGATCGTGATGATCCAGACGAGAGGAGTGATGTCCACGGAAAATGCTCCAAGAGTGAGGGCAGGCGTCGTACCGCCCAAGGTCTCCTCCGCCCAGAGTGGGTCGGCGGCCCGGAACGCTGCATCGGATTCGTATTGACGGGCACGCCGCAAACGGGAGTACTCCCCTTGTTGCGGGTACCAGGGTACCAAACCCCGCCGGGCTAGGGTGGCTCGCGTGTCGATTCCGACGGACGAGGTGGTGGTGCCCACGCGGGTGCGCCATCTCGCCGGCTCTGACGACCTGATACCCGTCTGGCGGAACGGACTGGGTGGGCTGACCTTCCGCGCGACCGGGGCCGCCGGCATCCGCTACGTGAAGTGGGGACCGAGAAACGCCGAGACCACCGTCGAGGGGGAGGCGGAGCGCCTGGTGTGGGCGGCCGCATTCACACCGGTGCCGAGAGTGATCGCGCGGGGCGGAGACGACGACGAGGAGTGGCTCGTCACCGAGGCTCTCCCGGGCGAGAGTGCCGTCGCGCCGCGGTGGATCGCGGCACCCGAGATCGCCGTATCGGCGATCGGGGTGGGCCTCCGATCGCTCCACGACCGGCTCCCCGTGACCGACTGCCCGTTCTCGTGGCGGGTCGCCGATCGTCTCGCGGGGGCGGCGCGCCGCGGCATCCGTGTGCCCGAGCCTCTGCCGGAGGCACCCGACGAGGAGGACCTCGTGGTCTGCCACGGCGACGCCTGCAGCCCCAACACGGTGCTCACCGACGAGGGGACCGTCTCGGGGCACGTCGATCTCGGCGCGCTCGGCGTCGCCGACCGCTGGGCCGACATCGCCGTCGCCGCGATGAGCCTGGAGTGGAACTATGGGCCAGGATGGACCGAGACTCTGCTCGAGGCCTACGGCATCGCCCCGGACCGGAGTCGGATGACGTACTACCGAGAGCTGTGGAACGCGACATGACAGATACCCCGCGGGTGACCGGAACGGTCGAGACCATCGACGATGAGCGCCACCTGGTGCTGCGGAGGACGTTCACCGCCTCGGCGAAGAAGGTGTGGCGCGACCTGACCGACGCCGACCGGCTCGAGCGGTGGATCGGCACGTGGGAGGGCGACCCGGCCGACGGGCAGGTGATGTTCCGCATGACCGCCGAGGGTGAGAATGTGCCGGCCGAGACCTTCACCATCCGCGAGTGCGACAAGCCACGGCGGCTCGTCGCCGACACCGCCGTGGGCGAAGGGACCTGGCACCTGTGGTTCGAGCTCAGGGAGGACGAGGGCGAGACCCTGCTCTCGTTCGGCCAGCGGCTGGACGGCGGTGAGGACGTCGGCTCGATCGGCCCCGGCTGGGAGTACTACCTCGACCGGCTCGTCGCGGCGCGCGAGGGGCGCGACGTCGCCGAGATCGAGTGGAGCGCGTACTACCCGGCGCTGCGCGAGGAGTACCTGAGGGTCGACGCGGGCTGAGCGCGGGGCGCGTGGCGCGGGGGCAGCGGTCGCGCGGCGGCGCGGCGGAGCGGTGCCGCGTGCAGTGGCCTCGCAGATAAGTGGCGCATGTGGTCGCCGTACGGCGCTCCACCCGACAATCTGCGCCACCTCGATGAGCCGGCGCCAGGGCGTTGCCACGCAGGTACCCGCGCGCGCTCCGGGCGACCCGACCCGCAGCGCGACCCGGTAGCCCTACCCTCAGCCCGGCCCGAGGATGAGGTTCCACGTGCCGGCGACGACCGCCGCGCCGACGGCGATCGCACCGATCGCCGCGCCGACGGCGAGCAGCGCCCACTCGCGGCGCCCGAACGTTGATTCCCGGGCCCAGGTGCGGCGGCCGGGCGCGCCGAATCCGCGCGCCTCCATCGCGGTGGCGAGGGTCGCCCCGCGGCGGAGCGACAGCACGAGCAGGGCGAACGCCATGCCGAGGAAGCGCCGCACCCGCCCGCGGTCGGCGACTCCGCGCGCGCGGCGCGCGAGCTCGAGCTCCCGCCAGTCGTCGAGGAACAGCCCTACCATGCGCAGCCCCGCGAGCGCCCCGAGCACGAAGCGCGAGGGCAGCCGCAGCACCTGGCCGAGCCCGTCGGCGAGGTCGGTGGGGTCGACGGTGACGAACAGCACGACCGAGGGCAGCGCGATGGCGAGCACGCGCAGCATCGTGGCGAACGCCAGCTCGAGCGACCCTTCGCTGACGCGGACGACGAACAGCTCCAGCAGCACCCGTCCCGACGTCTCGCCGTAGAGCGCGATCGTCAGCGCCGTGAGGGGTGCGGCGAGCCACACCGGCCACGTGCGCCGCCAGAACTCGCGCCAGCCGAGGCCTGCGAACGGGAACAGCGCGAACTCGAGCAGCAGGGCCACCCCCGCCGACACCGGGTCGAGGGTCAGCACGAGCGGCACGGTCAGAAGTGCCGCCGCGCCGAGCTTGGCGACGGGGTTGATCGCGGCGACCGGGCCGGTGCGCGCGCGGGTGCGCTCGAGCGTCATCCGACCGCCCCCATCTCCAGTTCGTCGGCGCCGAGCGCCCGTACCACCTCGCGGTCGTGCGTGATCGCGACGATCGCCGTCCCGGCGTCGCGGAGCTCTGCAAGCAACGCGACGAGCTCGCTCCAGGTGCGGGCGTCCTGCCCGAAGGTGGGTTCGTCGAGGATCAGCACCCGCGGCCGGGTCGCGATCGCCGCCGCCACCGTCAGCCGACGCTTCTCGCCGCCCGAAAGCGTGTACGGGTTCGCCGCCGCGAGGTGATCGAGCCGCAGCCGCCGCAGCAGCTCGTCGACGCGGGCTTCGACATCGGGCGCGGCCATGCCGAGCGCACGCGGCCCGACCGCGAGCTCGTCACGCACAGTGCGGGCGAGGAGCTGGTGCTCGGGCTCCTGGAACACCGTCCCGATGCGGGTGAGAAGTGCCCGCGAGCTCCACCGGATGGGTGTCGTGCCCGCGCCGCCGGCGAGCGTCTCGGTCGCCGTAAGGGAACCGGATGCCGCGGGCACCAGTCCCGCCAGCGTCAGCCCCAGCGTGGATTTGCCGACCCCGTTGGGCCCCGTGATCGCCAGCACCTCGCGCTCGCGGACCACCGCACGGCGGACACGGGCGACCGGCGTGTCGCGCACGCGCGCGACTTCGAGGTCGTCCGCCTCGAGGAGCACGTCGCCGGGCGGGAGGGGCGCCGGTGCCGGATGCCGCGGCGGACGCCCGGGCACCCAGACACCCTGCGCGGTGAGAGCCTCCCCGTCTCGCCGGAGCACCTCATCGGGCGCACCGTCGGCCACGATCCCCCCGCCCCCGCCCCCGAGGACGACGACCCGGTCGACGACCGGCAGCCACGCGTCGACCCGGTGCTCGACGACCACCAGCGTCATACCCGTCTCGGCCGCCACGCGCGCCACCGCGTCGCGCACCTCGACCACGCCCGCGGGGTCGAGATTGGCGGTCGGTTCGTCCAGAAGCAGGATGCCGGGGCGCATCGCCAGCGCTCCGGCGAGCGCCAATCGCTGCTTCTGCCCGCCCGAGAGCGCCTTGGTCGGGTGGTCGAGCGGCACCTCCAGGCCGACGGCGTCGAGGGCGGTCCGCACCCGCGGCCAGATCTCGGCGCGGGGCACGCCGAGGTTCTCGCAGCCGAAGGCGACGTCGTCGCCGACGCGGGCGAGGATGACCTGCGCGTCGGGGTCTTGGAGAACGAGGCCGGCCCTCCCTCGGGCCTCGGCCGCCGGCATCCCGTCGATGAAGAGGTCGCCGGCGCGCTCGCCGTCCTCCCCCTCGCCGAGGACGCCGGCGAACCCGTGGAGGAGGGTCGACTTGCCCGAGCCCGACGCACCGAGCAGGAGCACGCGCTCCCCGGGGTCGATGCGCAGCGACACGTCGGTGACCGCCCACGCCCGGCGCGAGGCGTGTCGCCATCCCCAGCCCCGCGCCTCGAGCGCGCCCGGACGTGTTCCGGTCGAGTCCACCGGTTTAGACGCGCGCGCGCGCCTCGCGCCCGATCGCGAAGCGGTCGAGAGCGCCGGTCGCGGCAAGGCCCCGCGCGAGAACCCACGACAGCGCCCCGGCGATGAGCGCCCCTGAGACGAGGGTGCTGGCGAGGTACACCGTGATGAACAGTCCCCCCGAGCCGGGGTACCAGAGGATGAGGTTGTTGATGCCGCCCGCGAGCGCGGCGCCCATGCCCGCCAGCACCGCGACGGGGAGGCTCCAGCGCTTGTAGAAGAAGATCAGGAAGATCAGCTCGGCGCCCAGGCCCTGGACGAGACCGGCCTCGATCGTGAGGAACCCGCCCCACGTGTTGCCGACGAGGGCCGAGACCACCGCGGCGAGCGTCTCGGTGTACAGCGCCGCGCCGGGCTTGCGGATGATGAGCGCTCCGAGCACGCCGGCGAACAGCCACGGCCCGTCGAGGAGGCCCTGCAGACCCGGCAGGAGCGGGCTCAGGAAGTTGCTCGGCCCGAGGTAGGCGATGTTCCACAGCAGGAACACCAGACCCGCGGCCACGCCGAGGACGCTGGCGATGACGATGTCGATGACGCGCCACCGGAAGCGGTGAGCGCCCCCGGTGCCGGTGGTCGACGACGCGGACGTGGACGTATGCGTGTGCATCAGTACTCCCTTCCTGCGCTGGCATGACCCAGATCAGGTTCGACGGTCGGAGCGCGAATCGCTCCCTCTCAGCCCGGCTCGCCGGACTCCCGTGGTTTCGGCGATCATCATATCGCCGTCGGCGTTGTAGCGTAGGCGAATGGCGGAGGACGACCGGCACCCCCTCACGCGTCGCGCATTGCGCCGGCACCAGGGGGAGACGGATGCTGCGGACTCGCCGTCTCACGCCGGAGTGCTGACCGCCCCCGAGGGCGACGCGGCGCCGTCGCCCACCAGATCGAGCCTGGCCGAACCGTCGATCGTCACCGCGTCGCGGCATCCCACCGCCCTCACCTGGGTCGACGAGTCTGCGATCCTCGCCCGCCCGCCCGGGTTCACCGACCTCTCCGGCGGGGGTGTGCCGTATGTGCCGGTGGGCGCCGATCTGCTCGCCGGCGCCCCGCGCCGCTCGATCCTCCGCCCCGGCGTCGTCATCCTGGCCGCGGTGATCCTCGGCCTCCTCGGCGGCTACGCCGCGACCACCGGGCTCTGGCCGCTGTATGCCGTGACCCCCGAGGTCGAGGCGGTGCAGGTGCTGCCGGCGGCAGCTCCCGCCGCGGCTCCGGTCTGGCCCGCCGAGGGGAGCGCCGCCGTCGCCGTCGAGGGGATCGGCGGACCGCTGGCCTCCAGCGCAGACCGCGACGCCATCGCGAGCATCACCAAAGTCGTCACCGCCCTCGTCGTGCTCGACGAGCTGCCGTTGGCCCCGGGCGAGCCGGGTCCGGAGTTCCGCTTCACCGGGCGCGACAGCGACGAGTACTGGGATTACCTCGCCGGCGGCGAATCCGCCCTCGACGTCCCCGTCGGGGGCACCCTGTCGATGTACCAGATGCTCGAAGGCATCCTCATCGGATCCGCGAACAACTACGCCGACCGCCTCGCGTCATACCTCTATCCCACCGACGCGGTCTTCGCCAACGCGGCGGCCAGCTGGCTCGACACGCATGGCATCGACGGGATCACGATCGTCGAGCCCACCGGCATCGACGCGCGCAACAGCGCCAGCCCCGACGCGCTCATCCCGCTCGCCCAGCGCGCCCTGGCCAACCCTGTGGTCGCCGAGATCGTCGCCAAGCAGGCCGTTGAGATCCCCGGCGCGGGACTGGTGACCAACACCAACGGCCTTCTCGCCGACCCGGGCGTCGTCGGCATCAAGACCGGCACCCTCGACCGGTGGAGCCTGCTCTCGGCGAAGAACATCACGGTCGCCGAGACACCGGTGACCCTCTACGCCGCCGTCCTCGGTCAGCCCGATGATGAGGCGCGCCTTGCAGCATCCCGCGCCCTCTACGCCCAGCTCGAGGCCGAGCTGCAACCGACGGTCGCGGTGCCGGCGGGCACGACGGCCGGGTACGTCCGCACCGCCTGGGGCGAGGACGTCCCGATCGTGACGAGCGCGGATGCCGCGGTCATCGCGTGGAACGGCGGCACGGCGACCGTCGAGTCGACCTTCGACCTCGACGATCTCCGCGCCGCAGGCGACACGGTCGGCGCGCTCACCGCGACCGGCGCGCTGGATGACAGCGTCGTCGGGCTCGAGCTCGCGCAGGACGTCGGGGAGCCGTCGTTCTGGTGGCGGCTCACGCATCCGCTGGAGCTGTTCGGCCTGACGGGCTGAGCGCGGCGGGTCCGCCGGCCCGCCGGCCCGTCGGGGCTCAGACGAACTGCGCCGTGTGCTGGAGCCGGGTGCGGATCTCGAACAGCTCGGTGCCGCCGATGGCGCGGGCACCGGGCAGGCCGCGTCGGAGCACCGTGGCCAGGGCGCTGCGCGAGACGAGCGCCACGGGGACGCCCTTGACTTTGCCGAGCTCCTGGATCATCTCGGTGACGTCCTCGTCGGGGAGCACCACGATGGCGCCGGTGAACTTCACTCTCGCGGCGCGGGAGACCACCCGCATCCGCGACAGCAGTCCCGCGACCGATCCTTCGGGGATCCCGTCGCCGACGATCTCGCCCCGGCGAACCCCGACCGGTCCGCCGAAGTCCTCGGAGAGGATGCCGAACAGTCCGCTCGGGCCGAGCACGATGTGGTCGAGCTTGACGTCGGGGTCGCCGTCGCGGCCCGAGGCGGCGACGTCGTGCCACACGGTGTAGCCCATGCCGAGGTCGGCGACGGTGCGGGCGGTCTCCTCCTCGGCGAGGGCGTCGGCCAGCAGGCGGCGCAGGTGGTGGGGTGCGGAGCGGACGAGCGCCGGGTCGTAGGGATCGTCGAGGGTGACGCCGCGTCCGACCCACTCGCGGATGAGGGTCAGGTAGCGCTCGCGACGCCACCCGCCGGGGTGCCCGTACGACCGGGCGCGGGGGCGGGTGTCGGCGCGGGGCGCCGGCGGGCGCCATCCGGACCATTCCGGTGCCGGCTCGGCACCGAACCCGTGACCGCGGTCGTAGGCGGCGCGGGCCTCGGCGGTGCCGACGAGTTCCCAGGCACGCTGCACCTGCACGAACACCGCGGCGTCGCCGCCGGTGTCGGGGTGGGTCTGGCGCAGCCGC
Organism: Microbacterium sp. CCNWLW134; assembly: GCF_037083565.1. Taxonomy (NCBI): domain Bacteria; kingdom Bacillati; phylum Actinomycetota; class Actinomycetes; order Micrococcales; family Microbacteriaceae; genus Microbacterium; species Microbacterium sp. CCNWLW134. Next base: position 595,739 of record NZ_JBAOJU010000002.1, on the reverse strand, counting down.
AGGCGGTAGGCGCGGCGGAGGGTCTCGTCATCGGCCGTGGGGTCGACCTGCAGCACCTCGTAGGCCGAGGCGGACAACGGGCTGTCGAACACCGTTTCAGGCTATGCGCTGCTGATCGAGACTCGGCTGAGAGCGCCGATCAGGTCGCCGATCGTGTGGCCGGCGTTGGAGGGATGCCGCAGCGGCTGCGTCCCGCGCACCGTGTAGTGATTGCGGCGCCCGCGGCGCTCGCGTTCGACATAGCCCTCGGCGACGAGGTCGTTCAGGATCGTCACCGCCGACCGCTCGGAGATCCCCACGATGCGGGCGATCTCGGCGAGGGTGACGTCGTTGTTGTCGGCGACGGCGACGAGGACGTGCGCGTGGTGGGTGAGGAACGTCCACGAGCCGCCGCTTGCCATCCCTCGATTGTGTCGCGCGCACCCGCGCCCCGCCAACCCCGCCTCCCCGGCCCCCTCGCCCTGCGCCGCCTCCCCGCCTCCGCGCCCCCCTCCCTCCGCCTCCCCACCTCCGCGCCTCCCCGCGTCCCCGCCTCCCCGCTCCCCCGGCGAGAATCCATCTGGGCGCCGAGGATGCGGGTGGACCCCGCGTTCTCGGCGCGCAGATGCACTCTCGCGGGAAGGGAGCGGGAGGGAGGGGGGGCGTGGGCGCGGCCGCGCCGTCAGTCGGCGCAGGCGCCGGCCTGGAGATCGACGCGCGCGCCCCAGTGGTCGATCGGCACTCGCGCCGTGTCGGCGGTGGTCTGCACCTGCACACGGTCCAGCCAGAAGGGCCCGCCGTGGACGGTGAGGCAGGACGCCTCGGGCACGGCGACCTCATTCGTGACCCCCAGCAGCAGATCGCGCGAATCCGGCGCGACGGCGTAGGTGGCCCGCTCCGTGCCATCCGCTTCGAAGGCGACCACGGTGAGGTCGGAGTCCCCGGCATTTCTCACGCTGCCGCATCCGAACGGATTGCCGCACCTGCTCTCCGGTCCGCTCACGAATGCGAGGGTCAGGAGGGCGAGGAGCCCGAGGGCCGGGAGGGCGATGAGGAGAGCCGCGCGGGGCCGGCGCGTTCGGGTGGTCTCGCTCATCGCCGGCTCCCGGCCAGGGCGCGACGCGAGCGGAAGACCGGCTCGAGTTCGGCCATCTCCTCCTCGGTCGCGGTTCGGAAGGCTCCCGCCGACTCGACCTCGATCTCTCGGCGACCCTGTCCCCGGGTCGCGACGAGCGACGCGGTGATGGCGATCGCGATGATCGCGGCGACGACCGCGAGCGACACGAGGGTCGGGATCTTCACGACGTCGAGGAGGGCCATCTTCACGCCGACCCAGACGAGCACGAAGGCAAGACCGATCTTGAGGTAGCGGAAGCGGTGGATGAGGTCGGCGAGGAGGAAGTACATCGCCCGAAGCCCCAGGATTGCGAACGCGTTGGCGGTGAAGACGAGGAAGGGCTCACTGGTGACGGCGAAGATCGCAGGGATCGAGTCGACGGCGAAGATGATGTCGGTCACCTCGACGAGCACGAGCACCGCCAGCAGCGGGGTCGCCAGCAGCACGCCGGCCTTGCGGACCAGGAAGCGCTGCCCGTGATACGCGTCGGTCATGGGCACGAAGCGGCGGAAGAGTTTCAGGGTCCGCGACTTCTCGGGGTGGACGTGCTCGTTGCGGGTGCGGATCATCTGGATGCCGGTGAGGATGAGGAACGCGGCGAAGACGTAGAGGATCCACGAGAAGTTCTCGATGAGCGCGGCGCCGGCGGCGATGAAGATCCCGCGGAAGACGAGGGCGCCGAGGACACCGAGGAAGAGCACGCGGTGCTGATACTCGCGGGGCACGGCGAACGCGGCGAAGATGATCGCCCAGACGAAGACGTTGTCGACGGCGAGGGATTTCTCGATCACGTAGCCGGCGAAGTACTGCTGGCCGAACTCCGCGCCCCACGAGTTCCAGACGACGATGCCGAACGTGATGCCCGAGAGCACCCAGACGACCGACCAGGCCGCGGCCTCGCGGACGCCGATGACGTGGGCTTTGCGGTGGGCGACGAGATCAACGGCGAGCATCGCGACGATGACGCCGAGGACGGCGAACCAGGCCCAGAGGGGGACGGACATGAGAGAACCTCCACGAGTGTCGTGAAGGTCTCATCGGCGTCCGTTGCCCGCGCACCGGGTCACACGGGTGACCGTACTGTCGATGCGTCGCGAGGATTACTCCCCTTCGGGGAATAGTGAAGCATAGTTCATGCTTTGGGCGCAAGCGGGTGCACCCGGACGACGCGCAGGGGTGGGTCGCCCTCAGTCGCCGGACGGCCCCGTCGCGGGCGGCGGCGGCACGTCGCCCCTCGACCCGCCGCGGCGCGCGCCGACTTCCTGCGCGAGGCGGAATCCGCCGGCGATCATCAGCGCCATGCCCGCGACGAAGAGCAGGATGCGGGTCCACAGCTCCGCGTCGGGGAAGAACAGGTTCGGAAGCGAGAAGGCGAACGTCGCGCCGACGAAGTACCACACCGCGATCTGGGTGGGCGATCCAGGATGATTCGTGTCGGTCATCTCTCGAGGCTAGGCGCTCGTGTCGGCGTATCCCTCCCCCGCAGGGCGGAGATCGGGCGAAGGCGCTCAACCCGCGGGGCGCCCCGTCAAGACCGACGCAAGCGTCGGGCGCCAGTGCCGCTGCACGTACTCCAGGGCCTCATCGACCGGCAGCGCCCGGGTGGAGTTGCCCACGCGGATCCATAGCTCCGTCGTCGCACCACCCCCACTTCCTGCGAGGAACACGGGCTTCGGCGACGGCGGACACTCCACGGCGCAGACGACCGCGTCGCCGGGAGCGACGCTGACGAACCGGATGCGCGGCAGCGCCGCCGCGTTCCGACCGAGCGCCGTGGAGAGCATGTCGCGCAGCCACAGCTCGAATCGGTCGTGATCGGGCGTCCGCAGGGTCGCGAGGTCGCGGTCGAGTCCCACCGCCTGACCGGCATCGTTCGCGCCGATGACGAGCACGCCGCCGCGGCTGTTGAGGAATGCGGCGATCGTCTTGGCGATCGCGAGCTCCATCCGCGCATCCTTCTTGCTCTCCCGCACGTTCCAGCGCGCCGTCTCCTTGAACTCCGAGCGCTCCGACTCCCCCGCGCGCAGCACCGCCGAGACATCGGTGTCGCCGACCCCGCGTTGCGTGAGGGCGACGATCGCCGCGACGAGGAACGACAGCCCGAGGCTCGTTCCGAAGGTGAGGAGGAGGGTGGTGGGCATCCAGAGCCGCTGACCATAGAGGAACATTCCGGCCAGGAAGATCCCCACGCTGAATCCGAGCAACGAGATCAGCGTCATCGCCGTGACGCTCAGTGACAGGCGGCGCCCGAAGATCGCGAGGATCAGCCGGGCGAGCAGATACGCGATGCCGACGGAGATCGGCAGCGCGACGGCGAAGTCGACCAGGAGGGGGCTCTGCGGCATCCGTCCCTCTCAGCGCAGCGCGCCCACGCTCGCCAGCGCGAGGCGGATGAGGGTTCCGCGGCCACCCTCCATCTCCGCCGCGACAGCGTCGGTCGACGCCTCGTCGGGCGAGAGCCAGGTGACTTCGAGCGCGTCCTGACGCGGCTCGCAGGTGCCGGTGACCGGCACGACGAACGCCAGCGACACCGCGTGCTGCCGGTCGTCGTGGAACGCGCTGACGCCGGGGAGGGGGAAGTACTCGGCCACGGTGAAAGGCACGGGCTGAGGCGGCAGGAGCGGGAAGGCCATCGGGCCGAGGTCGTTTTCGAGGTGGCGGAACAACGCGTCTCGCACCGTTTCGCCGTAGCGCACCCGACCCGACACGATCGAGCGGGTGATCTCCCCGACGGGGGTCGCGCGCAGCAGGATGCCGACCTGGATCACCTGACCCATGCCGTCGGTGCGGACGGGAATGGCCTCGACGTAGAGCATCGGGAGGCGTCGGCGGGCCTCGGCCAGCTCGATGTCGCTCAGCCATCCGGGGTTGGCCGACGAGCCCGTCGAACCGCCGCCGAGCCCGTCGAGCGGATCGCGGCGAGCGCTGCGGGCGTCGTCGTTCTCGCTCGGGTCGGGATCAGGGGTGCGCACCGGCATAGGTCATGTATACCCCGAGGTGTCGCGATCACCGAGGAGCAGGGACGCCGGGGCGGAGCTGTCGGCGACCTCTGGAAGGATGTCGGCATGTCCGACGAGCCCGCTCCCACCCTCGCCCTCGATGACGACCTGGTGCTGTGGTCGGCGGATCCCGATGACCGCACCGGGCGTCCGCTGCTGGTGCTGCTGCACGGCTACGGCGCCGATGAGCGCGACCTCTTCGGGCTGGTCCCCTTTCTCCCGTCCGACTTCGTCGTCGCCGCGGTGCGGGCACCGCTGACCCCGCCGTGGCCCTCACCCGGATACTCCTGGTACCCCATCGAGGGCCTGCAGAGCCGCGATCCGGGGGCCGTCACGTCGGCTGCGCAGGCATTCCTGCACTGGCTGGATGCCGCGGCCGCGCCGGCGACGAGCGTCGGCCTCCTGGGTTTCTCGCAGGGCGCCGCCGTCGCCCTGCAGGCGCTGCGCCTGGACCACGAGCGGTTCGCCTTCGCGGTGAACCTGTCGGGCTACGTCACGCCGGGTGCGCTTCCCGGCGACGCCGCCCTCGCCGCCCGGCGTCCGCCGGTGTTCTGGGGTCGCGGCTCCCGCGACGACGTCATCCCCGCGGCTCTGGTGGATCACACCACGAGCTGGCTCCCCGAGCATGTCGACCTCAGCGGGAGGCTGTACCCGGGGCTCACCCACAGTGTCTCGGAGGATGAGCTGCGCGATGTGCAGGTCTTCCTCGACAAGCGCCTCGCCGCGATGGCGGAGACCGAGGCCGGGGCCGGGTAGGTCGGGCCGAGAGGGTCGGCGTCAGTCGCCTCCGCCGCCTCCGCCGCCCCCGCCACCCCCGTCGCCGCCGGCGCCCGCGCCTCCGTCGAAGCCGCCGTCGGTGGAGTGCCGATCATCCCAGGTCGCAGCCCCCGTAGCTCCGGCGGCCTCCCCTCCACCCGAGCGATCGGGGCGACGCCTCGACGGCGACCGGGCCGCGCCGAACGACAGAGCGAGCACCATCCCGATCCCCGCGCCGATCGCGATGCCCACGCCGACGTTGCCGAGCGCCAGACCGATCGCCACGCCCACGGCGACTCCGATGGCGATCCCGCCGATCCATCCCCCTGTCCGCCGATCGGGGCGACCCCCGTCGGCGCCTTCGTCTTCGACCATGGGCCTCACGCTATGCGCGGCGTCTGCTGTGCGCGTCCCTCGCCGGGCGGATTCCGCTCCGCCCCTCGGCGGAGAGTGCGAGGGGCGCGCGATCGGGTCGCCGGGTCGATAGCGCGCGGCACGCGACCCGACACAAAGTGCGGCTCGCGCATCGCCAAGGCAGCACTTCTTGACGGGTGGCCGAATCGCCGGGCCGTCGGGCCGTCGGGCCGTCGGGCGCACAGCGCGCGCTGCCGCGCGCTCCGCGCGACCCGGCCTTTACCGCGCGAAGCGCCGCATCCCGTCGCGACCCGTCAAAGAGTGCGGCTCGCTCGGCGCGAGGGCGACGTTTTTCGACGGGTCGGCTACGCGCCGGCGCGCGCGAAGCGCCGCTCATCCCGCGACCCGTCAGAAAGTGGGGCCCGCGCGGCCCACGGGCAGTGTTTTCCGACGGGTCGAGGCCGCTTCACCCTTGCGCGCGAAGCGCCGCTCGCCCCGCGACCCGCCAGAAAGTGCGGCTCGCTCGGCGCGAGGGCGACGTTTTTCGACGGGTCGGCTACGCGCCGGCGCGCGCGAAGCGCCGCTCACCCCGCAAGCCGTCAGAAAGCGCGGCCCGCACGGCCCACGGGCAGCGTTTCTCGACGGGTCGAGGCCGCTTCACCCTTGCGCGCCGCCCGGGATGACCCGCTACAGTGTTCAGGTCCTGTCCCCGACGTGAGGAAATCCGGTGAAGGTATCCGACGGCTCCGCGTTCACGCGCTGACACCGTCGACCCGCCGCATCCGTCAGGTCTTCTCTGCCGCATCTCGGCGCCCGGTGTCTGCGCATCCCTCAGACACCCGGGAGGCCTCGTGCCGCAGTCATCCGTTCACCCCTCCGTCGTCCTCGACGACGTCTCTTTCCACTGGCCCGACGGGACGGTCGCGCTCCGCGACGTCTCGGGCTCCTTTCCCGCGGGCCGCACGGGCCTCGTCGGCCGAAACGGCACGGGCAAGACCACTCTCCTCCGCCTCGTCGCCGGCGATCTCATCCCGACTGCGGGGCGCATCCAGCGCACCGGTGATGTGGCGACCCTCGCGCAGCGGCTGACGCTCGACGTCGATATCCCCGTCGCCGACCTGTTGGGCGCCGGCCCGGCCCTGCGCGCGGTCCGCGCGATCGAGGCCGGCGATGTCGCCCTGCGGCACTTCGACGCCGTCGGCGACGACTGGGACATCGAGGCGCGCTGTCACGCCGCCCTCGCGGAGGCGGGCCTCCAGCCCGACATGCTCGACCGCCGCGTGGGAGAGCTCTCGGGCGGCGAGGCCGTGCTCGCCGCGATCGCGGGCATCCGCGCGGGCGGGGCGGCCATCACCCTGCTCGACGAACCGACGAACAACCTCGATCGCGATGCGCGCCACCGCCTCTACGACCTGGTCGACCAGTGGCAGGGAACGCTCATCGTCGTCAGCCACGACATCTCCCTGCTCGAGCGCATGGACGACACCGCCGAGCTGTACGACCACACGCTGTCGGTGTTCGGCGGGCCCTACTCGCAGTGGCGAGCCTGGCTCGATGCGGAACAAGACGCGGCGCGCCAGGCCGAGCGCGCCGCCGCTCAGCACTACCGCCGAGAGCGCCGCGACCGCATCGAAGCCGAGACGAAGATCTCGCACCGCCTGGCGATGGGACGCAAGGCAGAGCGCGAGAAGCGCGTTCCGAAGATCGTCGCGGGCGGGCTGAAGCGGGCCGCCCAGGTGTCTGCGGGCAAGTACCGCGGCGAGATGGCAGACCGCGAGCAGGCCGCCCGTGCAGCCCTCGACCTCGCCGAGCGTCGGATCCGCGACGACGACGCGGTGCGCATCGACCTCCCCGACCCGGGGGTCGCGGCGGGACGCCGCATCGCCACCCTCGCCGGCGATCAGCGCGCGTGGATCATCCAGGGCCCTGAACGGGTGGCCCTCGTCGGCCCCAACGGGGCGGGGAAGACCACCCTGCTGGAACGGCTCGTCGGCGGGGGCGGTTCCGTCGGCGACATCCTGATCGAACCTCACACCGACCGGATCGGCTACCTCCCGCAGCGGGTCGACGGGCTGAACGATCAGGATTCCGTGCTCGCGAACATCGCCGCCGCCGCGCCGCACACCGGCACGGTGGAACTGCGCAACCGGCTCGCCCGATTCCTCATCCGCGGTGCGGCGGTCGACCGCCCGGTGTCGGCGCTGTCAGGCGGGGAGCGATTCCGGGTGGCGCTGGCCCGCCTCCTCCTGGCCGACCCGGCACCTCACCTTGTGGTGCTCGACGAACCGACGAACAACCTCGATCTCGACACCGTCGACCAGCTCGTCGCAGCGCTCTCGTCGTATCGGGGGGCGGTACTGGTCGTCAGCCACGACGACGCGTTCCTCGGCCGGCTCGGCGTGGACCTCGTGCTCGAGCTGCGGGACGGTGCGCTGGATGAGCCCTGACCTCAGCGGAGAGAACCCGCAGGACGGGGAATGAGGAGGGGTCCGGTCAAGCCCGCCCCGATGTCGGAGGTGCGCGGGAAGATGGAGGGATGAGCGACGCCTCGACGGTGGCGGCACCTGAGGTGCTCGGCCGCTTCGGTCCTGCGACCCAGGACTGGTTCCGTGGCGCCTTCGCCGAACCGACCGCGGCGCAGGCCGGGGCATGGGATGCGATCTCCCACGGCAAGCACGCACTCGTGGTGGCACCGACCGGCTCGGGCAAGACGCTGTCGGCGTTCCTGTGGGCCATCGACCGCATCTTCCGGGAGAAGGATGCCCCGGCGACGACCTCCGACGATGCTCCCCGTCGCCGCCGCGGCGCCCGGGCGACTCCGCCTGCCCAGACCCGGGTGCTCTACATCTCGCCGTTGAAGGCCCTGGGGGTCGACGTCGAGCGCAACCTCCGCTCGCCGCTGGTCGGCATCGGCCAATCGGGCCGGCGCCTGGGCCAGCCTGTGCCGAACGTCACCGTCGGTGTGCGGTCGGGTGACACCTCATCGAGCGACCGCCGCAAGCTCGTCACCGATCCCCCCGACATCCTGATCACGACGCCCGAGTCGCTGTACCTCATGCTCACCAGCCAGGCCGGTGAGACTCTCCGCGAGGTGCACACGGTCATCATCGACGAGGTGCACGCGGTGGCCGCCACCAAGCGCGGCGCGCACCTGGCGGTGAGCCTCGAACGCCTCGACGCGTTGCGTCAGTCGCACGATGCGGGCGCGGCGCCGGCGCAGCGCATCGGCCTTTCGGCCACGGTCCGTCCGATCGACGAGGTCGCCCGGTTCCTCGGAGGGTCGCAACCGGTCGAGATCGTCGCACCACGATCGACCAAGGCGTTCGACCTGCGCGTGGTGGTGCCCGTCGAAGACATGCTCAATCCGCCACCGCCGCCGGGAGCACCCCCCGAACCGGTGGACGGCGGCGACGCCTCCGGCGATTGGTACGCACCGGACTCCGCTCCGGAGGAGCGGACCGGGTCGCTGTGGCCGCACGTCGAGGAGGCGATCGTCGACCGCATCCTCGCCCACCGATCGACGATCGTATTCTCCAACTCTCGACGTCTCGCCGAGCGATTGACCGGTCGGCTGAACGAGATCTACGCCGAGCGCATCGGGGCCGAGGTCCCCGATCCGACGGTCCCGGCGGCGATGATGGCCCAGGCCGGGTCGTCGGCCGGCGCGCCCGCCGTTCTCGCGAAGGCCCACCACGGCTCGGTGTCGAAGGAGCAGCGCGCCCAGGTCGAGGAGGAGCTGAAGTCGGGCGTGCTCCGCTGCGTCGTGGCGACGTCGAGCCTCGAGCTCGGTATCGACATGGGCGCGGTCGATCTCGTCATCCAAGTCGAAGCTCCGCCGTCGGCTGCATCGGGGCTGCAGCGCATCGGGCGTGCGGGCCACCAGGTGGGCGAGATCAGCCGCGCCGCCCTGTTCCCCAAGCACCGTGGCGATGTGCTGCACACCGCGATCGTCACCGAGCGGATGCTCGCCGGACAGATCGAGGCGATCGCCGTCCCGCAGAATCCCCTCGACATCCTCGCCCAGCAGACCGTCGCCGCGTGCGCCCTCGGACCGATCGACGTGGAGGGCTGGTTCGAGACGGTCAAACGCAGCGCCCCCTTCCGCACCCTCCCCCGCTCCGCCTATGAGGCCACACTCGACCTGCTGGCCGGGCGCTTCCCGTCGGACGAGTTCGCCGAGCTTCGGCCGAGGCTCGTGTGGGATCGCGACCACGGCACCCTCACCGGTCGTCCCGGCTCCCAGCGGATCGCCGTGACGAGTGGGGGGACGATCCCCGACCGGGGGCTGTTCGGGGTGTTCGTCGCCGGCGAGAGCAGCAACGCCCGCGTCGGCGAGCTCGACGAGGAGATGGTCTACGAATCCCGCGTCAACGACGTGTTCACGCTCGGCACGACCAGCTGGCGAATCGTGGAGATCACGCACGACCGGGTGAACGTCGTGCCGGCCTTCGGCCAGCCGGGCAAGCTTCCCTTCTGGCACGGTGACGGGATCGGTCGCCCCGCCGAACTCGGCGAAGCCCTCGGGAAGTTCTCTCGAGAAGTGACCTCGGCGGGGCCCGAGAAGGCGGCGCAGCGCCTCGACGCCGCGGGGCTCGACCCCCACGCGCAGCAGAACCTCCTCACCTACCTCGCCGAGCAGCGCGAGGCGACCGGATCCCTCCCGACAGACCGCACGCTGACGGTCGAGCGCTCCCGCGACGAGGTCGGCGACTGGCGTGTCATCCTTCATTCCCCGTTCGGCATGCAGGTGCACGCGCCCTGGGCGCTCGCGGTGAACGCCCGGATCCGCGAGCGCCTCGGCGTCGAAGGCGCGGCCGTCGCCAGCGACGACGGCATCATCGCCCGGGTGCCGGATGCCACAGCCGAGCCGCCCGGCGCGGAGCTGTTCGTGTTCGAACCCGACGAGCTCGAGCAGATCGTCACCGACGAAGTCGGCGGGTCGGCGCTGTTCGCCTCCCGGTTCCGCGAATGCGCCGCCCGCGCCCTCCTCATGCCGCGGACGAACCCCAACCGCCGGAGCCCGCTGTGGCAGCAGCGTCAACGTGCCGCCCAGCTGCTCGAGGTCGCGCGGCGCTACCCGACCTTCCCGATCATCCTCGAGACACTCCGCGAGGTGCTGCAGGACGTGTACGACCTGCCGGCGCTGCTGCGCATCGCTGCGAGCATCGCCGACCGTCGCATCCGGCTGATCGAGACGACCACCAGCCAGCCGTCCCCCTTCGCTCGCGACCTGCTGTTCGGATATGTCGGAGCGTTCATGTACGAGGGCGACTCGCCGCTCGCCGAGCGTCGCGCTGCCGCCCTGTCGGTCGACCCCGCGCTTCTGGGCGAACTGCTCGGCAAGGTCGAGATGCGGGAGCTGCTCGATCCCGACGTCATCACGCAGTTCGAACGCGAAGTGCAGCGGCTCGACCCCGAACGCCGAGTGAAGGGGATCGAAGGGGTCGCCGATCTGCTGCGACTGCTCGGGCCGCTCGACGCAGACGACGTGACCGCGCGCCTTCAGCCGGACGAAGGGGCGGCATCCGCCGCACCCGAGCGGAAGACCGCCCAGGCACTGCTCGACGCCCTCGTCGAGTCGCGACGCGCGATCCCCGTCACGATCGGCGGTGTGCCCCGCGTCGCCGGCATCGAAGACGCCGGTCGTCTCCGCGACGCTCTCGGCGTGGCCCTGCCCGTGGGCATCCCGGTGGCGTTCCTCGAGCCGTTGGCCGATCCGCTCGGCGACCTCGTCGCGCGCTACGCGCGCACCCACGGCCCGTTCCGAACCGATGACGTCGCCACCCGCCTGGGCATCGGCACCGCGGTCGCCCGCCTCACCCTGCAGCGCCTCGAAGCGCAGGGGCGCCTCTCGAGCGGGTTCTTCCTTCCCGTGGGCGACGACCGGACCGGTCGCGCCGAAGAGGCCGAGTGGTGCGACAGCGAGGTGCTGCGCCGCCTGCGGATGCGCTCGCTCGCCGCCATCCGTGGCAGCGTCGAGCCCGTTCCCCCCGACGCTTTCGCGCGATTCCTGCCCGAGTGGCAGCATGTCACCCGGCCCCTCGAAGGCATCGACGGCGTCGCCGCCGTCGTCGAGCAGCTGGCGGGGGTTCCCATCCCGGCCAGCGCATGGGAGTCGCTCATCCTCCCCTCGCGGGTCAGCGACTACACCCCGGCCCTGCTGGACGAGCTGACCACCAGCGGCGAGGTGGTCTGGTCCGGACACGGGTCGCTTCCCGGGCGCGACGGCTGGATCGCCCTGCATCCGGCCGACACCGTGCCGCTCACGCTCGCACCGACCGAGGACGAGCTCACCGAGGGTTCGCTCGAAGCGCGCATCATCGAGGTGCTCGAGGCCGGCGGCGCCTACTTCGCGGCTCAGTTGCGCTCACTGGCCGACGCCGAGAACGAGCAGTCCGTGATCGATGCCCTCTGGGCGCTGACGTGGACCGGTCGCGTCACCAACGACACCTTCGCGCCCATTCGCACCCTTCTCGCCGGTGGCTCGCAGGCCCACCGCGTCAGCCGGCGTGCGCCGCGCGCGCGGATGTATCGCGGCGCGGCGCTGCCCCGTGTCACCCCGTCGGCACCGCCGCGCCCGCCGGCGATCGGCGGGCGCTGGTCGCTCCTTCCCGCGGTCGAGCCCGACCCCGCGCTGCGGGCGACGGCGGCGGCGAGCCTGCTGCTCGACCGCTACGGGGTGGTGACGCGCGGCTCCGTGCAATCCGAGGGGATGCCGGGCGGCTTCGCTCAGGCGTACCGGGTGCTCGCGGGCTTCGAGGAGGCCGGTCACTGCCGACGCGGGTACGTGATCGAGAAGCTCGGCGCCGCCCAGTTCGCCGCGTCGAGCACGGTCGATCGCCTGCGCCACTTCGCCGCTCTGGCCGACCCGCCGCCACGGGCCGCCGTCACCCTCGCTGCGACCGACCCCGCCAACCCCTACGGCGCCGCTCTTGGCTGGCCTCGGGTCGAGGGCGTCTCCCACCGCCCCGGCCGGAAAGCCGGCGGCCTCGTCGTCCTCGTCGACGGTCGTCTGGTGCTGTACGTCGAGCGCGGGGGCAAATCGACCCTCGCCTTCACCGATGATGTCGCCTCACTGCAGTCGGCAGCGCGCGACCTGGCCGCGACGATCGCCGCGCGCCGGCTCGACACGGTCACGATCGAACAGGTCAACGGCTCGTTCGTTCTCGGCACGTCCGTGGGAGGCGCCCTGCGCGAGGCCGGTTTCGTCGAGAGCCCGCGCGGTCTGACACTGCGCCGCGCCACCGCGGCCGCAGCCGGTGCGGGAGGACCGGGGCGCCGTGCCTGAGGGCGACACCGTGTTCCGTGCGGCGCGGCGGCTCCACGAGGCACTCGCCGGTCACCCGGTGGCGCGCTTCGATCTGCGGGTTCCGCAGGTGGCGACGGTCGACCTGTCCGGTGAGACCGTGCACGCGGTGGTTCCGCGGGGCAAGCACATCCTGCACCGCATCGGCTCCTGGACATTGCACAGCCATCTGAAGATGGAGGGCGAGTGGCACGTCTATCGCCGCGGCGGGAGGTGGCGCAAGCCCGGGTACAAGGTCCGTGCGATCGTCGGCACGACGGAGTGGGACACCGTCGGATTCGACCTGGCGGACATCGCCGTCGTCCCGACCGAACGCGAAGGCGAGCTTGTCGATCACCTCGGCCCCGATCCCCTGTCGAAGGACTGGGACCTGGCCGAGGCGGCACGACGGGTCTCCGCAGACCCGCGCGAGATCCATGTCGCCCTGCTGGAGCAGCGCAACGTCGCGGGGTTCGGCAACGAGTACGCCAACGAGATCCTCTTCGTCCGCGGCATCCGTCCCACCACCCCCGCACCCGAGGTCGACGCGGCGGCACTGCTCGATGTCGGGGCACGGATGATCCGGGCCAACCGCGATCGCTCGGGTCGGACGTTCACCGGCGACTCGCGCCCCGGTCAGAGCACCTGGGTCTATCGCCGTGAGGGACGGCCCTGCCGACGATGCGGCACGCAGATCATCGGCGGAGAACTCGGGGCCGATCCGACGCGGGAGCGCATCATCTTCTGGTGCCCGGTCTGTCAGACCTGATCTGTCCAGCCCGTCCACCCATCCGCTGCCTACCTCCGCGACGAAGACTTTGCAAGCCCCTGCATCCAAGAAGGCTGATGCGAGGGAATGTATCTGTGCAGGCATCGGTTGTATCTGTACTCGGCGCAACAACCGCGCTGAAGGAGGAGATCGTGGGTAAGAACTACGTCGACATCGAGAACGACCAGGGTGAGACGCTCCGCTACCGCAAGCACGTCAACGGGCGCGGACTGATCGCCCACGGCGCGAAGGTGCACCCGACTGCCATCGTCGAAGCCGGCGCCTACGTCGAACCCGGCGCGCAGATCGCGGCCGGCGCTCGTGTCGGACGCGGTGCGTGGATCGAGGCGGAGGCCCTCATCGGCCCCGAAGCCCACATCGCACCTCACGCCCACGTCGGACCCGGTGCCGTCATCGGCGCCGGCGCTCGCATCGGCGTGCGGACGAACATCGGCGCGAACGCGCGGGTCGCGGTGAACTCCCTCATCCGTGACGACGAGACGATCGCCGACGGCGAGCGCGTCGCGACAGACCGGCGAGGCTTCCGTCTGGCCGCATGAGATCGGCGGCCCATCGGCGGCACGGCTAGCCTGAATCCATGGCAGCCCGTCCGTTCCGTCTCGGCGCGGTTCCCGGGGCGACCCCCGGAAAGTGGATCGCTATCTGGAGAGAACGGATGCCACGGGTCCCGCTCGAACTGATTCCCGTCGCCGTTTCGGAGCAGCGACGGAGTCTCACCGCCGGCGAGGTCGATGCGGCGCTCGTGCGCCTTCCCCTCGACCGGGACGGACTGCACCTCATCCCGTTGTACGAGGAGGTCCCGGTCGTCGTCATGTCGACCGACTCGCACCTCAGCGTGGCGGATGAGCTGACCTCAGACGACCTGGCCGGCGAGACGGTCTACATCCCCTCCGACGACGTCCTCGGGATCGCGACCCCCGACGTCGTCGTGGCATCCTCGAGCGGCTCGCTCGACACGGCGGAGGCGATCGCCACGGCGGCCAGCGGCGCCGGCATCGTCATCGTCCCGATGTCGCTCGCCCGGCTGCATCATCGCCGCGATGCCACGTTCCGTCCGCTGACCGACGGCCCGCGGTCATCCGTCGGGCTGGCCTGGCCGGTCGACGACGTCGACGACGAGACAGGCGCGCACATCCAGACATTCATCGGGATCGTCCGCGGACGCAGCGCCCGTTCCTCGCGCACATGAGGCAGGGGTGCCGCGGACCGAAACCTCCGCGACACCCCTGGAAGCAGCACGGATCCTCACGCCCCGCGGGAGCGCGCCCCCCGGCAGATCCTGAGTGCCCCCCGGTCGGGCTTCGGCCGACCGCACTCACTGCCGCTTCACAGTGTCGGAGCCCCACGCGGAGCCCCTGATACACCGCGGACGGATCTTTTTCAGAATCCGCGGCCGTGCACCTGGAACGGCGCGCGAATCCCCGTCCGGGCGGCCGCTCCTGCGAGCGCTTCGGCGGGTGCCTCACCGGCCGCGAGACCCTCGTGCATCGCGGCCAGCAGTTCGCACGCATCGTCGTCGGCCACCCGGACGGGCGCGGCGACGACCGACTCCGCTCCGCCGTGAAGCCAGATCCGCGTCATCCCCAGCGCCTCCTCCCCCCATCGCACGGAGGAGCGCCCCACCTCGCACGCCGAGAGCACCACCACGCGGGGGACCTCGGGGATGAGATCGATGTCGTAGCCGAAGAGCACGCCGTCGGCGAGTTCGAGACCGGAGAAGAGCGGATTGTCGGCCGTGTGGCGCCCGTGCGCGGCGACGTGGAGGACACCGGATGACGCGGCGAGCTCGGCCGCCCCGCGCACCGTGGCATCGGCGCCGACGAGGGTCGCGGCCGACGGCCACGCGACCCGCGCCCGGGCCACCTCCTCCTCACCGCGCGGCACCCCCGGCCCGACCACGAATGCGGTCGACGCGCTCGGCGCGGACGCGGTGCCGGACATCGCCCGCACCCACCGGGTCGCGGACGTCGCCGCAGTGAACACGCGGCCCTCCATCGCCGGGAGCATCCCCCATGGCACCCCGCTGAGCATGCCGGGGACGGTCAGCACCAGTCGACGCCGATCGGTGCGCGTGAGCACGGGGTCGAGGAGGCCGGCGGAGAGCTCGGCGAGTCGGGTCTGCAGCGCGGACTGGACCACCGAGACCAGCGGCCCCGATCGCACGGCCGCCGCCATGTCGAGATCGGCTCGCAAGCCCGAGAGCAGAGCGCCGATCCGATCCGGACCCTCCAGCGCGACGAGGGTGTCGCGTGCGCTGTCGGACACCAGGACGGCCAGGCGCGAGCCGGTGTAGAGGAAGCTGAGCACGGCGGTGTCGGCGTCGAGCGCGTCGCGTACGTTCGGCAGCGTCGCGCGTTCGGCCGTCTCCCCGGCGCGCGTGTGGGCCCACTGCCGGCGACGCGCGCGCTCCCGCAGCTCGGCCGCACGCGGCTCGTCCAGCCAATCCGCGCCCGGACGTTCGGCCCGGATGGTGCGCAGCTCGGCGAGCTCGGCGGCCAGCTGCGGATCGGGAGGCGGGCGCAGCGGTGTCGACTGCTGACTGAGGTGGCGGGCGCGCTCGGCCCACTCGAACACGATCTCCGGATCGCGGGAGCGGAGGGCGGCGTCGAGACCGGCGTACATGAGGCGGGCTCCGTGCATCGCCGCCGAGGTCTGCAGGTCGAGACTCCCGAACGAACCCGTCCAGGCGGCGAGCGTGTCGATCCCCCGGGCGGCGTACCGGCGCACGTCGCCGTAGCGACCGCGCCGCGCGGCGCGCGCCGCCCTGACCTCGTGACCGATCAGTCGCACCTCCAGCGGGGCGTCGTCACGGATGCGGACCGGGCGCCCGTCGAGCGCGGAGTCGGCGGCGGCGGCCGTCAGGCGCAGCGCGGTCGCCTCGCCTCGGAAGCCCTCCCGTGCGAGGGCGGTGGCCAGCGTGTCCACCCTCTCTGCCACCTCTTCCCGTGCGCGTCGCCGCGGCGACGGCATTCCGGCCCGCAGCCCGATGGCCTCGGCCCGGTGCGCCCAGGTGTCGTTCCCGAGCCGCTGGAATCTGCGGGATGCCGCGAGCGCGACCTTCCGCGCACGGTCCGGGTCGTGGGCGAGGAGCGATCGCGCCAGCTGGAACTCCGCCTCAGCCCGCGACTGGGGCATCCGGTGGGCACCGAAGACCGCCGCGACGCGCTCGAGCAGTCGCTCCGCCTCGGTGGTCTGCCCGGCCTCGCGCAGGACCTCGGCCCTGTCCATGTCGCCCACCGCTCCCGCAACGGGGGTGGTGGCCGCGGCGGGCCGGGCGATGAGCATCGCCTCCAGCGCCGAGACGAGATCGCCCGACAACAGGGCGATGTACCCGAGGTTGTGGCGGGCGTGCGACTCATCCGTGGCCAGGCCGGCAGCGGCGAAACGGGTGGCCGCCCACTCCGCGTCCGCCGCGGCTCCCTCGAGGTCTCGCCGCTGCATCCGACCGAGGCTCCGATTCATGCGCACCCGGGCGGCGGCGAGCGGATCGGTATCGTCCAGCGCCTCGACGGCCTCGCCGAACAGGCGCTCGGCCTCATCGAGTCGTCCGCCGTACATCGCCAGAGCCCCGAGCTGGCCACGGAGGATCGCGCGGGTGTGCGCGGTCAAGCCTCGAGCCGCCAGCGCCTCGCGCAGCACCTCCTCGGCCTCGGACGGCGATCCGGTGCGCTGCAGCGCCAACGCCCGGGTGCCCTCGATGCGCGCACGGAGATCGGGGTCATCCGTGCGGCCGGTCGCCAGCGCGAGAACCGAGAGGGCCCGCGCGTACCGTCCGGAGATGCACAGCTCGACGGCGAGCCGGTGCAGATCCTCGGCGCTTCTCGTGGCCACCCTTCATCTTGGCGCAGACGCGATCTCGGCGCAGGGCAGGGGTTCCGGGCGGCGGGACCGAGGGGCGGGCACGCCGACTCCGGATGCCGCGGAGCGGCGTGTCGCTCGCGGTCCCCGCCGTTGCGCACGGCCCCGCGCCGAGGAACTCAGGCGGGTGCCCGGGTCGTGCCCTTCCACTCCTTCTCCAGCTGCGCGCCGGCCTTGCGGAGCGCCTTCACCCGGGGGCCGGGCAGCTCATCGAGGGAGCCGTCCATGAGCCCCACCCCGACCATCTCGGCGAGCGCGCCGGCGATGTGCGGGGCGGCGAAGGAGGTGCCGCTCCAGATGACGAAGCCGCCGGTGAAGTCGTCGGGGTCGATGGTCTCGCGCCGGAGGCCGTAGCGGTCGTTGCGCGTGCCTGCCTGGATGCCGCCGTTCAGCGGCGGCGCGGAGCTGACCACCGCGACGCCCGGGGCGTACACGCGGACCCAGTCGCCGACGTTGCTGAAGAGGGCGACACTCCTGCCGTTGGGGTTGAGCGCCCCGACCGACAGGTGCGGCGCGGCGTCATCGGGGTCCTCCACGGTGAAGTCGGCATCCGGCCACTTCCACAGCGCGGCGGGGAACGCGGGGCGATCGGTCGCATCGTTGCCGGCCGAGCAGACCACCGCGCAGCCGTGCCGGCGCGCGGCGACGAGGTACGTCACGAGGGTCTGGTCGAACTGCCCGTCCTCGGGCGTCTCGTGGTAGTAGCTCAGCGAGAGATTGAGGACGTCGATCGGCCGGCCACCCTCACCGCGGGCGTAGCGGATGACGAGCTCGGCGACCGCGCGCACCGCCTCGAGGAACTCCCCCTCGAGGAGGGTGCCCTGGCTGTCGGCGACGCGGATGGAGATCAGATCGGCGTCGGGGGCGATCTGGCGGATCACCCCGGCGACGAAGGTGCCGTGCCCCGCTGCCTGGTCGAGGAATCCGTCGAAGGGCCCTGACACGTCGCCGACCTCTTCGGGGTCGGTGGCCGCCCCCACGACGCCGACCGGGTCGCTGCCGTTGTGGAGATGACGATCGACGATGCTGTCGGGCAGCCACGCGTGCCGCCCGCATCCGGTGTCCATGAAGGCGACCACGGGGCGGCGCCCCCGGATCGAGTCGTCGTCGCAGCGGGGCGGGTCGCCGATGTAGGAGACCACCTCGCGGCCGCCGGACCCCGGATAGGCGTAGGAGCCGGGTCCGGGGGCGTTCGTCGACCCGTAGGGGTTCGTCGACCCGTAGGGGTTCGTCGACCCGTACGGGTTGGTGGAGCCGTACGGGTTCGTCGAGCCGTACGGGTTCGTGGAGCCGTACGGGTTCGTCGAGCCATAGGGATTGGTGGATCCGTAGGGATCGATGGAGATGATGTGGTCCAGTCCCACTCCCGGGAGCGCCTTGTCGGACCGACCGCGCGCTCGCTGCAGCAGCCGCCACGCGTCGATGGGCGGAACGGGCTCGTCGTCGCGATCCGGCTGCGGGTCGGGGAAGATGCGGGCGACGAGCACGAGAGGAAGACCGAGCTCGCGACGGGCGGTGCCCGCGCGCTCCCGCGCCGCCTCGTCGGTGAGGCGCTCACCCCTCACGGTCTCCAGACGAACCCCCCACCCGAAGTCCCCCGCGGCGCCGCGAAGGATCGAGAGGATCTCGTCGAGCAGCTCGTCGTCGGTCACGAGCAGGTGATCGGGGTCGTAGGCGGTCGGATAGGGCCGCACGCCCTCGACGCGCTCGCTCGTGGGATCGAGGGGCACCCCGCGGGGGCGGGCGGCGTCGACGCGATCGCGCCAGTCGGGTGTTCCGTCGGGTCGGACCATGGTGAAGCGTCTCCTCGATCAGGGGCGAGGCTGCGCCGATTCGGCGCAGCGGGATCAGATTTCGAACTGCGGGGTCTGGAACTCGCGGGGGTCGGCTTCCCCCGCCACGGCGGGAAGCGACAGGCGGAGGCGGGTCAGGCCCGGCGGAATGTCGACGAAGGCGAATCGGCCGTGCTCGCCGGCATCCGTCGTCCACTCCCGCGCGTCCTGAACGAGCCGGATCGACAGCGGTTGGGCGTCGACCCAGCCGTCCACGCGCCGTCGGCCGTCCTCGGCCACCGACAGGTGCAGCAGCACATTCGTGCGTCCGTCGCTGAACTGCAACGTGGCCGTGTCGGTGTCGCCGCGGGTCGCCGCGAGCGTTCCCTCGACGAGCGTCAGCAGCGCGTATTCGCGGGAGAGGTCTTCGACCGCCACGGCGGCGACCATCCGGTCGACCAGGCCCGCGGGCATCGGGTCGACCTCCTCCCACACCGCGCGCAGTCGCGCGAACAGACGGGCATCGGCGGAGTCATCCGTCGTCATCTCTGCCGTCTTCTCCTTCCTCTGCGAGGATCGCCCGCAGTTTGCCGAGACACCGCTGCCTCGTCGGACCGATGGAGCCGATCGGCATCGCGAGGTCTGTCGCGATGCGGGCGTAATCGGGTCGTTCGTCGAAGGCGACCACCCGCAGCAGGCGCTGACACCGTTCGTTGAGCTGGTTCACGGCGAGCCAGAGTCGGCGCGACGCGTCGTCGCGGAGCGCGGTCTGCTCGGCCGACTCGTGCGTCGGCAGGTGCGGCTCGAGGTCGTCGACCTCGGTGGGATCGGCCCGGCGCTGCTGGCGCCCGACCCGCCACGCCTCGCGGCGGGCGGTGGTGGTCAGCCACCCCGATACCGCCTGCGGCTCCACGATCGATTCGTGGCGCCGCACCAGGGTCAGCCAGGTCGTCTGCACGACGTCCTGTGCGAGCGCCGCGTCGACGCCGTAGGCGCGGACGACGTGCCACAGGGTGGGGGTCATGAGTCGGACGAGGTCGTCCATCGCGCTGCGGTCGCCGCCGCGCCATCGCTGGAACAGGGTGGCGGCGAGCTCCCAACGCAGGGGGCGGGCAGGGTCGACCCCGGCATCCGCGTCAGCATGCGTCATAGCGCCCATTGTGGCCACACCCGAACAGAGGCACCACCCGGGCGTGTGATACATCCGAGCCCGACCTAAACTTCACAGGTGACCTCCGCCGATCTGCTCTACCTCTGCGCGCGGCCCCAGGAGGCGGCGGCGGAGGCCGAATACGCGTCGTTCCGCGAGGCGATGGGCGTCGGCCCCGAGCGGATGCACCGTCACGATCTCGTCCGCTCCCCCCTGCCGGACGGCGCGCTGGACGCCTACCGCGCCGTCGTGGTGGGAGGCAGCCCCTTCAACGTCGTCGATCCCGAGTCGACGAAGACCGACGTGCAGCGCCGCGTCGAACGCGACCTCGAGCGCGTCGCCGCTGCCGCGGCCGGGGGCGACAGCCTCGCGGCGATGTTCACCTGCTACGGCATCAGCGTGGTCACGCGGCTCCTCGGTGGCGAGGTGAGCCGCGGATTTCCCGAGGATGCCGGCCCCACGGACGTGTCGCTGACGCCCGCCGCTCAGGACGACCCGCTCTTCGCCTCGCTCGCGTCGACGTTCTCGGCTCTGACCGGCCACAAGGAGGGCACCGCCGCCCTGCCGACGGGCGCGGTGCACCTCGCCACGAACGAGGCCTGCCCGGTGCAGGCCTACCGCGTCGGCGATCGGCTCTACACCACGCAGTTCCATCCCGAGCTGACCCCGAGGGCCTTCACCGAGCGCATGCAGGTCTACCGCAATGACGGCTACTACGACGCGCGCGACTACGACGTCATCGCCGAGCGGGTGCTCGCCACGCCGGTCAGCGAACCGGCTCGACTGCTGGCCGCGTTCGGTGCGCGCTTCGGCTCACCGGCCTGACACCTGCTCCGGCAGGAGCGCTCAGGTCGCCCCTCCGGGGGGTTCGATGAGCAGACCGACCCGTTCGTCGAGATATCCCGCGAGCGGGACATAGCCGCCGGTCGCGCTCCACCGGACGCATGGTTCGTCGTCGAGCGTCTTCACCGGGCCGGATGCGACGCCGCGGCCGATCGCGTCGAGGTCCAGGCGCTGCCATCCGACGTGGACGGTCTCGCCCTCGGCGAACCCGCCCCGTCGAGCCGCCGCGGCCAGCGCCGCCCGCTGCCGCTGCGACTCGGCGGTGAACCCGCGCCGCACTTCGGCGCGCGCACGCAGGATGTCACCCGTCGCCAGCAGCTCGTCGTCGGTGAGCAGGAGTGTTCCGAGATGCCACGCGGCGCCCCGCCGGACGATCCGGGGCGCGCGGGGGATGCCCAGCAGGCGCCGAGGGGGGAGCAGTTCCCCGAGCCCCTCACGCGGCGCGTCGGCCAGCCGGGTACGGGCGGCGGCGAGCAGATCGTCGAGGGAGCTCACGCGGGATCGGCCATCGGGGCGGAATCCCACTCGAGACTGTCACCGGCGGATCTCGCGCGCTTCCCGCGCGTGATCGCGGCGAGGAGCGGGAAGAGGAGGACCGAGAGCATCCCGGCCCCGACCAGCACCGCCGCCGTAGACCCGTCGAGCACCTGCTCGTCGACGCCGATCGTCGTCACCGCGACGATGATCGGCAGAGCGGTCGCACCCATGAACATCGTCGCCACGCGGTCGCGCGCACTCGATCCCCGCGGCGCAGCCAGCATCGAGGGCAGCCCCCGCACGACCAGCAGCCCGATGAGGGCGACGGGGACGGCCAGGATCAGCAGGGGTTCGGCGATGAAGCTCGCCAGATCGAACTCGATGCCGGTGTCGATGAAGAACACCGGGATGAGGAAGCCGAACGCCACCGCCTCGACTTTGGTCTCGACGTCTTTGCGCTGCTTCTCGCCCGCCCCTCGCATGAGGAGGCGCCAGATCACCCCGGCCGCGAAGGCGCCCAGCAGCACGTCGACACCGAGGATGACGCTCAGCACCACCAGCGCGGCGATGATGAGGAACATCACCCGGATGGCGAACTGGCCCGAGGTGTGGAGGGTGGCGGTGACGACCGTGTAGAGCGGGCCCTGCGGCATCCGGTACGCGAGCACCATCGCACCGGCCGCGACGACGAGGAAGACCAGGAGGACCACGGTCGCCGTGCCGATGTCGCGTCCGCCGAGGAACAGGGTGATCGCGATGAGCGGACCGAACTCGCCGACAGTGCCGACCGCCATGACCGAGCGGCCGAACGGGGTGCGCAGGTCGCCGCTGTCGCGGAGGATCGGCACCAGGGCGCCGAGCGCCGTGGAGGCCAGCGCGATGCCGATGATGACGCCGGCCTCGCCCGGGGAGAGGACGAAGCCGATCCCCACGCCGACGGCGATGCTGATCGCCCAGCCCAACCACGCGAAGCGGCCGCTCCGCCCTCTCAGTGCGCTCGCTTCGATCTCGGAGCCGGCGATGAAGAACAGCGCGACGAGCCCGAACTCGCTGAGGAAGTCGATGAACGCCGACTCGCCGACCCAGCCGAGAACCTGCGGCCCGACGAGGATCCCGAGGAGGAGCTCGAACACCACGATGGGCACGGCGACCCAGCGGCTGAGGCCGCGGACCAGCAGCGGCGCCGCGACGGCGACCAGCGCGATCACCACGGCGGCGATGTCCAACCCGTTCACGTCGCTCAGCGTAGCGAGCGGCGGGTCGCGAGTCAGCGCCGAGCGGCGATCATTCCGGGGGAAGGGCCTCGCGGGCGGTTTCGAGGGTGCGGCGGGCGCCGTCGACCCGCTCGGCGGCGGCGGCGCGCGCGCCCTCGGCCGCCGTCCGCGCGTCGGCGGCGGCGCGAGCATCCTTCTCCACGCGCGCAAGCTGCGCACGCAGTTCCTCCACCCGGTCGGAGAGGTGCTCGGCACGTTCCGTCGCTGTGGCGAGCACGGCGGCCGCCCGGGCGAGCTCACGCTCGGCGTCACTCGCGCCGCGCTCCGCCGCGCGCACCGCCTGCTCGGCGGCCTTGCGGGCCCGGCGCGCGGCGAGATCATCCGTGCGAGCCGGGCGGGCGGGGGCGTCGGGAACCCCGGGGATGCTGCCGCCCACGGCCTCGGACAGGTCGACCGGGTCGACGCCGGTCGCCTCGAGGGGCCGGATGAGGCGCCCGGTCGCGACCGCCGCACCGGCGAGCGGGTCGAGGAGAGCGGCGGTGATCGTCGCGGCGACGTCGTCGCGCGCGGCCGCACTCACCGTCACGCCCTGGTCTGCGGCGAGCGACACCGCCTGGCGGGTGAGCGCCTGGACCAGCGCGCGGCGCTCCCGGCCGAGGCGCTGCAGCTCCCGCGCGTCGAGGTCGTCCTGCGCTTCGCGCAGCGCCGCGGCGAGTTCGAGCACCTCGGCGAGGAGGCCCTCGCGGGCCAGCAGGTCGACCGCCCAGGCGGAGGCCGCGGGCTTGCGGAGGGCGCGGATGCGGGTGCCGAGCGCCCGCGACGCGGCCTGGGCGCGGGCGTTGCGTGCGACGGTGAACTCGTCGGGGCGTAGGGCGTAGAGCTCGGCGGCGACGGCATCGAGCTCGCCGGCGTCGCCGCCGTTCTCGTCGCCCGCATCACCGGCCATCGCCCCATTCTGCCCCGTGCGGCTCACGCCGACCGGGCGAGGTGTCGCGCGGCGTCAGACCGCCAGCGCGCCCCGACGCGGCACCGGTACCGGCTCGGCGGGCGGGACGGCCGGCGCGTGCAGCTCACGGTGCAGCCGCTCCATGCGGGCGTCGAGCTCGGCCGCGGTGTCGGCGGCATCCCTCAGACTCTCGATCAGTCCCTCGGGAACCTGCCGGTCGTACTTGTAGTAGATCTTGTGCTCGAGGCTCGCCCAGAAATCCATGGCGATGGTGCGGAACTGCACCTCCACCGGCACGGTGACACGACCGGTGGAGAGGAACACCGGCACCTCCACGATCGCGTGAAGGCTCTTGTAGCCGTTCGGCTTGGGGTCGGTGATGTAGTCCTTCACGGTGCGCACCGTCACGTCGTCCTGGCGCGTCAACAGGTCGAACAGCCGGTAGGCGTCGGTGACGAAGCTGCAGGTGATGCGGACGCCCGCGATGTCGGTGATGTGCTCGCGGACCGCGGCGAACTCGGGATCGATGCCCTTGCGCGCCACCTTGTCCACGATGCTGTCGGGCGACTTCACCCGGCTCGAGACGTGCTCGATGGGGTTGTAGTCGTGCAGGTACAGGAACTCATCGCGGAGGATGGCGATCTTCGTCTCGATCTCCTGCATGCCGAAGCGGTACTCCAGGAGGAACCGCTGCATCTCGTCGCGGAGCGCGCGCATCTCGGCCGGGCTCACCGAGATGCGGTCGTCGTCGTCGGGTGCGGGATCCATGCTCCGACGCTAGGCACGCCGGCTCTGAGCGCGCTGGGAGAGCTGCGACGCTCGTGAGGGCGCGAAGATCAGAGGATGCCGGCGGCCTGCCGTGCCGCGCCGAGGGCAACGTACTCACCGGGCGCCGGCACCTCGACGGGCATGCCGAGCACGAGGGGCGCGATCTCGCGCACCGCTTCGGACTGGGCGCCGCCGCCGATGAGCAGGGCGCGGCGAAGCGGCACGCCGAGGTCGCGGAGGGCGTCCAGGCCCGCGCCGAGCCCGCCGAGCATCCCCTCGACCGCGGCGCGCGCGAGGTTCTCGCGGGTCGTGGAGGCGAGGGTCATGCCGTCGAGCGATGCGGTGGCATCGGGCAGGTTCGGTGTGCGCTCGCCCTCGAAGTACGGCACGAGTGCGAGGCCCGCCGCCCCCGGCTCGGCGGCGAGCGCGAGACGGCTGAGCTCGGCGTGATCGACGCCCAGGAGGCGGGCGATCGCGTCGAGCACGCGCGCGGCGTTGAGGGTCGCCACGAGCGGCAGGAACCGCCCGGTGCAGTCGGCGAACCCTGCGACCGTGCCGGTCGGGTCGATCGTGCGCCCATCGCTGACGGCGAAGACGGTCCCGCTCGTTCCGATGGAGATCACGACGTCGCCCGCGGCCGCGCCGAGGCCGAGTGCGGCACCGGCGTTGTCGCCGGCTCCGCCGCCCACGCGCCGCCCGTCGGCGTCGACGACGTACTCGTCGGGGCCGAGCACGCGCGGGAGGCGGGCGTCGTGCCCGAGCGCGGCTTCGAGGAGCGCATGATCGTAGCCGCCGGTCTCGGGATCCCAGTACCCGGTGCCCGAGGCATCCGATCGGTCGGTGACGAGCTCGTCGAGAACCCCACCACGCGGGGCCTCGCCCGCGGGCCCGAACCCGCGCAGCCGCCAGGTGAGCCAGTCGTGCGGGAGGGCGACCGCGGCGACCTGCGCGGCGTTTGCGGGCTCGGCGTCGCGGAGCCAGCGGAGCTTGGTGATGGTGAACGAGGCCACCGGCACGAGGCCGGAGCGCTGCGCCAGGTCGTCGGCACCGAACTCGGCGATGAGATCGCGGGCGGCGCCCGCCGAACGGGTGTCGTTCCACAGCAGGGCCGGACGGATGACGCGCCCGTCGGCGTCGAGCACCACCATGCCGTGCTGCTGCCCGCCGATGGCCCACGCCTCGACGTCGTTCAGGCCCCCGGCCTTCTCGATCGCCGTCTGCAGGGCCTGCCACCAGGCGGCCGGGTCGACCTCGGTGCCCTCCGGGTGCGTGGCGCGTCCTTGGCGGACGACGTCGCCCGTGGCGGTGTCGACGATGACGACCTTGCACGACTGGGTCGACGAGTCGACCCCCATCACGAGCGCCATGGCTCTCCTTGCGTGTGGCGTGAGCCGCCGAAACCCACCGCGGCCGTCGAGACCGACAGCGTCACGGTGGGTTTCGCGCGGATAGGTGGGTTTCGAGGGTCAGCGCGCGCCGAGCAGGTGCTCGGTGGCCAGCTGCTGCAGACGGACGAAGCCGAACCCGTGGCCGCCGAGGTAGGCCTGCGCGTCGAAGTCCTCGTACGCCGAGCGGTCGCCGAGCAGGTCGTCGTACGACTCACCGGCGTTCAGCGTGGGCTGGGCGAGCTCGGTGACCTTCGACGCCTCGAGCGCCTCCTGCACCTCGGGATCGGCGCGGAAGGCCGCGGCGCGCTCCTTGAGCAGCAGGTAGGTGCGCATGTTCGCAGCAGCCGAGTCCCAGACGCCGGTCTCGTCTTCGGTGCGCGAGGGCTTGTAGTCGAAGTGACGGGGACCGTCGTAGGCGGGCACCCCGCCGGGGCCGCCGTTCTCGAGCAGGTCGACCAGGGCGAAAGCGTTGTGGAGGTCGCCGTGACCGAACACGAGGTCCTGGTCGTACTTGATGCCGCGCTGCCCGTTGAGGTCGATGTGGTAAAGCTTGCCGTGGTACAGCGCCTGGGCGATGCCGGCGGCGAAGTTCAGGCCCGCCATCTGCTCGTGGCCGACCTCGGGGTTCAGGCCCACGAGCTCCGGCCGCTCGAGCGAGTCGATGAACGCGAGGGCGTGACCGAGCGTCGGCAGCAGGATGTCGCCGCGGGGCTCGTTGGGCTTCGGCTCGATGGCGAAGCGGATGTCGTAGCCCTTGTCGGTGACGTAGTCGCCGAGAAGGTTGACGGCCTCGCGGTAGCGCTCCAGGGCGGCACGGATGTCCTTCGCCGCGTCGTACTCGGCGCCCTCGCGGCCGCCCCACATGACGAACGTCTTCGCGCCGAGCTCGGCGGCCAGGTCGATGTTGCGGAGCACCTTGCGCAGGGCGAAGCGCCGCACCTGGCGGTCGTTGGAGGTGAAGCCCCCGTCCTTGAACACCGGCGCGGAGAAGAGGTTGGTGGTCACCATCGGAACGATGAGGCCGGTGTCGGCGAGGGCGCCCTTCAGCCGGTCGATCTGCGTCTGGCGCTCGCTGTCGCTCGAGCCGAAGGCGAAGAGATCGTCGTCGTGGAAGGTGAGTCCGTAGGCGCCGAGCTCGGCGAGCTTCTCCACCGCATGGGCGACGTCCAGCGCGGGTCGCGTCGGGCCGCCGAACGGGTCGGTGCCGTTGTATCCGATGGTCCAGAGGCCGAACGAGAACTTGTCGGCGCGGGTAGGGGTGGGCATGGCGCTCCTTCGCGGGAAAATGTTGCGGTTAACAACCTATACCATGAGGACCGGCGGGTCCAGCCTCGCGCGAAGCCCGCCATCGAGCTTCGAAACTTTCGCCGTACACTCGTTCCATGACGGACACGACGCGCGTCACGCTGGCGCAGCTGGCCGCAGAGGCCGGGGTTTCGATCGCGACGATGTCCAAAGTCCTCAACGGCCGGACGGATGTCGCCTCGGCGACCCGGGCGCGGATCGAGCGGCTCTTGGCCGAGCACGGCTACACCCGCCGAGCCGGCAACCGTCGGGGCGAGTACGTCGAGCTCGTCCTCCACGAGCTCGAGCCGAGCTGGTCGACCGACCTCATCACCGGCGTCGAGACCGTCGCGGCGGAGTCGGGCCTGTCGACCGTGCTCACGCTCAGCGGCGACCGGCATGCCCCCGGCGACGACTGGATCGACGGCGTCCTGCGCCGAAGCCCGGCCGCCGTCATCCTCGTCTTCTCCGACCTCGCACCCGCCCATCGTGACAAGCTCAAGCGTCGTGGCATCCCGTTCGTCATCGTCGATCCGTCCGGTGACCCGGCCGCCGATGTACCCGCGGTGGGATCGGCGAACTGGACGGGAGGCTTGGTGGCGACCCGCCACCTGATCGAGCTCGGGCACCGACGGATCGCTGCGATCACTGGCCCCTCCGATGCGATGTGCTCGCACGCCCGCCTCGACGGCTACCGCTCGGCGATGAACGCCGCGGGCCTGCCCGTCGACCCGGGCTGGGTGCGTTTCGGCGATTTCCACCCCTCGGGCGGCGAAACGTGGGCCCGGGAACTGCTCGCACTCCCCGACCGGCCCACGGCGATCTTCGCCGGCAGCGACCTCCAGGCGATCGGGGTCATCGCCGCGGCGCGCGGTGCGGGACTCGAGGTCCCGGCTGATCTCTCCGTCGTCGGATACGACGACATCGCGCTCGCGCGCTGGTTCAGCCCGCAGCTGACGACGGTGCATCAGCCGCTGCGCCGCATGGGAGAGGAAGCCACCCGTCTGGCACTCCGACTCGGTGCGGGCGGGCACCCCGAGACGCTGCGGATGGACCTGGCCACCCACCTCGTGGTGAGGGAGAGCACGGCACCCGCGCCCCACTCGAAACTTAAGTGAGAAGTTTCGTAACGTTTCCATGAGGAAGCCCCTCGCCAGCTCTGCGCGCACATAGGTTTGCGACCACGACAAACCCCGCGCAAAGGAGCGTATTCGTGAGACGACATCGCGCCCGATCCGCTGCGGCCGCCGTCCTGGCAGCCGCAGCACTGATCGTCGCCCCCCTGTCGGCCGCCTCGGCCGCCGGCACCGAGATCGCCTCGATCGACTTCGAGGACGGCACCACCGGCAGCTGGAGTCAGAGCGGAGGAGGTGAGAACACGCTCGCCTTCCCCGAGGTCGACGGCAGCCGCGTGCTGGCGGTCCAGGACAGGACCGCCGACTTCGACGGCGTCCAGAGCCCGACCGGCATCTTCGAGGCCGGAACGACGTACGAGGTCTCGGCACGGATGAAGCTCGCCGAGGGCGTGCCCGACACCCAGGCGCGCTTCGTGATGAAGCCCGACTTCACCTGGATCGGGAACACCACCATCTCGGCCACCTCATGGACGACCGTGACCGGCGAGTACACCGTGCCCGAAGGGGCCGATCTGACCGCGCTGCAGCTCTACATCGGCACGTCCGAGCTCGCGACGCCCGCGCCCTACACGTACTACGTCGACGACCTCGTCGTCACAGCGCTCGACACCGAGCCGACCGACCCGACGGATCCCCCCGACCCGACCGACCCGGGCACCCCGCCGGTGACCGGTCCGACCGCGCTCTCGAACGACTTCGAAGAGGGCCTCGGCGGCTGGGTTCCGCGCGACAGCGGCAGCGGCGCTCCGACGGTGGCCCTCACCACCGACGACGCGCAGCAGGGCAGCCAGGCGGCAGCCCTGACGGGACGCACCTCGCAGGGCTCGGGCCTCGGCCACGACATCGCCGAGCTCCAGGCAAACACCACCTACGAGGTGACCGCCTGGGTGCGCTTCGGCGAGGGTCAGCCGACGAGTCCGGTCTGGTTGAGCCTGCAGCGCGACTACCAGGGGGCGACGACCTTCTCGACCTTGGCGCAGTTCGCGACCGTCACGAACTCAGGGTGGACACAGGTGCGGGCATCCTTCCCGCTCCAGGCGTTCGACACGGGCCTGCTCTACTTCGAGACCGACTACAACGGCACGAACACGTCCGACCTGTACTTCGACGACATCCAGGTGAGCGTTCCCGAGCCCGGTGAGATCCAGGACCTCACGCCGCTGCAGGACACGCTCGACGTGCCGGTGGGCGTCGCGATCGACAGTCGCGAGACGACGGGTGTCGCCTCGGAGCTGCTGCTGCGTCACTTCGACCAGATCACGGGCGAGAACTACATGAAGCCCGAGGCCTGGTACGACGCGAACGGCCAGTTCCGCGCCAACCCCGAGGCGGTCGCGCTGATGGACTTCGCCGAGGCCAACGACCTGGCGGTGTACGGCCACGTGCTGGTGTGGCACAGCCAGACGCCGGCGTTCTTCTTCCAGGCAGCCGACGGCTCGCCGCTGACGACGAGCGACGCGGACAAGCAGATCCTGCGGGATCGCCTCCGCGAGCACATCTTCAACGTCGCCGAGTGGCTGGCCACCGAGTACGGCGAGTTCGGCGGCACCAACCCGCTGAACGCGTGGGACGTGGTGAACGAGGTCGTCTCCGACGGCTCCGAGTACGCCGACGGGCTCCGTCGCAGCGAGTGGTACCGCATCCTCGGTGAGGAGTTCATCGATCTGTCGTTCCAGTACGCCGACGAAGCGTTCAACGACGTCTACGCCGCCGACGGCACCGACCGACCGGTGACGCTCTTCATCAACGACTACAACACCGAGCAGTCGGGCAAGCAGGGGCGCTATCTCGCACTCGTGGAGCGGCTCCTCGCCCGCGGCGTGCCGATCGACGGGGTGGGGCACCAGTTCCACGTGAGCCTGGCGATGCCGGTCTCGGCTCTGGAGCAGGCGATCCGGACGTTCGCCGATCTGCCGGTGACCCAGGTGGTCACCGAGCTCGACGTCACCACCGGGACTCCGGTGAGCGAGGCGCTGCTCATCGAGCAGGGCTACTACTACCGTGACGCCTTCCGGGTGTTCCGCGAGAACATCGACGAGCTCTACAGCGTGACCGTGTGGGGTCTCACCGACGGCCGCAGCTGGCGCTCCGCCAACGGCGCTCCGCTGCTGTTCGACGACGCCTACCAGGGCAAGCCCGCCTTCTTCGGTGCCGTCGACGAGGAGCTGCCCGCGCGGCAGCGCAGCGCGTTCGTGTTCGGCGGTTCCGTCCCGGTGGACGACGCCGCGACCACCGCGTCCGAGTGGCAGCGCCTTCCTCTGCTGCCGATCGAGCAGAGCGGCGCGTTCCAGCTGCGCTGGGAGCCGGGCACCCTCACTGCGTACGTCGAGGTGACGGACGGATCGAGGGATGACGCCGACGGCGTCGGCTTCACCGTGGGCGGCCAGGAGTACGTCGTCGGCCGAGACGGTGAGGGCGACGTGTCCGCGTCGGTCGCCGAGACAGAGACCGGCTACCTCATCGTCGCGGCCCTGCCGCTCGGCGACGCCGACCTCGGCGACGTGGTCCGCTTCGACGTGAGGATCGCCGACGGCGACGCCACGGCCGGGTGGAACACGGCCGGCGAGCTCGGCAACCTCACGCTCGTCGAGCCGCTGTCGTTCGTCGAGGTCGTCGAGGCCCCCGAGACGCCGACCATCGACGGCGCCGTGGAGGACGCGTGGGCAGCGGCGAACGCCGTGACCACCGACCGCCAGGTCGAGGGCACGGACGGTGCCACGGCGTCGGTGCGGACCCTCTGGCAGGACAACGCGCTGTTCGTCCTGGCCGAGGTCGCCGACCCGGTGGTGGATGTCTCCGGTTCGGATCCCTGGATCCAGGACTCGGTCGAGATCTACGTCGACGCCGGCAACGTCAAGAACGGCTCGTACCGCTACGACGACACCCAGATCCGCATCAGTGCGGCCGGCGCGGTGTCGTTCGGAACCGGTGACGAGGCGTTCCAGCGAAACCGAGTGGAGTCGCAGGTGTCGACCGTCGATGGCGGCTACATCGTCGAGGCCCGCATCAGCCTGCTCGATTCGGGCGGCGAGGGGACGTTCCACGGTCTGGACTTCCAGGTCAACGACGCCTCCGAGGGCGCGCGCACCGGCATCCGCAACTGGGCCGACCCCACCGGCGCCGGGTACCAGTCCACTGCTCGCTGGGGCGTGGGAGAACTCGTCGCCGCGGACGACGCCACGCCCACCGATCCCGGTGAGCCCACGCCGCCGACCGAGCCTGGTGCACCCGGTGAGCCCGGCACGCCGACCACGCCTCCGGCGTCCGGCAGGGCGGGCGGCGGCACGGCGGACGACCCGCGCAACCCGCTCGCCGCGACCGGCGGCGGTCTGCCGATCGGTCTGGGCCTCGCGGGCCTGCTGGCCCTTCTCGCCGGCGCGATCCTCGTGCAGCGACGACGGGAGCGGATGCAGGGCTGAGGCGCACCTTCCCCACCTCCCCCACTGCGGTGCCCCGCGTCCGTCCGGGCGCGGGGCACCCTTCTCCCTACACTGGAGCGATGAGTCTGGTCGGGCCCGGCGGTCGGCAGCGGAACCTGTCGACGATCCTGACGCTGTTGCATCGCACCGGCCCCCTCTCCCGCGCGAGCCTCACCGAGGCCACACGCCTCAATCGTTCGACGATCGCCGACCTCGTCGGTCAGCTCGTGCGCCACGGTCTCGTGACCGAGCGCGCACCCGACCCCGCCCGGCGGGTGGGAAGGCCGTCGCCGATCGTCTCGGTGTCACCGCGTGTCGTCGCGATCGCCGTGAATCCCGAGGTCGACGCGATCACGCTCGCCGCCGTACGCCTCGACCAGACGACCGTCGTCCGCGAGCGTCACGAAGTCGACCGGCCGCCGACTCCCGAGGAGGCCACCGCCCTCCTCGCAGCACGGCTGGAGGCGTGGCGCGAAGGGGTGCTCGCCGATGCCGCGATCGTGGGGATCGGCCTGGCCGTCCCGGGCCTCGTTCGCGCCTCCGACGGCCTGGTCCGCGACGCCCCCCACCTGCACTGGCGCGATGTCCCCCTCGGCGACCTCGTCGCCGAGGCGACCGGCCTGCTCACCCGGGTCGCCAACGACGCCAGCCTCGGGGCGATGGCCGAGCACCTCTTCGGCGCCGCCCGCGGCGTCGACGACGTCGTCTACCTCAACGGCGGCGCGAGCGGCATCGGCGGTGGCCTCATCGTCGGCGGGGTCGCCGTCGGAGGCTCCGGCGGGTACGCGGGCGAGTTCGGTCAGAATCGACCGGGGATCGCCGACGGCGCAGACCGGCTCGCCGCCGACGGCGTCCTCGAGGACGAGGTCAGCAGATCGCGACTCCTCGCGGCCGTCGGGCTCGATTCCGCCGACGAGCCGACACTCGCCGCCGCCCTCGCCGATCCGCCCGATCCCGGCAGCCGGGCCGCCGTCTCCGCCGAGGTCGCGCGGCAGCGCCGCATCCTGTCCACCGCTCTTGCCAACGCCGTGAACGTCCTGAATCCCTCCGTGGTCGTGCTCGGCGGGTTCCTGGCGACCATCGCCGACGTGGACGTCGACGACCTTCTCGCCCGCGTGCGCGCCCAGGCGATGCCGGCCGCGACGGAAGACCTGCAGCTGCGCCTGGCCTCGCTCGCCGAGGACCGTCTGCTCATCGGCGCGGCCGAGGTCGTCTTCGACGGTCTCCTGGCCGATCCTTCGAGCGTTCCGGAGCTCTCCGAGCCCGTCCATGTCGGCGCCGAGGTCATCGCGGCGGCGCCGTCGTCCCCCTGACCACCAACCGCGTCGCGAGCCCCACGTGCGTGGCGTCGAGCGTCTCGCCGTTCATCAGCGAGACGAGCATGCCGGCGGCGGTCGCCCCGAGTCCCTGCATCGGCTGGCGCACGGTCGTCAGCGACACCGGCCCCTGCGTCGCCTCGGGGATGTCGTCGAAGCCGATCACCGACAGATCGTCGGGGATCTGCAGCCCCATCCCTGCGGCCACGTCGATCACCGCCAGCGCGGACAGGTCGTTCGCGGCGAAGACGGCGGTGGGCGGGCGGGTCTGCGCCAGCAGCGCGCGGGCCTGCTCGCGCACGACGTCGGGCTGATACATCCCGACCCGCACCAGCGACGGGTCGTAGGCCACCCCGGCATCCGACAGCGCACGACGGTACCCGGCGTCCCGCAGGATGGATGACCGCAGGTCGGGGCGACCGGCGATGAAGCCGATCCGCCGGTGGCCGAGTTCGAGCAGGTACCGGGTGGCCTCGCGGGCACCCGCGAAGCTGTCGGATTCGACGGTGGGCAGGTCGGCTCGACCGGTGTGGGGGTCGACGGCGACGATCGGCACCTCGGCGCTCGCGCCGACGACGGTGGGGGTGACCATGATGACCCCGTCGATGAGGGTTCCGCTCAGCCGGCTGAGCGAACGGCGCTCCCACCCTTCGCCGTTCTGCTGACGCGAGCCGCTGTAGGCCAGCAGGTCGTAATGCGTGTCGCGAAGGGCACGCCCGACGCCCTTCATGATCTCGGCGCTGAACGGCTCGAAGTCGGCCACGAGCACCCCGATCACGCCGGTTCTGCGCGATCGCATGCTCGACGCGACCAGGCTCGACTCGTAACCGAGCTCGGCGACGACCTGCAGGACGCGCTCGACGGTGTCGGGAGCGACGCCGTAGCGACCGTTCACGGCTTTCGACACCGTCGCCGCCGAGACGCCCGCGGCGCGGGCGACGTCGGTGATGGTCGGACGGGATCCCATGGGGGGATGCTAGCGCCATTGAAACTGTTTTCGAAAACGTTTGACACACTTCCTTCGGTTACGAAGACTGGACGCCGTCCGGGTCCCGACAGCAGCCCGGAATTCGCAGCACCTCGAGGACCGAGAGTGCACCTCAAGGAAGAGAACAGGTGAATCACATGAAAGCCAGCAGAATCACAGCGGGCGCAGTGTCACTGCTCGCCGGCGCGCTCGTGTTGAGCGCATGCGCCGGTGGAGGCGGAGGCGAGTCCGCGGACGGCAGCGTGCAGATGACCCTCTGGCAGAACTCCACCACCGGCCCCGGCCAGGAGTTCTGGCAGAACGCCATCGACGCGTTCGAAGAGGAGAACCCGGGCGTCACCATCGAGATGCAGTCGGTGCAGAACGAAGACCTCGACGGCCTGCTCCAGACGGCGCTCAACGCCGGCGACCCGCCGGACATCTTCCTGCAGCGCGGCGGCGGAAAGATGGCCGACATGGTCAACGCCGGTCAGCTGAAGGACCTCACCGACCTGATCTCCGACGACGTGCGCGCCGAGATCCCCGAGGGCTCCTTCGCCGCCGAGACGTACCAGGACTCGGTGTGGGCCATGCCGCTGTCGGTGCTCCCCGGTGGCTTCTGGTACAGCGAGGACGCGTTCGCCGCGGCCGGCATCGAGGAGACCCCCGCCTCGATCGACGACCTCGAATCGGCCGTCGAGGCGCTGAAGGGCACCGGCATCGCGCCGATCGCCCTCGGTGCGCAGGACGCGTGGCCGGCCGCGCACTGGTACTACTTCTTCGCCCTCCGCGAGTGCAGCCCCGAGGTCATCGAAGAGACCGGCGACTCGAAGGACTTCAGCGACGAATGCTGGACCCGTGCCGCCGAGAACCTTCAGGACTTCGCCGCGATCGAGCCCTTCAACGAGGGCTTCCTGACCACGCCCGCCCAGCAGGGAGCGGGATCGTCGGCGGGACTCCTGGCCAACCGTCAGGCCGCGATGGAGCTCATGGGCGCCTGGAACCCGGGTGTCATCGCCTCCCTCACACCCGACGAGCAGCCGCTCCCCGACCTCGCCTGGTTCCCGTTCCCCGAGATCGAGGGCGGCGAGGGTGAGCCCGGGTCGATGATGGGCGGTGTCGACGGATACTCGTGCGCCGCGGATGCGCCCGACGAGTGCGTCGACTTCCTCAACTTCGTCGCCAGCGCCGAGCAGCAGCAGCTGTACTACGAGGCCTTCCAGTCGCCCCCGGTGAACACGGTGGCGCAGGAAGCGGTGACCGAGCCCTACCTGCAGCAGATCCTCGAGGCGTACAACAGCGCCCCGTTCGTCTCGCAGTGGCTCGACACGGTTCTCGGTCAGAACGTCGGCAACGCACTGAACGTCGCGGTCGTCGACATGCTCGCGGGCAACAGCGACCCCGAGCAGTTCATCCAGTCGGTCAACACCGCCGGCGCGCAGGGCTGACATGACCGTTCGCGAGATGTCCGCCACGGACTCCGATCTCGCGCAGCACGACGGGGGCGGCGCCACGCCGCCCCCGTCCGTGCGGCGGG
Organism: Microbacterium sp. CCNWLW134; assembly: GCF_037083565.1. Taxonomy (NCBI): domain Bacteria; kingdom Bacillati; phylum Actinomycetota; class Actinomycetes; order Micrococcales; family Microbacteriaceae; genus Microbacterium; species Microbacterium sp. CCNWLW134. The sequence continues at coordinate 560,384 of NZ_JBAOJU010000002.1, read as the reverse complement.
ACAAGAGCCATCCGCGCGGCCTGGGCTGGTCCGGCCGCCTCGAGGTCCTCCTCATGGTGGGCCCCGCCGTCGCCTTCTTCGTCGGCTTCGTCATCCTCCCCGTGGTGATGGCGGCCTACTACGGCTTCTTCCGCTGGTCGGGGTTCGGCCCGGCCACCGACTTCGTCGGCCTGCAGAACTACTTCGTCATCTTCAGTGACCCGAACTTCCAGGCCGCGCTCGGGCACAACGCCTTCATCGTCATCGCCTCCCTGGTGATGCAGGGACCGGTCGCGCTGCTCCTGGCCCTGCTGCTGAACCGCAAGATGCGCGGCCAGTCCGTCATCCGCGTGCTGATCTTCGTCCCCTACGTCATCGCCGAGGTCGTCGTCGGGACCGGGTTCAGCCTCCTGCTGGCCACCCGCGGAGCACTGAACGGCTTCCTCGAGAACGCCGGGCTCGGGTTCCTCGCGGCCGACTGGCTCTCCGACCCGGCGATCGCGATCTGGACCCTGATGGCGATCCTCACCTGGAAGTACGTCGGCTTCGCCGTCATCCTCTTCCTCGCGGGTCTGCAGTCGATTCCGGAAGAGCTGTACGAGGCCGCCGCGATCGACGGGGCGTCGTACTGGCAGATCCAGCGGCGGATCACCCTGCCGCTGCTCGGACCCACCGTCCGCATCTGGGCGTTCCTGTCGATCATCGGCGCGCTGCAGCTGTTCGACCTCGTCTACATCATCTGGGGTCAGTACGTCGCATCCGTGGCGGGCACCAACACCATGGCCATCTACATGGTCGCCACCGGCCGCAACGCCGGGAACTTCGGCTACGGCAACGCCGTCGCCGTCGTCATCTTCCTCATCTCGCTGGTCGTCGCCCTGGTCTACCAGCGCTACGTGCTGCGACGCGACACCGCCGGCGCGATCACCGAAAGGGGTGCCGGATGAGCACCATGACCATCACCACCCGCGTCGCCGGGCGACGCGACAAGGGCGCTCCCGCGAAGAAGCTCCCGTGGGGCCCGCCGAGCGTCTACTTCATCGCCCTCGTCGTCATCGGGATGATGCTCGGCCCGGTGCTGTACATCATCATCGGAGGATTCCGCAGCAACTCCGAGATCACCGTCAACCCCGCCGGACTTCCCACCGAGTGGCGCTGGGAGAACTACGCCAGCGTCCTGGCGGCTCCGCAGTTCTGGACGCAGGTCGGCAACTCCACCCTGGTGGGCCTGGCGACCACCGTCGGCGCCGTCGCGCTCGGGCTCATGGCCAGCTACGTGATCGCGCGCTACAGCTTCCGCGGACGCGGCGCGCTCTACGCCCTCTTCGCCGCAGGGCTGATGTTCCCCATCACCGTCGCGATCACGCCGCTGTACATCGTGATCCGCAACCTCGGCCTGATGAACAGCCTCCCGGGCGTCATCCTGCCCCAGATCGCGTTCGCGCTCCCGGTGACGATCATCATCCTGGTGCCGTTCCTGCGTGCCATCCCCGATGAGATCCAGGAGGCGGCGTACATCGACGGCTGCGGTCGTTTGGCGTTCTTCTGGCGCATGGTGCTGCCCCTGGCCGTGCCCGGGGTCATCACGGTGTCGATCCTCGCCTTCATCGGCAGCTGGAACGCCTATCTGCTCCCCCTGTTCATCCTGAACAACGAGGCGGCCTTCACCCTCCCCCTGGGTGTGCAGCAGTTCTCCTCGCAGTACTCCGTCGACACCGCACGGGTGCTGGCGTTCACGTCCCTGTCGATGCTCCCCGCGCTGATCTTCTTCAGCCTGTTCGAGCGTCGCATCGTCGGCGGACTGACCGGCGCCGTCAAGGGCTGACGCCTCCTTCCTCGTCGACATCGAAGAAAGCAGCATCGTGACACTCCCTCCTGCCCTCTCGGCATCCGAGCGCGTCCTGGACCTCGTCCACCGCATGACCCTCGAAGAGAAGCTCGGCCAGCTCGTCGGCTTCTGGATCGACCAGGGCGATGAAGTGGTCGCCCCGCTCGCGGGCGAGATGAAGACCTCCACCCGGTTCGAGGACGCCGTCACGCACGGCATCGGGCATTTCACGCGCGTCTACGGCACCCGCCCGGTCGATCCCATCGCCCGGGCGGAGTGGCTGTGGAGCGAGCAGCGCCGGCTGCAGCGTGAGACCCGGCTGGGCATCCCCGCGCTCGTGCACGAGGAGTGTCTCACCGGTCTCGCCGCGTGGCAGGCAGCGACGTTCCCCACCCCGCTCGCGTGGGGCGCGGCGTTCGACCCCGACCTCGTGGCCGAGATGGGCCGCCTCATCGGCGGATCGATGCGAGAGCTCGGCATCCACCAGGGACTTGCTCCGGTGCTCGATGTCATCCGCGACCCGCGATGGGGCCGGGTCGACGAGTGCATCGCCGAAGACCCCTACGTCGTCGGCACGATCGGCACGGCGTACGTGCGGGGACTGCAGGATGCGGGGGTGCACGCCACCCTGAAGCACTTCGTCGGCTACTCCGGCTCGCAGGCCGGTCGCAACCACGCGCCCGTGCACGCGGGCCCTCGCGAGATGGCGGATGTCTTCCTGCCGCCGTTCGAGATGGCGGTGCGCGACGGCGGAGTGCGTTCGGTGATGAACTCCTACGCCGAGATCGACGGCGTGCCCGTCGCCGCGTCCTCCGAGTACCTCACCGAGCTGCTGCGCGACCGGTGGGGCTTCGACGGCGTCGTGGTCGCCGACTACTTCGCCGTGGCCTTCCTCCACACCATGCACCAGATCGCCGCCGACCTCGGCGAGGCGGCGCAGCTCGCGCTCGAGGCCGGTATCGACGTCGAGCTCCCCACCCTCGACGCCTACCCCGCGCTGATCGAGCGCGTGCGCTCCGGCCTCCTCGATGAGGCGGTGATCGATCGGGCGGTGACGCGGGTCCTCACCCAGAAGGAGGAGCTGGGTCTGCTCGACGCCGATTTCGACACCCCGCCCCAGCAGATCGACCTCGACAGCCCCGCCCATCGCCGCGTGGCCCGCCGGCTCGCCGAGGAGAGCACGGTGCTGTTGACCAACGACGGGATGCTGCCGCTCGGCCCCGATGCGCGTCGGATCGCGGTCCTCGGGCCCAACGCCGACAGCGCGGAAGCCCTCATGGGCTGCTACTCGTTCGCCAACCACGTTCTCGCGCACCACCCCGAAACCGCGATGGGCTTCGAGATCCCCACGGTGCTCGAGGCGCTGCGCACCGCACTCCCCGACGCGGAGATCTCCCACGAACCCGGCTGCGACGTCGAGGGCGACGACCGGTCGCGGATCGCGTCGGCGGTCGAGCGGGCCGCGGCGAGCGACGTCGCGGTGATCGTCGTCGGCGACCGCGCGGGCCTGTTCGGCCGCGGCACGGTCGGCGAAGGCAACGATGTCGAGTCCCTCGACCTTCCGGGCCTGCAGCGAGAGCTCGTCGAGGCTGTCGTCGCCACCGGCACCCCGGTCGTGATGGTGCTCCTCACGGGGCGCCCCTACGCCATCGCGTGGGCAGTCGAGGGCGAGCGCAGCCCTGCCGCCGTCGTGCAGTCGTTCTTCCCCGGGGAAGAGGGCGGCGCGGCGCTCGCGGCGGTTCTCACCGGCGCGGTCAACCCGTCGGGCCGGCTGCCGGTGTCGCTCCCCCGCTCGGCCGGGGCGCAGCCCTACACCTACCTGCACCCGCTCCTGGGGGGTCCCTCCGACGTCACCAGCGCCGCCAACGCTCCCGTCCTGCCGTTCGGGCACGGGCTCGGGTACACCGCGTTCGCCCGCGAAGACCTCACCGCCGATCGGTCTGTGGCCGCCGGCGGGACCTTCACTGCCACGGTCACGGTGCGCAACGCGGGCGAGCGGAGCGGCACCGACGTGGTGCAGCTGTACGCCCACGATCCCGTCGCCACGATCACCAGGCCCCAGGCCCAGCTGCTCGCCTACCAGCGGGTGACCCTCGAGCCCGGTGAATCGGCGACGGTCACGTTCGAGGTCCCCACCCAGCGGCTCGCCTTCAGCGGACGCGACCTCACCCGCATCGTCGAGCCGGGCACGATCCACCTGTGGGTGGGACCGTCGGTCGCCGAGCGCGAGACGACGGCGACGCTCGAGATCACCGGAGGGGTCCACCCCGTCGGGGCGGGCGATCCGCGGATGGCGACCGCCCGCGTCACGCCTGCGGCGACCTCCCGCGGCACGGCACCGACCTCCGTGGCCGCCGGCGTCCGCTGACAGGCGGAACGTCGGGTCCCCTCACGCGGGCGCGCGGGTATACCTCCGACGCCGGGCCGTCAACCCACTGGGCTGACGGCCCGGTTCGTCGCAGGGTGGAGCGTGAAGGAGGTTGTCATGACTTTCGCTGCACTCCCTCTTCCTGAGGAGACACCGGGCTCCACCCCCTCGGAGCCTCTCGTCCCGACGCCGGACGAACCGACAGCTCCGAACCCGGCGGAACCGAATCCGCTCCTTCCCCCCGAGCGCTCGGTCGCGCCACTCGGGCGGGCGTGATCCGAGCATGGGCACCATCTTCTACGGGAGCTCGGCGACCCCCATCCACATCGAGGACCGAGCACTGTCGCACCTGAAGGTCGTCATCGCCACGAAACTCCGCCGCGACGAGAGCTTCACCGTTTCGTGGCGGCATCCGGACGACGAGCCGACCGGGCGCAGCACGATCTGGCTGCACCCGTCGATTCCCTTGCGCTTCGTCTTCGACGAACCTGAGCAGCCGACCATCAGCCGCGCGTGGATCGACGAGCTCGTGGGTTCGGCCAACTCCAGCGGCGGCATCACCTTGATCACCGAGCACATGGACGCCTCGAACGAGAACACCCCGGCGCACATCGCCGAGTTGCGCGCCCTCCGCTGACCTGCTCGCCCGCGCCGCCACCGCACGCGGGCGCCCACACCGACCCGCGAGGCCCCGACGTCACGCGAGCCGTCAAGAAATGCGGCCCGGATGCCGCGGACGCAGCGTTCTTCGACGGGTCGCGGTTGATCGGGCGCGACGAGTCAGCTGAGACCGCGGGGAGCTGAACCCGGGCTCGGCGGGTTCTCTTCCTCGGCCGGCTCGGGCGAGATGCTCAGGCCGTTCGGGCCGCTCGCGGCGAGCATGAGCTCTTCGATCCAGAGGCGGTTGATGCGCGGATTCCGGCTGCCGAAGAAGTGGAACTGCATCGGCACCGACGGATGCATCCAGAAGCTGCGCCGTCCGCTGCCGTCGCCGATCTCGACGTCGAACATGAACGACTCAGACCGGCGGAGCTTGTTCATCACGACGATCCGGAGGTGAGCGAGCGTCCGGTCTTCGATGTCAACGGAGTTCGCCATCGTGTCGTAGATGAACCTACCCATGATCAGATCCTAGTCAGTCCGGTGCCCGCAACGGCGGCGTGCCGGACGTGAGCTCATCCTCGTCGGAGCCGGTCGCGGGGATGAGTGGCGTCCAGCTCGCACCTGCCCCGATCGGGGGAAGGAGGGGTCACCCGCGCGCGGGCCGACGGTGCGGGATCGGCACCGGGCGGCGTGGTCCGCCGCTGCCGCACGACAGCACCTCCACGGCGGTGCGCAGCACGTCGTCGAGACCACCGAAGTGGTGGGGTGCGCGGATGCCCCGGCCCCAGATCACATCGACTCCGAACGCGACGCGCGTCACGATCGCGATGACGCCGCGGGGGTCACCGTCGGGCAGGACCCGATCGCGGAGCTGCCACGAGTCACCCGACACCGGCGTGAACTCGAAGAACCTTTCGCTGAGGTTGTGCATGGCTTTCACCTCGTGTCGATGGTGCGCCCGGAGGAGCGGCGTCGCCCAGACCCTTGACAGCGGCGATCGGACCGCTTCTGCTGCTCCGCCTCCCGGCGCTACCCCGCCGCCCCGGGGCCGTCAAGCGCGTGTGAACCGAGCTCCGGCGCGCCAGGCTGGGCGATAGCCGCGGTATCGTCCATCGACGGCACCGCTCCCCGGGAAGGGAACACCACATGACCTCGAACCACCCGTACGACGACGACCAGGCAGCATCCGTGAGCCCGACGCCCGCCGGCGGCGGCGGGGCCGACTCCGGCGCGGCGCCGGCGGTCGCCCCGGAGGGGACGGGTTCCACCGACGCCGAGGCGTCGAGCCAGAACGACATCGCCGGCGTCGGCCCCCGCGGCGGAGAATCCGACGGGGTCGGCACGCAGGACGCCCCGCTCGAGGATCAGAACGCCACGACGCTGAGCGAAGAGGTGCGGGGCATCCTCGTGCAGACCCGGGCCGACATCCAACTGGGCAACGCCCGTGAAGACCAGGTCCGCGACATCCTCTCCCGTCGCCTCGGCGATGCCGGCCTCGATGACGACGTCGACCTCGACGCCCTGGTGAGAGAGGTGGAGAGCCCGTCGGACGACGACACCGCTCCGGGCGTCCACTCCTGATGGACGCCGTCGAGGCGCTCGCGCAGCGCGCCCAGGATCGCGGGGCACGGCTTGCCGTGGCCGAATCGCTGACCTGCGGCCTGCTCGTCTCGACGATCGGGAAGGCGGAGGAGTGGGGCACCGCCCCCGTCGGCTGGGCGGACGACACGGGCACCGGCCACCGGATCCTGAAGCGCCTCGCCTGACCCCGAGGGTGCACTCCCCGCACGCGAGGGTGCACTCCCCGCAGGCGAGGGTGCACTCCTTCGGAAGGGCGCTGCGGGCTGCCGCTCCGCGGCTCGCCGCGGAGTGCACCGTCGCGGGGAACGAGTGCACCGTCGCGGGGAACGAGTGCACCGTCGCGGGGAACGAGTGCACCGTCGCGGGGAGGGGAGGATTCCGCTCGCGGGCTCACGCCGCCTGCGGATGTCGGGGGAGTCGACGTCAGCGGGGGGGCGCACCGCGCCGAGAGCGGCGCGCGAGCAGCGCCACCGCGCCAGAGAGCAGCAGGGCCGCCCCCAGAACGATCGCCGCCGTCGGATCGACGCCGGTCACGCCGAGCCCATCGGGCACGTTCCCTCCGGACCCGGGCGACGCGCTGACACTGGGAGTCGGCGTCACGGAGGGCGTGGGGGTGACCGTCGGCGTGGGAGTCGGCGACGGCGTCTCGACCGGTGCGATGTCGACGAGGACGTCCACACCCCCCTCGCCGGGCACATCGTCTCCGGCATTCGTCACGGCCATCACCTGCGGCTCCGTCGGGTCACTGGTCCTCCTGGGGGTGAGGGGTCGGGGGTCTGGTCGGGTTCGGCGACGACGGACGTGTCGGCCGCGGCGCCGGGGGTTCGGGCGGCGACGAAGCCCTCCTCGCGAGCCGCAGCAACGGCCGCGGCCAGGCGGGCCTGCGAACGCCTGCGGCGCCAGAGGAGAGCCGTGAGGAGAAGGGCGACGCCGGCGAGGAGGATCAGCTGCGGGAGGGGCAGAGCCCACAGCGTCGCCGCCGCGACGCTGGCCGTGACGGGGATGTCGGCGCCGGCGAAGTCACGGGCTGTCGGCGCGAAATCAACGTTCAGCGGCACGACGACGGTCGGCCAGACGCCTGCCAGAGCCAGCGTGAGGGTGCGCGTCTCGCCCGGCAGGAGTTGCTGCACGGCTTTACCGGCGGCAGGGAAGCCCGCCGACGCGGTCCCGGCCGTGAGGGTCCCCTGCGCCTGGACGGCGGTGTTGCCGGTGTTGGTGACCTCGAACGACACGGTCGCCTCGCCGGGTCGGAAGGGATTCCACGACAGATCGTACGAGCCGGCGACCGCCTGCACGGTGGCGGCGGGAGCGAGCTCTCCGGTGACGCGGGTGGTGATGCGGAACCCGACGCGGCTCTCCACCCCGACGCCGGTACCCGACTCGTCGGTGCCGGCCGACAGCACCGACGCCGCGATCCCCGCGGCGTGATCGCCGGGGGGGGCGTCGTCGGGCACCGAGGTGGTGAACTCCACGACGGTCGTACCGCCGGGTTCGACGGTGACCGACTCGGGGAGGGTGATCCAGGTGCCGGCGTCCACCGAGGGCTCGCTCGAGGGCAGCATGGTGAAGCGACCGTTGTCGGAGTAGTACCCGTCGGCGGCGCTCAACGCGAAGGTGACGGGGATGGCGCTGAAGTTGCGAACGGCGAAGCGATCGGTGCGCGACTCGCCCGGATCGAGTTCCTGCTCGATCACGCCGCGCTGATCAGGGCCGGCCTCGTCGGCGGGTGTCACCGCCCAGGTGATCTCGCCGTCATCGGTGGCGGCGGCGGCGGGCTCCGCAGCGGCGGGCTCCGCGGCCGATGCGGCCGCCGGCGCGAGCCCCAGGAGCGGAGCGCAGGCGAGGGCGACCGCAGCGATGAGGCCGGTACGCGTCATCCGTCGGCGCATCGTCGCACTCCTTCGCACATCCGGTGTTGGGGGGAACAGACCGGAGAGGGTCGAGATCCGTGGGGAGATCTCGACCCCCTCCCCTGCCGACCGGATCGACCGGCAGGATGGCGGTCGATGGTCAGCCGATGTCTTCGAACAGGGAGATGGTCAGCACCGAGGCGTAGGCGCCCGGAGCGACATCCGCATCCGTCTTCAGCGTCAGACCGGCGGTCGCCGACCACGAGGTGTTGCCCTCGTTGACGGCATCCTCAGAGGTGAACGCCGAGTACAGCAGCTCGCCCTCGACCAGTCCGACGTTGGCCTCGGGGCCGTCGTCGAGGACCGTGCCGATCGGGTCGCCCTCGGTGATGTACTCGTAGTCGCCGAGCACCTCGGGCGTCCAGCCGAGGTTCTCGGCCGGGATGTTCGGCTGGCCGTCCTGGCCGACGAAGTCGGTCGCCTGGCCGTACACCGACCAGAACGATCCGTCCGGGATGCTGTCGGGGTCGCGGGTGTCGCTGACGGTCACCTGGGGCAGCTGCCCGTCGAACTGCCGGATGGTCGGGTCGCCCGACACCACCTCGGCCAGGCTCGTCGAGGTGCCGCCGACGGTCAGGGTCAGCGCGCCGTCATCGGTCGACTCGATGTCGACCGTGACGTCGACGTCGCCCGTGTCCAGTTCGTCGGCGATCGCGGCGCTCGCGCCGCCGGCCAGCAGCAGGCCGCCGACGGCGGCCACGGCGATCCGGGCCGAAAGGCCCTGGGGGAACTTCATTGTCTTGCTCCGTTCTTCGGACGTCGGCTACGACGCCCGAGCAGATGTTACCGAGAACACTCCGACATCACAATGGAACCGGGGTTCGACCGAGATGTCTCGCGGGAGTCCGGGGTCGGGCGGATCGCCCGACCCCGGACGGGGACTGCTAGCCGCAGGTGCGGCTGTCGTACGGCGCCGTCACGAGCGTCGAGACCGGCTGGCCGTCGACGGTCGCACTCGCGGTCACATCGACATCGCCGGCGGCGATGTTCGTGGCGCGGGTGGTGTAGGCGTGGGTGGCCGACTTGCCAGCGGCGACCGAGGCGAACGTCTTGGTGCCGTACTCCGACACCGCCGCGACCTGGACCGCGACGTCGTCGTTGTTCGTGACCTTGACGGTGACCTGCACCTTGCCGGCGGCGCAGCGGGTGGCAGCCTCAGCCGTCACGTCGAGCGACGGCTGCGCCGCGCCCTCGGTGAAGGCCCAGGTGTCGAGCTCGAACAGGTCGCCGCTCTCACCGGTGTAGGTGAAGAAGACGTCCTTCGTGCCCGTGGCACCCGTGAGGTCGGCGCTGAGCTCGGTCCACTCCCCGATCTCGCCGGTGACCGGGATGGTCGCCAGCACCGCACCGGTGTCGCTGCCGTCGCGCACCTGGATCGCGCCGCCCTCCTGCAGCGGCTTGACCTTGACCGTCACCGAGGCGGCTCCGGTCTCGCCGAAGGCCACCGACGACAGGCCGGTCCAGTCGCCGTTGTCGATGTCGCGCACGACGAGGTTCGGAGCAGTGTCGCCGAACTCCGCAGAGCCGCCGTCGATCTTCGCCGTCGCGATGCCCTTCGTCCAGCCGAGGGTCTCGGCCTCGAAGGTGCGGAACGGATCGAAGTCGCGCACCTGATCGACGCCGGCGTAGTCGCCCACGACCTGCTGGATGGTGCCGTCCTCGTTGAAGGTCAGCTCCTGGATGTGGGGGCTGCGGTAGCCCTGCGTCGTGTTGCCGTTGATGCGCTTGTTGAGCGTGGGGGCGTGGTACGTGAAGTAGTACTTGCCCTCGTACTCGAACACCGACTGGTGGTTGTTGCCACCGGTCCCCGCACCGAAGAACTGCGACTGGTTCGGGAAGAGCACACCGGCGTAGGTCTCCTTCGGGAACGACATCGGGTCATCCGAGATCATGTAGCCGATCTGCCCGCCGCCGGGGTAGCCCGGGAGCGGCGTCTGGTTGCCACCGAAGTCGTTGCCGCCGAAGTGCGACGAGTAGGACAGGTAGTACTTGCCCTCGCGCTTGAACACCTGCGCAGCCTCGAACGCCACGGGGGCGTCCACGACAGCGGCCGTGCCCTGCGTGTTGACCATGTCGTCGGCCAGCTCGATCACGCGGATGTTCTTCGGGTTGTTGAAGCGCTCCGCGGCCGGGAAGCTCGTCGACGCGGGGCCACCACCGAAGTAGAGGTACGCCTGGCCGTCGTCGTCCACCAGCGGTGCCGGGTCGAACAGCCAGCTGACGCCCTGGGCGCCCGGCGTGCTGCTGTTGATCAGCGTGCTGGACCGCTCGCTGACCCACGGGCCCAGGGGCGAGTCACCGGTGATGACGTTGCTGGAGCCGCCGCCGTTGGCGTAGTAGAGGAAGAACTTCTCTTCGCCGTCGACGACCTTCTTCTCCATGCCCGGCGCCCACGAGTTGTTCGTGAACGGCGCGATGCCCTGCGAGCCGGCGACCGGGATCTCACCGTGGTCGACCCAGTTCACCATGTCGGTGGTGGAGATGAGCGTGATCTGGTTGATGTCGCCGTAGTTGATGCCGGGCGAGACTCCGGTGGCGGGGTTGGGAGCGTATCCCTGGGTGTCGTTGGTCATGTACATGTAGACGCGACCGTCGTGGACGAACCCGTAGCCGTCGGCGCCGAACTTGTGACCGATGAGCGGGTTGTGCTCGCCGGGCAGCTTGCCGACGACCTCGACGGTCTTCGACGGGGCGGGCGGCGGCGGGGGCGGCGGGGCTCCGACCAGCGAGACGTCGTCGACCGTGAAGTCCATCAGGTGGAGGTTCGGGTCGCTCTGCGGGCTGCCGTTGAACGGCGTCTCGATGAACAGGCGCGTGGTGGTGACGTTCTGTCCCGCGGGGATGGTGAAGGTGGCGTTGATGTACCCCCACTGGCCGCGAGCCGGGGTGACGCTGCCGAGGTTGGTGTACGTGAACCCGCCGTAGTGCATCGTCGCGAAGAACTGCTTCGTCGCAGGGCTGCTGGGGTTGTCGTACTTGACCCGGGCCGTGACGGTGTAGGTCTGGCCGGCTTGGAGCTTGCCGGACAGATCCTGCATCGGACCCGAGCCGGTGGTCTGACGCGCGGAGGCGCGCAGACCGTTGGACCCTGAGAACGCATCGTTCACGATGGTCAGAGTGGCACCGTCGGTGGCGTTGCCGTTGTTGGCGAACCACCCCTCGGTACCGTTCTCGAACCCTCCGTTGACGATGAGCTCCTCTTCAGCCGCGTACACCGGGCTGGTGACAGCGATACTCGCTGCCATCAGGATGCCGGCGGCGGCCATGGCGGCGATCCGGAACCGGGATCGCTTCGAGGCGCGCTCGTGCAAGAGATGTCTCCTTGATGTGTTTCTGACATGGGTGTTCAGTTGTCGGTCGTGTTCAGTTGTGGGGGCGGGGTTCGTGGAGCGCACGGTCAGCCGCACGAGCGTGCGTCATAGGGTGCGGTCGCGGTGCGGGTGACGGTCTCACCGTCGATCTCGGCCGTGGCCGTGACCGTCAGCTCGCCGGCGTCGATCGCGGTCTGGCGCGTGGTGAACGCGTGGGTGGCCGACTTCTCGGCCGACACGGCGGCTAAGGTCTTCGTGCCATAGGCCGAAGACACCGCGGCCCGCACGGGCACCCCGTTCGGGTTCGCCACGAGCGCCGTCACCTGCACCTTCCCGGCTGCGCAGCGGGTCGCCGCCGTCAGATCGATGTCCAGAGAGGGAGCGGGCCGGATGACGCCGAGTCGAGCGAGTTGCAGGCTCAGGGCGCGCTCGGGGGCGTCGATCTGGTTCTGCGTGCCGACCGGGCCGGCCGCCGCAGCCTCGGCCCACACGAGCGCGGCCTGCATCGCCTGCCAGTCCTCCTCGGGATAGTCGGCGGCGTCCAGGGTTTCCGCGTGGGCGATCGCCGCATCGAGCGCGGCGGTGTCGAGCGGCAGATCCTCTGCCGATCGCACGTCGCTGAGCAGGAAGTGATCGATGTCGACGTACCCGCCGGTGGCTTGCGTGGCGTAGCTGAACACCCCGATCCGGTGCCCCATGAAGTGCGTCAGCGCCCCGTCGAGGGTGAGGGGCCCGACCCGGTTGCCGAGCGCGGTCCAGCTGATCCCGTCGAGGCTGTACGAGAAGGTGGTCCACAGCTGCCCGGACGGATTGGCGAAGTCGAGATCGGCCTTCAGGTGCACCTGCGTGGCGTCGCCGAGCGCCGCCGTCGTCCCTGGCACGAAGGCTTCGACGGCGTTCTGGTCGATCGTCGCGGTGAAGGGCGTCGTGCGGTTCACCACTCCGACGGTGTTGACGCCGTCGACGCGCTTCACGCCGACGTAGGAGAAGTTGCGTCCGAAGGCCGCGAGCCCTGCGACATCCCCGTTCTTCATCGCTGAGATGTCCATCGAGATCTCCGCCGACTGACTCGGACCGAACGTGCGCTGCGACAGCGTGTTGCGCGCCTCCTCGAGGTAGGTCGCCTCATCGTCGTTCGCGAGCTTGTCGTGACGGGTGTTCCCCGTGACGACCTTGCCGTTGGTGAGGCGGAGCCACCCCTCGCGCTCGGTGAGCGACCAGTGGCGGTTGTCGGGCGCATGGTTCCACTGCCACTGCAGGGCCAGCCGCGAGCCGTTGGGCGCGATCTCGTCGGGGTGTGCCGTCTCCTGTGTGAGCGGACGGCCGGTGACCGAGACGTCGTCGACGGCGAAGTCCATCAGGTGCTGCGACGGGTTCGCCCCCGGGTTCTGCGTGTAGGGCGTCTCGACGAAGATTCGCGCCGTGTCGACGTTCTGACCTGCCGGCACCGTGAACGATCCGGTGATCGTCGCCCACTGCCCACGCGGCGCGGTGACCGTCGCGAGGTTCGTGAAGGTGCTCGAGCCGTAGCGGGCCGTGACGAAGAACTGCTTGGTCGCCGGAGCCAGCGGATCGGTGTAGCGCACCTTGGCGGAGACGTCGTAGGTGATACCGCGCTGGAGCTTGCCCGACAGGTCCTGCGCAGGGCCCGAGCCGGTGGTCTGGCGGGCGGTGACCTGCACGGCCCCCGCCCCGGTAGCGGCGTCGCCGCTCGCGGTGAGCGTGGCCGTGTCATTCACGATCCACCCGGTCGTGCCGTTCTCGAAGCCGCCGTTCTGCACGAGCTCGACACCCAGCAGCGACGGGTCGACGTCCGGCCCCGGCGGGATCACCCAGTCCTCGTCGATGTAGGCGCGCTCGGGGGCGTCGTTGGCGAAGTCGTCCGAGACGACGACCGACTTCAGGCGCTCGAGCCGCTCCTCCTCGGGGCTCAGCGTGATCGGCTTGTCGAACGACCCGCCGATGGTCACGCTGCCGTTGTTCCCGAACACCGGCCAGCCGTCCTCCCCCCAGGTGGCGGGGATGAGGGCGGGGATGCGACCGATGGGGAAGGTGTCGCGGAAGAACATGCCCCAGTAGTCGGTGCCGCCGTCCTCCCGGGCGATCGGGACGAGGCTTCCCTGGGCGAACCCGTTGGAGTTGAGCACGCCCTTCGCCTCGTAGGGGTTCGACCCGTCCGCCGTCGCGTAGCGTCCGAGCAGATCGTCGGAGCGGAACAGCACCACCTGACGCCCCTGTCCTGACGGCCACGTGATGATGACGATGTAGTAGGTCCCGTCGATGTAGGTCACCTGCGCGCCCTCGAACAGGCCCCCCACGGGGGCGTTCGGGTAGTCGGCGGGGCGGATGATCTGCGGGTACTCCGCGAGGACGGTGGAGAAATCGGCGCTGTACTTCACGGCGCTGGTCGAGCCCGAGCCGTAGAAGATGTAGGGCGTGCCGTCGACGTCGAAGAAGAGGGACGGGTCGTGGTACGAGCGGCCGAGCGAGATGCGGTCCCACGAGCCGTCGTCGATGTCGTCGGTCGTGTAGAGGTACGAGCCGCCGAGGTTGTTGGTGTTGAAGGCGACGTACCAGAGTCCGTCGTGGTAGCGGAGCGACGACGCCCACTGCCCCTGGCCGTACGAGGTCCGGCCGTTGCGCAGCGAGAAGTCGTCGCCGATGTTCGCGCGGTCGAAGACGTAGTTGACGATCTCCCAGTTGACGAGGTCGTACGACTTCATGATCGGGGCCCCGGGGCTCAGATGCATGGTCGTGCTGATCATGTAGTAGAGGTCGCGGCCCTCGTCGTTCTCGGCGGCGGGGATGCGCTCGACCGAGACATCCGGCACATCGGAGTTCAGCAGCGGCACCCGGTAGGAGCCGTCGCCGTTGTCGGACGAGGTGTAGGAGGAGTCAGGATTCCACTCCTCCGCGGCCGTGGCCGCCTGGTCGATCGGCATCAAGCCCGCTCCCATCACCGTTCCGGCGACGACGAGCGCCAGCATCCGCCCCCACGATCGCCGCGGCGGATTCGTCGCTGAGGCCACCCGGTCCCGCGTCATTTCAGCTCCTTCGCTGGCGGCGACGTCCTGATCACCGCACGCCACAACGTTTACTTGTGAGCGCTAACGACTCAAGGAGTCAGTGCTCACCTCGAGGACGGTCAAGGATCCCCCTGCCCGATGCGGACGGGGATGCGGTGACCGACTTCTGCAGCGAATCCGGATGCCGCTCCCGGGGAGTGCTTAAGTGTTACCGTTAACAGCGGGAGAAGGCAAGGGTTTCGACGAGGTTCTCGACCACGGTGGCGCCGTCGACTCGCGCACCACCAACCGGGTCGACAGCTCGATCCGCGGCCGCTCCAGGGTCGGGTGATGTGCGAGCTCGAGAACCGTCTTCGTCGCCTGTGCCGCCATCTCGGACAACGGCTGACGAACGGTGGTCAAGCGCGGGCGGACGTAGCCGGCGAGGGTCACATCATCGAAGCCGACGACCGACAGCTCCCGGGGCACGGAGATCCCGGCCGCAGCGGCGGCGTCCAGCACACCGACGGCCTGCATGTCACTTCCGGCGAAGATGGCGGTCGGCGGGTCGTCGTGGGCCAGCAGCTCCCGCGCCTCCCGCTCACCGGACTCGGCCGTGAAGTCCCCGAAGCGCACCCAGTCCTCGCGCACCGTCTCCCCCGCTGACGTCAGCGCCGCACGGAAACCGTCCACCCGCGCGATCGCGGGGAGCGACGTCGCGGGACCCGTGACCGCCGCGATCTTGCGGTGGCCCAACCCCAGGAGATGCCTGGCCGCCTCGAGTCCACCCGACCAGTTCGCGGCTGACACCGCCGGAACATCCGGGATCGGATCGCCCGCAGGATCGATGAGGACGAACGGGATGCCAGCGGCCCGCAGCCGCGCATGCGCCTCCTTCGGCACCGCATCCAGCAACACCACGACCGCGGTCGCATTGCGGCGGAGAGCCTCGTCCACCCATGCGGGATCGTCACTTTCTCGATCGTCGTTGACGACGAGCGAGATCCCGTGTCCGGCTCGCGCCGCCGCCTCCTGGATTCCCGCGACGATCCCGAACACCCAGTCGCCGCTGAGATTCGGCACGACCACCTGCAGATACCCGGTACTCACCTGTGGCAGGCGTCGACGGTAGCCGCTGCGATCGAGCTGCTCCTCGACGAGCGCTCGCGTCTGCGGCGAGACGTCGCCGCCACCGTTCAACACTTTCGAGATCGTCGTCACCGACACCCCGGTGCGCTGAGCGACATCTCGTAACGTCACTCTCCGCACGACCACGGGGATCCTCCCGAATTTCTAACGTTGTATACAATGACAATGCCAACCTCGCACGGCCGTGTCAATCGCGTCACCGCGATGTGCCGGACCCACGGGTGGTCCGCCCTCTTCGCTGGGCGGACGCCGGCATACGGCTTCTCCGACCCGCAGATCCTCATCCGTTCGCTGCAGGCGTCACGCGGGGAGCCGCAGGCCCCTCGCGCCGGCGCGTCGGCTGAGTAGCCTTCTGGGCATGGCCGGTCCGAATCTCGACCCTGTCCAATCACCGACGCTGACCGACTCCCAGTGGGAGCGCCTCACGTCCGCCGCCGAGCCGCGGGATGTCGCCGCCGGCGACGACGTCTTCCGCTCGGGTGAGCGCGACTATCCCATGATCCTGGTCGCCACCGGCGAGGTGGAGATCGTGCGCGACGCGCTCGCCTGGGCGGAAGAGGAGATCCTCGCCAGGCTCGGTCCCGGCTCGATCGTCGGCGAGCTCGGACTGCTCAACGGGCAGGCGGCGTTCCTCTCCGCGCGCGTGGTCGAGGCGGGGCGGATGTATGTCCTCCCCCGGTCTCAGCTGCGTCGGATCATGAACGAAGACGACGAGCTGTGCGACATCATCCTGCACGCCCTCTGGGCCCGCCGCGAGAGCCTCCGGCGCGGGTCGGCGGCGTGGACGCTGAAGTTCCTCGGACGCGAAGGGTCGAGTGAGTTCCTCGCGCTCCGCCGATTCGCCGAGCGCATCGACCTGATCCACGCCGCGCACGCGGTGACCGATCACGACGTTCACCTGGCCGGGTCGTCGGGGAAGACCGCCTTCACGGCGGACGACCTTCCCGTCGCCTTCATCCAGGGTGAGCCGATCGTCCGAGCGACCCCGGGCATCGTGGCGGACCGCCTCGGACTCAGCTACCAGGGGCAGGCCGATGAGGTGGTCGACCTCGTGGTCGTCGGCGGCGGTCCGGCAGGCCTCGCGGCCGCGATCTACGGCGCCTCGGAGGGTCTCGAAACCGTGCTCCTCGATGCCGTCGCGCCGGGTGGGCAGGCGGCGTCGACGTCACGGATCGAGAACTTCCTCGGTTTTCCGTTCGGGGTCAGTGGCAGCGATCTGATCGGCCAGGCGACGCTCCAGGCACTGAAATTCGGCGTGCGGGTCTACGCACCCTGCGAAGCCATCGCCATCGAGCGACACGGCGACGACCTCGACGTGACCCTCGCCGACGGGCGGCGCATCCGCACGCGCAGCACGATCGTCACCTCCGGTGCCAGCTACCGCCGGCTCCAGTTGGACCGCTGGGAGGATTTCGAGCGGTCGGGCATCTACTACGCCGCGACCCCGCTCGAGCTGCGCCAGGTGGCCGCATCGCCCGTGGTCGTGGTGGGCGGGGCGAATTCCGCCGGGCAGGCGGCGCTGTATCTGTCATCGAACGGATGCCCCGTGCACCTCGTCGTGCGCGGAGACGACCTCTCGGCGCGCATGTCGAGCTACCTCGTCGACCGTCTCACCGACGACCCGCGCGTCCAGGTTCACACCCGGTCGCACATCGTCGGGCTCGAGGGCGACCGCGGACTGCGCAGGGTCGCGATCGACAGCGTGGGCGAGGTCGATGCGCGCGGCCTGTTCTGCTTCATCGGCGCCGACCCCGCGACCGGTTGGCTCCCCGACCTCGACCGCGACGACGACGGCTTCGTCCGCACGGGCACCGACATCACCGTGCAGTCGCTGACGCGGTGGCAGGCGATGGGGCGCGAGCCGCTCCCGTTCGAGACCTCGCTCCCCCGCATCTTCGCCGCCGGAGACGTGCGGCGCGGCTCGATGAAGCGTGTCGCGGCGGCGGTCGGAGAGGGATCCAGCGCCGTCGCCTCGGTGCACCGTGCTCTGGCGGGATGACCGTGCCATCGTTCGACAAAGAGGGAACCCATGAGTGAGACAGTCATCGATCCCGAGGCTCCCCCGAGCGGCGACGGGTGCGCGGAGTGCCTGACGCACGACGGTTGGTGGGTGCACCTGCGGCGGTGCGCGGCCTGCGGTCACGTCGGATGCTGCGACGACTCGCTCGGCCGCCATGCGACGGACCACTTCCGCCAGACGGGGCACCGCGTCATCCAGAGCTTCGAACCGGGCGAAGACTGGTTCTGGGACTATGTCGACGAGCGGATCGTCGACGGGCCCGCGCTGGCGCCGCCTCGCAGTCATCCCGACGACCAGCCGGCACCCGGGCCGCGGGGTCGCGTTCCGCTGAACTGGAGGCAGATCCTCCAGGACCGCTGACACGACCGCTCACGTCGCGTAGGCATCGATGAGGAGAGAACCCCGGATGCCGCGGAACGCGTCGAGCAGCAGTCCCACGGTCCGCGGGCCCGCCGTGGTGATCTGCAGATCATGGGGCCCCAGCTTCTCGAGCTTGCCGCTGCGCAGGCGCACGACCTCCCACCCGGCCTCACGGAGGAGTCGGTCCTTGCGTCGGTCGGAGTCTTCGCGGGCGCCCACGTGCTCCAGGCCGAACCGGCCGATCGTGTCGTACTCGACCGCGATGCGCAGCTCGGGCAGGACGAGATCGGGCCAGACTTCGCGGTGCTCGAAGAAGGGGCGCGAGACGCGGACCGCGGTGTGACCTCGCGTCACCGCGAGCGCGCCGAACAGTCGTTCGTGCAGCAATGCCTCCGCCGCCGACGCGGGCTTCGGTGCACACGCGCTGGCGAACGAGGTGCCTGGGGGCAGGTCGGGAGTCTTCTCGCAGATGCGGCGGGGCCGCGTGCGGGGTCGCCGCGGACGTGATGCCGGGCTGTGGGCGGGCGCCGCGAGCGGCGACGCGGGCGATGGCGGAGCGGTCTCGACGCCCTTCGGCGGCAGCGCCAGTGCGGGGAAGGCGCCACGCCCCGTCGCCGCATCGAGGCACTCGGGACACCAGGCCGACCGCCGGCGCACACGCCCCGGGCGACTGCGCTGCTCGGCCGGGGTGGCGGCGAAGAGGTGTCCGGCGTCGCACTGCCACCGCAGCAGCACATCGGCGGCCGGAGGGATCTGCGACAGCGCGATCCCGGCGTTGAGGTCGGGGTGGTACTGGCGCGCGACGGCCGGGTAGGCGGCCCACGCCTCGCGGTAGGTGCCGAGCGGGTACGGCACCTCGGCGCCCCGCGAGAACTGCCGCCTCGCCCACCACAGCTCCACCCTCTCGGCCATGGCGGCGAACCTAGCGGGGGCATCCGACACGGCCGGCTGTGGTGTCGGAGACGTGACGTACGGTGTCGCCATGGGGATCAGGCGGGTGATGCCGGGGCCGTGCGTGCTGTGCGGCGCGCGTCGGGGCGATCGCCGGAACGGCGAGTGGTTCTGCTCCGTGTGCGACTGGCGCGTCGGCGATGCCCCCGATCCGGATCTCCCGCCGCCTCGGGTCGACGTCGTGTACTACCTCGGGTACGCCGAGAGGGTGAAGATAGGCACCACACGTGAGCCTCGCGCGCGCCTCCGCGCGATCAGGCACGACGAGCTGCTCGCCTTCGAACCCGGCGACCGCACCGTCGAGCGCTCACGGCACGACCTGTTCGCCCACCTGCGTGAAGGGGGCGAATGGTTCACCTCCGCGCCCGAACTCCTCGCGCACATCGGCGCCCTTCCCGGCAGCGTCGATCCGTGGGGCTCATACGCCCGATGGGTCAGCAGCGCGCACCGGGAGCGGCTGTGACGGCTCTCAGCCCGCCGCCTCCCAGACATCCCGGGCCTTGAGCGTGCGCACCGTCGTGACCGGTCGCGTGGCGAGCACGACCTTCCCGCGGGCGTGCAGTTTGCCGAGATCGGCGTAGGCCTCGGCCACGTCTCCGAGCGCGTAGAGTCCCGACACCAGAAGGGTGAAGGCGCGCTTCTCGGCGAGCTGGGCCACCCGTTCGAGGAGTGACGTCGCCTGGGCGACCGACTCGGGGTCGTCCTGCAGCAACCGCACCTCGGCGTCTCGACGGTCTTCGCTCGAGCGGTAGCGCGAGGGGGAGACCTCCAGATCCTCGGCGAGCGCGCGACCGTCCTGCCCGAAGTTGTCGATCATCGCGGTGATGGGCTTTCCCGCCGCCTTGCGGATGCGGTCGGCGATGCCCGGCCCGTAGAGCACCGGCTTGATGCCGAGCTGTCGCAGGTAATCGAAGTTGCGCTCACCGCACGTGCCGATGACCGTCGCCCCGCGGTATCGCGCGATCTGCGCCTCGATGCTGCCGACGCCGCCGGCCGCAGCCGACACGACGACGGTGTCGCCCTCGCTGACACGCACCTGGTCGAGGATGTCGAGGGCCGTCGCTCCGGCGAGGAAGAGTCCACCGGCGGCCTCCCACGACACGGTGCGCGGCTTCTTCACCAGAACCGACGTCGGCACCGTGATCGCCGAGGCGTGGGCTCCCGCGCGGACGTGCCCCACGACGTCCATCCCCCTGGAGAAGCCCTGGACGTCCTCACCGACCGCGATGATCGTGCCGGCGAAATCGCTCCCCGAGCGACGCGGGAACGGATCGTTCGCGAATGCGTCCTCTCGGCCACTGCGGATGAAACCGTCGATGTGGCTGATGCCCGCGGTGATGATCTCCACGGTGACCTCCCCGCGGCCCGGCGGTCGGAGCTCGGTGGTGCGCACCTCCAGAACGTCGGCATCGCCTGTGCGGTCGTACTCGACGACCGTCGCTTCCGTCAGCTTCTTCGCCATGCCGGTCCCCTTCCACCGTCGCCGAGCCGGGCGGCTCGGCGGACACCATCGTCCGCGTCACAGAGGTATTCGGTCCGAACGGCCAGAACGGATGCATCGTCCGCCCGAATCCCGGCGTCGGCCCCGTTCACGCCAGCGCGTCGACCGCATCCGTCGGTCGATCGGCGGTGAGGAACCGGATGAAAACAGCGATCCAGCCGAAGATCAGGGCGAAGACGATGATCTCGAAAGCCGTGAGGGCGAAGTAGCCGGTGACGAACAGCACCACCGAGACCAGCAACGCGATGAGGAACAGCCCCGCCGACCGGAAGTAGGCGCGGGGCAAGCCCCGCATGAGCCAGCGTCCTCCGGCCAGAAGGCCCAGGAACATCGCCGCCAGCCCCATCGCGCAGAGGTTGTGGATCAGCAGACTGAGATTCACCGGGACAGCTCCGACGCCCGCGAGCATGAGGCCCATGATGACGAAGAGCGTCGGCACCACGCGCCAGCGCGCTCTCGGGTCGAGTCCCCCGGACGCCGCCACCGCTGCCAGGTCGTGGGCGACGTAGACGGCGAATGCCGTGACGAGCAGTCCGCCGACGATCAGGGTGCCGTTGAACACGACGCTCGAAAGGTGCCAGAAGGTGCCGAGGTGGCTGAAGTGGATCTCCCACCAGTCGGGGTCGGGGGTCGACACCATGGCCGTGAGGGTGCCGACTACGACGAACGCCAGCAGCAGCGAAGACATCCGCCGCGTCGTCATCCCGGAAGCGGACAGGTACACAAGATAGGCGGTGATACCCGTCGCCGCGCCCATCAGCACGGCCGACCAGAACGGTTCGACCTGCCAGCCGATCATCCCCGCGCTGAGGACGAGGAAGACGGCGAGGGCCGCCAGCGCCGCAAGTCCGGCATGCACGAGCGACACCGCCACCAAGTTGACGCCGAATCGCCACGACGGCAGTACCAGCCGCCCCTCGTCTCCGCGGGTCTTCCGGGCACGCCCGTAGCCGACTCCCGCCGCGGCGATCGCCGTCACCGCGCACGCCGCCGCGGAGATCCACCCGAAGGAGCCCTCACCGGCAAGGGGACGGGGCGGCCCGAACCATCCGAGAAGAAGGCCCAACGCGCCGCCGGACGCGGCGGCTGCCGCGAAGGCGTAGAACGCCTCGCTCTCGACCCGCACGCGGGCGGTCGCGGTGACGGGGATGTGCTCAGCGGCGGACGATGTCACGGCATCCCCTTCAACGAGGTGGGTGAGGTCACCGTACCGCCGCGTCGTCTCGGCCGGTAGAGTCCGGGTGCGCCGACCGTGCGAGCGATGACGGAGGATGACGTGAGCGAGTCGTGGCCGCTACTGGGTGACCCGCACGAGGTGACGGGGTTCATCGAGCCGATGGTGTGGGGACGGTCGCGCTACACCGTGCTGCGGGTGCCCGCCTCCCTCGTCGCCGCCGCGGAGGAGGCGGCGACTCGACGGGTCGCCGGGCGGCTGGAGGATGTCGCGGTGAACCTGGCGCTGACCCGCGCCCCGGTGATCGACGACACCTTCGTCTGGGCCGGATCCTCGCTGCTGCGCCGGCTGCGCCTGGAGACCGGCGACCCCGTCACCGGGTGGCTCGCGCCGGTCGACCCTGACGAGGTCCCGGTGCCCGACGACCTCGCCGAGGCGCTCGCCGCCGCCGGACTGCGGGAGCGATGGGATCTGCAGCCCCCGGCCACCCGCCGCCGTCAGCTCGTGCCCGTCGACGGCGCGGGCACGGCAGCCACGCGCGCCCGTCGGATCGAGGCGCTGCTGCGCTCCCTCTGAACCGTTCGCGCGCACCGCCCTCGCCGGGCAGCGGGCACTCAGCCCGGGATCGCGAGGTCCATCACGGTCCGCGCCGACGGGAGCGCCCTGTCCACCCGGTCGCGCAGCGGCTCGCGTGCGTCGTCCTCGAGCCAGCCGACGAAGGCGGTCCGGTACAGGGCGAACCCGATGGCCGCGAGCAGCTCTGCGTCAGCCCCGGTGTAGCCGCGCGCAGCGATGGCCGCAGCGATCTGCGGCTGCCATGCGGCCTGTTTGGCGAGCTCGCGACCGGTGAGGGCGACGTCGGTCTTGATGATCGCGTGCCGTTCGCGCAGGCGCGTCCGCTCCGGCTCCATCCTGTCGGCCAGCGTGCCGAGCGCGTGGCGCATCAGCTCGTCGGCGCGGAACGGCGGCTCGAGCGATGCGATCGCGCCGAGCAGGAGGGGAAGCAGCTCGTCCTCCTCGGTGAACAGCACCTCCTCCTTGTCACCGAAGTGCCGGAAGAACGTGCGCGGCGTGACCCCCGCCGCCGTGGCGATCTGCTCCACCGTCGTCGCGGCGAAGCCGCGCTCGACGAAGAGCGAGATCGCGGCGTCCACGAGTCGCTCGCGGGAATCCTCCGGCCAACGCGGCATGCGCCCACTCTACCCTTGCGTCACATTGTGACATCACCTATCCTGCCGCTATGACACAAAGTGACGTCACGCCCACCGTTCTGCTGACCGGACCGACCCGGGGCATCGGCCGAGCCCTGCTCGAGCGCCTTCTCGTCCACCCCGCGCGCCCTCGCCTCGTGCTCCTTGCGCGCGACCCGCTCGCGCTCGACGAGGCCGTGGCGACGTCGCGCGACGCGGGCGCCGACGCCCGCGGCATCCTTCTCGATCTCGCCGACCTCGACTCCGTCCGCTCGGCGCTCCAGGAGGTCACCGAGCTCATCCGCACGGGAGAGCTCTCCCCGATCGATGTGGCCATGCTCAACGCCGGCGGGCAGTTCCTGGATCGCCGTCAGACGAGCGCCCAGGGGTACGAGCTGACGTTCGCGATCAACGTGATCGCCCAGCACGCCCTGCTGCGAGGACTCCAGCCGCTCCTCGGTCCCGGGGGCCACGTCGTCCTCGCCGGCTCCTCCACCCACCGCGGCAAGCGCCGGTCTTTCGGGCTCGTCCCCGACCCCGTCTGGCAGGAGCCGGCCGAGCTCGCCCTCACCGATGACACACCCCGCGGGGGGTTCCGCATCGAACGCGAGCGCGGCGGCATCGCCTACGCGACGAGCAAGCTGGCGCTCGTCACCCTCGCGCACCCGTGGGCGGCGCGGTTGGGCGCCTCGGCACAGCGCCTCAACGTCTACGACCCCGGGCTCGTCGCGGGCACGGGTCTCGTGCGCGGCATGCCCGCCTACATGGACTGGGTGTGGCGCAACGTCATGCCGGCGATGTCGGTCCTCCCGGGGGCGACGACACCGCGAGGTACCGCCCGCCACGCCGTCGCTCTCGCCCTCGGCGACCGGCACGGCGACAGGAATGACGCCTACATCGAGATCGGTCGCGAGACCCGCGCCGAGGCGGTCACCTTCGACGCCGGCCGCCAATCACGCCTCTGGGCCTGGCTGGAGGCTGCCACCGACCCCGTCGGGCATCCAGACATCCCGATGATCGATCGCGAACTGCCGGAAGGTGGCGGCGGGACGCCCGGTGAGTCGACGCACCGTCCGGTTGGGCAGCGCTGAGACGTTCGCGCGCACGATGCGGTAGATCATCCGCTGCACAGCGAGGTACTCCTGCGGTGCGCCGTTCCGGCGCAGACGCTCGAGGTAGACCTCCTCCTTCGGGCGCGCATAGCGGATCGGCCTGCCCAGCACGTCGCTGAGGATCTGCGCGACGCGGCGATAGCCCAGGGACTGCTCGCCCGAGAGCGTGTACGCCTTGCCGATATGGCCGGGCTCGGTGAAGACGCGCGCGGCGACCCGGCCGATGTCGCGGGCGTCGATGAAAGCCGTACGCGATCGCCCCGCGGGGACGAAGACCTCGTCGTCGTCGCGGATCTCGGCCGCGTGGACCGAGGAGAGGTTCTGCATAAAGAAGTTCGGGCGCAGGAACGTCGACGGGGTCCGGGTCCGTCTCAGGTACGCCTCCACCGCGTGATGCGGGGTGCGGCGATTGAACTGGACGCCCTGGAGCGAGAGGAAGACGACCTGGCGCACCCCGCGAGCGCGGCTGGCGTCGATCACCGGGAAGAGGTGGGTCGCGACATCGGCGATCGGCGGGGGCCGCAGGAGGAAGAGCCGGTCGACACCCTTCATCGCCTCCGCGGCGCGGCTCGCGGAGCGGTCGAAGTCGAACGGGCGGAGCGGCACGCCGAGCGCCCGCGCCGCCGGCGTCGAGGGATCCCGCACGGCGGCGATCACGGTCACGCCGCGGGCGCGCAGTTCGGCGACGACCGACGACCCGACCGTTCCGGTCGCGCCCGTCACGAGGACCGCGCCGGCTCCGGCGTCACTCACGACCCACCCGCCCGAGCAGAGCGGCGAGCTGGTCCAGCTCGGCCGCCGAGAGATCCGCGAAATGGGGTCGCATCTCGGCGACCACTCCGGCCTCGAAGACATCGACCTCGTCGCGCGCGGACGCCGTCAGTCGGATGACACGGGAGCGCGCGTCCTCCGGGTGAGCCAGCTGCTCCACCAGACCCGCTCGCTTCAGGCCGTCGAGGAGCTGGGTGACCGCGCCGGCGGTCACCCCGAGCCGCTGGGCCAGTGCGCTCGGGGTGACCGGCTGCGCCGCGTGGGTCAGGACGAAGAGCGCCTCCAGCTGCGAGCTCGTGAGCATCAGCGAGGCGAAGGGTCGGCGCCGGGCGTCGCCGAGGAGCCGGCGGGCCGAGACGACTCCTTCGAGCACCCTGCCGATGGCCGCGTCGCGGTCATCCGTCCTCATGCGCTCACGAACGGCATCGACCCGACGAAGGTGCGGTCGTCGATCTGTGTGAGGAGAAAGTCGGCGAGGTCGTCGCGGCTGATCTGGGTGCTGGCGTTCACGCCGACCCATCCGACGCGGTACGTGCCCACGCCGGGCTTCTCGGTGAGCCGCGGACCGCGCACCACGGTCCAGTCCAGGCCCGACGCGCGCAGCA
The DNA here is from genome assembly GCF_037083565.1 of Microbacterium sp. CCNWLW134. NCBI lineage: Bacteria > Bacillati > Actinomycetota > Actinomycetes > Micrococcales > Microbacteriaceae > Microbacterium > Microbacterium sp. CCNWLW134. The sequence goes on along the minus strand of NZ_JBAOJU010000002.1, from coordinate 534,966 downwards.
CCGCGAGGTGACCTTCCGCGTCGGCGAGGACGGGACCCGAGAGCGTCTTCAAGAGGAATCGTATGACGCGGTCCGCCGTCTTCGGACGATCGTGCTCCTCGTCGCGGAGCCCCCCGCCCGAGAGCGTGACGATGCGGGTGACGCCGGCCTCGCGCATCGCCTCGACGATCACGCGGGTGCCGTCGGTCTGCAGGGTGGGGGGCGAGCCCTTCACCTGTCCGAACAGGCTCAGGACGACATCCGCTCCCCGCACGGTCTCGGCGACCGCGGCGGGGTCGCGGACGTCGCCGGGGACGACGGTCAGGCGCGGGGAGGTCACGAGGAGCGCATGGGGGTCTCGGACAAGGGCGCGGACGGTGTGGCCGACGGCGAGCGCGCGGTCGAGCACGCGTCGCCCGGTCTTGCCGGTCGCGCCGAAGAGGGCGATGGTGGTCATGGTTTTTACTTTAGCGACTAAAGCAGATGCGGGGCGCGATAACGTGTGAGCCGTGACGAACGACGTGTTCCTGGCCGTGGATCTCGGCGGCACGAAAGCCGAGGCGGCCCTGGTCGTGGTCGACGAGCGGGGACGCGGAGCGGTGATGCCCGGCTCGCGGCATCGGCAGGCGACGGGCCGCGCGATCAGCGCCGACGCGCTCACACGTGTCATCCGGTCGCTCGTCACCGCGGCGCTCGCGAGCGCGGAGGCACCGGTCGCCGGCGCGGGTGTCGGCGCTGCCGGCCCGATCGACCTCGGCCGGGGCACCGTCAGCCCGCTCAACCTGCCGGAGATCCGCGAGTTTCCCCTGCGCGACCTGGTCGAGAGCGCCGCGGGGGCGCCCGCGACCCTGCGGCTCGACGGCACGTGCATCGCCCTCGCCGAGCACTGGCTCGGTGCGACGCGAGGAGCTGCCACGTCGCTCGGCATGGTCGTCTCGACCGGCGTCGGCGGCGGACTCATCGTCGACGGGCGACTGCTGTCGGGGACGACGGGCAACGCCGGACACGTCGGTCAGCTCCACGTCGTGGACCCCTGGCGCGCGGGGGACGCGGGTGCGGGCGCCGCGGGCGAGCGCGCAGGGGGTGCCCGGGATGCGGGTGTCGCGCCCGCAGGGAGCGAGGGGACGACGCTGGAGGAGACGGCGTCCGGCCCCGCGACCGTAGCCTGGGCCCGCCGTCACGGCTGGCGGGGCGAGACCGGAGAAGACCTGGCGGCAGCCGTGGCCGCCGGCGACCCGGTCGCCGACGCGGCCACCCGGCGTTCTGCCGAGGCTGTGGGACAGGCGATCGCGAGCGTGTCCGCCCTGGTCGACCTCGAGGTCGTGGCGATCGGCGGCGGGTTCTCACGCGTGCGCCCCGACTATCTCGACCTCGTCGATGCCGCCGTCATCCGGTGGAGCGCGCTCCCCCGCACCCGGCCGGTCATGGTCCGGCCCTCGGGCCTGTCGGCGGACGGGCCGCTCCTCGGCGCCGCGGCGCTGCGCGCCCGCGCCGACCTGCTCTGACGCGGCCGCACCGGGCCGCCCGCGATCGTCGCGCGCAACCCGACCCCTCCCACCCTTCATCCGTCGGATATGTACGTTTTGAGGTCCCAGAGGCGTACATCTGCGACGGATGAACAGCCGCTGCCCCGCCGCGGGGCGCGACGGATGAACGGGGCGCAGCCCCGCCGCGGGGCGCGCCGTCACACGTCGTAGTCGACGACCACCCGCTCGGTCGTGGGCCGCGACTGGCAGGTGAGGATGTACCCCGCGGCGATCTCGTCGGGCTCGAGCGCGTAGTTCTCGTCCATCGTGACCGCACCGTCGACGAGGCGCGCACGACAGGTGCCGCACACGCCCCCAGAGCACGAATACGGCGCATCAGGCCGCACCCGCAGTGCCGCGGCGAGGACCGTCTCGCGCGCATGGACCGGCGAGGCGACGCTCGCGCTCTGCCCGTCGAGGCGCAGGTCGATGCGGTGCACCGGCTCGTCGGCCCGCGGACGCGGGGGCGGCGCGACCGCCGATTCCAAGGAACCCTCGACGCCGGTCGTGAACAGCTCGAAGCGCACGCGGTCGCGCGGCACCCCGGCATCCGTCAGTGCCGTGCGGCACCGGTCGACCAACTCCAGCGGTCCGCACAGGAACCACTCGTCCACGGTGTCGGGGAGGACGACACGGGAGAAGATCCCCCGGATGCGCTCGTCATCGAGGCGTCCTGACAGGAGCGGCGCCGTCCGCTCCTCCCGGGAGAAGACGTGGTGCACCGCGAGTCGGGTCGGGTAGCGATCCTTCAGGTCGGCGAGGTCGTCGAGGAACATGACGTCGGCCGACGAACGGTTGGCGTACACCAGGGTGAACCGCGACGACGTCGACCGGCCGAGCACCGCGGTGGCCAGCGCCATGATCGGAGTGATGCCCGAGCCCGCGGCGATCCCGGCGACGTGGGCACCATCGAGGTCGGCGAGCGAGGAGGTGAAAGAGCCCTGCGGACTCATCACGTCGATGCGCTCTCCCGGCTGGAGACCCGTCTGCGCCCAGGTGGAGAACCGGCCGCCGGCGTCGCGCTTGATCGCCACGCTGATCGATCCGGGTGCCGGCGGCCGACACAGCGAGTACGACCGTCGCAGTTCGTCGCCGTCGAGGTGTGCGCGCAGAGCGACGTGCTGGCCGGGGAGGAACGCGTACTCGTCGTCGAGCTCGGGCGGCACCGCGAAGGTCACCTCGACCGCGTCGTCGGTGAGCCGACGCACCCCACTCACTTCGAGGGTGTGGAAGCGGGCGCGACGGCGGGATCCTCCGCCGCGGGCGTTGGCGAGGAGGGTTTCGGCGACCTCGTCGGTCGCCCGTGCGGTACTCACGGGGGGACGCTCCTCAGTGCACCTTGAAGTGATCGAAGGGCTCGCCGCACTCCTGGCATTCGTACAGCGCCTTGCACGCTGTCGACCCGAACCGCGACACCTCGCGGGTGTGCAGCGTCCCGCAGCGGGGGCACGCCACGCCGAGCGTGACGGGGATGGGGCCGCGCACCGCGGCGCGGCCCGTCGGCGGGGCGATGCCGTAGGCACGGAGCTTCGCCTTGCCGTCCTCGCTCATCCAGTCGGTCGTCCACGCGGGGGCGAGCGTCAGGCGCACGTCGACGCGGGCGAAGCCCGCGCGGGTGAGGGCCAGCACGACGTCGTCTCGGATCGCGTCGACCGCGGGGCATCCGGAGTAGGTCGGGGTGAGCGTCACCGTCACCGTGTCGCCGTCGACCGCGACGTCGCGGAGGATGCCGAGGTCGGCGATCGTCAGCACCGGCACCTCGGGGTCGGCGACCTCACCGGCGATGCGCCGAGCGGCGTCGAGATCGGGCGCGGGGCGGGTGCCTGCGGTGTCGCGGACGCTCACCATGTCGCCCCCGGGTGTGCGCGGGCGAGCACCTGCATCTCGGCGAGGATCCCGCCGAGAGCGGGGAACGGGATGCCACGGCGTCCGCCTCCGCTCGACGGCGCGACGCCGGGGCGGGTGAGCTCGGCCTCGGCGAACACCGCATCGAGCACCCGATCGACCTCGGCGCGCAGCGCCGACGGCCGCACCGCGATGCCCTCGAGGCGGTCGATCACGGGTTCGTCGCGGAAGAGCTCGTCGACATACGGCCAGATATCCGCGACGGCCACGATCATGCGCCGCCGCGATTCGTCGGTGCCGCCGGCGAGCCGGAGCGTCCACTGCACGGCGTGGTCGCGGTGGTACTCGACCTCCTTCACCGCCTTGGCGGCGATCGCCGCCAGCGTCGCATCGGCCGAGGACTGCAGGGCGGAGTACAGGGCGAACTGGAAGGTCGCGGCGACGAGCTGCCGGACGATCGTGTGCGCGAAATCCCCGTTGGGCTGGCAGAAGAGCCACGCCGCCCGGAACTGCAGGTCGTCGCGCCAGAACGCCAGATCGTCTTCGCTGCGCCCGTCGGCGGTGCCGGCGTAGCGGAGGAGCGAGCGTGCATGGCCGAGCTGATCGAGCGCGATGTTGGCCAGCGCCACATCTTCTTCCAGTTCGGGAGCCCGCGCGACCCACTGCATGAGCTGCTGCGAGAGGATCAGGGCGTCATCGCCCAGCCACAGGGCGTACTCGGCGACGTCGCGCGTGGCAGGCGCCGCATCGTCGCCGAGCATCTCAGCGGCGAGCTCGTGCTCGACCACGTCGACGTGGGGATGGGGCTCGACGTGCGGGTGCGCGTCGACGCTGGCCTGGGGACCGGTCACAGGTGCGGCACCCCCTCAGAAGCCGTGTAGTACGACGCGTGGCGGAAGTTCTTCCCCGACGACGACTCGAAGAACGCGCCCTTCGCGTCGGGGTCGCTGGTGGTGATCGCTTCGGCCGGGACCACCCAGACCGATGTGCCCTCGCCCCGGCGCGTGTAGAGGTCGCGGGCGTTCCGCAGCGCCAGTTCGGCGTCGGGCGCGTGGAGCGATCCGACGTGGACATGGCTGAGGCCCCGCCCGGAGCGGACGAACACCTCGAACATCGGCCAGCTCTCGCGGTCGGAGGCTCCCGGGGTCGGCATCACGCCACCGCCCGCTCGGTCGCCGTCTGAGCCTCGCGCTTCTGCGCGTAGGCCGCCGCCGCCTCGCGCACCCACGCGCCGTCGTCGTGCGCCGCCTTCCGGTGACGCAGCCGCTCGGCGTTGAGCGGGCCTCGGCCGGCGAGCACCTCGCGGAACTCGTCCCAGTCGAGCTCGCCCGTCTGCCAGCGCTGCGTCTCCTCGTCCCACCGCAGCTCGGGATCGGGGAGGGTCACCCCCAGGATCTCGGCCTGCGGCACCAGCATCCCGATGAAGCGCTGACGCAGGTCGTCGTTGGAGAACCGCTTGATCTTCCACGCCATCGACTGCGCCGAGTTCGGCGAGGCGTCGTCGGGCGGGCCGAACATCATCAGCGACGGCCAGTACCAGCGGTTCACCGCGTCCTGCGCCATCTGCCGCTGCGCGGTGGTGCCCTGCATGAGGGTGAGGAGGATCTCGAAACCTTGCCGCTGGTGGAACGACTCCTCCTTGCAGATGCGCACCATCGCCCGCCCGTAGGGCCCGTACGACGCGCGACACAGCGGCACCTGGTTGCAGATCGCCGCACCGTCGACGAGCCAGCCGATGGCGCCCATGTCGGCCCAGGTGGGTGCGGGGTAGTTGAAGATCGAGGAGTACTTGGCTTTGCCGTCGATGAGCTGCTGGGTCATCTCGTCGCGGGTGATGCCGAGAGTCTGGGCGGCGGAGTAGAGGTAGAGGCCGTGGCCCGCCTCATCCTGCACCTTGGCCAGCAGGATCGCCTTGCGCTTCAGACTCGGAGCCCGCGTGATCCAGCCGCCCTCGGGCTGCATGCCGATGATCTCGGAATGGGCATGCTGTGAGATCTGCCGAATGAGGGTGCGCCGGTACGCGTCGGGCATCCAGTCCCGGGGCTCGATGCGCTGATCGGCGGCGATGAGCGCATCGAAGTGCGCCTCCTCGGCGGTGAGGTCCGTCATCGTCGACTCCTTTACAGACCGCTCGTTCAGTAATTCTAGGCCGCCGCCTCCTCGACGGCAACCAGCCGCCCACACGGTCACCGCTCGCCTGTCGCGATCGGCGCCGCCCGACCGCACAACGTGACAGGCGAGCGGATGCCGCGGGACGAGCGTCAGCCGTCGTCGAGACGCCGATCGGTGCGGCGGGCGTGCCCGCGGAACTCCGCGACCACCGCGCCCTCGGCGTCGGTCACCGTCACGTCGTAGAGCCCAGTCCTCCCCCGCGTCACCCGGTGATGCGCCTCCGCGGTCAGCACGTCGCCCGGCCGCGTGGAGCGGAAGAACACGATGTCGGCGCCGACCGACACCGTGACCGGGCCGTCCGGGTCGTTGCACGCGACGGCGAACGCGGTGTCGGCGAGGGCGAACACCACCCCGCCGTGGGTGATGCCGAAGCCGTTCGCCATGTCGTCGCGCACCGGCATCCGGATGACCGCCCGCCCCGGCTCGTCGACGATCACCTCCATGCCGAACGCGTGGAACGTGCGATCGTTCTCGAGCATCCGTCTCACACCGACGCCCCCTCCTTCGCGACCAGGGTCAGCACGTCGTAGGTCGCGACGATCTCGTCGCGCTGATTGCGGATGACGGCGTCCCACCGCACCTCGCCGTACTCGTCAGTCTCGCGCGGCGTGATCTGCTTGGCAGTGAGGATGACGCGGATCTCGTCGCCGGGCGACACCGGTGTGACGAAGCGCAGATTCTCGAGGCCGTAGTTGGCGAGCACCGGACCCGGAGCCGGGTCGACGAAGAGACCCGCGGCCCACGACACCAGCAGATAACCGTGGGCGACACGACCGGGGAAGAACGGGTTGGCGGCCGCTGCCTGCTCGTCCATGTGGGCGTAGAAGGTGTCGCCGGTGAACCGGGCGAAGGTCTCGATGTCATCCAGGCCCACCTCCCGCGTCGCGGACACGACCTGGTCGCCGATCCGCAGTTCGGCCAGCGATTTGCGGAAGGGATGCCTCCCACCCGGTCGCGACCCGGCGCCGGCGTGCCACACCCCGGTGAGCGCGGTCAGCATCTCGGGCGAGCCCTGCACGGCGGTGCGCTGCATGTGGTGGAGAACAGCGCGGATGCCGCCGAGCTCCTCCCCGCCGCCCGCGCGGCCGGGCCCGCCGTGGACCAGGTGCGGCACGGGCGCGCCGTGCCCGGTCGAGGTGCGCGCGTTCTCGCGGCTGAGGAAGAGGACGCGACCGTTGAAGGCGGCGATCCGGGTCATGAGCTCGGTGGCGACATCCGGATCGTTCGTGGCGACCGAGGTCACCAGCGATCCCCCACCGCGGTCGACGAGGTCGGCCGCCTCGGCGAGGGAGGAGTAGGGGAGCACGCTGGCGACGGGTCCGAACGCTTCGATCTCGTGGACGGCCGGCGCCGCGGCATCGTCGAATCCGACGAGGATGGGCGAGACGAAAGCGCCCTCGGGTGCGAGCCCGATCGAACCGTCGGCGTGCACGACCTCGGGCGCGTCGAGCGACCCGAGGAGCAGACGGCCTCCGGCATCCTGCAGCGCCCGCACCTGCCGCACCACCTCGTCGCGCTGCGCGCGCGAGACCACGGGGCCCATCGTGACGCCCTCGCCGCGCGGGTCGCCGATCACGATCTTCTCGGCGATCTTCTCCCCCAGTGCGCTGACGACGGCGTCGACCGACGCCGCGGGAACGATCGCGCGGCGGATCGCGGTGCACTTCTGCCCCGCCTTGGTCGTCATCTCGACCAGCAGCTGGCGGACGTAGGCATCGAACTCGGGGGTGCCGGGCGCGGCGTCGGGGCCGAGAACCGAGGCGTTGATGGAGTCGGTCTCAGCGGTGAACCGCACGCCGTCGGGGGTCTGCTCCCGCAGACGCACGGCGGTCGTCGCGCTGCCGGTGAAGCCGACGAGGTCGCCGAGGCGCAGCGCGGTGAAGAGGTCGGGGACGCTGCCGCTGACCAATTGGAGCGATCCGGCCGGGAGGCGTCCGGTCTCGGTGAGCATGCGCACCCACGCCTCGGCGATGTAGGCCGTCGGCGAGGCGGGCTTGACCACGGTGGGAACACCCGCGAGGAATGCGGGGGCGAACTTCTCCAGCGCTCCCCACACCGGGAAGTTGAAGGCGTTGATCTGCACCGCGACCCCCGGGAGGCGGGTGTAGACATGCCGGCCGAGGAACGATCCGTCCTTGGAGAGAGGTTCGACCGGCCCGTCGACGTAGACCTTGGCGTTCGGCAGCTCGCGCCGCCCCTTGGACGAGTAGGTGAACAGCACGCCGATGCCCCCGTCGACGTCGTTGAGCGAGTCGCGGCGAGTGGATCCGGCCCGCTCGGAGAGGGCGTAGAGCTCGTCCTTCCGCTCCTGCAGCACGAGGGCGAACTCCTTCAGCAGCATCGCCCGCTGGTGGAAGGTCAGCGCACCGAGGCTCTCCTGCCCGACGGTGCGGGCGTGGTCGAGCACCGCGGCGACGTCGAGGCCTCGGGTGCTCAGGCGCACAACCGGTTCGCCGGTCGAGGCGTCGAGGATCTCCGCAGCATCCGGGTCCTCCGCCGGCGCCCACCAGCCGTCGCGGATGTAGCTGGGAAGGATGTCGGTCACGGCGTGCTCCATTCGTAGAAGCCGCGCCCGGTCTTGCGGCCGAGGTGCCCCTCGGCGACCATTCGGCGCAGCAGGTCGGGAGGGGCGAAACGGTCGCCGAGGGTGGCCTGCAGCTCTTCGGCGATCGCGAGGCGGACGTCGAGTCCGACGATGTCGGTGGTACGGAGCGGCCCTGCGGGGTGGCGGTAGCCCAGTTCCATGGCCGTATCGATGTCGGCCGGGCTCGCGACGCCGGCTTCGACCATGCGCACGGCCTCGAGGGCGAGCGCGAGGCCGAGGCGGCTGGAGGCGAAGCCGGGGGCGTCGCGCACGACGATCGGGGTCTTGCCGATCGCCGCGACCCATCCGCGCGCGCTCTCGACGACCGCGGGTGCGGTGGTGTCGCCGACGACGATCTCGACCAGGCGCGACGCGGGTACGGGGTTGAAGAAGTGCAGCCCCAGGAAGCGGGCGGGGTCTTCCAGCGCGCCGGCGAGCGCGGTGATGCCGATCGACGAGGTGTTGGTGGCGAGCACGGCCTCGCCCGCGATGACCGCCTCGATGCGCGCGAGCGCGTCGCGCTTGAGCATCCGGTCTTCGGGTACGGCTTCGACGACGAGGCCCGCGCCCGCGAAGTCGGTCACGTCGGTGGAGAGGTGGACGGATGCCGCGAGCGCCGCCTCCTCACGATCGGTCGCTCCGCGGCGGATCGAATCGCCGATGCTCGCGAGGATACGACCGCGCGCCGCCTCGGCCGCTTCGGGGTCGCGCTCGACGACCGTGACCTCCGACCCGGCGAGGACGAACGCGTGGGCGATCCCGGCACCCATCCGTCCACCGCCGAGCACCCCGACCCGCGGAGGCGCCGCGACGGGACCGCTCGGGACGTCGGGGCGGGGCGCTGCCTCTGCGGCATCCGTCATCGGGCTCTCCGTTCGAGGAAGGCGGTCATGCGGCGGATCTTCTCCGGGCTTTCGAACAGCTCGGCCTGCAGTTCGTTCACGAGCGAGGGCTGGTCGCGCGGCTCGGCGCGAAGCACCTGCTTCGTGTAGCGGGTGGCGAGGGGATCGTTCCGCGCGATGCGGTCGGCGAGGGCGTGCGCGGCGGGGAGGAGGTCGTCGGCCGGATGGAGGGCCGACACGAGCCCCCACGACAGGGCCTCGTGGGCGTCGAGGATGCGCCCGGTGAGGAGCATCTCCGCCGCGCGCGCGTCGCCCACGATCGCGGGGAGACGCCACGTCGCACCGGCGGCGGCGATGATGCCGAGGCCGGTCTCGGGGTTGCCGATCTTCAGCGTCGGCGTCGCGATGCGCAGGTCAGCGGCGTAGGCGAGCTCGGCTCCGCCGCCGAGGGCGTAGCCGTCGAGCGCCGCGATCACGGGCATCGGCAGGGCGCGGATGCGGGTGAAGACCGCCTGGTTGATCGCCCGGCGCGCGTCGGCGGCGCGGCGGTCGCGCAGCTCGGCGATGTCGGCCCCCGAGGCGAACACGCCGCCCGAGCCGGCGAGGAGGAGGATGCGGGGTTCACGCTCGAGCTCGGCGCAGACCGCGTGCAGCGCGTCGACGGTGGCCTGGTCGATGGCATTGCGCACCTCGGGGCGGTCGAGGGTGACGACGCTCCGATCGCCGGCGTGCTCGACGCGCAGGGGTGAGCGGGTCATCCGGGGCCTTCCGCTTCGTCGCGAATGTCTTGCAGACCGATCGTTCAGTAATTCTGTCAGGCGGCCGTGCCGCATGCAACGACGGGCGGGGTCAGGTGCCCAGAGCGCCTCCCCATTTCCGGAGGATCCGGACGAGGGCATCACGATCAGCCGCATCCAGCGAGGCGAGGAGATGGCGCTCGTTCTCCATGTGCGCGTCGAAGGCTCGGTCGATGAGCGCGCGCCCCTCCTCTGTGAGCGCGACGACCCGGCCGCGGCCATCGACGTCGCTGCCGCGGCGGCGCACGAGCCCCGCCGACTCGAGTCGATCCAGCCGCTTGGAGACGGCTCCGCTCGTCACCATCGTCTGAGCGGCGAGCTCGGTCGGATTGAGCTCTCCGGAGCGACGCAGGGTGGCCAGCACATCGAACTCGCCCTCTCCGAGCCCGAACTCGCGGTAGAGGCTTATGAGCTGCTCGCGGACGGCGTCGTTCACGCGCGCGAGCCGCCCGATGACTTCGATCGGCGACGTGTCGACATGCGGTCGCGCGGCGCGCCACTGCGCCCGCACGCGATCGACGTGGTCCCGCGGTGTTTCGGACATGGGTGGATTCTATCTTCCATGGAAGCTATGATGTCTTCCGTGGAAACTAAATGGCGATGGCTGCTTGTGACGGCGGTGGCACCGATCAGCTGGGGTGCGACGTACTACGCGACCCGGCACTTCCTCCCGGCCGACGCCCCCCTCTGGGGCGCCGCCCTGCGGGCGCTTCCCGCGGGTCTTCTCCTCCTTCTCGTCGCGCGGCGTCTGCCGCGCGGCACCTGGTGGGGAAAGGCCGTGATCCTCGGCATCCTGAATTTCGGCGCGTTCTTCGTGCTCGTCTACCTCGCCGCGCAGCTCCTGCCCACCTCGATGGCGGCATCGGTGATGGCCCTCGCGCCCGTCGTGCTGGGGATCATCGCGTGGCCGCTCCTCGGACAGCGACCGACTGCCGCAGCGGGCGTGGCCGTGCTCGTGGGCGTCGTCGGAGCCGTCCTGCTCATCGGCGCGGCCACCGGCGGCATCGACCCCCTCGGCGCGGCGGTGTCGCTCACCGCGCTCGTGCTGTCATCGCTGGGCGCGGTCCTCACCACGCGGTGGCGCGATGACCTTCCGCTCGTGGCCACGACGTCGTGGCAGTTGATCGCGGGCGGCGCGATCCTCCTAGCGATCGCGGTCGTCGTCGAAGGACCGCCCCCGGCGGTGTCGGCGAGCAGCGCGACGGCGTACGCGGCCATCGCGATCGTCGCCACGGCGCTGGCCTTCCTCTGCTGGTTCGCCGGGCTCCGCCACCTCTCCGCCTCGACAGTGGGTACGGTCGGTCTCTTGAATCCGGCCACCGGAGTGATCCTCGGAGTGGCGCTCGCGGGCGAGTCGCTCACCCCGCTGCAGATCGTCGGCCTGGTGCTGATCGGGGCGGCGATCCTCCTCACGCAGCGCCGTGCTCGCCGGCCCGGCCGGCACCCTGCGGCGGGCGCCCCCGCGCTCGCCGTTCCGACGGGCGCTGTGCGAGAGTGAGCGGGTGACGAGCGACACCGCACCCGCGGGCGCAGCCCCGCGCGGGCGGCGGGGACGGCCGGGGAACGATCGGGAGCAGGTCCTCGCCGTCGCCGTCGCGCTCTTCATCGAGAAGGGGTACGACGCGACCTCGGTCGCCGACCTCGCCGACCGCCTGGGTGTGACCAAATCGGCGCTGTACCACCACTTCTCCTCGAAGGACGAACTGCTCGGCCTCGCCCTCGACGACGCCCTCACCGCCCTGGAGGGCGTCTTCGACGAACCGGCCGCCGAGCCGGGCGCGCAGCTCGAGCGGGTGATCCGGGGCGCCGTGGGCGTCCTCGTGCAGAAGCTCCCCGAGGTGACGCTGCTGCTGCGCGTCCGCGGCAACAGCCCGGTCGAGCACGCGGCGCTCGAGCGCCGCCGGGCGTTCGACCACCGGGTGACCGAGGTCGTCACCCGCGCACAGGACGAGGGGATGCTGCGCCCCGACGTCGATGCCGCCGTCGCCACCCGTCTGGTGTTCGGCATGGTCAACTCCCTCACCGAGTGGTACCGCCCGGGCGGCGCTCTCGATGCGGATTCCCTGGCCGACGCGGTCCTTGCGACGGCCCTCGAGGGCCTGCGCCCCCGCCACCCCTGACGTCCTCGCGCTCCGCCCGGTCAGGGGGACGTGAGCACCGCCGCGACCGAGGGCAGGGCCTGAGGCTGGAGCCGGTAGTACGCCCACGTTCCACGCTGCGAGCGGGAGAGGAACCCGGCACGGGTCAGCACCTTGAGGTGATGGGACACGGTGGGCTGGGCGAGGCCGAGCGGTTCGATGAGATCGCACACGCAGGCCTCCTGGTCGGGCGAGGACGCCACGATCGACAGAAGCCGCAGTCTCGCCGGATCAGCAAGGGCCTTCAGCTGCGATGCCAGGCGCTCGGCGTCGTCGGGTCCCATCGGCTCGCGCGTCAGAGGCGCGCAGCAGACCGTGGTCGACGTGTCGATGAGCGGCAGAGCGGTGGGCATGCATCGATGCTAATCGATATTGACAACCATCGATATACCCTTCCATACTGAATCGACGTTCATCGATATGGAAGGTTTCGGGATGACGCTCCTCGACCTCGCCCCGCGCACGCGCACGACGCCGCGCCTGGCCACACTCCCCGTCGCCATCATCGGTGCCGGCCCGATCGGGCTCGCCGCCGCGGCCCACCTGGCCGAACGCGGCATCGCGTTCGACGTCTACGAAGCCGGGCCCGCACCCGCAGCCGGCGTTCGACTCTGGGGGCACACCCGCCTGTTCTCTCCGTGGCGCCACCTCATCGACCAGGCCGCGCGGCGTCTGCTCGAACGCCATGGCTGGACGGCTCCCGCCGACCTCGACGCCGCCCCGACCGGTCACGAACTGGCCGACCTGTTGCTGGAGCCGCTCGCCGCGCTCGACGAGATCTCCCCGCACGTGCACTACGGCACCCGGGTGACCGCAGTCACCCGCGACGGCATGGACCGCACGCGGACCGCCGGCCGCGCCGACAGCCCCTTCCTCCTTCGCATCGACCGCGGCGGTGAGATCGTCGACCTCACCGCACGCGCCGTGATCGACGCCTCGGGCACGTACACGAGCCCGAACCCGCTCGCCTCCTCCGGCCTCGACCCCCTCGGCGCGGCCGAGGTCTCCGACCGCATCCTGCACGCCCTCCCCGACGTCGCCGGCCGGGATCGCGCTCGCTTCGCCGGCAGCGACGTCACGGTCGTGGGCGCCGGGCACTCCGCGGCGAACACCCTCATCGCCCTCGCGGCCCTGGCCGACGAGGAGCCCGGCACCCGCGTGACGTGGCTCATCCGCAACGCCGGCGCCGTCCGCGTCACCACCTCCCCCGACGACGAGCTCACCGACCGCGCCCGTCTCGGCTCGCGGGTCGACGCGCTCGTCGACAGCGGTCGCATCCGCCGCGTCGACTCGTTCGAGATCTCGCGGGTCGCTCGCCACGACGGCGGGATCCGCCTGATCGGCACCCGCCGCGGCGAACCTGCACACCACGACACCGACCTCGTCGTCGCCGCGACCGGGTTCCGTCCCGACCTCGCCATGCTCCGCGAGATCCGCCTCGACCTCGACGAGATCGTCGAAGCACCCGCCCGTCTCGCCCCGCTCATCGATCCGAACGTCCACACGTGCGGCACGGTCGAACCCCACGGATTCGCCGAGCTGCGGCATCCCGAACCCGGCTTCTTCCTCGCAGGCATGAAGTCCTACGGCCGTGCGCCGACGTTCCTCCTCGCGACCGGCTACGAGCAGGTGCGCTCGATCGTGGCCTGGCTCGCCGGCGACATGGCCGCGGCGACCACGGTGGCCCTCACCCTGCCGTCGAGCGGCGTCTGCTCGACCGACCTCGGAGGTTCGTGCTGCTGATGGTCTCGGTTCGGGCGATGACGGCGGAGGACTGGCCGCGCGTCGAGGCGATCCTCGCCGAGGGCATCGCGGAGGGCGAAGCCACCTTCGAGAGCACGGTTCCCTCATGGGAGCATTTCGACACAGGCAAGGTCGCGCACCCCCGCCTCGTCGCAGAACTCGACGGCCGGGTGGTCGGGTGGGTGGCCGCGTCGCGCGTCTCCTCGCGCGAGGTGTACCGGGGCGTCATCGAGCATTCGGTGTACGTCGACGCGCGCGCCCGGGGTCGCGGAATCGGCGCCGCTCTGCTCCGAGCCTTCCTGGATGCCGCCGATGAGGCCGGGTTCTGGACGGTGCAGTCGAGCATCTTCCCCGAGAACACCGCGAGCCTGCATCTGCACGAGCGCGCCGGGTTCCGGATCGTCGGCACCCGCGAGCGGATCGCGCGGTCGACGAACGGTCCACACGCCGGCCAGTGGCGGTCGACCGTGTTCCTCGAGCGCCGTTCGCGCCGCAACGGCCGCTGAACGTCGCTCGCGACATCCTCGTCGCCTCCGACCCCGCCGTCGCCGCCCGGCGGCGCATAGACTGCCGTCTATGAGTGCGGGGACGGATGACGCGGGGCTGGCCCTGCTCGCCGACCCCACCCGCGCCCGCATCCTCCGGATGATGCGCGACAGCGCCGACGGGCGCGTCCTCGTCGGGCGACTGGCCGAGGCGCTCCGCCTGCGCCAACCCACGGTCAGCCACCACATGGCCGCCCTCCACGCCGAAGGCATCGTCCGCCGGGAGAAGGACGGCAGGCGGGTCTGGTACTCCCTCGACCCGGCGCACGAGGAACGCGTGAGCGCCCTCCTGGGCCCGGCGCCGGAAGCATCGGGCGAGGCCGACCTGTCCCGCGTCATCGACGACCTGACGGCCCGCTATCGCGGGGTGTTCAGCCCCGAGACCGTGACCCGCTACGTCACCGACAGCCACCGCATGCTCACCGCGGCCGGGCGGCCGGCGCTCGAAGCCTCGCGTACGGCCGCGTTCGCGGCATCCCGGCTCGACGATCTGACCCGCATCGAGGGCCGCGCACCCGACCGACCCTCCGTCCTGTTCGTGTGCGTTCAGAACGCCGGTCGTTCGCAGATCGCGGCCGGAATCCTCCGCCAGCTCGCCGGCGACCGGGTCGTCGTCCGGACGGCGGGATCCGCGCCCGCCGCGGATGTGCGCTCCTCGATCGTCCACGCCCTCGACGAGATCGGCGTGCCGCTCGGCGGGGAGTTTCCGAAGCCTCTGAGCGACGAGGCGGTACGGGCCGCGGACTGGGTCATCACGATGGGATGCGGCGACGCCTGCCCGGTCTACCCCGGGCGCCGCTATCTCGACTGGGAGATCGAAGATCCGGTCGGCAAGCCCGCCGCCACCGTTCGACGCATCCGGGATGACATCGAATCCCGTGTGCGCGGCCTGCTCGCCGAACTCCCGGTGACCGCGGCCTAGGCAATTGATAGATGCTGGTCTATGCTTTTCTCATCCACGAGAAAGGGAGGACCGGATGTCCGACAAGCCCACCGTCCTGTTCGTCTGCGTCCACAACGCCGGAAGGTCGCAGATGGCGGCCGGATTCCTCCGCGAGCTGGGAGGCGATCGCGTCGAGGTGCTCTCGGCCGGGTCCGCGCCGAAGGATCAGATCAACCCCGTCGCCGTCGAGGCGATGGCCGAAGAGGGCATCGACATCGCCGGTCAGCAGCCGAAGGTGCTCACCGTCGAGGCCGTGAAGGAATCCGACGTCGTCATCACGATGGGCTGCGGCGACGCGTGCCCGATCTTCCCCGGCAAGCGCTACGAGGATTGGGAGCTCGAAGACCCGGCCGGTCAGGGCATCGACGCCGTCCGTCGCATCCGCGACGACATCCGCGGCCGGATCGAGAACCTGCTCTCCGAACTCACTCCCGCAGGCGCGTCATGAGCGTCGCATCCGGGATGAACGGGCTGCTGTCCAACGAAGCGGTCCTCCACCGCGCCGCACAGCGCCTCGCGCAGAGCTTCACCGGGATGGTGAACGAAGAGACCGTCGAACGGGTGGTCTTCGAGTCGTACGCGGCGCTCGCGCGGACGGCGACGGTGTCCAGCCACCTTCCGAGCGTCACGGAGAAATTCGCCCGCGACCGGCTGACGGCGCTCGCGCAGTCGAAGGGCCTCATCGCGAAGCCGGTTCCGGAGATCCTGTACGTCTGCGTGCAGAACTCCGGACGATCGCAGATGGCGGCGGCCCTCACCCGCCACCTGGCCGGCGAACGTGTGCACGTGCGGTCGGCCGGCTCTCAGCCGGCCGCCGAGATCAACGCGCAGGTCGTCACCGTGCTGGCCGAGATCGGCGTCGAGGTCGGTGACGAATTCCCCAAACCCCTGACCGACGATGTCGTGCGCGCCGCCGACGCGGTGGTGACGATGGGATGCGGCGACGCCTGTCCCCTGTATCCGGGCAAACGGTACCTGGACTGGCAGCTCGCCGACCCGGCCGAACTCGACCTGGACGGCGTTCGCCGGGTGCGCGACGATGTCCGCGCGCACGTCGAGCAGCTGCTCGGCGAGCTCGTCCCCGGCCTCGCGGCGACCCCGTCGTGACCACCGGACTGCCCGACACCGCACCCGGTCCCGCTCCGACGGTCGACGGCGCGCGCCCTGCCGTAGGGCGGCGCGCGCTGGCCGAGTTCCTCGGCACGGGACTGCTGGTCGCCGTCGTCGTGGGCTCGGGCATCGCGGCGCAGCGGCTCTCGGATGACGTCGGGCTCCAGCTGCTGGAGAATTCCTTCGCGACCGCGCTCGGCCTCGGTGCCCTCATCCTGCTGTTCGCACCGGTCTCGGGCGCGCACTTCAATCCCGTGGTCTCGCTCACCGATGCACTCCTCGGCCGCGCGGATCGCTCCGGCCTGAGCCCCCGCACACTCGGCGTCTACCTGGTCGCGCAGGCAGCCGGCGGAATCGGGGGCGCGCTCCTGGCGAACGCGATGTTCGACGTCCAGACGTCGATCTCCGCCACCGACCGGGCCACCCCCGCGACCCTCCTCGCGGAGGTCGTCGCGACGGCGGGCCTGGTGTTGCTCATCGCCGGGCTCACCAGGACGCAACGGACCATCCCCGTGATCGCGACGGCGGTCGGCGCCTACATCGGAGCGGCGTACTGGTTCACCAGCTCGACGTCCTTCGCCAATCCGGCGGTCACCCTCGGGCGCATCTTCACCGACACGTTCGCGGGCATCGCGCCGGTGTCGGCGATGTGGTTCGTCGGCGCTCAGCTCGTAGGCGCCGCGGTGGCGATGGGCCTCGTCGTGCTGCTCTTCCCCGCCGCCGCAGAGAACGCGCCCGCTTCCCCTCGGGCGTAGAGCGTCATCCCCTCCGCGGCATCGAGGTCGATCGGGGCGAACGTGCGATGGGCCCGATCCTTTACGCCTCCTGGCAACGATCGTCCAGTGCTTTACCCGGCGTTCTGCACACGCCAAGGTGGGATGGTGCCTTCTGCAGACGATCTCGGCGCCTGGGTGGCGCAGCAACGCTGGTATGCGGGAAAGAGCCATGAGCCCCGCTTCCGGCTCCTCGACACCCAGTCGGCGCCCCACGCGACCCGCTACCTGCTGATGGATGACGCCGGCGCCCGCCCCGTGCTCTACCACGTGCCCGTCTCGAGCGTGCCGACGGCGCCCGATACTCCTGCGCTCATCGCGCGCACGGCCGAGGGCTGCGAGATCGATGCGGCGCAGCATCCGCCGTTCGCGATCGCCACCCTCGAAGCCATGGGCGTCGATGTCAGCCGGGTCACCGGCAGCCGTGTGCTCACCGGCGAGCAGTCCAACACCTCGATCGTCTTCGACGAGGACGGTCAGCCCACCATCATCCTGAAGCTGTTCCGCACCCTGCACGACGGGGAGAATCCGGATGTCACGGTGCAGCGCGCCCTGAGCGCCGCCGGTTCGCCCTTCGTCCCGAAGTTCCTCGGCAGCGTCGACGCGGAATGGCCCGACAGCGGGCTCGACAGCGGCGTCGCGCACGGCACGCTCGGCTTCGCGCAGGAGTTCCTCCCCGGCGTCCGCGACGGATGGGCCATCGCCCTGGAAGCCGCCCGCGAGGGTCGGGACTTCACCGCTGCCGCACGCGACCTCGGGCTCGCCGTCGCGGGCGTGCACGGCGCGCTCGGGCGGACGCTCGGCACCGCCGACGGGGGCGCGGAGGCGGTCGCCGCCGCCGAGGTCACGTGGCGTCGACGGCTCATGCTCGCCGTCGCCGAGGTGCCCGCCGTCGCCGATCGTGCCGCCGCGATCGAGGCGGTCTACGAAGCCGCGCTCGCGCGCCCGTGGCCGCGGCTGCAGCGGATCCACGGCGACCTGCACCTCGGGCAGGTGCTCGCCGTCCCCGGCGCCGGATGGCGCATCGTCGACTTCGAGGGCGAGCCGCTGCGACCGATGCACGAGCGCGCGGTGCCCGACCTTCCGGCCCGCGATGTCGCGGGCATGCTCCGCTCCTTCGATTACGCCGGCGCGGTCGGCGGAGCAGTGGATGCCGCGGGGTGGGCCGCCGCCTGCCGCGCCGCCTTCGTCGAGGCCTACGCCGGAGCCGACGGCTCGGTGGGCCTGGACCCGGTGATCCTGCGAGCGCTCGTGCTCGACAAGGCCGTGTACGAATCGATCTACGAGGCGCGCAATCGCCCCACCTGGCTGCCGGTGCCGCTGGCCGGCATCGACGCCGCGCTCGCGGGCTGACGGCCCGGCCGCGTCATCCGATCAGACCGTCATCCGATCAGGCCTTCGTCCTCGTCGGGCTCACCGGGCTCGAGGAGGAGGAACACCGCGCCGTAGGCGGGCAGCGACACGGTGAAGCTCTGCAGGTCGTCGACGTGGCCGATCACCTCACCGCTCGCGGCGTCGCGCACCTCCGACCGACGCACGAGCTGCTTCGAGCGCACCGTTCCCTCGACCGGCTCACCGGCGAAGTTCAGCACCGTCACCTGCAGCGGCGCATCGGGATCGTGCGCGCCGTCGTCGAGTCGGTGCACGAGCACGAGCATTCCGTGGTGGGCGACCTCGGGTACGTCGACCTGCGTCGCGGTGGCGATGCCGTGCCGGCGACGCAGCTCGATGATCTGCGACAGCCGCGAGGCGAAGGACTCTTCGTCGGTGAACTGCGCCGGGAGCGATCCGTACAGCGAGCGCCCGCGGGGCATACCGGCCGCGGAGCGGGTCGCCTGCGGATCGACGTCGAGGAGGTCGTGCGCGCCCCGCTCGATCCAGCGCGTGTCGCCGGAGGAGATGAGGTCGGCGACCTGCGTCGCCGGGACCGTCAGCATGCCGACGAGGTCCCAGCCCGAGAGGGCGAAGACTCCGGGCTGCCAGGCGTTGTAGGCGCACAGCAGCAGGTGGGCGTCGCGGATCGCGGGGATGTCGGCGTCGGTGATGTCATCGAGCCGCGTCGCGCCGCGGGCGGCGGCGATGAGCGAGGTCGTCGTGCAGGCGATGCCGTTCTGGGTGAACACGCGGTTGAAGTCGGCCGTGCCGGTGAGGCTCTCGGTGAGCTCGGCGCGGACGATCTCGGCGAGCTCGCTGCCGCTCACCTCCCGCCCGCGGAACCGGTACTCCTCATCGGCGTGCCGGGTCGCCCAGTGGACGAGCTCGTAGGTGAGCTCGTCGTGATTCTGCAGGCCGTGCACCAGCTGCACCGGCTGCACCCCGAGCTCGAGGGAAGACGTGAGGGCGAGGCGCAGGAAGTCGGTGCGCCCCGTCGCCAGCGCGTGGTGGTAGCCGGGGCGTCCGATGAAGTCGTAGGAGAGGTCGGCACCCACCGCGCCGGTGTCGCGGATGTCTTCGATGGTGAGGTTCAGCTCCTGGAAGGTGAACCCCCCGACCTTGCGCACCATGCCGGCGATGATGTGGTTCGCCGCATGCGAGAGCGGGTGACCCTCCGACCAGGCGGGGAGTCCCTCGGCGCTCTTCTCCACCCCGAGGAAGCCGTTGGCGTCCAGGCGCAGGGCGCTCGTGCCGAGCTCGCCGAGCGAGTGCAGGGCGTCGCCGATCACGAGGCGCATCCCCGCGAAGGTGGGGTCGAGCCAGTTGATCGAGGGCTGGCCCTGCTTGAAGTAGTGCAGGTAGACCCACCGGCGCGTGACGCCGTCCGGCCCGAGCACCGGCGCCGTCGCGCTCCAGTTGGTCTCCTTCACCCCCGGGGTGTAGAAGATGACGCGCTGCAGCGCACCGATGATGTAGCCGCGCTCGGCGAGCTCGTGCTCGGTCGCGGGGTCGAGGTTGACGCTGTCGACGTCACCCGGCACGTCGGGAAGGAGCGCCCAGTCCTCCTCGAGGATCTCGACCATGTGGTAGATCCCGGGGTAGTCCTTGAACCCCATCTCGGCCAGGCGGAAGTCGGCGCCCTTCCCGGTGTGACCCGGCACGATGTCGTCGATGATGCTGCCGCCGTGGGTGTCGGCGACGTCGCAGAGCGCGCGGAATTCGTCCTCGGTGCCGAACGCCGAGTCGATCGCCGTGCTGATGCGGTCGAAGTGGCCGTCGACGCTCGGGGTCTCGAGCCACCCGGCGATGCCGCCGGCGCGCTTGACCGGACCGGTGTGGATGGCGGTGATGCCGACCCGCTCGAACGCCGACCACAGGGCGTCGTCGCCGAGCGCGGCGAGGAACGACTGGCCGGGCCGCGTGATGAGCGAGATCGGGTAGGCGGTGAACCACACGTCGCTCGTCGCGATCGCGCGCCGCGCATCGGGGCGGGCGTAGGGGTTGCGCCACATCGACGGCTGCCCCGACAGCTGCCGGGCCAGCACGTCGGCATCCTTCAGCATCGACTGCCGCACCAGCCACTCGACGTACGACGGGTTCGTGCCGTTCGCCGTGCGGGGGTCGGTCGTGACCCGGCGCACGCGGCCACCGCCGCGCAAGTGGTCGCGGGGCCGCAGCCGGCGCGGACGGGCGGGGTACCGCTGTTCGTCGTAGCTGATCTCGGGGGTCTCGGGATCAGAGGTGTCGTTATCGAGTTCTTGGAGGAGGGGGAGGTCGATAGGGCCGGTGTAGAGCTCCTCCGGCCGATACTCGTCGCGCGCCATCCTTCGACCGTACGTACTCGACGACTCGGATGCGACCTCTGGCGTGTCGTGCTGCGGACGGGTAGGGGTCAGCGCACCGCGGCGGTCACCGTCGCGAGGTGGGTGAGGACGTCGTAGCTGACCGATCCCAGGACGAAGCGGCGGAACGCGCCGCGGCCGTGGGTGCCGACGACGACCAGCCGCGCCGTCGCCGCGTGGCGATTGATCATCTCTGCCGGGTAGCCGCGCTCCGCGCGCGCGACGATCTCGAGGTCGGGGTAGCGACTGCGGAGCCCCGCGAGGGCGATCGACAACGTCTCCTCGGTGAGCGCCTGCATGTTCTGCAGGTACTGCTCGGGGTACGTGCCGCGGTTGCCCGGCGCGGGAAGCGGCACCCACGCGCCGATCGCGATGAGCGGCTCGCCGAGACGGTCGGCTTCGGCGGCCGCCCAGGCGACGGCGTGCTCCGAGGTCTCAGAACCGTCGACGCCGACGACCACTCCGCGGCGCTCTCCGAGATCGAAATCGGGGACGACGACCACCGGGCACGGCGCGGCCGAGACGATGCGGAAGCCGTGCGGGCCCCGCGTGGCTCCGGCCCGGGGGCCGCGGTGGTCGCTGCCGATCACCAGCAGCGCGGCGCCCTCGGCGGCGGCGATGAGCTTCTCGGTCGGGTTGCCGCGTTCGACGACCACCTCGACCTCGACTCCGGCGGCGCGCAGGCCCGCCGCGGTCGCTTCGGCCCGCTCCCGCATCTCGGTGAGAAGGCGGTCGACGAGGGCATCCTCGCCGACGACACCCACCGCGCCGCCCAGGATCGAGACCAGCCTCAGCCGCTGTCGTCGATCGCGGGCGCGGGACGCCGCCCACGCCACCGCGCGGTCGGCCACGGGCGCGTCGGTCAGGCCGACGGCGATCACCTCGGACATCGTCGTCTCCTCTTCTTCTCGCTCATCCCCTCCCCTCCCCGCGAAGCGGGGTGGTCAGGACAGGAGTTTCGCCTTCGCGGCGGTGAACTCCTCGTCGGTGAGCACGCCGCTCTGCTTGAGCGCGGCGAGCTGCTGCAGGCGGGCGATCATGTCATCGCCTCCGCCGGCGGCCGGAGCGGATGCCGCGGGGGCGGCCTGCGGCATCTGTGCGGCGACCGCGGCCTGCGCCGCCGCATCGAGCTGCGCCTGCTGCTGGGCAGCCTGGTACTGCTCCTGCTCGTACTGCGCCTGCGCCTTGCGCTCCCGCGAGCCCTGCATCGAGCCGCTTACGGCCGAGGCGGTTCCCGCGACAACGGCGGTGCGCGCGGCGAGGCCCAGCAGGCCCGGGCGTCCCATGCGTCGGAACGGCATGTCAGTTCTCCTCTGCGTCGATCATGTCGGCCACGGCGTTGACGACCGGGGCGGGGATGCGCTCGGCCGTGAGCACCGTGCCGCCGCTCTGCGCCACCTTCTCGGCGAGCGCACGCACGTAGGTCATCTCCAGTGCCACGAGCACGGCCGAGCTGCCGGGCGCGATGAGCTCGGCGAGTTCATCGATGTCCTCCGACGCGGTCAGGCCCGCGGCGAACAGCTCGATGCCGTCGATGCCGAGGGCGTTCTGCTCTTCGACCTCGATCATCTCGATGTCGCCTTCGGCGGACTTGCGCAGGACGACCAGGTCGAGCAGGCGCACGACGCCCGACTCGATGATCTCGCGCAGCGCCGCCACGGCGTCGGGGTGCGGCCGATCGCTGTCGAAGCCGACCAGATACAGCTCCACCGGCCCGTACCGGAACTCGACCATCGGGTGTCCTCTCTCGTCGCGCCGGGGCGCGCGGCAGTCAGCGACACACGGCCCTCGGGATCACCGCCATCCTCTCGCGGAGCGGGTGCCGGGCGCCATCCTCAGATTCCGAGAGCTGCGTCGACGTCGCCTGAGAGAACGGGGAGTGATCTGCACTCGCCGGGCCCGCGGCATCCCTCCGAGGGCAGGATGTATGCATGCGTATCGACAAACTCGCGATCTCGAGCCCCGACATCCCCGACCTGGGAGACGTTCCCGAGCGTTTCTCTGCCGACGGCGGCAACGACGTGCCGCGGTTGGAGATCACCGGGGTGCCGGAGGGCACTCGCGAGGTGGTCGTGATCTCGCACGACCCCGACGCGCCGCTGCCGAACGGCTTCACGCACTGGGTGCTCTACGGCCTGCCGCCGGTGGACCAGACCGTCGACACCGCCGCCGCGACCACGGGCCCCAACGACGCGGGAAAGACCGGATGGTACGGACCGCAGCCGCCGCAGGGACACGGCCGTCACCACTACTACTTCTGGGTGTACGCGCTCGACCGTGAGGTGACGGGCACACCCCGTCGCGAGGAGTTCCTGCGCGACTACGCCGACGCCGTCATCGAGCAGAACCGGTTCGTCGGGCACTTCCAGCGCTGAGGCGGATCCCACTCCGGCCGCTCAGACGAGCGGCTCGTCGTGGATCGCGGAACTCAGGGCGGTGCCGTTGAGGTCGAGGTAGAGCTGGCGCTCGGTCACCGACAGGGTCACGGTGTTGCGCCGGGCGAGGGCTGCGACGGCGGCGTCGATGAAGCCCGGGTCGAAGCTGTGCAGCACGATGTCGTCGGCGCGGTGGATCGTCTTGCCCGCCACTCCCGCCCGCACCTTCGCCGGATCACGGTGGGTGTACACGGTGGTGCGGTCGGCGAGCTTGCTGCCGAAGTGCAGGCGCCCGGCGTCAGGCGCCCCGACTTCGATCCACGCCGTGATGCGACCGGTCGCGTCGCGGATCAGCACGGCGGGTTCCTCGGTGGACGAGATCCCGCCGCTGAAGGCGACGCCCTCTTCGTACTCGAGCAGGTAGGCCAGCACCCGGGTGACCATGTACGCGTCGGTCTCGGACGGATGACGCGCTGCGCGCACCGTCACCTCGTCGTAGACACCGCGATCGACATCCGCCAGCTGCACCTCGAAGGTGTGCATCACTGCGCCGGCGGCCATGGTCGTCAAGCCTACGGTGCGGGCACGCCTGCACCGAGCGGTCGCGCGCGACGACTCGTGGGGAAGGGTCGCGCGCGTCGGGTTCAGATGGCGCGGGCGTAGGAGCGGGCCGGCACGCGGCCGTACCCGTCGGTGACGGTGAGCGAGACCGCGCCGGCGATGGCGGCGACGGCGGTGGCAGCGAGGAGCGCGAGGAAGACGACCATGGTCGGACCTTTCAGACAGTGAACGTCGATGTACGACGAGCCCCGTTGCTCTTACTCGACTCTCTTATCCTCGGTCCGTCGACCTTTCAGCACAAGCGCACAGTTCTGTAATGTCATTGTAGCTTTGCTTCATGGATGTGCGACGACTGGACCTTCTTCGCGAGCTGGCGGAACGCGGCAGCATCACCGCGGTCGCCGCCGCCACGCACCGCACCCCGTCGGCGGTCTCGCAGCAGCTCAAGGTGCTCGAGCGCGAGGCGGGCCTCCCCCTCACCGAGCGCGTCGGGCGCGGCATCCAGCTCACCAGCGCCGGCCACGCGCTGGCTCGCAGCGCCGGAGAGGTGGCCGTCGCACTCGAGCGCGCCACCGCCCTCTGGGACGAGTTCCGCAATCACCCGAGCGGCGAGGTCCGCCTGGCCACCTTCCCCTCGGCGGGCCAGGTGCTGCTGCCGGGCGTCCTGCAGGAGGTGTCGCGCACCCCCGGGCTGATCCTGTCGTGCGCGGACGGGGACCACGAGCTCTTGGACTTCCCCTCGCTCACCGCTGACTACGACATCGTGCTGGCCCATTCCCTGCGCGGTGCGCGTGCCTGGGGTGGGCGCGGCCTTCGGGTGGTCCCGCTCATGACCGAGGCACTCGACATCGCCCTCCCGGCCGATCACCGGCTCGCGGGCCGCAGCTACCTCACCGCCGCAGACGTGGTCGACGAACCGTGGATCGGGGTGCCCATCGGGTTCCCGTTCGAACGCATCCTCCACGACATCGAGGAAGCCGCGGGGCGAAGGGCGACGATCTTCCAACGCATCAGCGATCTGCGAATGGTCGAAGCGTTCGTGGCCGCGGGCTTCGGAGTCTCCCTCATCCCCCGCTCCACCTCGGGCGGGATCGACCCGGGACGGGTGATCCTCAAGCCCCTGCGCGGGGTGGATTCCGAGCGAGACATCGTCGCACTGCTGCGTCCCGACACCGCCGAGCGCCTCGCGGTGCGCACCGTCCTCTCCATCCTCCAGTCGAAGGCCGCCGAGATCGAAGCGGCTCACGCGGCATCCTGACTCCCCCCGTCGGGTCGTCAGGCGAAGGCGCGTCACCGGCGGTGGTCGACGACTTCGGGGAGTTCGCGCACCGGAACCACGACGATGTCCTGCACCTTCCAGTCCAGGTCGATGCAGGCCCGGCGGGCTTCCTCGAGGGTATCGAGCGACGGCGACCTCCCCTTCCGTGGAACGACGAAGGCTTCGATGTGGAACACATGGCCCTCGTCGCGCACGCGGCTGCCCGCGTCATCCACCCACCTCAGGCTCCGGAGGTAGTCGTCGACGGCGATCGCCACCGGATGCGGCTTCTTGTCGTCGAAGGTGGTGGCGCGGGCGTCCATCAGGTCGGTCACTGCCGCCCCCATGTTGCGCAGACCATCCCAGAGGATGCTGGCGGCGATGAAGACGGCGGCGGCGCCGTCCAGCCACCAGATCCCGAGGCCGATGCCGGTGACACCGACGATGGATCCGACCGCGGTCATCCAGTCGGCCTTGTTCATGTCGGCGTCGGCATACAGCACCTTGTCGTGCAGCTCTTCAGCGAGGCGCATCTTCGCGCGCCCGATGAACACCGGCGGGAGCGCGATCGCGGCCATGACGCCGATCATGAGCCAGCCGAGCCAGAACGTCAGGCCGAAGACCTCGACAGTTCCGATCGTCGGATGCTCGAGCAGGATGAGACCGAGCGCGGAGTCCACGATGAGGTACGTGCCCATCGTCGTCAGCGCGACCGCAGCCACGAGGTGTCCGATCGCGACCGAGCGGTGCTGACCGTAGGGATGCTTCGCGCTCGGGAGGGTGCGACTGACCCGCACCGCCACGAGGAAGGCGATCGGCGGCAGGAAGGACAGGAGGTCTTCGATCCATGCGGCCTTCATCGCCTGCGAGTTGCCGAGGACGAGCCCGACCAGGGTGACCGATACGACGAGGAACCCGATGGTGATCCACTCGAGGCGGATCGCCCGCCGCAGCACCTCGCGCTGACGGTCGGGCAGCTCGGTATGTCCGAACCGCACCGTCTGGCCGGTCATCGGTCGCCCAGTTCGACGTGATCGGAGAGGAAGCGCTCGAGCTCGGAGAGGAAGGCGTTCTCACCGAGGGGAACGAGCATGACGAGCAGGTGCGTACGCCCCTGGTCGTCGACGACTTCGCGATACGCGCGGGTCACGCCCGCCTTATCGGTCCAGGGGGTCTGGTCGGTGATGCCGCCCGCCACGAGGTCGAGGGTCCCGTCCTCGAGACCGCGCACGAGCGTCTCGTCCGGGCCGACGGTCCAGTCCACGTCGGCGTCGAGCGACGCGGCGAACGCGCGGATCGCGTCGGCCTCGTCGCCCTGCGGCTCGTCGCCTGCGACATCCAACAGGTCGCCGTTCGGTGTGACACCGGCATGCAGCACGTCGCCCTGCACGTCGACCAGGGTGCCGTCGGGGTCGGCCGGCATGAGCGGCTGGCCGCACCCCGCGAGGAGCACGATGACGCCGAGGGCCGCGCTCGCGAACGCTCTTCGTGTGTGCATGACGACTCCTTTCACAGGCCCAGAAGACGGAGCGGTCCGGAGCGGTTCTCCCGGCGCATGCGGGCCCGGACGCCACCGGTCACCGTCGCGCCTGTCACCGTCGGCTCGTGGATGGCCCCCGGTGTGTGGGCGGCCGCATCGCCGAGCCGCGCTTCGACGCCGGCAATCCGCGCTGATACCCGATCGACCGCCCCCGGGGCGAGGCGTGCAGCCACGAGGGCGAATCGCGCTTTGGGTCCGACCGGCCGCCACGGTCGGGGCTGCACGCAGGAACGGACGATGGCATCGACGACGGGTCGCGGACTGCTCATCGCCGCCATGCGCAGCGAATGACCGGTGCGATTGCCGGAGCGGTTCCAGAACGGGGTGTCGAGCGCCCACGGGAGGATCGTGCTCACACGGATGCGCCGGTGGTCGCCCGACAGCCGCAGCTCTTGGCGGAGGGTGCGCCCGAGGGCGGTGACCGCAGCCTTCGACGCCGCATACGAGGCCTGGTAAGCCAGAGGTGCAGCGCTCTCGACCGAGCCCAGATTGATGAGAACCCCGCCGCCGGCCTGCGCTCGGAACTGTCGGAGGGCGGCGTGCGCCCCGTAAATCATTCCGCAGACATTGACGTCGATCACACGCGCGTGATCGACGACCGGCACGTCCCAGAATGGCCCCAGTGCGCCGATCCCGACGTTGTTGACCCACACATCGATTCCACCGAAGCGCGATGCGGCTGCAGCCGCGAGCCGTTCGACCGCGGAGGCATCGCTCACATCGGTCGCCACGGCGACGGCGACGCCCCCGGCAGCGGTGACGCAGGCGACCAACTCATCGAGCTCCTGCTGGCGCCGAGCCGCTATGACGACGTTCGCACCCGCTCTGGCCGCCTCCCATGCGACTCCGCGTCCGACCCCCGTCGTGGCGCCGGTTACGACGATGGTCTTTCCCCGCAGCTGCCCGTGCTCGTTCACGACCCCATCGTGCGCACCTCTCCCGACCCCGTCACGGGCCTTGCCAGACGACGACGACATGGCTAGTGGTCGCGTCGCGGCATCCTCTTCTTCCCGCCCGCGCATAGCGCCGCGCTCGGCCGAAATCAAGGCCCGTCCGCGTTCCACGTCCCCCGCCGAAGAATGCTGCTTCCGCACACCGACGCCGGGAGAACCTCATGACCACCGACACTTCGGCGCACGACCGAGCGAACGCGTCTGCGCCCGATCCGGAAGCGCCGGGCAAACCGGATTCGCCCGACGATCTTCACAAGCGCTCATGGAAGTACGTGATCGGCAAGACCGCGCGAGAATTCTCGTCTGATCAGTGCACCGACATCGCAGCCGCCCTCACCTACTACTCGGTGCTGTCGATCTTCCCCGGTCTCGTGGCGATCTTCTCGCTCCTGGGCGTGGTCGGACAGGGGGATGCCGCGGCGACCACGGTGCTCGGCATCGTCGACCAGGTCGCTCCTGGGGAGACCGCGGAAGCGCTCCGAGGCCCGATCGAACAGCTCGCCGGATCACCGGCCGCAGGATTCGCGCTGGTCACCGGCCTCCTCCTGGCCGTCTGGTCGGCGTCCGGGTATGTCGGGGCGTTCAGCCGGGCGATGAACCGCATATACGAGATCGACGAAGGTCGCCCGTTCTGGAAGCTGAAGCCCAGTCAGCTGCTCATCACTGTGATCGGTATCGCGCTGATCGTCGTCTGCGTGATCATCCTGGTCGTCTCGGGGCCGGTGACGGAGGCGGTCGGCGAGGCCCTCGGCCTCGGCGAGGTCGTCCAGACGGTGTGGTCGATCGCGAAGTGGCCGGTGCTGGCCTTCATCGTGGTGCTGATGGTGGCGATCCTCTACTACGCGACGCCCAACGCAAAGCAGCCGAAGTTCCGATGGCTCAGCATCGGCGCCTTGCTGGCGATCGTGGTGCTGGTGCTCGCCACGACCGGCTTCGCCTTCTACGTCGCGAACTTCTCCAATTACGACCGCACGTACGGGTCGCTCGCCGGCGTGATCGTCTTCCTGCTCTGGCTGTGGATCGCCAATCTCGCGCTGCTCTTCGGCGCCGAGTTCGATGCGGAGCTCGAGCGAGGCCGCCAGCTGCAGGGCGGGATCGCCGCCGAGGAGGACATCCAATTGCCGCCGCGCGACACCCGGAAGAGCGAGAAGGCCGCCCAGAAGGACCGTCAGGACATCGAAGAGGGCCGTCGTCTTCGCACCGTAGCCGGCCCGTCACCCGAGAAGTGACCGAAGCGTTCGCGCGTTCCGGACGGCGTGGCCGGCGCCGTCGTTGTTGAAGTAGGCGTACACCTCCCTCCCCTGCACCTCCCACTCACGAATGCGTGCGGCCCACCACGACAGGTCGGCGTCCGAGTACGAACCGGCGTAGAGCGCGCCGGTGTCGGGCCCGTGGAGCCGGACGTAGACGAAGGGCGCCGTGGCACGGAGGACGCACGCGAGCCCCGCCCCGCTCATGACGCAGTATGCCGCGCCTCGACGTTCGAGCATCGCGAACACGTCGTCGTGATGCCACGACGGGTGACGGAATTCCACGACCGGCCGCATCCACGTCGGGGTCTGCCGCAGGAATCGATCGAGGCGCTCGTCGTCCCGCCCCATCTCGGGCGGCAGCTGTATGAGGAGGGGTCCGCGGCAGTCGGCGAGCGCATGGAGCCCTCTCGCCATACGTTCCAGCCACACCTCGGGCTGGCGCAGCTTCCGGCCGTGAGTGAGCCCTCGCGGCGCCTTCACCGACATCTGGAATCCCGCGGGGCTCCGCTCCCGCCACCCGGTGAACGTCGCGTCCCGCGGCCAGTGGTAGAAAGTTGCGTTGACCTCGACCGTGTCGAACTGCCCGACGTAGTACGCGAGCCGATTGCGGGAGGCCAGGCCCGGCGGGTAGAGCACACCGTTCCAGTGGTCGTAGCTCCATCCCGACGTTCCGATCCACGCCATCGATCTAGTGTGCGGCGGTCACGCCACCGAGTCCCACACGATCGACCCGGCGGTGGAACCGCATACCCGCCATCCCTCCGAGGACTGCTCCGATGAGAGCGATGATCGCCGCACCGATGGCCGTGAGGATGCCGGTGAGGGTTGCTGTTTCGGGGGTGACCGGGATGCGCGGGAAGCTGTCGAGCGCAGCCAGGAAGTCCCATTGGCTGCCCGCGATCGCGGTGATGATCGCGACCACGACGGCGATGACGATCGCCCAGATCCACACGGCGATCCCCTGTTTTGCTCCGCTGAAGCGCGCCATCCGCCCGGCGACGTAGCCACCGGCGAAGTAGGCGATCAGCAGCACGAGCGCGAGAAGGATCGCGCTGATCACCGTTGCCGACACCGGGATCGACGCCGCGGCATCGGCGGCGTCGTCCACCGCGCCGGTCTCGACTCCGACGGCCCCGGCGATCGCGGCGACCAGCGCCGTCAACAGCACTGCGGTCCCGGTCGCGGTGAGCCAGCCGAAGAAAGCCGACCCGAACTTCATCCCGCCGAAGCGCTCGCGTTCCCGAGCGAGCACGTCGTCGCTCCGTGCGGCTGGAGCCGACCGGTCATCGGCGGGTCGCGTCTCGCGGCGGTCGTCGCCGTAGCCGTCGCGGGCATCGGTGTGAGAGGTCATGGCCGGGACGGTAGCGAGCGGCGTCTGTGTTCGTCTCCGGGGTTGCGGGTTCACGTGCGCCGTCGTACTCTCCCGCCCGCGCTGCGCGCCTCACTCGCGCGTGCGGTTAGCGATCGCGCCCCGATTTGGCAAGGGGGATCTGCGTTCCCACCGCGATGCGTAGGAATGGCGATCACCCCGTTCGGATCGAGCGGGTTGGAAAGGAAGAGCGATGTCGAACTACGACGACACGAGCGTGTCGGGACTGAACAGTGGCGGGTCGATGGGCTCACCGAGCACCGTCGACACGGCCAAGCGCGAGGCATCGGATCTCGCGCACACCGCCGGCGACCAGGCGAAAAGCGTCGTCGACACGGCGAAGCACGAGGCCTCGTCCGTCGTCCACGAAGCGAAGTACCAGGCCAAGGACCTGTTCGCCCAGTCTCAGCAGGAGCTGAAGGATCAGGCCCGTACTCAGCAGGAGCGGGTGGCCGGCGGCCTTCGCACGGTCGGTGGCGACCTCCAGAGCATGGCCGACGGCGCAGCATCCGATTCTCTTGCTGCGGATCTGGTGCGCCAGGTGTCGACGCGGGTGTCGCTGGCGTCGGATTGGCTCAGCGAGCGAGAGCCGGCCGATGTGCTGAACGAGGTCAAGCGCTTCGCCAGGCGCCGCCCGGGTGTGTTCATCCTGAGCGCGGCGATCGCAGGCGTGGTGGTGGGCCGCCTTACCAGGGCACTCGCGACCAATGCGGCCGAGGCGAAGACGTCGAATGCCGCTCCAGCGGTCAGTGCACCGCCCGCGCAGCCGGCCGGTGACGCGGCGCTCATGACGCCGCCGGTCGGCAGCGCCGACGAAGAGCTGTCGGTCGCGGAGGAGACTCCGATCTACGCGCAGTCGACGGCAGGTGCGACAGCGCCGACAGCTGCCACGTCGATGAGGGAGGACGGCGATGAGCGGCCCTACTCCGTCTGAGCAGAAAGCGGCCACGACATCGCTCGGCGACCTGCTGGGCGAGGTGACGAGAGACCTGTCGACGCTGATGCGTCAGGAAGTGGCCCTGGCCAAAGCCGAGTTGAAGGAGTCAGCCGGCAAGACCGCCAAGGGTGCGGGTGAGCTGGGCGGCGCTGCGTACGCCGCGATGATGGCGATCTTCTTCCTGTCGGTGGCGCTGTGGTGGGCGCTCTCGCTGCTCGTCGACGGAGGCTGGGCGGCCGTGATCGTCGCGGTGATCTGGGCGGCCATCGCGCTGGTCTTGTTCGCCGTCGGACGCGGCGAGATGAAGAAGGTCCAGGGTGCTCCGCAGACCGTGGAGACCCTGAAGGAGATCCCTGAAACGCTGAGAAGGAATGAGGAGAACCGATGAGCGATTCACCGGAAGCGATCCGCGCCGACATCGAGCGCACGAGGCGCGAGCTCGGCGGCGACGTCGACGCCTTGGCCGACAAGGTGTCGCCGGCGAAGATCATGGAACGACGTACGAGCGCCGTCAAGGACGCCGTCGGGTCGGTGCGCGATCGCATCATGGGAGCCGCGGATGATGCCGGCTCGACCCTGTCGGACGCGGGCGGGGCGATCGGGTCGGCGACCCACCGTGCCGCGGCGAAGGCCGAAGGAAATCCGTTGGCGGTAGGCCTCATCGCGTTCGGCGCTGGACTCCTGGCGGCGTCGCTGGTCCCGGCCTCGGCGAAGGAGAGAGAGCTCGCCGACACGGTCAAAGAGAAGGCGCAGCCGCTCGTCGACGAGGTGACCGAGGTCGCCAAGGAGGCGGGGGCGCACCTGCGCGAGCCGGCCAAAGAAGCGGCAGCCGCGGTGAAAGAATCCGCTGCCGAATCGGTGGGCGCGTTGAAGGACGAGACCGCTTCCGCAACGGCGGAAGTCAAGGGCCAAGCCGACGCGTCCCGCCAGCACGTGGCGGACTGAGGCCGACGACAACCCGGATGGTGCCGGGCACAACCGACCCGGCACCATCCGTCGTCAAGGAGATGAGGACATTGCGACGACTTCACTATTCAGGCGGTTACGTGCTGACCTCGGACGAGGTGAGCAAGGCCTTGTTGCGCTACGCCCGCGCGCTTGCCGACACCCACACATCGGATGTCGTATCGATCCCCGTCCTCGAAGAAGGCGGGTCACAAGGATCGGCCCACTTCCTGATCGGTCCGGCAAGCCAGCTGTATTCGACCCCGGTCGCGGAGCCGATCGTCGAAATCGACGATCCCGAGCTCGTCGAGGAGCTTCAGCGACGTACCAGCCGTCTGCAGCCATCCGTCGCGGAGTGGCCGGACATGATGCATGACGACGATGTGGGATACGGCGAGGACGACTTCTGACGAGCCCGCCCGTAGCATCCTGGGCGCTCGCCGGTCAAGCATGTTGCCACGGCACCACCCGGAGTTCAGCGTGGGGAGCACCCCCCAACCCGACGAACACCGAAACCCAGGAGGTGCCCGGTGGGAAAATTCATCTATGACGGCCTCGTCAAAGTCGATTTCGAGGATCGTCTTCTTCTGCATCTGCAGATGGTGATTGCTGCCAAACTGCGACGAGGCGAAGCGTTCAACTTCACCTGGAAGGACGACAGCAGCATCGGCGACGGCCGCACCACGGTGTGGGTGCACCCGCGGTGTTCGATCGTCTACAAGTTCTACGGCAGCCGTCGCCCGGCGATCAATCGCGCATGGATCGAGGCCCTTGCATACACGGCCAACGCGCCGACGGGGCTGTACATCGTTCCCGAACCCCAGACCGACCAGCTCCGGCTCGACGAGGCAGGAACAATCTGATGAAACGCATCGACCTCATTTACGGCGGCCAGCTCTTCAGCGTCGGCGGTCGCACCCCCGAGGATCTGACGCGGGAGATCACCCAGGCCGTGGCCGACGGAGGCGGATGGCTGACCGCCAATGACGGGGAGGGTGAGCGGCGAGAGGCACTCCTGTTCATCGGTCCTGGCATCCCGATCGCTGTGGTGCCGATTCCGGATCCGCCGGAGGAGCCTGAGGCTGATGCGACAGTGACGAGTCTGGGGTCGTGATCCGGCAGCCGCCATGGTTGTGGGATCGCTTAGGGTCGATGCTGTGACCGATCCGCTCGCCCGACACACGGATTACGGCGCCGAGAGCCTGAGGGAATCGGATGTCGCGGACGATCCGATCGTGCAGTTCTCAGTCTGGTTGGAGGATGCCGCGGCGCGCGGTGTCTACGAGCCGAACGCGATGGTGCTCGGCACCGTCGACGCCGACGGCACACCGTCGAGCCGGACCGTGCTGCTGCGCGCCGTGGACGCCGACGGCTTCGTGTTCTACACCGACCGGTTGTCGAGGAAAGGCCGAGCCCTTGCGGCGCACCCCGTCGCGACCCTCCTCTTCCCCTGGTACACGCTGCACCGGCAGGTGAACGTCACCGGCGAGGTGGCGGCTGTCGACGACGCGGAGTCGGACGCCTATTGGGCGTCGCGGCCGCATGGGTCGCGCGTGGCGGGAACGGCGAGCGCGCAGTCGCAGCCGATCGGATCGCGCGCCGAGCTCGACGCGCGCGTGGCGGAGGTCGAGGCGGCCTTCCCCAAGGGGCGCGAGGTGCCTCGTCCCGCGCGTTGGGGCGGCTACCGGCTGCGCCCTCGACGGATCGAGTTCTGGCAGGGCCGCACGTCGCGCCTCCACGACCGGCTGGTGTTCACCCGTGACGAATCCCTTGGTGACTGGAGCGTCGAACGACTGCAGCCATAGCGCCGGCGCCTGCGGCACGTCTGCCGGCCGGGCGGACCGATCGCTCACTTGAGCTGACGCGACCCCGGACGCAAGGACCTCAGGAGTTGATCTGCTGCACGACGTCGTCGGCTGACTCTTCGATCGCCCTGCGGAGCCGGTCGTAGTCGTCGGAGTCGATGGCCTTGCTGATGCGCTTGTCGGAGCGGACCAGGGCCTTCTCGACGCGATCGGCCCACGTGTCGTCGACGACGGCGATCACGGCTGATGTGCCGGGACTGAGGTACTCGTCGACGTCGACGCCGAACTGCTTCTCCTCGCGGTTCTTCTTGATCTTCCCCAGGATCGCTCCGATTCCCGCGCCCACCGCCGTGGCGGCGAGCAGGGGTGGAGCGAACAGGCCCACCACGACTCCCGCACCGGCGCCGATGGCCGCACCTCGGCCGACCGACTTGTCGCCATGCTCTTTGACCTGGACTTTGCCGTCTTCGTCACGGGTGAGCACCACGGCACCGATGATCTCGTACCCCCCGGAGTCCTGACCGCTCCGCAGCGCCTGATAGTCCTCCGATGCTTGCGCGGTGTCGTCATACGATCCGACGACCAGTGCGAGGTTCTTCGTGCTCATCGCTTCTCCTTCGATCGATCTCCGAGGCAGCCGACCACCGACCGGTGGTGTGGCGCCGAGGACGAAGCGACGCTACGACCCGTCCGGCGCCGTCGCCTCACCCTCGGAGGATGAAGTCGCGGAACCGACGACGGGCGTTGAGGATGCGTCGTTGGCGTAGATGTCCCGATAGAGCCGCAGGGCGGCATCGCGAAGTTCCCGCTCAGGTCGCCCCTCGAATCGGTCGGCGGCGAACTCGGACCGCAGCGACCCGCCCCGCAGGATGGCCGCGGACAGCTCGGCGGCAGCCCCGCCCGCGTGCGTGACCCAGATCGCCTGTGCAACCCAGAGACGCGGTTGCCGAGCGTGCGGGCCGAGAAACGGAAGATTATCGGGCGTCATCGCGAAGACACCGTTGACGCGGCGTGAGGGGACGAAGCGGGCTTCGGGACGAAGTCGCTGCTGAGCTCGGGTGACAGCCGAGTCGAAGTCGGCTCGCCATTCGAGCCCGGCGCCCGCCGCCAGGTCACCGCGCGCAACACGCACGGGCGGGTGATCATACGTACCGATTCCCAGTGTGTCGCCGTGCGCACGAGCATAGACGTGGTGCTCCGGCCAGCGAACGAAGGGCCCGGGTTCCACCCGAGGTGCGTTCGGGGCGGCATAGACATAGGGGTGGGCGACGGGGTAGATGGGCAGGTCGATACCGACCCTGTCGTTCGCCTCCGGGGACCAGACCCCTGTGGCGAGGACCAGGTGGTCCGCGTCGACTGTGGTATCGGCCCGCTCGGTCTGGATCCGCCAGAGCCCGCTCTCGCGCGTCATCCGCTGCGCAGTCTGCCCGTGACGGAAAACCGCACCCTGTGCGGTGGCGGCGCGCTGAATCTCGCGGCGCAGGATCGCTGGGTCCGCCGACGCGTCGCCGGCGTAGTGCGCGCCGGTGATGACACCGCGAGGGTCGACGAAGGAGGGGAGAGCACGATCGTCCGGGAGAGCGTGCAGCCGCGCATCGAGACCGGCCTCTCGGGCCGCGGCGACGCGATCCTCGAGGTGGGCGGCGCCGGCGTCGCTCGTGGCGAGCTCCCAGCCGCCCCGCACCGAGAACGCGTTCGCGAAGGAGCGATAGCGATCGACCGACGTGCCGGCAAGGGCTGTCAGCGCGGGGGCGTCGTTGTACACACCGATGAACCCCGGCGCGAAGGCCGTCGATCCCGACGACTCACCCCGGAAGGAGTCGAGCACGGTGACGGTCGCTCCTCCGCGCGCGAGCTCCCAAGCCAGCGCGGTGCCGACGATTCCTGCTCCGACGATGGCGATGCGCGGTGTCACACTCATACTCTTCCCCCGACCCCGGTCATCGTCCCATCAGCGACGCTGTGAGCGGCAGAGACAGACGGAGCGGCGCGAGCCGACCCACGAACGCCCCCAGACGGTTGTTCGCACCCGAGACCACGACAGGAGGCGTCCGCCGGCTGTCCAAAGCCCGCATTGCCGTGGCGACCACCTGTTCCGGAGTTTCGTAGTTGCCGACCTTCGCGTCCTCGGTGCCGACCACGTCGAAGAACTCCGTTTTCGTGGCTCCAGGGCAGAGCGCGGTGACCCGCAGTCCGCTCCCCCGGGTCTCCCAGGCCAGTGCGGCCGTGAAGCTCTTGACGTACGCCTTCGTCGCTCCGTAGACGGCCATCGACGGTACCGGCTGGAACGCCGCGGTGCTGGCGACATTGACAAGTGCGCCGCCGCCGCGGGCGACCAGGTCCGGCAGGTAGAGCCGGGTCAGTGCGGTGAGGGCGGCGACATTCACCTGGACCTGGTCATCCGTGCGCCTGGCTCGCGCCTCGACGAGCGGGCCGTAGGTCGCGAAACCTGCGTTGTTGATGAGGGTCGAGATGGAGAGCCCTTCCGCATCGGTATAGGCCTTCACCCCGTCCCAGCTCGAAGGATCGCTGAGGTCCGCAGTGTGCACCCGCACATGGACACCGTGGGCCCGTCGGACGGCGTCGGCGAGGGCATCCATCCGTTCCCGACGACGGGCCACGAGGACGAGATCGGCCCCACGCCCAGCGAGGACGCGCGCGAACTCGGCACCGAGCCCGGAACTGGCGCCCGTGATGAGGGCGGTGGAGGAGGAGAAAGAAAGTGTCACGGTCTGTCCTTGTTGTCAATGCCTACATGTTGTCAGTGCCTACATTGACATGTCGCGGCCATTGTTGTCAATGCCTACATCGGGTTAGGCTTCGGGCATGAACGCTTCGGAGCGCCCATCCCTGCGCGATGCCCTTTTGTCGCGGGCGCAGTCGGTCGTGGTCGATCAAGGCGCCGAGGCTGTGTCGCTTCGTCAGCTCGCTCGAGATCTCGGCGTCTCCCACGCCGCGCCCGCCCGTCACTTCCGCACTCGGGCCGACCTCCTCAACGCCCTCGCCGTCGGCGGGTTCGACCTTCTCGCGACGGCATTGCAGGATGCCGCTCGCTCCTCGGAGCCGCGCCGGCCCCAGGAGCGATTGCACGCTCTGGCCGACACCTACCTCGCATTCGCGACGGAGCGGACGCGACTGCTCGACCTGATGTACTCCCGGAAGATCGCGGACGACTCGGATTCGTCCGTCTCGGATGCGGGGCGAAGCTCGTTGCTTCCGCTCCTCGCGGTCCTCGATGACGCCGTGGAGCAGAACCAGCTGCCTCCCGGAGACTCCGTCGCACGTGCGCAGGTGGCTCTCGCGGCCGTTCACGGGGTGAGCGCTCTCGCCGGACCGCAGGGGATGGATGGCACCTCTCCGGCGGCCGTCCTCGACGCAACGCTCGAGGTGCTGTGGAAGGGGATGGGAGGAACCGTCTGACCACGGCCACTCTCCGCGCCCGACGATCACCGGCGTCTGACCGACAGAGCTCTCGCCGCTCAGGGCACGACGTGTCCCGCTGCACGAAAGAGCTCGTACCATTCCGCCCGACTGAGGGGGAGGTCCGAGCCGAGGGCCGCCCCGCGCACACGCTCCGCCGCCGTCGTGCCCAGAACGACCTGCATGTCTGCGGGACGACGCGTGATCCACGCCGTGGCGATCGCGATAGTGGGAGGGCTACCTCACCGCATCACTTCGCCTCGCTCAGGAAAAGCACGAGCTGAACCTGTCCGACGAACCTGCGCAGACCGCCTTCGAACTCTCAGCGCTGCTCGACCACGCCAATCGGGAGTCGCTGCTGCGAGCGACCCCGCTTCCCTACCGCCGCGCCCGCCGTGCGATAGGCAGCCGCCTCCGAGATGCGGGCGCGGACATCGAACTCCTCGATCGGTTTCTCGCGGTGCCTGACGACGCCGCCGGGCGGATGGCCTCGAGCGCACCGACGGCGTGACCGCCTAGACATCACACCTCGCCGACGGCTGACTCAGCCGACCGAGGTGGAGGCTCAGCGACAGCCGTGCCGGTCATGCCGTGCCGCGCGTGCGGATGACTGCCGCAGCGACGACCGAGCGGCGGTCCGACGCGCGCGATGAGTCCGCCGACGATTCTCATAACCTACTTTCAGTCTCTGCATTGTTTTCTGCAGTTCGTATGGATTAGTCTGCAGTCACTGCACATTAGAGACAGGAAGGCAGGTTGCCATGTCAGAAGCGGATGGCGCCGGCGCGCAGCCGGCGGTCCTCAGGGCGAGATCCTTGACCCGGACGTATGGGAAGGGGGAGTCGGCGTTCACCGCGCTGCGCGGTGTCGATCTGAGCGTGGAACGCGGCCGCTCGGTCGCGATCGTCGGGAAGTCGGGGTCGGGCAAGTCGACGCTGATGCACCTGCTGGCGCTCCTGGACAAACCGACCACCGGTGATGTCGAGGTGGAAGGCCGTCCCGCCTCACGGTTGCGGGCGGGTGAGCTGAACCCGCTGCGCAACAAGACGTTCGGGTTCGTGTTCCAGCAGTTCTTCCTCACCGCCGGCCAGACGGTGTTCGAGAACGTGAGCCTGCCGCTCGTGATCGCCGGAATGCCCGCGCCCGAGCGGCGCGAGCGCACGATGGCCTCTCTCGAGGCGCTCGGCCTGGCCGACAAGGCCAAGAACCGCGCCAACGACCTGTCGGGCGGACAGAAGCAGCGCGTGGTGATCGCCCGGGCCCTCGTGAACGACCCGTCAGTGATCTTCGCCGACGAGCCCACCGGCAACCTCGATACCGCCACGGGGGCCCAGGTCGAAGACATCTTGTTTGGTCTTCAGCGTGATCGCGGCATCACCCTCGTCGTGGTCACCCACGACCCCGACCTCGCCGCGCGCTGCGACAGCGCCGTGACGATCGCCGACGGACAGATCGTCGCCCGAACGGGGGTGGCGGCATGAAGACCACCGACATCGTGAGGATGGCGTCGAAGAATGCTTTCCGCAGCAAGCTGCGCACCACCCTCACCGTTCTGAGCCTCTTCGTCGGCGCCTTCACGCTGACCCTCACCACCGCCCTCGGGGCCGGCGTGAACGACTACGTCGAACGCCAGGTGGCCACGCTCAGCGACGGCGACATCCTGCTCGTCAGTCCCGCGGCCACCGTCGACACCGGCGACGGCCCGACCGAGTACGACCCCGACGGCCGCCAGCAGGGCGCCGCCGGCAACCCGCTGACATCCGGCACCCTGCTCAACAGCGACGACATCGACGCGATCGAGCAGATCGACGGCGTCCGCAACGTCGAAGCGATCAGCGGGGTGACCGTCGACTGGATCGCCGAGTCGGACTCCTCCTCCGACACGCGCTACGAGATCGACATCAACCCGACATCCTCCATCGGCCAGAGTGACCTCGTCGCCGGCGAACAGCTCGATCAGGAAAGCTCGCAAGATCAGATCGTGCTGCCCGAGGAGTTCGTCGACGCGCTGGGCTTCAGTACCGCCGAGGAGTCGATCGGCGAGACCGTGACCCTCGGCTACACCGACGCGGCACAGCAGGAACAGGAGGTGACGGCCACCGTCGTGGGCGTCGCTCGCGAGAGCCTCTTCGCCGCGGGCGCCGGCGCCAACTCGGCGCTCACGACGGTCATCGCCGATGCCCAGTCGGCGGACGGAGCCCCCGACGCGTGGCCGCTCGCGGTCGCGCAGCTCCAGCCGGAGGACGGCGAGACCGTTACGGCGGAGGAGATTCAGCGGGTGAAGGACGACCTCGCCGACGCAGACCTCGCTGGGCAGACGATCGAAGATCAGCTGGGCATCGTCCAGACCATCATCAACGGCATCATCGGGGTGCTCAACGCCTTCGCGGTGGTCGCGCTCGTCGCGGCATCCTTCGGCATCATCAACACCCTGCTGATGAGCGTGCAGGAACGAACCCGCGAGATCGGCCTCATGAAGGCCATGGGCATGTCCAACGCCCGGGTCTTCACCCTGTTCAGCCTCGAGGCTGTCTTCATCGGATTCCTCGGCTCGGTGATCGGCGCCGTGGTTGCGATCGGACTGGGCTCGGTGCTGTCCGTCGCCCTCGCCGACACCGTGCTCTCCGCGCTCCCCGGACTGCAGATCCTTCTGTTCACCCCTGCGAACGTGATCGGCGTCATCGTCATCATCATGCTCATCGCGTTCCTCTCCGGCGTGCTCCCCGCCCGCCGAGCCGCCAGGCAGGACCCCATCGAGTCGCTTCGGTACGAGTGACCAAGGAGCCGCAGATCATGTCGACCACCCCGCCGAACCGCCGCCGCGACGCGGTCGAGACGAGCGTCCTCATCGAGCGCGCTGCGATCGACCTTGTTCTGGAGCATGGCTACGAGGCGGTCACGGTCGACATGATCTGCGAGCTCGCCGGGGTGAGCCAGCGCACCTTCTTCAACCACTTCAAGACCAAAGACCTCGCCCTTCTCGGTCCGGGCGGACCCGCGATCGACCAGCGCGCGGCACGCGCGTATGTCGCCGCGAAGGGCCCGCTGCTCCAGGGCGCAGTCGAACTGATCCATATCGAACCCGGACAGATGGCTGCCGACCCGACGCTGCTCGCGGCCCGGATCCACGCGGTCGGCACCAGCCCCGCGCTGGTCGCGCGGCAGATGGAACGCCTCTCCATGATCGAGGAAGAGCTGGAGGAAATCATCCAGCTCCGCCTCCGCACGCAATGGCCCGAGGAGGACGCCTCAGATCTCTCCGCGCAGGCGGAGCTCATCACCCATCTCCTTGCCGGGGTGATGCGATTCATCGCCATGAGCTGGGCCGACGACGTCCGACGCGGGCAGGAACCGAAGATCGATCCCGTGCACGTTCGCTCCACCCTGGACAGCACGATCCGCAAGCTCGTGTGACCGCCCGGGCGCGACCCCGTACACACAATCCCGAACGGAGAAGCCGTGTCTGATGACAGGCTCACGCCACCACTAGTCCTCACGCAGCGACGCGTCTGGGTCATCTTCAGTGCGCTCCTCGCCGGGATGCTTCTCGCCAGCCTCGACCAGACGATCGTCTCCACCGCGATGCCGACCATCGTCGGACAGCTCGGCGGTGTCGAGCATCAGGTGTGGATCACCAGCGCCTACCTGCTTGCCACGACGATCGTCATGCCCATCTATGGCAAGTTCGGCGACGTGCTCGGCAGGCGACGGCTGTTCCTCGTCGCGATCGCGCTCTTCACGCTCGCCTCTGTCGGGTGCGCCTTCGCCGTCGACTTCTGGACGTTCGTGGTCTTCCGAGCGATGCAGGGCCTGGGCGCCGGCGGACTCATCATCCTCTCGCAAGCGATCATCGCTGACATCGTGCCGGCCTCAGAGCGAGGCAAATACATGGGTCCACTGGGAGCGGTGTTCGGGGTCTCAGCGATCGCGGGGCCGCTCCTGGGTGGATTCTTCGTCGACAATCTGTCCTGGCAGTGGGCGTTCTACATCAACATTCCCGTCGGGATCGCTGCCTTCTTGATCGCCTTCTTCACTCTCCGGCTCCCGAACAAGAAGGCGACGCAGCCGGTCGACTTCCTCGGGGTCGTGTTCCTCTCCCTGGCAACGACCTGTCTGATCTTCTTCGTCGACGACGGCGGCGACAGTGACGTCGGATGGCTGTCACCGGCGACATGGGCGTGGGGCGCGGGGCTCCTGGCGTCTGCCATCGCCTTCGTCCTGGCCGAGGCTCGAGCAAAAGACCCGATCATCCCGCTCACGCTGTTCCGCAACCCGGTCTTCGTCAACGTCACCGCGATCGGGTTGACGCTCGGGATCGCGATGTTCTCGGCCCTCGGCTTCATCCCCACCTTCCTCCAGATGTCGTCGGGCACCTCGGCGGCAGCATCCGGCCTGCTGATGATCCCGATGATGGTCGGCGTGATCGGCACGTCGATCACCTCGGGCCTGCTCATCACCCGGACCGGGAGGTACAAGATCTTCCCGATCATCGGCACCGCCACCGCGGGCGTCGCGATGATCGCCATGACGACGCTGACCGCGTCCACGCCGATCTGGCTCATCTGCGTCTTCCTCTTCATCTTCGGCGCCGGTCTCGGAATGGTGGTGCAGGTCGTCGTCCTCGTCGCGCAGAATGCTGTACCTCCGGCTCAGGTGGGCACCGCCACGAGCACCAACAGTTACTTCCGAGAGGTGGGCGCAGCGCTCGGCATCGCCGTATTCGGGACGCTGTTCACAACGCGCCTCACCGACAACCTCGAGGACGTGTTCCGGGGTGCCGGCGCGTCGGCGGCGGAGGCCGCGGATACGACATCCTCCATTGATCCGCAGACTCTCTCTCAGCTGCCGGCCGCCCTTCGAGAAGGTGTGGTGAACGCGTACGCGGATGCCCTCGCGCCGGTGTTCTGGTACCTGGTGCCCTTCATGGCGGTCGCGCTGGGGTTGTCGCTGTTCCTCAAGCAGATCCCGCTGTCTGATGTCGCAGGCCTTGTCGCGCGCGGTGAAGCGACCGCGGCCGGGGCAGCCCCTCCGGAGAGAGGGTGACCGCGATGGTCCTGGACAGCCACGCCGTGGCCCGTGCGCGTGAGTTACGCGAGGAGTACGAGGGCTTTCTTCTCGAGTACCGATTCGGGATGCGTGAGATCGAAACGAAGATCGACATCCTCCGCGAGGAGTTCGCGCACACGCACGCCTACAACCCCATCGAACACGTGACCAGTCGGCTGAAGTCACTCGACAGCCTGGCGGTCAAGGTCGAGCGCAAGGGCATCGCGACGAGTATCGAGTCGATGCGCTCACATGTGACCGACATCGCAGGCATCCGCATCACCTGCACATTCGTATCTGACGCCTACCGTCTGTTCGACCTGTTGACCCGCCAAGACGACATCGTCGTGCGATCGGTCAAGGACTACATCGCCGAGCCCAAACCCAACGGGTACAAGAGCCTGCACGCCGTGGTCGAGGTACCGGTCTTCCTCTCGTCGGGTCGAGTACACGTGCCCGTGGAGGTGCAGTTCCGAACGATTGCGATGGATTTCTGGGCGAGCCTGGAACACAAGATTCACTACAAGTACCAGGCGCGGGTGCCACCGGGTCTGCGTGCCTCCCTGAAGGAAGCGGCAGATTCTGCTGCTGAACTCGATGAGCGGATGGAGCGGCTCCACGGTCAAGTGCACGGCAGTCCGGCCCGCCGACCAGAGAGCGGGTGATCAGCGAAGCGGCCCGTCGGAGACCGCGGGGTCGGAGGTACCTTTCGCGGAATCCGGGAGGAGCAGCTCGTCGATGTAGCAGTATCGCCAGGTTTCGCCCGGTTCCGCGGACGCGATGATCGGATGTCCTGAGGCGGTGAAATGCTCGGTGGCGTGACGCCCCGGCGAGTCGTCGCAGCAGGCGATGTTCCCGCAGCTGGTGCACAGACGCAGGTGTACCCACTCGAGGCCGTCTTCTCGGCAGCGTCGACACTCCAGCGGCCCGTCCGGCTCGTTGACGACGAGACTGTCGAGGTGCGTGCACTCTGAAGACGTCGTGAGCTCGCGAACGTAGGTGAAGTTGCCTCGGAAGAGTCGGTCCGGGAGTATCCGCGCGAGCATGTGCGAGCGGGATGCCGCGAGGGGGCTGAGCACCGCGAGGATCAGCAGGTAGAGCGCGACGAACGGACCGACCCTCTCGTCGAGACCGGCAGCGATTGCAAGCGACGCGAGAATGAGCGAGAACTCTCCGCGCCCG
Source organism: Microbacterium sp. CCNWLW134 (assembly GCF_037083565.1). Lineage (NCBI taxonomy): Bacteria > Bacillati > Actinomycetota > Actinomycetes > Micrococcales > Microbacteriaceae > Microbacterium > Microbacterium sp. CCNWLW134. Next base: position 491,609 of record NZ_JBAOJU010000002.1, on the reverse strand, counting down.
AGAAGCGTGAGGCTGATGTTCGCTGCGGCACGTTGATTGAGCCGGTACATCCGAGCGGCGATGACGCCGGCGACCACATTCAGCGTCACCGTGAGGAGCACGGCGAGGAGCGCGGGGAGGACGACGTCGCCGAGCTCACGGACGTCGATGGTGAGCCCGAACGCGATGAAGAACACCGCCGCGAAGACATCCCGCAAGGGCAGCACGACGCGCTCGACCCGATCTTTCAAAGACGTCCGCGAGACGACGAGGCCGATCATGAGCGCCCCGATCGCATCCGACACCCCCAACTCGGCGGAGGTACCGGCGACGAGGAAGACCAGGCCGACGACACCGATGGTGAGCAGCTCCTCCTCCCGGCTTCGAATGACGGCGGCGATGACACGCCCCCCGAATCGTGCAACGACCAGCAGGACGAGAAGGAACAGGAAGCTCGTTCCGATATCGACGACGAGTGCCAGCGGTGACTCCGCGTCACCCAGAATCGGCGTCAGGAGCGAAAGATACAGGGCCAGGAACAGGTCTTCGACGACGATGATCCCGAGGATCAACGGAGTCTCCGTGTTGGCGAGGCGGCGCAGCTCGATGAGGAGTTTCGTGACGATCGCGGAACTGGAGATTCCCAGGGCACCGCCGATCACCAGGGCCTCACCGACGCCCCACCCCAGGAACAGTCCGAAGACGATCCCGCCACTGACATTGAGACCGATGTAGGTGAATGCGACGAGGACGAGGCGTCCGCCGCTGGCTCGCACCTGCTCGAGCGGGAACTCCACTCCGAGGTGGAACAGCAGAAGGACGAGACCCATCGTGGCCAGGAACTCGATGACCGCGGGATCGTCGATCAGCACGGGGCCCGGCGTGCCCGGTCCGAGCAGGATCCCCGTCGCCATGAAGAACGGGATGGTCGGAAGGCCGATGCGCCGACCGAGCCGGGCGAGCAGCGCTGCGACAAGCAGGAGCGCACCGACGGCGATCAACTCGTTGATGGGGATCCCGAAGGGTGCGCCCACGATGTTCACGCCGGGTGGCTGCACCTGGCCGTCGAGGATCGTCATCTCGGGTCAGTCGGTGATGTACGAACCGTTGAGTACTGCTCCCAGGAGGCGAGCCTGTTCGGCGGAGAGCTCGATCACGGAGGTGGGGTCGGTCGAGCTGTTTTCGAACGAATAGATCTCGCGCCGGCCATCCCTGTGCTCGATGACCGACACGCGCTGTGGGGCCCGATTTCCGGCGACGTCGTATCGCGTCCCGATACCTGGCATCTCGACTTTCCGCACGTGGCTGCCCATACCGCTGATGATAAACATGCGGGTGCTTCCTCTGCCACGGATCAGTCGAGGCGCGAGGAGTCGAATCACCGTGCCTTCCTCCTGAAGCCGGGGGCACCCCGGGCCGATCCGTTGCCGGCTCAGACGGTTGTGGCGGGGACCACGCCGTCGGCGATGGCCGCGCACAGCGCCGCGTGATCGCGCTCGGTCACGTCCGCGTAGTCCACGGCGAACGAGGCGACGGCCTCGTCGAAGGCGCTGGAACCGCCGAGGTAGCCGGCGATCATCGCCGCCGAACCTGCGCGGGCGTGGGCCCGAGCGAGGACCGCGCCGCACACGCGGCCGTACATCGCCAGACCCTCGCCATCCAAGGCGGTCAGGTCGACACCGCCCTTCATGTCTCGCAGTTGGCGCACGAAGTACTCCCGGCGTGGGAGGCGGGTGCCTTCGGTCCAGCCGAGGAAGGGATCGCTCGCCGCCTGGAGCAGCCGCTGCCCATTCACCACGCGACGCCCCGCGTGCTCCGGCGACGTGGATGCGGGTGGCGATATCGTCTCGAGGACTGATCGACCCGCTTGCTTCACCTGAAGAAGCAGTGCATCGCCGTCCCCGGACTCGAACAACAGGACGAGCGCCCGCGTGCCGACGCTCCCCACTCCGACGACTTTGTGGGCCACGGCCCGGTAGCCGAACCGACTCAGGAGCACCTGCCGGTCAGGGGTGAGGGTGGAGAGGTATCGGTCGAAGAGAACTGCCACTCGTGCATCGATACCCGGCTCGAGGTGGTCGTCGACGGGCACGAGGAGGGGCTGATCGGCGCGGAAACGCAGCCGTCCGTCGGGCGCGGCCTCGGTCAGCTTGCCGACAGCCACGTCGCCGGTGTTGCGGAGTGATTTCTTCGCGGCCCGCCGCACCCCCTTGCCGAGCGCCGTGCGCCGAAGACGTGCGGCGAGCTCGTCCACCTCGACCCGCGCGTACCACGCCTCCAGGGGAGACATGGCGGCCATGGCGGCGATGGTCTTCCGGTACGACTTCACTGTGGTGACCGCCGCCGCGTGCCTCGCGGCATCGCTCGCCCCGCCAGCACAGGCGGCCACGACGACGCTGGCGGCCAAGCGTTTGACGTCCCACTCGAAAGGGCCCGGATACGTCTCATCGAAGTCGTTCAGGTCGAACACCAACGACCGGTCGGGCGCCGCGTACATACCGAAATTGGCCACGTGCGCGTCTCCGCACAGTTGCACGGTCAGGCCGGTCGAGGGGCTCGCCGCCAGGTCTCGGGCCATGACCGCTGCCGAGCCGCGAAGAAAGGCGAACGGGGATGCGGCCATCCGGCCGTACCTCAGCGGGATCAGCCCGTGCTCCCGAGCGTCCTCCTGCGCGCGAAGCACCCCGACCGCGTCCCGGTCCGGCCGATCCGCCCCGGACTCGGCATGGGCGGCCAGCGGCAGGTCTGATCGATGCGCCTTCCCCTGAGCGCGCAGCTCCGCACGCGTGGGAGGCTGAACGCCGAAGCCGCCGAGGGCTGACCCCTCGATCGATGCGGCTCGGCTCCTGATCTCGGCGCTCATGGCAACCGTCCTTCGTGGAGCGTGGGAGGCGACTCGGGTCGCACGGTGGCTTCAACCTACGCCCCGGCGCAGGGTCGATGAAGCCTCGACCCCACTGTTCGGGGTGGATCACGAGGTCAACCCTGAAGCTGGTCGAGCACGGCGAAGAGGTCTTCGATGTGCCAGGATTGCGCGATCTTGCCGCTCGACAGCCGGTGGAAGTCGAACGCGCGGAATTCGACGATCCGACCGGTCGGCGCGACCCCGAGGAACTCTCCGAGGTGCGTGCCCCGCGCCACGACCCGCGTGGCGACCCGGTCACCCGAGATCAGGACGTCTTCCACCGTGACGCTCAGATCGGGGAACGCCGCGCGAAGAAAGGCGACCGTTGCCGTGAAGCCTTCGACGCCGGCCGGAACCCCGGGGGGAAGCGGGATGTCTTCCCAGCCCTCGGAGAGAAAGTCACGGGCGGCGCTCGTGTCTCCGCTGGACATCGCTTCGTAGAACCGCCGAACCGTCGCCTCCGCGTCGTTCAGCTCGAGTGCGCCTTCGCCCCCACCATCTTCGACCCCCTCGACGAAGACCAGAGTGCGCTCGAGCGCCGTCCTGGCGATTTCGCGAGCCGGTGCGTACTCGGCAGAGTGGTACCACCGATGGATGTGTTGCATGTCGGGGAACTCGATGAGAACAACCCGCTTGTCCGGTGCCCATTCGCCTTCGGCGATATCGGCCTCGGCAGCAAGCACTCGGAATGCTCCACCGTATGCGGCGACGGCCGCACGGGTCAGCTCGGCGTAGTGCTGAGCACCGGCTTCGTCGAGCACGGTGACTTCGGTAAGGCTGTATGCGGGCATGACGGTCTACTCTCGCTGAATGATCGGGTCGCTGACAGGAGCTCACTACGGTCCTCGGGTTTCTCCCGCCGCAGCATCCTGGTTTCCAGATTGTTCCCATCGGTCTGCGATAGGAAACGAGCATTCGACGTGAAGTCACAACCGGGGGCGCTCGATGCCTGATCTGCGGCAGCTTCGTGTCTTTCTCGCGGTGGCTCGGGAGCTGAACTTCACTCGGGCGGCGTCGGCGTTGTTCATGACGCAGCAGGCGGTCTCGAAGACGATCGGGCAGCTCGAGCGCGACCTGGGCGTTCCTCTCTTCGAGCGGTCGACACACGATGTGTCGCTCACGCCGGCGGGCGCCGAGCTGCAGCGCGGCGCGCCCGCGGCCCTCTCGATGGTCGACGCAGTTCTCGAGCGCGTGCAGCGCGTAGCAAGCGGAACGGCGGGGACGGTCGAGGTCGGTGTGTCGCCCGCGCTCAGTCAAGGAGAGCGGCTGGCCCTGGTCGACGCGCTTCGCGTGAACGTACCGTCATTGTCCGTCGTCATGCACGAACTTCGACCGGAGCACGTGCGTGCCGCCCTGCGCGACCGTCGCGTCGAGCTGATGTTCGCTCGATCGGTTCTCGTGGCGCCCGGTATCGACAGCGTTGCGGTTCGGTCGACGCCGGCACGGCTGTACGTGCCCGCACGCCACCGGTGGGCCCAGCGGACAGACGGTGTGCACCTTCGGGAACTCGATGGCGAGCGGCTGCTGGTGTGGAACGAACCCGGCACACCTCTGACCGATGGCCTCCTGCGCCTGGTCTCCGCGCACGGGGCGACGATCACGCCCGTACTGTCGCGGGCGAGCGGCCTGGGGGTGTCGTTGAGCGACCTCTCCGAATTGGATGTCGTGGCGATTGCGTCGCCAGACGCGACCCGCGACCCCGAGATCGTGCAGCTCGAGATCGCGGAACCGGTCTCGCTGCCCGTCGTCGCGATGTGGACGCGCGGTTCGCGCCCGGCAACGGTCGACCGAGTGCTCGCGCATCTGGGCGACGTACCAGGGTCGGGATAACCTGCCCGACCGCGGAAGTTCAGCTCCGGACAGTCTTGAAAGTCCGGAACAGCGCGTGGCCGATGATCATCACAAGTCCGAGTGTGCCGACCGGAACGCCGACCATTGCCAGGATTCCCGCGCCGATGTTCGCATCCGGAGCCGTCGGGTCCAAGAGCAGAACCACGCCGACGAGCATGGCGAACCCGCACCCAAGAAGGACAGTTCCAATGTGATAAATCTTCATGATCTCCCTGGAGGCGTCAGACACCCGCTCCGAAGAACCCTACGCGGGGAAAGACCGCGGAAACATCGCCAAGACCCGACGACGCGGATCTCGAGGGGCCGCCCGCAGCGCTGAGGGCCGGGTCGCACAGGAGTTCGACGCCGCCTGCCGCTCACTTCCGTCCGTCGATGCCGTGCGTAGGGCTGGCCGCCCCTGAACAGGGCGGCCAGCCCTGACCATTAGTCGTTCGCAATGGTGGCGAAGACGCCGTCCGCCCCGCCGCGCAGCGCGTCGGCGGCAACCTGCGGGTTCCAGAAGTCGACGTAGCGAGTGATCTTCCCGTCGGTCGTCTCGACAACCGAGATGTATGTCTGGTTGTAGGGGCGGCCCGTAGTCAGGGCGGTGCCGACGCTCGAGAATTCAGCGATGACGAGCGACGGGTCTGCCGTCTCGTGGAAGACGAGGTCGGTGAACTTCACCGAGAAGTGCTTCGGGAAGTTCTGCATGTAGTCGAGCAGCTCGGCTTTTCCACTCACCGCCTTCGGGAACCCCTCGGGACCGTAGGGGAACTCGAGCACACCCTCGTCCGCGAACAGCTCCACCCACTCGGGGATCCGGCCCGACGACAGGTAGTCGAGGTGATTGCGGAAGGTCTGGCGCGCGGCATCCCGCACGTTGTTGATAGTCATGTCGTTCACGACCGCTCCTTTCATTGCCCGCTTAAAGCGAGTTCTTTCTCTTTACAGTTCGACGTTAGCACGCGTGCGTTCGAACCGCGAAATTATTCGCGATAGCAGCCAGGGCCACACCGTCTGCGACACTCCTCGCGTTAGAGTGAGCCGATGAATGATCCGGCGTCGCGGAAAGCCCAGCGTCCGGGCGGTCGCTCCGCCCGCGTCCGCTCCGACGTTCACGCAGCGGTGACGGCCCTCCAGTCGGAGCAGCCGCTAGCCGAGATCACGATGGCTCGGATCGCCGAGCGGTCGGGTGTTCACCTCGGCACCCTGTACCGCAGATGGGGCAGCGTGGACGGCGTCCTGCTCGACGTCGTGAGTGAACGGTTGAGCGCGCGCTCGCCGGTGCCGGATACCGGCGACTACGCGAACGACCTGCGGGAGTACGCGCGCCAAGCCGCGGAGGATCTCGCGGGCTCGGAGGGAGTACTGCTCCTACGCACGCTCGTCTCCGTGCGACTCGGCGACGGGGGCTCTTTACCGCCAGCCTTGTCGCGTCGGTTCGACGAGCTTCAGCTCATGCTCGACCGCGCGGCGGCCAGAGGTGAGACGGTGCCCACGTCCGAGGACGTCTTCGAGCTCGTCATCGCCCCGTTGTGCGCAAGCTTGCTGTTCGGGACCGATCCACCCCCGGTAGAGCGGTTGGTCGAGAGGGTCGACCTCCTCGCCGCACACGCGGCCGACACTGAGGGCAAGTAAATCGGGGGGGTTTCCTCATCCGTCCGACGGTTGCAGCGGACCATCGGTCGGAATCTGCCCCACGGCAGGTGCGGACGGCCGGCGGATTGCCGCGGCGCTCCTCGGTTGGAAACGAAAGCCCTGGCGAAATAGGAGAAGCGCCGCGCTCCAGGCGCGACGCCTCTCCCCAAGCGAATCCGACCGAGAGCGAAATCAGCGTCTGGTCAGGGATCCATGGCGGTGACGGTGGGATTTAACTCGTATCCCCCGGTCTTTCATGGGTGTGCGAGGGCATGCTCGTCTGTGTTTCCGCGGGAGTCGACCTTTCGCAGGTGTCCCCGAGGCTATCGATCGCGACACGTTCTTTCTCACGGGTCACTCGCGGTGGGGCACACATCAGGTGCTTCACCATGCGCGCCGCGTCCCGGCGGCTCTCGATTGCTCAGCGCGCCATCTCCGCCACCCAGGCGCCTATCGCCCCAGCGTGCAGGCTCCACTTGCGACTCTCCGACCGATCGAGCCGGGCCCGATCGAGCCGGTCGAAGGGGTGCGAATCGGCCGTGCGGGCAGGGGTCATCCGTCGGTGCGGACGGCGCCGGTCGAGGAGGGCTGCTGGCCCGCAGCATCCGAGATCTCGGACCGGACGATCTCCGCCCCGGCGCACAGCGCGGCCAGCTTCCCGCGAGCGACGCTCGACGCCAACGGTGCCATGCCGCAGTTGGTCGACGGATAGAGCTTGTCCGCATCGACGAAACGCAACGCGGCGCGCAGCGTGTCGGCGACCTCCTCCGGCGTCTCGACGGTGTTCGTCGCGACGTCGATCGCGCCGACCATGAGCTTCTTCCCCCGGGCGAGGTCGAGAAGCTCGATCGGCACGCGGGAGTTGTGACGCTCCAGAGAAAGGATGTCGAGACTCGACCGCTGCAGGGTGGGAAGGGTCTCCTCGTACTGGCGCCACTCGGATCCGAGCGTCTTCTTCCAGGTGGTGTTGGCCTCGATGCCGTACCCGTAGCAGATGTGCACCGCGGTTTCACAGGACAGCCCGGATGCGGCGCGCTCCAGCGCGGCGATCCCCCAGTCGTTCGCCTCGTCGTGGAACACCGTGAAGGCGGGCTCGTCGAACTGCACGATGTCGACACCGGCGGCGGCGAGGTCCTTCGCCTCCTGATTGAGGATTCCCGCGAACTCCCACGCGAGTTTCTCCCGGCTGCGGTAGTGCGCGTCGAAGAGGGTGTCGACCATGGTCATCGGACCGGGAAGAGCCCACTTGATGGGCCGGTCGGTGTGCGCGCGCAGGAACCGGGCATCATCGACGAACACCGGGGCGCCCCGGGAGACATCCCCGACGACCCGCGGCACAGCTGCGTCGTATCGATCCCGGATTCTCACCGTGGCGCGGTTCTCGAAATCCACCCCGACGAGATTCTCGATGAAGGTGGTGACGAAATGCTGCCGCGTCTGCTCCCCGTCACCGACGATGTCGAGGCCCGCTTCGAGCTGATCGGCAAGGGAGAGTCGCAGCGCGTCCCGCTTGCCGCCGGCGAGTTCCTCACCGGTGAGTTTCCACGGCGACCAGAGGGTCTGCGACTGTGCGAGCCACGATGGCTTCGGCAGGCTGCCCGCCGTCGAGGTGGGAAGAAGTCTGGTCGGGATGTCTCGTGTCACCGTTTCTCCTCCGGATCGCCGGTCTGAGCGGACTGCAGGTCGGACCACCGCTGCAGCCTCTCCCCGTGGGGGGCGATGAGCACCTCGTCGGCGAATCTCCCCTGCTCGACAGCGAGACGCGCGCGCTCATCCCGGTCATAGGTGACCTGCGTCGTGGAGAAGTCGGTGTGCTCCAGGCTCGGACGATATCGCGCACCCGCGGCGGCGTTGGCGTTGTAGATCTCGGGTCGATAGATCTTCTGGAACGTCTCCATCGTGCTGACCGTCGCGATGAGCGGAAGGTTCCCGTAGTCGCTCAGAAGGTCGCCGCGGAAGTAGAACGCCAGCGGCGCGACGCCGCCGGGCGGCATGAAGTAGCGGACGCCCAGTCCCATCTTGGCGAAGTAGGTGTCGGTGAACGAGTACTCGTCCTGCACGTACTCCACACCCAGGAGGGGATGACGGTTGTCCGTCCGGTGGTAGGTCTTCGTGCTCGACGCGCTGAGGCACACGACGGGCGGGGTGTCGAACGCGCGGGTGTACGCGTCGGACGCGAGAAAGGCGCGGAACAGGTTCCCGTGGAGCTGTCCGAAGCTCTCGGGGATGCTCCCGCTCGGGCTCTCTCCGGCGAGACGGGGCAGGAGGATGCTGAAGTCGTAGTCGCGCACATACGAAGACAGGTTGTTGCCGACGATGCCGGGGATGCGCCGGCCGAGCCGCCGGTCCACGATCGTCGTCTGAAGCATCTCGATGAGCGGGAAGGCGGGCGTTTCGAGATCGGCTTCTCCGCCGCTGTCGATCTGAAGGCCCACCGAGACGATCTGGAGTTCGACGCGGTAGCGGTCGCGGTCGGGATTGTCCCAATCGGCGAGATCGTTGAAGCGCGCGTCGATCATCGTCAGGACGTTGCGCAGGTTCTCCTGACGGCGCTCACCACGGGCGAGATTGGCGTAGTTGGTGGTCAGCCGGGTGCTGGGGGGCGGCACGTACGTCTCGTCGAACGGCGTGCGCTCGACACGGAATGTCAGGCCGACGGGACAGTCCGCATCGGACTCGGCCGACTCCGATGCGGCAGCGGGCCGGTGAGAGACCGGGGAGATAACACTCATCGAAGATCCCTCGGGTTCGGGTGGCATGTAGTCGTCCTGACGATGAACCCTTCACCACGGGCATGCAAGTGCGGCGTAACACAGGTACCCACACCACCCGACAGGGGCGCGGGGCGCACAGTCGTCACCATCCGCGCATCGCGCCGGACGGCGTGGGACCGACCGCGATCGGCCGGGTGGAGGAGAGCGCCCACTGGCTCCACGATCCGACGTAGATGCGCGTGTCGATCCCCGCGCGGGCGAACGCGAGCGCCGAGTGCGCAGAAGCGATCCCGGTGCCGCAGTACAGCGTGATCTGCACACTCGGATCGACGGATGCCGCGGCGACCGTCGCCCGGATGTGCTCGGCCGACCGGAGTGTTCCATCGGGCGCGATGTGGGAGACGGTCGGTATGTTGACGGCGCCCGGGATGTGGCCGGCCACGTCGTCGAGTCGGGTCGACTGACCCCGGTAGTGCTCGGGCGACCGGACGTCGATGAGGTACCCCGAGGCGGGTGCTCGTGCCGCATCATCGATGGTCGCGACCCCTGGATCGCGCTCGGGAAGGATGATGTCGCCCCGCGGCGGCAGCACGTCACCCCGCTCGATAGGAAGACCGGCCGCCACCCAGGCGCGGATGCCCCCGTCGAGCACCCGCACATCCACGCCTCTTTCGCGGAGGAGCCACCACGCGCGCGCGGCCGGCACCGCATCGTTGTCGTCGTACGCGACGACGAGGTCGCCCTCGCGGATCCCCCAGCGTCTCGTGGAGTCCTGAAGGGCGGAATGTCGCGGCAGCGGGTACCGTCCGACCTCCGGATGGCCGCGGTCTGCCAGTTCTCGCTCCAGGTCGACGTAGACGGCGGCGGGAAGATGGCCCGACACATACCCCGGTCGCCCCTCCGGCAGGTTCAGACGCCACCGCACGTCCAGCAACCGCACGCTGCGCCCCGCCTTCAGCTCGGAGGCCAGCTCGAGCGCGGTGATCAGCAGCGGCATACATCGAGTGTCCGAAGTGCCGCGCAGCATGTCGTGGAGGGGTGAAACAGAGCGCAATCCGCCGACCATCGACGAAACAAAGCGGCCAGGACCGGACGTCACAGTTCGTCGCACAGCGGTGCCCCTCCGCAGCGAGAACCCTAGCCTGGCGCGGAAGAACCAGGTCTTCCCGACCCCGCCAGTGAGGAACCCATGTCGTCCATCGTCGTTCTCGTCGGCAACCCGCGACCCGGTTCGCGCACCCGGCTCGTGGCGGAGGAGCTCGCCGGCCAGCTGGCCGAGCGGACAGGTGCTCATGCCGAACCCACCATCGATCTCGCTGACGTCGCGCAGAGGCTGTTCCGATTCCCCGACGAGGACGTCGACGCCTTGCTCTCACGCGTCGCCGCGGCGGACATCCTCATCGTCGCCAGCCCGACGTACAAGGCGGCGTACACCGGGCTGCTCAAGGCGTTCCTCGACCGCTATCCGTCGTCCGGACTGGCCGCGGTGACCGCGATCCCGGTGATGACGATCGGCGCGCCGGCGCACGCCCTCGCTGTGGAGCACACGCTGCGACCGTTGCTGGTCGAACTCGGGGCCTCGGTACCGAGCCGCGGACTCGCCTTCCCGGCATCCGTCATCGACGATCGACGGGTCATCATCGCCGAATGGCTCGAGACGGAGGGCTCTCGCATCCGACCCCGCGAGTGAAGAGTTCTCTGTGACGCGAGATGACGAGCTGTGTTTCCTCGGGTGACGCACCGATCGGAGGGGCCCCGAGGGCGGCTCTATTCTCCCTTCATGGTTGCCCGGCGTTCGATCCCCCCTCTTCAGATTTGGCACGCGATGCACCTCGCCGTCCTGAACTCGCAGGCTGAGGAAGACTCGCCCGCCGACGAGGGAGCGAACGTCGATGCCCGTTGACGGGCTCGGGTTCGCGACCCGGCAGATCCACGCCGGCGTGGAACCCGACCAGTCCCACCGCCCGCGCGCGACACCGATCTATCTGACGGCCGGATTCGTGTTCGACGACTTCGATCAGGCGAACGAACGGTTCGCCCAGGCCGATGACGGCTACAGCTATTCACGGGCGGGCAACCCGACGAGCGCGGCGGTCGAGCGGCGCATCGCCGACCTCGAGGGCGGCGCGGATGCGCTTCTCGTCGGGAGCGGCCAAGCCGCGGTCTCCACCGCGGTGCTCGCCCTGGTCGGCGCGGGCGACCACATCGTGTCGGCGAACAGCATCTACGAAGGGTCTCGCGAGCTCTTCCGCGACAACTTCGCCCGACTGGGCATCACGACATCCTTCGTCGGTGACGCGAACGACCCGGAGGCGTGGGAGGCGGCCATCCGGCCGGAGACACGAGTGCTGTTCGCCGAGTCGATTCCGAACCCCAAGAACGACATCCTCGACATCCGCGCCGTCGCCACCGTCGCCCAGCGCCACGGGATCCCCTTGATCATCGACAACACACTCGCCACTCCCTACCTTCTGCGGCCGATCGAGCATGGTGCGGACATCGTGGTGCACTCGGCGAGCAAGTTCCTCGCCGGCCACGGCACGGTCCTCGGAGGGGTCATCGTCGACGCGGGCCGGATCGACTGGACTGCGACCGACGGCCGCTACCCGCACCTCTCGGACAACCGCGGCCCCGACGGGCGCACGGTCGCCGATCGCTTCGGCCGCGCCGCGTTCTCGGCGTACGCGAGGTCGGTCGTCGCGCTGCGGCAGGGGCCTTCGCCGTCGCCCTTCACCGCGTTCCTGCTCCTTCAGGGCATCGAGACGCTGTCGCTGCGCGTGCAGCGGCACTCCGAGTCCGCCCAGCGCATCGCCGAGTGGCTCGAGGCGCATCCCGCTGTCGAGTCCGTCGACTACAGCGGACTCGCATCCAACCCCTACCGGCCACTGGCGGAGCAGTACCTTCCGCGGGGGCAGGGGTCGGTGTTCGCCTTCACCCTGCGGGGCGGGAGGGATGCCGCGAAGACGTTCACGAATTCCGTGCGGCTGTTCACCCGGATGACCCACCTCGGCGACGTCCGCTCGCTCGTGCTGCATCCCGCCTCGACGACGCACGTCAACCGCACGGAAGACGAGCGCGTCGCCGCGGGCATCGGGCAGGGACTTCTGCGCGTCTCGATCGGCCTGGAGGATGTCGAGGACCTGATCGCGGATCTCGACCGCGCACTGGCCGCGGTTCAGGCTGCCGATCTCCTCGAGCGCGCGGGGATCGCATGACCAAGCAGCAGCACTTCGGCTGGTTCCTCTCGCGCGGCTTCGGCCCTCACGGATGGGGGCGCCCGTACTACGAGTGGAACTACGACTGGCGCACACCCGGGCTCTACCAAGAGGGCGCCCGCACCCTCGAGCAGGCCGGTTTCGACTTCGTGCTCATCGAGGACGCCCTCTCCGTCGGTATCAGCCCCGCCACGCTCGACCTCCGGGTGCGCAAGGCCTACGGGGGCCCGAAGCACGATCCGTGGACGCTCGCCCCGTACCTCTTCGCCGCCACCGAGCACCTCGGCGTCATCCCGACCGCCAACCCCGCCGCCTGGCATCCGTACACCGCCGCCCGTCAGTTCGCCTCGTTGCAGCACCTGTCCGGTGGCCGCCTCGGACTGAACGTGGTGACCGATGTCGGGTCTGCCCACCACTTCGGCCAGGATCGCCTGCCGCACGATGCGGCCTACGACCGCGCGCAGGAGTGGCTCGAGGCGCTGCGACTGCTCTGGCGCAGCTGGGGTGACGGAGCACTGATCGCCGATCCTGAGACGCAGATCTACGCCGACGGTACGAAGATCCGCGCTGTCGAGCACCGCGGCAAGTACTGGTCGTTCGACGGTCCGCTGAACGCCGAGCCACTCTCCTCCGAACCGGTCATCGCCTCACCTGGAGGCTCGCCGCGCGGCATCCGATTCGCCGGTGAGAACTCGGACATCCAGCTCGCCCTGTCGAATCTCGACGTCGAGGCCGTGCGCGGCTACCGCGAACGCGTTCGCGCCGACGCGGTCGAACACGGCCGCGATCCCGGCGCCATCAAGACGATGTTCGTCTTCAAACCCATCGTCGCGTCTTCCACGGAAGAAGCCGACCGCATCGTCGCCGCATCCGCGAACCCCGACGACGCGGCACTTCTCGCGGTCGCCGAGGCATGGTCCAGCGACCTCGAAACCGACCTCACCACCCTCGATCTCGACCGACCCCTGGACCCGGCGATCTTCGGCGAACACGTATCGCAGGGAACCATCAAGGGCCTTCGCGGTCGCTTCGACTCCTTCGCCGACGTGCCGTTCCGCGAGATCCTCGCCGGCAAGGCACGGCTCGGCCGCATCGGCGACGGCATCAGCGGCACCGTCGGGACAGCTGAAGAGCTCGCCGACGTCATCCAGGCCCTCGGGGACGACGCCGACAACGACGGGCTCATCTTCTCGGGCGACCTGCACCCCGTCACGCTGCACCGCGCGCTCGACGAGATCGTGCCGATTCTGCGGCGCCGCGGCATCCTGCGTACCGAGTTCGCAGGCGGCGGGCTGCACGCGAACCTGTCGTCGTCCTGAGTCCTCAGCGGCGGTGAGAAGCGAGAGAAGGCGCCGCGCACGAGGCGCGACGCCTTCTTTCGACTCCTCTGAACAGAGTCGCGGAGCTCCTCTTGATCAGGGATTTTATGGCGGTGACGGTGGGATTTGAACTCAAACCCCGCGGCATTTCACGGGTGTGTGAGAGCTCGCTCGCCTGTGTTTGCGCGGAGGGTGACTTTTCGCACATGTGCCGGAAGCAGTCGATCGCGACACGATCTTTCTCACGGGTTTACCCGCCGTGAGGCACACCTGGCGGTCGGGACTCGGCGATCGGCCGAGCCTGAGGTGAGATAGGCCTCAACCGCGTGATAACGAAATGTCACTGGGCGTCCGCGGCCGTAACCCCTGACGTTGTCGAGTCGTTGCGATTCGAGGTTTGCTGGGCGTAGTGTCAGATCTACTCGCGTAGATTAACTCGCGGGCAACGCCGAATCAAAGGAGATCAGGGTGAATCTGCGAAAGCGACTTGTATTGGCGGTGATGGCGATCGCTGTCGTTTCGACCGTGCTGGTTGCGCCGACCGCTGCTTCTGGGCTGGGCACGTGGTCGAGTCCGACATTCGTGTACGCGGCGAGTTCTATCCAGTCTCCGGGCTATTCGTATGCCGCGTCGGCAATCGATGGAACCACGGAACGGTATTACACCTGTCACAGTCGCGCGAGCGGTGACATCCGTGATCACGCCTTTCTCACGAAGCGCACGGGAGGCATCGTTACCTCGAGCGCGTCTGCCCTGGGGCCATCGAGCGCCGGGTGGGACTCGTACCATTTGTGCGATCCAAGTGTGATTCGGGTGAATGCCTCGTACAGCGGGCAGTCGTACTCCTACGCGATGTTTTATCTAGGGAATGACCAGGCGTGTTCTTGCCACAACCAGGTCGGCGTGGCCTACTCCAACAGCCTCGATGGTCCGTGGGTGCGATACCCCTCCCCGATCGTTGCGTTTCGAACGGGCGAACCGACGTCTGACTGGGGCGCCGGGCAACCCAGCGCCACCACCATCGACCCGACCAGCGGCACAGCCGTGCTGACGTGGACAGAGGGGTACGGAGGACCGAACGTGGGGAAGATGGCGATGGTCGACTTAGACGGTGGGGCACCGGTTTTGTCAGGCATCCACGACATCACCACGGCGGGCCTCGTTGATGCAAACGGAAATCCAGACGACCTGAACAATTTTGACATCGTCTATTCGCCCCAGCGAGACCGGTTCTACATGGTTCGTGAACGCCACCCTTACCCCACCAGTAGCCCGAACTACATCTCCACAGCTGTGCAGATTCTCAGTCTCCCAGGCAGCGATATGTGGAACAGCACCGGGACATGGACGGTTGAGGGGTCGATTGATGGCTCGCTGTCTGGCGCGGCGCGGACACACAACCCAGGATTCCTTCGTACCCAGTACGGGACTCTGCCGAACGAGAGTGAGATCACGGTCGTCTACACGACGTCGACACTCGACCCCGACTCACTTTGGTCTTATGCGCTGTCGCGGGTAACCGCCCCGCTGTGACAGGTGACTCCCCGGCGGATCGCGCGTGCGGGCCAAGGTCCGCGTCGAGTGGTCCGCCGGGGTTAGTCCGGAAGGTGCGAGCTATCCTCGTCAACTGCTTTCGACGTCGAGTCGGGGGACACAGATTGTCGACGCTGACGAGCGCAGCCGCACGACTCTCCGACGACCAGGGTGTGCGGCACGGTCGAGTGGAGCCCAAGCTTCCCGGGACCCTGCAGTACTTTCTGGAGGGCATGTTCTGCCATCAGCTCGAGCGGGAGGCGCACAGCTGTCAGTGAGGGGACGCTGAACTGTCCCACCTGCGTCCCATCAAAAGAGACCACGGCAAGGTCGCTGGGGACGCTGAGGCCGAGATCGGTGGCTGCGCGGATGGCGCCGATCGCCTGCACGTCCGAGGAGGCGAAGAGTGCCTGCGGATGGCGGCCGAGCTGCTCGTGGATGGTGATGTATCCGTTGTAGCCTCCCTCCAAGCTGAACTCTGTGGAGACGGCCAGGTGCTGTGCCGCAGCATCGTCCAGGCCGGGGAGGACCGCCGCTCGCCAGGCGTCGCGTCGCGCCCCAGATACCTGGAGATCTTCCGGCCCACCAATGAAGGCGATCTGCTGGTGGCCGTGCCCGATGAGGTGCTCTATCACTGTCCGGGCTGCTCCGTAGTCGTCCGCGACGATCGTTGGGACCGATCCGTCCTGTAGCTGCCAGTCCATCGACACAAGTGGGATGCCTGAGGTTATGAGCCGGTCGAGCTGTGCCGCACCCTTGATTCCGAATGCGATGAGGCCGTCGACCTGTCGCTCGATTATAGATCCGAGTTGGGTTTCTTCCCGATCCGGATCTAACCCGGTGTTGCCGATCATCACGGCGAGGTCGCGCTTCTGTGCTTGGTCCTGCACGTGCTGCGCGAAAGCCGCGAAGAACGGGTTGGCGATGTCGGGTACGAAGAGGCCGATTACGCCGGTTCGCGCGAGCTTCAACGCGCGGGCGGACGCGTTTGGTCTGTAACCCAAATCCTCAATGGCTCGAAGCACACGGGCCCGCGTCGGCGCAGCAACGGGCCGCGGGCCGTCGTTAAGGACATAGCTAACAACAGCAGTGCTGACGCCCGCGCGCCGGGCCACGTCATTGCGTGTTGGACGAGTCATCTTGTTCCACTTCTCGTTGATACTTGCGCAACTGCTGTAGACAGAGTATTACTCTACTGAAGTCGTCTACGCGAGTAGAACAGAGAGGTTCACGTGCAGCAACGAATTTTGGTCATCGGGGCGATCAACGTCGACCTCGTTGAGCGGGTTGAGCGTTTCCCCCAGCGCGGGGAGACCGTTGCCGCATTGAGCTCTCACCGCTCACCCGGGGGGAAAGCGGCGAATCAAGCTGCGGCTGCTGCGCACCATCTTCCCGATCCGGGGCAGGTCATGCTCGTCGGCGCGGTGGGGGATGATCAGCACGGCCTGGAGCAGGTCGAACTGCTTGACAAGGCTGGAGTCGACACCCGCCTGATCCGACGCGTGATGGGGACAGCTACCGGATCTGCAGTCGTGATCGTGGATGAGCACGGCGAGAACCGCATCATCGTCAACGCTGGAGCAAACCGTTTCGTCTCGGCCGGGAACCTTTACGGCGCTCCTGCTGTCGCAGTGGTGGTCGCGCAAACCGAGGTCAGCACCGCAGCCGTGTCAGCCGCCGCACATCATGCTCGGACATACGGAGCCCGATTCATCGTCAACAACGGTCCGGTCGCAACGCTGGACAGTGAGGTGCTTGTCCAGTGCGATCCCCTGGTCGTCAACGAGGGGGAAGCGCGCGCGATGCTTGGAGATCAAGCAAGCGGGCGAGAACACCTTGCAAAGCGCCTCGTTCGAGGGACAGAGTGCGTTTCCGCCGTAGTAACGCTCGGAAGAGACGGTTGCGTTTGGGCAGCCAGAGATAACAACGGTTCTATCCCCGGCCGTTTCGTTGCCGACGTCGTTGACACGACCGGGGCCGGCGACTTCTTCGTGGGCACGCTCGCGGCAGAACTCAGTCGTGGGAGTGATCTTCCCGCCGCAGCGGACACAGCGACTGCTGCCGCGGCTCAATCCGTCCGATGGACCGGAACCCGCGTTCCGGAGCACATCGGCGCATCCGGCTCCCTCATGCCGGACTAGCAATAACCCGATTCACACAGCAATCCTCAAAGGAGAGAAACACATGCGCACCACAACCGCGTTCGTCGCGCTTGGCGCCGCCACCGTTCTCGTGTTGGCTGGCTGCTCAGCGAGCCCCAGCGGTGACGCGTCCGACGGGCCGAGCGAGATCACGATGATCGGCGCGGACCCGGCAGAGGTCTTCCAGCCGCTGATCGACGCTTTCGAGGAAGCCAACCCGGACATCACCGTCAGCTATCAGAACGTCCCCTTCGATCAGTACAACAACGTCATCCAACAGCGCGTCGGCGACGGCGATGCCGGCGTTGACGTCTACTTGGCCGACGCGGGAGCGATCGGTTCGCTTGCCACCCGGGGGCTTCTCACCGATCTTTCCGAGTACCGGGATCAAGTTCAGGGCACGTCGCTTGCTGCGGCAGCCGAGGGCAACGAGTTCGAGGGCAAGTTGTGGGCGTTGCCAATGTGGACGTCGCTGCAATACCTCTACTACAACAAGGACCTCCTCGACGCGGCAGGCGTCCCCTACCCCTCTGTGGATGAGCGTCTGACCTGGGAAGAGATCACCGAGCAGGCCACCGCGGCGCAAGCCGCCGGGGCGGAGTGGGGTCTGCTGTTTGATCAGACCGATCGCTACTACCAGCTGCAGGCCCTTACAGAGTCCGCCGGCGGCGGATCCGGCGCTACCGGCGAAGATCTCCTCACGGCGGACGTCACCAACGAAGGATGGGTGCGGGCAATGACCTGGTACGGCGACCTCTTCGCCAACGGACTCGCCCCCCGCGGCATCGAGACCGACCAGATGAGCCAGCTCTTCGCCGCCGGATCGGCTGCGTTCTTCATCGGCGGACCGTGGTCGCTGAACCCGATCAAGGAAGCCGACACGCCCATCAATCTCGGGCTCGCACCCAACCCTGAGTTCGAAGGCGGCACGCCCGCGATGCCGACCGGCTCCTGGAACATCGCGATCAGTCCGGCAACGGACTCGCTCGAGGCGTCCAAGCGGTTCATCGAGTTCGCCTCGCTGAACCCTGAGGGCAACGCCATCTCCGCGCAGGAAGTCATCATCCCGCCCACGAACACCGACTCGTTCGACGCGTATATCGAGAAGATCGACGCGGAGTTCCCGCCGGCCACCGATGGCATGGGAGCGCTGACCCTGTCCGAGCTGGAAACAGCAGCGGTGAACCGTCCGAATAGTCCCGGCTTCACGCAGTTGCAGGACGTCCTCGGACGTGCATACGCCGACATCCGAAACGGTCAGGACGTCGTCGCGACCCTGGAAGCCGCGCAAGAAGAGCTGCAGTCGCTGTGGGATCGACTCTGATCGAGCGCCCGACGAACGCCCGGGGAGCGGAGCCCACCGCTCCCCGGCGCCGCCGTCGGCGAAACGGTAACTGGCGGGCCGCCGCTCTCTTCCTTGCGCCCGCACTTCTCCTGCTGATCTTCCTTCGGATCGTGCCGACTGTGGAAGCCGTCATCGAAAGCTTCAAGCGGGGATCGCAGAACTTCGGGGGCGGCCGGTTCGTCGGCCTGGACAACTACGTCCTGCTCCTCAACGATCCCGGTTTCATCGGGGTGCTGCTCACCACGGGCAAGTTCCTCCTCATCATCGTCCCCGGGCAAATCATCATCGCGCTCTTCCTCGCCCTGCTCCTCGTGGAACGGATGCCCGGCGTCGGTATCATCCGCGCGCTCGTCTTCGTACCCGTCGCCGCCCCCGCCGCTGTCGCCACCGTCATCTGGGGCATCGCCTACCAGCCGCAGGGACCCATCAATGCCGTCCTAGAGAGCGTCGGCATTCCACCGCAGCCGTTCCTCACGTCGCCCGATCAAGCGCTCATCGCGATCATCATCCTGATGTCCTGGATCGGAATCGGCTACTGGACGCTGTTCCTTATCGCTGGGCTGCAAGACATCCCCCACGAGCTTTATGAGGCCGCCGCGATCGACGGCGCCGGCTGGTGGCGGTGCCTGTGGTCCATCACCCTGCCCAACCTCCGACGACCGCTCGCGTTTGTCGTGGTCGCCAACACCGTCGCCAGCGTCCTCGCCTTCGTGCCCGTCCTCATCCTCACCGGCGGGGGGCCCGCCAACAGCACCCGCCTCATCATGTACGACCTGTACAACAACACCTTCGTGCTCGGTGACCCCAACATCGGGCAAACCGAAGTCGTCATCCTGCTGGTCTTCCTGGTCATCGTCACCGCGATCCAGTTCCGCCTCCTCAGCAAGGAGAAGCAGTGACCATGGAACTCCCCCACCGCATCGGTACTACTAAACCCCGCCGTGTCGTCGTGGCCGTTCTCGGCGTGATCGCCGGAATCGCGTTCGGCCTCCCCCTGCTGTGGATGCTCTCAAGCAGCTTCCGCACCAGCACCGACATCTTCACCAGCCTCTACCCGCTCAGCCCCGACATCCTCATCCCTCGTGTCTTCACCCTTGACAATTACGCCACCCTGCTCGGCGGGGGATTTGGCCTCAGCGTCGCGAACTCGCTCTTCGTCACAGCGGTCACCGTCATCGTGGGGCTTCTCATCTGCGCGATGTCCGCCTTCGCGCTCAGCCTGCTCAAGTTCCGAGGCGCAACCCTCATCTTCGCCATCGTTGTTCTGAGCTTCCTGATCCCCTTCGACGCGATCGCTGTGCCCCTGGCGAATCTCTTCCGCGACTGGAACCTAGACAACACCTACGCCGGCCTCATCCTCCCCGGACTGGCCAACGGATTCGCCATCTTCGTCCTCCGGCAGTTCTTCCTCAACATCCCCGCAGAACTCGCAGAAGCGGCACGCGTTGACGGACTGACCTGGTGGGGCATCTTCTGGCGCATCTACCTCCCCCTCTCCAAGCCCGCGCTCATCGGGGCCGGCTTCACCCTGTTCCTCTTCCAATGGAGCGCCTACCTCTGGCCGCTTCTCATCGGAACAGAACCCGACAAAGTCCTCGGGCCCATCGCCCTGGCGAACCTCGCTGGCCAATTCAACATCGACTTTGGCGCCATCTTCGCCGGAGCGATGCTCCTCACCCTTATCCCCCTCATCCTTCTCCTCATCTTCCAGCGGCACTTCACCGCATCCCTCGCCGCCACCGGATCCAAGAACTAGACGACAGAAAGCAGGACATGCACCTCATCTTCGACACCGACATCGGTACCGACGTCGACGACGCCCTCGCCCTCGCCGTGCTCCTCGGCTCAGACGAGATCACCATCGACCTCATCACCACCGTCTACGGCGACACCCGACTCCGCGCCCAACTCGCATCCCGACTGATCAGCATCAGCGGGACGGCCAAAAGCATCCCCGTGGCAGCAGGCCTTGCGGAGACACGAAGCAAGAAGCCGGTCTGGTGGCCCGGCCATGAGGGAGCACTCCACACCAACCTCGACCACGAGAACATCGACACCACCCCAGGCGTCGACGCGATCGCTCAGCACATCCAGGACGGTGCGCGCACCATCCTCGCCGTCGGACCACTCGCGAACATCGCCGCGCTGCTCGACCGTTACCCTCGGGAGGCCGCTCAACTCGACCGAATCGTCATCATGGGTGGCGACTTCTCAACAGAGCGAGTCCCAGAGCACAACATCCTCTCCGACATCACCGCCGCGCAGCGGGTTGCAGCGTCAGAACTCCCCCTCGTCATCGGAGGGCTCGACCTCACCACCCAGATCGCCCTCGACCACCACCACGTCGACCGCATCTCCAACGCCGGCCCTCTCGGCGGAGCCCTCCGCGACGAAATCGCCCAGTGGTGGACCTTCCACGGCCACGAATGGAACAACCCGCACGACCCGATCCTCGCCGCCTATCTGCTCGAACCGCGCCTCTTCACCACGGAACTTGGGCGACTCGAAGTATCCGACGACGGCAGAACCTGGTTCACGCCCGATCACACCGGCTCCGTGACCCGCCTGGTCGACCTCGACCGGCGGGCCGTCGCAGAACTCATCGTCGAACGCATCCAGCAAGCCGGCGCACCCGCCGACAACGCGGCCGCCATCACCTGATTCCGCCATCCGCTGAGACGAGGGAACCGATCGTGGGACAGAGGAAGCTCATGTCCGAACGAGGGCTTCGCGCGCAGCCTTCTCACCCGGGCCGGGACCTCGGCGGACTTGGGCGTTTACAGAGGGCGACGCACTGTGGCCCACCATGTGCCGAGGAGTTGCAGGGTTTCCTCGGCGGGTGAGCCTGCCGGCGCGGTGTAGACGATCAATCGTTGTGCATCGTCGTCGACGCTGAGGGTTTCGTAGTGGAGGGTCAAATCACCCACCACCGGGTGGGCGAATCGCTTCAGCCCCGGGCCCTTTCGTGCGACGTGCTGTTCGCTCCACCACCGTCTGAAATCCGCACTGCTTTCAGCTAGTTCGTTCACCAGTTCGGTCAGCACCGGATCGTCTGGGTGGCGGGCGGCGTCGCGCCGGAGGGAGCCGACGGTGTCGCGGGCCACATCGGCCCAGTCCGGGTACAGGGCGCGCGTTTCGCGGTCTTTGAACAAGAGCCACACCATCTCATTCCGGACATGGCGCGTTAAGGGATCACCGTGCAACGCGGCACCAAGCGCGTTGTAGGCCAGAAGCCGCGTCCTCGCACCGATGACGAACGCCGGCGACGCAGGATCCAGCGCGTCCAGAACGCGCAACATGCTCGGCCGCACCTCCCCCTCCACCGTTGAGTCGCGGAGCCACGGCGTGGCCGCCATCGCATGGTGGACGCCTGTCGTCGCCAGAGCGAACAGATGCTCGCGCTCTACACCACTCAGCTGCAAGGCCTTCGCAATCGCGTGAAGAACCTGCATCGACGGCGCGACAGCCCGGTCTTGTTCGAGACGGGTGTAGTAATCCGCACTCACCCCCGCGAGAACTGCGACTTCTTCCCGCCGCAGTCCCGTGACCCTCCGCGACTTTTCCCGGGGAAAGCCCACCTGCTCCGGCGCCACGGCCGAACGACGCGATCGAAGATAACCACCCAAGGAGGGCTGACGCACCTCAGGAGTCTCCTCATTCGCGGGCACAGTCCAAGTGTGACGCCGCTTCCCGTTGCGAAGGTAGGAATGGCAGACCCAGGCTCCTCTGTCTCAGGTCGCCCAGAGCCTGGGGTCCAATGAGAACCCAGGGCACTCTGAGGTCATGGACATGACTCTTCTCGGCTCCACCGGCATACGGGTTTCACGACTCGCGCTGGGGACGATGACGTTCGGATCCGCCTGGGGTTGGGGTGCCGACGAAAAGGAAAGCCGCGCGATCTTCGACCTCTACGACGAAGTCGGCGGCAACTTCATCGACACCGCAGACATCTACACAGCTGGCGAAAGCGAGACCCTTCTCGGCCGCCTCCTGACTGGGCGTCGAGATCGTTTCGTGGTCAGCACCAAGTACGGCATCGCCACCTCCGCAGAAGACCTGAACTCAAGCGGAAGCCACCTCAAAAACCTTCACACGTCGATCGATGCAAGCCTCAAGCGCCTCGCTACCGACTACATCGACCTGCTATGGGTCCACGTGTGGGACGGCGTCACACCCATCGACGCCACCCTGACCGCCCTCGAACGCGCGGTGTCCTCCGGGAAAGTCCTCCACGTCGGACTGTCGGATCACCCCGCCTGGCTCGTCGCCCGAATAGACGCGATCGCGGAAGCCCGCGGCGCCTTTCGACTCGCCGCGATTCAGGTCGAATACAGCCTCGCCCAGAGAGAAGCGGAACGGGAACTGATCCCCATGGCCCGACACCTGGGGCTCAGCGTCCTCGACTGGTCACCCCTCGCAGGAGGCGCACTCACCCATCGCGACACCACCAACCGCCCGCACATCGAACGTGCCGACGCCGTCGCCCACTTCGCCCAATACCGCGACCAACGAACCGCCGACATCGCCGACGTGGTGCGGACCATCGCCGAGCAACACAGCGCCACCCCGCCTCAAATCGCACTCGCGTGGATACTCCACCAAGCCCCCGAACACATCCCCATCATCGGCGCGCGTACAGTCGCACACGCGCGAGACAACTTTGGCGCCCTGGAACTGAAGCTCTCAGAGACGGAGCTCGCAACACTCCAGCAGGCGAGTTCCATCCCGCTCGGCTTCCCAGTCCAGTTCCTTCGTGACGGCAGAAGCGGCTGGTTCCACAACCTCGACCACCGCATCGACAAGCAAAGAACAGGCCCCGATCACCAACTCCTCGCCGAATGACGGATCGACCCAGCAGGATAAGTCTGAAAAATCGTCCGATCATCGGTCTCAAGCCGGGTGGGGACGTTCCTCCTGGTTAGCGCGCTCATAGCTCCCCCAGCAGTCATCGAGGCAACGATGCGTGGCGAGGACTCGCTACGAAATGCTGGCATCGACCAGATCATCGTCCGCCCAAGATCATGTTCGAGGCAGTCGACGGTAACGACAACACGGCGCCATCAGAGCAACTGACGCTCGTGCGGCTCGAACGGGAGTGCCCGGTCGACCGGCCCCCAGGCCGCGAAGGCTGTGCGATGCATCCGCCCCTGAACGTGCGGATCATGGCCCACCCCGAGCTCGTCCTGGGATTCCCTCGCTGGCAGTCCGGCCGGTGGGGCAGAATCCCACCGTAGGTTCACGCTCAAATTCGGCTCAACCGGGACTTTTCTTCACTCGAGCCCAGGTCCTCGCGCCTCTGCGAGCAAGAATCGAGCAAACCGCTTCTTTCTCACGGACTGAGCATGAACTTGGTAATAAAATGCCCGGCCAGATGCAAAAAGCGCCGCGCATCACTCGCGACGCTTTTGCTCAATCTCATTGAACAGAAATCAAAAATAACCTCTGATCAAGGATTTATGGCGGTGACGGTGGGATTTGAACCCACGGTAGGGGGTTACCCTACACAACTTTTCGAGAGTTGCACCTTCGGCCGCTCGGACACGTCACCGCCGACCAGTGTACGACACGCCTGGGAGCGCCGCGAATCGTGTCCCACCGCACACCCGGCCGCCGCGCCGCGTCACCGCCGCGCCAGGTGCCGGTGCACCGACGAGATGACCACCGAGCCCTCGCCCACGGCCGACGCCACGCGCTTGACCGAACTCCGGCGGGTGTCCCCGACGGCGAAGAGTCCGGGCACGGATGTCTCCAGCGGCCCCGGCACGCCGCGACCCGCCCACGGTTCAGGCGCATCCTCGTCCGCCTCGGACGCGCCGGTGAAGACGTAGCCCCACCGGTCGCGCAGCACCTCGGGCGGCAGCCACTCGGTGCGAGGGCGGGCCCCGATCGTGATGAAGAGCCCCTCGCAGGCGACGCGACGTCGTTCACCGGTCGCCACTTGCTCGATCTCGATCTCGGTGAGCCGCTCCCCGGCCGCGTCGGCGAAAGCGTCGACCACTCGGCTCTCGGTCACGATCTCGACCCCGAGCGCGGTGAGCTGGGCGATGAGGTACGACGACATGCTCGCGGCGAGAGAGGTTCCGCGCACGAGGAGCGACACGGATGCCGCGTACCGTGCCAGATGAAGCGCCGCCTGTCCCGCCGAGTTGCCGCCCCCCACCACGTACACGGCGCGCCCCCGTTGCGCCTTCGCCTCCACCGAGGACGCACCGTAGAACACCGACGCCCCCACGAAGCGGTCGAGCGCGGGCACCCTCAGACGCCGGTAGGACACCCCCGTGGCGAGGACGACCGCTCCCGCCCGAACGGCCACGTCTCCCACACGGAGCGTGAAGCCTTCTGCGACATCCAGCCCGGTCACGCGGCGCGCGAGGCAGAACTGCGCGCCGAACACCCAGGCCTGCTGATACGCGCGCTCGGCGAGTTCGCCGCCGCTGACACCCCGGGGGAAGCCGAGGTAGTTCCGGATGAGCGAGCTGCCGCCCGCCTGCCCCCCGAGCGACTCGCGCTCGACGACGAGGGTCGACAGGCCCTCCGACGCGGCGTAGACCGCGGCCGCGAGCCCGGCCGGCCCCGCTCCGATGATCGCGACGTCGACCGGCCCGTCGGGGAGGTCGGTGCCGAGCCCGCGGGAGGCGGCAAGGTCGGCGTCATCCGGGTCGACGATCACGCCTCCGTCCGGCGTGCGGACGACAGGCACCCCGGTGTAGGTCATCCCCGCGCCGGCGAGGAGGCGCTCGGCGTCCGCGGATCCGGGATGCCAGCGGGCGACCGAGACCCCGGTGCGGGCGAGCAGCTGCTCCAGCACATGGGTGCGGGGGGCGTGGTCCTCCCCGATCACCGTGTACCCGACGCGGTGTCCCACCGCCCCGCGCCACTCCCGCAGGAGGTCGGTCACCGTCCGGTGGAAGTCCTCGTCGGCCGTGGCGTGCGGGCGCACGACGTAGTAGTCGATCTGAAGGCTCGACATCGCCTCGAGCACCCGCTGCGCCGTGGCGGGGTCGGCCCACGCCCCCCAGTCGAGCAGCAGTCCCCGCCGGGCGTCCGGAAAGAGGTGCCGCGCGCGGGCGAAGACGGTCTCGCCGTCCTCCCCCGGCAGATCGCCGTCGGCCAGGACGAGGGCGACGGTGCGTCCTTCGGCGGCGGCGGCAGCGAGCGCGGCATGCGGTTCACGCCCTGCGTCGACGATCACGTAGTCCGACCCGTAGCGACGGCGGAGCACATCGGGCACGGCCGGTGCCGCGGCATCCTCTCGGTCTTCGGCGACCAGGATGACGGGCGGCTGCGTCGTCGGATCAGCCATCGTCCCTCGCTCTCGCGGGCAGTGTATCGCCGGGGAGCGCGGGGGGCCATGGCGTGTGCGTCACGCCGCTCGAGCGCGGGTCGCTCGGCACCGAGAGATTGCAATGGCTCGCGGCAAACCGCGCTGGGAGACTGAGCGCATGGCGGTCATCGAGAACTCCAAGGTCACCATCGTCGGCGCCGGAAGCGTGGGTGCGAGCACGGCGTACGCGGCGCTGATCCGCGGGTCGGCCCGCCACGTCGCCCTCTACGACATCGCCACCGCGAAGGTCGACGCCGAAGTACTCGACCTCGCCCACGGCACGCAGTTCACCGGGCGGAGCGACATCACGGGCGGCAGCGACATCTCGGTCGCCGAGGGGTCGCACGTCATCGTCATCACCGCCGGCGCCAAGCAGGACCCCGGCCAGACGCGCATCGACCTCGCGGGCGTGAACGCCGGCATCCTCCAGCGCATGCTCCCCGACCTCCTCGAGGTCGCCCCGAACGCCATCTACGTCATCGTCACGAACCCCTGCGACGTGCTGACCGTCCGCGCGCAGCAGGAGACCGGGCTTCCACCCGAGCGCATCTTCGCCTCGGGCACGGTGCTCGACACCTCGCGGCTGCGGTGGAAGCTCGCGCAGCGCGCGGGGGTGTCGACCTCGAGCGTGCATGCCTACATCGTCGGCGAGCACGGCGACACCGAGTTCCCGCTGTGGTCGCGCGCGACGATCGGCACCGTGCCGATCCGCGAGTGGCAGGCCGCAGGTCATCCGCCGATGACGCAGACCGAGCTCGACGAGATCGCGGTGGACGTGCGGGATGCCGCGTACAAGGTCATCCAGGGGAAGGGCGCGACGAACTACGCCATCGGCCTCTCCAGTGCCCGCATCATCGAGGCGGTCCTCGGCGACGAGCACGCGGTGATGCCGGTCTCGACGGTGCTGCGCGACTTCCACGGGGTCGACGGGGTCGCCCTCTCTGTCCCCTCGATCGTCAGCGCGTCCGGCGCGACACCGGTGCGTGAGACGACCTTCTCCGACCACGAACTGGAGCTGTTCCACCGCTCGGCCGCAGCGATCCACGACGTCGCGCGCGCACTTCCGTAGAACGCAGAGCGCTCAGCCGAGGAACCCGCGAAGGAGCGCCTCCGACCCGGCGAGGTGTTCGAGGACGGCCGCCTCGGCGGCATCCGCTCGCCCGGCCAGGATCGCGGTGACGATCGCCTCGTGCTGGGCGTTGGAGTGCTCGATGTTGCGGGGAAGGAGCGGAAACGCGTCGAGCCAGACGTTGACCTGCGCCCGGTTCTCGGCGATGAGGGCGACCAGCGAAGGGACCGCGGCGAGCTCGGCGATCGTCAGGTGCAGCAGGGTGTCCAGCCGCCGGTAGTCGGCGATCCCGACGACGGCCGCCTCTTCATGCCGCGCCCAGAGCTCCGCCCGGGCGTCGGAATCGAGGGTGCGCCCCGCCGCGGCGCGCGCGGCCCCCGCCTCGAGTACCCGTCGAAGGCCCAGCACGTCTTCGAGCTCGGTCGCGCTCACCGCGACCGACGCCGGCTGCGGAAGCGGGTCGGCGACGAAGGTGCCGCCGTACCGGCCCCGCCGCCGCACGAGGTACCCGGTGTCGGCGAGCTCGCGGATCGCCTCGCGCACGGTGTCGCGGCTGACCCCGTAGAGCCCGGCGAGCTCGCGCTCGGGCGGCAGCGAGTCCCCCGGCGCGACGACGCCGAGCCGCACGGTCTGGATGAGGCGGGCGATCGTGTCTTCGAGGGCGTTCCCCCCGCGCACCGGCCGGTAGACCGCGCGCCGCACGGCGGGGAGGGGCACCTCGACGGACACGGCACTCACCTACAGGGGGGTGACATACGCGTTGGTGATGCCGCCGTCGACGACGAACGCGGTGGCGGTGATGAACGAGGCGTCGTCGGAGGCGAGGAAGGCCACCGCCGCGGCCATCTCCTCGGGCTCGGCGAACCGGCCCATCGGCACGTGGATGAGGCGACGCTGTGCACGCTCGGGGTCTTTTGCGAAGAGCTCGCGCAGGAGCGGGGTGTTCACCGGCCCCGGGCAGAGGGCGTTCACGCGGATGCCCTGCCGTGCGAACTGCACTCCGAGCTCGCGCGTCATCGCGAGCACCCCGCCCTTCGAGGCCGTGTACGAGATCTGCGAGGTCGCCGATCCCAGCAGCGCCACGAACGACGCGGTGTTGATGATCGATCCGCGCCCCGCCGGCACCATGTGGCGCAGCGCCGCGCGCGAGCACAGATACACGCTCTTGAGGTTGACGTCCTGCACCCGGTCCCACGCGGGGAGCTCCGTCGTCTCGATCGAGTCGTCGTCGGCGGGCGAGATGCCGGCGTTGTTGAAGGCGATGTCGAGGCGCCCGAGATCGCCCGCGACCGAGTCGAAGAGCTGATTGACGGATGCCTCGTCGGCGACGTCGACCGGACGGAAGAGCCCGCCCACCTCGGCGGCCGCCCGCTCGCCCGACGCGGGGTCGACGTCGGCGATCACGACGCGGGCGCCTTCGGCGGCGAAGCGGCGGGCGGTGGCGAGGCCGATGCCGCTCGCACCACCGGTGACGATGGCGACCCGGTCGGCGAGGCGTTGAGTGAGGTCCATGGGTGTTTCCTGTTCGGGTCGTGCGGGTCAGTCGGTGGCGAAGAAGACGTTCTTGGTCTCGGTGAAGTGCTCGGCGGCGTCGGGCCCGAGCTCGCGCCCGAGGCCGGAGGCCTTCATCCCGCCGAACGGGGTGGCGTACCGCACCGAGGAGTGCGAGTTCACCGACAGCACGCCGCTCTTCACCCCCCGGGCGACGCGGACGGCGCGGCCGAGGTTCTCGGTCCACAGCGACCCGGCGAGGCCGTAGATCGTGTCGTTGGCAAGACGGATCGCGTCGGCCTCGTCGTCGAACGGCAGCACCGCGACGACGGGTCCGAAGACCTCCTCCTGCGCGATCCGGTCGCCGGGGGAGGCGAGCACCACCGTGGGCGCGAACCAGAACCCCTCGCCACCCGGCGCCGCCCCGCGGAAGGCGACGTCGGCGCCGTCGAGAAACCCGGCGACCGTGTCACGGTGCGCGGCGGAGATGAGGGGGCCCATGTCGGTGTCGGGCGATGCGGGGTCGCCGACCCGCCACGCCTGGACAGCAGGCTCGAGAAGCTCGAGGAACCGGTCGTAGACCGAGCGTTCGACGAGGAGGCGGCTGCGGGCGCAGCAGTCCTGCCCGGCGTTGTCGAACACCGATCCGGGCGCACTCGCGGCGGCGCGCTCGAGGTCGGCGTCGGCGAAGACGATGTTGGCCGACTTGCCGCCGAGCTCGAGAGTCACCGGCTTCAGCATGCGGGCACAGCCCGCCGCGACATCCGTCCCCACCTCGGTGGATCCCGTGAAGACGACCTTGCGGACGTCGGGGTGGCTGACGAACCGCTGTCCGACGACGGAGCCCGATCCGGTGACGACCTGGAAGAGCCCGTCGGGAAGGCCGGCGTCGAGAGCGAGCTCGCCCAGGCGGATCGCGGTCAGCGGCGTCAGCTCGGCCGGCTTCAGCACCACCGCGTTGCCGGCGGCGAGCGCGGGCGCGAACCCCCATGAGGCGATCGTCATCGGGAAGTTCCACGGCACGATGATCCCCACCACGCCGTAGGGCTCGTGGAAGGTGACATCCAGTCCCCCGGCGACGGGGATCTGCTGGCCGATCAGGCGCTCGGGCGAGGCGGCGTAGTAGTTCAGCACCTGCGCGACGTGCGAGGCCTCCCACCTCGCCGACCCGATCGGGTGGCCGGAGTTCTCGACCTCGAGAGCGGCGAGCTCGTCGACGTGGGCCTCGACCACGCGCGCGAAGGCGCGGAGGGCGTCGGCTCGGGCACCGGGGGCGAGCGCTGCCCAGGCCCGCTGTGCGGTGACGGCGGACGCGATGGCGGCGTCGACCTCAGCGAGACCGGCGCGCGGGATCTCGCGGAACGCCCGTCCGGTGGCGGGGTTGACGAGGGTGATCGTGTCGCTCATGCCGACACCTCCTGCTCGGGGTGCGAAGCGCGCGAGCGCGCGCGGTAGTCGGCTGCCTCGCGCACGAGTCCGGCGAAGAGCCGGCGGTCATCGAGGTTCTGTTCGGGATGCCACTGCACGCCGAGCAGGTATCCGTCGCCGGTGCCCTCGACGGCGTAGACGAGCCCGTCATCGGTGCGGGCGGTGACGGCGAGCCCGTCGCCGAGGCGGTCGATGCCCTGGTGGTGGTAGCTGTGCACCTCCTGCGTGCCGGCCCCGACGAGCTCCGCGAGCCGCGAGCCGGCCTCGACCTCGGCCGGGTTGGTCGCGAAGACTCCGTTGCCGAGGCGGTACTTCTCGGTGCCGAGCACGTCGGGGAGGTGCTGATGCAGGCTGCCGCCGCGCGCGACGTTGACCACCTGCATCCCGCGACAGATCGCCAGCACCGGCATCCGCCTCTGTTCCGCCCCCCCGAACAGCGCCAGCTCCCAGGCGTCGCGGTCGGCGCGGGCCGGGTCGGTGAGCGGATGCCGCGGCGCGCCGTACAGCTCGGGCTGCACGTCGACCCCGCCGGTGAGGATCAGCCCGTCGAGTCCGTCGAGGACCGCGGGCGCGGCGTCGTCGGGCGCCGACTGCGGGGGAAGGAGCACCGCGATCCCGCCGGAGGCGGTCACGGCGTCGAAGTACACCTCGGGGAGGAAGGCGGCGCGCACATCCCACACCCCCTGGGCGGCCTGCTCGAGGTAGGTGGTGAGGCCGATGACGGGCCGCCTCGTCCTCGCGCCGCCGCCGGAGTCGTCAGAGCCGCTCGAAAC
The DNA here is from genome assembly GCF_037083565.1 of Microbacterium sp. CCNWLW134. Classification (NCBI taxonomy): domain Bacteria; kingdom Bacillati; phylum Actinomycetota; class Actinomycetes; order Micrococcales; family Microbacteriaceae; genus Microbacterium; species Microbacterium sp. CCNWLW134. The sequence continues at coordinate 460,905 of NZ_JBAOJU010000002.1, read as the reverse complement.
CACGCACCCGCTCCCAGTCGGTCACGGCGGCGTCGTAGGCCTCGACCTCGATGCGCGCCTGATTGAGGTAGTGCTCGACGACCTCGTCGCCGAACGCCGCCCGCGCGATCGCGGACTCGTCGAAGAGCCGCGCCGCCTCGCGGAGGGTCGTCGGCAGATGGTCGACGCCGGCGGCGTAGGCGTTGCCGCGCAGCGGGTCGGGAAGGGGCAGCTCGTGCTCGAGCCCGTGGAGGCCGCCGGCGATGATCGCAGAGATCGCCATATAGGGGTTCACGTCGCCGCCGGGCACCCGGTTCTCCACGCGCAGCGACGAGCCGTGCCCGACCACGCGAAGCGCGCAGGTGCGGTTGTCCACCCCCCACGCGATGCCGGTCGGCGCGAAGCTGCCCTTGGCGAAGCGCTTGTACGAGTTGATGGTCGGGGCGTAGAGCAGGGTGAACTCGCGGAGCGTCGCGAGGATCCCGGCGATCCACGACTGCATCAGCGGACTGAACCCGTGAGGGCCGTCGCCGGACATCACCGGTTCCCCCGCCTCCGAGCGCACCGAAAGGTGGATGTGGCAGCTGTTGCCCTCGCGCTCGTTGAACTTCGCCATGAAGGTGATCGCCTTGCCGTGCTGGTCGGCGATCTGCTTCGCACCCGTCTTGTAGATGGTGTGCTGGTCGGCGGTCTCGAGCACCTCGGCGAAGCGGAACGCGATCTCCTGCTGCCCGAGGTTGCATTCGCCCTTCACGCCCTCGCAGTACATGCCCGCCCCGTCCATTCCGAGCCGGATGTCGCGCAGCAGCGGCTCCAGTCGGGTCGAGGCGAGGATGTCGTAGTCGACGTTGTAGTCGGTAGAGGGCGTGAGGTCGCGATACCCCTTGGCCCACGCGGAGCGGTAGCTCTCGTCGAAGACCATGAACTCCAGCTCCGTGCCGCTGTAGCCGACGAGCCCGCGCTCGGCGAGGCGGGCGCGCTGCGCCTGCAGAATGGCTCGGGGCGACTGCGCGACAGGCTCGCCGCCCTCCCACCCGAGGTCGGCCATGACCAGCGCGGTGCCCGGCTGCCAGGGGATGCGGCGCAGGGTCTCGACATCGGGCAGCAGCATCATGTCGCCGTAGCCGGTCTCCCAGCTGGCCATCGTGTAGCCGTCGACGGTGTTCATGTCGACGTCGACCGAGAGGAGGTAGTTGCACGCTTCGGCGCCATGGTGCAGCACCTCCTCCTGGAACAGGCGCGCCGACACCCGCTTGCCGACCAGGCGCCCCTGGGCATCGGCGAAACCGACGATGACCGTGTCGATCTCACCGGCCGCAATGGCCGCCGCCAACTCGGGCGGAGTCATGTTTCCCGGCATCCTTGCTCCTCACTGTGGCGCAGCACTCCCCCACCGTCAGGCGGCGGTGCCTTTCGACCGATGGGCCGCCGTCCGGTGGGGTCCGGTCGCGACCACTGTAACCGGGCCGGTCGAGATAAAGGTAGACACAGCCCACCATTGGGTCCACAATCATCCGCAAGGCGCACACCCTCGCCGCACCCGAGCGCACGGAGGACCGATGTCACAGTCGAAGAGCGAGCCCCAGAAGGTCGCGGGAGCAACCTATACGCGAGCGGGCCAGGAGTACTTCGAAAAGCGCGGGTTGAAACGCGCCGCGGGAATCTGGGGCCTGTGGGGCCTCGCCGTCGCCGCCGTGATCTCGGGAGACTTCTCGGGCTGGAACTTCGGCATCGACTTCGCCGGCTTCGGCGGCATGCTGATCGCCTTCGCCGTGCTGGTCCTCATGTACTACGGGCTGATCTTCTCGATCGGTGAGATGGCAGCGGCGATGCCGCACACCGGTGGCGCGTACTCGTTCGCGCGTTCGGCGATGGGCCCCTGGGGAGGGCTCGTCACCGGCGCGGCGGAGACGATCGAGTACGTGGCCACCACCGCGGTGATCGTCTACTTCTCGGCGTCCTACGCCAATGCGATCACGAGCGAACTGCTCGGCCTCTCGCTCCCTCCGTGGGTGTGGTGGCTGGTGCTCTACGTGGTGTTCATCGCCTTGAACTCGGCAGGGGCGGCGATCTCGTTCCGCTTCGCGATCGTCGTATCGATCATCTCGATCGGCATCATCGTGGTCTTCTCGCTGATGGCCGTCTTCTCCGGCGCGTTCCAGTGGGCGAACCTCTGGGACATCACCCCCGACCCGGGTCAGACCGCATTCCTGCCGCACGGCGTGCTGCCGATCCTGTTCGCCCTCCCCTTCGCGATGTGGTTCTTCCTCGGCATCGAGGAGCTGCCGCTGGCGGCGGAGGAATCGCACAACCCCGTGCGCGACATCCCGAAGGCCGGCTTCTGGGCCCGCGGCACCCTCATCGTCACGGGACTTCTCGTGCTCTTCCTCAACACCGGTGTGATCGGCGCCGAGGCGACGGGGGTCGCCGGCGAACCGCTGCTCGACGGGTTCCGCGCCATCGTGGGCGACGAGGCGGCGGCGGTGCTCGCCCTCCTCGCCCTCGTCGGCCTGCTCGCCTCGCTCCAGGGGATCATGTTCGCCTACGGCCGCAACATGTACTCCCTCTCCCGCGCCGGCTACTACCCGCGCTTCCTCTCCCTGACCGGCACGCGGAAGACCCCCTGGGTGGCGCTGACCGTCGGGGCGGCGATCGGCTTCGTGGCGCTGGCGATCCTCGACACCCTCGCCGCGGTGAACGAGGGTGCCGGCGCGGTCGCCGGCGCGATCGTGCTGAACATCGCGGTGTGGGGCGCGGTGCTGGCCTACTTCCTGCAGATGGTGTCGTTCGTGCTGCTGCGGCGGAAGTTCCCGAACGTCAGCCGGCCCTACAAGAGCCCGTGGGGTGTGCCGGGTGCGATCCTGGCGGCGGTGATCGCGGCGATCGTCTTCGTCGGATTCCTCCTGAACCCGACGTTCCTCCCCGCGATCATCGCGATCGTGGTCGTGTACGTCGTCATCTTGCTCGGATTCGGCCTGTTCTTCCGTCACCGTCTCGTGCTTTCGCCCGAGGAGGAATACGCTTTGTCCGGGGGCCGCCACGGCGACCCTCAGGCAGAGGGATACGACGCCATGGAGTCTCAGGTCTTCGGCAAAGACGCCTGACCTTTCTCACCGGGGCGAGGTGCTGCGACTGGGGGGTTGCAGCGCCTCGCCGACGGAGAGCGGATCGGATGTCGGGGGCCGCGGCTAAGGTCGCAGCATGCCCCGTCGCACCGCCACCACCGCCCCGTACCGGTGCACGGAGTGCGGGTGGACGACAGCCCGCTGGGTCGGGCGCTGCGGCGAGTGCCAGCAGTGGGGCACCGTCGTCGAGGCTGCGGAGCAGACCGGCATCACCACGCAGATCGCACCGGTGTCGCCGGGCGCGCAGCGCGCCGCGCGACCGATCACCGCGGTCGATACGCGAGACGCCCCACGGCGGACGACGGGGGTCGGCGAGTTCGACCGGGTGCTCGGCGGGGGTCTCGTCCCGGGTGCCGCCATTCTTCTGTCCGGTGAGCCGGGAGTCGGCAAGTCGACGCTGCTGCTCGAGGTCGCCGTGCACACGGCGCGCAGCGGGCAGCGGGTGCTGTATGCCAGCGCCGAGGAGTCCCTCGCCCAAGTGCGGCTGCGCGCCGAGCGGACCGGCGCCCTCCACGACGAGCTGTACCTCGCGAGCGAGACCGATCTCGCCACCATCCTCGGTCACATCGACGAGGTCGCTCCCGATCTGCTGATCGTCGATTCTGTGCAGACGGTGTCGTCGGCGATGTCCGATGGCGCGGCCGGGCATCCGAGCCAGGTCCGCGAGGTCGCCTCGACCCTCATCCGCGTCGCCAAGGAGCGCGCTTTGCCGACGATCCTCGTCGGGCACGTCACGAAAGACGGCACGATCGCCGGCCCGCGCATCCTCGAGCACCTCGTCGACGTCGTCTGCCAGTTCGAGGGCGACCGGCAGACCTCGCTCCGGTTCGTGCGGGCACTGAAGAACCGGTTCGGCCCGACCGACGAGGTCGGATGCTTCGACATGACCGGCGAGGGGATCGCCGAGGTGCCCGATCCCAGCGCCCTGTTCCTCGGCCACGGTGAGCCGGTCCCCGGCACGTGCGTCACCATCGCGCTCGAGGGCCGGCGCGCGATGCCGGTCGAGATTCAGGCGCTGACGATCCCCACGGCGTCGCCGAACGCACGCCGGGTCGTCAGCGGCGTGGACGGCGCCCGGGTGGCGATGATCCTCGCGGTCATCGAGAAGCGCCTGAACCTGAAGGTCTCGGCGTGCGACGTCTACGTCTCCACCGTCGGCGGAGTACGCCTGCTCGAACCAGCCGCAGACCTGGCCATCGCGGTCGCGGTGGTGAACTCGATGCGCGACCGCGCACTTGCCCGTGGAGTCGCCGCCATCGGCGAACTCACCCTCGCCGGCGAGGTGCGCCCCGTCACGCAGGCCGCGCAGCGGCGCACCGAGGCCGGCCGGCTCGGCTACGCGACGGTCGTCGACGCGTCATCCGGTCATCTCGCCGCAGCGCTCCGTGACCTGGTGCCCCACGCGTCGGGGCGCCTGCGCGACGTCCCCGAGTTCTAAGGCGAGCGCCGCGCGCCGGCGTCAGGCGTCGAGCGCGGCGATGAGATCGTCGGGCGATGCCTGCATCGGGTGGGGGCCGGCGATGTCGAAGAACACCGTCTTCACCGCCTCGCGATGGCGGCCGAGGAAGGCGCGCAGCCACGCCGGCGACTGCAGGGCCACCGTGGGCGGCAGGCTCTCGGGCTTGTGGGAGGCGTCGCTGAACAGCAGGAGGGCGAGATCACCCGATTCGGGGTCGCGGTAGGTCCACACCTCGCCGGCATCACGCGGGTCATCACGGGCCCCGGCGCGCAGCAGCGGGACGACGGTGGGTCCGTGCCGCAGAGCGAATGCCACAGCGGCCATGTCCTGCGTCTGGAGAGCATCGCTGAGCGCGGTGTTGCGGAATTCGAGATCGGGCGCTCGCCGAGCGCGCTTCTTCCCCGCCATCCCTCCAGCCTACGGGAACGTCAATGGCCCTCCCGGGGACCCTCTGCGAGGAGAGGATCGGCGGAAGGGCCATGCCCACCGGGGCACGTCTGGACGCTCGCTGGGGACGAACTCGCTGCTGGGGACAACGACGACAGCTCACCTGATGGACATCCTCAGGATACGTCGCTGCATCGACTTTCCGCTGTCCCCCAAATGGGGGACACGCCGGTGATGCCAGGACAGAAGACGCGCAGTTTTCCGGGCCCGCGGAAAAGGAGAAAATCTTGTCCCCCAAACGGTGGACAAGGCCGCTGGACGACGGTTAGTGTGATCACGGCGATCGAGCGGGGCTGGGGCTATCACAAGCCGCTCGATCCAACTGGGGAAGCTGGGAGCCAAGGGGGCATGGGGGCCGACTGATCGTTCACAGCATGTGAGTCCCCTCGCATCGACTGCATCGATGCGAGGGGACCGCAATCCCGTCTGAAGCACGATGACCGATTGGGGATTCGGATGGGTCGGCTACTTGGGGGACACCGACCCGGTGCTGGGGACACCGTACGTGCTCCTGAGTCCAGGACCAGCCCACTCTAACCCGGCCGCGACGCCCACACGTCGCGGCCGGGCCGGTATACCGGCTGGTCAGACGATATATCGGTTCGTCCGCGCGTCTTCGCGTCGCCTGTCGCTCACAGGAGCAGGAACTGCGCGGTGTTCGTGGAGTTCACGCCACCGATCGAGACGTACAGGTGATACGAGGCCCCTCCGGCCGGCGCAGCCTGGCGCTCGGTGGCGCCGCAGGTCTCTACCGACGACCGCGTGCGGTCCCAGGTGATGGGGGCCGCGCTGGTGACCACCTGACCCTCTTCGAGAAGCACCATCATGTCGCTCGGCTCCGCCTGGCAGTCGGTGGACTTCCACCACGTGTCGTTGCCGCTCATCACGGTGAAGACCTGGCCGGTCGTGCCGACGTTCAGCGTGCACGCGTCACCGTTGTTGGTGAGACGGATCGACAGCTGCGGGTTCTCCCCTGCTGCGTACTCGGTCTTGTCGGTCACCGCCTCGACGAGCAGGTCTCCGGGCACGCACGGCTCTGCCGCGCTCGTGACAGCGGCATCGTCCGCGGCTGCGGAGCTCTCGGCATCCGGTGCGGTGGCCGCGTCGCTCGGACCCGGCGTCGGCGTTGCCGCGGAACCGTCGGACTCGAGCGCGGGAAGGTCGGTGGCGACGGGGTCGCCCGTCGGCGTCGACGACGCGACGGGCGCAGGGCCGTCGGCGGCCGAGCCCCGCCAGGGCGGTGCGACGACCAGCCACACCACGAGGGCGATGACGGCGGCCAGACCGAGGAGCACCACGAGGCGCCGCCGGCGATACACCGCCGGGGAATGGCGCCGACGCGCGACGGTTTCGGTCATGCGACCAGGCTAGGTCGCCGTCGTCACCCGTCCGGGACGGCACGCCCTGGAGGCCCGGGAAAACGACAGCGCCGACGCGCCGCCGTGAAGCGGACGCGCCGGCGCGGAGGCGTCGGTCAGCGGGTGACGCTGCGGTTGCGCGTGGCGAGGACGTAGATCCCCAGCACGATGATGGCGCCGATGATCGAGCCGATGATGCCCGCCGGCTGCAGGAAGCCGCCCATGGGGTCGGCGCCGAAGATGAGGAATCCGAGGAATCCGCCGACGAACGAGCCGACGATGCCGAGCACGATGGTCAGCAGGATGCCCATGCTCTGCTTGCCGGGGATGACGGCGCGAGCGATGAGGCCGGCGATGAGGCCGACGACGATGAGGCCGAGAATGGTCCAGAGCATGATCTCTCCTTGTGGGGGTTGGGCCATGGGGGCCGTGTGCGCGCTCCGGGTGAAGCGCTCCACCCATCTGAGCAGACGCTGAGCGATTCGCTCAGGCGCTTGCCCCAGCTCTCGATGAGGCGTATAAGCGCCTCCCGCGAAGATCAGAGGGTTTTGAGCATCCGCGTGTTGCCGAGGGTGTTCGGCTTCACGTGCGCAAGGTCGAGGAATTCGGCGATGCCTTCGTCAGGGCTGCGCACCAGCTGCGAATACACGTCGGGATCGACGATCTGCTCGCCGATCTCGTCGAACCCGCGGCTGCGGAAGAAGTCCACCTCGAAGGTGAGGCAGAACAGCCGTGTGAGTCCCAGGGTGCGCGCGTTCTCCTCCAGGCGATCGACGAGGGCGCGCCCGACGCCGTGATGCAGCCACTCGTCCGCGACGATCAGGGTGCGCACCTCGCCGAGGTCCTCCCACATCACGTGCAGGGCGCCGCATCCGATCAGAACGCCGTCGGCACTCTCGGCGACGACGAACTGCTGGGTCGATTCGTACAGTACGACGAGGTCCTTGCCGAGCAGGATCCGCTTCTGCACATAGGGCTCCAGAAGAGTCTGGATGCCGCGGATGTCGGCGGTGCGCGCAGGGCGGACGGTGTAGTCGGACATCGGGTCAACGATACGCCTCGTTCCCGGAGCCGACAGACGACAGGGGCGGGCGCCGGTTCCCCGGCGCCCGCCCCTGTCGTCTCTGCTCGCTCAGCCTCCCGCGACGATGTCCGGCGTGGCGGTGATCTCACCGGCTGCGCCGACACCGACGGCGACCTTGTCGCCGCGCGGGCCGTGCTCGAAGGCGAATTCGCCGTTCTCGACATCGACCTTCACGTGGTCGCCGGGCTCGAGCTCGCCGTGCAGGATCTTCTCCGACAGGCGGTCCTCCACCTCGCGCTGCATGGCGCGGCGGAGCGGCCGGGCACCGAGCGCGGGGTCGAAGCCGACCTCGATGAGCTTGTCCTTCGCGGCATCCGTCAGCTCCACCGTCATGTCGCGATCGAGCAGACGCTCGCCGAGACGCTTGGTGAACAGCCCCACGATCTGACGCAGCTCAGCCTTGTTCAGCTGCGGGAAGACGATGATGTCGTCCACACGGTTGAGGAACTCGGGCTTGAAGTTGCGCTTGAGCTCCTCATTGACCTTGCCCTTCATCCGGTCGTAGGTCGTGCCCTGGTCACCCTCCACCTGGAAGCCGACGGGCCCACCCGCGATCGCCGACGAACCGAGGTTCGTCGTCATGATGATGACGGTGTTCTTGAAGTCGATCACGCGACCCTGGCCGTCGGTCAGACGGCCCTCTTCGAGGATCTGCAGGAGCGAGTTGAAGATGTCGGGGTGGGCCTTCTCGATCTCGTCGAAGAGCACCACGCTGAAGGGCTTGCGCCGCACCTTCTCGGTCAGCTGGCCGCCCTCTTCGAATCCGACGAATCCGGGAGGGGCGCCGAAGAGCCGCGAGACGGTGTGCTTCTCACCGAACTCCGACATGTCGAGGGAGATCAGCGCCGACTCGTCGTCGAAGAGGAACTCCGCGAGCGCCTTGGCGAGCTCGGTCTTTCCCACGCCGGTCGGACCGGCGAAGATGAACGAGCCCGAGGGACGCTTCGGGTCTTTCAGGCCCGCCCGCTGACGACGGATCGTCTTCGACAGCGCGGCGATCGCCTCCTCCTGGCCGATGACCCGCTGGTGCAGGGCCTTCTCCATGAAGACCAGACGGCTGGACTCCTCCTCGGTGAGCTTGAACACCGGGATGCCGGTGGCCTGAGCGAGCACCTCGGCGATCAGGCCCTCGTCGACGACCGCGTGGGAGGCGACGTCGCCGCTTCTCCACTGCTTCTCCAGGCGAAGGCGCTCAGCCAGGAGCGACTTCTCCTCGTCGCGCAGCGACGCGGCCTTCTCGAAGTCCTGCTCCTCGCTCGCGCGCTCCTTGTCCTCGCGGACCTTGGCGATCTTGTCGTCGAACTCGCGGAGCTCAGGGGGGCTCGACAGGATCGACAGACGCAGGCGGGCGCCGGCCTCGTCGATCAGGTCGATCGCCTTGTCGGGCAGGAACCGGTCGCTGATGTAGCGGTCGGCGAGGTTCGCGGCGGCGACGATCGCGCCATCCGTAATCTGCACCTTGTGGTGCGCCTCGTACCGGTCGCGCAGGCCCTTCAAGATGTTGATCGCGTGGGGAAGGCTCGGCTCGGCGACCTGGATCGGCTGGAATCGGCGCTCCAGCGCAGCATCCTTCTCGAAGTGCTTGCGGTACTCGTCGAGCGTCGTGGCACCGATCGTCTGTAGCTCGCCTCGGGCGAGGAGGGGCTTCAGGATGGATGCCGCATCGATCGCGCCCTCGGCAGCGCCCGCGCCCACCAGCGTGTGGATCTCGTCGATGAAGACGATGATGTCGCCGCGGGTGCGGATCTCCTTGGTGACCTTCTTCAGGCGCTCCTCGAAGTCACCGCGGTAGCGGGATCCGGCGATGAGCGACCCGAGGTCGAGGGAGTACAGCTGCTTGTCCTTCAGCGTCTCGGGAACGTCGCCCTTCACGATCGCCTGGGCGAGGCCCTCGACGACCGCGGTCTTGCCGACGCCGGGCTCGCCGATGAGGACGGGGTTGTTCTTGGAGCGGCGCGAGAGGATCTGCATGACCCGCTCGATCTCCTTCTCACGGCCGATCACCGGGTCGAGCTTGTTGTCGCGCGCGGCCTGGGTGAGGTTGCGGCCGAACTGGTCGAGCACCTGCGAGCCGCCCTGGGGGCCGGAGGTCTGCTGCTCGCCGGCACCGGTCGACACGCCCGCGGGCTCCTTGCCCTGGTAGCCCGAGAGCAGCTGGATGACCTGCTGGCGCACCTTGTTCAGGTCGGCGCCGAGCTTGACGAGCACCTGGGCTGCGACGCCCTCGCCCTCGCGGATGAGGCCGAGGAGGATGTGCTCGGTGCCGATGTAGTTGTGGCCGAGCTGCAGCGCTTCGCGCAGCGACAGCTCGAGCACCTTCTTCGCGCGCGGCGTGAAGGGGATGTGGCCGGTGGGCTGCTGCTGCCCCTGGCCGATGATGTCCTGGACCTGCTCGCGCACGGCGTCGAGAGAGATGCCGAGGGACTCGAGCGCCTTGGCGGCGACTCCCTCGCCCTCGTGGATCAGCCCGAGCAGGATGTGCTCGGTACCGATGTAGTTGTGGTTGAGCATCTTCGCCTCTTCTTGGGCGAGCACAACCACACGACGGGCTCGGTCGGTGAATCTCTCGAACATCGTTCACTCTCCTCTAGGACGCTTCGGGTCGACTCTCCCCCTGCGTCTTACATCGAGGGTAGCCAGCGGGCCCCTGCCGGATGCCCGTGTTCGCCGTGGGCATAGCGTCGCGGGAGCGGCTCGGGGTCAGCGCCCGAGTGCCGCCCGCACGCGGGCGGCGAGGAGTGCGCCGCCCGCCGCGAGGTGCGCGGCCGAGACGCGGACGACGAACCAGCCTGCGACGGCGAGCGCCTCGTGCCGGGCCAGGTCGCGGGCCCACTGCTGGGGGTCCGTCCGGTGGTGCTCGCCCTCGTACTCCACGGCGACCCGCGCGTCGGGGTAGGCGAGATCGACGCAGGCGATCACCTGTCCGGCGGCGTCGCGAACCTCGTGGTTCAGCTCGGGTTCGGGCAGACCGGCGTCGACGAGGAGCAGGCGGCACCATGTCTCACGCGGAGAGGCCGATCGAGAGCGGATGCGCGGCAGCGCCGCGCGAAGCGCCGGCCCGCCGACCCGTCGATGCGCCGACGCTGCGGCGGAGAGCTGCGCGAGGGTGGCGAGCGGCGGCGGGTCGTCTCGGAACATGCGCTCGCGCACCGCCGCGTCGCCGGCCGCGACGAGGTCGTAGGGGTCGCGCAGCGTCGCCCCGAGGGCTGCCCAGGTGCTCGCGGGCGAGGTGAGCGCCACTCCGTGGCGCGGGTGCTCGACGACGTGCGCCGACGAGGGATGGACCTCGTGGCCGCGGATCCCGCGCCGTCGGGGGTGGCGGGCGGGAGTGAACACGGCGACGTCGAGTCCCTGCCGGGCGGCGGGCCACAGGACGTGGGCGGGAAGCGGAAGACCCCAGAGCACTGCGGCCGTGACGTGGCTGAAGAACTGGTTCTCAGCCATGACCGGCCGATAGCGCAGTGCGCCATTCACGATCTCTTCCTCGGGGAGGCCGGGTTCTTCTGCGCGCGCGAGGCTTCGCACACCCCAGAAGGGCGTAACCAGGTCGCGGCCGCGAAGGCGTTTCGGCGTGACACCCGCCCGCAGGGCGTCGCGCACGCAGAAGGAGGTGTCCAGAGTCGACGGAAGTTCACGCGGCATCCCGTCATCGTCGTCGTGACGTGCGCGTCTCTGATTCCCCGGACCGCGATTGTGGACAACGCGCCGCTCACCCGTCGCTGTGCAGGAGAAGAACTCCCCCCTCGCCGCTCCCCCGGTTCCTCGCTCCCCCGGTTCCCCCGTCACCTTCTGTCCCTTTCCCCCCGCGCGAGAGGCGAAACGTGACGGGGGAGCAAAGAGGCGCCCTGCTCCCCCACTTCCCCGCTCCCCCGGTTCCCCCGTCACCTTCTGCCCCTTACCCCCCGCGCGAGAGGCGAAACGTGACGGGGGAGCAAAGAGGCGCCGAGCTCCCCCGTCACCTTCTGCCCCTTGGCGGCCCCGAGAAGGGCGGAACATGACGGGGGACCAAGCGGCGCGGGGCGCGGGGGCGCGGCGCGGGGCGCGGGAGGCGCGAGAGCGTGGAAGCGGGCGCGCGGGCGCGCGCGAGCGAGCGCGAGCGCGGGAGCGCGGGCGCGCTAGGCGCGACCGAGCACGGGTACCTGGATGTCGGCGAATTCGCCGCCCGACAGCACGGCCGTCACGGGTGCGTCGTCGTCGACGCTCCCGGTGACGGCGGCCACCGTCACCCGCGGCGCCATGTCGGCGGTGCACACCTGGTCGGAGACCGGCTCGGCGAAGCTCACGAGAACCTCGCTGCCGGCCGCCTCGGCGGACTCCAGCACCGGGGCGCACGTCGACGAGCCCCAGCTGAGGATCAACATCATGTCGTCGTCGGCCCACCCCGCGCTGGGCGCGAACTCCTCGGGCACGGCAATCTCGCCCTCGAGCCCGTCGAGGTCGGTGTCGTCGGCGTACGTGCCCGTGACGACGATCTCGAGCTCGCGGGTCGGGTCGACGCCCTCAGGCACTCCCACGTACGACCCGCGCGGCACGAGGTCGCGGGTGCAGGCCTCGCCCTCGGGGTCGCTGATGTCGACCGTGAGCACGCCGTCGGCGTAGGTCGGCTCGCCGACCACCGGGAGGCACGACGACGACCCATACGTGACCAGTCCCACGCCGCGGCCGCCGTCGAGCCACGCCGCTTCGACGTCATCCGTCACCACCACACCACCCGACGACGGCTCCGGCGACGCCGACTGCGAGGAAGACGACGTCGGCGACGCAGACGCCGTGCCGCTGCTTCCCGAGGGGGTCGCGCACCCGGCGAGCACCGCCGCCCCCGCTCCGAGTACGGCGAGAGCGAGAACCAGGCGAGGGCGTGTCATGTCCACATCATGCCGCGAACGGCGACCCGCGTCATCCGTCTGTGCCGCACGCTACTGCAGCGCCGACGTGAGGCGGGCGATGTTGTCGAGCACGGTCGAGCGCAGCGGCTGCTTCTGCCACTCCTCGAGGGTGAGTTCGCGGGAGAGCGACCGGTACTTGTCCTCGACCTCGCGCATCTCGCGCACGAACTCCTCGCCGCGCACGAGCATCGAGATCTCCATGTTCAGACCGAACGAGCGCATGTCCATGTTGCTCGATCCGATGACGGCGATCTCGTCGTCGATCGTCATCGACTTGGAATGGAGGATGTACGGCTTGCGATACATCCAGATCTTCACGCCGGCGCGCAGCAGCGCCTCGTAGTAGCTGCGCTGCGCGTGGTAGACCATCGCCTGGTCGCCCTCCTCCGAGACGAACAGCTCCACCTCGAGGCCGCGCTGGCAGGCAGTCGTGATCGCCAGCAGCAGCGCCTCGTCGGGCACGAAGTAGGGGCTGACGATGATGATGCGGCGCTGGGCGTAGTACAGCAGCGCCGCGAACAGGCGCAGGTTGTTCTCGGAGTCGAACCCGGGCCCCGAGGGCACGATCTGGCAGTCGAGGTCACCGCGGCTGGATTCGACCTTGAACAGGTCGATCTCGTCGGTGAGGATCTCGTCGGTCTCGCTGTACCAGTCGCTGAGGAAGACGGCATTGATGGATGCCACGACGGGGCCGTGCAGCCGCACCATGAGGTCGACCCAGTGCAGCCCGCGCTTGATGTTCTTGCGCAGGTTGTAGGTGGAGTCGGTGACGTTCTGCGAGCCCATGTAGCCGACCTTGCCGTCGATCACGAGGAGCTTGCGGTGGTTGCGCAGGTCGGGGCGCTGGTACTTGCCCTTGAGCGGCTGCACCGGCAACATCAGGCGCCAGTGCGCGCCCATGCCGTCGAGGCGGCGGAGCGTCTGCTTGTAGAACGGCTTCCCGCGGTTGGCCCAGTGATCGAGCAGCACCCGGACGACCACGCCGCGCGCGGCGACCTCTTCGAGCGCGGCGAAGAACTTCTCCGTCGAGGCGTCGGTCTGGAGGATGTAGAACTCCACGTGCACGTACCGCTCCGCCGAGCGGATGGCCTCGGCCATCTCGTCGAGACTCTCCTGATAGTCGGAGATCAGGTGGGCGTCGTTGTCGCCGGCGAGGGGCATGGCTCCGAGCGCGCGGTTCATCGTCACGAGCGACTGGAACCACTGCGGGGCGTGCGGGCGCAGAGTGCCGAAGTCGAGGCCGGCGCTGGTGTCGCGGATGTACTGGTTGATGGCGTCCTGCTGGCGACGGCGCTTGCGCGGCAGTCGCGGGTTGCCGATCAGCAGGAAGAGGAACACCCCGATGAGGGGGATGAAGTAGATGGCGAGAAGCCACGCCATGGCGGCGGTGGGACGGCGATTGCGCGGCACGTAGATGACGGCCAGGATGCGCACGACGATGTCGAAGACGAACACCAGGATGAGCCACCACGACGCATCCAGTGTGATCTCGATCACGACTCCCCCGTTCGCCCCGCACGCCCACTGTCAGCGTAGCGGGCCGGGCGATCAGCGCCCGGCGGGGGCCGGGGGCGCGTCTGGCGCCGGCGATGCGGGGGGAAGTCCGCGCTTGGCGCGCTCCTGCGCCTCGATGCGCGTGTAGGCGCGCCGCTCATTGCGGTCGGCATGCAGGATGCTGCGGAGGATCCAGAAGAAGAGGGCGCTGACCACCACGGTGGGGAGAAGCGTCCACGCCGCTGCGATCCAGAAGCCGTCCATGCCTACCAGGATACGCGGGGCGACCCCGGGAGCGGCCCGGGAGAGGACGGATGCGGGGACGCATTCTCTCCTGCACAACCGGCGCAGATCGCCGGTTGACCACAGAGTGCGCCGGCGACCTCCCACGGCTGCACGCCGACGACCAAGGTCGGGGCATGACCACGATCGTGAAGGCCACTACCCCGGCCGAGTTCCTGTCCTTCGTCCCGCGCATGCTCGGCTACCTCCCGTCCGACAGCGTCGTGCTCATCCCTTTCGACGGCACGCGCACGCTCGGCGCGATGCGCATCGATCTCCCGGCGATCGCCGACACCGATGCCGCGGCGGCCACCTGCGTGGGCCTCGTGTGCCGGATCGAGGCCGCCGATGCACTCGCGGTGGTGGTGTTCACCGACGAGTGGTTCGACGGCGGCCGCGCTCCCGCGTCGGCGCTGGCGGAGGGCATCCGCGAGCGGGCCGACGCGAGCGGTCTGAGGGTGGTCGACATGCTCTGCCGAGCCCCCGACGGCTGGGCGTCGTATCTCGACGCCGACGCCCGGTCCGGCGGCCGGCCCCTGTCCGAGCTCCTCGATGGCGACGGGTCGCCGACCGCCCCCGCGGGCCTCCCGCTCGCGGCCGGCGACCAGTGGACGGGAGCCGCCCTTCCCGTCGTCGACCTGGCCGAGAAAGAGAGGGTCGGGCACGCCCTGCAGGCGATCCGCGTCGCGATCGAAGGCTTCGGGTCGAACGCGGCCGGGCCCACCGTGCGCGTCGACCCGCGGGGGCTTGAAGCGGTGTGCCTGCTCGACGACCTGCCGGCCCTGTTCGAGGAGGCGCTGCAGTGGAATCCCGAGATGCTCGACCCGTTCGATGCGGCCCTGCTGCTGTGGTGCCTCGAGCGGCCGGCGACCCGGGATGTGGCGCTGGTGCAGTGGTGCGACGACATCGACCGGGGCGATGAGGCGATGGCTGCGCAGCTGCGGTGGGAGGCGGGAGAGCCGTACCCCGCCGAAATCGCCAAGCGCATGTGGGGCGAAGGCCCGCAGCCGTCTGCCGAGCGCCTCCGCGGCGCGCTCGAGGTGACCCGCCGGGTGGCGGCTGCTGCGCCGCGAGCCGCGCGACCCGGCCCGCTCGCGGTCTGCGCCTGGCTCTCGTGGGCACTCGGCCGATCGACCCACGCCGAGTGGTTCATCGGACAGGCCGCCGAGATCGACCCCGCCCATGGTCTCACCGGAATCGTTGAGGCGATGGTCCGCCGCGGGCACCTTCCGGAGTGGGCGTTCGCCCGCACCGGAGTCTGGCGCCCGGAGGATGCGATGGGGGCGGCGACGTGACCGGCTACTTCACCAGGGGGAAGAGGATCGTCTCGCGGATGCCGAGCCCGGTGATCGCCATGAGGAGCCGGTCGATCCCCATGCCCATGCCGCCCGTGGGGGGCATGCCGTGCTCGAGGGCGCGGAGGAACTCCTCATCGATGCGCATGGCCTCGACATCGCCGCGCGCGGCGAGCTTCGCCTGCTCGACGAACCGCTCGCGCTGGATGACCGGATCGACGAGTTCGGAGTACCCGGTGGCGAGCTCGAACCCGCGGACGTACAGGTCCCACTTCTCGACCAGGCCCGGGATCGACCGGTGCTCGCGTACGAGCGGGCTGGTGTCGACGGGGAAGTCCATGACGAAGGTGGGGCGCGTGAGGCCCGGCTTGACGAAGTGCTCCCACAGCTCTTCAACGAGCTTGCCGTGGGTGGCGTGAGGGGGAGCCTCGACCCCGACCTCGGCGGCGAAGGTCAGCAGGTCCTCCAGCGAGGTCTCGGGCGTGATCGACCTGCTCGCTGCCGCCGAAAGGGAGTCGTACATCGACAGCCGCTCCCACTGCCC
The DNA here is from genome assembly GCF_037083565.1 of Microbacterium sp. CCNWLW134. Classification (NCBI taxonomy): domain Bacteria; kingdom Bacillati; phylum Actinomycetota; class Actinomycetes; order Micrococcales; family Microbacteriaceae; genus Microbacterium; species Microbacterium sp. CCNWLW134. The sequence continues at coordinate 444,952 of NZ_JBAOJU010000002.1, read as the reverse complement.
GCCCAGGTCGTAGACCGTGCCGTCGGCCCAGGTGACGGTCGTCGACCCGGCGACCGCGACGGCGGCGTTCTGGATGAGCTCCTGGGTGAGGTCGGCGATGCCGTGATAGTCGGTGTAGGCCTGATAGGCCTCCAGCATCGCGAACTCGGGGCTGTGGGTGGAGTCGGCACCTTCGTTGCGGAAGTTCCGGTTGATCTCGAAGACCCTGTCGAGCCCACCGACCACCGCACGCTTGAGGAACAGCTCCGGTGCGATACGCAGGTACAGCTCGGTGTCGAACGCGTTGGAGTGCGTGACGAAGGGGCGCGCCGATGCGCCACCGTGCTGCACCTGCAGCATCGGCGTCTCGACCTCGATGAAGTCGTGAGCGGTGAAGGTCTGCCGAAGGCTGGCGTTCACCGCGGCCCGTGCGCGCACGGTCGCTCGTGCCTGATCGCGGACGATGAGGTCGAGGAAGCGGCTCCTCACCCGGCCTTCCTCGCTCAACTCGCCGTAGACGTTGGGAAGGGGGAGCACAGCCTTCGCGGCGATCTCCCACGAATCGGCCATGATCGACAGCTCGCCGCGGCGGCTGGAGATCACCTCACCCGAGACGAAGACGTGGTCGCCGAGGTCGACCAGTTCCTTCCACCGCTGCAGCGACTCCTCACCCACGGCGGCGAGGGAGATCATGGCCTGGATGCGACTGCCGTCGCCCGACTGCAGAGTGGCGAAGCACAGCTTGCCGGTGTTGCGGCTGAAGACGACCCGCCCCGCGACCCCGGCCGTCACACCGGTTTCGGCGCCCGCCTCGAGGTCACCGAACCGGGCGCGGAGCGTGGGGATGGTGTCGGTCACCGGCACCGCTACCGGATAGGCGCCGCCGGCGGCATCCGTCCGCTCTGCGATGAGCCGCTCCCGCTTGGCCAGACGCACCGCCTTCTGCTCGAAGACCTCTTCGTCGCTGGGCTCGGAAGCGTCGGCGTCGTGAGCGGCACCGGGCGCGGGCGAATCGGTCATGAACAGGCTCCTCGGGGGTCGCAGTCAAGTCTATCGACGGGCGCCGGGGCGCCCGTCGGCTCGGTCGACCGACCCCGGCGCATCATCACCGGGGGCGCGGCGATCACTGCAGCGAGATCTCGGTGTTGTCGATGAAGCGGTGTCCGGCGACGGTCGCGGCGATCAGCGCGAGCGCTCGCCCGCGATGGTTCTCGTCGACGGGGAGGAAGGTGGCGGGGTCCACCACCGTGAGGTACTCCAGGTTGATCCGCGGTTCCCCCATCAGCGCCGACTGCGCTGCGGCGATACAGGCGTCGACCCCGCGGTCGGCGTTCGAGGCCGCGGCGTCGAGGGCCACCGTCAGCTTGCCGGCCGCCTGGCGATCGCGATCGTCGAGCAGCGACGCACGGGTCGAGACGGGGAGACCGTCGTCGCCGCGAACGGTCTCGACGGTCGCGACGTCGACGTCGAAGAAGAGGTCGCGGATCATCCGCTCTACCAGGAAGATCCGCTGCCGGTCGCGGAGCCCGTAGACGGCGACATCGGGCTCGATCAGATGGAAGAGCGCGGCCTCGACGGTGAGAAGCCCGTCGAAGTAGTACGGCCGGAACCGGCCCTCGTACCGCAGCCCCAGGTCGCCCGCGCTGATCTTCGTCGTCGCCGTGCCGCGCGGCAGCAGGTCGGCGGTCTCGGGGGCGAAGACCACGTCGACGCCGAGCGACTCCAGCAGCAGACGGTCCGCGTCGGGAGTGCGCGGATACGCCTCGAAGTCGGCCGTCGTGCCGAAGCGCAGCGGGTTGACGAACGTCGACACGACCACGATCTCCGCTCGCTCACGGGCGGTGTCGATGAGGTCGATGTGGCCGTCGTGGAGGGAGCCGATGGTGGACACCAACCCGACTGTCGCGTCCGGAGCGTCGCGGCGGGCCTCGGCCAGGCGACTGCGCAGCGCCTCGGGGGTGCGGATCATCCGACGATCGTATCGGCGGTGCGCAGGGGGCGGTCGCCCGCGGCCGGTGACGCCGGCCCCGTGACGCCGGCCCCGTGACGCCGGCCCCGGTGACGCCGGCCCCGTGACACGGGGCACGTCGCCGGCGTCATCCGGAACCGGTCGAAGGGGACGTCACGGATTGATGGGCACCGGGCGTGCGGTCACAGCGCCCGATCCCTCGGCGTCCAGCCAGGAGGTGATCGTGGCGACGACCTCGTCGAGGTGGGATTCGAGCAGGAAGTGGCCGCCGTCGACGAGTTCGACGCGAGCCTCGTGTGCGTCACGGGCGAACGCGCGGGCTCCGTCGGCGTGGAAGATCTCGTCGTTACGCCCCCACACCGCCAGGACGGGCACGCCAGAACGCCGCAGCCAATCGTGCACCGCAGGATAGAGGTCGCGATTCGAGGCGTAGTCGCGGAAGAGAGCGAGCTGCACGGCGTCCTGGCCCTCCCGGGCGAGGAGTGCGAGGTCGTGCTCCCAGGCGTCCGGGTCGACGGTGGTGGGGTCGGGGACGCCGTGGGTGTATTGCCACTCCACAGCCTCTCGACCGAGCGCGGACCGAAGCGCATCCCGCGTCAGGGTGGTCTTCTCGGCAGCGTCGGCCCAGATGGGATCCCAGAAGCTCGGGACGAAACCGTCTTCATAGGCATTGCCGTTCTGCGAGATGACCCCGGTCACGGCAGCAGGGTCGGCAAGAGCCAGACGCCACCCGATCGGAGCTCCGTAGTCCTGGACGTAGATCGCGTAACGCTCCACGCCGATGGTCGACAGGAATCGACCGGTCACCGCAGCGAGGGCGGCGAAGGTGTAATCGAACTCGTCGACCGACGGCGCCGATGAGCGACCGAACCCGATGTGGTCCGGGGCGACGACGTGGTAGCGCTCCGCCAGTGCGGGAATGAGATGACGGAACATGTGCGAGCTCGTCGGGTACCCGTGCAGGAGGACGAGGGCGGGCGCGTCGGGAGCGCCGGCTTCACGGTAGAAGACATCGAACCCGTCGACCGACACGGTGCGGTGGTGGACAGCGACCATAACTAACCTTTCAATCTTGTTTTACCGGTTAGCCACACGCTAACATGATCGATACGCATCCACGACGCGAGGAGGTGAGGGATGGTGCTCCGCGACGAAGAACTGCTGCTCGCCGTCCTGAACAGCGCGCCCGTCATCGACGGCGTGGCCACCGATGCGCTCGACGACAACCGAGGGGGAGGCGCGCTGGCGCGCAGCTGGGGCGGATCGGGCTCGTCGACGGAGCTCGCGCGACTCCGTCGCGTGCGGTCGGCTCTGCACGCCGTCATCCGCGGCGAAGAGAATGCCACCGACGGTGAGCTGGCACGTGCGCTCGACGCCGTCACCCAGACGCCACGCGTGACCAGCAACGGCGTGAGGTGGGATCTGCGCGTCTCCGACGACGATCGTCTCGCGGTGGAGACGGTCCTCGCGTGGTCGCGGGTGATGACAGACCTCCCCGGCCGCCTCCGGCCCTGTGCGAACGAGGAGTGCAACCTGTTCCTCGTCGATCACAGCCGACCCGGCACCGCGAAGTGGTGCTCGATGGCCACCTGCGGCAACAGGATGAAAGTGCGGGCGTACGCCCGTCGCGCGGCCACAGGTTGAAGGTCGCGCGCGTGCCGCGAGGCAGTCCGGCAGCGCCCTCGTGTCGAATCGACGATTCCACCCTCGCCGAACATCTGAAAGGGTCTCCGCGAAGGAGGACGACATGAGCGAGCGCCTGGAGGCGGAGCATCCGGATGACGGCGACGCATCGGAGTCGACGGACGCCGACGTCGCGCTCGCCGAGGTCCACCGCGCGGAATGGGGGCGGATCGTCGCCGGGCTCGCCCGCCGCTTCGGCGACCTCGATCTCGCAGAGGAGGTCGCCGCCGAAGCATTCGCCGTCGCCGTGGAGCGGTGGGCCGCGGACGGTGTGCCCCCGAACCCGGGCGCCTGGATCACGACGACCGCACATCGGAGGGCCATCGACCGCCTCCGGCGCGAGGCCCGGCGTGACGACAAGCATCGAGAGGCCGTGCTGCTCGCCGACGACTCCCCCGCTGAACCGGTGGGCGCGGTCGCGGACGATCGCCTGCGGCTGCTCTTCGCGTGCTGTCATCCGCTCCTCGGCCTCGAGACCCGGGTGGCCCTGACCCTCCGTGTGATCGTCGGTCTCACCGTCGAACAGATCGCGCGCCTGTTCCTCGCGCCGCCGACGACGATCGCGCAGCGGATCACGCGGGGGAAGGCGAAGATCGGCGCGGCACGCGTCCCGTTCCGGGTTCCCGAGGCGAGCGACCTTCCCGATCGCGCCGCCGCCGTGGTCGCGGTGCTCTCGCTGATGTACACGCAGGGCTACGCCGCGACCGGCGACGCCCCCGACCGGCTGCGCCTCGACCTCCTCGCCGAAGCGCTCCGGCTCGCGCGCGAACTGCACGCACTGCTCCCGGGCGACGGCGACGTCACCGGGCTCCTCGCCCTCCTCCTCGCCTCGATCGCCCGCACCCCCGCCCGGATCAGCGCCGACGGCGCACTCGTGACCCTCGCCGAGCAAGACCGCGGAGCGTGGGACCGCGACCTGATCGCGGAGGCCGACGCGCTCCTCGGCGAGCGGATGCGACGAGCCCGCGCCACCGGCATCCGTCTCGGCCGTTTCGAGCTGCTCGCCGCCATCCATCTCGTCCACGCGCACGCCCCCGATGCCGGGAGCACCGACTGGTCGCAGATCGTCGCGCTGTACGAGATGCTCGTGCGCGTCGACCCGAGCCCCATGGTGGGCGTCAATCACGCCATCGCCGTCGCCGAGGCCGACTCCCCCGAGGCGGGCCTGATCGTCCTCGAGCGGCGCGAAGACGACCTCGCCGGGCACTACGCCTTCCACGCCGTCCGGGCCCACCTGCTGGCGTCGAGCGGCGCACCCGCCGAGGCCCTCGACGCGTACGAACGCGCGATCTCCCTCGCGCCGACCGCCGCGATGGCGGAGCTCCTGACCGCGCGCCGCGACGGCGTCGATGCGACATCGCCCGGATGAATCATCCACCGGGTGTCGTATCCGGCGCCCCCTGATCGTCGCTTGTCCGAGAGGGTCGTTCAGGGCCCGCGTCACCACACGAAAGAGGAGCAGATGAGCAACAGGTACCTGGTCATCCACATGACCGACCCCACCGGAACCGATATCACCCGCGAGGAAGACCAGCGCATGCTCGAAGGCTGGCTCGCCGAAGGCGAGAAGAAGGGGATGCTGCAGAGCGGCGCCCCGACAGCGCCGGCCGATCAGGCGAAGTCGGTGGTCGTCCGCGACGGCCGTGCCCTCATCACCGACGGCCCCTTCCCCGAGTTCACCGAGTGGTTCGCCGGGTACGACGTCATCACCGCGGAGTCGATCGACGACGTCGCGGGGCTGATGACCACGCACCCGACCGCGATCGCGGGACGGGTGTATGTGCTGCCGCTGGTGAAGCTCCCCTGGGACGAGGACTGAGCATCTCCGTGGCGCCCGGGAATGCTCGGGCGCCACGGTGCGCTGCACTCCTTCATGACGAACATCACGCAGCCCGCGCAGTCATCCGGCACCTTCCGCATCGGCGGCGACCTCGAGGTCAACCGCCTCGGCTACGGGACCATGCAGCTGACCGGACCCGGCGTCTGGGGCCCGCCGAAGGACCACGACGAGGCCATCCGCGTTCTGCGCCGGTCGGTCGAGCTCGGCGTGAACTTCTTCGACACCGCCGAGTCCTATGGCCCCTACGTCGCCGAGGAGCTCCTGAAGGAGGCGCTTCACCCCTACGCCGACGATGTCGTCATCGCGACCAAGTCGGGCCTGACCCGCACCGCCCCGAACGTCTGGCCGCCGCTCGGGCGCCCCGAGTTCCTGCGCCAGGGCGCCGAGATGAGCCTTCGCCGCCTCGGCCTCGAGCGCATCGACCTCTTCCAGCTGCACCGCATCGACCCGAAGGTGCCGCTCGAAGATCAGGTCGGCGAGCTGAAGGCGCTGCAGGACGAGGGCAAGATCCGCCACATCGGCCTGTCGGAGGTCACCATCGACGAGGTGAAGGAGGCGCAGAAGATCGCCGAGATCGTCACCGTCCAGAACCTCTACAACCTGCAGACCCGCGACGCGGAAGATCTTCTCGACTGGTCGGAGGAGCAGGGCATCGGGTTCATCCCGTGGTTCCCGCTCGCGACCGGCGGTCTCACCGGCACCGACTCGCCGCTCACCGACATCGCTGCGCAGAAGGGCGCGACGCCCGCGCAGATCGCGCTCGCGTGGCTTCTGAAGCGCTCGCCCGTCATGCTCCCGATCCCCGGCACGTCCCGCGTCGCCCATCTCGAGGACAACATGCAGGGCGCCGTCATCGAGCTGACCGACGAGGAGTTCGCCGAGCTGTCCGCGCTCCGCGGCTGACGCGAGTCGCGAGTGCACCCCCACGCGTGGCGAGTGCACCCCCCACGCGTGGCGAGTGCACCCCCACGCGTAGGGGGTGCACCCTCGCGCGTGGGGAGTGCACTCTCGCGTTGCGGGGGGTGGGGTCAGACCGCGGGCGGATCGATCGCCGGGGCGTCGGCGCGCGTCAGGGCGTGATCGATCGTGGTGTGCACGAGGCTCGACAGGTAGCGCCCGGGATCGTCGACCCCGGCGCGGGAGAGCAGACCCGCCGCCTGGGCGATGATCGAGCGCGAGAACTCCGTCGCGGTCGAGATCGCTTCGGCGTACGTCGACCGCTGATCTTCGGCCACCTCGACCGGTTCGCAGCCGAGCTCCACCGCCAGCGCCTGGGCGATCGGGAGCACGGGCGCCGGCGCTGTGACCGCCGCGTAGGCGTGGGTCAACTGCCGCAGATCGATGGATGACCCGGTGAAGGCGATCGCGGGATGGATCGCCAACGGGATGGCGCCGCGCACCGTGGCGGGCTGGAGCACCTCGATGCCGTAGGAGGCGTCGGTGTGCATCACCAGCTGGCCCGGCCGCCAGGCGTCCAGTGCGGCGAGGCCCGCGACGAGGCCCGGAAGCTCCGCACGCGGAACGGCGACCACGACCAGGTCGCTCCCCGCGATGATCTCGACCGGGTCGAGCACGGGCACATCGGGCAGTACCGCGTCGACGCGGTCGCGGTCGGAGCCGGCGGTGATGCCGACGATGGCGTGACCGGCGCCGCGGAGGGCGGCGCCCACCACCGGGCCGACCCGGCCCGCCCCGATGATGCCCACGCCGAGTCGTCCGTCACGTCTCACGGCGACACCTCTTCGGTGCGGCGCGAGTCGGTCGCTTCGACCGGTCCGCGTCCCTCCGGCGGCGCGGCGGCGACTCCGGAGGTCGCCGTGACCTCATCGAACGGTTCGTCCCCTGCCCACCGGTGGCTGCGGTCGGACGCCGCCGCCGCGATCGCCGCGGCTTCGGTGCGCTCGAACAGCGACACCGCGTCATCCCGATCGATGATGCCGAGCGACCCGCTCACGCGGCCGATGACGGTGTGCACCTGCAGATTGGCGACACCGACCGCACGGTCGACGGGTCCCTGCGCGATGGCGAGGCTCTGCATGCGCGCGAGCGGGAAGAGCGCGAGCTTGCGCCAGACGAACCCGCGGCGCACGAACAGCACGTCGGGCGTGAGGAAGGCGCCGTTGCGCCGCCAACTGGTGGGCCGAAGCCACCCGGCGCGGCGCGGCGTGGTCACGTAGGGGTCGCCCTCCTCCGGCCCGAGCACCCCGTGCTGGAACACCAGCGGCCATTCCTCGCGCGGCAGGTGCGGCAGCAGCAGCTGCAGGACGCGCTCGACGTCGGCGCGGTTGCCCACGGGGAGGACGGTGGCGAACTGATCGGTCCCCGCGGCTTCCAGACCTCGTCCGGACAGCCGATTGACCGTGATCGCCCACCATCCGGCCAGCCGCCACAGAATCGGCTGGCTGATCTCGAGGGCGTGGATGCGGCCGGGCGGCAGCGTCTCGGTGACGGTGGTGAACAGGCCGAAGGTGATGCGCACACCGCTCGAGGTGGGGGCGATCGAGTACCGCAGCGACCTCGTGATGGTGCGCACCCAGTACGCCCCGAAACCGAGCAGCGCCGGGATGGCGGTCAGCAGCAGCCACGGCGTCCCGAGGATCGAGGCCACCACGATCGCCGCGACGAGGACGATCAGGAACAGGAGCGAACCGTCGAGGAGGTGCGACGCGATGAGGCGCCCCACGGGGATCTTCACCACCGACTCGGGCTCGTCGGCGGGATCCTCCGCCCCGTCGATCATCTCGGTCAGCCCGGCGGCGACGGTCGACGCGGCTGCCGACACCCGACCGCCACCCGCCGTCGCGGCCGCCTGGCGGGCCTCTGCCAGACGGCGCCCCGAGGCGAGGCGGAGGATGTCGGCCCGCACCGCCTCGGCATTGGCGGTGGAGAGGTACTCGAGCTTGACGTTGCCGTCGGTGCCCGCGCCGACGACCTCGAGCTTGGCCATGCCCATGAGCCGGGCGATCATGGGCCTCGTCAGGTTGACCCCCTGCACCCGATCCAGCGGCGCGCGCCGCTGCGTGCGGAACAGCACACCGCTGCGCACCTCGACATCGTCCCCGGTGATGCGGAAGGTGTGGAACCGCCACGACAGGTAGAAGACGCCGACCAGCACGATGACGACCACGATCACCGCGCCGAGGGCGGCGAGGATGAGCCCGCGCTCGAAGATGAAGTCCAGCGGATCACCGGTCTCGAAATCGCCCGGGTCGACCTCGGGGACGAAGATCGGCACGACCCCCTGGATGAGGCGGTCGCGGAAATTCGCGATGAGGATGCCCGCGATGATGACGAGCGTCAGCCCGCCCCGCAGAAGCGGCGTGAGCGGATGCAGGCGGTGCCAGTCGCCGTCGCTGAGCGGCGACCGGGTCGGCGCGGGAGCGCTGGTCACAGTCCCGTCCGGCGGGTCTCGGCGACGTCGATGAGGGTGTCGCGCAGCTGCTCGGCGGCCTCCTGCGTGAGACCCGGCAGCGTGACCCCCGACACGGCGGCCGCGGTGACGATCTTCAGCTGAGCGATGCCGAAGCCGCGATCGAGGGGGCCGTGGGTGATGTCCACCAGCTGCATCCGGCCGTAGGGGACGGCCACGATGCGCTGCCACAGGATGCCCCGGCGGAAGACGAGGTCGTCGCGGCGGAGCTGATAACCGTACGACCGCGCCTGGCGGGGAGTGACGATGAGAACCGCGGCGAGGATCACGAGCAGAATCCCGGCCGGGATCATCAACCAGCGGAGGTCGAACGCGAACACCGCGACGAGACCGCCGACGAGCACCAGGGCGAAGAAGAAGCCGGTCGTGATCAGCTGTACCTGCACGTAGGCCTTCGCCAGCTGGTACCAGGTGCCGTCACCGAGGGGGAGACGGTTCTCCGAACGCGGCTCGACGACACGATCGAAGGTGCCGGTGGCGAACACCCCGGGATCGAAGTCGTCCTGCCGGACCTCGTCGGCGCCGAGCGGCACGGTCGCCGGCGGTGCCGGCGCGGTCGGCGCTCCGTCGAAGGCCACGGCGGCCGGCTCAGTGTCCGCCGGGTTGGAGTCCGGGGTCGGAGCCTCCGGGCTGTTCGTCATCGTCATCCTTCCGGATCGTGCAGAACTGCTCTGCGACCAGGCCCGCGACCACCAGCAGCACCGCGCACAGGGCCGTCGCGATGACGGCCCCCAACGAGCCTAGCGAGGGCGGAACGGGGCGGGTGAGCAGGAACAGAGCCAAGCCCCCCGCGATTCCCGTCACGATCGCCCCGACCAGGCTCGACGCCTTCGCCAGCACCGCGATACGAAGCGCGCGGAAGGGATCGACCGGTGCGGCGGTCCCGCGCGTGGCGCGGCGGATCGGCACCGCGAGGGCCACGACCACGGCAGCCAGCAGCACCAGGAGGATCGGCAGGGACACCGCCGGGGTGAAGGTCGCTCGCCCCGCCGAGGTGAGTGCCTGGTCGATCGCGAATCCGACGGCGACGCCGAGGACGGCGACGATGACGAGGACGAGCGGCCGCGTGCGCCTCACGAGGGTTCCCGCAGGCGGGCGAGGATGTCGGCGACGCGGCCGGCCCCGGGAAGCACCGCGTCGGGGTCGACCTGCAGCCAGGGCTCGAGGACGAAGTCCCGCTCCGCCGCCCGCGGATGCGGGAGGATCAGCACCGGACCGTCGCTGGTCACCTCGCCGTAGGCGATGAGGTCGAGGTCGAGCGTGCGGTCGGCCCAGCGGACCCCCCGCTCCCGACCGTGCCGCGCTTCGATGGCGTGCAGGTAGCCGAGCAGCACGGTCGGTGCGAGGCGCGTGGTGAGCAGTGCCACCGAGTTGAGGTAGGCGGGGGCGTCGGCGTCCGGTCCCTCCGGTGTCAGGGCCACCGACTCGACGGGCGTGGCGGTCTTCACATGGGTGACGAGCGGCAGCCGCGCGAGGTCGGTCAGCGCCGCGTCGAGAATGGCGGCGCGATCACCCAGGTTCGATCCGAGCGCGACGACGGCGACCGCCTCGTCGTGACGCCGGGGCGTCGCATCCGTCTCCGGACCCTCAGCCAGTCGACGACTCATGGGGGTGCCCTCCTGTTTCGGTCCGCGCGCGCGTGATCGTCACCGACACATCGGTGAAGGTCAGCGGGATCGGGGCCTGCGGCTTGTGAACGGTGACACGCGCGACCGAGACGAGCGGGCGCTCGAGCACGGCGCGGGCGATGCGGTCGGCGAGCGTCTCGAGCAGGTTCACCGGGTCGCCCGCGACGATGGCGGCGACCTCTTCGGCGAGCTCGCCGTAGTGCACGGTGTCGGAGACGTCGTCGCTGGCCGCCGCCGGGCGGGTGTCGAGCGTCAGAGTCAGGTCGATGACGAAGTCCTGGCCGTCGCGCCGCTCGTCGTCGTAGACGCCGTGGTACCCGAAGACCCGCAGGCCCGTCAGCGTGATCGTGTCGCCGTCCACCGGCGGTCCCCCTCCCACGCCTCGGCGATGAGCAGCGCGTCGCGGGTGGCGCGCACGTCGTGCACGCGCACGCCCCACACCCCCTCACGCGCGGCGAGCGCACTCGTGACGGCCGTGGCCAGGTCGCGCCGATCTTCGGATGCCTCGCCCTGCGTCGCGGTCGACGACAGGTCGGCGCCGCCGGAGACGAGCGTCTCGGCGAGGAACCGCTTGCGGCTCGTGCCGATGAGCACCCGGGGGCCGATGCCGAGGATGCGGGAGAGCCCGCGCAGCACCGCCCAGTTCTGGTCGCCGCGTTTGCCGAACCCGATGCCCGGATCGAGGATGACGCGCGACGGCGCGATGCCGGCGACCGCCGCGGCCTCCAGACGCGCCGCGAGCTCGGTGACGACCTCGCGGACGACGTCGCGGTACTCGGCCCGCGCGTACATGTCGCTCGAGGGCCCCCGCCAGTGACCGATGACGACCTCGGCGCCCGACCCGGCGACGGCGGCGAGCATCTTCGGGTCGGCGAGGCCGCCCGAGACGTCGTTGACGATCGCGGCCCCGGCCTCGACGGCGGCGATGGCGGTGGAGGCGTTCATGGTGTCGATGCTCACCGTCGCGCCCTCGGCGGCCAGCGCCCGGATGACGGGAAGCACGCGCTCCTGCTCGACACGCGGCTCGACCCGGTCGGCACCGGGACGGGTCGACTCCCCGCCGATATCGAGGATGTCGGCGCCGGCAGCACGCAGGACGCGGCCGCGCGCGATCGCGGCGTCCTGCGCGAAGTAGCGGCCGCCGTCGCTGAAGGAGTCGGGCGTGACGTTGACGATGCCCATGACGACGGTCATTCGCGCGGTGCCCCCATGAGCAGCATCAGCTCGGTCCGCGAGATCGGGTCGGTGAATTCGCCACGCGCGGCGATCGTCACCGTGGAGGCATCCCGCTGACGCTCTCCCCGGAAGGTGACGCACCCGTGGGTCGCCTCGAGCACGACGAGCACGCCGCGGGTGTCGAGCGCGTCCCAGATGGTGTCGGCGATCTGCTCGCCCAGTCGTTCCTGCACCTGCGGGCGCGAGGCGAGCACGTCGACGACCTTCGGCAGGGCACCCAGACCCACCACCTGCTCCCCCGGCAGGTAGGCGATGTGGGCTTTGCCGCGGAAGAGCAGCAGGTGGTGCTCGCAGACCGAGCGGAAGTGGATGTCGCGGAGCATCACCGCGCCCGATGGCAGCGTGTCGGGCGCGGGACCGCGACTGACCGAGATGGTGTGCGAGAGCGGCTCGGCGGGGTCCGCCCCGACGCCGGAGAAGAACTCGGTGTAGGCGTCGGCGACGCGCTGCGGCGTGAGCTTCAGTCCCGGACGATCGGGGTCCTCCCCGATCGCGGACAGAAGCTCGGTCACGAGCGCGGCGACGCGCTCTCGGTCAACGGCCACAGGCCGAGCCTACGCGGTCGCCGGGCGCGCCTGTCCGCTCGGCCGGCGACGCGGCGCCTTCTCGGCGGCAGGCTCGTCCGCTTCGACAGAAGCCGCCACGCCCGCGGGCTCCGCGCGTCTCGGCACGTCGACTGGGGGAAGAGTCGACACGGGCCGGTCGCTGCTGGAAAGCCACTGCGGACGTGGCGGGAGCTTGCTGATGTCGGAGAAGATCTCGGCGAGTTCGATGTGGTCCAGCGTCTCCTTCTCGAGGAGCGCCAGGGCGAGCTTGTCGAGGACGTCGCGATTGGCGTTGATGACCTCGTAGGCCTCGTTGTGCGCCTGCTCGATGAGCGCGCGCACCTCGGCGTCGACCCGCTCGGCGATGCGCTCGCTGAAGTCGCGGCCGTGACCCATGTCGCGGCCCATGAACACCTCACCCGAGGACTGGCCGAGCTTGACCGGGCCGACCTGCGTGGTCATCCCGTACTCGGTCACCATCTTGCGGGCGATGCTCGTGGCCTTCTCGATGTCGTTCGAGGCGCCGGTGGTGGGGTCGTGGAAGACGATCTCCTCGGCGACGCGGCCGCCCATGGCGTAGGTGAGCTGGTCCTGCAGCTCGTTGCGGGTGACGGAGTACTTGTCGTCGAGGGGCAGCACCATCGTGTAGCCGAGGGCCTTGCCGCGCGGCAGGATCGTCACCTTCGTCACCGGGTCGGTGTGGTTCATCGCCGCGGCAGCCAGAGCGTGCCCGCCCTCGTGATACGCGGTGATCAGCTTCTCCTTGTCGCGCATGACACGGGTGCGCCGCTGCGGCCCGGCGATGACACGGTCGATCGCCTCGTCGAGCGCGCGGTTGTCGATCAGCTGGGCGTTGGAGCGGGCGGTCAGCAGCGCCGCTTCGTTCAGCACGTTCGCGAGGTCGGCGCCGGTGAAGCCCGGGGTCTTGCGGGCGACGACCTCGAGGTCGACGCTGTCGGCGAGGGGCTTGCCGCGACCGTGCACCTGCAGGATCTTCTGGCGGCCCTTGAGGTCGGGCGCGTCGACGCCGATCTGGCGGTCGAAGCGGCCGGGTCGCAGAAGTGCCGGGTCGAGGATGTCGGGACGGTTCGTCGCCGCGATGACGATGACGTTCGCCTTCGGGTCGAAGCCGTCCATCTCCACCAGCATCTGGTTCAGGGTCTGCTCGCGCTCGTCGTGACCGCCGCCCATGCCGGCGCCACGGTGGCGGCCGACGGCGTCGATCTCGTCGATGAAGATGATCGCGGGAGCGTTCTCCTTGGCCTGGTTGAACAGGTCGCGCACGCGGCTGGCGCCGACGCCGACGAACATCTCGACGAAGTCCGAGCCCGAGATCGAGTAGAAGGGGACGCCCGCCTCACCCGCCACGGCGCGGGCCAGCAGCGTCTTGCCCGTCCCGGGAGGGCCGTACAGCAGCACGCCCTTCGGGATGCGCGCACCGACCGCCTGGAACTTGGCGGGGTCCTTGAGGAAGTCCTTGATCTCCTGCATCTCCTCGATGGCCTCATCGGCACCGGCGACGTCGACGAAGGTGACCTGCGGCATCTCCTTGGTCACGAGCTTCGCGCGCGACTTGCCGAACTGCATGACCTTGCTGCCGCCACCCTGGGCGCTGGAGAGCAGGAACCAGAACAGCAGACCCAGCAGCAGCAGCGGGATCATGAGCGACAGGAATCCGTCGAACCACGACGGCTGCGGCACCGAGTCGTTGAAGCCGTCCTCGGGGTCGGCGGCGTTGATGGCGTTCACGACCTCTTCGGCGCGGGCCTGGACGTAGTAGAACTGCACCTCGGTCGCACCCTCGTAGGGCTCGGCGAGGGTGAGGTCGACGCGCTGGTCGCCGTCGGTGTTGAGGACCTCGGTCACCGTGCCGCCGTCGAGGAGCTCCAGACCCTCCTGCGTGGAGATCTGCTTCGCACCGCCCAGGCTCGAGATCAGCGAGAAGCCCACGATCAGGAAGATCCCGATCAGCACGATGTAGAACAGGGGATTCCGGGTGATCTTCAGGTTCATGGTGCGGGCGGGGCCCGATCCCTTCCTCGACGAGCCGTGGGCGTGACGGGAGCCGCGGCAACGGTGGATTCAGGGTATCGCGGGCTCTCTATGCCCGGCCTGTGCGTTCGTCGTGGGCGGAATCGATGCCCGATCTCAGGGCCGGGCCCGCGGTCGGGCACGGTGGACGGACTGCGGAACGAGGTAGGCCTCCAGGCCCTCGATCCCGTACTCGACCCCCAGACCCGAGTCGTGGCGTCCACCGAAGGGCGCGAAGTGGTTCGAGGCGAAGAAGTTGATGCCGACCGAGCCGGTGTCGATGCGGCGGGCGACCTCGAACGCGGCATCCTCGTCGCGACCGAACACGATGCCCCCGAGCCCGAAGCGCGTGCCGTTCGCGATCGCGATCGCATCGTCGACGTCGCGGGCCGGGATGAGCGTGATGACGGGTCCGAAGATCTCCTCCTGCGCGATCGCGTGATGCGGTCGAACGTCGGCGAACACCGTCGGCGCGACGAAGAAGCCACCGTCGACCGGTGCCGCGACATCCCCGCCCACGACCGCTCGCGCACCCTCTCGGAGCCCCGCACGGATGTGCCCCACGACGCTGTCGCGCTGCGACGCCGTCGCGACCGGGCCGAACACCGTCGCGGGGTCGAGCGGGTCTCCGACCGGCGCAGCGACCACGGTGGCGGCGACCATGTCCACCACCTCGTCGTACCGCTCGGGGGTGGCGATGATGCGGGTGGAGATGTAGCAGGTCTGGCCGGTGTTCCGCAGGCAGCTGCGGATGAGTCCGGCCGACATCAGGTCGAGGTCGGCGTCGGGAAGAACGAGCGCCGACGACTTCCCGCCGAGCTCGAGGGTCACCGGGCGCAGCAGCTCCCCGCAGGCGGAGGCGATGCGGCGACCGACGGGTGTGGACCCGGTGAAGGCGACCTTGTCGACCCCCGGATGCCGCACGAGCGCGTCGCCGGTCGCCCCATCGCCGGTCACCAGGTTGATCACGCCGGCCGGGATCCCCGCCTCGGCGGCCGCGTCGAGGAGGAACCGCACCGAGAGCGGCGTCGGGCTGGCGGGCTTGATGACGACCGCGCACCCCGCGAGCAAGGCCGGCGCGAGCTTGATGACGACGAGGTTGATCGGGAAGTTCCACGGTGCGATGAGGGCGCAGACACCGATGGGATCACGCGCGACGAGCGTCTCCCTATCACCGTCGGGGAACGGGCGGACGTCGGGACGCTCGAGGTGATCGACGAGGGAGGCGAACACCCGGAGGATCGATGCGGCGTTCGCGGCCGCGCCCGAGCTCTCGGACACGGGCGTACCGTTTTCGAGCGTGTTGGTCAGACCCAGCACGTCGGCCCGGTGTTCGACGGCCTCGGCCATCCGTACCAGTGCCGCCGCGCGGGCGGCGGGCGGCGTCGCGGCCCACCCGGCGAGCGCGGCGCGCGCCGCAGAGACGGCGGCGTCGACGTCGGCGGGCTCGGCGACCGGCACCGCCCCCCACTGCTCGCCGGTGGCGGGGTCGATCACCGCCGACGAGCGGCGTCGCACCGCGACATCCTCCCCTCCGATCCGGAAGGACTCGACCTTGGTGTACGGAAGGGATGCCGCGGCGGCCCGATGCGCGTCGCGGAGACCGGAGACGGTGGCGGCGAGGGTCATGCGAGCTGCTCCGTCTTGAGCAGGATCTCCGATCGGGCGAGCTCCGCCTCGGCCATCAGCACGGCTGCCTCGGTCAGCAGCTCGGGGATGATCTCCGCGCGCAGCCGCCGGCAGTACTCAGCGGGCGTGAGCCGGAACCAGCCGGAGGCGAGAGCGATCCCGGCGGGGGTGAACCGCCACAGGCGATCGGCGTCTCGCACGAGGCTGTCCTCGAGCGAGTGGGCCACGGGCCGGGTGTCGTGTCCGTCGATGATCGCCGTCACCCGGTCGACGAAGTCGGCGTCGTAGCCGAGCGGCGGGAGAACCTCGCGCGCGATGTCGCAGCCGTGCCGCTCGTGCTCGTAGCGCACATCGGCCCGCCGCCAGTCGCCCGAGAACCCCTCGTCGAGGATGCGTCGCTCGTCCACGCGCGCCCAGCCGGTGTCGTGGAGCAGGATCGCCACCCGCACGAGGAGTGCGTCGGCGTCGGGGTAGGCGTCGCACAGCCGCTCGGCGAACGCGAACGAGATCGGCAGGTGGATGTCGTTCGCCCGCGTGCGGGACTCGGCGACGACCGCCCGCCAGACGGGGTCGAGATCGCCGTCTCGTTCATCGGCGTGGATGGGCGACGTGTCGACGGGGTGGGTGGTCTGCAGGGTCATGGCCTCACCTCAGGATGCGACGGCCACGGGGGCGTCGACGAAGGATTGCTTCAGGCGCGCGCTCGTGTCGGCGGCGGCCTCGGGCGGGATGGTCTGGCCCTTCGCGAGGGCCTGTTTGATCGCGAGGAACTCGGCGGGCTGGTTGACGCAGTCGGCGGCGATGAGCCGGTCGCCGCGGTAGTACAGCACGGTAAAACGCTCGGTGTCGGGGTCACCGCGCACGACGACGGCGTCGTACCCCGCGGAGAGCCCCGCGATCTGGAGCTTGAGGTCTGCCTGATCGGACCAGAACCAGGGCACGGTCGAATAGGTGGCGGCCTCCCCCAGCAGTGTCGCGGCGGCGACCCTGGCCTGCTCGAGCGCGTTGTTGACGCTCTCGATGCGCACTCTGCCGCCCAGCCCCCCGGGATACGGGTTCGGCATGACGGCGCAGTCGCCGGCGGCGACCGTGCGTCCGTCCGACGCGAGGCACGACGCATCCACCACGATTCCGCCGTCGACCTCGAGGCCGAGCTGCACCGCCAGCTCGACGCGCGGCAGGACGCCGATCCCGATGACGACGAGGTCGGCGGGGATGATCCGGCCGTCGTCGAGCTCGACCCCCGTGACCGATCCGCGGCGTCCGGCGGCGGAGGCGTCCACGCCGAGGATGCGTGCGAGGCGCGCGCCCAGCACGATCTCGGTTCCCCGGCGTCGGTGCGCGGCGAGATAGAACGCGCTCGTCGGTTCGGCGACAACGCGGCCGATCAGTCGGCCGGTCCCTTCCACGAGCGTCACGTGCTTTCCGAGCTGGCGGGCAGCGGCGGCCGCCTCGAGCCCGATGAAGCCTCCGCCGATCACGACCACCCGCTCGGCGGACGGCTCGGCGAGCGCGGGACCGAGGGCGATCGCATCGTCGGCGTCGCGGAGGTAGTGCACGCCCCGGTAGTCGGTGCCAGGAAGGGCGAGGCGACGAACCGAGGCGCCGGTCGTGAGCGCGAGGCGGGTGAAGGGGATGCGCCGACCGCCGAGGGTGTGGGCGACGCCCGCGCCGGTGTCATCCCGATGGATCGTCACGACCCTGTCGCCGGCGATCAGCTGGATGTCGCGATCGTCGAACCAGGAGCGGGTGCGCAGGATCACGTCGTCGGGCTCGAGTTCGCCCTTGAGCCATCCCTTCGACAGCGGCGGCCGCTGGTAGGGACGGTGCGCCTCCTCACCGACCGTGACGATCGCCCCGCTGTCGCCGAGGTCGCGCAACGTGGCGGCGAGCTGAACACCGGCCTGGCAGGCGCCGACGATGAGTGTGGTCTCCATCAGGCGCCTCTACAGCTGCTCGCTCGGCGTGGTGACGTGGTACTCGCACCCGTCCTGGAGCTTGATCTGGCACGACAGGCGGGAGTTCTCCCGCCTGTCGACGGCCGTGCCGTCGAGCATCTCGTCCTCGAGGTCACCGGGTCCGCCGACCAGGTCGACGGTCTCGGGGGCGACGAACACGTGGCAGGTGGCGCACGAGAGGCTGCCGCCGCATTCCCCCACGATGCCGGGGACGCCGTTTCGGACCGCGGTCTCCATGACCGAGTCACCGGGGCGACCCTCGATGGTCGTGGTGGTGCCGTCGTCGGCGGTGTAGACGACAGTGCTCATTTCTTCTCCTTAGATGAACTGACGGCCACCGTCGACGACGAGCGTCTGGCCGGTGACGAAGCCGGAGTCGGGTCCGGCGAGGAACAGCACGGCGCCGACGATGTCGTCGGGGGCGATGGCTCGCCGGATCGACCCGCGGTCCACGCCGTAGCTCTCCGCGTCGTCGATGAGGGCGTGGCTGGCCTCGGTGAGGGTGAATCCGGGTGCGACGGCGTTCACCGTCACGCCCCGCGCGCCGAGCTCCTTCGCCATGACGCGGGTGAGGCCGATGACGCCCGCCTTGCTCGCGACGTAGTGCGCCCACTGCGCCGAGCCGCTGAAGACGGTCGCGGAGGCGATGTTCACCACCCGCGCCCCCTCCGTCAGGTGGGGGGATGCCGCGCGGGTGACCTGCCACGGACCCTTCAGGTTGACGTTCATGACACGGTCCCACTCCGCCTCGGCGATGTCCTCGAAGGGCGAGCGCGTGATGCCGGCGTAGACCGCGGCGTTGTTGACGACGACGTCTATTCCGCCGCCTTCGGCCACGGCCGCAGCCGCGAGGGCACGCGCAGACGCGGCATCCGTCACATCCACTCCGCGCCCGACGGCGCGGTATCCCTCCGCGACGAGGGCCTGGGCTGCCCGGCAGGCGCCGTCCTCATCGATGTCGGCGAGCACCACGAGGTCGCCCCGGCGGGCGAAAGCGTCGGCGAAAGCACGCCCGAGCCCTCCGGCCGCTCCGGTGACGATGACGGTGCGGGGCGCCCCCTCGGTGCTCTGTGCCATGACGCGCCTCAGTCCAGGATGGTGACGGTGCCGGAGTTGCCGTCGACACGCAGCCGCTGCCCGGTGCGGATCTCGCTGGAGGCGGTGCCCGTCCCGGTGACGGCGGGCATGCCGTATTCGCGGCAGACGATGGCGGCGTGGCTCATCATGCCGCCGATGTCGGTGACGGTCGCGCGGATCTTGCCGAAGATCGGACCCCAGCTCGGTGCAGTGACCGGCGCGACGAGGATCTCGCCCTCCTGCACCTCGGAGAGCTGATCGGCGCTGGAGATGACCCGGGCGGGGCCCTCCGCCGTCCCCGGCGAGGCCGGCATGCCCTTGAGCGTGCCGTCGGGCACGTCGCCCGTGCCGAGCCAGTTCTGGATCTGATCGTCGGTGATGCCCCAGAGCATGAGGGTGAAGGGCTCGGTGATCACCTCGGGCGGGGTGTTCAGCGCCGGCTGCGGACGCGCGGTCGACAGGGCGTCGACGATGCCGCGGCGCCGCTCGACCTCGGCCGGCCAGTAATCGGGGCCGATCGCCGGAGCCCCGACCATCCATGCGTTCACGTAGTCGAAGAGCGCCTCGCGCACCTCATCGCGGCGCAGGTAGAACATGTCGTTCGTCTGCGGCCAGAACCCCTGCTCGTGCAGCACGCGCGACAGCTGCCGGGCCTTGCGCCAGAACACGCCCATCGTCCAGTGCTCGATGTAGAAGTTGTGGTTCTCCACGTACGGATAGACGGTGCGGGCGAGACCGAGCTTGCCCCGGAAGGTCTCGAGGACGTCGCCCGACAGCAGCTCGGCGTACTCCTCCGTGATGCGGTCGCGCTCGGCGACCAGATCGGCCACATGGCGGTCGATGTCGTGCCCGGCCTGGAGCCGGTCGATGTAGCCCCTGATGAAGCCGAGGGGAATGGCGGGCACATCCCGCCAGTACTCGTCGTGCGCGTAGAAGCCGTTGCCGGTGGTGAAGTTGAACCACGGGTCCTGCGCGTCGCGCCACGCCCCGGTCCAGGCCGCGCCCGAGGGGTGCGCGGAGATCGCGGCGAGCGTCGCCTCGGCGTCGGACGTGTCTTCGAAGAGATCGACCAGACCGTCGCGGACGGCGATCTTGGCGAGCTTCTTCAGTTCGTCGTCGGGGCGGAAGAGCTCCATGTCGACGCCCTGCACCATCGTCGCGATCGCCTGATCGGGAATGCGCGGGAAGACCTCTTTGCAGAACATGAACAGATCGAGGTAGGCGACGTACCCGAGGTTGAGGAATTCGAAGTGGTACTGCCAGGCGCGATAGGCCAGCGCGATGAGACGGTCGTAATCGCCGAGGAGGTCGGTCGCCGGTCCGGTGCCTTTGCCGGCGAGCACATCGTCGAGGGCGATGGCCTCGGGGAGCGCGGTGAACTCGATGCTCTCGAGCTCGGCGATCGTGTCCTTCAGCTTCCCGTGCCAGTTCTGCAGCAGCGACTCCCAGTTCTGGAAGTAATGGCCCGCACGCTGCATGAACTGCGGCACCCGCGCCTCGATGTGCTCGGGGTCCACAGCCACCGGTGACATGAACACGTAGCCGTTGTGGATGCGGTACTCGATGCCGTTCGCCGTGGGGATGAGGAGCTGGCGCGAGTTGTACTGACCGAGACAGCCGACGGCGAACTCGAAGCCGATCGTCTCGAAGGGCTTCGTGACGGTGGGCCAGTGCTGGCTGTCGCAGAACCAGAACTTGCGCTCCTCGATCTCGCGACGGTTGTCCTGGAAGACGAGGTTGTAGGCGTAGAGGTCCTTCCACCCCTCGGCACCGGCGGGTGCGTCCTGCTCGTAGGGGCTGGGGAATGACGTGCGCGCGGGCGCGCTGACAGTGGTCGTCTGTGACATGTCGATGCCTTTCGTGGGCGATGTCGGGTTCTGCGTTCGGGTGGGGGATCGGTCGCCGGTCAGCGCCCGATCTGGGTGAGAAGGGACTGGGTGATGCTCTGGATGCCGAACCCCGAGGTCGTGGGGGCGGTGTCGGAACGCTTGGCCGACCAGACCGTTTCGGGGCGCGACTGCAGGAGGAGGAGGTTCTCGCCGTCAGGCAGCGTGCGGTCGATCGCCCACTCGATGTCCTGCGGAGCACCGAAGTGCTTCTCGGCACGCTTGGCGATCGCCGCGATCGCCGCGACCTCTCCGTCGGTGAGGCACCGCACTCCGCGACGCTCCTCCTCGACCTCCCGCTCGGCGATGCCGCGAGCTGCGGCATCGGGGACGAGCTCGATGTGCTTGTCGCCGAGCTGCTCAGCGGTGATCGTCAACATGACCTTGTCGACGTGCAGGTTGTCGGGGGTCACCTGACCCGAGACGACGAGCTCGCCGAGGCCCCATGCCGCATCGATCACGATCGTGGACCGATCCCCGTTGGAGGGATCGACGGTCATGGCGACGCCGGCCACCTTGGCGTCCACCATCTTCTGCACGGCGACAGCCATCGACAGTCCCTCGTTGGGGATGCCGTTGCGGAGCCGGTAGACGATGGCGCGACTGGTGTAGAGCGACGCCCAGCACCGGCGGACGTGCTCGGCGACCTCGTCGAGGCCCCGGAGCCACAGGTAGGTGTCCTGCTGGCCGGCGAAGCTCGCGTCGGGGAGATCCTCGGCCGTCGCCGAAGAGCGCACAGCCACCGGCGCCTCGGCCGAGAAGCGCGCCTGCAGCCGCGCATAGGCTGCGGTGAACTCCTCCCGGATGGGCTCCGGAATCGGGCGCCGCAGGATCTCGTCACGGATCTGGGCCGAGGCGGCGTCGATGCTCGCGACGTCGTCAGCGTCGATCGACGCGAGGAGACGGTGGATGTCATCGGCGACACCGGACGACTCGACGAACGCGGTGTAGGCATCGGTCGTGACGGCGAAGCCGGGGGGAACCGGCATCCCCGCCGACGTCAGGGCGACGAGAGATGCGCACTTGCCGCCGAGCACCTCGAGCTCAGCAGGTCCGGGCTCGTCGAAGAAGCGGATGAAGAGGCTCTCGGTCATGGTCATGCCTCCCAGGTGACGGGAACGGACGTGGGGACGCGGAACGAGAGGTTCTCGCGGAAGCGGATCGGCTCCGTGCCGGCCAGGCGCAGACTCGGGACCGCGGCCACGGTCTCCTCCAGAACGATGCGGTCCTGGAGCTTGGCGAGCATGTTGCCCAGGCAGTAGTGGATGCCGAATCCGAACGACAGGTGGTTTCGGGCGTCGTCGCGGGTGATGTCGAACTGGTCGGGGTGGGCGAAGACGGCCTCGTCGCGGTTGGCCGATCCCATGAGCAGCAGGATGTCGGCTCCCTTCGGAACGGCCACACCCCCGATCTCCGCATCGGCCAGCGCACGACGCCGCCAGGCGACGATCGATCCGCTGTAGCGGAGCACCTCGTCGATGGCCCCCGGGATGGCGGTCGGGTCGGCGACGATGCGCTCCCACGCCTCGCGGTGCGACAGCAGCACGCGGACCGAGTTCGCGATGAGCGTCGTGGTGGTCTCGTGACCGGCGAAGAGCAGGCTGTAGCACAGCGATGCGATCTCGTGGTCGGTGATCTCGGCCCCGGCGCCCTGCGCCTCGACGAGGTCGGCGATGAGGTGATCGCCGCCCTTCTCGTGGGCCTCGGCGACGAGACGCTGACACTCCTGCCAGTACTCGACGAGGTTGTGCGCGTGCGGCACCTGCTCGTCGTCGTCGAGGTCGCCCCAGGTCATCGCCGCCCGCGAATCGGACCACCTCTTGTACGTCGGCACCATCGAGGGGTCGACGCCGAGCAGCGTCAGGATCGTGACGGTCGGGATGTCGTAGGCGACGTCGCGGAGGAAGTCACCGGTGTGATCGGCCGAGGCGAGCATCGCGCGGAGGGCAGTTCGGGTGTTCTCGCGGATGGTCGGCTCGAGGGCCTTGAAGCGGCGCGGGGTGAAGGCCCGCTGTGCGATGGCGCGGATGCGGGTGTGATCGGGCGGGATACGCGCCGACAGCCCCGAGTAGGCGGTGAACCCGCCATCCTTCATGATCCTCGTCGCCGCCGGACCGCGCTGTCGCACCGGCGCCTGTGCATTCTCGCTCGAGAAGGTCTCCCAGTCCTCGAACACGGCGCGGACGTCCGCCCATCGCGACACGACCCAGTAGCCGATGCGCTCGTCGTACATGACCGGCTCGTCTCGGCGCAGTCGCGCATACGCGTCGAACGGATCATCCATCTCGAAGGGCTGGTACCCGTGGTGATCGACCGGGCAGCCGACCGCCGTCGATGCGGCGTCGCTCTCGGTCAGTTCGGTCGGCGTCGGACCCATGCCCACTCCTTCGTCAGCGGGTGCCGTGACGGCTTCGTCATCAGGCACCGGAACTGGGATCATTCAAACCCCGGATGCCGCGAGCCCGCGCCGGATCTTCCACTGGATGGAAGCGACTTCACCGCCTCAGCTCGGCGGGCCGCTGCCGCTCACCCGCGCCGAGGGACGGAGGGTGCGAAGCGGGAAGGGGCCGACGCTCGCCTCGATGCGGCGGGAGATTCCTCGCATCGCCGGCAGGTGGCGTTCGAGCGCGCCGGCATCCTCCGCCGGCGCCACCAGCCCCAGGGCGGCGCCGATGCCACCCTCCCGCTGGAAGATCGGGACGGCGATCGATGACGCTCCCAGGCGTGCCTCATTCAGGGCGAGTGCGAAACCGCGCTCGCGGATCGTCGTCAGCTCCGCCCGCAGCGCGTCGGGGTCGACGTGCGTCTGACTGGTACGGCTCTCGAGCGGTTGAGCGAGCACGGCGTCGCGCACCCACGACTCCTCGAAGGCCAGGAGCACCTTGCCCACCGCCGTCGCGTGCAGGGGGAGGCGCCCTCCCACCCGGGATGCCTGCGGCACTCGCCGCGTGCCGTAGACACGATCGATGTACAGGGCGTCGGTGTTCTCGCGGATGGCGATGTGAACGGTCTCCTGGGTCAGGCTGTAGAGGTCCTGCAGAAGGGGCCGCGCGATGTCGCGCACTTGGCGGCCGGCGTGCTGTCCGAGCTCCCACAGCCGGATGCCGATCTGATAGCGGCCCTGATCATCCCGCTGCAACGCCTCCCACGCCTCGAGTTCGGCGAGGAGGCGGTGGGTCGTGCTGAGCGGAAGCCCCGTCTCGGCGCTGATCTCACTGAGGCTCCGGGGCGCGAGGCTCTTCTCGAAGACCGCGAGGATCGACAGCACGCGGCCGGTCACCGTCTGCCCCGGCGTCGAGACTCGTCCCGCCACGGCTGCCTCCCTGCATCCGTTTCCGATCAGTGGAAGCTTAGTTCCGCGGGACGCCTCTCGGTGAGACCCTCGGCGCATGCCAGGTTCGAGCACGCGCTTCGGCCGAGACATCCGTGGTCACCTCCCCGACGCGAAGGAGGTGCGGGGTCTCGTGACCCTCCCCCCGGAGGACGACGAGGTGTGGACGCGCGCCGCGCCGCACCTGCGGGTTCGCAACAACGACTCGCACTCGCTGTACGCCTACGCGATCGCCCGGGCGCTGCTGCGACGACTTCCCGAGGCCGACCCGTCGATCGTCCGCCCCGCCATCCTGCTCCACGACACCGGATGGTCGACCGTCCCCGATGACGAGATCCTCGAGGCGATCGCGCCCGGCGGCGGTCGGCCCGACCTGGTGCGGCATCACGAGATCGAGGGTGCGCGCATCGCGCGGGAGGCGCTGAGCGGTCTCCGTCGGCCCGAGACCGTCGTCGGGCGCGTGACCGACATCATCGACGGACACGATTCCCGGCCGGAGGCACTGTCGATCGAGGACGCCATCGTCAAGGACGCCGACAAGATCTGGCGGGTGACCCCGCACGGACTGACCGTCGTCTGCGGCTGGTTCGACCTCGACCGCGACGAGGCTCTGCGGCTCTGCGCGAGCCGCGTCGAGTCGAGACTTCACACCGATGCCGGGCGGGCGATGGCCGGCGCGCTCATCGCCGTGGCGTCGATGGACCTCGCGCCCCAGCGCCAGGGTCTGGCGTAGCGCGTCAGGCGTAGACGTGCGGCGCGAGCACCGCGACGTCGCGCAGGTTGCGATACTTCTCAGCGAAGTCGAGCCCATACCCGATGACGAAGTCGTTCGGGATGTCGAATCCGACGTACTTGCAGTCCACGTGCACCCTCGCGGCATCCGGTTTGCGGAAGAGCGCGAAGACCTCGACGGAGGCGACCCCGCGGGAGGCGAAGTTGTCCAGCAGCCAGCGGAGCGTGAGGCCGGAATCGATGATGTCCTCGACGATCAGCACGTGCTTGTCGTGCAGGTCGGTGTCGAGGTCCTTCCGGATCTGCACCACACCGCTCGAGCGGGTTCCGGCGCCATAGGACGACACCGCCATCCAGTCCATCGGGTACGACACCGGCAGAGCACGGGAGAAGTCCGCCATCACCATGATCGCGCCCTTGAGCACCCCGACGAGGACCACGTCTTTGCCCGCATAATCCGCGGCGACCTGCGCCGCGATCTCATCGAGCTTGGTGCGGATCTCCTCCTCGGTGACGAGAACCCGGGTGATGTCGCCTTCGATGTCAGCCGCGCGCATGCCCTCCAGCTTACGTCGCCGCGTGTGAACGCCCGAGCGGCGGGAGGACTGCTCGGTCAGCGTGCGGTGAAGACCACGCGACCACCGACGCGCGCGGCGCGGCACGCGGGGAGGTCGATGGGTCCCTGCCCCGACCAGTCGGTGACCAGGCGCGCGACCTCGAGCGTCTGCACGCGGGTGAGGCTCGCACCGAACTCGGCGGCCACGACGTGGCGGATGATGCGGTGCCGGAGCGCCGGTGGGTTGGCGGCGAGCGCAGCGACCGACACCGCGATGCCGGCCTCGGCGTGCTCGACGATGTCTTCGATCGTCTCGTCGATCATCTCGTCGAAGGCCTCCGCGTCCTCGCGCAGCTGTTCGGCGGTGCGCGCGAGCGCCTCGGCGATACCCGGGCCGAGCTCGGCCTCGAGCACCGGCAGCACCCGCTCCCGCACCCGCACGCGCGCGAAGCGCGGATCGGCGTTGTGCGGGTCGTCCCACGGCACCAACCCGAGCGCCCCGCACGCGGCCCGGGTGGTCTCGCGCCGCACACCCAACAGCGGCCTGAGGAGAGGCACGCCCTCGAGATCGGATGCCGCGGCCATGCCCTGCAGGCTCGCCGCGCCCGAGCCGCGGGCGAGCCCGAGCAGCACCGTCTCAGCCTGGTCGTCGAGGGTGTGGCCGATGAGGATCGCCGTGGCGGCCTCCTCGCGAGCGGCCGCCCGGAGCGCCGCGTAGCGCGCATCGCGCGCCGCGGCCTCCGGCCCGCCGGTGGCCCCCACCTCCACCCGCACCACCCGGGCCGTGGCACCCGAGGCCTCCGCGGCGCGTCGGGCCGCATCCGCGGCATCCTCCGACCCCTGCTGGAGACCGTGGTCGACCGTGATCGCGACCACCCTGATCCCGCGCCGTGCGGCCTCGAAGACCGTCGCAGCGGTGAGGGCGAGCGAGTCGGCGCCGCCGGAGAGACCGATGATCACAGAATGACCGTCGGTCACCACCTCGAGGCTTCTGCGTACGGCGAGCCGCACCGCGGCCACCGCCGGGTCGAGCGAGGGTCGCAGCGTCACGCCTCCACGCTACCCATCGACGGCGTGGCGACCGTCGACAGCGCGCACGCGGGGCTCTACGTTGTGGCCATGGAATCCGAATCCGAGATGGGTCGAACCCGTTACCGGCTGTACATGATCATTGGCCTCGTCGTCTCGCTGCTCTTCGCCATCGTCGGCGTCGCCGCGCTCCTCACCAACGGCGGACCGGTGCTCGGGTGGGTCATGATCATCGCCGGCCTCGCGATCGCCGTGGTCTCGATCGTGCAGCTGCGACGATCCTGAGCGCAGAGGGTGCCCCGGCTAGGCTGGTCGCCGGCCACCCACCGTTCTGAAGGAGCACAGGCATGGGCGCATACGACGCCGTCATCGAGATCCCGCGCAACAGCAAGATCAAGTACGAGGTCGACCACGGCACCGGACGGGTCTTCCTCGACCGCATCCTCTTCACCCCGATGGGGTACCCGACCAACTACGGGTTCTTCGAGAACACCCTCGGCGAAGACGGCGACCCGCTCGACGTGCTGGTGCTGCTCGACCAGGACCTCATGCCCGGCATCCTCGCGAAGGTCCGCCCCGTCGGCGTGCTGAAGATGGTCGATGAGGCCGGCGGCGACGACAAGGTCGTCGCGGTGCTCGCGAAAGACCCGCGCTGGGCGCACATCCAGGACGTCGACGACATCCCCGAGTACACCAAGAACGAGATCGGGCACTTCTTCGAGCACTACAAGGACCTCGAGCCGAACAAGTGGGTCAAGGTCGACCAGTGGGCGAATGCCGCCGAGGCCGAGCGCCTGGTGAGTGAGGCCTTCGTGCGCTTCGAAGAGCACGAGGGCGAGACCCGCACCCAGGGTGAGGGCGAGTCGCCGAACACGCTGGACTGATCGCCCGCGGGATGACGAGAAGAGCGGATGCCACGGCATCCGCTCTTCTTGATTCAGACGCCGATACCGCGATCTGCCATGAAATAGATGGGGTTCACCGTGGCACCGTTGACATAGCACTCGAAGTGGAGGTGGCAGCCGAACGATCGCCCGGTGTTGCCCTCAGCGCCGATGAGCTGGCCGGCGTTGACCCACTGGCCGTAGCCGACGTAGATCGAACTCAGATGGGCGTATCCGGTGGCGATGCCGCCGCCGTGGTCGATGCGGATGAAGTTGCCGTAGCCGCCGTTCCAGCCGGAGTACGTGACGCGTCCGGCGGATGCGGCGAAGATGCCCGCTCCACATCCGGCGGCAAGGTCGACACCGTAGTGGAATGAACTTGCGCAGCCCTGCGGGCCGCACTGGGGCGCACGCGCCCCGTAGCCCGAGGACCGCCATCCCGACGACGGACGAGCCCAGCCGGTTCCGACGACGCCGCCGCCGTTCCCTCCGCCGCCGCCACCGCCGCCGCCGCCGCCTCCACCGCCGCCACCACCGCTGTTCTGCTGGGCTTCGCGACGCTTGCGCTCCTCCTCAGCGAGGCGGGCGGCCTCGGCCGCGCGGGCGCGGGCTTCTTCCTCTTCGCGGCGCTTGCGCTCTTCTTCGGCCTTGCGACGGGCCTCGACGCCGGCCTGGTAGTCGGCGATCGTCTTGGCGGTCGTGTCACGAAGGGCCGCGAGCTGGGCCTCGAGCTCGACGCGGTGCGTCTGCTGCGCGGCGAGGGCCGCCTCAGCCGCGGCGGCCGCCTCCTGGGCGGCGACCATCTTCTGCTCCGCCTCCTTCTGCAGGCGGTCGCGCTCGGCGCGCTGAACGGCGGCCTGGTCGCTCAGGCTCTGCGCCGAATCGCGGGCGGTGATCGCTTCGGCGTAGACCCCGCGGTTGCGCTCGACGAGCTTGTCCATCGTGCCGAGCTTGGCGAGCAGATCATCGGCCGTGGCGGCGGAACCGGCGAAGAACAGCTCGAGCGAGGTGTCGTCGCCGCCGTTCCGGTAGAGCTCGGCAGCCACGCGTCCGGCCTTGTTGGCGGCATCCGTGGCCTTTTCGGCCTGCTCGTCCGCCTGCCGCTGCAGCTCATCGGCGCGGTACGCGGCCTCGAAGAAGGCCTGCTGCGCCTCGTAGTACTCGTCGCCCGCCCGCACCGCTTCTGCCTGCTTGGCGGCGACATCTGCAGCAAGACCGGCGATGAGCCCCTCGATGCGGGTGATCTCGGCGGCCTTCGCGCCCTCGTTCTGCTTGGCGCGCTCGACGTCGTCCCACGACGGGTAGTCGACGGCGAAGGCGGGAGCGAGGGTCGGACCCGCCAACGCGCTCGCCGCGGCGAGACCGACGATGCCGAGACCGAGAAGGCCGCGGCGGCTGAGGTCGGGCCAGAGCAGCGCCTTCTCACGCGCCGTGGGCGCGCAGCCGCAGTCGTCATGCATCGCGTCGGAGTCCACAGGCCCTCTCCTTCGCACACAGGCAGAAGTAGACGTGCATCACACTAGCAACATCAGTCACAATCGCAACGATGATCACCGGAATCGTGCTCGTCGATTCCGGTGCGACCGTCAGGCCCAGTGTCGTCGTGAACCCCGCCTCTCACGCGTGCGACGCGCGGGCCGACACCGCATCGGAGAGCTCGATTGGCGCAAGCGCCGGGGATTGCGTATGCTTGGGCGTCGGCGAGTGAGCCTCCGGGTTCGTTCATCCGGCCCCATCGTTTAGCGGCCTAGGACGCCGCCCTTTCACGGCGGTAGCACGGGTTCGAATCCCGTTGGGGTCACTCCGTAAGGCACAATTGAATAAGCATGGCCCTGTAGCGCAGTTGGTTAGCGTGCCGCCCTGTCACGGCGGAGGTCGCGGGTTCAAGTCCCGTCAGGGTCGCTCCAAGCGGCGGGCCTTCTTTCGAGAGGGCCCTTCGTCTAGGACGTGGCATCGCGTCGTTCGCGATACGGATGCCGCGCGGCTCTGTAGCTCAGTTGGTAGAGCGCACGACTGAAAATCGTGAGGTCACGGGATCGACGCCCGTCGGAGCCACTGGGACCCTCGTGTGGCTTCTACGCACGGGGGTTTCTTCATTCTCCCTGACGGGCCACGGTGGACGTTCGGTCGCAGAACCGCACGGATGTCGCAGAAGTCCGGCGCTCCGCTGCGACGTCGACAGATTTCTGCGACACCAGCGCTTGTGATGACGCATAATCCAGGTGACGCGTCCTCAACCCGAACGGTTTCCTCATGCCCTTCCGCAACGCCGCCACCCTCCAGGCATGGTTGGAGGAGTTCCTCGCCTCCGGCGACCACGCCGGCTTCGCGGGCACAGTGCGCGTGATCCCGCAGGACGGGGCGGACGGAGCGGACACCGGCCTCGTCGGGGTGAAGTTCGAGCGACTCTCCACGACGACCGCGATCCGACCCGAGCAACCCGGCTCGACCCGCTGGCTGGTGAGCTTCGAACCGCGCGACACTCCGGTGTCGATGCCTCCCGAACAGGTCAGCGCCCTCGCCGAGGATCTCACCTACGTCGCGCGACTCTGCCGGTTTCTCGAGCGCAAGTCGGCGGAATACATCGAGGGCGACCAGCCCTAGCCGGACCCCCGGTCTCAGCGTGAGGTGACCGCGGCGGTGAGGTCGTCGAGGAGCGTCGACAGCTCCTCGACACGCGCCACGTCGCGGAGCGACACCGCCTCGTCGAAGTCGTCGTCGAAGCGGCAGAGCGATGACCACGGGGCATCCGAGAGGTCGATGGCGGGATTGATCCGGATGACGCGGCGATCGTCCGGGTCGTAGTCACGGGTCGCGACGCCGCGCTCGACCAGTCGGTCGATGAGGGCCGTGGCCCCTGCTGCGGTGATGCCGAGGTATGCCGCGATGTCGGCTGCGCGAACGCCCGGACGCTCGCAGATGAACATCAGTGCGCGTGCATCGCCGTCGCCCATGTTGAGGTCGCGGCGGGCCTGCGAGAAGGCGGCGGAGCGTGCGTCGGAATACCCGGAAAGCGCCCGGCGCAGAGCGGATGGCTGTCGTGCGATCGTCATCGCCTCCATCCTGCTGCCCACACTCGTGCGGTGTGGTTCACACCCTGAGTATTACACGAATTTAATTAAATCGGTGAAGTATTGTGTTAGCGTTGCCCTGTTGCCACTGGCTCGCTCCCGGTGTCGATACCTCGATCCCAAACGCTGGGTGGGCCTGGCGAAGGAGTGGACCATGGGTTACTTGTATTACGGCAGCGACACACAGGCCATCTCGATGCCTGACCGCATGCTCGCGCACGTGAAGGTGCTGGCAGCGACGAAGCTCCGACGGAACGAATCCTTCACGATCACGTGGCGTCATACCGACGACGAAGCCCCGGGGCGTACGACGCTCTGGCTGCATCCGGCGATCCCGCTGCGCTTCACCTTCAGCACGGTCGACGCGGAGAAGATCGACGGACCCCTCCTGCAGCGGCTCGCGGCCGAAGCCAGTTCTTCCGGCGGCCTCAATCTCGACGCACGCATGTTCGCGACGAGCCCCGAGGCCGAGCCTCAGCCCGCGCTGACCCTCGCCGCCGCCGGCTGACAGGTCTTCACCCCGTCCTCATCCGCCGCCCCGACCCCTTCCACGCCGCCGTAGGCTGACGGCATGGAGGACGGTCCGCGACGGGGCACCGCGCCGCTCGACGCCGGCGAGGCGGAGGAACTCCGCTCCCTGCGTCGGCGCGCCTTCAGCCCCGACGCCGACATCCATCTCGACGCGGCAGCGTCAGCGCGCCTCGACGAACTCGAGGCGCGCGCCCTGCCGAGCCCCCCTCCTCCCCCGCCCGCACCGCCGCCGGCGTCGCCGGCCGGCCCGGGCGCCGCGGCGCGGCACACCTCCGCAACGGGCGCGGCCACCGACAGCCTGCTGATTCCCGCCGATGAGGATGACGCCGACTCGGCCGCCACCGCCGGGGACGACGTCGAGCCGCGGCGCGTGCGGCGACCCCGGCCGGCCGCGACCTGGGCGGCCTCGCTCGTGGGCGCCCTCGTCATCGGGGCGGGCATCACGGCGGGAGTGATGGGTGCCGCCGCCGACAGCGGCGGCATCCGCCAGGTCGCGACCCTGAACGTCGACGAGGAGTTCCAGGCGCCGATGTTCATGGACCCCGAAGCCTCCTCGGTCCGGGGCTTCGAGGACTTCTACGGCATGGTCGTCATGGCGAGCGACCAGAAGTGGCTCGGGCCGGGTTCGGATCAGTGTCTCGTCATCACCGCCGGCGGCGACATCAGCTACCAGTCGCAGGCGTTCCAGGGGCGACTCTTCGTCGGGTGCGGCGCGGGCGAGTTCCCCGCCTCGGCGCAGTTCACGGTGTCGCCGGGTCTTCCCCGCGACCTCATCGCGGCGTTCCCCGTGGGCACCCCGCTCCAATTCGTGCTCGACGGGTCGCGGGTCGGGGTCTTCGTCGGGCAGGAGACGACCGTCGAAGCGGGCGGGGCCGGCGGATGACCCTCGACGCCACCCACGAAGAGCTCCGACGCCTGCGGGAACGCGCGTGGGGTCCCGACGCCGACCTCGCCGACGATCCGGCCGCCGTCGAACGACTGCGTGCGCTCGAGTCCGCCCTCCGGCGGAACAACGGGCGGACGGATGACTCGGGCCCGCCGACGCACGGATCCGCACCGCCCGCGGCCGAGCCCGCTCCCGCCCCCGTACCCGCCGCACCCGGAGCGCCCGAGGCGCCCGAGGCGCCCGAGTCGCCCGGCACGTCAGGCTCGAAGACCGAGAACCGGCCCACGTCCGGCGGCGATGAGCCCGCGGCATCCCCCCTCCCCCCGGCCGAGGAACGACCGCCGCTTCGCGCCTGGTTCCCCCGGCGACGCGCACCCTGGGCAGCCTCGCTCCTCGCGGCGGCGGCGATCGGCGCCGTCATCGTCGTCGCCGGCGCGACCACCGTCGAGCGCACCGGCGGCGGCCAGCAGGTCGGCACCCTCGCCCGAGACCCCGGCTTCACTCCGCCGGACTTCCTCGGCATTCCGGCGGACTCGCTGCGCGGATTCGACGAGTTCTACGGTCTCACCGTGTTCAGCAGCAACGAGGAGTGGATCGGGGGCGGCACCGACGAATGCCTCCTGGTCGTCGGCGACGGCGGCGGCGAGGCGCAGCGGCAGGTCTTCCTCGGATGCGGCGTGGGCGCCTTCGCCGCATCGGTGTCGTTCCGGGTGCAGCCGAGGATGCCCGCCGCCCTTCTCGAGCGCTTCCCCGAGGGCACGCCGCTGAAGTTCGTGCGTCAGGGCTCCGACGTGCGGGTGCTCGCGGGCGACACGCCCTGACCACCGAGCCGGCTGGCCTCGCGGCTCGTTCGCCGGGCCACGAGGCGACGGCCGATGATCCCCTGCCGCGGGGCGAAGAGGTAGGCGAGAGTGAAGAACGCCCCCTGCACGAGGACGACGAGCCCCCCGGATGCCGCATCGAACCAGTAGCTCAGGTAGATGCCGATCACCGACGCGGCCGCCGAGATCACCGGCGCGATGACGAGCATGCGACCGAACCGGTCGGTGAGGAGGTACGCCGTCGCACCGGGGATGATGAGCATCGCCACGACGAGGATCACGCCCACCACCTGCAGCGCGACGACAGCGGTGAGGGCGAGCACCCCGAGGAGGAGAGCGCCGAGAACCCGCGGCGACAGTCCGATCGCGAAGGCGTGCGTCGGGTCGAAGGCGTAGAGCGTCAGGTCGCGACGCTTGACGATGAGCACCGCGAACGCGACGACGGCGAGGATGAGGATCTGCACGAACTCGGCGTCGGAGATCCCGAGGATGTTGCCGAAGATGATGTGGCTGAGATCGGTCTGGCTGGGCGTGACCGAGATCAGCACGAGCCCCAGGGCGAAGAGCGTGGTGAAGACGATGCCGATCGCGGCATCCTCTTTGACACGACTGGTGCCGCGGATGAGCCCGATGAGCGCGACGGCGAGAAGGCCGAACACCAGCGCCCCGAGGGCGAAGGGCGCTCCGACGACGTAGGCGAGCACCACGCCCGGCAGTACCGCGTGCGAGACCGCGTCGCCCATGAGCGACCAGCCCACGAGCACCAGCCAGCACGACAGCAGCGCGCACACGATCGCGGCGACGACGGTGGTGGCGAGCGCGCGCACCATGAAGTCGTACTGCAGTGGCTCGAGAAGGATGTCGAGCGGGGTCACGGGGCGCCCCCCTCAGCGCGGGGCTGCCGCTGTGCGGGCGGCTCGTCGAGCCCGAAAGCGCGCGCCAGGGTCGCGGGTTCGAGAGCCTGCGCGACCGGTCCGTGGAAGAGGACGCGATTCATCAGCAGCACCGCCTCGTCGGCGAGATCCGGGAGCGCGTGCAGGTCGTGGGTGGAGACGAGGACGGTCCGGCCCGCCGCCGCGAGGTCGCGGAGGAGGCCGACGATGGTCGCCTCCGAGCGTTTGTCGACGCCGGCGAAGGGTTCGTCGAGAAGCAGGATGCCGGCATCCTGCGCGATCGCCCGAGCGACGAATGCGCGCTTGCGCTGGCCGCCCGAGAGGCGGCCGATCTGCCGGTCGGCGAGCCCGTCGAGATCGACGCGCGCCAGAGCCTCGTCGACCGCGCGGCGGTCGGCGGCGCCCGGGCGGCGCATCGGGCCGAGTCGGCCGTAGCGGCCCATCATCACGACGTCGCGCACCGAGACCGGGAAGGTCCAGTCGACCGCCTCCGACTGCGGGACATAGCCGACGATCCCGCGCCGGCGCGCGAGCGCCGGGTCGGCGCCATCGATGCGGACCGTGCCGCTGTCGGGGCGCAGGCGCCCCACGATCGCCGCGAAGAGGGTCGACTTTCCCGACCCGTTCATGCCGATGAGCCCGGTGACCCGGCCGGCGCCGACCTCGAGCGAGACGTCGCGGAGCGCGACGACGTCTCCGTAGCGGACGGTGACATCCGAGACCTCGATGGGGTGCGTCATCCGCTCTCCCCTCGCAGACCCGCGGCGATCAGCTCGGCGTCGTGGCGGAGGAGATCGAGGTAGGCCGGAACGGGTCCGTCGGGTTCGGAGAGGGAATCGACGTAGAGGGTGCCGCCGAAGGCGGCGCCCGTCGCCTCGACGACCTGCTGCATCGGACGATCCGACACCGTGGACTCGCAGAAGACCGCGGGGATGTCATCGTCGTCGACGCGCTCGATGACGGCGGCTATCCGCTGCGGGGTCGCCTGCTGCTCGGCATTCACCGGCCAGATGTAGGCCTCGTCGAGCCCGGCATCGCGGGCGAGGTACGAGAAGGCCCCCTCGCAGGTCACGAGCACGCGTTGCGCCTCGGGCACCGCCTCGAGCTCGGCGAGCAGACCGTCGTAGACCGCCTGCAGCTCGGCCTTGTACGCCTCGCCGTTCTCGGCATAGTCGGCGGCGTGGTCGGGGTCGAGATCGGCGAAGGCGGCCACCATGTTGTCGATGTAGATCGCGGCGTTGACCGGACTCATCCATGCGTGCGGATTCGGCAGCCCCGCGTACGCGTCACCGGAGATGTCGATCGGGTCGACGCCCTCCGAGACGACGACGTGCGGCACGTCGACCGACTCGACGAACTGCGCGAACCAGGCCTCCAGGCCCAGCCCGTTGTCGAGGATGAGGTCGGCATCGGCGGCGCGGCGGACGTCGCCGGGCGTCGGCTCGTAGCCGTGGATCTCGGCCCCCGCCTTGGTGAGCGACTCGACGCGGAGGTGGTCGCCGGCGACGTTCTGCGCGATGTCGGCGAGCACGGTGAAGGTCGTCAGCACCACCGGGCGATCATCGTCCGCGGGGCTGTCGGCGGCACCGCCGGAGCATCCCGTGAGCGCGGCGGCGAGCGCCAGCATCCCCGCGAGGAGCGCACCAGCGAGCGCCGCACGATTTTTCGGCATACCGAAAAATATAGCGGGAGAGACACGTCGGGGTATCACGATCAGGACGCGGCGGTCTCGCGCTGCCGGCCGTGACGTGCCCGAAGGACTACGATGCCCTCGGCGCGGGGGCGCTGCGAAGGGGGACGCGATGTCGCAGGTGGGTCGATACGGACGGCGGCGCGCCAGCGCCCGCGTGCGGCGCCGGAGGCGCCTGGTCGCGACGATCGCAGCCACCGTGCTCGTGGTCATCCTGGTCGCGACCGTCACGATCGCGGCACTCACGCGCGGTGCGCCGGCGCCCGCGGCCGACAGCGACACCTCGACGACGCCCGGGCCCTCGGCCGAGCCGACGCCCGAACCCACCCCGCTGACCCCGGTCGAGACGCTCCTGGCAAGCACCGACGACCCCAACGCGTGCGCGGTGAGCTTCGCCGGCGACGGCATCGACCAGGCGCCGATCCTGCAGACGCAGGGGACGCTCTACGCGGGCCTGCCGATCCCCGGGCGCGACGGCGCGGTCTTCGCCGGGTGGTACGCGACCCCCGAGGACGCCGCGACCTTCACCGTGCCCGCGCGGGTCAACGGATCGGAGATGGTCGCCTGCACCGACCGGCAGGTGACGCTGCACGGGGCGTGGAAGACCCCCGAGGAGAATGCCGCCGAAGACGCGCGCATCCCGATCCTGATGTACCACCAGTTCACGACGAACCCCGAGGGCGAGAGCGGGTGGCTGCGCGGCAACTACGCCTACATCGGCGACTTCGACGCGCACATGAACCACATCGCCACCGGCGGGTTCTACCTTCCGACCTGGGATGAGCTCAGCGCCTTCATCGACGGGCGGCTGTGGCTGCCGAACCGGTCGGTGATCGTCACCGACGATGACGCCGATCAGACGTGGTTCGATCTCGCGGTGCCGGTGGTGGACAAGTACCAGGTGCTCTCGACGTCGTTCATGATCACGGCCTACCGGCAGGACCCGGCACCTTCGCCCTATGTGCTGCGCCGCTCTCACACGCACGACATGCATCAGGCCGGCGCGAACGGCGACGGGCGGATCACGAACTACGCGGTCCCTGAGATCGTGGCCGACATGGAGGCATCCGCTCAGGTTCTCGGGGTGAAGGAGGTGATGGCCTACCCCTTCGGTCATTACAACGAGACCGCGAAGGAGGGCCTGCGCCAGGCCGGCTTCGAGATGGCGCGCACCATCGAGCCGGGCTACGTCACGATCGGCACCGACAAGCTCGCCCTCCCCACCATCCGCATCAACTACGGCATGGGTCTGGACGCACTGGTGAACCTGATCGGCTGAGCGGGGCGGGGCGTGCCGCGCAGCGGCGGCTCTTCGCGCTGCGGGCGATTCCTGCGCTCACGCGGATTTGTGCGCTCACGCAGATCTCTGAGCACGGGCGATCCGCGGGAGAAGGGACGGGTCAGAGCTCGCCGGGCGACATCGCCTGCGCGTCGAGCTCGTCGACGAACTGCCGCGCGCGGCTCGGAGCTCCCGCTCGTCGCGGGGCGTAGACGACCAGCGAGTGGAACATGAACCGCACGAGGAAGGCGACGACGAGCGTCATCCCGGCGGCGATGACGCTGGAGATGTGCCACGTCTCGACGAGGAGCGCGATGACCGGGATGCGGATGAGCGCCTCGGTGTTGTTGAAGGCGAACGACTTCGCGAAACGCGTCCAGACCCCCGATGCCTCGTGCTTCATGTCGTGGAAGACGAAGCGCTCCTGCAGCAGGAAGTTGCCGATGATCGTCGCCTCGGCGGCGATGACGGCCGCGACGATGTAACCGACCCCGAGCTGGATGAGCACCCACATGATCGCGAGGTTCGCCACGGCGCCCAGCCCGCCGATGAGGGCGAACAGCGACATCTTGCCGAAGCGCAGCGCCGTCAGCTGGGCGAGGAAGTGCAGGCCCTGCCGGAACGACGCCTTCGATCGGCCGGCGTGCCGCTCGGCGAAGTCGAACGGCACCTCGGCGATGCGCAGCGACCTGCGCGCGAGGATCTCGAGCAGGATCTTGAACCCGCGCGGCATCAGCGTGGCGGGGTCGACGGCGCGGCGGTCGATGAGGAAGAACCCCGTCATCGGGTCGGTCACGTCGTGCAGCCGGAGGGGGAACATCGCCTTGGTCAACGCGGTCGACGCGCTCGAGACGAGGACGCGGGTGCGATCGGCGAGGCCGCCCGAGGTGCCGCCGCCGGCGTAGCGCGAGGCGATGACGACGTCGACGTCGCCCTGATCGAAGCGCCGGTAGAGCTCGGGGATCTTCTCGGGCGGATGCTGCAGATCGGCGTCCATCACCAGGCACGCATCGGCCTCGGCGGCCTTCATGCCCGCCATGACCGCGCCGCCCAGACCTCCGGTGCGCTTCGCGCGGTGGATCAGCCGCACCGGGAGGGCCGCGCTCCGCGCGACGTCCTCGACCACGGCGGGGGTGTCGTCGGTGCTGTCGTCGACCACGATGATCTCGGCCTCGATGTCCTCGACCGCTGCAGAGACGCGCGCGACCAGCTCCGGGATGTTCGGAGCCTCATTGAAGGTCGGGACGATGATCGAGAGCTGCACTGCCGACCATCGTCGCACGATCCCCCGGGCCCGCGCGCGGCGTCGGGGAATGCGTCGGGCGTGCTCAGGCGTTGTCCATGCTCGGCACGAAAGGATTGAAGGATGACTGACACCCCCACCCCCATCACGATGTTCGGCGCGGACTGGTGCCGCGACTGCATCCGCACCAAGAAGCAGCTCGACGAGCTGGGTGTCGCCTACACCTACGTCGACCTCGTCGCGCAGCCCGAGGCCGCGGACGTCGCCCGGGAGATCTCGGGCCGCACGAACATCCCCGTCGTCGTCTACCCCGACGCGTCGCACCACGTCGAGCCCTCGAACTCCGACGTCGAGGCGAAGCTGCGGGAGCTCGCGCTCCTCTGACGCGCGCCGCGCCATCCGATCCCCGCCCCGCGACGAACAGGTGAAGTCAGGCCGAGAAGCGGAAGGGGAGCCGGATGACCACGAAGACGGCACGCCGCCCGATCGGGTGGGCTGCGGCATCCGGAATCATCGGCGCCGCCGCCTTCCTCGCCGCGGCCGAACTCGTCGCCCTGGTCGTCGCGCGCAGCGCGAGCCCGATCCTCGCGGTCGGGTCGTTCCTCATCGACATCGTTCCGCAGCCGATCAAGGAATTCGCGATCTCGACCTTCGGCGATGCCGACAAGGTCGTGCTGCTCATCGGGATCGGCGTCGGCGTGGTCGTCGCCGCGGCGGTCGCGGGCATCCTGCAGTACCTCCGACCTCCGCTCGGCGTCGCCGCCCTCGCGCTCGCCGGCATCCTCTCGGGAGCCGCGACGCTGACCCGTGCCGGGGCGACTCCGCTCAGCGTCCTGCCGCCGCTCGTGGGCACGGTCGTCGGCATCCTCGCCCTCATGCTGCTCGTCAACCGCCTCCGCCGGTGGCGCAGCCCGCGCACGAACACTCCGGCCGAACACGCCGACACCCCGCAGCCCACCGCCGAACGCCCCGCTGCCGTCGACCGCCGCGCGTTCCTGCGTGCGAGCCTCGTCACCGCCGCGGCGGCGGTCGTCGTGGGAGCGGGTTCCCGCGTCGTCAACGCCGCGACCTCGTCTCTCGCCGCCATCCGCGAAGAGCTGGCCCTCCCCGCCCCCCGCACGACGGTGACCATCCCCGACGGGGCGAGCTTCGACATCCCGGGCCTGTCGCCCCTCATCACCCCCAACGACGACTTCTATCGCGTCGACACCGCACTCACCGTCCCCTCAGTCGACCCCGCCACCTGGCGGCTTCGGATCGACGGCATGGTCGACACCCCCGTCGAGCTGAGCTTCGACGACCTCGTCGCGATGGGGCTCGACGAGTACGCCGTGACCCTCACGTGCGTGTCGAACGAGGTCGGCGGCGGGCTGGTCGGCAACGCCGTCTGGCTCGGCGTGCCGCTCCGCGACGTCCTGCGCATGGCGGGCCCGCAGGCCGGTGCCGACATGGTGCTCTCGCGCAGCGTCGACGGCTACACCGCATCCACGCCGCTCAGCGCCGTCACCGACGACGGCATCGACGCGATCCTCGCCGTCGGCATGAACGGCGAGCCGCTCCCGTTCGAGCACGGCTTCCCGGTGCGGATGGTGGTGCCCGGCCTGTACGGCTACGTCTCGGCGACCAAGTGGCTCACCCAGCTGACCGTGACCACCTTCGCGCAGGACGAGGCGTACTGGACTCCCCGCGGCTACAGCGCCGAGGCTCCGATCAAGTTCTCCTCGCGCATCGACACCCCGCGTGCCGGCACCCCGATCCCCGCCGGACGCACGCCGATCGCCGGCATGGCCTGGGCCCAGACCGTCGGCATCGAGCGGGTCGAGGTCAGCATCGACGACGGCCCCTGGCAGCAGGCGACCCTGTCGACGCCGATCAACGACGACACCTGGGTGCAGTGGTTCCTCGACTGGGACGCCCCGGGCGGCACGCACTACATCGCCGTCCGCGCGGTCAACCGCGACGGTGAGACCCAGATCCAGGAGCGTGCGCCGATCGCACCCGACGGATCGACCGGATGGCAGCGGGTGCTGGTCACCGTCCGGTGACCGACATCCTCCGTCGCGCCATCCCCGCACCCGCGGCCGGACCACCGCGACTGGTTAGGCTGACGGGGTGACGGTCGAGCGCAACACCCGACCACTGGAGCCCACGGTCGAGACGGACTTCTCAGACCGGATGAGCTACGGCGGCTATCTGCAACTTCCCACCCTGCTGTCGGCCCAGCTGCCGCTGAGCGACCCCGAGCACCACGATGAGCTGCTGTTCATCGTCCAGCACCAGACCACCGAGCTGTGGCTGAAGCTCGTCCTTCACGAGCTCGCCGAGGCATGCCGCCTGCTGCGACAGGACGAACTCGCCCCGGCACTGAAGTGCGTCGCACGGGTCAAGCACATCCAGCGCACCCTGACCGAGCAGTGGTCGGTGCTGGCGACCCTGACCCCCACCGAGTACGCCCAGTTCCGCAGCGTCCTCGGCAAGGCGAGCGGCTTCCAGTCGGCGCAGTACCGGGCGGTGGAGTTCACGCTCGGCAACAAGAACGCCGCCGTCCTGCGGGTGTTCGACGCCGACCCGGCCGCGCACGACCTCGTGCGCACCGCGCTCGAGCAGCCGAGCCTCTACGACGAGTTCCTGCGGCTCCTCGCGCGCACCGGCTACGACATCCCCAGCGCGATCCTCGAGCGCGACGTCACCCAGGCGTGGACCTTCACCCCCGAGCTCGTTCCGGTCTTCACGAGCATCTACGCCGACACCGCGACGCACTGGGCCGCCTACGAGACGTGCGAAGAGCTCGTCGACCTGGAGGAGAACTTCCAGTTCTGGCGCTTCCGTCACCTGAAGACCGTGGAGCGCATCATCGGCGGCAAGACCGGCACGGGCGGATCGAGCGGCGTGCCGTTCCTTCGCCGCGCCCTCGACCTGACCTTCTTCCCGGAGCTCTGGGCGGTGCGCACCGAGGTGCCCGATGCCGCATCCTGAGCCGCTGCGCGCCCTGCTCGGACCCGACGCCGCCGCGGTCCGCCGCGCCCTCACCGACGAAGCGGGGGTCTCGCTCCCCGCGTTCGTCGATCACCACGTGCACCTGCACCTCGTCGACGGCGAGCGTCTGCCGCTCGGCGGGGTCGCAGCGGTGGTCGACCTCGGCGGCGATCCCGCGATTTTCGCCGACCGCGCCGCGGGCACGCTCCCGCAGGTGACCTATGCCGGGGCCTTCCTCACCACCCTCGGCGGCTACCCCGCCGGTCGCGAGTGGGCCCCGCCGGCCATCGTCCGTCAGATCACCGACGCCTCCCCGCAGATCGGGCGCCGCGGGGGCGCGGCGACGGCGGTCGACGAGCAACGGCTCGCCGGAGCATCCGTCATCAAAGTCGTCCTCCATCACGACCGCCCCCTCCCCGAGGATGCCGTGGCGACGATCGTCGAGACGGCCCACGCCGCCGGGCTTCCGGTCGTCGCTCACGTCGAAGGCGAGGGGATGACCCGACGCGCGCTCGAAGCCGGAATCGACGCTCTCGCGCACACCCCGTTCACCGAGCGGCTCGACGAGGCCCTCGTCGCCCGGGCGGCCGCCGCACAGGTGTGGATCTCGACCCTCGACATCCACCGCGACGACGAACAGGCAGCAGACGTCGCCCGCGAGAACCTCCGCGCCTTCCGCGCGGCCGGCGGCCGCGTCGTCTACGGCACAGATCTCGGCAACGGCGATCTGCCGCTGGGGGTGAATCCGCGCGAGCTGCGCGCCCTCCTCGCCGCCGGGTGCGACGTGCCCGCCCTCGTCGCCGCCCTGACCGATCCGTGGCCCGGCGCCGCTCCGCTGCCGGAGGTGCGCACGTTCCTGCGCGGGCAGCCGCCGCGGGCCGCCGACGGCGCCGACGACCCGACCGCCCTCGCCGACTGGCT
Source organism: Microbacterium sp. CCNWLW134 (assembly GCF_037083565.1). Taxonomy (NCBI): domain Bacteria; kingdom Bacillati; phylum Actinomycetota; class Actinomycetes; order Micrococcales; family Microbacteriaceae; genus Microbacterium; species Microbacterium sp. CCNWLW134. Next base: position 403,218 of record NZ_JBAOJU010000002.1, on the reverse strand, counting down.
CGCCACGGCGAGCGTTGTTCCGGCCGAAGACCTGCTCCCCGACCTCGACGACGAGGCCGGGAACGCCGACAGTGAGGATGACGATGACTGACCCCCGTGAGCGTGCCGGTACGCAGGACTGGGATGCCGCGGCATCCGCTCTCGACGCCGCCGATCCGCTCCGCGGCTTCCGCGACCGGTTCGTGGGAGCCGAGACGTCGCTGGTCTACTTCGACGGCAACTCGCTCGGCCGGCCTCCGCGTGCGACCGCCGATCGCCTCGCCCGCTTCGTCACCGACGAATGGGGCGGCCGACTCATCCGCGGCTGGGATGAGTCGTGGATGCGCCTCCCCTACGCGATCGGCGACGAGATCGGCCGGGTCGCCCTCGGGGCGGCGGCCGGGCAGACGGTCGTCGGCGACTCGACCACGGTGCTGCTGTACAAGCTGATGCGCGCCGCCGTCGATCACCAGCGCCGTCGCGACCCCGCCCGGGTCGAGATCGTCATCGACACCGACAACTTCCCCACCGACCGGTTCCTCGTCGAGGGGATCGCCGCCGAGCGGGGCGCGACGATCCGATGGATCGAGGTCGACACCGCCGCCGGGGTCACCCCCGACCAGCTGCGCGCCGCCGTGGGACCGGCGACCGCACTCGTCGTGCTGTCGCACGTGGCCTACCGCTCGGGACACCTGGCCGATGCGCCGGCGCTCACCGCCATCGCCCGCGACGCCGGTGCACTGCTGCTGTGGGATGTCTGCCACTCGGCCGGGTCGGTGCCGGTCGACCTCGACGGGTGGGGCGCAGACCTGGCGGTCGGCTGCACCTACAAGTATCTGAACGGCGGGCCGGGGTCACCGGCCTTCGCCTACGTCGCGACCCGGCTGCAGTCCGAGCTCACGCAGCCTATTCAGGGGTGGATGGGCGCGGCCGACGTCTTCTCGATGGGGCCGCGCTACGAGCCCGCCGCGGGCATGGGCCGATTCCTCTCCGGAACCCCGCCGATCGTCGGGATGCTCGCGATGCAGGACACCCTCGCGTTGATCGACGAGGCGGGTATCGGACCGATCCGTGAGAAGTCGCGCGCGCTCACCGGCTTCGCCGTCGACCTCGCCGACGACCTGCTCGCGCGCTACGGCGTGACCCTCGGGTCACCCCGCGACGCGGCCGAGCGGGGCGGACACGTGACGCTGCGGCATCGGCAGATGCGCGCCGTGACGGCGCGGCTCTGGGAGAACGACGTCATCCCCGACTACCGCGACCCCGGGGGCCTGCGCATCGGCCTGTCGCCGCTGTCGACGAGCTTCACCGAAACGCTGTCGGGCATGCGGGCCGTCGCCGACGCGCTCGAAGCCCTGGACGGGGATGGGGACGGAGCCCGAGCGACGACGGCCGGCACCGCGGCTTAGGCTGAGCGCGTGCCCGCACCTGACGTCGACGTCGCCCTCCGAGACCTGCGCGAGGGATCGCGCGCCTGGGTCGCGCTGACCCTCTCGCAGCGGGCTCGCCTTCTCGACCGCGTGCATGCGAGCATCAGCGACGCCGCCCCCGAGTGGGCTGCGGCGGCCGCGCGATCGAAGGGCCTCGACGCCGGCCACCCGCTCCGTGGCGAGGAGTGGCTCTCGGGTCCGTACGGCGCGATCGAACTCGTCGACGCCCTGGCCGCCACCCTCCGCCGTCTGGCACGGGGCGGCAATCCTCTCGACGGGGTGCGCGTCACCCCCGCCCCCGGGGGCCGGGTGCGGATCGACGCCTTCCCGCTCCGCGCGATCGACGCGCTGCTGCTGTCGGGGTTCACCGGCGAGGTGTGGCTGAGACCGGGCGTCACCGAGGCCGAGGCTCGGGAGAGGGCGGGTCTCGCACAGCGATCCCCCGGCGCCCCCGGCGGGGTGGGGCTCGTGCTCGGCGCCGGAAACGTCACCTCGATCCCGGTCGCCGACGTGCTGTACGAACTGTTCGCCCACAACCGCGTGGTGATGCTGAAGCTGAATCCGACGCAGGAGACGCTGCTGCCGGTGTTCACCCGCGCGCTCGCCCCGCTCATCGAGCCGGGGTTCCTGCGCGTGATCGCCGGCGGGCCCGAGGTGGGCGCCGCCCTCACTGCGCACCCCGGCGTCGATCACGTGCACATCACCGGGTCCGCGGCGACGTTCGAGCGGATCGTGTGGGGTGACGGGCCGCAGGCCCGCCGCCGGCGACGCGAGAACCGTCCCGCGCTGAAGAAGCCGATCACGGCCGAGCTCGGCGGGGTCTCGCCGATCATCGTGGTGCCCGGGCGATGGTCGGCTGCCGACATCCGGTATCAGGCCGAGCACATCGTGACCATGCGACTGCAGAACGCCGGGCACAACTGCATCGCCGGGCAGGTCGTGCTCCTCAGTCGCGACTGGCCGCAGCGCGCGCAGTTCGTGGCGGCGCTGCGGCGCGCATACGACGAGGCGACCACGCGCACCCCCTGGTACCCCGGCAGCGCGGAGCGGATGGATGCCGCGGCAGCGGCGTACCCCGACGCCGTCTGGTGCGCCGACGGCACCCGGCTGCTCGTCGAGGCCGATGCGGGAGCCGTGCCCGGACCCATCGAGGAGACCGAGTACTTCGCGCCGGTCCTCGGCGTGATCGCGCTCCCGGGTCTGGGTCAGGAGTTCCTCGACGCCGCGGTCGCGCACGCGAACGAACGGCTGACCGGCACGCTCGGCGCCAACATCCTCATCGATCCGGCGACCGAGGCGGCGCTCGGTGACGGGTTCGAGCGGGCGGTGACCGACCTGCGGTACGGGGCGATCGCGATCAACGCGTGGACGGCCTTCGTCTTCCTCACCCCGACCCTCACCTGGAGCGCGTTCCCCGGGAGCACCCTGCAGGACGTCGGGAGCGGTATCGGCGTCGTGCACAACGCGCTGCTGCTCGACGACGTCGAACGCTCGATCGCCCGCGGGCCGTTCCGACCCTTCCCCCGCTCCCTCACCGCGCTCGTGCGCGGTGGCCGATTCTCGGTGCTGCCGAAGCCGCCGTGGTTCGTGTCGTCGCGCACGGGCGCGACGGTGAGCGAGGGGTTCACCCGGTTCCGGATGCACCGGCGGTGGCCGGCGCTGGGAAAGACCCTGCTGCGGGCGTTCCGGGCCTAGGCGGGGCCGGCGCCGCCGGCGCGGGTTCCGACGCGGATTCAGCCGACGGCGAGGATCACTCCCCACGCCAGCGCGGTCGTCGCCAGAAGGGGGAGGATGCCGGGAGCGTCGGCGTCCGCCGGCCGGAACCAGCCGCGGAACCACACCGCGATCGACAGGGCGAGCACGACGAGGGTGACGATCCGCGTCCCAAGCCCGACGGGGTCGCCGACCAGGCCCCCGCCGATCTGCGCGAACGCGATCAGCCCCCAGGGCACGATGCCGATGACCGCCGCCAGCGCGGCGGGGCGCCGGAGACCTCGGATGACGCGGGACGCGGTGGGGGCGTCGGGGGCGTCGGCGGGTGCGGGGTCGTCGAGGCGGGGGGCGACGAGGGCACCGTCGAGGGCGAGGAGCATCACGGCTCCGGCCGTGAGCGCGTAGAGCGCGACGAGGGTCGTCAGTTCGGTGATGCCGTTCAGCTGGGCGATGAGGAAGACCGCGACGCCCGACAGCTGCGACCACCCGATCCAGGTGACCAGCCGCGCGCGTGTGGCGAGCGGTTCGATGCGCGCGACGGCGGCGTCGACGAGCCCGCCGAAGGCGAGCAGCACCACCGCGGCCCACCCCGCGTGGACAGTCGCGATCGCGACATCCGCTCCCCCCAGCCGGGCGGTGACCTCGCCGGTGGCCGGCATGGCGGTCAGCGTGATGACGACGCCGGCGATGATCGCCTGCACGAGGTACAGGCCTGCGCGAACGAGCCTCATGGGGTCATTCTGCCCGGCCGCGGTCGCCGCGGCGCAGGGGTTGCGAGGTGGCATCGCCATTCCATGACGCCGGCGGAAGCCCGGACGCGAACGAGCCCACCCGATCCGCCCCGCCACCGCGTCCTTGCGAAAGGACGGGCGACGGGGAGGAAAGGGTGGGCTCGACCGGCCGGAACCCCCGGCGAGAGGGGCCCCGGCCCGGCGCGGATTGGGCCGCGCCGGTGTCTTACCGCGTGTTACTCGGCGACGGGGATCGACTGCGCCTCGAGCGTCGAGATCGTGGCCGCCTGGCCCTCCTCGAGCGCCTCGAGCAGCGTGCCGTTGCCCTGCGCGGCGGCCTTGAAGCCGTCGGACACGTCACCGTAGGTCTGCGTCATGGTCGGGCCCCACGTGAAGTTGGGGTCGACCTGGGTCGCGGCCTCGGCGAAGACGTCGTAGATCGGCTGGCCGCCGTAGAACTCCACGCCCTCCTTCAGCACCGGCAGCTCCAGTCCCGCGGTGGTGGCGGGGTAGATCTGCGCGGTCTCGTTGAGCGAGGTGAGGGCCTCTTCCGAGGTGTTCAGCCACAGCGCGAACTTCGCCGCCTCGTAGAGGTGCTCGGTGCCGTTGAAGACCGCGATGGACGAGCCACCCCAGTTGCCGGCCTTCTGGTCACCGGCGTTCCACTGCGGCGCCAGGGCCACCGACCAGTTGCCGGAGGTGTCGGGGGCACCCGAGAGGATCGAGTTCGCGCCCCACACGGCCGAGTTCCAGGTCCAGACCTCACCGGAGTTGTAGGCGTTGTTCCACTCGTCGGTCCAGGCCGGGTAGGTCGAGACGAGGTCGTTCTCGATGAGGTCCTGCCAGTAGTCGGCGACCGTCGTCGACTCCTCGCCGGTGAGGTTCACCGTCCAGGCGTCGCCGTCGTTCTCGAACCACTGACCGCCCGCCTGCCAGACGAAGCCGGCGAACTGGTTGATGTCGCTGTCCGAGAAGTTGGTGATGTAGCCGCCGGCCTCGCGGACCTTCACCGCAGCCTCGCGGTACTCCTCCCACGTGGTCGGAACCTCGATGCCGTTCTGCTCGAACAGGTCGCTGCGGTAGAACAGCGCCATCGGGCCCTGGTCCTGAGGGATGCCGTAGACCTCGTCCTCGGTGCCGAGGGTGACCTGACCCCAGGTCCAGTCGAGGAACTGGTCCTCGGCGGCGAGCACGTCCTCGCATGCACCGAGGTCGACGAGGCCGTCCTGCACGCGGAAGTTCGGCAGCGCGTCGTACTCGATCTGACCGAGGTCGGGGGCGTTGCCGGCCTCGAGCTGGTTGAAGAAGTTCTGGTAGGTGCCGGCGTTGCCCGAAGGGCCCGTCTGCACCTCGACCTGGATGTCGGGGTTCTCCTCGTTCCACATCGCGACGGCATCCTCGATGCCGGGGATCCACGAGGTGAACGTGAGGGTGACATCCTCGCCGGCCGGCTCGCAGGAGGCGGCGTCGCCTCCACTGCCCGACCCTCCGCCGGCCGCACAGCCGGCGACGGCGAGCGCGGACACGGTGAGCAGGGCTGCGGTGGCCGCTCGTTTCGTTGAACGCATTGTTTCCTTCTCTCGGTGGTGGGTGCCCGGGTTGCTGCCCGGGCGGGGGGTTGTCACTTCAGCGCGCCGGTGCCGAGGCCCGTGCGCCAGTACCGCTGAAGCAGCAGGAACGTGATGATCAGGGGGACGATCGACAGCAGCGAACCGACGAGCACGAAGGTGCGCAGCTCGGGGAACTGGTTGATCGTGGAGTTCCAGGCGTAGAGCCCGTAGGTCACCGGGAACAGCTCTTCGCTGCGCAGCATGATCAGCGGCAGGAAGAAGTTGTTCCAGATGGAGACGAACTGGAAGAGGAAGACCGTCACCAGCGCCGGGAACATCAGGCGGATCGACACCGTGAAGAAGGTGCGCACCTCGCCCGCTCCGTCGAGGCGGCTCGCCTCGAGCAGTTCGTCAGGAACGGATGCCTCGGCGAAGACCCGGCTCAGATAGACACCGAACGGGCTGACGATGCTCGGGAGGAAGACCGCCCAGAAGGTGTTGGTCAGCTGCACCTGGCTGAACAGCAGGAACAGCGGCAGCGCGAGAGCGGTGGCGGGCACGAGCACTCCACCGAGGACGACGTTGAAGAGCGTCTCGCGGCCCGGGAACCGGTACTTCGCCAGGGCGTATCCGCACATCGAGGCCAGCAGGGTCGCCACGACGGCGCCCACCCCCGCATACAGCAGGCTGTTCAGCAGCCACCGGAGGTACACCCCGTCGCGGTAGGCCACGAGGGCGCCGACGTTCTCGAAGAACCGGAAGTCGGCGAACCACAGAGGGTTGGTGCTGAACAGGTCGCCGCGGTCTTTCGTGGAGGCGATGAGCAGCCACCAGATCGGCGTGAGGAAGTAGAGGGTGAAGACCCCCATGACGATGAAGGCGGCGGTGCGGGGGATGACGCCCTCGCGGGGTCCGCGACCCACGGCATCCTGTCCGCCGCCCCTCCGGCGGCGCGACGCCGTCGGGTTGACGGCCGTCATCGTGGTCGTCGTGGTCATGACGCCGCCGCCTTCCGCCGGGTGATGCGCAGGAACGTGAACGACAGCACGAAGGTCGCCAGCGCCAGTACTACCGAGAACGCTGCGGCAAGCGACACGTTCGGGATGGAGCTCGTGGCGTAGATCGTCATGTTCGGGGTGTACGTGCTCGTCACCGCCGAGCTGAACGACCGGAAGGTCTGGGGCTCGGCCAGCAGCTGCAGGGTGCCGATGATCGACAGCACCCCGGTGAGGACGAGCGCGGGGCGGATGAGCGGGATCTTGATCGACCACGCGATCCGTGCCTGCCCCGCGCCATCCAGGCGCGCGGCCTCGTAGATGTCGCCGGGGATCGCGAGAAGGGTCGAGTAGATGATCAGCATGTTGTAGCCGACGAACACCCAGGTCACGACGTTCGCAATCGACCACAGCACCAGATCGGACGAGAGGAAGTCGACCTGGCTGGTCACCGCTTCGAAGGGCGACAGGTTCGGCGAGTACAGGAAGCCCCACATGATGGCGGCGATGACGCCGGGCACCGCGTACGGCACGAAGAAAGCCAGGCGGAAGAACTTCTTCCCCCGCAGGAGAGGCGAGTCCAGCAGCAGGGCGAACAGCAGCGCAAGGCCCAGCATGACCGGCACCTGCACGATGCCGAAGAGGAAGACGCGACCGACGGATGACCAGAACTCGGCGTTCTGGAACACCAGCGCGTACTGCGCGAACCCGCCGAAGACCTCGCGAGCCTCGCCGAACGTGCCTTCGCGCTCGACGACGAGCAGCGACTGCCACACCGCGTAACCGATGGGGATGACGTAGAAGAGCGTGAAGACCAGCGCGAACGGCGACACGAAGGCGACGATCGCCCACGGGTTCTGCACGCGGGGTCGCTTGCGCTTCTGCACCGGCGCGTCGGGCGCCGCGGCCGCGCCGGCGACGCCGGCGATGGGTGGCGAAGTGGTCATGCCGTCTCCTCTGTCGGCTGCTCACGGATGACACGGACGCCGCCGGCCGGAACGACGAGCGTTCCGGTCACGCGGCTCTGGGTCACGAGGTCATCGCCGACCGCGTCGATCTCGACGGGCCGATCGGTGTTGTTGATGACGAAACGGTAGGCGCGGTCGTCGCCGTGACGGCGGATGACCTCGACGCCGCGTCCTGCACCGGGCTCTGCGGTGACCCCCGCCGCTGCGGCGGCGGTCTCGAGCAGAGCGCGCAGCGCCGGTGCCTCCAGCAGCGTCGCGACGTACCACGCGTCGCCGGTCCCGGCCGCCCCGGCGGTGCGCCGGGTGATCGCCGGCAGACCCGCCGACGGCCCGTCTGCGAAACGTGCCACGACGGCGGCGTCGGTCACCGACATCCGCTCGGTCCACATCGTCGCCGTCGCACCGCTGTCGAGGGTGACGGTGGTTCCCGGCAGGACGGGGGCGAACTCCTCGACGCGGACGCCGAGCAGGTCGCGCCACGCACCGGGGTGACCGCCCGGGCGGACCCGGTCGTTCTCATCGACGATGCCGCTGTAGAAGGTGACGACGACGTGGGTTCCGGTCGCGGCGGCGCCGTCGAGGGCACGCGCGTCGGCGTCGGAGACGAGATGCAGGCCCGGCACGACCACGAGGCGGTAGCGCGAGAGGTCAGCACCCGGGCGCACGACGTCGACGGTGTGGCCGAGGTCGCGGAGCGCTGCGTACATCGCATGCACCTGGTCGAGGTAGCCGAGCGCGTGGTTCGGGCGGTTCTCGGCGTCGGCGGCCCACCAGGATTCCCAGCTGAAGAGCATCGCGACGTCGGCCGTGACGGTGGTGCCCGCGACCTCGTCGAGGCGACCGATCAGAGCGCCCAGCTCTCGCACCTCGCGCCAGAGAGCGCTGTCGGTGCCGGCGTGGGGAAGGAGGGCCGAATGGAACTTCTCCGAGCCCTGGAGCGAGGCGCGCCACTGGAAGTAGCAGACGGCGTCGGCGCCGCGCGCGACGTGCGACAGCGAGTCGCGGGTCATCTGACCGGGTGCCTTGGCGAGGTTCACGGGCTGCCAGTTCACCGCACCGGTGGAGTGCTCCATGAGCAGCCAGGGCTCGCCGCCCGCGAGCCCGCGGGTGAGGTCGGCGGTGAACGCGAGCTCGGCGAGCGGGTCGGCCAGTCGGGAGTCGATGTAATGGTCGTTGGCGATGACGTCCATCTCGGGCGCCCAGGTCCAGTAGTCGAGGGCGTCGATGTGGGCGGTCACCATGAAGTTGGTGGTGACGGGGATGTCGCTGTGGCGACGGATCACGTCGCGCTCGGCCCGGTAGTGGGCGAGCACCTCGTCGCTGCAGAAGCGGCGGTAGTCCAAGACCTGCCCCGGGTTGCGCGTGGAGACGGTGCGCAGCGGGGTGAGGATCTCGTCGAAGTCGCTGTAGCGCTGACTCCAGAAGCTCGTCCCCCAGGCGGCGTTCAGCGCGTCGATGGTGCGGTACCTCGCCTGCAGCCACCGGCGGAAGGCACGGGTCGACTCGGCGCAGTGGCATTCGGCGTTGTGACACCCGAGCTCGTTGGAGACGTGCCACAGGGCGACCGCGGGGTGCGCGCCGTAGCGTGCGGCGACGGCCTCGACCAGCGCGAGCGCGTACCGGCGGAACACCGGGGAGCTCGGGCACCAGGCCTGGCGACCACCGGGATAACGGGTGGTGCCGTCATCCATCACCGGCAGGATCTCAGGATGCCGCGTGGTCAGCCACGGCGGTGGAGACGAGGTGCCGGTGCCGAGGTTCACGCGGATGCCGTTCTCGTGCAGCAGCGCGACGACCTCGTCGAGCTCATCGAAGCGGAAGGCGCCGTCGGGCCCCTGGAGGGCCGACCAGCCGAAGACGTTGATCGCGACCAGATCGACCCCGGCTTCGCGCATCAGGGCGACGTCTTCGCGCCACACCTCGGGCGTCCACTGCTCGGGGTTGTAGTCGCAGCCGAAGGCGACACCCTGGTGCGCGAAGCGCGGGTGAGCCGGCGACGCATCGATCTCGGTGAGAAGCGCGTCGTCGCTCTGCGGGGGGAGCGTCGTTGCGAGGTGGTCCACGGATCTCCAGAAGTGAGGGTGCTGTCCGACGTGCTGTGTGAACGTGCACAGTTTCTCGGACGACAACTCCTCGTCGAGAGTCTGTGAACGTACACACACTGACATTCCCGCGGGCCGGCTGTCAAGCAGAAAGTCGAACGGCGGGGGCTACAGTGGCCTCGTGACCACTCCGCCCGTGCGCCCCAAACGTGCGACCGTGCACGATGTTGCGCTGGAGGCCGGGGTGTCGCGCGGCACGGTCAGCCGGTACGTCAACGGCGACCGCTACGTCTCCGCCACCGCGCGCGAGGCGATCGAGGCGGCCATCGCGAAGGTCGGCTACGTGCCGAACACCGCGGCGCGCAACCTCGTGATGCAGCGGAGCCAGGCGGTCGGTTTCATCGTGCACGAACCGCACTCGCTGTTCATCGAAGATCCGAACATCGGCGAGATCCTGCTGGGGGCCAACGCCGCCCTCTCCGAGGCCGATCATCAGATGGCCGTGCTCATCGCCGACACCGGCCGCGACACCGACCGCGTCGCCCGCTACCTCTCCGGTGGCTTCGTCGACGGGGTCATCATCGTCTCGGCTCGAGCGAACGACCCCATCACGCGGGTCGTGGAGCGGCTTCAGCTGCCGGCGGCGTACGTGGGCCACCCTCCCGGCGCGTCCTCGGCCTCGTTCGTCGTCATCGACAATCGCGGTTCGGCCCGCGCGATCACCTCGCGCCTGAGGAAGACGGGCCGCCGACGGATCGGCATGATCGCCGCGGCGCTGGACCGCGACTCGGGGTCCGACCGCCTCGCGGGTTTCCGCGAGGCGCTCGGCGAGCAGTTCGACGACCGCCTCGTCGAGCCGGTGCCGCTGTACTCGTACTCGGCGGGGAGAGAGGGCATGCAGGCGCTGCTGGCGCGCGCACCCGACATCGACGGCATCTTCGCGGCATCCGATGCGGTGGCCGCCGGAGCGGTGGAAGCCCTGCGCGCGGCCGGACGCCGGGTGCCCGAGGATGTCGGCGTGGTCGGCTTCGACGATTCGGCGTGGGCGCGGCGCACCCTGCCCGCGCTGTCGACCGTGCGCCAGCCCGCAGCGGGGCTCGGCGCCGAGGCGGCGCGGCTGGTCCTCGATCGCATCGGCGGCGCCCCCGGGGGTGCCGAGGTGATGCTCGAGTGCGAGACGGTGTGGCGGGAATCGGCATGAACCTCGACGACAGCACCCTCGCGGCACGCGTGCTCGAAGCACGGCTGGAGGTGCGGCATCCGTCCCCGCTGAAGCGCGCGGCGAAATACGTCGGCGCATTCGCGCTGGCCGTCATGGGCGGCGGCGACGACCTCGCCGCCCCGACGTTCGACCTGGTGGTGGTGCGCTCCGACAGCGACGCACCGGTGCTCCGCGTGAACGCCGGAACCGATGCCGAGGCGAGCCGCCTGCTCGAGACGGTGCGGCGCGACCTCGGCGAGAAGACCGTGCGCGACTTCTTCGCCGAGTGGCGGCTGCTCGACGCCTGACCTCCGCGTCCGCTCCCCTCCACCCCCCGCTCCCGCACCGGCACTGCACCTGCGGAGAATCGCGCGGACTTCGGACGCGGCGCCCGGGGCAGCTCCGAGGTCGGCGCGCATCTCCGAAGCTCGTCACGCGCCGGCCAGGCGGCGCCGGTAGGCGGCGGGCGGCTCGCCGCAGCGGTCGCGGAACCGCGCGTAGAACTGGCTCTGCGACCGGAAGCCCGCGGCGAAGCCGACCTCGGCGATCGGCAGGTCGGTGGTCAGCAGCAGCCGCTGGGCCCGCGCAACCCGGCACTGCAGCAGGTACTCGCCGACCGTGATGCCGAGCGCCCGCCGGAACAGCGTCATCGCATACTGCGGGTGCAGGTGCACGTGGCGGGCCACGTCGTCGACCCGGATGTCGTCGGCGGCACGCTCGGAGATGAAGGCCGCCATCGCGCCGGCGGCTCCCTTCACCCCCGGATGCCCCGGGGCGACCTCCGTGCGACGGGCGGCGATGCGACGCAGGAGCGCTTCGACTTCGAGCTCGGCCGGGCGTCGCTCGGGGTCGGCGGGATCACGCGCCAGCGCATCGGTCCACAGCTCCGCCCGTGGGGCGAGCGCGAGCCCCGCCTGCTCCGAGACGAGCACGAGGTCACCGGCCAAGAGCGATCCGATGAACCCGCCCGGCAACGACCAGCCGAGCGCCACCCCGAGCGGCACGGTGACCCAGCTCACCTCGTCGACGGCGGTGACCAGCCGGTGTGGCCGGGCCGCCCAGAACACCCCGAGGCTTCCCGCCGGGATCGTGGCCTGCCTCCCGTCGATGAGGTAGACCAGCGGCGAGGGCGAGGCGTTGACCTCGAGGTCGTCGTGCCGGTGCGCGGCGAACATCGCCGGCACCGCTCCTCGGAACGAGGCCAACCCGAACCACTCCGGCCGGTCGTCTGGCATGCTCATGATCCCGGAATTCTCCCATGCATCTCGGGAAGTCCTGCGGTGGACTCCTCCCGTAGCGTCCTTTGCATGACCGACACCACACTGACCGCCACCCCCGTCGCGCCGACGCGCGCGTGGCACCTCACCCCGGAAGAGATCGCCTTCTTCGACGCGAACGGGTACCTGATCCTTCGCGACCGGATCCCCACTCCGCTGCTGGAGCGTCTTCGCGCGGCATCCGATGCCTGGATGACCCAGGGCCGCGCTCTGGGTCCCGATCACCCCGACGCGGGGGACTACGCGTGGGCGAACCGGGGCGGGCAGAAGCGCATGTTCCGCGTGGACTACCTCCACAACAAGGCCCAGTCCGCGTCGCTGGAACTTCTCGGCAGCCCCGCCGTGCTCGGCATCGCCGAGAGCCTCGCGGGCGAGAACTTCGTGCCGACGTACGAGTCGCTGGTGTTCAAAGACGCCGGAGACGGCGCCGCCATCGACTGGCACCAGGATGCGGTGCACCCCCGCACCCACCGCATCTTCAACATCGACGTCTACCTCGACGCCTCGCGCGCCGGGGAGGGCGCCCTCCGGGTGGCTCCCGGCTCGCACCGCGCCCCCGTCGACGTCTGCCAGCTGCAGGAGGAGTACGGCTGGGATGCACCCGGCGTCATCCAGGTCGAGCTGAACCCCGGCGACGTGCTCGTGCACGACGTGATGATCGTCCACGGGTCGGAGGCCGTGACCGGGAATCGCCTGCGCCGGACGATCTACTACGAATTCCGCGCCGCAGAGCAGATCCTCAGCGAGGGGCCCTGGGATGCCGAGTGGGTCGACCGGCGCCTGCGCCTCGTGCCGCTGGGCCTGCGCGAACACGCCCGGCAGAATCCCGACACCGAGGCCTTCGACTGGCGGATCTCCCCCGAACTCGCCCCCGCGGTCGGCGAGGACGACGCCGCCGAGCTGCGCATCGCGCACGTGGTGCACTCGCCGGGGTCGTACTGCAGCGCCGGGAGCGTGCCTTTCACCGCGTGAGGCTCAGTCGGTGACGTCTGTCGATGCGGGCACGTCGAGGGTCGCGAACCGGTCGGTCGCTGCGCGCAGCGCAGCGGCGATCCCCGGCTCCGAGGCGGCGTGCCCGGCGTCGTCGACGATCACCAGATCGGCCTCCGGCCACGCCCGGTGCAGGTCCCACGCCGTCATCACCGGCGTGCAGACGTCGTACCGGCCTTGGACGATCACACCCGGGATGTCGCGGAGCGCCGTCGCGCCGCGGATCAGCTGCTCCTGGGTGAACCATCCGCCGTGCATGAAGAAGTGGTTCTCGATGCGGGCGAAGGCGGTCGCTGCGACCTCGTCCGTCATCGTGTCGACGAGGTCGGCGTCGGGTCTGAGGGTGAGGGTCGCCGCCTCCCAGCGGGTCCACGCCTTGGCCGCCGGCACGTGGACGGCCGGGTCGGGGTCGGAGAGCCGGCGGCAGTACGCCTCGATCATGCGGGAACGCTCGAGCACCGGGATCGGGGCGAGGTAGTCCTCCCAGAGGTCGGGGAAGATCGCCGCCGCCCCACCCTCGTAGAACCACTCCAGCTCGTGCGGGCGCAGGGTGAAGACACCGCGAAGCACCACCTCGGTGACCGCGTGGGGGTGGGTCTCGGCATACGCCAGGGCCAGCGCACTCCCCCATGATCCGCCGAAGACCTGCCACCGTGTGATCCCGAGGTTGCGGCGCAGCAGCTCGATGTCGGCGACGAGATGCCAGGTGGTGTTGAAGCGAAGGTCGGCATCGGGCGCCGACGCGTGCGGGGTGCTGCGGCCGCAGCCGCGCTGGTCGAAGAGCACGATGCGGTAGCGCTCGGGGTCGAAGAACCGGCGGTGCCACGGCGATGTCCCGGCGCCCGGGCCCCCGTGGAGGAACACCACGGGCTTGCCGTCGGGGTTGCCGCTCTCCTCCCAGTACACGCGGTTGCCGTCGCCGACGAGGAGCTCGCCCGTCGCGTACGGCTCGATCGCCGGATAGAGGATGCCGTCGAGGTGCGCGGGACCGCTGCTCACAGTTCGCTCCCCGAGACCGCGAAGGTGTCGCACGCACTGACCCCGCCCTGGTAACCGGCGGCGAACCACCGCTGCCGCTGCTCGCTCGACCCGTGCGTCCAGCTCTCGGGATTGACCGGCGCCCCGGCCTCCTGCTGGATGTGGTCGTCGCCGACCGTGGCCGCGGCGTTCAGGGCGTCGGTGACCTGGGTACCGGTCGGCTCGAGGAGGAACGGCACCCCGTTCTCGTCGACGTACTCGGTCATCGCCGCGACCCACGCCCCGGCGAAGCAGTCGGCCTGCAGCTCGATCCGCACGCCGTTGCTGTCGGGGCCGGTGCCGTTGTCGGGGTTCTGCTGCGTGATGCCGGTGATGTTCTGCACATGGTGGCCGTACTCATGCGCGAGCACGTAGAGCTGCGCGAGCTCGCCGGCGCTCGCGCCGAAGCGTTCCCGCAGCAGCCCGAAGAAGGTGGGGTCGATGTACACCGTCTCCTCGGGCGGGCAGTAGAACGGCCCCGTCGCGTTCGAAGCGGTGCCGCACGCCGACGATGTGGACTGGTCGACGATGATCAGCTGCGGCTGACGGTAGCCCTCGACCTGCTCGGCCCAGTACTGGTCGAGCACGAGCGATCCCGCCGCCAGGCGGCATGCGTCGTTGCGGTTGGCGTCGGCGCCGGTCTCGCACGATGCGATCTCACTGCCCTCGCCGCCGGAGACGCCGGGCACGCCGCCACCGCCCAGGAGGCCGGAGAAGTCTCCCCCCGTGAACAGGTTCAGCAGCAGGACGGCGATCGCACCGATGCCGGCCACACCGCCTCCGGCGAGAACGAGTCCGCCGCCGCGTCGTCGCGCCGTGTTCCCGCCGATCTGGGCGTTCTCATTGAACGTCATCTGCTCACGGTACCGCTCCGAACGCCTCCCTCACGGGACGACGCCGCCCGGCCCTATGCTCGGAGCCATGCGCGCGACGACGATCACCCTCACCGGCGCCGGAGGGCAGATCGGCTACGCCCTGCTCTTCCGCATCGCCGCCGGCGACATGCTCGGTCCCGATCGTCCCGTGCGACTCCGGCTGCTGGAGATCCCCGCCGGCCTCCGCGCCGCCGAGGGCGCAGCGCTGGAACTGCAGGACTGCGCCTTCCCCCTCCTGGCCGGAGTCGAGATCTCGGATGACCCGCGCACCGCCTTCGACGGCTGCGAGATCGCCCTGCTCGTCGGCGCCCGCCCCCGCGGGCCGGGCATGGAGCGCGCCGACCTGCTCGCTGCCAACGCGGGGATCTTCGGCCCGCAGGGCGCGGCCCTCAACGATGTCGCCGACGACGCCGTCCGCGTCGTGACGGTGGGGAACCCCGCCAACACCAATGCCCTCATCGCACAGTCGTCGGCCCCCGACATCCCTCCCGAGCGCTTCACCGCCCTCACCCGCCTCGATCACAACCGCGCCGTCGGCCAGCTCGCCGGCGCTCTCGAGGTCAACCCGCGCGACATCGACGGGGTCATCGTGTGGGGCAACCATTCGGCCACGCAGTATCCCGATGTCTCGCATGCCACGGTCGCCGGCCGTCCCGTCATCGACGCCCTCGCCGAGCACCGGGGCGGGGTGGACGCCGCGATCGCCTGGCTCGACGAGGAGTTCGTCCCCCGGGTGGCGCGCCGGGGCGCCGAGATCATCGAGGTGCGCGGCTCGTCGTCGATCGCCTCGGCCGCTCACGCCACGATCGAGCACGTGCGCAGCGATGTGCTCGGCGGTTTCCGCACATCGGCAGCCGTCGTCTCCCACGGCGAGTACGGCGTGCCCGAGGGGCTCATCTGCTCCTTCCCCGTCACCTCCGACGGTTCGGGCTATCGGGTCGTCGCCGATCTGGGCGTCGACGACCGGTCGCGCACGCTCATCGACGCCTCGGTCGACGAGCTCGTCGCCGAGCGCGACGCCGTGCGGAGCCTGGGCATCCTGCCGTGATCGAGGTCATCGTCATCGCCACGGTGACGGTGCTGGTCATCGCCGGCGCGACCGCGCTCGGTCCGCGCCTGCGGCTCGCCGGGCCTCTGCTGCTCGTGCTCCTCGGGCTCGGTGTCAGCCTGCTGCCGTTCGTGCCGGCGTTCGAACTCGACCCCGAGGTCATCCTCATCGGGGTGCTGCCTCCCCTGCTGTATTCGGCGGCGGTCTCGCTTCCGGCCATCGAATTCCGCCGCGACGTGCGGCCGATCTCGGGGCTCGCCGTGCTGCTCGTGGTCGTGAGCGCCGTCGCGCTCGGGTTCTTCTTCCACGCCGTCGTTCCGGGGCTCGATCTGTATCTGGCGATCGCGCTGGGGGCCATCCTCAGCCCCACCGACGCGGTGGCGACCTCCATCGCGAAGCGGCTCGGCATCTCCCGTCGCGTCACCACCTGGCTCGACGGCGAGAGCCTCCTCAACGACGCCACCTCGCTCGTGATCCTGCGCACCATGGTCGCCGCGGCGGTGACCGGCTCCATCCCCGAGGGCGGGATCGTCGGGGCGTTCCTGTGGGGCGTGGTCGTCGCGATCGTCGTCGGCTCGATCATCGGCTACGTCAACCTGCGGGTACGCGCGCTCGTGCGCAACCCCGCCGCGAACACCGCGATCGGGTTCGTGGTGCCGTTCGTGGCGTACCTTCCCACCGAGGCGCTCGGCGGCTCGGGCCTCGTCGCCGCCGTCGTCGCGGGCATCGTCACCGGGCAGGGCGCCGCCCGCCGGTTCACCCCCGAGCAGCGCCTGTCCGACGAGCTGAACTGGCGCACGGTCGAGCTCGTCCTCGAGGGTGCGGTGTTCCTGGTGATGGGGCTCGAACTGAAGGACCTGTGGGACTCGGTGGCCGGCGACGGTGCCGGTGGTCTCGAGCGGGCGGTCTTCCTCGCGGCGACGGCGCTGCTGATCATCCTCGCTGCGCGCGCGGTGTTCGTCTCCCTCCTCGTGTGGGGCGAGTCGCGCCGCGCGCGACGCGCGGCCCTCCACCTCCCGCGGGTGCGCACCTGGCCCGACAGGGTGCCCGAACGCGCCCGTCCACGGGTGCTCCGTTTCATCGAAGACCTCGAGTACCACCGCACCACCCCGCTCGGGTGGCGGCACGGCACCGTCATGGTGTGGGCCGGCATGCGCGGCGTCGTCACCCTCGCGGCGGCGCAGACCCTTCCGG
Organism: Microbacterium sp. CCNWLW134; assembly: GCF_037083565.1. NCBI lineage: Bacteria > Bacillati > Actinomycetota > Actinomycetes > Micrococcales > Microbacteriaceae > Microbacterium > Microbacterium sp. CCNWLW134. The sequence goes on along the minus strand of NZ_JBAOJU010000002.1, from coordinate 386,208 downwards.
CCGAGACGCCGTCGCGCGATCTGCTCGTCTTCGTCGCCTTCCTCGTCGCCGTCGGCAGCCTCCTGCTGCAGGGCTCGACGCTCCCGTGGGTCGTGCGCATCCTCGGCCTCGACGGCGAAGGCGACGAGACCGTCGGTCGCGAGGAGCGGCTGCGGCTGGATGAGGAGCTCCGGGAAGCCGCGGCCGCGGCCCTCGCCGATGAGAACCTCTCCCGACGAGACGGCGAGAGCTTCTCGCCGGAGCTCATCGCCCGCCTCGGCGACCGCTACACGAGACCGCCCGATGACGACACCACCGCGCTCGTGCGCGACTCGCTCGAGCTGCGCCTCGTGCTCACCCGCGCGATGCGGCGGCGGCTCACCGAGCTGTCGTCGGGCGGGGCGTACAGCACCGCGGTGCTCCGACACACGCTCGCCGAGCTCGACGCCGATGAGCTGAGCCTGGAACTCCGCCTCGACGGCGAGGACTGAGAGGGGTCGAAAGGTCGCGACACCCGTCATCCCGGGAGAGAATGGATGCCATGAGTGCGGGATTCGGCGAGGCGATGGAGACCAGCCCCGTCCCGGTGCCCCACGATGCAGCCGACTGCCCGAAGTGCTTCACCGAACTGCAGCGCGATCGCGATTGGTGGGCCGCCCGCCCGTCGGGTGCGCGGCTGGTCGGACTCGTCATCGCCCGCGACGACATGCCGTCGGTGGTCGAGCAGCGTGATCTGCTCACCCGCTTCGGGGTGCCCATCGAGGGATTCCGTCATCCCTCGCCGGAGACCCTCGAGAGCTGGGAGGAGCGGTTGGTGCGCCTGTTCGGCACGCTCCGCCACGGCGACGTGCTCGTCGTGGCGAACGTCCACGCGCTGGGACGCGACATCGAGGAGGAGACGCGCACCGTCGCCGCCCTCCGCCGCCGCGGCGTGGTCGTGAAGGTGCTCAGCCACGGCGCCCGGCACCTCTACGACGCCGGCCGGTGAGCCGTGGGGAATCGTTCGGGAGCCCGCGCGGTTTCCTCTGTCGTGGCCAGCTCTGAAACATCACGAAACGCGATGACGGCGAACGATCTGTCGCGGGCTAGCCTGCCGCCCATGACTCGTTCCGCCGCCGGCACCCACCCCGCGTCGTTCCCGACCGCCTCGCTCAGCGCTGAGGAGTTCAAGACCGTCTTCCGCGGACACCCCGGCGGCGTGGCCGTCATCACCGCCGACGCCGGCGACGGACCTGTCGCGCTGACCGCGACCTCGGTGTCGTCCGTGAGCGCGGAGCCGCCGCTGCTGATCTTCTCGCTCTCGGCCATCTCGTCGGCTGCCCCCACGATCGCCGCCGCCGACACGGTGGTCGTGCACTTTCTCGACGCGCACGACCTCGAGCTCGCCAAGCTCGCTGCCACCAGTGGCATCGACCGCTTCGCCGACACGTCGCTGTGGGCGCGGCTTCCCACGGGCGAGCCGGTCTTCCCCGGTGCGCGGGCGTGGCTGCGCTGCGCGATCATCAATCGGATGGATGCCGGTGCCTCGACCGTCATCGCCGCGCAGGCGCTGCAGCACCAGATCACCCGCGATGTCGAACCGGGCGAGCCCGCCGACGCGCTGGTCTACCACAACCGCAGCTGGCACCGCCTCGGCGAGCACTCGCAGCTCGGCTGAGACGCGGGCGGCGCGGCGCGGCGCCCCCGCGCGCAACCCGCACCCCACCCCGCACCCACCCCGACCCGTCAGAAAACGCTGCCGCGCCGCATCCCCAGCCGCACTTTCTGACGGATCGCGCGAGGCGCGTGAGAGCGGCGCCCGCCCGCGCAGCCCACACCCACCCCGACCCGTCAAAAAACGCTGCCACGCCGCATCCCCAGCCGCACTTTCTGACCGGTCGCGCGAGGCGCGTGAGCGCGGCGCCCCCGCGCGCAGCCCGCACCACCCCGCACCCACCCCGCCACCCCGACCCGTCAAAAACGCTGCCACGCCGCATCCCCAGCCGCACTTCCTGACCGGTCGCGCGAGGCGCGTGAGCGCGGCGCCCTCGCGCGATCCGCACCCCACGACGCACCCACCCCGACCCGTCAAAAAACGCTGCCACGCTGAATCCCCAGCCGCACTTTCTGACGGGTCGCGGGAGGCGCGTGAGAGCGGCGCCCGCCCGCGCAGCCCGCACCACCCCGCACCCACCCCGCCACCCCGACCCGCCAGAAAACGCTGCCACGCCGCATCCCCAGCCGCACTTTCTGACGGGTCGCGGGAGGCGCGTGAGCGCGGCGCCCCCGCGCGACCCGGCGGTCAGCCGCCGACGTAGGTGCGCAGATGCCGCGCGGTGAGCGTGTCGGCCGTCGCCACGAGGTCGGCCGGTGTGCCCTCGAAGACGATGCGCCCACCGTCGTGGCCGGCGCCGGGACCCAGGTCGATGATCCAGTCGGCGTGCGCCATCACGGCCTGGTGGTGCTCGATGACGATGACGCTGTTGCCGGCGTCGACGAGCCGGTCGAGCAGGCGCAGGAGGTTGTCGACGTCGGCGAGGTGAAGCCCCGTCGTGGGTTCGTCGAGCACGTAGATCGCGCCCTTCTTGGCCATCGAGATCGCCAGCTTCAAGCGCTGCCGCTCACCGCCCGACAGCGTGTTGAGCGCCTGCCCGAGGGTGATGTACCCGAGGCCGACGTCGATGAGCCGTGCGAGCGTGGTGTGCGCCGGGCCGGTCGGGAAGAACTCCGCCGCCTCGGCCGCCGACATCGCCAGCACCTCGGCGATGTTCTTGCCGTTCAGGAGGTACTCGCGCACCTCGGCGCTGAAGCCGGTTCCCTCGCACACCTCGCAGAGCGTCTCGACGCTCTGGGTGTAGCCGAGTGTGGTGATGATGACGCCGAGACCCTTGCAGACCGGGCATGCGCCCGCCGAGTTCGCGCTGAACAGCGACGCCTTGACGCCGTTGGCCTTCGCGAACGCGGTGCGGACGGTGTCGAGGATTCCGGTATAGGTCGCCGGGCTCGAACGGCGCGAACCCTTGATCGGCGACTGGTCGACGACGACCACGTCGTCGAAGGACGGCACGTTCCCGTGGATGAGCGAGGACTTCCCCGACCCCGCCACACCCGTGACGACGGTGAGGATGCCCAGCGGGATGTCGACGTCGACCCCGGTGAGGTTGTGCTGTGTCGCTCCGCGGATCTCGAGCGCTCCGCGCGCGCCGCGGGGCGCAGCCTTGAGCGACGCGCGATGGTCGAGATGCCGGCCGGTGAGGGTCTGCGAGGCGCGCAGCCCCGCCACATCCCCGGTGTACTGGATCTCGCCACCCGCGCGGCCCGCACCGGGTCCGAGGTCGACGATGTGGTCGGCGATCTGGATGACCTCGGGCTTGTGCTCGACGACCAGCACGGTGTTGCCCTTGTCTCGCAGACGCTGGAGCAGGTCGTTCATCCGCTGGATGTCGTGCGGGTGAAGACCCGCCGTCGGCTCGTCGAAGACGTAGGTGATGTCGGTGAGAGATGACCCGAGGTGACGCACCATCTTGGTGCGCTGCGCCTCACCCCCCGACAGCGTGCCCGACGATCGATCGAGCGAGAGGTAGCCGAGGCCCACCTCGACGAAGGTCGCGGTGAGGTGCTTCAACCCCGACATGAGCGGCCCGACCTCGCGGTCGTCGACGGTGTCGAGCCACGCGGCCAGGTCGGAGATCTGCATCGCCGCGACATCCGCGATCGAGATCCCGTCGATGAGGGATGCCCGCGCCGCCTCGTTCAGGCGCGACCCGCCGCACTCGGGGCACGCCGTGAACATCACGGCTCGGTCGACGAAGGCCCGGACGTGGGGCTGCAGCGCATCCCGGTCCTTCTGGAGGAACGACTTCGTGACCTTCGGGACGAGTCCCTCGTAGGTCATGTTGATGCCGGTGACCTTGATCTTCGTCGGCTCCTTGTACAGCAACGCGTGGAGCTCGTCGTCGGAGTAGTCGCGGATCTTCTTGCCGGGGTCGACGAAGCCCGACTCGGTGAAGATGCGCACCATCCACCCGTCGACGCTGTACCCCGGGATGGTCAGCGCGCCTTCGGCGAGCGACTTGTCGCGGTCGAAGAGCTGCTCGAGGTTGATGTCACTCACCTCGCCGAGTCCCTCGCAGCGCGGGCACCAGCCCTGCGGCAGGTTGAAGCTGTAGTGGAAGCTCGCGCCCGCGCTGGGCTGCCCGAGCCTGCTGAAGAGGATGCGCAGCATCGCCTGGGCGTCGGTGGCGGTGCCGACCGTCGATCGCGAGTTCGCGCCCATGCGCTCCTGATCGACGACGATCGAGGCGCTGACATTCTCGAGCGCGTCGACCTCGGGGCGGCTGAGCTGCTCCATGAACTGCTGCACGAAGGTCGGGTAGGTCTCGTTGATGAGGCGCTGCGACTCGTTCGCGATCGTGCCGAACACCAGCGACGACTTGCCCGATCCGCTGACGCCGGTGAAGACGGTGAGGCGCCGCTTGGGGATGTCGACGGTGACGTCCTTGAGGTTGTTCTCGCGGGCGCCGACGACACGGATGAGTCCGTGCGAATCGGCGATGTGAGCGGATGCAGCGGTCATGCGTTTCCCGTCTGTCGAGGCGCCTAGACGATACAGCGTGCCAAGGACTGCGGACAGGGGGTGTCCGCAGTGGGTGTCACACGGGCGGTGATTCCGCCGCGCGCCAGCATCCCTCGAGGTGATCGTCGACCATGCCCGACGACTGCATCAGCGCGTACATCGTCGTCGAGCCGACGAAGCGGAAGCCGCGCTTCTTGAGGTCGCGGCTGAGCGCATCCGACTCGCGGGTCGTCGCCGGCAGATCGGCGAACGACCGCGGGCGCGGCCGGCCCGCGGCATCCGGAGCGTACGCCCACATCAGGGCATCGAGCGCGCCGTCGGGCATCTCGGCGACGATCCGCGCGTTGCCGATCGTGGCGAGGATCTTCGCGCGATTGCGGATGATCCCCGCATCGCCCATCAGCCGCTCGACATCGTCGTCGCCGAACCCGGCGACGACGATGGGGTCGAATCCGTCGAAGGCGTCGCGGAATGCCGGGCGCTTGCGGAGGATCGTGATCCACGAGAGTCCGGCCTGAAAGCCCTCGAGGCTCATCTTCTCGAAGAGCGGCCGGTCGCCGTGCAGCGGTCGGCCCCATTCCTCGTCGTGGTAGCGCCGATACTCGGGGTCGTCGCCGACCCACCCGCAGCGATCGCGTCCGTCGGGCCCCGTGACCACACTCATGCGGTCAGTATGCCCCGCACCGGCGACACCGGCCGCGCGCTACTTCTTCTGCAGCGTCTTGCCCTTCTGCAGCGACTTCTCCGAGATCGGCTCGTTGCCGGCGGCGGCTCGGGCGCGGTAGTACTCCCGGGCCTCCTCCTGGCGCACGCGCTCCTCACCCGAGGCGATGGGGGCGCGCACATGCTCGGGCGCGAGCCCGTAGGCGTCGACGAGATCCTGGGCGTGGGGCCGCAGCCGCGCGCAGAGCCGGTCGATGTAGCGCGACACCGCGGCGGCGCGCTGGGTCGAGAGACGCCCGTTGATGAGGTACCACGCGAGGTTCTTCTCGATGAGGTGAAGACCGAACAGATCGCGCAGCCAGGTGAGCACCTGGCGGGTGCCGGGGTCGGTCACGGCCTTGACCCCGTCGGAGAAGGCCTCCCACTGCAGCAGCTCGCCGTGCGCGCGGGCCGCTTCGATGAGCTCGGCCTGGTGACGATTGAACAGCGCCGCCGCCTCGGCCTTGTCGAGCTTGGAGGCGGGGCGGAGCGCCGCGGCGAGATCGGCGACCATCTGCTCGACGCGTCCCGACAGGATCTCGTGCTGCTGCTCGGCGCGGAGTCCGAGTTCCACCGAGCGCGCGGTGGAGCCGAAGTCGGCGACGGCCTGCCCGAGCTGGCGGAGCCCCGCACCGTGGAACACCTTGCCCGCCGTCTGGGCTGCCGCGAACCGGGCGAGCGCCGCGGCATCCTTGCCCTTGAACTGCTTGGCGTAGTCCGAGAGCAGGCGCTTGCCGACCAGCTGGAGGAGCACGTTGTTGTCACCCTCGAAGGTGACGTACACGTCGAGGTCGTGGCGCAGCCCCGTCATCCGGTTCTCGGCCAGGAATCCCTGACCGCCGCACGCCTCGCGGCTCTCCTGGATCGTGTTCAGCGCGTTCCAGGTCGACAGCGGCTTCAGCGCCGCGGCGAGGGTCTCGAGGTCCTCGCGCTCCTCAGGGGTGTCGGCGCGGCCCGAGAAGACCCCGTCGAACTTGCGCAGCAGTTCGTCGTGGGCGAAGAACTGGGCGTAGTTCTGGGCGACGAGCGGCAGCAGCCGCCGCTGGTGCTTGCCGTAGTCGAGCAGCATGACCTCGTCGCTGCCGGCTCCCGAGTCGAACTGACGGCGCTGGTTGCCGTAGGTGACGGCGATGTAGAGAGCCAGAGCGGATGCCGTCGTGACGGCCCCGTCGAGAGAGACGCGTCCCTGCACGAGGGCGCCGAGCATCGTGAAGAAGCGACGCCCGGGGCTGTCGATGGGGCTCGAGTACGAGCCGTCGGGCGCGACGTCGCCGTAGCGGTTGAGAAGGTTCTCGCGCGGGACGCGCACCTGGTCGAAGTGCAGCCGGCCGTTGTCGATGCCGTTCAGGCCGCCCTTGGGGCCGTCGTCCTCGCCGCCGATGCCGGGGAGGAAGGCGCCCTCGTCATCGCGGATCGGCACGAAGAAGCAGTGCACGCCGTAGTTGACGCCGCCGGTGATCAGCTGCGCGAAGACCGTCGCGGCCTTGCCGTGCAGGGCCGCGTTGCCGAGGTAGTCCTTCCACGCCGCACGGAACGGCGTGTGGATGACGAACTCCTCGGTGTCGGGGTCGTAGGTCGCGGTGGTGCCGATGGCGGCGACGTCGGACCCGTGCCCGGTCTCGGTCATGGCGAACGCCCCGGGGAGCTCCATCGACATGACAGGACGGAGCCACCTGTCCCAGTGCTTCTTGGTGCCCAGCTGGTAGATCGCCGAGGCGAAGAGCCCCCACTGCACACCCGACTTGATCTGAAGGCTCGGGTCGGCGAGCACGAGCTCCTCGAAACCGGCGAGGTTGGCGCCGTTGTCGTCGCCGCCGCCGTACTCGGCGGGGAACGCGCGGCGCCCGCCGCCGTTGTCGGCGAGGAGGTGCAGCTGCGTGAGGGTGCGCTCACGGTGCTCGGCGACCGTCAGGTCGTTGACCTGCCAGAACGCGGAGTCCTTGATCAGCTCGCGCGCCTCGCGGCGGGTGTCGGCCCACGTGCCGAGCAGCAGGTTCGTGACGGCATCGATGTCGATGCGGGCCTCGGATGCCTCGGCCGCCGTGTGGGCGGCGGTCGGCGCTCCGCCGGCGGGCGTGCGGGAGTCGGATGCGGGGGTTTCAGGACGAACGGCGGCGTCGGCCATTTCTCACCTCTCCAGAAGGAGTCGAAGGAAGTCACCTAAACCGTAGGTGTCCCACAACGTGCTACCAAGTGCGTTGTGCTTTAGGCACAAGGGTGCCCGGCCACGTCGCCGGGGGCGGTTGTGCCCAAGCGACATCCGGCCCCGCAGGGGACCCCGGCGGGCGCCCCGCAGGGGATCCCGGGGGCGAGGTCAGAAGAGCCCGACGATCCGCCCGTCGTCGGTGACGTCGATGGTGTTCGCGGCGGGCACGGCGGGCAGGCCCGGCATCGTCATGATGTCGCCGCAGATCATCACGACGAAGCGGGCGCCGGCGGCCAGGCGCACCTCGCGGATGTCGACGACGTGACCGGTCGGCGCCCCGCGCAGGCGCGGGTCGGTCGAGAACGAGTACTGCGTCTTGGCCACACAGACGGGATACCCGCCGTACCCCTCCTCCTGGAGGCGACGGATCTGCGCGCGCACGGCGCTGGAGGCGGTGACATCGGATGCGCCGTAGATGCGCGTGGCGATGGCCCGCATCTTGTCCCACAGGGTCGCGTCATCGGGATAGGTGAGCGCCGGCTCCGACGGTTCTTCGCAAAGGCGCACGACCTCGCGGGCGAGCTCCTCTGCGCCTCGACCGCCCTCGGCGAAGTGCCGGGCGACGACGGCGGTGACCCCGGCGGCTGCCGCCTCCTCCTGGAGCGCGGCGACCTCGGCATCGGTGTCTTCGGCCCGGTGGTTGATCGCCACGACCACGGGAAGACCGAGCACACCGTGCACGATCTCGATGTGGCGCCGCAGGTTGACCGCGCCGCGGCGGAGCGCCGCGACATCTTCCGTGGCGAGGTCTGCGACCTCGACACCGCCGTGGTACTTCATCGCCCGCACCGTGGCGACGATGACGGCAGCCGAGGGACGCAGCCCCGTGGAGCGGCAGAGGATGTCGACGAACTTCTCGGCGCCGAGGTCGGATCCGAATCCCGCCTCGGTCACGACGTAGTCGGCCAGGTGCAGCGCCGTGTCGGTCGCGAGGTACGAGTTGCAGCCGTGCGCGATGTTCGCGAACGGACCACCGTGGACGAACGCCGGGGTGTGCTCGAGCGTCTGGACGAGGTTGGGCGCCAGCGCATCGCGCAGCAGCGCCGCCATGGCACCGTGCGCGTCGAGGTCACGGGCGCGCACCGGCTGCCGCTCGCGCGTGTGGCCGATCACGATCTCGCCCAGCCGCGCCTTCAGGTCGGCGAGGTCGGTGGCGAGGCAGAAAATAGCCATCACCTCGCTCGCCACGACGATGTCGAACCCGCTCTCACGCGGATAGCCGTTGCCCGGGCCGCCGAGGCCCGCGACCACGTCGCGCAGGGCGCGGTCGTTCACATCGAGCACCCGCCGCCACGTGACCCGGCGGACGTCGATGCCGAGGGCGTTGCCGTGATGGATGTGGTTGTCGATGAGGGCCGCGAGGAGGTTCGTCGCCACACCGATCGCGGCGAAGTCGCCGGTGAAGTGCAGGTTGATGTCTTCCATCGGCACCACCTGCGCGTACCCGCCCCCCGCCGCGCCGCCCTTCATCCCGAACACCGGACCGAGCGCCGGCTCGCGCAGGCAGATGGCAGCACGCGCCCCGACCCGGTTCAGCGCGTCGCCGAGGCCGACCGTCGTCGTGGTCTTCCCCTCGCCCGCCGGCGTCGGGGAGACCGCGGTCACCAGGACGAGGTGGCCGCGCGGGCGATCCCGGATGCTGCGGGCGAACTCCAGCGACACCTTGGCCTTGTGCCGCCCGTAGGGTTCGAGGGCCTCGGCGGGGATGCCGAGCCTGTCGGCGATCACCCCGATGGGTTCGAGCTGCGCCGCCTGGGCGATGTCGATGTTGCTCATTGCGGGGCCAGACCTCCCGGGCCTCATCGCCCGATGCCGTGAGGGGCCTCATCGCCCCTCACAGGAGCCTAGAGGACGCGGGTTCAGCCGGCCCGGACCACATCGAGGACGGCCTCGCCGTACGCCTCGCGTTTCTTCGCCCCGATTCCGGGGATGCCTTCGAGGTCGGCCGCGCTCTCGGGGCGGCGTTCGGCGAGCGCGCGCAGTGTCGCGTCGCCGAACACGATGTACGCGGGCACACCCTGCTCGCGTGCGACGCCCGCGCGCCAGGCGCGCAGCGCCTCGAACAGCGGCTTGTCGCCGTCATCCAGCGTCTCGCTCGCCGCGGCTTTGCGAACGCGACCACCGCCGCCCGACCGCCCGAGCACGTCACGGCGGAGCGGCACCGCGCTGTCGCCGCGCAGCACGTCGGGCGCCGCGTCGCCGAGAGCGAGAGTGCCGTACTCGCCGCGGGCGACGAGGATGCCGCGGGCGAGGAGCTGCCGGATGACGCTGCGCCAGTCCTGCTCGCTCAGGTCGTCGCCGATGCCGAAGGTGGCCAGCTGATCGTGCCGCTGCTGACGCACTCGCTCGGTGCTGTTGCCGCGGAGGATGTCGATGAGCTGTCCGGCGCCGAACGACTGGTTGCGCTCGCGCTGCAGCCGCACGATCGTGGACAGCAGCTTCTGCGCGGCGACGGTGCCCTCCCACGTCTCGGGAGGCTCGAGGCAGGTGTCGCAGTTGCCGCAGGGGTCGGAGGGCTGGCCGAAGTAGGCGAGGAGGTTCTGCCGGCGGCATCCGACCGTCTCGCACAGCGCCAGCATCGCGTCCAGGTGCTGACCCAGGCGGGTCTTGAACACGCGGTCACCTGGGGAGGCGTCGATCAGGCGACGCTGCTGGACCACGTCGCCCAGCCCGTAGGCCATCCACGCGATGCTCGGCTCGCCATCGCGCCCGGCGCGCCCGGTCTCCTGGTAGTAGCCCTCGACCGACTTGGGCAGGTCGATGTGCGCGACGAACCGCACGTCGGGCTTGTCGATCCCCATCCCGAACGCGATGGTGGCCACCATCACCACCCCGTCGTCGCGGAGGAACCGCGCCTGGTGAGCGGCGCGCATCTCGGCCGGGAGCCCGGCGTGGTACGGCAGCGCGTCGATGCGCTGCGCCCGGAGGTACTCGGCGGTCTGCTCGACGGTCTTGCGGCTGAGGGCGTAGACGATGCCCGCCGACCCCTCGGGCTGGGCGCGGATGAACGAGACCAGCTGCTTGCGCGGCTCGACCTTCGGCTCGATGCGGTACTGGATGTTGGGACGGTCGAAGCTCGCGACGAAGTGGCGGGCGTCGGGCAGGCGGAGCCGCTCGGTGAGCTCGCGATGGGTCTCGCGGGTGGCGGTGGCGGTCAGGGCCAGCCGTGGAACGCCGGGGAATCGCTCGGCGAGATCGCCGAGGGCGAGGTAATCGGGCCGGAAGTCGTGCCCCCACTGCGACACGCAGTGGGCCTCGTCGACGGCGATCACGCTCAGCCGGCCGCGCTGGAGGAGCGCGGTGGTCGCCGGGTGGGAGAGCCGCTCGGGCGCGACGTAGAGGAGGTCGATCTCGCCGGCGAGGTAGGCGCGCTCGGTGGCGGCGCGTTCGGGCTGGGACTGCGTGGAATTGAGGTAGGCCGCACGCACGCCGTTGGCGACGAGCGCATCGACCTGGTCGTGCATGAGGGCGATGAGGGGGGAGATCACCAGGCCGGTGCCCGGCCGCACGAGAGCGGGCACCTGATAGGTGACGCTCTTTCCGGCGCCGGTCGGCATGAGCACCACCGCGTCACCGCCGGCGATGACGTGCTCGACCACCGCGGCCTGGTCGCCGCGGAACGCGTCGTAGCCGTAGACCTCTTTCAGAACCGCCCGCGGGTCGCCGCCGGTGAAGTCGCGGCGCGCGACACTCGGCGCGGCGGCCGGGGCTGCCGGCGCGTCATCCGGGGGCTGCCAGACGTCTTCCGGCGGGTACCACTCGTCGTCGGGCGGCGGCAGGTCGGGTGAGACGAGATCGAAGGGGGGCGCCTCGTCGAGGGGGTATCGGTCCGCGTGCGCCACGGCGGCCATGCTACGCGGTGACGCCGACACCGGCTTCGGTCTGTCAACACCACCGCTCGGCGACGGCCGTGACGACGGTGTGCGTGCGGTTGGTCGCGATGCCCAGCAGCTTCGTCGCGGCGAGCGGATCGACCTCGCCGCTCTGGTAGCCGTCGCCGAGCAGGGCGTGGGCCGCGCGCCCGCGGACGACCATCCTGCCCACATCCCCGGAGGTCGCCTCGACGGCCGCCGCCTGCGCCGAGGACAGCTCGTCCTTCAGCAGGGAGACATAGTGGCGCGCGAGGCCCGGATGCGCGGCGGCGAGTTCTGCGACATCGGCCGCGATCGACCGGAACTCGGTCTGCGTGAAGACGATCGTCGGCACGTCGAATCCACGATCGGCGGCGAAGGCCGCCTCCAGCGTCGATTCGATGCGTGCGCGAGAGCGCATCGGCGTGGTGAAACGGACGTTGCCGGTGTTGATGTAGGTCGCGACGCCTTCGAACCCGAGGCTCTCCACGACCCGGCGGATGTCGTCTTTCGGGAAGACGCGCTTCGGGCCGAGATTGACGGCACGGAGGAAGGCGAGAAAGGTCGGCACGCTCCCGTTGTACCGGATCGAAGGTCGGAATCGTCGGGCTCGAGGTGACGCGTGTGAGCCCGAGGGGTCAGAGGCGCACGACCTCGGTCACGCGCACCACCGCGGTGCCTTCGGCGACGGATGCCTCGAGGTCGACCTCGGCACGGATGCGCCAGTCATGGTGACCGGCCGGATCATCGATCGTCTGCTCGACCGCCCAGCGCCCCTCGGCGGCGTCGGTCTCGTCGATCGTGACCAGCGCGGACGAACGGGCGGATCCGCCGGTGAGGATCTCGTCGTGCTCGTCGAAGTAGTCATCGAGAGAGGTGGGCCAGTCGACGTCGGGGTCGAGCGCGACGAGCTCGTCATCGCGCTGTAGCGCGGCCAGCTGAACGCGGCGGAACAGCTCGTTGCGCACCAGAACGACGAACGCGCGCCGATTGGTGAGGATCGACGGGGGCGCCGGCGGCACGACGGGCGCATCGGGGTCGGCGGCCGGGTTGATCAGCGCCTCCCACTCGTCGACGAGACTCGAGTCCACCTGACGCACGAGCTCCCCGAGCCAGGCGACGAGGTCGAGGAGGTCGGGCGTCTGGGCCTCGGCGGGAACCGTCTGACGGATCGCACGGTACGCGTCGCTGAGATAGCGGAGGACGAGTCCCTCGCTGCGCCCGAGCTGGTAGAAGGAGACGAACTCGGCGAAGGACAGGGCTCGCTCGAACATGTCGCGGACGACCGATTTTGGCGACAGGGCGAAGTCGCGGACCCACGGCTGGCTCGAAGCGAACACCTCGAAGGTCTGCTCCAGCAGCTCGGCGAGCGGCTTGGGGTACGTGATCTCCTCGAGCGCGGCCATCCGGTCGTCGTACTCGACGCCGTCCCGTTTCATCGCCGCGACCGCCTCGCCGCGCGCGCGGAACTCCTGCTGGGAGAGGATCGGCCGCGGATCGTCGAGGGTGGCTTCGATCACGCTCACGACATCGAGGGCGTAGTGGCCGGTTCCCGCGGTGCGGCCCGCGTCGTCGCCGTCGGCCCCCCGCTCGACAGACCTCCCCTGCTCGACACCGGGATCGAGCACCTCGATCGCGGCAAGCGCGAAGGGGGACAGCGGCTGATTGAGCGCGAAGTTCGGCTGCAGGTCGACCGTGAGACGAACGGCGCCGCCCGGGCGCTCCACCACGACGATGCCGGCGACGACGAGCGTGCGGAAGATCGCCAGCGCGCGGCGGGCCAGCGCGAGCTGACGGGGCCGCGGCTCGTGGTTGTCGAAGACGAGGCTGCGCACGTGCGCGAAGACGTCGCCGCCGCGGGCGATGACGTTGATGAGCATCGCCGCGGTGAGCTGCAGGTGCGGGACGAGCGGCTCGGGTTCGGCGGCGACGAGTCGCTCGAACGACGCCTCGCCCCAGTTGACGAACCCTTGCGGAGCCTTCTTGCGGACGACCTTCCGCTGCTTCTTGGGGTCGGATCCGGCCTTCGCGACGGCCGCGGCGTTCTCGATCTCGTGCTCGGGCGCCATCACGACCACGGTGCCGGCGGTGTCGAATCCGGCGCGACCTGCCCGCCCCGCGATCTGGTGGAATTCGCGGGCGGTGAGGTGACGCATCCGCTGGCCGTCGTACTTGGTCAGCGCCGTCAGCACCACCGTGCGGATCGGCACGTTGATGCCGACCCCGAGCGTGTCGGTGCCGCAGATGACCCGCAGCAGCCCGCGCTGGGCGAGGGTCTCGACCAGTCGTCGGTATCGCGGCAGCATCCCGGCGTGGTGCACGCCGATGCCCGCGCGGACGAGGCGGGAGAGGGTCTTGCCGAATCCGGTGGTGAATCGGAATCCCCCGATCGCCTCGGCGATCTCGTCGCGGCGTTCCCGCGAGACGATCCGCACGCTCGACAGTGCCTGCGCGCGTTCCATGGCCGCCGCCTGCGAGAAGTGCACGATGTAGATCGGCGCCTTCTGGTCGGAGAGCAGCTCCTCGACGATCTCGTGCGCCGCAGAGCGCGAGTAGGTGTAGTCGAGCGGCACCGGGCGGTCGACTCCGGTGATCTCGGCGACCTCGCGACCGGTGCGCCGGCGGAGGTCGGCGGAGATCTCGGAGGTGTCGCCGAGCGTGGCCGACATGAGGACGAACTGGGCGCGCGGCAGCAGCAGCAGGGGCACCTGCCACGCCCACCCCCGATCGGGATCGCCGTAGTAGTGGAACTCGTCCATGACGACCTGGTCCACCGTGGCGTCCGGTCCCTGCCGCAGGGCGAGGTTCGCCAGGATCTCGGCCGTGCAGCACACGATCGGAGCGTCGGGGTTCACCGAGGAGTCCCCGGTGACCATGCCGACCTTCTCGGCCCCGAAGATGTCCACCAGCGCGAAGAACTTCTCGCTCACGAGGGCCTTGATCGGCGCGGTGTAGTAGGTTCGGCCGCCGCGGGCGAGTGCGATCGCGTGCGCGGCGACGGCCACGAGCGACTTTCCCGTCCCCGTCGGCGTGGACAGGATGACATGGGCGCCCGATACCAGCTCGATCACCGCCTCGTCCTGGGCGGGGTACAGGCTCAGCCCGCGATCGGCCGCCCACGCGGCGAACCCCTCGTACGCCGCATCCGGATCTGCACCGGTCGGGACGGCGTCGAGCAGCGAGAGGGGCATCCAGCGAGTCTGCCCGATCCACGCGCCGGGTGGCGCCGGGTGGCGCGACGGCATCCTCGCGGAATGTCTTCGGGGCGGCTTAGGTTGGGATGCACAACGGAAGGACGCCCGTGAGCGACGAGACCGACACCATCACCGTCACCCGCAACGACGAGGCCGGCCGCTACGAGATCCACATCGGCGACGCGCTCGGCGGATTCTCGCAGTTCATCACCGACTCCCGAGGTCGCGAGCTGTTCATCCACACCGAGATCGACGAGGCCTTCGCCGGCCGCGGACTCGGCGGCACCCTGGTCGGCCAGGCGATGGCGGATGTCGCGGCGCGGGGGGCCACGATGGTTCCCCGCTGCCCGTTCATCGCGCGCTGGCTGGGGAAGCACGAGGTCGCCGGCCTGCAGGTCGACTGGCCGGAGCCCCGGCCATGACACGCCTCGACTCTCCGACGAAGGGCACGGCAGGCGGCCTGGACGCCTCCGCCGAGCTGTCGGCGGCGGTGGAGTGCGACGGCCCGCGGGCCCTGCTGCTCGAGGCGCGCGAGGTGCCGCTCGGCGGGGTGCGCGGGATGGAGGTCTACCGGGCGCTTCCCCAGCGCGACCTGCCGCTCGTCGGGGCATGGTGCTTCTTGGACCGGTTCGGTCCGCAGGAGACCACGATGCGGGTCGAACCCCATCCGCACATCGGACTGCAGACGGTGACGTGGCCTCTCGTCGGCGAGGTGCGCCACCGCGACTCGGTGGGCAGCGACGTCGTGGTGCGCCGCGGCGCGTTGAACCTCATGACGAGCGGCGCCGGCATCTCGCATTCGGAGTACTCCCTCGGCGACGGTCCGACCGCGCTCGACGCCCTTCAGCTGTGGGTGGCGCTCCCCGAGACACGCCGGCACGGTACCCCCGACTTCGAGCGGCACGAGGCGCTGCCCACACTGCGGCTGGATGCCACGACGGGCGCGGACGGTGAAGCGACCGTCGTGATGGGGAGCCTGGGAGAGGCGGCATCACCGGCGAGCGCCTTCACCCCCATCGTCGGTGCCGAGATCCGCATCCCCGCCGGATCGCGGGTCCGGGTGCCGCTGCGCCCGGAATGGGAGCACGCCGTCCTGGGCCTCACGGGCGAGGTCGACGTGTTCGACGTCGTCGACGAGTCCGACGGCCGCCTCGCGGCATCCGTCGACGACCGCCATCTGCTCTATCTCGGAACCCGCCGGAGCGGGGTGGAACTGTCCAGTTCGGATGACGCCACGGTCTTCCTCCTCGGAGGCGAGCCGTTCGAAGACGAGATCGTCATGTGGTGGAACTTCGTCGGCCGCTCGCACGAGGAGATCGTCGAAGCGCGCGAGGCCTGGCAGGCACGCGGCGACCGCTTCGGTCGGGTCGTCGATCACGGCGACGAGTGGATCCCCGCTCCGCCGCTTCCGGCCGTGCGCCTGACACGCCGGCGCCGTCGGGTCTAGCCTGCGCCCCCGACGCGCCCCGAAACGCCGGCGGCGCCCGAGCCGAAGCCCGGACGCCGCCGTCGTTCTCAGCGCGGTCGCACTCCGCGTCAGCGGAGCACGAGGAATCCGGAGAGTCCTGTCGAGGTCTCGACCGTGTCGCTGCCGCCGTACTGCGCGACCACGACGTGCACGCCGCGGTTCTGCTTGGGCAGCGGGAAGGCGACCTGACCGTTCACGAGGGTGCCGGTGTACTTCTTCGCATCCACGAAGAGGGTCACCTCACCCTCGGGCACGACGCCGTTCCGGGCCGAGACCGTCACGGTGGCGACGAACTCCTGCGAGCTCGATCCGACGTAGCGGTTGAGGCTCACCCGCGTGTCGGAGGCCACCTTGACGAACACCTCGGCGCTCGTCGCGGTGCCGGGGTTGATGTTCCCCTCGGCCGTGGCGGTGACGCGCACCGACAGGGCGGCGCCCTGGTCGTCGCGGGTCACGCGGTAGCGGTCGGAGGTCGCCCCCTCGATCGGCTCGCCGTTACGCAGCCACTGGTAGGCGACCGTCACCTCGGCCGGGTCCCACGTGCCGGGGTCGGCGGTGAGGGTGCGTCCGATCTTCGGGGTTCCGCTGATCGACGGAGCCTCGACCGCGACCGGAGCCGCGGCCCCGGCGTCGACCTCGACGACCGTCCGCACCGCCGAGTCGCCGTAGCCGACGACACCGAGGTAACGGGTCTCGGCCTCCAGGCCCGACCACGAGACGGTGTAGGTCGCGGGCACGCCCTGCTGCACGGGCAGCGGGTTCGGCGTCGCGGTGAACGAGCCCGCGCCACCCGGGGTGACGACCGCCGACGTGAGATCCCACGTCAGGGGCTGCGTGATCGAGTACATGTTCGCGATGACCAGGTACGTCCCCGCCTCGGGGTCGTCCAGGCTCACCTGCTCGTCGGCAGACGCCGTCGCCGAAGACCACGACTCGTAGTAGCGGAGGTCATCCGGAGCGACCACGCGGTACACGAACAGGTCGAGGTCGCTGCCCTCGTCATCCGACGAGTCCAGCTTCCACTGTGCGAGCGTCGCACCCTCGGCCACGTCGACGATCCACGCGACGTCACCGTTCTCGTCACCGGAGTTCTCGTTTCCGGTGTGGCCCTCGACGGGGTTCGCGGGGTCGGTGAGCAGGCTCACCGGCGCGAGGCCCGAGAGGTTCAGTGCGAGGTCGCCGGTCACGCCGGGCGTGATGGTCACGTCGGTGCTGCCGGTGATCCCCTCGCCCGAGGCCGTCGCCGGAGCATCCGCCGTCACGGGCTGCACCGCGAGCGGCGAGCGCGCGGTGGTGCCGTCACCGCCGGTCCAGGTGAGGAAGCCCGTGGCCCACTGCTCGACGGGAG
Organism: Microbacterium sp. CCNWLW134; assembly: GCF_037083565.1. Classification (NCBI taxonomy): domain Bacteria; kingdom Bacillati; phylum Actinomycetota; class Actinomycetes; order Micrococcales; family Microbacteriaceae; genus Microbacterium; species Microbacterium sp. CCNWLW134. The sequence goes on along the minus strand of NZ_JBAOJU010000002.1, from coordinate 368,905 downwards.
CCGTGGCGTTCGAGATCGTCACCGAGAACGACTGGCTCTCGCCTGCCGCCCCGAAGGTGAGCGTCGACGGCTCGACCGAGACGTTGACGCCGGGGATCGACGCATCCACCGTGTACGTGCCGGGGCGCGTCGCGGTGAGGGTGCGGGTCACGGTCTGCTCGCTGGAGAGCGTGCCGATCGCGATCGAGGCGAGGTTCAGGTCGCTGCCGTCGATGGGCTCGATGCCGTCGAAGTCGAAGTTCCCCACGCCCTCGACGAACGCCGCCCAGTCGGCCGGGCCGTTGAGGTACAGCAGGCCCGGGTCGAGGAAGCGTCGCGCGTCGACCTGGCCGGCGCCCTGCGCGAACGGGTCGGTGTTCGCCGTCCCATCGGCGTTCACGGTGTCGTAGGCGGTGGTCATCATCGCCGACTTGACCTCGTCGGGCGTGGCCAGCGGGTTCTCGCCGAGGTACAGCGCGCCGAGCCCGGCGATGTGCGGCGCCGCCATCGAGGTGCCCGAGAGCACGCCGTACGCGGGGTTGCCGTCGGCATCGTTCTGCACCGCGGCGAGGATCGCCACACCGGGGGCGGCGATGTCGGGCTTGAGCACATCACTGCCGTCGGCGAGCATCGGGCCGCGGCTCGAGAAGCCCGCCACCTGCGGCACCGGCGTCTCGTTGCCGGTGATGTTTCCGCCGATGAGGGTTGCCGTGGGGTCGACGGTGTTCTGGACGTAGTCCAGCAGCGCGGGGCGCGCAGCGGCATCCAGGTGCACGGTCGGAACCGAGTGGAAGTCGTTGTCGAGCGACCCGGGGGTGACGTTCACGAGGATCATCCCGGTTCCGCCGGCGGCGGCGACCTCCTGCGACTTCTCCACGCGCGCGTTCACGCCGCGGTCGCAGACGACGATCTTGCCCGCGGCCTGCGCGGGGTCGACGGTGTCGAGGAAGCACAGCGCGGCATCGGCGGCGTTCGCGCCCGCGGCGGGGATGTCGCCGGCGTAGACGACCGGGCCGGTGACCTCCTCACCCTCCTGCACGGTGACCGACGCGCCGGCTTCGAGGAAGCCGTTCGGCAGCTGGACGCTGCCCTCCCAGGTGGGGATCGTCGACGCGGCGACGGTGGCGTACCACGGCGAGGCGTGGTCGGCGGTCGAGGCGTCGGGGCCGCTGTTGCCGGCGCTGACCGACACGAACACACCCGCGATGGCCGCGTTGAAGAACGAGATGTCGTCCGGCTGCCAGGTGGAGGATGCTGCGCCGCCACCGATCGAGTAGTTGATGACGTCGACGCCGTCGGCCACCGCGGTGTCGATCGCGTCGAGCAGGTCGCTCAGAGCGCAGATGTCGTCCTCGGTGACGAGCGGGTCGGGGCCTGCCCAGCAGGCCTTGTACGCCGAGACCTTCGCGGCCGGGGCGACACCCGAGATCGCGCCGAGGTCGATGCCCTCGATCGACGCGGCGACCTGGTCGTTGCCCGCGGCGGTGCCGGCGGTGTGCGAGCCGTGCCCGTCGTTGTCGCGGGGCGAGAGGTAATCGGCCTCGAAGGTGAAGCCGGCGGCGGCGGCGCCGTCGCCGAAGTAGCGCGCACCGATGAGCTTGGTGGAGTACGCCGACTCGTCCCACGCCTCGCCGGTCACGCGCTCCGCGCGGAACTGCGTGCCGTCGGCCTTGTCGAACACGACTTCGTTGCCCTCGAGGTAGGGCTCGCCCGTGCCCGGCGTCGTGCCCAGCGGGTCGCCGGCGAACGAGGGGTTCTCGGGTGCGATACCGGTGTCGATGACACCGACGACGACGCCCTCACCCGCGGCATCCACACCGCCGACCTGCTCCCACACGCCGCCGGCGCCCTCGAGGCCGAGGAACTCGGTGGAGGGGACCGCGTCGGGGTGACGGATCTCATCGGGGTACACGCCGATGACGCCGTCCGTCCCGGCGACCTTCGCGGCCTGCTCGGGCGACATCTTCGCGCTGAAGCCGTTGAGGGTCAGCTGGTAGGTGGCCGCAGGGTCGACGCCGGTCTCGGCCGCGACATCCTGCTGCCGTTCGGCGAGGAAAGTGGAGTACTCCTCGACGGCCTGCGACTGGGTGTCGAGCTTCTCGCCCTCATCGGGCTTGGTGGGCGCGAGCCCTGCCTCGCCGCCCTCGTACGTCGCGACGGGCTCTTCCTCGAGCAGCACGATGTACGAACCGGTGGGGGAATCGATGGGAGTGGGGGGTGTCACCTCCTCTACGGGTGTCGCGGCATAGGCGCCGGTTGCTGCGGACCCGGTGAACAGGGCGGCGAGTGTGACGACCGCGGCTGCTCTCACGGAGGATCGACCCATAGAAGGCTCCCAACGAGGATGGTGTAGAGCGAGGCGTGCGCGGCATCATCGGCGCGCACGTCGGGCTAACGTAACTCACAGGCGAAACTCAGAGAACGCATTCCAGATGAGAACTCGATGAGATCCGCCCTACGCTGGAGACGTGGCCCGAACCGCGCCCCTGACGACCCGCGTTCTCCTGACGTGCGCGGCCATCGGCGTGGCGACGGGCGTGCTGCAGGCAGGAGCGGGAGCCGTCAGCGGCGTGATCGTCGCGACCTGGCCGATCCTGTACGGCCTCGTCCTCGGCATCCATGTCCTTCCCGGAGTGATCGCGCAGGAGCTGCTGCGCCAGCCCTGGGTCGCGCTGCTGACGCATCTCATCGCGGCGCTCGTGGCGAGCGCGGTCGTGCCGGTGTGGATCGGTCGCTACATCGGGACGGCGATCCTCATCGGCCTGCTGCAGGAGGGGGTGGCCGCCCTCACCCGATACCGTCGGTGGGAACCGTGGCGGTTCTTCGTCTCGGCCGTCGTCGTGGGCGTGGTGATCGGCGCGGCGATCTGGTTCGCCGCCGATGTGGCGCAGTTCCGCGAGTGGCAGCAGGTCGTCTACGTCGCCCTCTTCGTCATCGGCCCGATCGCCTGGACCGCGGTCGGGCTCGGCATCGGTCGCGCACTCCGCCGGGCCGGCGTGCGTCCGCGGATTCCTCAGCCCCCGAGTTCGGCGGGGTGAGTCAACCGCCACCACTCGGTGGGCGGTTCGATCTGGCCCTCGACCACGACGTCGACGGTCGCCGTCCGCGGCCCGGCGGTCCAGGTGATCGTGCCGATCACCTCGCCGTCGGCGTACGTGTCCGGCGTGCGGATGTCGGAGGTCACCGTGATCGGGGTGTCCGACCAGGTGCGGATGTCTGCTGCCGATGCGGTCACCACGCGGGCCGCCCCACCCCACGGGGTCGTGACGTCTCCGAGTTCCTGGCCGGCGGCCACCAGGGGCACGTCGTGGAAGCCTTCCTGGATGCTGCCGAGGAGCCGCAGCACGTCTGCGTCGACCGCCGCGCGGGATTCGCCCCCGAGAACCACGCCGACCACCGCGAGGGGCGTGCCGACGCCGACGTCGAGCCGGGAGGTGTAGAGGAAGGCGAACGTCCCGGCGCCGAGGTTGCCGGTCTTCAGGCCGGTGATGCCGGCCGTGCCGAGCAGGCCGTTGGTGTTGTTGACGATGCCGGCGCTGCCGATCGTCGCCGACCGGGTGTCGACGATCGCCGCGATGTCGGGGTGCGCCGCGGCGATGCGTCCGAGCGCGATGAGGTCGGCGGGAGTGCTGGTGTTCCGGGGGCTGATGCCGGTCGGGTCGACCACGGTGGTCTGGGCGAGGCCGTGGGCGTCGAGCCAGGCGCGGGCCGCCGCGACGAAGCCGGACCGTGACCCGAAGGCCCATGTCGAGACCACGTCGGCGTAGTTGCTGGCCGACGGGATGAGCATCGTGGCGAGCGCGCCGCGGAGGGTCATCGAACTGCCTGCCGGCATCGGCGCGATGGTGACGTTCTGCACGTAGTAGGCGTCGTAGAGATCCTCGTCGGCGCCGTCGAACCACAGGGTCGGCCCCTGGTCCTCGGGGCTCGCGAGCGGGTGGGCGTCGAGCACGACGAGCGCGGTGATGAGCTTGGTGATGCTCGCCATCGCCGCCGGCTCCTGCGGACCGGAGGTCGCCCAGATGCCCGCCGCCTCCGCGCCGAGGTACTCGTCTCCGCCGGCGACGCTGATCGCCGACGACCCCTGGGCGGGGAGCGAGAGCGTCGCGGCGGCGGTGACCGGGACGGCCGGTTCGGTGTAGGTCGCCGAGGCGGCAGGGAGCGGCGCGGTCAGCGCCCAGGTCACGTACGCCGATGGGGCGCCGATCACCAGGGCCAGGATCACCAGGGCGACCGTCCAGCCGATCCACCGCCGTCGTCGGCGGCGACCGGGATCGATGTCGGCCAGTCCCTCGGGCGCTCGTGCGGCGTCGCGCATGAGGGCGTCGAAGTCGGCGAATTGGCCCCGCTCGTCCAGCTCCGTCGTCACTGCTCCCCCTCCAGCCCCTCATGCTTACCTCGTCGCGCGGGAAAGCGCGAGTCCCAGGTGAGAGTCGAGGGGTGCGGCGTCCCGAACTCCTGCAGATTCCACGCGCAGCGCTCCTATCCGGGGTCTCTGGCCGCGCGACGCGCGAAACTGCAGGAGTTCGGGACAGGGCGACGCGGAGCCGGCGCGCCGGGGGGTGGCCGCGGCGTCGAGACCACCCGACCGCGCGAGGTTAGGGCAGGCTAAGTTGGGGGTACTGAGCCATCGAGGACCCATGCCCGCCCATCCCCGCGACCACGCCGCCCCGCGCACGGCTCGAGATGACGCCCCGCGCCTCCTCCGCGCTCGGCATGTCGCGATCACGCACGAGGGGGCCCATGCCGCGACCCCCGCCGCCGCGACCCTCGACGTCGCGCCGGGTGAGGTGGTGCTGCTACTGGGACCCAGCGGGTCTGGCAAGTCGACGCTCACCCTGGCGCTGAACGGTCTCATCCCGCAGGCGATCCCCGCTGCGGTCGTCGGCGACCTCGAGGTCGCCGGCTTCGACGTGGGCGCCACCCCCGTGGCGACCCTGAGCACACGGGTGGGGATGGTCTTCCAGGACCCCGACGCCCAGCTCGTCACCGGCACGCTTCTCGACGAGGTCGCCTTCGGCCCTGAGAACCTGCGGCTCCCGGTCGACGAGGTGCTCGGACGCGCCGAGGCGGCGCTTCGCCGGGTCGGGCTGTGGGAACGTCGTCGCGAGAACCCCGACCGGCTCTCGGGTGGCGGCCGGCAGCGCCTGGCGATCGCCTGCGCCCTCGCGCTCGGGTCGCCGCTCCTCGTCCTCGACGAGCCGACCGCGAACCTCGACCCGCGCGGCATCGACGAGGTCTACGCCGCGCTCGCCGACATCGTCGCCGCGGGCGACCGCGCGATCCTTCTCGTGGAGCACGATCTCGACGCCGCCGTCGGCCTCGTCGACCGGGTGGTCGTCCTCGACGCCGACGGGCGGCTGTTTGCGGAGGGTTCGACCGACGACGTGCTGCGCACCCGCGCAGACGAGCTCCACGCGATGGGCGTGTGGCTCCCGGTGTCGACCCTCGCGGCGCTCCGGCTCCGCGCCGCGGGATACGCCCTCGACCCGCTCCCCCTGACCCCCGCCGAGCTGACCGCCGCGCTCGACGCCGCACCCTCCCCCGCCCCCGCATCCACGTCCTCGCCCGACCCCACCTCCTCCCCCTCCCCCGCATCCACGTCCTCGCCAGACCCCATCTCCTCCCCCTCCCCCACATCCACGTCCTCGCCAGACCCCATCTCCTCCCCCCTTCAGGCGCGGACGATCGGTCGAGACGCGGACGATTCGGGGCGAAACGTCCGCGTCTCGGCCGAATCTCCTCGCCCCGACCGCGAGCTCCGCACGCTCACCGCGCGCCGCGCGCGCCCCGCGACCGCACCCGCAGCCACCCCGGCCGTCGAGGTACGAAACCTCACCATCCGACGCGGCGGCACCGAGGTCCTCCACGGCATCGACCTCGACATCGCCGCGGGAGAATTCGTCGCCATCGTCGGCGCCAACGGCGCCGGCAAGACGACCCTGCTGCAGGCGATCGCGGGCGTCATCCGTCCCCCGAAGGGCAGCGTCACCGTGGGTAGGACGGATGTCGCCCGCGCCGACATCCGCACCCTCGCGCGCCGAGTGGGCTTCGTCTTCCAGAACCCCGAGCACCAGTTCATCACCCACACCGTGTTCGACGAGGTCGCGCACGGGCTGCGCCTGCAGCGGCTCCCCGACGACGAGATCCGCGCGCGGACGGCCGAGATCCTCGCGCGCTTCGGGCTGTCTGACAAAGCCGCCACCCACCCGTTCCTCCTCTCGGGCGGCCAGAAGCGTCGCCTGTCGGTCGGCACGGCGCTCGTGACGGGTGCGCCGGTGCTCGCCCTCGACGAGCCGACGTTCGGACAGGACCGCGCCCGGGCCGACGAGCTTCTGGCGCTCCTGGGCGACCTGAACACCTCGGGCACCACGGTCCTCGTCGTCTCGCACGACATGCAGCTCGTCGCCGAGCACGCCCACCGGGTCGTGGTGGTCGACGACGGACGCATCCGCGCCGCAGGCGCGCCCGCCGACATCCTCTCCGACCTCGACCTGCTCGAATCCACGGGCCTCACCGTGCCACCGCTCGCGCGCGCGATGACGGCGCTGCAGCGGCATCCGTCCCTCCGCCGGGTCACCCGCCTGGCCGACCTTCCCGGCGGTGCGCGGTGACGGTCACCGGGCCTGTCACCGCGGCGCAGGCGACCCGCGGCCGGTTCGACCCGTACGCCGATCGCGTCGAGGCGTCGCCGCTGCGGTTCCTGTACGGCATCAATCCGCTCGCTTCGCTCCTCGCGCCGGCGCCGGCGATGATCGGGCTGGTGTTCGTGAGGGATGCCGCGACCCCGGCCGCCTTCCTGGCGCTGGCGTACGCGGTGCTGCTCGTGGGGGTGCGCTTCACGCCGCGCCTCGTCGGATTCCTCGTCGCGATCCCGGCCTTCGCCGCGGTGCTGGCGCTCAGCTTCGCCCTCTGGACCGACCCCGAGCGCGTCGACCAGAGCGTCGCGGTCTGGCGGATCGGCGACTGGACCCTCTACGGCGGCGCCCTCGAGGTGGGGGCGGCCACCGGCATGCGGATCGCCGCGATCGTCTCGCTCGCCCTCATCGCCGGGCTGTCGGTCACCGGCCCCGACCTCGTGCGCGCGATGGTGCAGCAACTGCGGGTGCCGTACCGGATCGGATACACCGCGCTCGCGGCGTTCCGGTTCGTGCCGCGGTTCGGCTACGAACTCGAGGTGATCCGCCAGGCGCATCGCGTTCGCGGCGCGCACGGCGGGCGGGGGCCGTTCGCCGCGGCCCGCCGGTGGATCGGGTACGTCGTACCGCTCCTCGCCGGCGCGATCCGGCACGCCGAGCGGGTGGCGCTGGCGATGGACTCCCGCGCCTTCGGCGCCTACCCCGACCGCACCGAGCGGCACCTCGTGCCGTGGCGCGCGCGCGACACGGTCTTCACGCTGGCGTTCTGGGTCGCGAGCGCCGCACTCTTCACCCTGCTGCCCCGCTGACACCGAGGCCGTGCGACCGGTGACGAGTCTGCGCCGCCACCCCACCCCCACGTGCACCTCGCGCCCGCGCCGCAGCGAGTCCTCTCGACGTGCGTCGCAGAATCACGTGCAGGTCGCAGGTTTCCGGTTGAATTCTGCGACGTCGACGCGATTCTGCGAGGCGGCGCGGGCGACGCGCGGCGGAGGAGGGGGTGGCGAGGGAGGGATGCCGCGCCTCAGCGCTTGCCGGCGAGCTGACGCCCCACGATCTCGCGCATGATCTCATTCGTGCCGCCGTAGATGCGGTGCACGCGCGCGTCGAGGAACGCGCGGGCGATCGGGTACTCGGTGATGTAGCCGTACCCGCCGTGCAGCTGCACGCAGGCGTCGAGCACGTCCCACTCCCGCTCGGTCGCCCAGAACTTCACCTTCGCGGCCTCTTCCGCGCTGAGCTTGCCGTCGCGGTACGCCAGCAGGGCCCGGTCGATGTAGGCCCACAGGGCGTCGACGGTGGTGGCGACATCCGCCATCTGGAAGCGGGAGTTCTGGAAGTCGATGATCCGCTGCCCGAACGCCTCGCGGCTGCGGGTGTAGTCGAGGGTCCAGTCCAGCGCCGCCTGCGCGGCCGCCGCCCCCGCGACGGCGATCGACAGGCGCTCGAGCGGCAGGTTCATCATGAGCTGGATGAAGCCCTGCCCCTCCTTGCCGCTGATGAGGTTCTCTTCGGGCACGAACACGTCGGTGAACGACAGCTCGGCGGTGTCGTGGCCGTGGAAGCCCATCTTCTGCAGCTTCTTGCCGTGGTCGAAGCCCTCCGACGAGGTCTCGATCAGCAGCAGGCTGAACGCCTCGGGGCGGTTGCCCTCCCCCGTCTTGACGAAGGTGACCACGACGTCGGCGCTCGCGCCGCTGGAGATGAACGTCTTCGCCCCGTTGACGACGTACCCGCCGTCGACCTTCTTCGCGGTGGTGGAGATGCCGCGCAGGTCGCTGCCGGCGCCCGGCTCGCTCATCGCGAGGGCGCCGATGATCTCGCCCGTGGCCATGCCCGGCAGCCACTTCTGCTTCTGCGCATCGGTGCCCATGTGCACCAGGTACGGCACGGCGAGGTCGTCCTGGATGCCCAGTGCCCCCGCGAGCGACCCGGCACCCGCAGCGATGACCTCTTCGTTGACGATCGCGCGGAAACGGTAGTCCTGCAGCATCCCGGCGCCGCCGTACTCCTCGGGGACCGAGAGTCCCATCACGCCGGCGTCGCCCGCGGCGCGCAGCGTCTCGCGGTCGATCTGCCCGTCGGCATCCCACTTCTCCCGCTTGTCGTTCGTGACGTAGCGCTTGCAGAACTCCTTGACGACGTCGCGGAACGCCTCGTGGTCCTCGTCGTAGATGTCGCGCTCCATGAGCGGGCCTCCCTCTCTCGTCTTCGAGTGCGGGTCACGCCGACCCTCAGTGTCACGAGCAAGGGTACTCAGTTTCATGACAGAGCGGATGCCGCGGCCCGGCCGACAACGGACGAGTGCCCCGCGTCCAGGCCGCGGGGCACTCGGGCGGTGGATGTCAGCGGGTCAGAGCTTGCCACCCGGGCTGGCATCGACGACGTCGACGCTGCTCTTCTTCGCCGCACGGACGGCGACGAGACCGAACCCGACCTTGTTGAGCACATCGGCGATGACGTAGATCACCGCGGCGATGCTGATCGCGACGGCGGCGTCGCCTCCGCCGAGCTCGATGAACTCCTGGATGGCGGTGCCGAGCGGGTAGATCGACCATCCGATCACCACGAACAGCCGCATCACCTGCACGGCGCCGCGCACGTGGGCGGGAGCGCCCGCCGGCACCTTGACGGTGAAGATCAGGTACACGATGTACAGCCACGCCAGCACCGAGATGATGAAGAAGATCCAGTTCGGCGCCGATCCGGGAACGCCGATCTCACCGAGGTAGCCGAACACGATCATGATGATGTCGGCGACGATGAGCTGCGCCACGAAACCGCGACGCACCGCGCCGGCGATCGCGAGGATGAGGCCGAACTCCACCAGCAGCAGTGGCGTGGTGATGAGCCAGTCGATGTAGCGGAGCGGCAGGGTCGCATCGACCTCCGCCGCCGTGATGTCGCCGCCGGGGAACTGCACGACGTCCTTCATCACGTAGTAGAGGATCGCGGCGACGAGCGTGATGACCGCGGCGTAGCTCGCCACGGATCGGTATTCGGGTTTGAGGTCGTTCCGCTCCATGAAGAACCAGAACGTGCCGGCCGCCATGGCGACGAAACCGAGCATGAAGAACGATTGCACGATGGAGAAATCCATGACCACTCCTTGAGACAACGGCGGCGGGGAAGCCGAAGGGCTCAACGTCGGTGTCGGCCGGTGCTGAGAGGCGTCGGTGTGGCGCCTGTGATCAGGCTAGAACCACGATTTGACATCGGGGCCGAACCGTAGTAAAGGTCTCTCGATCGCGAGGGATCGTGTGCTAACCGTAGGTGGGAGCGGCCGGCAGGCCGAAGAACTCCTCTAAAGTGGTGAAGTTGCCTTCGTGCATCGCTCGCGCGATGTCGGTGCCGACATAGCGAAGGTGCCAGGGCTCGGGCGCGTAGCCCGTGACATCCGTCCGCCCCTCCTGGTACCGTACGATCCAGCCGAACTCCCACGCGTGCTCGGCGACCCAGGCCCCCTGCGGTGTGGCGGCGAGGTCGTCGAGGGTGCCGCAGGCCCCATTCGCGCACGGCACGACGTCGGCGGCGAGGCCCGACTGGTGCTCACTGTGACCGGGTCGCGCGCTGACGAGGTCGGCACCCTCCACACCGCGATCGGCGACCTGGACGCCGTACGAGGTCTGCTGAGTGGTGTGCGACCGGAAGGCGCTCTGCAGCCCGATCTCGCCCACGCCCGCGGCGGCCGCCGCGGACACCATCGCGGTGAGCGCCGCGGCCGCCTCGGGGGCCAGGGCTCCCTCGCCGAGGTTGCGGACGCCCTCGGGGAAGACGACCGAGCCGGGCGCCCAATCGATCGGGGCGAAGGGGCGGGTCTTGTTGACCACCACCCAGCTGAGGTTCGGGTCGTCGAGGCGCAGGCACGGCGCGGTGCCTGAGGCGACCGCTTCACGGAAAGGCCCGATGCCGCCGACCGCGGAGATCACCGCAGCCTCGTCCAGCGCGGCGAGCGCGGAGGTCACCGCGGGGTCGGCGCACACATCCTGTCCGGCAACCTGCTGCTGCTCGACGACAGGAAGGTCGGTGGCCGGCACGGGCGCCAGGGGTGGCGGGGTGGGTGCCGCCGTCGCCGGGGCGATGAACGCACTGAGCGGAGCGGGAGGTGCGGATGCCTCTGGTGCGGCGGCCGCGGGGGGCGGGGCGTCGGGGGTGAGGCCGGTGACCGCAGCGGTGACGCTGGCGCTCGAGCCGAACACGAACGCCGCCACGAGGGCGCCCGTCACGGGCACCGACGGCCAGCGACGGTGGCGCTTTCGCGCGTGGCGCGCCAGGGGGACACCCGGGCCGCCGAGCGAAGACCCCCGGCGCGCCGGCGCCGCCTCGACGCCCGGCGTGCGCACAGCATCGAGCGCCCGGGCGCGCTCTCTGGCTTCGCGACGGGTGAGGGGAGGAGTGTGAGGAGGGGGCGCCTGCACCCCCTCATTCTTCCCGCATGTGCGTCCTGTGGCCACCCCGGCCGGACCATCTTCGATCATCTTCCGCCATGACCTTGACAGAGTTTCGAAGACGTGTTCCCCTGGAATCATGCGATGGCAGGGGCAGCAGTTGGGCGTAGCGGATGCCGCGGCGCTGCCCGGTCTCGAATACCTCAACGGGCTGGTGCGGTCGGTGACGACGCCCGAATTCGCGGGGATCACCTTTCACGAGGTGATGGCGAAGTCGGCGCTGAACCGCGTTCCGGGGTCGTCGGCGATGCCCTTCGACTGGACGATCAATCCCTACCGCGGCTGTTCTCATGCGTGCTCCTACTGCTTCGCGCGGGGAACCCACGAGTACCTCGAGCTCGACGCGGGGAAGGATTTCGACTCGCAGATCGTCGTCAAGATCAACGCGGTGGAGGTGCTGCGACGGGAGCTGGCGAAGTCGACCTGGCTGCGCGACCCGGTGCAACTCGGCACGAACACCGACCCGTACCAGCGGGCCGAGGGCCGCTATCGACTGATGCCGGGCATCATCGACTCCCTCAGCGCGTCGGGGACGCCGTTCTCGATTCTGACCAAGGGCACGCTGCTCCGACGTGATCTGCCGTTGCTGGCCGATGCCGCGGCATCCGTCCCGGTCACCATCGCGATGTCGATCGCCGTCTTCGACGACGCCCTCCAGTCTGCTCTCGAGCCGGGGACGCCGAGCGCTGCGGCGCGGCTCGACACCGTACGGGCGGCGGTGGACGCCGGATTCGCGGTGACGGTGTTCCTCATGCCGATCCTGCCCCACCTGACCGACTCGGTGGCGGCGATCGACGACGCTCTCGGTCGGATCCGCGATGCCGGCGCATCGCGGGTCGTCTACGGTGCCCTGCACCTGCGCCCGGGGGCCAAGGAGTGGTTCCTGCAGTGGCTGGCGCGCGAGCGCCCCGAGCTGGTGTCGTCGTACCGGGGGCTGTACCCGGGGGTCTCGGCGACCGCCCCGAAGGCGTACCGCACGTGGCTCGCGCGCCGGGTGCGCCCGCTGTTGCGCGCGTACCGCCTCGAGGGCGGGGCGGAGGATGACGCGCACCCGCGCGCCACACGGTACGCGGGGCTGGCGGGCGGCCCCGGCGCGGGCGGCACGCCGCTCTCGCACGAGGCCGCCGACCGCGCGCGGCTGGCCGCCACGGTGATGACGACGTCGCGCGGCCGACGTGCCGCCTCTGCGCCGCCGCCCCTCTTCTGAACCTGCCCGCCCTCGCCTCGTCGGCCCCCTCGCTCTGCGCACCGGCCCGAACGCCGGAAGGTCGGGCGTCAGGAGGTGAGGTCGGCGACCGTCGGACGACCGGCGAGGGCCTCGACGACCTCGTCACCGGGACGGGCGTCTTCGAAGGGTGCCTCGATCTCGGCGCGGCTGAGCAGTTCCGACATGCGGCGACGACGCTGACGCGTGACCAGGGTCACGACGGTGCCGGCACGGCCCGCGCGACCCGTACGGCCCGAGCGGTGCAGGTAGGTCTTGTACTCATCGGGCGCGTCGGCCTGGACCACGAGATCGATGTCGTCGACGTGGATGCCGCGCGCGGCGACATCGGTGGCGACGAGCACCCGCACCCGGCCTGAGGTCAGGCGCTCGAGGTTGCGCGTGCGCTTGCCCTGGTTCAGGTCGCCGTGCAGCGCCAGTGCCGGAATCCCCGCGTCGTCGAGTTGCTCGGCGAGCATCTCGGCGTAGGCGCGGGTGCGGGCGAAGACGAGGGTCTTCCCGTCGCGGTCGGCGAGGGCGGTGACGATCTCGGCCTTGTCGCGGTGATCGATCACGAGCACGCGGTGCTCGATGGTGCTGGAGTCCTGGTCTTCGCCGGCGACCTCGTAGACGGCCGGTTCGACGAGGAACTCCTCGACGAGAGCGGCGACCTCACGGTCGAGGGTGGCGGAGAAGAGGAGCTTCTGCGATCCCTCGGCGGTCAGGCGGAGGATCCGCTGCACCGGCTCGAGGAAGCCCAGCTCGCACATGTGGTCGGCCTCGTCGAGGACGGCGATCTTCACCTGCGAGAGGTCGAGCTTGCCCTGCTCCACAAGGTCTTCGATACGTCCGGGGGTGCCGACGATGATGTCGACCCCCTTGCGGAGGGCGCCCACCTGGCGTGCCTGGGGCACGCCGCCGTAGATCTGGGTGGTGAAGAGACCGACGCTGCGCGCCAGCGCCTGCACCGTGCGGTCGATCTGGAGGGCGAGCTCGCGGGTCGGCGCGAGGATCAGCGCCTGGGGGGCGCGGCCCTGCTGGCGACGCTGTCCGGCCTGCGCGCGCAGGATCGCCTCGACCAGGGGGGCGCCGAAGGCGATGGTCTTGCCCGAACCGGTGCGACCGCGCGCGAGCACGTCGCGGCCCTCGATGATCGAGGGGATGGTCGCCGCCTGGATCGGGAACGGCGTCGAGGCGCCGAGCTCCGTCAGGCGGTTGACGATGTTCTCGCCGAGACCGAGGTCGCCGAAGCCGACGTTCTCGACCTCGTGAGCCTCGACGGCTTCGGCCTGCAGGCGCTCGTGGACGACATCGAGCTCCGCCTCGGCGTGCGCCGAGCGCACGGGGCGGTCATCGGTGCGACGCGCGGGGCGGTCCTCGTCGGAGCGGCGCTGGGGGCGGTCCTCGAAGCGGCGAGCGGGACGGTCCTCGAAGCGGCGAGCGGGACGGTCCTCGTCGTAGCGGCGCTGGGGGCGGTCGTCGGTGCGGCGCTGGGGGCGGTCGTCATACCGACGCGCCGGACGGTCGTCGCCGGAGCGCGCAGGACGGTCGTCGAAGCGACGCTGCGGACGGTCGTCGATCCGACGGGAGGGACGGTCGTCATCTCGGCGGGGCGCCCGATCCTCGAAGCGACGCTGCGGGCGGCCATCCTCGAAGCGACGCTGCGGACGGTCGCCACCCTCGAAGCGACGGGCCGGACGGTCGCCACCCTCGAAGCGACGGGCCGGACGGTCGTCCTCGAAGCGACGGGCCGGACGGTCGTCGGTGCGACGCGCCGGACGGTCGTCGGTGCGACGCGCGGGACGATCCTCGAAGCGACGTGCGGGACGATCCTCGAAGCGGCGTTGCGGACGGTCGTCCTCGAAGCGGCGGGCCGGACGGTCGCCACCGTCGTAGCGGCGGGCGGGACGGTCGTCACCCTGGCGGGCGTATGAGGAGCCGCGGTCGCCGCGTGCCTGCGAACGGATCGCGCGGGCCTCGTCGCGGCCGGCCTTCTCCTGCGCGCTCCAGCGGCGCTTCGGCTCGCTCGCTTCGCGGGCCACCCACTCGCGTGAGGCGCCCGGGCGGCTGTCGGTCGCACCGTCGTTCGCGCGGTAGCCGCGGTGTCCGGGGCTGCGGCTTCCGGCCTTCGCGCTGGAGCCGCCGGAGCCTGCGCCGTCGGCGGGGCGTCGCTTGCGGTCCTGGTAGCTCGAGCCCGCGGCGTAGCGCGGGTCGTAGTTGCGTGCCGGACGTCCGCCGGCAGGCTTCTTGTTCTTGGGGCTCATGATGAGGTCCTTCGTGTTCGCACGAGAACAGCGCTCGAGAACACGCTCGAGCAACCCGGGCAATCGCCGGCCGGGGGCCATTCCTGTGGTGTGAAGCGCCGGCTCGCGATGGCAGAGGGCGCGGGAATCGGCCGTGAGAACTCACAGAAGCCGTCACAACTTGGCGGTGTCCTCAGCCCGACGTGCCCCAGCCTACCGTCCCAGCCTGTGAGAGCCCCGACTGACGGCGTGTCCGCTTGTCATGTGCACGCGCTACCATTCACACCAACGGGCTGGAACCGCTTGGCCCGGGGGATCCTCCTTTCCTTACCCGCGTCGACCTCCCGGAGGAGCGGTTGGGCACAACCGGCCATCGGTACGCCGTCGTCGCCCGACCGATCGTGAGCAGCATGACCACCGCGACCCTTCCGGCCACGGCTCCCTTCCCCCCTGCGCTCGCGGCCACGCTCCCGGCATCCCCCGTCGCCCTGCCGCGCGTCCACCGCCTCGGCACCATCGCGATCTCGTCCCTGCCGGTCGGCGTGCTCCTGGCGATCCTCACGACCACCGACCCCGACTGGTGGCACCTTCACTTCTCGCAGCTCGGCACGTTCAGCACGGTCTCGAGCAAGCTGTTCAACTCCACGGTGCTCTTCTCGGGGTTCTTCCTCGCCGCGTACGGCGTGCTCCTGGCCGTCGCCCTCCCGCAGGGGGTGGGTCGCCGCACCCGTCGGATCTTCCGCGGATCCGTCGTGTCGGCGGGGCTGCACCTCACCGTCGTCGGGATGATCCCGATCCCCGTCAGCGTCGTCCTCCACGACCTCGCCGCGTCAGGCCTCGGGCTGTCGTTCCTCACGATGGTCGCGTCGAGCCTCGGCATCCGCGGACGCCACCACGCCTTCCGCCGGTTCACGCTGTTCTGCGTCGCGACCCTCGCGATCGGCATGGTGATCCTCACCGCCGGCTTCATCACGCTCGCGCTGTTCGAGATCGTGGCGTTCTCGCTGATGCTCGTGTGGCTCGGCGTGCTTCCGCGGGCGCTCGCCTATCGCGCGCCCGTCAGCGCGCACGGCGCCGTCACGACGAAGATCAGCCCGACGACGGATGCCGCGGCCACACCCCGCCGCGAGATCACCCCGTTCGGTGCGACCGCTGTCCCGACGCAGGCCGCGGCCCGCCGTCTCGGCGGACCGGCGCCGGTCACCGCGCGTCGCGCCCCTCGTCGCCGGATTCCTCGTCGCGCGACACACCGTCGGGCGATGCACCTTCCGGCGATGCACCTTCTGACGTCGACTCCGCCTCGTCGGCCTCAGCAGCCGGCTCGCCGTGGTCCGGTTCCGGTCCGTCAGCACCTGAATCGCCGTCGGCCGACCCACCCATAGGCGTCGACTCCTCGAGCGACTCCTCCGGGGGCATCGGCGTCTCGATGTCGGGGTCCTGCTCGATCATCGGCAGATCGTCGGGCACCGTGGTCTCTTCCAGGACGACGTCGCCCTCGGCGGCATCCTCATCGTCCGCCGCCGGCGTCTCGACATCCGGAGCCTCCTCGATCAGGGGCACGGCCACGGCGATCGCGCCGGTCGCGACGCCCGCCTGCTGACGCAGCTGGCGGCGGGTGAGACCCGCCGAACCGACGCCGAGTGCACTCTCGGCCGGAGCGAGTGCACCCTCGGCGGGGGCGAGTGCACCCTCGCCGTCGCGGAGTCGGCGGCGGGCCTCGCGTCGTTCCTTCGCTCCCTCGATGAGGTTGTAGAGCGTCGGAAGGACGAGGAGCGTCAGCACCGTCGACGAGATCAGCCCGCCGATCACCACCACCGCGAGGGGCTGCGAGATGAACCCGCCGCTGCCGGTGATGCCGAGAGCCATCGGGGTGAGGGCGAAGATGGTCGCGAGCGCGGTCATGAGGATCGGCCGGAGCCTGCGCGACCCGCCCGCGATCGTGGCGTCGTGCGACGACAGCCCCTTCTCGCGGTACTGGTTCACCAGGTCGATGAGCACGATGGCGTTGGTCACCACGATGCCGATGAGCATCAGCACGCCGATGAGTGACGGCACGCCCAGCGGGATGCCGGTGACGACGAGCAGCAGGATGGCACCGGTCGCGGCGAACGGCACCGAGATCAGCAGTTCCAGCGGCTGCCGCAGCGACTTGAAGGTCGCGACCATGACGATGTACACGATGAGGATCGCGGCGAGGAGCGCCAGGCCCAGCTGGGTGAAGGCGTCCTGCTGCTCGGAGACGACGCCGCCGAGTTCGGCGTCGGCGCCGGTGGGCAGATCGACGTCGGCGAGCGCCTCGGTGACCGTCGCCGAGGCGACGTTGAGGTCGTCGGTCGAGGGGGTCACGGTCACCGTCGCGGTGCGCTGTCCCCCCTCGGTCGTGATCGACGCGGGGCCCGCCGACTCCTCGACGGTGGCGATCTGCTCGAGCGGGATCGGCCCGGTGGCGGTGGGCACCTGCAGCTGCCGGAGCTCGTCGATGGTCAGCGGGGTGTCGGCGGCGGTCAGGTAGACCGTGAGCGACGTCCCGTCGATCTCGACCGTGCCCACAGACTGCGGCTGCATGGCGGCCGACACGATGCCCCCGACCGCGACCTCCGAGAGGCCGAGCCCCGCAGCGGCGTCGCGGTCGACCGTGACGGCGATGAACGGCAGTGACGAGGAGAGGTTGTTCGAGACCTGACCGATCCCCTCCCGGCCGTCGAGCCCCGCGACCACGGCGTCGGTCGCCTCCTGCAGGGTCGGCGAATCGGGTGCGGTGACGTCGATCTCGATGTCGGTCGAGCCGAAGCCGCCCTGCGCGGCCGAGACGGTGATCTCGCCGGCATCGTCCAGCTCGGACACGCGCTCCTGCACCTCTTCGCGCAGGGCGACCTGGTCGACGTCGTCAGCGGTGGTGATGGAGTAGGTGATGCCGGTGCCGCCGCCGGCGAAGGCGTCTTGCAGGGGTGATCCGCTCGAGCCGATCGAGACCTGCACGGTCTGGATGCCCTCGATGTCGGTGAGGATCGCCTCGACCTCCTCGGCCGCGGCGCTCTCGGCCTCGAGGCTCGGGGCGGGCCCGATGCTCTGGGTCATCGTGAAGGTGTTCTGCCCCGAATCGCCGAGGAAGTTCGTCTTCATGAACGGGATCGCCGCGACGGTGCCGCCGAGCACCAGCACGGCGACGAGAAGGGTCGCCCACGAGTGGCGGAGCGTCCAGCGCAGGATCGGCAGGTACGCCTTCTGCAGCCGGCTCGGGGGTGCCGCCGGGTCTTCGGGGTCGATGGCGCGGCCGTTGTCGTCGAGGATCGGCTTGCCCGGCCGGAGGAACCAGTACGCCAGCACCGGCACGATGGTGAGGGCCACGAACAGCGACGCCAGCAGCGCGATGGTGGTCGTCAGGGCGAACGGGCGGAAGAGTTCGCCGGTGACATCGCCGACGAAGGCAATGGGGAGGAACACCGCCACGGTCGTGATCGTCGACGCCGTGATCGCTGTCGAGACCTCGCGGACACCGAGGAGGATCGCGGTCTTCTTGTCGGCATCACCGACGTAGTGCCGCTTGATGTTCTCGATGACGACGATCGAGTCGTCGACGACACGACCGATCGCGATCGTGAGCGCGCCGAGGGTCAAGATGTTCAGCGAGTAGCCGAACCCCTGCAGACCGATGAAGGTGAGCAGGACGCTCGTGGGGATCGAGATCGCCGTGACGAGCGTCGCGCGGACCGACAACAGGAAGACCAGGATGACGAGGACGGCGAAGACGAGGCCGAGGGTGCCCTCCACGGCGAGGGTCTCGATCGATTTCTGGATATAGGGCGCCTGATCGAAGACGACGGTGAACTCCGCGCCGCCGATGGCGTCTTCGAGTCCGGGGAGGGCGGCGAGCACACCCTGCGACACCTCGACCGTGTTGGCTGCGGGGAGCTTCGTGACCGCGATCGTCAGCGCCGGCTCACCGTCCACCCGAGAGATGCTCGTCACCGGGTCCTCGGCCTGCTCCACCGTCGCGACGTCGCCGATCGTGACCGTCTCCGCACCGAACTGCGCGGCGTCGGTCGGCACGAGCGGGAGCGCGGCGATGTCGTCGACCGAGCCGAGCTTCACACCGGTCTGCACCGTGAGGGTCTCGTCGTTCTCGGTGATCTCACCGCCCGGGAAGAGCACGCCGTTCTGGTCGAGCGCGTCGCGGATCGCCTGCTGGCTGAACCCCGCCGCGGCGAGCGCGGCCTGGTCGGGCGTGATCGTGATGCGCTGCCCGGTGCCGCCCACGATCTGGGCGGTGTTGACGCCCTCGACGTCTTCGAGGTCGGGAACCACACTCGCCTCGAGCTGCGACTGGATGGTCTCCTCGTCGTCGTACCCGGTGACCGCGAGCTGGATGACGGGGAAGTCGTCGATGCTGGCACTGAGCACATTCGGGTCGAGGCCGTCGGGGAGCTGGCTCTCGATGCGGTTGATCGCCTGGTTGATCTTCTGTTCGGCGGTGGCGAGGTCGGTGCCGTAGGTGAAGGACGCCTGCACCACCGAGGCGTTGGTGGTGCTCGTCGCGGTGGTGGACTCCAAGCCCGGTACCGCCTGGATCGCCGTCTCGATCGGGGTCGACACATCGGTGTTGACCACCTCCGGCGATGCGCCGGGATACGTCGAGACGATGATCAGCGTCGGGAACTCGATCGAGGGGATGAGCTCCTGCTTGAGGCTGTTCAACGCGATGCCGCCGAACAGCGCCGCCACGATCGTGATGAGGGCGATGAGCGCGCGGTTCTTCAGGCTCAGGACGGCGAGGTTCGACATGAGCTGCTTTCTGCAGGGACACCGGATGCCGCGACCCGGCGCTCCATGCTGTGCTGCTGCTGTGGCGGAGCCGCCGGCGCGTCGATACGGGAGTGTATCGGCCGCCTCAGTATCTCATCCGCGTGAGGACGTCAGGCTGTGAGAACCGTGCCGAGGAGAAGGCCCAGACCCGCCGCGGCGACACCGGCGAGCAGTGTGCCGACCACGTTGCCGAGGGCGAGGCGCCATCGGCCCCGCTCCGCGAAGAGCACCGTCTCGACAGACACGGTGCTGAAGGTCGTGTACGCCCCGAGGAAGCCGACCCCGATCACCGTGACGAGGGTGTCGCCGAGCGCCAGCGCGGATCCGGTGAGGAGGCCGAGGAGGAATGACCCGGTCAGGTTGACCAGGAGGATGCCGAGCGGGAACGCCCGCATCCATGCGCGCTGCACGAGGGTGTCGATGACGTAGCGGGCGCCCGCGCCGAGGGCACCGGCGACGAGGAGCAGCAGGAAGGCGAGCGGATCGACGGCGTTCACGGCGTGCCCCGGGACTCGTTCACTCGGCCTCCCGCGGGGCATCGGAGCCCGGCCGCGCGCCGGTGATCCGACGGCCGATGGCGAGACCGCCGAGCGCGGCGAGGAGGCCGAGCAGCAGCGAGGCCACCGCGAGAAGGACCGCGGTCGCCGCAGCATCCACTGCCGGAGGCACGGTCAGCTGCGCCGTCTGGACGGCGAACGTGCTGTACGTCGTGAATCCACCCAGCACGCCGGTGCCGGCGAAGGCCCGCAGCCGCGGCCGGCGATCGCCGAGGATCGCGACGACGATGCCGAGCATCAACGATCCGACGACGTTCTCGATGAGGGTGACGGCGACGACCTCGGTGCGACCTCCGCCGGCGACAGGCAGGAGGAGCAGCGCCCGCAGACCCGCACCGATCGCCCCGCCGGCCATGACGGCGAGGAGCACATCGGGGCGGATGCGCGGTCGGACGGACACCCGGCCACAGTACTCGCCGCCCACCGGTGCCGCGGGGGCGGCCGGGTCAGCGGCCGGTGAGCAGCTGACGGATCGCCGACTCGGGCGAAATGGTCAGGTCGAGCAGTCGCCCGCGGTCATAGCGGGCGAACACCTTCGGGTCGATGTAGCTGCTGCGCGCGACCGCGGGGGTGTTGCCGAGGGCCTCGGCGGTGGCGCGCACAGCGAGCTTCTCGGCGCGCTTGCGGTCGCGCGCCGTGTCGACGGTGCCGATGCGGGCGAGCGCCTCGGCCGCCATGATCGTGCCGCGCAGGGTGCGGAAGTCTTTGGCAGTGAAGCGGCCCCCCGTCAGAGCGCGGACGTGGTTGTTCACATCGGCGGGGGTCAACGGCACGCGCCGCCGGCCACGCTGATACGACAGCAGCGCAGATCGCGGGCGGCCGGCGCTGAGCTCTTCGATGACCGCGGCGAGCTCGTCGTCCTCGATGCGGATGAGTGCGCGCTGCCCGCTCTTGGCGGGAAACGACAGGGTGATGACGGAGTCCTCCACCGACGCGTCGCGGCGCTGGAGCGTCGTGAGGCCCCGACTGCCGTGACGCTCGAGATAGCGGGCCGAGCCGATCCGCGGCGCGCCCTCGTCGAGCAGCCGGAATGACACCGCCAGCACCTTCTCGCGGCTGAGATCGTCGCGCCGCAGGGCCGTGGTCGCCTTCGCCCTCGCGCGAGGGAGTGCCTCGGCGAGGGTGAGGGCGCGTGCGAACTTGCCCCGGTCGCGGCGCTCCCGCCACTTCGGGTGGTAGAGGTACTGGCGCCTCCCGGCCTCGTCGACCCCGACCGCCTGGATGTGGCCCATCGGCTCGCTGGAGATCCAGACATCCTGCCAGGCGGGCGGGATCACCAGCTGATGGATGCGCTCGCGATCCTCTTCCGGAGCGGATGACCCGTGGACGTCGACATAGCGGAAGCTCGATCCCGAGCGCACCCGGCGATAGCCGGGATCGTCACCGGGACGCACCCGCACCAGTCGCGCCATGCGTCGCCCCTCCGCGGTCGTGCTCAATGATCGCGGAGCATCGAGATGAGCTCCGCCTTCCTCTTGTTCGAGTATCCCGACAGCCCGAGCTCCTTCGCACGATCGCGGAGCTCGGCGACCGTCCAGTCTTCGTAGTTGCCGGACTCACCGCCGCGGCGGCCGACGGTCTTGCGGCCGTCGCGGGCGGCGGCGTTGGAGATGCGTGCAGCCTTCTCCTTCGACGCTCCGTCCTTGCGGAGCTCTTCGTAGAGCTCGGGGTCCTTCAGGCTCGACGAGCCTCGTCCCTGGGGCATGATGCCTCCTTCCGCGCGGTCGGCACAGCGACCACACCGCCGACGTTAGGGCGATGGCTGCACCTGCACAGCGGCTTGACAACCTCCCACCCCGAGGAATAGCGGCACCCTGCAGCTACACCGCACGAGGGGCGACGTCAACCCCCTGCTGACGGAGGCCGGGGGATGCGAACCTGTGAAAGTGCCGAGTGGCACGCGGCGCACCCGACATTGGTCGCCGAATACGGACAAGGAGAGCCCCATGAACCTCGCCCTGATCATCATCATCGTGGTTGCGATCGTGCTTGCCATTGTCGGCGGCCTGAACTCCGCCCTGCAGTGGCTGCTGTGGGTGGCGCTCATCGTCGGCGTCATCGCCCTGATCGCCTTCCTGTTCCGCGTCATCACCGGCAGCCGCCGGACCTGACGTCCCGCACCCGCGCGCGACGGACAGAGCGCGGGAACGACGAAAGGATGCCGCAGGCCTCGAGCCTGCGGCATCCTTCTCTTTTCCGTTCGGGTGCACTCATCGCGGGGCGTCCACGTGGTGCAGCAGCGCAGTGCGCACGAATTGCGCGCCTGCCGTCCCGCCGTAGTTCGCCGCGAAGCGCGGGTCGTCGACGTACATGTCGGCCAGGCCCCGCACGTACTGCGCGAGCTCGCTGGCGGACCCTTGGCCGGGGGTCCCCGGCACGCTGCGCAACCACGCGACGTGGCGGGCGGCGAGCGCCTGCGCCTCGTCGCCCTCCGGGTCGATGCCGCCCTCGGCGGCGGCGATCCAGTCGCGGCCGAGGTCGGCGGCAAGGGTCTTCCAATCGGCGCGCTCCGCGTCGCTCATCCCACGCCACCAGCGGTCGCTCTGCGCGTAGGCGTCGGCGCCCCAGCGCTGTTCGACCTCCTCCCGGTACCGGGTGTGGTCGAACCCGTCGAACATGTTCTCTGCCATCAGTTCTTCACCTCCTCTCAATGCGTGGATGGTCGCCTTCACCGACGCGATCTGACGCGCCAGACGGCTCTGCTCATCGCGGAGCCAGGCCAGATGCTTCTCGAGGGCGTCCACCTCGGTCGTGTCTCGATCGAGCAGATCGCGGATCTGCTCGAGCCCGAGCCCGAGTTCTCGGAGCAGAAGGATCCGCTGGAGACGAACCAGCGCCGAGCTGTCGTAGTACCGATAGCCGTTGCTCCCGATACGCGTCGGGGCGAGCAATTCGATGTCGTCGTAGTGCCGCAGCGTTCGGCTCGTCGTCCCCGCGGCTCGCGAGATCTGCTGAATCGACCACTCCATGGCTCGTGCCTCCCTTCGAAAACGACCGTAGAGGTTGACGTTGCGTCAAGGTCAAGCCGGGATATCTCCCATCGGGCACATTGGTCCTGGCCGGACGCGATATATCGTGTTACCGTCGTCGTCAACGAGATATATCGCGTCTCGCAGTTTGGAGGAGTCATGAGTCTGGAGAAGTGGATCATCCACCCGGGCGAAACCCGCGTCATCGACCTCGAGCACGTCGCCGCGCTCAAAGTCGGGCTCGTCGGCGGCCAGATCGACGTCGTCGCCCACGACGAGCCCGGCGCCCGCATCGAGGTGCACTCGGTCACGGTCAAAGACCTCCGCATCGAGGTCACCGGCGACGGCGCGGAGGGAAGCACCGTCGAGATCGACCACCCGCAGCTGCGGTGGGACAACTTCCTCGAGGTGTTCCGCAACTTCGGGGCCGGCGGTCCGCGCGCTGAGATCAGCGTCGCCGTCCCGCGCTCGGTCGCGCTCAACCTCGGCGTCGTCAGCGCGAGCGCACTGGTCACAGGCCTTCGCACCGATGCTCGGCTGAACACCGTGTCCGGCGACATCATCGTCGACGGCCACGCCGGAGACCTCACCGCGAACGCTGTTTCGGGCGACGTGCAGGTACGCGAACTCGTCGGCGGCCTCACAGCCAACAGCGTCTCGGGCGATGTCACCGCGACCGGAGAGCTGCGCAAGGCCACGATCGACACCGTGTCGGGAGCGATGCTGGTCGACTCGTCGGGCGACATCCAGAGCGTCAATCTGAACACGGTCAGCGGCGACGCCACGATCCGGATCGACGACACGCTTCCCGCCAACTACGTCGTGCGCAGCGTCAGCGGTCGCATCCAGATCGACGGCGTGGTCCGCTCCGGTCGCGGGCCCACCAACTACAGCGGATCTTCCGGGGAGCTCAGCGGACGATTCGTCGATGTCCGCGCCAACTCCGTCTCCGGCGACCTGACGGTGCTGCGCCGCGCACCGCGCGTCACCCCCGCCGAGGCTCCCACCGCTCAGGTGGAGAGCGCCGACGATCACCGCACGGAGGACTGGTCATGACGCCGGTGTTCTCGCACGGCGACCTGCGCCTGTACCTGCTGAACCTTCTCGACGAAGGGCCCCGCCACGGCTACGACGTGATGCAGGCCCTTGCCGATCGCACGGGCGGCACCTATACGCCGAGTGCGGGGACCATCTATCCGCGATTGGCCAAGCTCGAGGAGGAGGGGCTGGTGACCAAGACCGTCGACGGCCGCAAGACCGTGTACGAGATCACCGAGGCCGGACGCGCCGAAGTGCGCGCCCGGGCGAGCGACCTCGAGGGGATCGAGGCGGGCCTCAGCGACTCGGTCCGCCTGATCGCCGAGGGTGTGCGCGGGAGCGTCCGCGAGGCGATGAAGAGCCTCCGGGCCGATCTCGCCGCCGCCCGCGTCGACGAACGCTCCGGCAGCGAGCAGGCACGGACGATGGCGGATGACGCGCGCGGGCGCAATCGCGAACAGCTTCACCGCGCCGATGCGGCGCTCACCGAGTTCCGCGCGCGTGTTCGGGGTGACCTGAGGACGCACGTCGCCCGGGGCGGCGAACTCCCGACATCCGTCGTCGATCAGCTCAGCGACGACCTCGATCGCATCTCCCGCGAGGTCACCCGCGCCCTGCGCGGCTGACCCGCCCGGCCGTCACGCCGGCCAGATCTCCTCGTCCTCGGGCACCGGCTCACCCAGAGGCACGACGAGGATCGGCCGGCGCTGACGGTGGGCCAGGCGCGCGGCGACGGATCCCGTGAAGAACTCGCGGATCGACTCGCCGATCCCGCGCTTGCGGGTGCCGACGACGAGGAGCTTGGCGTCGACCTTGTCGGCGAAGTGCTTCATCGCCAGCGCCGGATCGCCGACCAGCTGGTGCACGCGCCAGTCGACACCGTGCCCGTCGAGGGCCGCCGCGGCCGCCTGCTCGATGAGCTTCATGTCTGCCTCGCCGGAGGCGATGTTGATGTCGATCGGCGCCGAGTGGACGTAGCCGTCGGGATCTTCATAGGTGACGAAGCGGGTGACGTCGACGTGGACCACGACGAGAGGCACGCGGAGGAGCTGCGCGTAACGGCCGGCCTCGTTGAGCACGCGGGGCGACTGGCCCGGGATGACCCCGGCGATGACCGCACCACGCAGGGCCTCGATATCGATTCCCGCGGTCTGAGATTCCGCCTCGCTCATATATCCTCGTTTCACCAGTCGTGGGGCCGCCGGTCGGGCGGGGCGCCGTGATATTCTGAATGCTACTCTTGCCGGTTCGTTGCCGGATTCGTGATTGCCCGGGTAACCGTCGCGGACAGCCCGCGCACAACAGCCCGCGGCTCAGACATGAGGGGGTCTCGCATGGGGCGTGGCCGACAGAAGGCGAAGAACACCAAGATCGCCCGTGAGCTCAAGTACGACATGCAGAGCATCAACTACTCTGCACTCGAACGTGAGCTCGGCTCCCCGACTCGTGAAGACGAGTACGTCGACAAGTGGGCAGGCGAGTACGAGGACGAGAAGGCCTGACAGCCTCATCGCACTCTGATCGCTGCGTCTTGCCGCGCCCGGTGGGCGGGGCGGATCGCTATGCCCGCCGGGCGGCTCGCTGTGCGCGATACTGACGCCACCAGGCCCAGAAGCGGTCGAGCTGGCGCTTGAGCCACGCGGCGATGCGTCGCGCCCAGTGGAACTCGGTGCCGAGCACGGCGAGTCCGAGGAACACGACCAGCCAGCCGGGCCCGGGGAGCGGGACGAGGATCAGTCCCCCCAGCGCCAGGACTCCCCCGAAGATCGCCACCCCGACACGGTAGAACCGTTCGAGAAGCGGATGACCCGCCACCCACGCCCGCGTGCGCCGGAGCGCCTCGCGGATCGGGCGATCCGGCCGTTCGGCCTCGGCGATCTCGCTGCGGATCTCGCGTTCGAGCCCCTCGGGCTCATCCGGGTGCGGGTCTGGGTTCGCGGGTGCGGACACCCTTCGACGGTAGCAACGCCGCTCGCGAAAGGGCTGGGAGGCGGGTGGGCAGATGCCCCACGCGGCGGGCGGCGCCCGTTCAGCTCTCCTGCGAGCCCTCGACCCAGGCGAGGTACTCCTCGGTCACCGTTCCGGTGACGTACCGACCGTCGAAGCAGCTCATGTCGAGGTCGTCGACGTCCGAGCCCTCGAGGATCGCCGCCTTCAGGTCGTCGACCTCCTGGTAGACCATGTAGTCGGCGCCGAGTTCGGCGGCGATCTCGGGAATCGTCCGCCCGTGGGCCACAAGCTCGAGACGCGAGGGCATGTTGATGCCGTAGACGTGGGGGTACCGCACCGGCGGCGCGGCCGAGGCGAAGGTGACACTCTTCGCCCCGGCGTCGCGGGCCATCTGGATGATCTCCTTCGACGTCGTCCCCCGCACGATCGAATCGTCGATGAGGAGGACGTTCTTGCCCTTGAACTCGCTCGACATCGCGTTGAGCTTCTGCCGCACGCTCTTCCTGCGCACCGCCTGCCCGGGCATGATGAACGTCCGGCCGATGTAGCGGTTCTTGTAGAAGCCCTCGCGGTACTCGATGCCGAGCTTGCGGGCGACCTGCATCGCCGCCGGTCGCGATGAGTCGGGGATCGGCATGACCACGTCGATCGCGCCGGGAGGGGTGTACTTCGCGATCGTGTCGGCCAGGCGCTCGCCCATGCGCAGCCGCGCCTCGTACACCGAGATGCCGTTCATGATCGAGTCGGGGCGGGCGAGGTAGACGTACTCGAACGAGCACGGCACGAGCTTCGGATCCGCCGCGCACTGGCGGGTGTGCAGCTGCCCCTCGAGGTCGATGAACACCGCCTCGCCGGGATCGACGTCGCGCACCACTTCGAACTCGCCGTTCTCGAGCACGAGGCTCTCGCTGGTGACGACCCACTCGTAGTGGCCGTCGTCGTGGCGGCGGGTGCCGAGGATGAGCGGCCGGATGCCGAACGGGTCGCGGAACGCGAGCAGACCGTGCCCGGCGATGAGGGCGATCGCCGCGTACGAGCCCTCCACGCGCTCGTGCACGCGGGTGACCGCGTCGAAGACCTGGTCGGGGTCGAGTTCGGGGCCCGAGATCGTGGACTGCAGCTCGCCCCCGAGCACGTTCACCAGAAGCTCGGTGTCGCTGGAGGTGTTCAGGTGCCGACGGTCTTTGTGGAAGAGCTCGTCGGTCAGCTCGCGGGTGTTGGTGAGGTTGCCGTTGTGGATCAGCACGATGCCGTAGGGGGCGTTGACGTAGAACGGCTGCGCCTCCTCCTCGCTCGAGGCCGTGCCCTTGGTGGCGTAGCGGACGTGACCGAGACCGATCGTGCCGAGCAGCGCCCGCATGTCGCGGGTGCGGAAGGCCTCCCGCACCATCCCGCGCGCCTTGTGCATGTGCACCGCGCCACTCGGCTCCGCCGTGGCGATGCCCGTGGAGTCCTGCCCCCGATGCTGGAGGAGAAGGAGCGAGTCGTAGATCTCCTGGTTGACGCTCCCGCGCCCGACCATCCCGACGATTCCGCACATGTGGTGTTACTTCGCTCCGATCCGGGGGATGCCGCCGTAGGCGCCGACCAGACGCACCGCGCCCCCGTCGACCCCCTTCGCGCCCTGTTCGAACTCGCCGTCCGGCAGGGGGCCGTCGCCGATGACGCCGACCTGCCATGTGGCGATGCCCGTGCGCTCGAGCGCCGCCGTCGCGGCATGCGCTGTCTCGGGGGCGATGACGGCGAAGAATCCGATGCCGAGGTTCCACGTGCCCTCGGTCGCGGTGAGCGAGAGGTCGCCGAGGTCGGCGAGCACCTGGAACACCGCGGGAGGCTCCCACGTCGAGCGGTCGACCTCGACCCAGCTGCCGCGGGGCAGCACGCGCGCGAGGTTGGCGGCGATGCCGCCGCCGGTGACGTGGCTGAGCGCGTGCACCCCGTCGCCGACCTCGTCGATGAGGTCGAGCAGCGGACGGGTGTAGAGGCGGGTCGGTTCGAGCAGGGCCTCACCCCAGGTCATCCCGAAATCGGCGGCCCGGTCGCCGTAGCCGATGCCGGCACCGGCGACGATGTGGCGGATGAGGGAGTACCCGTTCGAATGCGGGCCACTGGAGGCGAGGGCGAGGACGACATCGCCCGGGCGCACGCGCTCGGGCCCGAGAACAGCGGATGCCTCGACGACACCGGTCGCGGCACCGGCGACGTCGTAGTCGTTGGGCCCGAGGAGCCCCGGGTGCTCGGCGGTCTCGCCGCCCACGAGCGCCGCACCCGTCTCGCTGCACCCGCGGGCGATGCCCGCGACGATGTCGGCGATGCGGGCCGGGACGACCTTGCCGCAGGCGATGTAGTCGGTCATGAACAGCGGTCGGGCGCCGACCACGGCGATGTCGTCGATGACCATGCCCACGAGGTCGAGACCGATGGTGTCGTGCTTGTCGATCGCCTGCGCGATCGCGACCTTCGTCCCCACGCCGTCGGTGCTCGTCGCGAGGAGCGGCCGCTCGTATCCGCGCAGCGCCGAAGCGTCGAAGAGACCGGCGAAGCCGCCGACCCCGCCCAGCACCTCGGGACCGTGGGTGCGCGCGACGGCACCCTTCATCAGCTCCACGGCCAGGTCGCCCGCCGCGGTGTCGACGCCCGCAGCCGCGTAGGGATTCTCGGGAGAGGAGGGGGAAGTGTCGCCAGAGATGCGGTCCACCCGCTCAGCCTACCCGCGCCCAAACAGCGGCCTTTACACTGGCGGCATGGGCGGTGCCGGCGGTCCGGAGTGGCTGATCCGCGAGGACGCGGGTCGGCCGGTGCTGATCGCCCTCTACCTTCGACAGGCCCTCGGGATCCGGTCGCCCGACGAGCTGCCGCCGCTTCGTGGCATCCCTCCCCGCGTCAATGATCGGAACGAGAAGGCGCAGGCGCTTCTGGAGCGGCAGTGGCGGGAG
Source organism: Microbacterium sp. CCNWLW134 (assembly GCF_037083565.1). Taxonomy (NCBI): domain Bacteria; kingdom Bacillati; phylum Actinomycetota; class Actinomycetes; order Micrococcales; family Microbacteriaceae; genus Microbacterium; species Microbacterium sp. CCNWLW134. The sequence goes on along the minus strand of NZ_JBAOJU010000002.1, from coordinate 340,140 downwards.
TTCTGGGCGCTGACCGTCGAGCCGCAGGCGCACCCGTCGCCCGTGCCGCTCGACCTCGTCGACGGGTTCGGCGTCTACGTCGCCCTGCCCACCGAGGGGATGGACGAGCTGCGCGACGCGATCCTGCCGCACGCGGCGGAGGCCGTCGCCTTCGCTGAGGACGTGCACGCGCGATACAGCCGCGAGGCCGGGTCGCACAGCGCGTATCGCGCGTACGCCAGCGCGATCGCCGAGCACGAGCGGCAGGTGGGTCGACGCGCGCACTCGTTCGAACTGAACGTGCAGGTGCTTCCGCTCGCCCAGCGGGGGGTGTGGTGGATCGGTTCGCTGACGATCGCCGTCACCGACGGGCTGCGCGGTGACATCGCGGCGTTCGACACCGCGATCCACCCGATCATCGCCGAGCTGGCGTGAGGCTCAGTCCTCGCGGGTGAGGGTGTGGTCCACGCGCACCTGACGCGTGCGGCGCGCCGAGGTGCGGTCGAGGATGAGCGCGACGGCGCCCATCACCGCCAGCCCGACGGGGATGAAGATGAGCAGCAGGAACCCGAACACCTGGCCGCTGGAGTACTCCAGCCCGGTGTTGTCGCTCACCTGGGCGGAGCCGTTGAATCCGAAGGTGAGGATGAGGGCGGTGAGGATGCCGAGTGCGGCGCCGACCAGCAGGAAGGCGGAGTACTTCGGCGATCGGCGCACCGACACGGTCTCGACCTCATCCCGGGCGGGGGGACGGAGGTCGGGACGACGCGGCTGATCTGCCATGTCCCCATTCTCCCACCCCGAGGTTCGGGCGGCGTCGCGTCGTGCGGGCGCCGTCGGCGTGGGCGGCGCGTCGTCAGCGGGGTCGCTTCTTCGGGTCGGGATCGGCAGGCCGCCACGGGGGCGGATCGTCGGAGACCGGGCGGCGGAGGTCGTCGACGAGTGTCGTGTCGCGCTGCGCCTGCAGCATCCGTCTCCGCCTGCTGATGACGGCGTCGACGACGAGCACCACGAGTGCGGAGACGAGCAGGCCGAGCCCGGCGAAGACGACGCTCAGCACCCCGGCGACGCGGAATGCGCCCCCGAGGCTGTCGGAGGCGGGGCCGCCGGGGTTGCCGACGAAGACGTAGAGGAGGGCCAGCGCGACGCCCGACAGCACGCCGATGACGAGGAATCGGCCGTAGCGCGGGGAGCGATGGACGACGGCGGGGATGCGCTCCTCATCGACGACGTGTTCGTCGTCGGGGTTTCCCTGCCAGCCGTCGCGGCCGGCGCGGCCGCGCGCCATGCCCTCATTGTGGCACCGGCACGGGGGTGGCGGGGCCGCCGGTGCGAGGGCCGGGGTCAGGGCCGCAGCGGCAGGAGCGCGCTGATGTCGGCGCGGACCCCGGATGCCTGGATGCGGCCGGCGGCGGCGGCATCGGCCCAATGCTCGGCGCCGGTGGCGAGGGCGAGCCAGGTCGCGGCATCCATCTCCACCACGTTGGGCGGGGTTCCGCGGGTGTGCCGCGGGCCCTCGATGACCTGCACCGCCCCGAAGGGCGGCACCCGCACCTCGACCGAATGGCCTGGCGCCTTCTCGGCGAGCAGCTGCAGGAGGTAGCGCACCGCCGTGGCCTGGGCAGGGCGCGGCGCCTCCGGCCGCCGTGCGGCATCGAGCGCGGCGCGCCCCTCGTCGGTGGTGATCTTCCGCGGCATCCTCTCACCGTACGCCGGGCGCCCGTGTTCGAGCGCCCGTGGCGTCTCGGCACGCATCGATAGGCTGGCCGGGTGAGAATCCTGGTCCTCGGCGCGGGAGCCCGCGAGCACGCCATCGTCCTTGCCCTCCGCAGCGAGGAGGCGCAGCACGAGATCTTCGCCGCCCCGGGCAACGCCGGCATCGCCCGCGATGCGACGATCGTCGACCTCGACCCCGACAGCCCCACGGCCGTGACGTCGTTCGCGCTGGCGGAGGACATCGATCTCGTCGTGATCGGCCCCGAAGCACCCCTGGTCGCGGGTGTGGCCGACGCGGTGCGCGAGCGGGGGATCCCCGCCTTCGGTCCGAGTCGCGCCGCCGCGCGGCTCGAGGGGTCGAAGGCGTTCGCGAAGCGCATCATGGAGGCCGCCGGCGTGCCGACCGGACGCGCCCTGCGGGCCCGCACCCTCGACGAGGTGGCCGCCGCGCTCGACGACATCGGCGCACCGCACGTGGTCAAAGCCGACGGCCTCGCCGCCGGGAAGGGCGTCATCGTCACCGACGACCGCGCCGCCGCCCTCGCCCATGCCGAGACGTATCTGCCGACCGGTCCGGTGCTGATCGAGGAGTTCCTCGCCGGCCCCGAGGTGTCGCTGTTCTTCCTCAGCGACGGCGACCGGGTGCTGCCCCTCAGCCCCGCCCAGGACTTCAAGCGCCTCGCCGACGGCGACGCCGGCCCCAACACCGGCGGCATGGGAGCGTATTCGCCCCTGCCGTGGCTGGCCGAGCGTTTCGGCAGCGAGGAGGCCTTCGTCGACCTCGTCACGGCGGAGGTCGCCGCACCCGTCATCGGTCAGCTGGACGCCGAGGGAACCCCGTTCATCGGACTGCTCTACGCCGGCCTCATCGTCACCGACGACGGCGTGAAGGTCATCGAGTTCAACGCGCGCTTCGGCGACCCCGAGACGCAGGTCGTGCTCCCCCGCCTCGCCGAGCCGCTGTCGGAACTGCTGCTGGCCGCCGCGTCGGGCCGGCTCGAAGGCCTCGCGCGCCCACGATTCCGCGATGCCAAGGCCGTGACCGTGGTGCTCGCGAGCGAGGGATATCCCGCGAGTCCGGTCACCGGCCGGGTCATCGAGGGGACGGATGCCGCGGCGAGCGTCGCGGGGGTGCACCTCGCCCACGCCGCGACCCGGATCGAGGGTGACGGCCTCGTCGCCACGGGCGGCCGGGTGCTGAATGTGGTCGCCGTCGCACCGACCTTCGCCGAGGCGCGCGACCGCGCCTACGACGCGATGGGCCGCATCACCCTCGAGGGCGGGCAGTTCCGCACCGACATCGCCGCACAGGCCTGACCCGCGGCGGTCGTCGAGCGAGCGTCACCCCGGTCGCCGGGGGCGCCGCAACGGCCGTGGAGCACGCGAAGCGAGTCGAAACGCTCCTCGCTCAACGACCAGGACAGGCGCCTGAGGCGAACGTCGCGATAATGGGCGGGTGACCCTCCCCTCTGCGCTTCCCGGCTGGCGGCACGTCTACTCGGGTAAGGTGCGTGACCTGTACCTCCCGACCGACGGACCGGACGACCGGATGCTGGTGGTCGCAAGCGACCGGGTGAGTGCGTTCGACCACGTGCTCTCCCCCGGCATCCCCGGCAAGGGCGAGCTGCTCACGCGGCTGAGCCTGTGGTGGTTCGAGCGCCTCGGGGTACCGAACCACCTCCTCGAGGGAGAGATCCCCGCGGATGTGCGCGGGCGGACCATGCTCACCCGGCGCCTGGAGATGCTGCCGGTGGAGTGCGTCGTCCGCGGCTACCTCACGGGGTCGGGCTGGGCCGAGTATCAGCAGCACGGCACGGTCTGCGACATCCCTCTTCCCCCGGGCCTCGGAAACGGCGACCGCCTGCCCGAGCCCCTCTTCACCCCCGCGTACAAGGCGCCGCTCGGCGAGCACGACGAGAACATCTCGTTCGACCGCACCGTCGACCTCGTCGGCCGTGACCGCGCCGAACAGCTGCGCGACGCCTCGCTCGACATCTACCGCCGCGCTGCGGGTATCGCCGAAGAGCGGGGCCTCATCCTCGCCGACACCAAGTTCGAGTTCGGCGTCGACGACGACGGCGTGCTGCGTCTGGCCGACGAGGTGCTGACCAGCGACTCGTCTCGGTACTGGGACGGCGGCGCCTGGGCGAGCGGCACCACGCCCGAGGAGCGGATGGCGAGCTTCGACAAGCAGATCGTGCGCGACTGGCTCGCTGCGAACTGGGACCGCACCGGTGCCCCGCCCGAGCTCCCCACCGAGATCGTCGAACGCACTGCCGCGCGCTACCGCGAGCTGATCGACCGCCTCACCGCCTGAGCCCGCCGCGGCTCGAACGCATCACGCGTTGCGCATCGCCTTCAGCCGCGACAGCAGCGCCGGGCCGGTGCGGTCGAGGGTCCGGCCGCCGACGACCATCCCCACCGCGAAGACGACGGCGCCCATCACGAGCCCGACGAGCCCCGCGATGAGGCCCAGCACCGTGTTACCCGTGAAGAAGGCGATGAGCGCCATCACCACCGACGGCGCCGACAGCACGATCGCGATCAGCCAGATGCCCAGGAAGATGAGTCCCTGCACGAAGGTCACCCCCGGTACCCGTTTGAACGGGTTGTCTCCGGGTGCGGCGACGGGCACCACGAACTGCGCCGAGGTCACCGCGCACACACCGTAGGAGATGCCGAGGACCCCGAGGCTCGCGCCCAGCACGGCGGGCGCCTGCGACCAGTCGCCCGAGACGGCGAAGGGCAGCACGGCCCCTGCCACCGTGAGCGGCAGCGCCAGCGTCGCCGCGGCGAGGGTGCGGCCGAACCGATCGGCGCGCCCCGAGACGCCGGTCGCCAGCTGGGTGCCGAAGGCGGTGCCGTCGTAGGAGATGTCGGCGTAGATGACGATGCCGATCACCAGTGCGATGAGGAGTCCGCTCCAGCTCACGGCGCCCAGCGCATCGCCACCGCGGGCGTAGAACCACAGGATGATCGGCACGAGCGGCACGACGATGAGCTGACGCAGGTATCGGGGGTCGCGCAGCCAGTAGGTGAGCGACCGTGCGTAGATCGCGCCGAAGCCCCCCGTCGGCACACGCCCGAACCACCCGAGCGCGCCGGGCTTCGCGGCCGCGCCGCCCGCGTTCCGCGGCCGCACCAGGGCGTCGCCGAGCGCCCGGCGCCACAGCACCCACAGGATCACCAGGGTGCCCGTCGCGATGAGGAACTTCACGAAGGCCGGCAGATACTCCCCGGCTGCAGCCGCGGCCGGAATCGCCCACGCGGCGCCGAGCGGGGTCCACGCGACGACCTCGACCGCGATCGCCACCGTGTCGATGTTGAGGGCGAACCCGGTGGTGACCGCGATGATGATCGGGCCCGCGAGCACGAGGGGAATGAAGATCAGCACTCCCGCGATCTCACGGAAGCGGCGGCCTCCGCTCAGCCCGACGGCGAGCGACGCCATGGTGCGCGACGCGATGACCGCGGTGAGGATCGCCAGCGGAGTGGCGACGACCCAGGCGACCAGCGAGGCCGGGGTCCGCACCCAGGTGGCGACGGTGGCGAGGGCAGCCACGGAGGTGACGATGCCCGGGATGCCGCAGACCCCCGCGAGGGTCAGCGCGACCATCATCCGGTCCACCGTCATGGGGAAGGTGACCAGCCGGTCGGGCTCGAGGGTCGTATCGACCCCGGCGACGAGGAGGGGGCCGAGCACCCACCCGAGGGTGACAAGGGAGCCCACCCCGACGACGATCGCCGATGCCAGATCCAGCGGTGCCGAGCCGAGCAGCACCAGGCCGATGACGACACCCCCCAGCATCCCCAGCCCGTAGACGCAGCCGAAGAGGAAGCCGACGAGCTGCCAGGGGCTCCGCGCCAGCTGGTTGCCCAGCACGCGGAACCGCAGCCTCAGGAGTGTCGCAACCATTCCGGCCCCTCCCCGTGGCGGCGACCGCCGACCAGCTCGACGAAGCGGTCCTGCAGCGACTGGCCTGCGCGCACATCGTCGACCGTCCCCGCGACGAGCAGGCGGCCGCCCGCGACGACGGCGACGTGATCGCACATGCGCTGGACGAGGTCCATCGAGTGGCTCGAGACGATGACGGTGCCGCCGGTGGCGACATAGCCGATGAGGATGTCCTGGATGTTCGCCGCCGACACCGGGTCGACCGACTCGAAGGGCTCGTCGAGGACGAGGACGCGCGGGGCGTGCACGAGCGCACAGGCCAGCGCGATCTTCTTCGTCATGCCCGCGGAGTAGTCCACGACGAGCACGCCGCCGGCCTCGGTCATGTCCAGGAGCGACAGCAGGTCAGCCGTGCGACGCGCGATCTCGTCGTGCGGCAGACCGAAGAGCATGCCGGTGTAGGTCACCAGCTGCTCTCCGGTGAGGCGGTCGAAGAGCTTGACCCCGTCTGCGAGATTTCCGAGCATGCGCTTGGCCTCGACCGGACTCCGCCACACGTCGACCCCGTGGATGAAGGCCTGTCCCGCGTCGGGCTGCAGGAGCCCGGTCGCCATCGAGAGCGTGGTCGTCTTGCCGGCACCGTTGGGTCCGACCAAGCCGTAGAATGACCCGGTCGGAACGGTGAGGGTGAGTGCCTCGACGGCGACCTTCTCGCCGAAACGCTTGTGCAGACCAGTGAGTTGCATCGCCGCCGAGGGCGGTGCGGTGGTGCGGGAATCGTTCACATCGCTCCGTCCGTCAACGCGCCGGTATATCAGCGCCCGTACAGCATTCCGGAAACCGCTCGCCGCGGCAACTCGAGAGAGGCGCCCCGGCCCCCGATAGGGTGAGTCCCGCCATCCGCGGAAGGAAGACCCACCCATGCCCCTCTGGAAGCTGCACGGAGACGGCCGCACCGTCGCGCCCGGAAGCGTCGTCGGCCCGCAGGAACGCCTCAACTGGGGAGCGACGGTCGCCCTCGGCATCCAGCACGTCATCGCGATGTTCGGTGCGACGTTCCTCGTGCCGGTGCTCACCGGCTTCCCGGTCTCGACCACGCTGCTCTTCTCCGGCGTCGGCACCCTGCTCTTCCTCCTCATCACGCGCAACCGTCTGCCCAGCTACCTGGGATCGTCGTTCGCCTTCATCGCCCCCGTCACCGCCGCCACCGCCTCGCAGGGCATGGGCTCGGCGCTGGCCGGCATCGTGGCCGTCGGAGTGCTGCTCGCCGCGGTCGGCGTCGTGGTGCAGCTCGCCGGTCTCGGATGGATCGAGAAGCTGATGCCGCCGGTCGTGGCCGGAGCCATCGTCGCCCTCATCGGCTTCAACCTCGCCCCGGTGGCGTGGGACAGCTACCAGCAGCAGCCGGTGATCGCGACGGTGACCCTGACCGCCGTCATCCTCTTCAGTGTGCTGTTCCGCGGCTTCCTCGGGCGCATCTCGATCTTCCTCGGCGTCGTCGTGGGGTACGTCGTCGCCCTCCTCGTGGGCGCCGTCGACTTCACCGCCGTCGGTGAGGCCGCATGGGTGGGCCTCCCCGAGTTCCAGATCGCCGACTTCGGCTCCCCCGGCACCTGGAGCGTCATCGCGATGTTCCTGCCCGTCGTGCTGGTGCTCATCGCCGAGAACGTCGGGCACGTCCGCGGCGTGGCGACGATGACGGATGCCTCGGTGAACCGCTCGACCGGGCGCGCCCTCATCGCCGATGGCGCCGCCACCACGCTCGCGGGGTTCTTCGGCGGTTCGGGCACGACGACCTACGGCGAGAACATCGGCGTGATGGCGGCGACGCGGGTGTACTCCACCGCCGCGTACTGGGTGGCCGGAGCCACCGCCATCCTGCTCAGCCTGTCGCCCAAGGTCGGGGCGCTGTTCAACTCGATCCCCGCGGGGGTGCTCGGTGGCGTCACCACCGCCCTGTACGGGCTGATCGGCATCATCGGCATCAAGATCTGGGTCGACAACCGCGTGGACTTCTCCCGGCCCGTCAATCAGTACACCGCGGCCGTCGCCCTGGTCGTCGCCATCGCCGGGTTCACCCTCGAGTGGGGCGATTTCCAGCTCGGGGCGATCGTGCTGGGCACGGCCGCAGCGCTCGTGATCTATCACCTCGGCAACGCCGTCGCCCGGTGGCGGCGGACGGGCGCCGACGACGGCGGCCCGCTTCCGGCGGTGGGACAGCTCGGCGGCGACCCCGTCGAACGCTGAGCCGGGGGGCGCTCAGCTGCGGAGTGGGTCCGCACGGAAGTCAGGTCGAGTCGCGCACCACGAGTTCGGTGCCGAGGATGGTCGCGTGCGGCGGTTGCCGACCGGCCAGAAGGTCGAGGAGCACACCCGCCATCTGCTCGCCCTGCTGCAGCGAGGGCTGACGCATCGTCGTCAGCGCCGGCTGCACCGCCACGGCGATGGGCGAGTCGTCGAAGCCGACGACGGCGACGTCGTCGGGAACGCTGCGCCCGGTGCGGCGCAGCACCTCCACGGCGCCCTGCGCCATGAGGTCACTCGCGACGAACAGCCCGTCGAACTCCACGCCGCTGTAGACGATGCGCTCCATCGCGCGCATTCCGCCGTCGGTCGTGAAGTCGCCGTCCTCGACGGCCACCTCCGTGAGCCCCTCGGCCGCCAGTGCCTCGCGGAATCCTGCCAGTCGGTCGATGCCTGCCGCCATCGTCAGCGACCCCGTGATCGTCGCGATGCGACGCCTCCCCTTCGCGATCAGGTGTGCCGCAGCATCCTTCCCGCCCTGCAGGTTGTCGACGTCGACGTAGTAGTCCAGGGGTCCGAGCCGGGGCGGCCGGCCGCCGTACACGACCGGGAGAGCGCTGGCGATCCGGTCGAGGAACGTGTCGCTCGTGTGGTGCGAGACCACGACCGCCCCGTCGACCGAGCCGCTGCGCAGGTAGCTCGTCGTCTTGTCCCCGGGGTCGTCGCTGGCGATGAAGAGGTTCAAGACGTAGTCGGAGCGGCTGAGACGACGGTTGATGCCCGACACGATCGCCGCGAAGAACGGGTCGCCGAAGAAGCGGGTGGTGTCCTCGGGCACGATGAGCGCCACCGCGTGGGTCTGACGGCTGGCGAGTGAGCGGGCCGCACGATTGGGCACGTAGTTCAGCTGGGCGATGGCGCGGCGCACCGACTCCAGTGCGGACGGGCTCACGGCCGTCGACCCGTTGACCACGCGCGACACCGTGGAGCGGGAGACACCGGCGGCCGCGGCCACCTCTTCGATGGTCGCGGCAGCCCGCGTGGCGTCAGTACTCATCGCCGGTGTCACTGCTCATGGGATGCCTCCTCGCCCGCGGGGCACCCGCCTCGCGGTCGATGCTACGACGCGACCTCCGGGTGGACGTCGTCGAGCTCTCGTGCTGCGATGATACGGCGGTACTCCCGGCCGGAGTCCTTCACCGTGCGCACCTGGGTGTCGTAGTCGACCCGGACGATGCCGAACCGCTTCTCATATCCCCACGCCCACTCGTAGTTGTCCAGCAGCGACCAGTAGAAGTAGCCGCGCACATCGACACCTGCCTCGGCGGCGTCCAGCACCGCACCCAGGTGCGCCCGGAGGAACGCCGTCCGCTCGGCGTCGGGGACCCGCGTCTCGCCGTCGGCGATGATCACCTCGTCGTCGTAGGCCGCGCCGTTCTCGGTGACGTAGAGTGCGACGCCCGCCGGCTCGGCGTACTCGTCCCACGTGCGCTTCAGCAGACGTGTCAGCCCCTCGGGCTGCACCTCCCAGTTCATCGCGGTGCGGGCGAGCTCCCGGTCATGCCAGAAGATCCCGTCGGATGCCGGGAACGGCGACGTCGTCACGCGATCGGTCGGAGCGTCGCCGCGCGGCGGCGCGACGACCGGGGGCGTCCCGCCCACGAGTTCACCGTGGTAGTAGTTCACCCCGAGGGTGTCGAACGGCGTGCCGATCGCGGCGAGGTCTCCGGGCTGCACAGCCTCGGTGAAGACGGCGACGGCCGCGGCATCCTTCTTCTGGAAATCCGCGAGGATGTCGGCCGGATACGCCCCCCGGAAGAGGGGGTCGAGGAACCAGCGGTTGAACTGTCCGTCGATGCGACGTGCCGCGTCGACATCGGCCGGGGCGGTCGGATCAGCGGGATCGGCCACCGTGAGGTTCAGCGTGATGCCGAGGGTCAGCGACGCATCACGCGCGCGGAGCTCGCGCACGGTCTGACCGTGGCCGAGGAGCAGGTGGTGGGAGGCGAGCATGCCCTCGGTCATGCTGAAGTGCCCCGGGGCGTGGATCCCCGCCGTATAGCTGAGGAACGACGCGCACCACGGCTCGTTGAGCGTGGTCCAGACGTTGACCCGGTCGCCGAGTGCGTCGTGCATGTCGAGCGCGTACTCGGTGAAGCGGTCGGCGGTGTCGCGGTTCGCCCAGCCACCCCGTTCCTGCAGCGCCTGCGGAAGGTCCCAGTGGTAAAGCGTCAGCCAGGGGAGGATGCCGGCGTCGAGGAGCTCGTCGACGAGGCGGCGGTAGAAGTCGACGCCGGCGGGGTTCACCGCCCCGCCATCCGGTCGCACGCGCGACCAGGAGGTGGAGAAGCGATAGGTCTGGAGGCCCATCTCCTTCATCAGCGCGACGTCGTCGCGATAGCGGTGGTAGTGGTCGCACGCCACGTCGCCGTTGTCGCCGTTGATGACGGCGCCGGAAACACGGCTGAACGCGTCCCAGATGGAGTCGCGTCGTCCGTCTTCGTGCGCGGCGCCCTCGATCTGATACGCCGCGGTGGCGGCGCCGAAGAGGAAACCGGGCGGGAAGGCGCGGGCGCCGGTGACGTCGAGGCGAGGGTCCTCGGTGAGGTCGATGGTCATGTCAGCCTTTCACTGCTCCTGCCATGATCCCGCTGATGAGCTGCTTGCCCGCGATCACGAAGAGGATCAACAGCGGAATCGTCGCCATCACGGCGCCTGCGAGCACGATCGAGTAGTCGATGTAGTAGCCCGACTGTAGCTGGCTGAGGGCCGTCTGGAGGGTCGGGTTGGATGGGCTCAGCACGATGAGAGGCCACAGGTAGTCGGTCCAGGCCGTCATGAAGGTGAACAGCCCGAGGATCGCCATGGCCGGGCGCGCGGCGGGCACCCCGACGGTGAGGAAGGTGCGGAACTGCCCGGCCCCGTCCACCCGGGCGGCCTCGATCAGCTCGTCGGGGATGACATCGACGAGGTACTGGCGCATGAAGAACACCCCGAACGCGGTGACGAGGGTGGGCACGATGACTGCGCCGATCGTGCCGGTCCAGCCGAGTTCGCGCATGACCATGAACAGCGGGATGATGCCGAGCTGTGTGGGGATCGCCATGGTGGCGATGACGAAGAGCATGAGCCCGTTACGGCCGCGGAACTTCAGCTTGGCGAAGGCGTAGCCGGCGATCGTGGAGAACGTCACGACCGAGACGGTGATGACACCCGAGATGACGATCGAGTTGCCGAGCGCCAGCCAGAACGGGATGGCGTCGAGCACACGGGCGGCGTTGGCGAGGAAGTTGCCACCGGGAATGAGCGGAAGCGTCTCGCCCCGGGTGGCGTTCGTGCCGCTGGCGACGACGAACGACCACCAGAGCGGATAGACGCTGCCGAGGATGAAGGCGGCGAGCAGGCCGTAGGTGAGGAAGCCCGGACGGCTGCCGATGCCGGCGTTGCCGGTCTCGCGACCGCGTCGGCGTCTGCCGGGTCGCTCCGGCGGATCGTTGTCGAGAGTCTCGACCTGCACCGCGGGAAGGGGCTCGGGGATGGTGACACTCATGCGACGCCTCCGTGGGTGCGGGCCTGACGCCGTGCGATGCGGCGTGCTCTGCGGTCGGATCGGGAGTCGGATGTCGCGATGCGACGGGCGATCAGGAAGTTGAGGACGCCGAACAGCACGATCAGAAGGAACAGCAGCCACGCGACGGCGGACGCCTCACCGAGGTTCGTGCGGAAGAAGGCGAGATCCCAGAGGAAGAGGACCATGGTCTGGAACTGGCGGTCGCTCCCGCCGATCCCGCCGGCGGCCGAGACGTCGAACAGGCGCGGTTCGGCGAAGATCTGCAGCCCGCCGATGGTGGCCGTGATGATGACGAAGATCAACGTCGGGCGGATCGTCGGGATGGTGATCGAGAAGAAGCGTCGTACCGGACCCGCGCCGTCGATGGCGGCGGATTCGTACAGGTCGCGCGGAACCGCCTGCATGGCGGCGAGCAGGATGAGGGCGTTGTAACCGGTCCACCGGAAGTTGACCATGATCGCGATCGCGAGATGGCTGAGGAACCGGTCCTGCTTCCACTGCTGGTCGGGGATGCCGAAGATGTTGAGGAGGTTGTTCGCCAGCCCATCGACGTCGCTGAAGATGCTCGAGAAGATGAGCGCGACCGCGACCGGGGTGACCACGAACGGGAGGAGAACGCTCATCCGCCAGAAGGTCGGGGCGCGCAGGCCCCGGTCGAGGAGGTACGCGACGATGAGGGCGATCGTGAGCTGCGGGATGGCCGAGAGCAGGAAGATGCTGATGGTGTTGAACACCGCGTTCCAGAACATCCGGTCGTTCAGGATCTCGACGAAGTTGCCGAGCCCCACGAAGTCGCCCTGTCCCTGCAGCAGGTCCCAGTCGTACAGCGAGACGTTGAGCGTGTAGAGCAGCGGAAAGAGGCCGACGACGCCGAACAGCAGGAAGAACGGGGCGACGTAGAGGTAGGGCGAGGCCTTCTGGTCGGCCTTCGACAGACGCTGGCGGAAGGGGGAGCGGACGGATCGGCGCATCCGATCCTTCGGCTCATCTCGACCGGAATCGGCGGGTGCCGACGCCGGCGACGGCAGAGTCGCGGTCATGTGCAGTTCCTCTCGCGGAGAGATGGTCGGGGCCCCCGGGCTGTCCGCCCGGAGGCCCCGTGTCATCCGATCGGCCTCAGCCGACCAGTTCGTTCAGCAGCTGGAGCGCCCGCTGCCAGGCACCCTGCGTGTCGGTCTCGCCCAGGTCGAGCGCCTTCAGCGCGGGACCGAAGACGTTCTCCTGGATGACGGAGTCCTCCGGGCCCTTGTACTGCGCTTCGACGCCGACGGCGCGCTCGGCGAGGATCGCGCCGGTGGGTGCGTCGTTGAAGAACGGGTTGGGAGTCGCCTCCGCCGCCAGGGTCTCCTGCGCTTCGACGGTGCTAGGGAAGTTGCCCGCTGCGGCGGACTGCTTCACCTGCTGCGCGGGCTGGGTGAGCCAGTCCGCGAGCTTGGCCGCCTCTTCCTTGTGCTCCGACGTCTCGGGAACGGTCAGGAAGGCGCCACCCCAGTTCGCCGGGCCACCGGGGAAGACGTTGGCGAAGTCCCATCCGTTGTCCTCATCGCCACCGGCCCCCTCGATCGAGCCCTTCATGACGCCCAGCATCCACCCGGGGCAGATGAACGTCGCGAATGTCCCGTCGAGGAACGATTCGCCGCTGTTCCAGTCCCATGCCGCCTGTGCCGCCGAAAGCCCGTCCTCGGTCGCCGCGCCCAGAAGCTCGAACCGCTCCTCGAGCTCGGTGTTGCCCTCGACGTTCAGCTCGCCGTCGGTGGTGTAGTAGCCCTCGGGGAGCTGGTTGACCATGGCGTTCCAGACGAAGCCGGAGTGGTCGTACCAGGCGTTCCCGGTGGCCTCGCTGTACTGACGGCCGACGTCGAAGTAGTTCTCCCAGTCGCCCTCGAGAAGAGTCGCGACCTCTTCACGGTCGGTGGGCAGACCCGCCGCCTCGAAGGCGGGTGCGTTGTAGCAGATGCCCTGCGGGCCGATGTCGGTGCCGTAACCGATGACGCGGCCCTCGGGATCGGTCGCCTGGTCGTACTTCCACTCGAGCCAGTCGCTCTTGCGGTCTTCGATGCCGTAGTCGCGCAGGTCGACGAACTGGTCGGAGACGCCCATGATCTGACCGAGCCAGCCCTCTTCGACCGCGACGACGTCGGAGAGTCCTGATCCCGCCCCGATCTTGGTGAAGGCGTCGGTGCGGGCGTTGCCGCCCGTGTCGATGTTGGTGGCCTCGATGGTGATGCCGGGGTTGGCCTCTTCGTACTCGGTGTACAGGTCGTCGTAGCCGAACGTGCCGAAGGTGGTGACCGTGAGGGTGATGTCCTCGCCGGCCTCGCCGCCTGCGGCGTCGCCGCCGGAGGAGCTGCAGCCCGCGAGAACGAGGGCGGTGGATGATGCGATCGCAGCCGCGACGGCCGCTTTGCGCATGGTGGATGACGTCACGATCACTCCTTTGTGGGTGGGTAAGCACGATGCTGTGTCGGCGACACGGTGCAGGTTGACGTTCCCGTGGAACCGCTCCCACGGATTGCGGATGACGCTATGGGATCGCTCTCAGGGCTGTCAAGGGAGCGCTCCCAAGAAGATGGGTAACGATCAGATCACGACGGCGAGCGGGGGGTCGAGCCGTAAGATGTCGGTGTGCCCACCATCGTCGTCGACGTCATGCCCAAGGCCGAGCTGCTCGACCCGCAGGGGAAGGCCGTCGCCGGAGCCCTCACGCGGCTCGGCGTCGACCGCTTCTCGGGTGTCCGGATCGGCAAGCGTTTCGAATTGACCGTCGACGGGGAGGTCGATGACGAGACCCTCGCCACGGCCCGCCGCATCGCCGCCGAGGTGCTCTCCAACGACGTGATCGAAGACGTCGTCGGCGTGGAGGTCGTGGAGTGACCGCCCGCATCGGCGTCATCACCTTCCCCGGGAGTCTCGACGACGTCGACGCCCGCCGCGCTGTGCGTCTGGCCGGCGGTGAGCCGGTCGCCCTCTGGCACGGCTCGCACGACCTCGAAGGCGTGGACGCCCTCATCCTCCCCGGTGGCTTCAGCTACGGCGATTACCTGCGTGCCGGGGCGATCGCCGCCCTCGCGCCCATCATGTCGGAGGTCACCGACGCCGCGCGGGGCGGGATGCCCGTGCTGGGCATCTGCAACGGCTTCCAGATGCTCGTCGAGGCGCACCTCCTCCCCGGCGGTCTCATCCGCAACGCCCACCAGCAGTTCATCCGCCGCGACCAGCGTCTTCGCGTCGAGAGCGCGTCGACGGCGTGGACATCCGACTTCGCCGACGGCGAAGAGATCGTCATCCCGCTGAAGAACGCCGACGGCGGCTACATCGCCGACGCCGACACCCTCGCGCGCATCGAGGGCGAGGGCCTCGTCGCCTTCCGCTACCTGGGCGTGAACCCCAACGGGTCGCTCAACGACATCGCGGGTCTGCGCAACGAGCGCGGCAACGTCGTGGGGCTCATGCCGCACCCCGAGCACGCCGTCGAGGAGGGCTTCGGCCCCGACACCCGCGTCGCGATGCGTTCGGGTGTCGATGGCCGCCGGTTCTTCACCTCGGCGATCGCGTCGCTCGTCGCCGCGGCCTGAGCCGCGCCGAGCGCGTCAGACGGTGCCGGCGGGCGGCCAGACCCCGATGATCAGCGCCATCACGACGAAGGTCGCCAGCTCGTGGCCGATCGTCAGCACGGTCAGCGATGACGGTCGCCCCTCGAAGGCGTCGTGCGTGATGATCCGGGCGGCCGTGAACCCCGCCCACAGGATGATCGCTGTGCCGAGCGCCGCGAGGAGATAGCCGCCCCCGTAGAAGTGCCACGCGATCGCGGTCGCCCCGGCGAGCACCCACGCGCTGATGAAGCTCACGAGGATCGTGACGAGGATCGGGATGACGGCAGTGGCACCGGATCGGTTCATGTCGACGTCGGCAAGTCGGGCCCACCTCGTGCCGAACACCTTCGGCGCATAGAACACCGATCCGACGATGAGCGTCGAGGCCGTGGCGATGAGGACCGCCCAGTAGTTGATCTCGGGAACCATCCGTCATCGGCAGGTGCTGCCGCCTCCTGCGCCAGACCATACTCCGGCCGGCGGTAGCGTGGGAGTGGTGAGTGCGAATCTCGTCGTGTCCGTTCCGACCGCCCAGCTCGCCGATGACCTCCAGCCGGCACCCGACGGCGCGGAGGTGGTCGTGTGGCCGATGGATGGCCCGCCGCCCCGATCCCGGATCGACATCGTCGTTCTGCCCTACATGTCGCTGACCGATGCGGTGCCGCTCCTCGACCAGGTCGAGACCCGCCTCGTGCAGAGCCAGTCGATCGGGTACGACGGCATCAAGGATATTCTCCCGCCGACATATACCTTCGCCAACGCCTCCAGCGTGCACGAAACCTCGACCGCAGAGCTTGCGGTGACCCTGGCGCTGGCCGCGCAGCGACGCGTGCCGGCGTTCGTCCGCGCGCAGGTCGAGGGCCGGTGGGCGCCCGAAGTCGCGGAGAGTCTCGCCGATCGGCGGGTCCTGCTCCTCGGATACGGCGGCATCGGCAATGCGATCGAGGCCCGGCTCGCGGGCTTCGAGGTCGAGCTCGTCCGGGTGGCGTCGCGCCGCCGCGAAGAAGACGGTGTCACGATCCACGGGGTCGACGAACTGCCCGAGCTGCTGCCGCATGCCGAGATCGTGATGGCGTCCCTGCCGGGCGGCGACGCGACCCGCCACCTCGTCGACGACGGGTTCCTCCGCGCTCTTCCCGACGGCGCCCTCATCGTCAACGTCGGTCGCGGGCCGCTCATCGACACCGATGCGCTCGTCGATCACGCGGGCCGTGGCCGCATCCGCGCGGCGCTCGACGTCACCGATCCCGAGCCGCTGCCCGCGGGTCATCCGCTCTGGTCGACCGACGGCGTGCTCATCGTCCCGCACGTCGGCGGCGCGTCGAGCGCGATGCGCCCGCGGATCGCGCGACTCGTCCGCCGTCAGATGGAGCGGATGTCGCGGGGCGAGGCCCCGCTGAACGTCGTCCTCGGCGGCTGACGCCGCCTCCGCCTCACCCGCGCGGCGCGCGCGCTGCCTCCTCGATCAGCTGCAGCAGCCGCGCTGCGACGCTCACCGCGATGACGGCCGGCGCCTTGCCCGACACCTCGGGCACGCCGATGGGCGTGGTCACACGCGCGAGATCGCCGTCGGTGTGCCCCAGCTCGCGGAGCTTCGCCGCGAACCGCCCCCACTTCGAGCGCGAGCCGATCAGCCCGATCGACGCGAGGTCATCGCGTCGGAGCGCCTGGTCGGTGAGGGCCAGATCCTCGACGTGATCATGGGTCATGATGAGCACGTGCGTGCCGGCCGGCAGGTCGGCGATCGCCGCCTCGGGCACCGGGGTGTGACGCACGTGGACGGTCGCGACCGCGTCGGCGAAGATCCCCGAGCGTCCGGGTACCCCGAGCCGCTCCTCGGCCACCATGTCGGCGCGCCCGTCGATGAGCCACAGCTCGATCTCGTGTCGCGCGAGCACCCGGGCGAGCTCCAGTCCGACGTGACCGACTCCGAAGACCGCCACCGTCGGCACCACGCGCACCGGTTCGAGCAGCATCGTCACCTCTCCCCCACAGCACTGCACGCCGTACTCGGTCGCGGCCTTGTCGCTGAGGGTGAGGGTCAGCAGCCGCGGCTCGCTCTCGCCCGCCTCGATCATCTCGCGCGCCGTCGCGATCGCGGTCTCCTCGAGATTGCCGCCGCCGACGGTGCCGAAGAGCCGATCGGGTGAGAAGACCAGCTTCGCCCCGCCATTGCGCGGCGCGTGACCCCGCACCGTGGCGAGGGTGACGAGCACCGCCGGCAGGCGTGCATCGCGCAGCCGGCGCAGTTCGTCGACCCAGTCCATCGGCGTCGCTCTCCGCTAGGGCGCGACAGGGAGCGCGGAGCGCGCCGCCTCGATCGCCCAGAAGACCGCCTCGGGGGTGGCGGGCGAGGCGAGCTCGACGCTGTGCCCCGGCTCGCCGAAGGCGGCGACCGCTTCGCGCAGCGCCTCGCGCGCCGCGAACGCGAGCATGAGCGGCGGCTCGCCCACGGCCTTCGATCCGTACACCGCGCCGTCCTCCCGCGCGTCGACGAAGAGGTGAACGCGGAAATCCTCGGGCATCTCCGAGAAGCTCGGCAGCTTGTACGTGCTCGCCGAGGTCGTCAGCAGCCGCCCGCGGCCGGGACCGTCGGAGGTGTCCCACCGCAGATCCTCGAGGGTGAGCCATCCGGCGCCCTGCACGAACCCGCCTTCGATCTGCCCGCGGTCGATCTGCGGCGAAAGCGAGTCGCCCACGTCGTGGACGATGTCGACCCGTCGCAGCCGGTAGGCGCCGGTGTACCCGTCGACCTCGACCTCGGCCGCCGCAGCACCGTAGGCGAAGTACTTGAAGGGCGAACCCGTCATGCGTTCGATGTCCCACGACAGGCCCTCGGTGCGGTAGTACCCGGCGGCGAAGAGCGGCACCCGCGAGAAGTACGCGGCCAGGGCCACCTCGGCGAACGGCACCGAGCGCTGCAGATGCGGAGCGGTGACCTGCCCGCCGGCGAAGACGAGGTCATCCGGATCGGTGCCCAAGAGCCCGGCGGCGACCGCCGTCATCCGCTCTTTGATCTGCTCGCAGGCGTTCTTCACGGCCGCGCCGTTGAGGTCGGCACCCGACGACGCCGCTGTGGCGGAGGTGTTGGGCACCTTGTCGGTGCGCGTCGGGGCGAGCCGCACCTGGGTGAGGGGCACCCCGAGGGCGGTCGCGGCGACCTGCAGCATCTTGGTGTGAAGGCCCTGCCCCATCTCGGTGCCGCCGTGATTGATGAGCACCGAGCCGTCTTTGTACACGTGCACGAGGGCGCCGGCCTGGTTGTAGGCGGTGAAGTTGAACGAGATGCCGAACTTCACCGGGGTCATCGCGATCGCGCGCTTGACGTCGTCGTGCTCGGCGTTGAACGCCGCGATCGCCGCGCGTCGATCGTCGACCGCCGCTTCGGTGCGGAGGGTCTGCCAGATCGCCGGCATCCGCTCGGCGTCTTTCACCACCTGCCCGTAGGGCGTGTCCTGGCCGGGGGCGTAGAAGTTCCGGCTGCGGAGCTCGTCGGGCTCGATGCCGAGCGCGGGAGCGGTGCGCCCCAGGATGTCTTCGATGAGGAACACCCCCTGCGGACCACCGAACCCCCGGAATGCCGTCTGCGAGGTCTTGTGCGTCTGGGCGACGCGGCCGACGACGTGGACGTTCGGAATCCAGTAGGCGTTGTCGACGTGGCAGAGCGCGCGGCTCATCACCGGCTCCGACAGGTCGAGCGCCCACCCGCCGTCGGAGGTGAGCGTGGCCTCCAACGCCTGCAGGAGGCCGTCGTCGTCGAATCCGACCCGCCAGGAGATGTGGAACGGATGCCGCTTGCCGGTCATCGTCAGATCCTGCGTGCGGTTCAGACGCAGCCGCACCGGGCGCCGGGTGAGGCTCGCCCCGAGTGCGGCGATGGCCGCCAGGCCGTGGGGCTGCATCTCCTTGCCGCCGAACGCGCCACCCATCCGCAGCGACTGCACGGTCACCTGATGCGACGGCAGGTCGAGCACGTGCGCGACGATCTCCTGCGTCTCGCTCGGGTGCTGCGTCGACGACTCGACGAAGACCTGACCCTCGGAATCGATCCGCGCGAGGGACGCGTGGGTCTCGAGGTAGAAATGCTCCTGGCCCGAGAACGCGGTGACGCCCTCGAACACGTGGGGGGCGTCGGCGAGGGCCGCGCCGGCGTCGCCGCGGATGATCGCGCGCTCGGCGCCCTGGAACGAGCCGGCCGCGATGGCCTCCTCGAGGGTGACGATGCTCGGGAGCGGTGTGTAGGTCACCTCGACGGCGGCGGCGCCGAGCCGCGCCGCCTCAGGCGTCTCACCGAGCACCCAGGCGAGGGTGTGCCCGTGGTACATCGCCTCGACGGGGAAGAGCGGCTCGTCGTGCTTGACCCCGGCGTCGTTGACGCCCGGCACATCCTCGGCGGTGAGCACCCGGACGACCCCGGGCACGCCGTAGGCGGGCAGGACGTCGAGGGTCACGCGCGCATGCGTCTGGGTGGACTGCACCGGCCACGCGGTGAGCACCCCCATCGTCTCCACGGCCAGGTCGTCGGTGTACATCGCCCGGCCGGTGACGTGGAGGGCTGCGCTCTCGTGCGCGACCGAGCGGCCGACGACCGGGTCGGCGGGGCGACGGGCGAGATCGCTCATCGGACCACCGCCTCGGCCGTGGGCCTGGGATGCCGAGCGAAGAGCTTGCGCAGAGCGTTCTCGAGCATCGCGGCGCGGTACGCCGCGCTCGCGCGGTGGTCGGACAACGGGGTTCCCTCGGCGCCCAGCACCGGGGCGACCTCGCGCACGGTGGCGAGGCTCCAGTCGCGGCCGATGAGCGCCTGCTCGGTGGCGCGGGCGCGCACCGGCGTGGCGGCGACGCCGCCGAGCCCGATGCGCGCGTCGGCGACGACGCCGCCTCGCAGGTCGAGCACGAACGCGACGGCGACGCTGGAGATGTCGTCGAACCGGCGCTTGGCGATCTTGTGGAACGCGGCGAGCTCGCCGCGGGGTGCGGGGAAGCGCAGGGCGCGGATGATCTCGTCGTCGCGCCGCACCGTCTGCCGGTAGCCGGTGAAGTATTCCTCGAGCGGTACGTCTCGCTCCCCGCCGCGCGAGGCGAGGGCGACGCTCGCGCCGAGCGCGAGGAGCGCGGGCAGCGCGTCGCCGATCGGCGACCCGGTGCCGAGGTTGCCGCCGAGGGTCGCCCGGTTGCGGATGAGCGGTGAGGCGAACTGCGGCAGCAGCTCGGAGAGGAGCGGCACGCGATCGCCGAGAGCGGCGGCGATCTCGGTGAGGGTGAGCGCCGCGCCGATCTCGATCTCGTCGTCGTCGATACGGAAGGCGCGCAGCTCGGAGAGCCGGTCGATCGCGACGACGAGCGGGCCGCGCAGCCCGCGAAGGTTGACGTCGACGCCCCAGTCGGTCGCGCCCGCGACCAGGCGCGCCTCGGGTTCGCTCGCGAGGAGGGCGACCGCCTCGTCGAGGGTCGCCGGGCGGACGAACCGGGCGCCGTCGACGGTGACGTCAGTGGGGACGGGGTCCGGGGCCGGATGCCGCAGACGCGCCGCCAGCGGATCGTCGCCCTCCGGCATCCCGAGCTCGTATGCCGCATCGCGAATGGGCCGGTAGCCGGTGCAGCGGCAGAGGTTGCCGCTCAGCGCGTGCAGGTCGAATCCGTTCCCCCCCACCCCCGCGAGGGTGCGCTCCCCACCCGCGAGGGTGCGCTCGTCGCCCGCGAGGGTGCCCTCGTCGCCCTTCGGCGCGCGATCGCGCCGGTAGTACTCCCCGGCCATGCTGCAGACGAAGCCGGGTGTGCAGTAGCCGCACTGCGACCCGCCGCCGGCCGCCATCGCCTCCTGCACCGGGTGCAGCTCCTCCGGAGTGCCGAGGCCCTCGGCGGTCACGATCTCCTGACCGCGGAGCGCCTGGGCGGGCACGAGGCACGAGTTCACCGCGGTCCACGCCGCGCCAGCGGAATCCGCAGCCGGCGTCACGATGAGCATCGCGCACGCGCCGCACTCGCCCTCGGCGCACCCCTCTTTGCTGCCCGTCAGTCCGCACGAGCGAAGCCAGTCGAGGGCGTTGGTGTGCACCGGCACGCCGTCGAGCGAGCGGAGCGCACCGTTGACGGTGACCTCGTTGTCAGTGACCGCAGCCACCGGTCCTGCATCCACACGGTCTTCAGCCACGAGCGCGCTCCATCTTCGCGATTGTACGGGCCGCACGAGCCGAGCGGACTCCTCGCTCCGCGCCCACCCGCCGCATCCGTCACACGTCCGAAACACCCCGCGGACTCGGGCGAAATGTCGGCGCCTTACCGTCGCCTGATCACATCCCTGAGCTCCACCTGCACAAGAAAGAGCCAACACCCGATGGCAACACACAGCACCCTGGGCCGCCGCGGCCGTATCGCCGCCGGCGCCGCCGCGTTCCTCGCCTCCGCCCTCGTCCTCACCGGATGCGCCTCCGCCGCCACCACCACCGCGGCCGCCGGCGGCGAGCCCGGAGAAGAGGCCTCGTTCGGCGAGATCAGCGTCCAGTACTCGTGGATCAAGAACGAGGAGTTCGCCGGCGAGTTCTACGCCTACGAGAACGGCTACTACGACGAGGCGGGCTTCGACGAGGTGATCGGCATCTCAGGCCCCGACACCGGTGTCGCCAAGCTCCTCTCCGGCACCGTACAGGTCGCCCTCAGCGACGCCGCGTCGGTGGGCGCCGCGATCGCCGAGGAGGAGGCTCCGCTGAAGATCATCGGCGCGACCTTCCAGAAGAACCCGTTCACGATCCTCTCCCTCGCCGACGGCGGCAACATCACCACCCCCGAAGACCTCGTCGGCAAGACGATCGGCGTGCAGGACTCCAACGCGTCGGTGTTCGCCGCCCTCCTCAACGCCAACGACATCGACCCCGCCGACGTCAACGTCGTCCCGGTCGACTTCGACCCGACCCCGCTGATGAACGGCGACGTCGACGGCTTCATGGCCTACCTCACCAACGAGGCCCTGACCGTCGAGCTCGCCGGCTACGAGGTCACCAACCTCGCCTACGCCGAGAACGGCGTGCCCTACGTCGCCGAGACCTTCACCGTCACCGACCAGTACCTCGCCGAGAACGCCGACCTGCTGAAGGCGTTCCTCACCGCCGAGATCAAGGGCTGGACCGAGGTCTTCCAGCAGCCGGTCGATGACACGGTCACCCTCGTCGAGAAGTACTACAACGCGGCTGCCGCGGAGTCGTCGGAGGGGCTCGAGGCCGTCTTCGGGGCGCTCGACCCTGAGAAGACCGCGCTCGGCATCGAGGCGCAGAACCTCCTCATCTCCACCGAGGAGACCGAGGCGAACGGCCTGTTCACCATCTCCGACGCCCTCAAGGAGCAGACCGTGGCCTCGCTCGCCGCGGCCGGCTGGGAGGTGTCGGTCGACGACCTGTTCGACACCACGATCATCGACGAGATCTACGAGGAGAACCCCGAGCTCATCGACTACCTCCCGTAGCCCGAGCGACGCACCATCATGACCGATACAACAACATCGGATGCCGCGGCGGCGCCGTCGGCGGGGGTCACCCCGTCGGCGGCGCCGGCCGGGGGTACCGGCATCAGCATCGACGGTCTGACCAAGACCTTCAACACCGGTCGCGGCCGCACCGTGACCGCCCTGCAGGACACGCACCTGCACACCGAGAAGGGCTCGTTCCTGGCGCTTCTCGGCCCCTCCGGATGCGGCAAGTCGACGATCCTGCGCATCCTCGCCGACCTCGAGACGCCGACGACCGGCGACGTCCGCGTCGACGGCAAGACCCCCGCGCAGCTGCGCCGCGACAGCGAGCTGGGGATCGCCTTCCAGGACCACGCGCTTCTCCCCTGGCGGAGCGTCTACGCCAACATCCGACTCGTCTTCGAAGTGGCCGGCCGCCGCGCCGACAGGGCCTACATCGACGAGCTCATCAACCTCGTCGGCCTCACCGGGTTCGAGAAGGCCAAACCCGCCCAGCTCTCCGGCGGCATGCGCCAACGCGTGTCGATCGCCCGCGCCCTCGCGCTCAAACCCTCGGTGCTGCTCCTCGACGAGCCCTTCGGCGCGCTCGACGACATGACCCGCCAGAACCTCAACCTCGAGCTGCTGCGCATCTGGACCGAGAAGCCCGCGACGACCCTCCTCGTCACCCACGGAATCTCCGAGGCGATCTTCCTCTCCGACCGCGTCGCGGTGATGTCGCCGCGTCCCGGGCGGATCAAGGAGATCATCGACGTCGACCTGCCGCATCCGCGCACGCCTGATCTGCAGCGCACGCCCGAGTTCCACGCCCTCGTCGACCGCGCGTCGGAATTGCTGTTCGGGGCCGACGGGCGCGCCGCGGCGGAAGCCTGATGCGCGTCCGCCGCATCCCCGGCTGGCTCGCCGGGCTGATCGGTGCCGCCGGGCTCCTCGCCGCGTGGTGGCTGTTCTCGGCGACCGTCTTCCAGCCGCCGCCTGGCACGACCTTCACCCCCGTGCCCTCGCCGTTCGTCGTGTTCCAGACCATCTGGACCGACGGCCTCGCCCCCTACATCGGCGTCTTCGAGGTGACGATCACCGAGGCGCTCATCGGATACGCCTGGGGCAACGGGCTGGCGCTCCTCGTCGCCTCGACCGTGCTGCTCCTCCCCCAGATCGAGACCGTCGTGGTGCAGATCGCGGTCGTGAGCTACTGCCTGCCGGTGGTCGCCGTCGGCGGCATCGCGATCGTCGTGCTCGGCGGCGCGCGGCGCGCGGGCGACCCGAGCGCGACGGCGATCTTCCTCGCCGCCCTCGCGGTGTTCTTCACCACCGTCGTCGGCGCGCTCCTCGGGTTCCGCTCGTCCGACCGCTCGAGCCTCGACGTCGTACGCGTCTACGGCGGATCGCGCTGGATGCAGCTGCGCAAGGTCCGGCTGATCGCCGCCCTTCCCGCCATCCTGAACGCCCTGCAGATCGCGGTGCCCTCCGCCTTCCTCGGCGCGATCCTCGGCGAGTACATGGGCGCCACCGACCGAGGCGTCGGCATCACCCTCATCCGTCTGCAGGGCGACCTCGACTCCGCGCGCGTGTGGGCGGTGTTCCTGCTGTCGGCGATCGTCGCGCTCGTCGGCTACGCCGTCGTCGGACTGCTCGCCCGCGCGGTCACGCCGTGGGTCTCGGGCAAGGCGGTGGCGGCATGACCGGCGCCGCGCGGGCCGTCGGCCGGTCGCTTCTCAACGCCCTCCTCACCCTCGTCATCGTCGTCGCGCTGTGGTGGGCGGTGGTGAATCTCACGGGGATCTCGCCGTACGTCGCCAAGGGTCCGGTGGATGTGTGGCAGTTCCTGTTCACGGATGAGGATGCTGCGCTGCACCGTGCCGAGATGGCCCCGCTCCTCGCGCAGACCCTCTCCGACGCCGCACTGGGCTTCGTCGTCGGCATGCTCGTCGCCGTCGTCCTCGCCATCGCGTTCTCGCTGTCGCGCTCGGTCGAGATGGGGGTCATGCCCCTCGCGCTGCTGCTGCGGAGCGTGCCGCTCGTGGCGATCGCGCCCGTGATCATCCTCATCACTGGGCGCGGCACCCCTGCCTCGGTGGCGGTCATCGGCTCGATCGTGGTGCTCTTCCCCGCGCTCGCGTCGGTGCTGTTCGGGCTGAGCCGCGCGTCGAAGGAGAGCCTCGACCTCGTCCACGTCTACGGCGGCGGGCGGGCGACACAGCTGCGGAAGGTCAATGTGCCGGGAGCCCTCCCGTCGCTGTTCGCGGCGGCGCGGGTGTCGGTGCCGGGCGCGGTGACCGGAGCGCTGCTGGCCGAATGGCTCTCGACGGGTCAGGGCATCGGCGGGATGATCCAGAAGTTCAGCGCCTCGGCGCGCTTCGACGAGCTGTGGGCCTCGGTCGCGCTCATCACCGTCATCACGCTCGTGCTCTACAACGTGGTGCAGGTGATCGAGAACGTCGTGCTCGCGCGGATGGGCATGCCGACCGGGTCGCGCTGACGCGCGGGGCGCGCAGAGTCGCCGCCTCGCGAGACCGACCTCCGCTGCCGAAACCCACCGCGCCGCGGTCGGTTTCGACGGCGCGGGTGGGTTTCGGCGCGCGGAGGGCGCGCCGCTGGATCAGAGCTGGAACTCGGGCCGCACTTCGGCGTCGCCGTCGGTCGGCATCGGAGGGTCCGCTCTGCTCGACGCATGGGAGCCTGGCGATACGGCGCAGTCATAAGGGTCGCTCGCGACCCGGTCTCGGTAGGCCTCATCGAGGCGAGGGCGGCACCGCCCGTGCTTCGGCGGCGGCGAGGGCCGCGCGTGCCCCTTCGGTGGGGGCGATGGCGACGAGTCCGCGGTAGAGCCGCACGAGGGTATCGACCTCGAGTTCTCCGGTGCGGGCTCGGTTGCAGTGCACCGCCTGGATGGCCGCTTCGAGCTGGAAGCGCCCCAGCGGGCGGCCGAGGTCGGACGCCCGCTGCAGGAGCGCGTCGCCCTCGGCGATCAGTGCGCGATCCCACAGCGCGGTGTCCTGCTCGTCGAGCGGCGGCCAGGGATCGCCGATGCGGGCCGCCGCGCGAGACTGGGCGAACGTCAGCAGCGCGGCGAGACCCCACGCCTCAGGTTCGTCGCCCAGCAGCGCGGCGGTGAGCACCGCGAGCCACCGTGCCTCGTCGGCGAGCGATTCGCGCGGCTCGTCGCCCTGATTCAGCCAGTCGATCGCATATGCGCCGTAGATCGCTTCGAGCACTGCGGGCAGACGCGCGGGCATGTCGTCGCGGCGCGGGATGCGGAACGGAATGCCGGCACCGCGGATGCGACGCTTCGCCCGCACGAGTCGCTGGGCCATCGTCGCGCTCGGAACCGCGAAGGCGGCGGCGATCTGCGACGCCTCGAACCCCAGCACCGTCTGCAGCATGAGGGGCGTGCGTGCGGCGGGATCGATCGCCGGATGCGCACACGCGAAGAGCAGTTCCAGTCGGCGGTCGGGGATGCCCTCGAGCCGCTCCAGCTCGTCGAGGGCATCGGCAGACGCCGGGTTGGCGAGGGCCGCCAGGCCGTCGTCGAGATCAGCAGAGGTTCGCCGAGCCGCAGAGCCGAGCGCGTCGCGCAGTCGGTTTCGCGCCACGGTGATCACCCACCCTTCCGGATTCGCAGGGACGCCGTCGCGGGGCCAGAGCCGCAAGGCTCGCTCGAAAGCATCGCCCAGGGCGTCCTCGGCGAGCGCGACGTCGCGTGTGTTCGACGCCACCACCGCCAGGACGCGTCCGTATGACACCCGCGCCGTGCGCTCGGCGACGGCCCTGGCGTCACTCTCCGCGGTCATCGGTAGTCGAACGCCTGCCACGCACCGTCGGCGAAATAGGTGCCCGACGGGCGCACCTCGACAGAGCCGTACTGCGCGGACGGCGCGCGACCCGCCCAGGCGATGGCGTCGTCGAGGTTGTCGACCTGGATGACGAACGTGCCTCCCAACTGTTCCTTCGTGTCGGCGAAGGGGCCGTCCTGCACCTGGAGTGCACCGTTCGCCGCCGTGACTGTTGTGGTGAGGCTGGACGGCTGCAGCACCTCGGCACTGATGAGAACACCCGCCGCATCGAGAGCCTTCGCGTAGTCGTCGAAGGCTCGCATCCCTTCGGCCAGCGCCTCGGCGCCGAGCTCGTCCGCGGTCATCTCGGGGTAGTGCAAGAGCAGTGCGTATCGCATGATGTCATCCTTTCGTGCGCCGGAGTCGGCGTCACTGGGGTGACGATCGAACGCGTCGCCGATCGACACTCCTCCGTGCGGAATCACCTACCCGTCGGCCTCCACCCCCGAGACCGACCTGCACTGTCGAAACCCGCTGCGCCGCGGTCGGTTTCGACAGCGGGGGTCGGTGTGGATGTGGGGAGCCTGTCGCTTCCGTCAGGTGACCGCGCGCGCGACCTCCGAACCCGTCTCCTCCGCGCTTCCGGTCATCCCGGCGGCCGGCGCAGGCGCGGCATCCTCCTCTGTTGATGCCGGAACCAGGATGCGGCGGGGATGCGCCGCCGAGCCTGAGACGACGTACTTCCGTCCGCGCCCGGTCGCGCTCGGGAGGGCCAGCCGCGGCGCGGCAGGCGACGCGGCGTCGACATCCGGGCTGGCGTCCGGCTCGTGGTCGACGCTGGGGAAGACGGGGTCGACGGCCGTCTGCGCCGAAAGCTCCGCGCCGGTCCTGCGCGGCGGGGCACCCTCGAGAGCTTCGCGCAGGATCCGCCGGGGGTCGTATTGGCGAAGATCCATGGTCTCCCAGCGAGCACGGTCGAGGGGAACCCCCAGGTCGCTCTCCGCCTGGGTGCGCGTGCTCTCGACGAAGGCGCGCAGTCCTCTCACTATCTCTCCCGCCCGGCGGGCGAGGTGCGGCAAGCGGTGCGGTCCGATAATCAGCGCGGCGAGGACGGCGACGACGAAGAGCTTCTCGAAGGTCAGGCCGAACACGGGGTCTCCTTGGGTCGGGCGCCTCAGACACCCGCGGGCGTGGCGACGGGGTCGGGAAGGCGGGCGGCGCTCGCGCGGCGGGTGGCGCGGCGGTCGTGAAGATGAGTGACGAGGAGCGCGCCGGCGAAGAGCGCCGCCATCGGCACGGCGATGAGGAACATCGACAGCACATCGGCCGAGGGGGTGACCAGGGCGCTGAAGACGACGATCGCGACCACGATGAGCCGCCAGCTGCGCAGGAGCGTGCGGGCTGACACCAGTCCGAGCGCGTTGAGCAGCACCATGAACACCGGCAGGGTGAAGGCGATGCTGGTGGCCACCACGATCTTCATCACGAAGTCGACGTAGTACGCGGCACTGAGGATCGTGCTGTCTTCGGCCGACGCGAAGCTCGCCAGCAGCTCCACCATGTGCGGGAACAGGATGAACCCCGTCACGCTTCCGGTGGCGAACAGCGCGAGCGCGGCGAAGGAGAACCCGACCGTGAGCCGACGTTCACGGCGTGTGAGGCCGGGCGAGACGAATCCGAACAGCTCGAAGATCCAGACCGGGCTCGACAGCACGACTCCTGCGAACAGGGCGATCTTCAGCTTGAGCTCGAACGCTCCGGTCACAGAGTCGTAGTTGAGGCTCGCGTCGCGCGACTCGGCGAGGACCTCGATCGGGGCGCGGAGCACCTCGATGACCTGGTCCGAGAAGATGAATCCGGCGATCACGCCGATCGTGAGCGCCACCGCCGCCCGGACGGCACGCCGACGGGCTTCGCGCACATGCGATCCGAGGGGCATGTCGCCTCGGGCGACGGTCGCGGCGGTCATGACGGGCGCACTCCTCCGGCGCCTGCCGTCGTCGGTACGGCGGGAGCGGGAGCGCGCGCCGGGTCGATCGGAACCGATGCCGCAACCGACGCGACGCCCGGCTGGGCGGGGGTATCGTCGGCGTTTTCGCGGACTTCGTCTTTCAGGATCCGCATCGACTGACCGACGCTCCGCGCGAGCGCCGGGAGTTTCGCGGCTCCGAAGATCAGCACGATGACGGCGAGGATGACGAGGGCGTGCCAGCCCGTGAGGTTCTGCAGCATGGGAGTTCCTTTCTCATGTGTCCAGTGGTCAGTTGCCAGGTAGTCAATTGCCAGGGGGTCAGTTGCCAGGGCCCCCGCCGGACGGCGGCTGACCGCCACCGGCCCCGCCGGCGCCGGCGCTGACGCCGGGGGCGGTGTCGGTGTCCACTCCGACGGCGAGGGTGCCGACATAGCCGGACGAGGTGTCGCCGCTGAACGTCCCCATCTGCAGCTCGGTGCCGTCGCTGAAGACGTTGTCGTTCGCAAGGCCTCCGATCTGCGCCAGGTTTTGGGCCGAGCCGGAGTAGGCGTCGAGTTGGTAGACGGCGTTGAGCATCTCCTCGGGGAACGCCACCTGGGATGTGGCGATGACGTTCGCGACATCGGTCGCTGATGCGATGTCGGGGTACACCTCGAAGTGGATGTGCGTCCAGCGGCCGGCGTAGCAGCCCGGCACGATCGTCTGGAACGTGGCCTCGCCGCGGGCGTCGACGACCTGGATGCCGCGGAGGAACGTCTCGTCCTCGACCCCCTCGGAGTACATCGAGTACAGCCCCTGCGCGTCGCAGTGCCACACGTAGACCGCGGCACCCTCGAACGGCACGTCGCCGCCGGCGATGTCGGTCACCGAGAACGTGAAGGTCAGGGGCACGCCTTCGGCGGTCGTACCGCCGTCGAGACTGGACCGGATGTCGCTGCGGACGATGCCCGACTCCTCGAGCACGTTCACGCCGTTCGAGCCGTCCGCCGGATAGGGGCCGTTGGTCTCCTCGGGGATCTCGCCTGCCGCCGTCGTCGTGGTCGTCGAGTTAGTCGCCTCGGTCGCCGTGGAGTCTGTCGTGGCGGTCGACGTCGCGCTGGTGGGTGAATCGGTGGTCGCCGCGCATGCGGCAAGCGTGGCCGCGCCGACGCCGAGTCCGACCAGGGTCAACACCCGTCGACGGCTGACCATGGTCGCAACATCGAATCCGGCGCCTTGGTCGACGACCTCGTCCTCCGGACGCGGCAGAACACGCCCCTCGTAGGTCGGGCCCTGCGGGGTGTCGTCAGGTTCGGGGGTATTGCTCACGGCGTCCTCCTCTGTCGTTGTGTTGCAGCAACACTGGAGGGCCCGAATTAGCGCGACGTTGGACGTACCTTTGCTCTTCCTATGTGGCCAGGCGATCGTCTGCGTGCGCAACGAAGAAGGGGATGACGGTCGGGCAACCTTGCTGCCAACCCTCGCGGCGATCGACCCGACGGCGAGCGACGCTGTCAGCGGTCTGGGAAATCGCCTTCGTAGTCCTGCCACATGCCGGCCAGATGCTGCATCGCCCACAACTGCTGGCTCTTGGTCACGCTTGTCTTGCCGGTGAAGTCCATGACGATGTAGTTCGACCGGAACCCGTCAGAAACTGTGCTCTCGTGCTCCTCGGCTGCCGCTCGGGATTCGAACCGGACGTAGAGCGCCTCGGCCGTGTCCCAGGCCTCAACGCACGGGATTGGTCCCCCGCAGACCGAGGAGGTGACGTTCTGAGGGTCAGTGGTCGGATCGGCAGCGTCAGGCTCGCTCTCCATCAAGTAGTCGAGGGTGAGCGTCCGCTGCGAATCGAATAGGGTTCGGCCAAGCCACCAGCCGCCGACGAGGACAAGTCCGGCAGCGATCACGGCCGCTGCGATCGCCGCAAGCTTCCACGCCTTCAGGGCTCTTGGTGTTGCGGACATGGTCGCGATCATCGCACGCGTCTGCTGTGTGAAGTACTCCTCGACCTCTGGCCCGGAGCCAAACCTCGATCGCGCACCGTATGGAAGCCAAGCCCGTGACTGCGCCAGCCGCAGGGACTTGCTGCGCTCCTGTCGAGCGGTTGGTTACCGAGCGGCGTACTCGCTGTCGGTGACGTGATCACCCCAGATCGCGCTGGGTTGTCCGGGCAGGGTGTCCCAGACGGCGAGGTGGCTCATGAAGCTGTGGGGTGCGGCTCCGTGCCAGTGCTCCTCGCCGGGAGGGCATAGGACGGTGTTTCCTGCGGACACCTCGCTGACGGCGCCGCCCCGCGACTGCACCAGGGCGACTCCTTCGAGGATGTGAAGCGTCTGGCCTCCCGGATGCGAGTGCCACGCGGTGCGGGCGCTGGGCGCGAATCGGACGATGGCGGCGTTCGCCTGTTGTCCCGGAGCCGATGGCGCGGCGACAGGGTCGAGCCAGACCTCTCCGGTGAACCACTCGGGCGGGTTGTTGGCGGTCGCGTGGCGGGTCATGCGCATGATGGCTCCTTCCGTCGGTCGTGGTCGTGCAGTCAGAGGGTGAGCAGCACCTTGGTGGCGCGGCGTTCGTCCATCGCTGCGTACCCGTCCGCGGCCTGCTCGATCGGCAGCGTCAGGTCGAAGACATCGCCGGGGGTGATCTGCCCATCCCAGATCAGCTGGATGAGCTCCGGCAAGAAGCGCCGTACGGGGGCGGGGCCTCCGTGGAGGTTCACGCTGGAGAAGAACAGCTCGAGCCCGTCGAGCGACACGTCGTGCGAGACGCCGACGAAGCCGACATGTCCGCCGGGACGGGTGGCGCGGATCGCCTGTTCCATCGCCTCCTGGGTGCCGACCGCCTCGATGACGCCGTGCGCGCCGAGACCGTTCGTAAGTTCCCTGATCTTCGCGACGCCTTCGTCGCCTCGTTCCTCGACGATGTCGGTCGCGCCGAACAGGCGCGCCAGCGCCTGCCGGTCGGTGTGCCGTGACATCGCGATGACCCGCTCCGCTCCCAGCTGCCTCGCGGCCAGGACGCCGAGGAGGCCGACCGCGCCGTCGCCGACGACGGCGATCGTTTTGCCTGGGCCCGCTTGAGCGGCGACGGCGGCGAACCATCCTGTGCCGAGCACATCGGATGCCGCCAGCAGGGACGGCACCAGCTCGGCGCTCGGCTCGCCCGGCGTGGGTACGAGGGTGCCGTCGGCGAGTGGGATGAGCGCGTAATCGGCCTGCGTGCCGATCGCCCCCATCATCACTTGGTGCACGCAGCGCGACTGATAGCCGGCGCGGCAGATCTCGCACGTGTTGTCTGAGGCGACGAAGGAACCGACGACGTAATCACCGGGCTTGACGTTCTTCACCTCGTGGCCGATCTTTTCGACGATCCCGATGTATTCGTGCCCCATGGGCTGCGGGGTCTGGTGCAGCGGCTCGAGTCCCCGATACGGCCATAGGTCGGAGCCGCAGATGCAGGTCGCCGTGACGCGGATGACGGCATCCGTCGCCCGCTCGATCTCCGGCATCTCGCGCTCTTCGACCCGCACATCCTTCGGGCCGTACAAATCACTCCACGCATCGCGTTCTCCTGACTGAGGAATCTTGGCGTGCCGGCAGGTCCCGCCGCCAGGCACCATCTCAGGGAACGCGATGTCGGCCGCGACGGGGAGTGCCTGGTGAAAGGTGTACGGACAGTGCACCCCACACCTCGCGCCGGGCGACTTACGCTCGACGACATGGACAACAGGGCCGAGGTGCGGGAGTTCCTCACCACCCGCCGTGCGCGCGTCACCCCCGAAGCGGCCGGCCTGCCAGCGGGCGTCGGCATTCGGAAGGTGCCGGGACTGCGCCGCACCGAGGTGGCGATGATCGCCGGAGTGAGCGTGGAGTACTACGCGAAGCTGGAACGCGGCGACATAGCCGGTGCTTCGGCGTCCGTCCTCGATGCGATCAGCCGGGCGCTGCAGCTAGACGACACCGAGCGTGCACACCTCGTCGACCTCGCGAGGGCGGCGGACGGCATCCCGCTCTCCGGCCGTCACCGGCGCAAGGCACCGAAGCAGTCCGCGTCTCGACCGAGCCTGCGATGGGCGCTCGAGGCCATCACCGATGGCATCGCGTTCGTCCGCGACTCGCGCCAGGATCTCCTGGCCACCAACAGTCTCGGCCGCGCGTTCTACTCACCCGTCATCGGCGATGGCGGCAGGACACCGAACCTCGCCAGGTTCCAGTTCCTCGACCCGGCATCCCGCACGTTCTACCCCGATTGGGACCTCTTCGCCCAGATGTGCGTCGCCATCATGCGCGCCGAGGCCGGACGCGACCCCCACGACCGCGGGCTGCAAGACCTCGTCGGCGAGCTGTGCACCCGGAGCGACACGTTCCGCACCCTGTGGGGCGCACACGACGTACGCACCCACGGCACCGGCACCAAGCGCTTCCATCACCCCGTCGTCGGCGAACTCGTCCTGTCCTACGAAGAACTCGCCATCACCGCCGAACCGGGACTCATCCTCATGGTCTATACCGCCGAGCCCGGATCACCCTCAGCGGAACGGCTCCGACTGCTCGCGTCATGGGCTGCCCAGCACCCCGCCGACAACACAGCCACGCCCGCCTAGCGCGTACCGCGTTCCACCGCATCCTCCCGGAGCAACACATGACACTCACCGAACTGCTCGACGCGCTCAACGCCGGACACACGATCACCGGGAACTCGCCCTTGCACCACGTCATGCACGAGACCAGCCAGGACGCGCTCCGGGTCACGGGCGAGCTCAACGGCGGGTACCACCCGCCCGCACGGGTTCGAGAATTGATCGCCGAGCTGGTCGGCGGGGCTGTCGACGAGTCCGTCACCGTCTTCCCGCCGTTCCACGCCGACTTCGGCAAGAACATCACCATCGGCAAGCGGGTCTTCATCAACTCCGGGTGCAAGTTCCAGGATCAGGGCGGCATCACGATCGGCGACGACTGCCTCATCGGCCACAACACCGTCCTCGCCACCCTCAACCATGACCTGGAACCATCCCGTCGCGCAGACCTCCACCCCGCACCGATCCGCATCGGACGCAACGTCTGGATTGGCGCCAACGCGACCATCCTGCCCGGCGTCACGATCGGCGACAACGCCGTGGTCGCCGCCGCAGCCGTCGTCACCAAAGACGTCCCCGCCGACACCGTCGTCGTCGGCTCCCCCGCACGAGCCGTTCGCGCCGTCACAGGCTGAACGCCCGCGCCACAGTGCACGCGTCAACGAGCTGATGGCTGTGTCAGGGTTGTGGATATGGACACGCGCGCAGGCATGTGGGGGTCACACCTCCTCGCGACGGTTCGCGACACGGAGTTCGCGGTGTCACTCCGCTCACGCCTGATGTGGGATCGCGAACCCGTCCTTCTTCTCCCGAGCGCCGAGCACATCGCCGACCTGCCCTGGGTTGCCGAGCTCGTCGACGAGAACCGCCGCATCACTGTCGAGCATGCGTCGATGACCCGCCTTCGGCGGGTGGACGCGTACTGCTGGTACGCGGGTGAGGGGCCGTTCAGCGTCGAGTTCTTCGGCCCGGATCGAGACCGGATCCGCGAACCTCGAGCCTTCGACTCGGGCGAGGCTGATCTCGCCTACGGCGGCCCGCCGGAGTCGGACGCACGGGTCGCCGCGCTACCCGGTCTCACGAACAACCCCTGGCTTGGCCGTGTCGTGGGGCGCGTGCCTACGGCCGAGATCACCGACTACCAGCAGGCGTTCGTTGAACTGGATGTCACGCAGTGGCCGATCCCGATCGTGAAGGCGAAGGTGCCCGGGCGCGGGTAGCCTCGGCGCGCAACTCTCGAGGCAGGCCGATCGCTTCCAATCGACGCACGCGTGCGAAGGGGCTTCCAGGACAGCGCGATATCTGCTCGCCTCAGACGCGATTGCCGGACAGAGGTGAGCCCAGTGCAGCCCGACTCGATGCGGAGGTAGCGAGCAGGTCGAAAGGCTTGTGCCCGAGCTGACTTCACTCGCTCGGTGGCTGCGCTGAAAGGATCTGCTAGCGGCCGGTCGGGTGTCGTCGGCCCAAGATGAATCCCGCGATGACGCCGAACCCGATGAGACCCGCGATCGCGATCGCGGCTCCGGTCGCGGTGAGCGGCGTCAACACCACGAGCGAACTGGGGAAGAAGGCCGCGCCGGAAATCGGCTGGTAGGCGAACCACCCGAATGACGCTGTGCCAGCAGAGCTCCCCGTGATGTACAAGATGACGCCACCGAGCACGAGCACTCCTGCGATGATTGCGGCGATCACGAGGCCGACCGGCATTCGACGCATGCCGCCCACGATACAGACGGTCGCGGTTCGGGCTTCGATGCAGAACGAAGGCTCGAGAGCGGATTCGCGTCCGTGCGCTCAATGCGTGAGGCTCGGGTACCTCGCGCGGCTGGCAGCCTCAACGGCGCTGATTCATCTCAATGGCGGAGCGGATGCGTGCCCGGGACGACACCCTCAAGCCTGCAACACCCGAAGCGATTCCAACAAGCCCACCGAGCACCGCAATAGTCGGCCACAGCCGAACGATAGAGAGCGGCGTTTCGCCGGTGGAGGTCGCGACGTAGGAGCACTGTGCGCCGAAAGGCAGCACGGAGACTGTCTCGCCCGTCGCGGTGATGCCCTCTTGATACTTCGCCACGAATTCAGCTGGCGGCGTGATGTTGTGCACGCATGCTGAAGCGTCTCTGCTCGCCAACGGCATGAGCGCTCCGGCGATACCGACAACGATGAGCACACTACCAAGCAGCAGGGCATAGACCGAAACGTTGGTACGCCACGCCTGGGTGCGCTGCCCGGAGCGACCATGCATCACATCAGTATCGCGCCAGCCCCGATCGCGTCATCTATTGGCGAGGAGTGCGCGGAAGGACTGCGGTGCGCGCCTTCCTTGCAGGTGGGATGGGACGGAATCCATACTCAGCGGGTGAGCGATAAGGGAGATGTGTACGACGGGGCCCGTCGACGAGTAGCCCTTGACGCTGAAGTCAAGAGACGTGAGCGAGACGGTTGGGAGGTCTTGGACAGGTCACGCTTCGAGGTCACGATGATTCACGATGTTCGGCCACCGTGGTGGCAGATGCTCCTGACGCTGGTGCTGGGTGTGTTCGGCGCAGTGGCTGTTGTGTCCGCGGAGCGCTACCTGCGCATCGAGTCGCGGAGCGGCGGCCTACTGCATCGCCATACGACCGGTGAAGTCCCTCGCGGGTGGCCTCGCAGACGGCCATGGGAAGTCCCTGACGGAACAGTTGTCGAACCGCCGGGTCAATATCGTTGGGCCCATTCGGCCGACCCGACCCAATCCTGACCGCGACATGACGTGTATCCCGTGGGCTGGTCCCTACTGCAGATCGCCCTGAACATCCGCGGGAACTCTCGGCCCCTTTGCGCCGAGGATCGCGTCAAGCGGCCTGGAGCTCCGTCAGGCGGGGGGCGAAGGAGCGACAGTCAGCACGATGAGCGGGCTGTGCGCGATCATTTCCTCGACATCGTCTCTGCGCCAGCGTCGTGCGGCGGCCTCGATGAGCGGCCGTGCTTCGTGTGGATCGGTGATCACGCGTGCCCTGGCAGGAATGTCGACCTCGATTCCCTGCTTCAGATGCACGATGACATCGGGGTCTGCGGTGATATTGCGTATCCAGTCCCTGGTGCGGTCTCGACGGGGCATCCCGGTGATGAACAGCACGCCGTCCTCGTCGTGGAGGAAGATCTCGATGCGGCGCGGCAGACCGCTACGGCGACCGGTCGTCGTCAGGTCGATGATCTGACTTCGGTGCAGGGCCTCGATGACGTCGTTGTTCACACCTGTTGAAGCAATCTCGCTGCTGCAGACATTCCAAGCGATCGGTGAAACTCTCCGCGCGCGGAGCTTGGTGCCGCGAATCTTTGGCTAGGCCGACCCGGCCGCCGCATTCACCTCCGGCGCCGACCTCCGCGTCACCGGGGGCAGGTGAGCCCGCAGGGCTGTTCACCGGCCTTCACATCGCCCGGCCGAGATCGCTCAGCCACCTGGTCGGGATTGCACATCCGCGCGGGCGACGTCCGCGACCTCTTCCTCAGGTCGCGGCGCGACGTTCTCGTCGACCTCGATCTCCGGAACGCCCGCTTCCCCGGCGAAAGGTATGTGTGGCTCAGCGTCGTTGCGCTCGGACTGCATCGGCACGATCAACCGATCGATGAGTTCGAAGGTGTCGTAGGGCTGGTTGAAGTCGCCGAAGTGGCCTTCGTCGCGCACGATCTGGGTGCCGCCGAGGTTGTCGAACATCAGCCGGCCTTGCGTGGCATCGCACCCGTACGGGTCGGTGATCGAGTTGATGAAGTACATCTCTCCGCCGTTTGCGCGGATCCGGTCCCAGTCGTAGACATCCTGCAGCACCGGCTCGTCGGAGTTGTTGGGTCTGGTCGCGTAGCCCGCGACCAGGATCGTTTGAGCCACCGGAGCCTGCAGGTGCTCCAGCACTGCGAGTAGAAGTGCGGCGCCGCCGGAGTGGCCCACCAGCACGGTGTCCGCGTCGAACAGACGACCGTCGAGCACCTTCGGCAGGAACGTGGAGATCGGCTCGACGTTCAGACTCGGGTAGTACGGGCGTTCCACCTGATAGCCGCGCGCGGTCAGCTGCCGATCCAGCCACGGGTACCAGAGCACGTCCGGATTGCCGCCCGTGCCATGCATGATGACCGCATTCTTGCTCATCGATCGATGCTAGTGGCCGACGATCCTCCCGCTGCAGAGCTGGCCGACTCCGGATCGGTCCCTGCCCAGACCGCTGCGCGGGCATCGCCTGCGTGAGATCGATAGAGGATGCGTATGCCCTCGGTGCCCTTTTGGCAACGGCCCCGGCGGGCGCTCCCCGCCACCTTACGTTGGACCCATGCTGCACTCGACCCGGCAAGGCTCCGGCAAACCACTGCTCCTGGTTCATGGGCTCGGTTCCAGTAGCGGCAACTGGGCCCCGATCATGCCGGCACTGGCAGCAGAACGCGAGGTGATCGCCGTCGACCTCCCTGGGTGCGGAAAGTCCGCGCCGCTGAGCGGGGAAACCACGATCGCCACGCTGACCGATGCTGTCGAAGCCTTCGTCCGCGACGCGGAGTTGGGTGATATCGATGTGGTCGGCAGCTCCATGGGCGCACGAATGGCGATGGAGATGGCGCGTCGCGGGCATGCGGGCACGACCGTCGCACTGGCGCCTGGTGGGTTCTGGAACGACCGCCAGGCTGCGATCTTCGGGGCGAGTATCAAGGCCTCTGTCGCTCTGGTGCGCCGGATACAACCGGCGCTTCCCTTCCTCACGGGCAACCGCGTGGGCCGTACAGCCCTGCTGTTGCAGTTCTCCGCTCATCCCTGGAAGCTGCCGCAGGATCTGGTGCTGCACGAGCTCCGGGGATTCAAGACATCACGCAGCCTCGATCCCGCTCTCGACGCCCTCATTCACGGGCCTCGCCAGGCAGGCGCGCCGGCCGGTTCGCTCGAGGGCAGGATGATCATCGGATGGGGGCGGAAGGACAGAGTCACCGTTCCGAGCGAGGCAGCGCGCGCGACGGAGTTGTTCCCGGATGCCACGCTGCACTGGTTCGAGAACTGCGGTCACTTCCCACACTGGGACCAGCCAGCGGAAACGACCCGCCTGGTGCTCGACAGCACCGTCTGAGCTGCGGCTGAGCGACGACGCGAAGCCGGTTCGGCGTGGGCTCAGCGATCGACGTGTGCTTCGGCTACGCGGATGCGGCCGGGCGAGGATCGTCCTCCTCGCGCAGCCGCGGCTCGACGCGCAGAGCCGGACGCATACCCGACTTGTCCGCGTAGAACGCGCGGATGGCGTCCATGTCCGCGCCGACGTCACCGGTGAGTGAGAGTGTCGGCCCGAGCCCAGTGGTCATGGTGGTGCGGTCGACGTAGCCGAGCGTGACCGGAAGGCCCGCCTCGCGGGCGATTCGGTAGAAGCCCGATTTCCAGTGGGCGACGCCACCCCGGGTTCCTTCCGGCGTGACCACGAGGCCGAACACATCGCCGTTCCGAATGCGGCTGACGAGCGCGTCGACCACACCGGCGGGGTTCGACCGGTCGACCGGGATGCCGCCGATCGCACGCATGATCGGGCCCCGCCAGCCACGGAAGAGGCTCTCTTTCCCCAACCAGCGGAAGCGCATCTTCAGGCGCCATGCGATCCCCAGCATGAGCACGAAGTCCCAGTTGGAGGTATGCGGTGCCCCCAGGACCACGGTGGGCCGGGCGGGTGCCGGCTCGGTGACGAGAGTCCATCTGCTGAACGCCCAATAGATGCGGGCGATGAGACGGAGCATCCGGCAACCCTAACGCCCCGACGGTCACCTCGGCGCGTCGGGTGGCAGGTCTCCGCGAGTGATGACGTCAGCGCCGGGCTCACCCGTCAGTCGCCACCAGCTCGGTCCGGACTTGTAGGCGTCATACGGCACCCACTGATCGCCCTGGAGGATGAAGTCACGACCGTTCGTCAGCCGGAAGTAGTGATCTGTGGATGCGACGGAGTGCCGCCAATACTGAACTCCGTCGTCGCTCGCTGGCGCATCGGGTCGAGACGAGTCTGCAGCCGACGCGGCCGCACGCGCTGGGTCGGGTTCGGCACCGCCACTCGCCGGGTGCCCTCCGGCTGACTCGAAGACCCCGGGGTAGGTGGATCGGATGGCCTCGGGCGGCACGACGACGGCCGCGCGTTCCGTCATCAACCACAGGGCCCCGCATACCGCGCAGCGGTACAGCTCGCTACGATCCCCGACGTTCTCCGCGAGAAAGCGCGGCCGCTCGGCAGTCTCCCACTGCCGACGACAGACCGCGCACCCCTGCGAATCCCAGGGGGATGCTGCGTTCGACGCCTCGCTCACTCAGGGTTCCCCTCTTCGTCGACGCGACTCTACCGAGGTCGGGACGGCCGGTGCCTCCGGCAGACGCGAGGTGATGATCGCGGATGCCGCACGCCGGGCTCACACCTGACGGGCCGGGATCTGACCGCGACGCCGTGATGGAATGAAGCCGTGGAGATCGCTTCCTACGATGACAGGGCTGCAATCGCTCGTGCCGTCGCGCTCATCCAGTCGGGTGAGGTCGTCGGCGCTCACTTCGGCACGGTGTTCGGGCTCCTCGTCGATGGAGCTCACGACGGTGTCGCCGAGCGGATCATGGCGATCAAGGGCGCGGCTCGGGGATTCAAGCCGCTCGGGATCTGCGTCGGCGCTCGAGAATTCGTCGACCTCATCGACGCGACATCCCTGTCTCCCGACGTGCGGGGGCTCCTCGAGAGCCCATGGTTCGCCGCCGAGCTCGCTTGCATAATCGCCGTTCGGGCACCGGCTCACCCCGCGAACGAGATTCCCGCCCACCTCGTTTCCGACCGGGATGGCCGGCCGTGGGTGCAGGTGTTCGATCCGCGGAGGATGCCGGGAACCTTCGTTTTCATCGAGGCACTGTGGCAAGCCGGGGTCCACTGGGTCGCTGCGACATCCATGAACGAGGCAGGCGCGACGGAGATCGTCGACATCGAGGATGCCGCTGACTTCGCCCGCCGGCGCGGACTGCCGCTGCTGTTCGAATCGCCCGCTCGGCACGCCGCTTCGGGATCCCTCCCGATCCTCGAGCTCAATGCGAAAGGACTCACGCTCGACCGCGAGGGCATCATCGCGGCGGCGGATCTGCAGCAGGCCGCCGGGCTGCCCATCGACGCGAGCGCACCGACACCCCCGCATTTCCCGCCCCTGCCGGTGCCACCCGGAAAGCTCGACGGCCTCGCGCCCGCCGCGGCGACGCGCATTCTTCTGGATCTGCTCTATCCCGACGCGGCATAGCGCTCCACGCGGACCGGAGGATGAGGTCGGACGGATCGAATGCTTCGAGGGTCCGCACCGGTGATTGACGGTGACCGGCTCGCGGTCGTTCGGCGACGCGTCAAAGGGGAAGGGAACCAGCGCGGATGTCGAGAACGCGGCCTCCGTTCCGTCTCACTCATGAAGCGGCCAGAATGGGCCGCACGGACGGGAGGCTGACATGCCGAAGTACCTGATGCTCGAGCACTACCGCGGTGGTCGCCCTGCGGTGAACCAGGTTCCGATGGACCAGCTCACGCCGGACGAGTGGAACGCGCACGTCCAGTACATGAAGGACATGGAGCAGCGACTCCTCGCGTCGGGCGAACTCGTCTCCTCGGAGGCACTGTCGATGGACGGCTCGTGGGTGCGCTTCGACGGCGAGGGACGCCCGCCGGTCGTCGACGGCCCCTTCGCCGAGACGAAGGATCTCATCGCGGGCTGGATGCTGATCGAAGTGGACTCTTACGATGGCGCGCTCGAGCTCGCCTCGGAGC
Organism: Microbacterium sp. CCNWLW134; assembly: GCF_037083565.1. Lineage (NCBI taxonomy): Bacteria > Bacillati > Actinomycetota > Actinomycetes > Micrococcales > Microbacteriaceae > Microbacterium > Microbacterium sp. CCNWLW134. The sequence continues at coordinate 299,614 of NZ_JBAOJU010000002.1, read as the reverse complement.
TGTCCGCGGCCCCGTGGGCGGGCGGCACGCCGCTTGGTGAGTGGCTCGAGCTCCGCGAGGTGATGGGCGCGCCCCCGGCAGACGCCGGATGATGATCACGGATACCACCTCTCTGCGTCGAGCGATCCCCGAGGTCACCGGCATCCTCGTCCGGCGCGGCGCTGATTTCGCATCGGCCGAGGATGCCGTCCAGAAGGCCCTGCTGCGAGCGCTCGAGCGTCCCGACCTCGACGAGGTTCGAGACATCCGGGCCTGGCTGGTCGCTGTTGCGTGGCGGGCGTTCCTCGACCAGGTGCGCAGCGATACGGCCCGCGCCGCGCGTGAGCAGCGCCACGCCGACGAGCCGGAGGCGGGGCCGGTTCCACAGCGCGAAGACACGCTCGCGATGTACTTCCTCTGCGCGCATCCGATACTGACCGCGACATCCTCGATCGCCCTCACGCTGCGCGCGGTCGCGGGGCTGACGACCCGCCAGATCGCCGACGCCTTTCTCGTCCCAGAGGCGACGATGGCGCAGCGGATCAGTCGCGCGAAACAGCGACTCGGTGGCATCCCGCTGGACCAACCCGGTGACCTCTCGCGAGTGCTGCGCGTTCTCTACCTGCTGTTCAACGAGGGCTACTCGGGCGAGAGAGATCTCTCTATCGAAGCGATCCGCCTGACGCGTCAGCTCGCCGTGCTCACCGACCACCCCGAGGTCGGCGGCCTGCTCGCACTCATGCTTCTCCACCATGCGCGGCGGCCCGCACGAGTGGTCGGCGGCCGGCTCATTCCGCTCGCGGAGCAGAACCGCGCCCTGTGGGACACTAAGTCGATCACCGAGGGCGTCGACATTCTGCAGCGGGCGCTGGCGCGAGACCTCCTGGGCCAGTACCAGGCGCAGGCTGCGATCGCCGCGCTCCACGCGGATGCGTTGAGCGCGTCGCAGACCGACTGGGTGCAGATCGTCGAGTGGTACGACGATCTCGTCCGTCTCGGTGACTCGCCGGTCATCCGGCTTGGTCGCGCGGTCGCCATCGGTGAGGCGGATGGTCCGCAGGCAGGCCTCAAGGCGCTCGCCACGGTGGATGCCCAGGTGCCGAGGTTCCACGCGGCGCTCGCCTACATGCACGAACGGGCCGGAGAGGCGGATGTCGCGGCATCCGAGTATGCAGAGGCGGCGCGCCGTGCGACCAGCGTCCTCGAGCAGCAGTATCTGCTGCGCCAGGCCGATCGGCTCCGTCTCGGAGTGGTGGGCAGACCGTCCAGACGATGAGGTTGACCGACGCCTGAGCGGCTCGCTTTGGATCAGTCGTCTGCTCGCCGAGAGGGGGCGTGGATGTCGCGGGGGCGGCGTAAGCTCCCGCCGTGGCCACCCTCGACGACGTGCGGAGGATCGCCGACAGCCTGCCCGGCAGCGAGGAGTGCACGACGAGGGGTGGCATCGCCTGGTTCGTCCGGAGGAAGCCGTACGCGTGGGAGTGCCACCCGTGGCCCAGCATCCCCGACGACATTCGAGCGATTCTCGCAACCGAGCTCGTCGTCGCCGTCAAGGTCGCCGACCGGATGGACGGATTCGCGCTGGTCCAGATGGAGCCCGACGTGTTCCTGCGGACGACCACACCCTGGAGCGAGCCGAAAGTGGCTTTCCGGCTGGCCGCGATCACGGCGGACCATCTCGCCGAGCTCGTGACCGACGCCTGGCGCGTGCAGGCTCCGAAGTATCTTCGCGACGAGTTCGATGCCGTCGGGAGCGGCGCAGGGGCGACCGAGCCCGAGGTCTGATGAGCGAGCCGCAGGCTTAGGCCCCGTGGCGCAAGGCGCAGGCTCAGAACGCAGGTTGAGCGAACTGCAGGAGGAGCAGCTGCATGCGGCCGGAGACCGCGCGCGTCGCCGCGGGCACGATCTAGGTTTGTGCCGGTGAGCCAGTGATCAACGTAGATGTTCGCGTCGAGGACCCCGAGACGCAATAGTGCGTCGCGTTGCGAGGTGAGGTCCTGGTCGGCGGTGGAGACCCTGGCATAGCCAATCTGAATTTCACTGATGCCGCCGAGGGTGTCACTTGGTCTGGCGATGCGCGCTCGGGATCGCTACCTACTTAGCGTTCGTCCGGCGGGGCCGGAGTATGGGCCTTCACGGACGATATGGCCAGAGTGCTCGACCAGCCGCGCGACGATCTCTGCACGACGCCCGATCATCCAGTCGGCGGTGACGGAGTCCCACTCTTCTTCCGACGGTACGTAGAGCACGAGAGGACTAGCTCCCCATCCGGCGTCGAAAAGGTAGCCGCGGGAACCCTCCCAGTACACGACCTCTTCCTTCCAACGTCCTTGGACCTCAAAGGTTTTGTCGTCGCCGTCTTTCACAGCGGAAGGCTACCTCGGGGGATCGGTCGCTAGTCTTCCTGACCGAGCTACCCGCAGCACGGATCTTCCCGCTCGCGGTCCCGTTATGAGCACTGCACCATAGGGATCGCTTACGAGTGCGCCGTGTGACCTGAGGTCTGCGAGCGCTACCGGGCAGCCCCGTATGCGCGCGTGATCCAGCCCCTTACCTCGTCATCGATCTCATCGACGGCACGCAACTCGAGATGGTGCATGAACACACCTTCCCGCGGTTCGACCACCTCCTTCCACCTCGGGTTCTCGTCGCGCTCGGGCAGCGCCAGCGAGAGCACCAGCGGCGCGCCGCGTTCTCCCAGGTATTGACCGGGTGCCCACGCGATCGCGAACGTTCGTCCGGCACGGAATGCCAGCCGGCTCTTGGACAACTCCTCCGTCACCGTTCCCACCCCGAGGATCACAGCCCGCAGCGCGTTGAGGAGTCCGCGAGAGTCGGCGTGGTCAACGAGGTACTCCTCCAGATTCATGGACACATGGTGTCGGGGACCTCGGAGCGCGAGCAAGGTCACGCCCCGATCCTCGGCGACCGCGGTCGGCACACCGGCTCCGCTATACCGTCGAGGGCGGGCACCGGGGACACCTCTCCACGCGCCGCATGGCTCGTCCGCGACGTGGCCCTCCCGTGCAGTGCCCGTGTGGGGATCCTTGTTCGGGCATCGCGCGGTCGAGGAGTGTGGCGCACGCCGTCGCCGCGTGCGTTTGCCATCCGCACACGGGCAGTGCGCGCTCAGCGGACCACAGCGTGCGATCTACCATCCGGAACCGCGCAGCGAACGAAAATGAGAGATTGACCCGGAGTACCGCAGGCCGGCCCGTCGGCCAGGCGGTGTCTCCGCCAAGCGCCACACTGGGCGCATGACAGAGAAATCCTGGCGCGGAAGCTGGTGGCTGCCCTCCGCTGCTGATGACCGGGTTCCTGGTCAACTGGTCGTCGCAGAAGACGGCAGATGCGAGCTGCAACTCATTGGCGGCCTTGACTTGGGGGATTCGGCCACGAACCGATTGAGCGATCGTGTTCCGGTCATTTGGGGCGAGGCGGGAAATCAGCCGATCACGCTGACCAACTGCTTCACGTCGCGGCGTGACGGATTCAGCCGCCGCGACAGCACCTACCAGGACGTCCACGTCCACGAGGCACTCGTCGGCGCGCATGTGTCAGAGCATCAAGAGGCGTTCAAGTACGCCATTGTGACACTTGAGCACCTAGCCAGCTGGCTGACGCTGCACACCTCAGTGGAGCGCGGAAGTGGCGAGCAGGGCGAGTCGGCACTGAACCGCCCGTCGCCGGACGTCAGCTGTTCGGTCGATGGTTGGACCTTCACGGCGCGCTCCCAAGTTCAACCGTTTCGACTGTCAGCGGAGCGGTCCCGCCTGGCTGTAGAAGGCGAGGTATCCGGTTACATCGTGATCCGCCCGCCAGCTCCGGTCGCCGCTGACGCTTTCCATGGCCCGGTGCTTGAGCTCATGGACCTGCTCACGCTGGCGTCCGGTGAGGCCAGCGGTCGAATCGAGCTAACACTCGTACACGAAGAACCGATCTCACACCCCGACAGTGACGGGACGATATTTGAGGTTGAACGCCGTGTGGATTCATACGGAGCGCGCATTCACACTGCGCGACCTAAAGACCATGCTGTCGACGACTGGAACTTTCTTTTCACCTGCACCGATAAATCCTTTGACAAGGTGGTGCCAGACTGGCTCGCCCTGCGGCGTCGAGCCGCCTCGGCATGCAACGTGTTCTTCGGGATGCGGTATGCCCGACCAATTTTCACTGAGGTAAGGCTGCTCATGATGGCGATCGCGGCCGAAGCGCTCCACCAATCCATTCGCGGAGACGAAACAGAACTTCCCGCGGCCGCCTTTGCAGAGCTTCGGGAACAGGTCTTGAACGCGATACCTGACGCAAGCAAGCGCGAGTGGGTTAAGGCTCGACTACGCAACGTGCCGAGTTTCCGCGAACGCATGATCTCCCTCGCGTCTATTCCCGCCCCGGGGGCCGTAGCGGAGTTGGTTCCCGACGTTCAGCGGTGGGCGCGGATCCTCCGAATTGCGCGCGACAACCTTGCGCATACTGGCAACGAGCAGACCCAGGAGAACATCTTCCACCTTGAGCGCGCGACTAGTTCACTGCTGTCGCTGGTGCTGATGGCTGAGCTCGGTCTGCCAGCAGAAGCACAAGAACGCGCGGTGAAACGAGCATTGCGCCCGTTTGGTGGCGCTCGGCAAGGCTGAAGGCTCGGCGCTCGAGTCGTCGTACCAAATCCGGAAGCTCTGCTGTCCGAGGTCAGGCGAAGGGCCCCGCGTTGATCACAGATGGTGCAAGACCACGACGGCTCGCTCGCGTTCCTGGTCGACCACACCTAGGCGGACATCCCCGGGGAGAAACGTAACGCGCGGTGCCGCTTCATTGAAGGGTCGAGTCGGTGTCGTACGACACTCGCGTCGCGATCGTGGTCGCGGCCGGTGCGGGTTGGGGGTGAACGGCAGTGAGCAGCCGCGGATATAGTGCCTCGCATGATCACAGCGACCGGCGCCGGCGTAGTGGCGACCATTATCCCGATCGGTTTGGCGATCATCGGTTTCGAGATACGCAACGTGCCAAAGCCGTACGCCACCCACTGGATGGGCGCGGCAACGATCTGGGTTACCGGAGTGATCCTGTTCGCAGCGCTCCTTGTCGGGTTCTTCGCCGAATGGCTCCTCATACTGTCCGCCACATCGGGAGAAGATCTCGGGGGGTTTTCCGCAGTGGTCGTGTGGATCGCCCTGTGGCTGATTGGCTGGGGCTCGTTCCTGTTGCTGCTCGGATCGCTGATGGACCACGCTGGATTGCTCGAGCGGATTGGCAGAGGCGCGCGAGAGAGGACGGATCGGAGCCCAAGGCGTGCTGCGCGCCGTGACGCCTATCTCCAGACGCACTACCCGGAGGACGGTCGGTAGCCACTCCGACTCTATGGGGGAGTGTCTCGCTGAGGTGTCGTCGATCCCCATGCGAGCAGCAACACGGGGTGGCCGGCCAGGCGGCGCAGGGCCTGTACCCGCGCGACGCAGACGGCCCGGGTTGTCCCCAAAGGCTCCGTCCTAGCTGAGCGATACGCTCGGCCGCATGGGGTTCCTAGAAGGGCACGGGAAAGTCTTCCCGCAAAAGAACGTGACGATCATCCACAACGAGGGTGAGGCGAACGAGCAACGCACCGAGTCGCGCGCGATCGTGCAGTCGAAGTCGGCGCAGTTCAACGTCGATACGCCGATGTATGAGGGCGACTTAGTGGAGATCCCGGACCCGCGAGGCGGCGTCCAGCGGCTCTATGCCGCCGAGGTCCGCGTCAATGACGTGGACGGCTCGGCGACCTTCCGGGGGATGGGGCACATTGATGTGAAGTGGGGGGAGGCACCGGCTCCGCGGCAGGTTTCGCCGGTCTTCAACATCAGCGGCGGCACGAACCAAATCGCTTGGGACAACCGAGACGTTTCCCAGTTGCAGACCGTAGCCGCGACAGATCTGGGCGCGGTTCTCGGCCGGGTGTTGGCGGAGGCCGAAGCGAATCTAGCCGGCGAGGACCGCGACCTTGCAGTTGAGTGCGCGCGGGAAGCCCTCAGCGCAGTGGAGGCGGGCGAGCCAGCGCCACGGCGGACCCTGGCGACGCTCAAGGGCGTGCTTAGCGACGTTGCGACGGGTGCCGCGCGTGGGCTCGGGCAATCCGCGTCCGGTCGGGCACAGGGCGTGCTAAGCGCGTTGGGGCAGGCCTAGCCACTTGACGGAAGCTCCACCGCCTCCGCAGACGCCCGGCACGCCCTCGCCGCGGCTTCTCGCCTTAACGGATGAGCCGTTTGGTTCTGCCTCGAGGGAGTCGTCACGACAAAGACGATCTACTCCCCGCCCGTCCCCGACGGACCCCGCCCAACACACCGCGCGGTTCAAGCGCTTGCATTCAAGGCTTAGGAGGCCGCCTTGTTCAGAAGCTTGAATAGAGCGGCGAAGTTGTCGATCGATTCCTTCTCGAGATCGGCGAAGAACACTGTTTGGTGTTCCGTGAGAGCGTGAGCTGGCAGGGCGTGGTCGAAGTCCGACCCGATGTGGTCCTGAAGTTTCTTTATTATCGGGACGGGCGTGTTCGGAAGATCCTCGGGCTGGATTGAGGACCGAAACGCCCAGTTATACAGCTTGAGGTAGTCAGCGCTCGAGAAAAGATCCTCGATGTCACAGGTGGCGGGGAGCGCATCAGCCACTTCTGACACGGCAACGATACGTCGATCCGGGATGCCGTTATCAGACGCAGCCTTGCGGATGCGATCAAGAATCGACGAGGCCTTGGGGCCATCGACCAACGCCGACACCTGCAGACGTCTCCCCATCAGAGCGACAAAGGCAGGCATGTTGGTGACTCCGCCGACCGGGATCAGAGCGATGTTGGGATCGAGCGGCGTCTTCCTCTTCCTCTCCATGTATGCGCTCATGCGCATGAGGTAGACGAAGTCGCTGCTGCCCTCTACTAGCAGGTGTTTGCCTGAGCCCAGGAACAGGTGCTGGCTGATGGAGTACCCGAGCGCGGACTCGACCGGGAGGATCGTGTCGCGGTCGGCCGAGAGATTCACCTGAGTCACCGCGACGCCAGCTTCTTGATCTTGCCGCGTCGCCTTGTCGTGCACAGCACGCAGCTTCTCGTAAGTGCTGGGGTCGATCATGAATTGGGAGTGCGTGGTGTAGAGCGTCTGCTTAGATGCGCCGAGCTCATTGAAGATGTAGCTGACGAAGTCCTTCTGAGCTTCACCGTGCAAGCTGGTGCCGGGCTCGTCCAGGAGCACTACCACGGGACGTGTGCGGTGCAGGTACTCACTAAATGCTGCAAAGAATGAGAAGAACCACTGGAACCCAGTTGAGCGCGTGGAGAAGTTGGTTTCCACGTTGCCGTGGCGTGCATCACGGAGCTCGATCTTCAGAATTCGGTGCTGTGACTCGGTCCCGTTTGGATTGGTGACTGTGACGTTGTCGTCATCGAATACGACATCAAGATCAGTGTTGGCCTTCCAATATTGGAACACCTCTCTACTGAGGTCCGTACTCGCGGCCTGAAGCTCGGCCTTCCGACTGTCGTAGTTCTCGTCGAGAAAGTCTGCCGGGCGCACGCCCGCATGCGCGAGCAATGACACAACGGTCTGCTCGTCTTCGCCCAGCGATTCCCCAGCGGCTACTCGCTCGGCGAGCAAAGTGAGATCTGCTTCGCCCGGCAGGACGCTGTAGTTCGAGAAGTAGAAGAAGCTAGGGATGCGCGCCGCAAGGGCTGCACGGGGCTCGTCGTCGAGCGGGCCGGAAATCAGGAATCGATGCTGCTCTGCCGCCTTCGGGAACGCCAGCAGAGCCTTCGATCGTGGAGGAGCTGACTCTTTGAGCTCCTTTCCGCGTTCCTTGGCCAAGTTGATCGCGCCGTCGAGGCTACCCGTTGCGACAAGATCCTTCGTGTCGGAACCATCGACGCTCGCATTTGCTGCTGCCGCCGCGATCACCTCCGCAGGCGGAGTCGAGAGCCAGACGTAATAGGAGTTTCCGTAATCGCGCGCCGCGCACACAGTGGTCGAAGGCAGAAGGGCGGCGGGTAGCTTGTCCCCGAGGGCGTCGGCGTCCGCGGGATCGGCCGTGAACTCAGCCGTGATAGGGCGGACCTTTTCGAGGTCACCCTCGCGACGATCACGAGAGAGTCTCCAGCGCGGGTACTCGGTGACGAGATCGAACTTCTTCTGGTCGCCGTTGGCAGGTTTAAGTCGATGCAAAGCACGCAGGACTGTGGTCTTGCCTGACTCATTCTTGCCAACTAGGACTGTGACGTCGTCTTCGATCTCGATACGTTGTGGTTCCACAAAGTTGCGGAACTTCTGGATCGTCACAGCTCTTAGCTTCATCGCTTCTCCTTGGCCGGCATCACCCACAGGTTAGTGGCGCTCACCGACATCCCCCCGGAACGACAGGAGATCCCGCGGACAGGTTCCCGGCGGGATTCGCTTGCCCTCTACGGCGAGCCCTGCGATCCAAGTGCCCGAGTGGTGCGCGCCGAGCGGCTCGAACACCCGCAGTTCCTTGGTCCGCGCATGCTCGAGACATGAAGGCGGTCTTGGCCCAAGTGGTGTGGCGCGTCTGCGCTACGGGATTGCGCCCGCAAGCCGGTCCCTTAGCGTGCTGGCGTGCGTGCGACTCCGGCGGCTGCGAGCAGTCCTGCCGACAGGAATGTCGCGATGCCGACTCCCAACTGAAGGGCCGTCCCTGCGATCATCAGGCCGATGCCGCACCACAGCGCGACGCGTGACCAGCTACGGCGCGTGAATGCGCCGACGGCTCCGACCAGGAGGCCGACCGTGGACAGAAGGATCGCGGGCAATACGGTGACAGCCCAGAGGGCCCATCCGGTCTCGCCGGCAGGCCGTGGTCCGGAGTAGGAAGTGGCGGCGTAGAAGGTCCACCATAAGATCCATCCGAGCGAGATCGCGGCCAGTGTCAGGAGCACGATCGAGCGACCGCGGGACGGCCTCGATATCGCCGCGACGAGCCCCACGATGACCAACAGGGCCGACATGCCACCGAGAACCACCGCGACCCCGGCGTAGCCGATGCCGTCGGCGCACACCCATGTGCCGTCCGGGCCCCACTCGCCGCCAATGCCCCACGAACAGTTGAAATGGAGCGTCTCACGGACCAGGCCGAGCACCGCCGCCCCGGAGGACAAGGAGAGGACGCCACCCAACAAGACGGCTACAGCAGCTTCCGGGCCGCGCTCACCTCTCACCGCCGCATTGGTGGTGCCCGTCTCGTCCCTACTGTGGACAGTCACGCTCCCGACGCTATCGTCCGGCCGCGTCGTGTGTCGCTTAGCTCGCTGTGCGACAGCCGGTCCCTGAACGGCGCATGGCGCACAGATCGCTCGCACAGCGCCTTCGAGAGGATGAACTTTGAATGAACACCGCCGCGCCGCGTAGTCCGGAGTTCTACCGTGTGGTCATGGCAGAACTGGTCGCCATCATCCTGATTGCCGCGTTCCTCCTGGTTGCCATCGGATGGCGGCTTCGAGACGGCGCGCGTTCTCGTCATGGAGCGCGAGACGACACTCAACGCGCTGGCGCGACGATCAGTCTCACGCCCGACGCTGCGGCGCGACACGCAGAAGGCACCACGGCTTGGACCCGTATCTCGGGACCGTAGCCCGAACTCCTGAGCTCGATCGAGACGAAGTGCCGCGGTTCAAAGGCGCGCGGGTGAAGTCGCCGGGTGAGGCGACTTCAAGTCCAGGGCATTGGCGTACCGGGTGAGTCACCGATTCGCGTATGACCCGCCCGCAGAGTTGCTCGGCGATGGTGCCCCATCCGCACCAGCTCATGGCGGCCGCCATGAGCCGCTGACCCTGACCGGTCAGGCGGTGGCGCGGGCGCGTACCGCGGCCCCCAGCGCACGGATGCCGAGGTCGACGTCAGCGGCCGACACAGCCTCGTCGGGGTGGTGGCTGATGCCGTCGGGGTTGCGGAGGAAGAGCATGCCGACCCCCGTCACGGTAGCGAAGGCCATCCCGTCGTGGCCCGCGCGACTGAAGAGCGTCGGTGCCTCCCCCGAGCGGAAAGGCGACACCGACCGGATCCCCTCGCCGACAACGCCCTGCAGCAGCGGGTCGCAGAACATCGCCGACGCCTCGTGCACCTCTCGCGACGACCACGTCAGGCCTCGGCGCGCCGTGACCTGCGCGACCTCGTCTTGGATGACCCGCCACACCCGGTCGCGGTCGCCGTCGAATTCGCCGCGAAGGTCCAGCGACAGGTACGCGTCGCCGGGAACCACATTGATCGCGCCCGGGTGGATCTGCAGCTCCCCGACCGTGCCGACGATGTGATGCTCGGCGCGGCACACCCGCTCGACGGCGAGCGCGATCTCGGCCGCACCCAGCAGCGCGTCGCGCCGACGGTCGTAGGGAGTGCCGCCGGCATGCCGAGCCTCGCCGGCGATGTCGAGCCGGAACCGCCGCGCCGACGCGATCGACGACACCACCGCGAGCGGCTCGTCACCCTCGTCGAGCTCGGGGCCCTGCTCGATGTGCGCCTCGAGATACCCGACGAGGTCGCCCGGAGCACGCGCGGCGTCGCCGATGCGCCCGGGGTCGAGACCGAATTCGAGGAACGCCTCGCGCAAGGTGGTGCCCGCGGCATCCCGAAGCTCCCACCAGGCGGAATCCCACACGCCCGCAGCCGCCGACGACCCGAGCAGCGCGCGGCCGAAGCGCGTGCCCTCCTCATCCCAGAAGGCGACGACCTCGAGCGCGAACGGCAGTGCCTCCGCGCGCAGCGCGCGCACCACCTCGATCGCCATGAGCACGCCGGCGATCCCGTCGTATCGGCCCGCGTCGGGCACGGTGTCGAGATGCGAGCCGAGCACGAGCGCCGGCGCCTCACCCGCCGCCGGTCCCGCGCGCCCGATGAGGTTGCCCGCGGCATCCTGCCTCGTGGTCATGCCGGCTTCGCGCATCCACTCCGCCACCAGCCGGTTCACGCGCGCGTGCTCGGGCGAGAGGTACACCCGCTCGATGCCGCCCTCGGCGCTGCTGATGCGCGCGAGCTCGTCACAGCGCGCCATCACCCGAGCGGCCGGCGCCAACGCCACGCCCGCACGGGTCACGCGTGCGCGGTCCACACCGCATCCCCCGCGCCCCGGAACACGTCGGTCGCCGCCTCGACCCCGCCCCCGGCGGGCACGGCGACCCCGTGGCGTCGCAGCACCGCCTCGAGCGCGGCGAGCGTGGTGAGCACCGCGTCCTCGCGGGCGTTGTACCCCATCGTGCCGATCCGCCAGACCCGGCCGTGGAGCGGGCCGAACGACGTGCCGATCTCGATGCCGAAGTCCTCGAGCAGGTCGCTGCGCACCGCGTCGCCGACCACCCCGTCGGGGATCTCCACGGCGACCACGTTCGTCATCTTGTGCGCGACGTCTCCGAACACGACGAGCCCGAGTCCCTGCACGCCGGCGAGCATCGCCGCCCCCGCGCGCTCGTGCCGCGCGAGCACGTTGTCGGCGCCCTCTTCGAGCAGCAGCCGCGCGCACTCGCGCGCGCCGTAGAGCATCGAAGTCGCCTCGGTGTGGTGGTTGAGGCGCCGCGGCCCCCAGTAGTCGAGGATCATCCCGAGATCGAAGTAGTTCGAGCGGATGAAGTCGGATGCCGCCTCGTCGCCCTCTTCGCGGATACCCGCCTCAATGCGCTTCCGCGACCGGATGATCTCCACCGCCCTGTCGGACAGCGTCACCGGCGCCGACCCCGAGGGCCCGCCGAGACACTTCTGCAGGCCCGCGGTCGCGGCATCCAGCCCCCACCCGTCGGCCTCGAACGGGTTGCCGCCGAGCGAGGCGGTCGCGTCGGTGTAGAACAGCACGCCATGCCGGGCGCAGATCTCGCCGACGCCGGCGAGCGGCTGGTTCATCGTCGTCGAGGTGTCGCCCTGCACCAGGGCGAGAAGGGTCGGGCGCACCCGCACGACGGCCTCTTCGATCACGGCGTCGGGGAACACCTGCCCCCACTCGGTCTCGATCGTGTGCACCTCGGCGAGCGCGCGCTCAGCGATCTCGGCAAGCAGGTGCCCGAACCGGCCGAAGATCGGCACGAGCACGCGGTCACCGGGGCGGATGAGCGAGACGAGCACCGCTTCGATCCCGGCCCGCGACGTGCCGTCGACGAGCACCGTCGCGTCGTTGCGCGTGCGCCACACCTGCCGGTACAGCTCTTGCGTCTCGGACATCGTCGCCGTCATGAAGGGGTCGTACTGTCCGACGAGCGGCGCCGACATCGCCGTCAGCACGCTCGGGTACGCCGAGATCGGGCCGGGGCCCATGAGCAGGCGCGGGGGCGGGGCGATGGGTCCGGGGAGGTGGGTCATGGTGCGTCCTGAGTCAGTGGGCCGGGGGTTGGTCATTCCTGAACCGCCTCAGCGAGGCGGCGGGCGAGACGGACGAGGGCGACGTCGGTGCCGGTGCGAGAGGTGACGCACACGCCGACGGGCGCCGGCGCTCCTCCCACGGCGGCCACCCGGAGAAGCGGCGCCGACAGCGACGGCAGGCCCGCCACAGCGGCGGGCGCCGTCATGCGCAGGGTCGCGGTGCGCGCCGCGTCGATGTCGACCCCGGCAGCGGTGCGCCGCGGCGCGGGCCCGGGCACCGTCGGCATGAGCAGCACCGCCTCAGCGGCGAGCGCCTGCAGGCGCGCGGCGAGGGGGGCGAGGGCGCGGCGGGCGTCATCCTCCTCGGCGGGGGCGATTCCGGATGCTACGCGGAAGCGCTCCGCGACAGCCGGCCCGAGCGCGCCCGGATGCCTCTCGACCCACTCGCCGTGATTGCGCCACGCCTCGGCGCCCTGCACGGTGCGGAAGGGGACGAGGTAGTCGTCGAGGTCGCCGATCGAGACGGTCTCGACGTCCGCGGCATCCGTTCGCGCGAGCCGCGCGAGCAGCTCCTCGAAGGCCGCACGGGTCTCGGGATCGGCGGCCGCGAGCACCTCGGACGGCACGACGAAGCGCCACGGCAGGTCGTCGTCGGAGGCGCCGAAGACGTTCTCGGTCGACTCCGACGAGTCGTAGCTCAGGCACCAGTCGGCCACCCGCTGCAGGGTGTCTCCGTCGCGCGCGAGCCACCCGACCGTGTCGAACGACTGCGCGAGGGGCAGGAGACCCTGCCGCGGGACGAAGCCGTGCGTGGTGCGGAGGCCCCACAGGCCCTGATACGACGCGGGTACCCGGATCGACCCGGCGGTGTCGGTGGCGAGGCCCACGTCGGCGTGGCCGAGGGCGACGGCGGCGGCGGGTCCGCTCGATGAGCCGCCGGGCAGTCCACCGGGAGCGGCGGGGTTCGGCGGGGTGCCGTAGTGGGCGTTGTCGCCGGCGATGCTGTAGGCGAACTCGTCGGTGCGCGCGATGCCGCGGAGCGACGCTCCGCCGCGGAGGAGGTCAGCGACCGCGGGCGCGGTGGTCTTCTCGGGCCGGGCCTCGTCGAGGAAGGCGGGGTTGCCCGCACCGATCCGGTACCCCGCGATGGCGAAGAGGTCTTTCACCGCGACGGTGAGCCCCACGAGCGGTCCCTCCCACGCGCCCTGCCACAGCGGATCGCCGACGGTGCGCCACACGGTGCGGTCGAAGGGGGCGGTATGGGATCCGGGGCCGTCCCCGGCCGCGGGGGCGGTATCCGATCCGGGGTCGTCCCCGGCCGCGGGGGCGGTACCCGTCTCGTGCATCGCCGGGCCGGCGGCATCCATCCGTCCCTCGAAATCCGACACCCGGATGCGAGCGTGCACGCCGCAGACGATGTCGACCACCTGCGAGATGTCGAAGTCGGTCGCAGCGCTGAGGTACGCGTAGGCGAGGTGCTCGGTCATGCCGTACCGCGCCTCGATGAGGGTCAGCGCCGCGCGCACGCAGCGACGCATCGCCTCGTTCAGGTCGGGGTCGAGCCCCGTCGGCACAAGGTAGTCGGGCGTGCGCACGAGAGGGCCGCCCAGCTCACCGAACTCGACCAGCGCCTGCGCGCGCGGGATCACGTCGAAGCGGAGCGTCGCGCGCAGCGACGCCTCGAGCGCCGTCAGCGCGACCTCGCCATCGCCCTGCGCGAAGTGCGGATCGCCGACGTAGGCGAGCGCGCCCTCGACCTGGACGGGGAGGTACAGCGCCGTCCCCTCGACGAGGAGGTTGATGTCGATGTTGCCGCCGTGCGATCCGGGCGGCACCGAGTGGGGGCGCTCGGGTCCGGTGACGGCGACCCCCATCGTGCCGAGGAACGGCGCGAGGGGGAACGACACCACCCGGTCGCCGCCGTCGACGATCGGCAGCAGACCCACCAGCCGGCCCGCGCGCTTCTCGACAGGCGTGAACACGCTGACGTGCCCGTCCCCGCGGGGGAGCTCGCCGATGAGCGCTCCCTTGCCGTGGCGGTTGGAGATCACGCCATACGGCACGCGCGGCGCGAGCTTCTCCACGGTGATGCGCAGCACGTCACCGGGGCTCGCGCCCTCGACGAAGACCGGTCCGGTCACCACGTGAGGACCGTCGGTCGCGGGGTCGCGTGAGAGCTGCGCGGCGATCGCGATCGCGTCGTCGAGCACGGCCTCGGGCGCGACGCCCTGGTCGGTGAAGTACCCCAGCGGGTCCTTGCCGTGATCTTCGAGGATGCCCTCGTGACTGACGGTGTCGATCGTCACCGACTCCCCCGAGCGGATGCGCAGCACCGGGGCATCCGTTTCGCACGGGAGGCGCCCCCACAGCACCGTCTCGGGCGTCGCGCGCAGGTAGTGGTCACCGGGGATCGCGCCGACGCCCGGCTGCAGGATCTCGGTCACCGCGAGCATGTCTTCATCCCACCGCACGCGCTCATCCCACACCATCAGGCGACCTCCCGCGACAGGAGGCGACCGCCGGGCGCCCCACGGAACTGCGGCGCCTCGCCCGGCCCTCCCTCGGTGACGTCGAACACCGACCGGCCGTGCAGCCATGTCCGTCGGATGCGGCCGCGCAGCACACGGTTCTCGTACGCCGTGATGGGGTTCTTGTGCAGCAGCTCTGCGGCTCTGATCGGATACGGGTCGTCGGCGCCGAAGACGGTCAGGTGCGCCGGGGCGCCCGGCTCGATGACCCCGGCCGAGAGGCCGGCGACGCGCGCGGGCCCCGTCGTGAAGAGCGGCAGGAGGGTCTCCAACGGGATGCCGCGCCGGCGCGCCTCTGTCCACACCGCCGAGAGCCCGACCTGCAGACCCGAGATCCCGCCCCACGCGAGGCCGAAGTCGCCGCCACCGGTGCGCTTGAGGTCGAGCGTGGAGGGCGAGTGGTCGCTGACGATGGCGTCGACCGTGCCGTCGACGATCCCCTCCCACAGCCGGTCGCGATTCGCGGCATCCCGGATCGGCGGACAGCACTTGAACTCGGGAGACCCGGGCGGGATCTCCTCCGCCGCGATCGTGAGGTAGTGCGGGCAGGTCTCGACCGTGAGGGCGACGCCCTCGGCCTTGGCTCGCCCGATCGCCGAGAGCGAGCCGGCGTCGCTCAGGTGCAAGATGTGGGCGCGCGCT
The DNA here is from genome assembly GCF_037083565.1 of Microbacterium sp. CCNWLW134. NCBI lineage: Bacteria > Bacillati > Actinomycetota > Actinomycetes > Micrococcales > Microbacteriaceae > Microbacterium > Microbacterium sp. CCNWLW134. The sequence goes on along the minus strand of NZ_JBAOJU010000002.1, from coordinate 284,163 downwards.
CCCGAGCGCCGGGCCTCGGCGATGACGGCGTCGATCGCCGACGCCTCGCTCGCGGCGGGCCGCGAGGCGAGGAACGCGGCGTAGTCGCGGCCGAGCGCGCCGTCGGCGTGAAGATGGGCCGGGTCTTCGGCGTGGACGATGAGCCGCGAGCCGAGTGCGGCGATCTCGTCCATCGCCGCCGCGAGCTGGGCACGGTCGAGGTGACCGAACTCGGGGACGCCCGAGGGAGAGAGGAAGCACTTGAACCCGTACACGCCCTCGTCGTGCAGCGGCTCGAGGGCACCGAGGTTCTCGGGCACCGCGCCACCCCAGAACCCGACGTCGATGTAGGCCGACGGGGCGGCTGCGGCCCGCTTCACGGCGAGCGCGGCCGCCGTGGTCGTGGGCGGGAGCGAGTTCAGGGGCATGTCGACGATCGACGTCACCCCGCCGGCCGCGGCGGCGAGGGTCGCCGAGCGGAATCCCTCCCACTCGGTGCGACCGGGTTCGTTCACATGCACATGGGAATCGACGAGGCCCGGCAGCAGCACCGCGTCATCCGGGACGATCTGCGCCCCGCGGGCGCTACCCGATGGCTCCGCGACACGGGTGATGACGCCGTCGACGTACTCGACGTCGGCGGGGCGGAAGCGGCCATCCACCCACGCGCGCGCGGCGCGGATGACACCGCTGCCGGGGCTTCGGGGGTCGGCCATCGGCGCTCCTTCGTCGGGTCCGCCGCGCGGCGGATGCCTCATCCTCCCCCCGTCGCGTTTCGTCGGTGTGAACGGCGGCGCGGCAACGCGATGTTTACACGAGGGAAACCGAAACGTGTCGGCGCGCTTCGTAGCGTGAGCCTCCAGCAGCACCCCCGCGGGAGGACCGTCATGCGCATCGGCGACTTCAACGCCCTCGACGAGGGCGAAGCGCGCGATCTGGTGAGCCTGTGGGCGGCGATCCCGCGGTGGGTGACTGCGGTGCTCGCGGGGCGCCCATACCCCACGCGCGAGGCGTTGGAAGAGACGGCAGCGGCCGAGGCCGCGACCTGGGACGCCGCCGATCTCGACCAGGCGCTGGCGCAGCATCCCCGGATCGGCGAGCGCCGCGAGGGCGACGACCCTTCCGCGACCGCGTCGCGTCGGGAGCAGGCCGCGATGACGGATGCCGCCTTCGACGTCGCCCAGCGGATCGCGGCCGGCAACACCCGGTACGAGGCCCGGTTCGGGCGCGTGTTCCTCATCCGGGCCCGCGGGCGCTCGGCCGAGGAGATGCTCGCCGAGCTCGAGCGGCGTCTGGCGAACACCCCCGAGTCGGAGGTCGCCGAGGCGGCGGGCCAGCTGGCCGAGATCGCTCTGCTGCGGCTGCGCGAGACCGTGTCGGCCGAGCGGGTGGCGTCAGGATGATGCCATGACCAGCCAGCTCACCACCCACGTCCTCGATGCCTCCACCGGGCTCCCCGCGAGCGGGGTCGCCGTCGTCCTGTCGAAGATGGGCGACGAGCCGCGCATCGTGCAGATCGCGTCGGGCGAGACCGACCTCGACGGGCGCCTCAGCCTCGGGCCCGAGTTCCTCGACCACGGCACGCACGTGCTGAGCTTCGCCACCGGGGCGTACTACGCCGGTCTCGGCGTCGACACCTTCTACCCGTCGGTGACGGTCACCTTCCGCGTCACCGACGACACGCACCTGCACGTGCCGCTGCTGCTGAGCCCCTTCTCCTATTCCACCTACCGCGGGAGCTGAAACGTGAAGGTCGTGATCATCGGAGCCGGTATCGGAGGCACGAGCGCGGGGATCGCGCTCGCCCGGCACGGGCACGACGTGGTGATCTACGACCGGATGCGACAGAACCGACCGGTCGGCGCCGCCCTCTCGCTGTGGTCGAACGGCGTGAAGGTGCTCAACTGGCTGGGCCTCGGCGAGGAGGTCGCGCGCCTCGGCGGCCGGATGGATCACATGGCCTACCACGACGGCCACACCGGCGATCAGCTGTGCCGCTTCAGCCTCGCACCGGTGACCGCGCACACCGGACAGCGGCCCTACCCGGTCTCACGCGCCGAGCTGCAGGCGCTGCTCATGGACACCTTCGGGCTCGACCGGATCCACCTCGGACACGAGCTCGTCGGGATCCGTGAGGAGGGCGAGAAGGTGATCGCCGTCTTCGCCGACGGTTCCACCGACACCGCCGACCTGCTCATCGGCGCCGACGGGGCGCGCTCGCTCACCCGCGACTGGATCACCCGGGCCGATGAGGGCGGCTTCCGCGTCGAGCGGCAGTACTCCGGCTACACGAACTTCAACGGGCTGGTGGCGGCTTCTCCCGCGATCGCGCCGCTCGATCAGTGGACGACCTGGGTCGCCGAGGGCAAGCGCGCCGCGGTGATGCCCGTCGCCGACGACCGGTTCTACTTCTGGTTCGACATCCCGCAGCCGGCGGGGCTCCCGTACGAGCGGGAGGATGGCGTCGCGCCTCTCGAGGCCGCCTTCGGGCACTGGTCGCCCGAGGTGCGGCGGCTGATCAGCGGCATCCGTCCTGCGGAGTCTTTGAACCGGGTGGAGATCTGGGACATCGACCCGCTGCACACGTGGACGCGCGGGCGCGTGGCGATCCTCGGCGACGCCGCCCACAACACCGCGCCCGACATCGGGCAGGGCGCGTGCTCGGCGCTCGAAGACAGCTTCGCGCTGGCGATCAGCCTCACCACGCACACCGTGGGGGTCGAGGACTCGCTCCGCCGCTACGAGAAGATGCGCACCGAGCGTGCGGGAGAGCTCGTGCTGCGGGCGCGCAAGCGCGGGGAAGAGACCCACGGCTACGACCCGTCGATCACCGCCGCCTGGTACGAGAGCCTGCGCGGCACCGACGGCACCGCGATCATCCGGGGGATCATCGGAAACATCGAGGGAAGCCCCATCAACCTCGGGGTGGGGCTGCTGTAGCTGCTCGGGTCGGACCTGCTGGTCAGGCGGTGACGAGCAGGGCGATGCCCGTCGCGACACTCACGGCCGCCAGCACCAGGGCGAGCGTGATCAGCACGACGTGCACGCGGTAGAACGCCGTGCGGCGCCCGTCGGTGCCGCGGGCGCGGGGGTCGTTCGCGATGCGCGGGTAGAACCTCGGCCACACGACGGCGTTGAAGAGCGCGTTGACGAAGAGGGCGATCGCAGCAAGCACCAGCACCGCTCGATCGTACGACCCCGAAGCGCCGAGCAGATCCGCCGGGTCCGTCTCCGCGCCGACCCTGTCGCCGAGACCCACCTCCGCCGCCGAGACCCGCCGTGGCGCGGTGGGTCTCGGCGGGGATGGTGGGTCTCGGCGGGGATGGTGGGGCTCGGCGTTGCGGGTGCGGCGCGCCCAGGGTCAGGCGACCGGCTGCTGCAGGTCGACGACCCAGCGGGTGCCGCCCGGATCCATCGGCGTTTCGAGGTACACCTCGCGGGCCGGTCCCGCGACCGACAGCCCCCGGCGCTCGCCCTCGGCGACGAGGTCCTGCCACGCGCGCTGGATCCCCAACAGGTCGTCGGCCTCGTACCGCCCGGTAAGGGCGCGGGATGCCGCGGGCACGGTCGCCCGCTCGAGCCCCGGCGGGGTCGCGGCATCGCCGATCTGCTCCGCCGCAGCGGCGATCATGCCGTCGCCGTCGGTCGTGTAGATCGCCACCCCGGGTCCGGTGTGCGCCGCGCCCGCCGCAGCGATGGCCTCGTTCACGCGCGTGAACATGTAGCCGATCTCGGCCTCGATCTGCGACATCTCCTCGATGCGCGCGGTCTGCTGCACCACGTGCAGTTCGGGCAGGGCGGTTTCGATGTATTCCGTCATGGGAATCTCCTTCTGGATGACGCGGAGACGCGCCTCGACCGCCGCGAGCCGATGCCGGTCTGCGGCGATCTGCGACCGCAGCTCCTTGCGCCGCTCGCTGAGGAGGAGCGCGATGTCCTCCTGCGATAGGCCGCCGTCCAGCATCCGTCCGACCTGATCCAGGGTGAACCCCAGGTCCTTCAGGGCGACGATGCGGTTGGCGCGCTCGAGCTGTGCGGCCCCGTACGAGCGGTAGCCGCTCCAGGGGTCGACGCGCTCGGGGACGAGCAGACCGAGGTGGTCGTAGTGACGCAGCATCCGGACCGACACTCCGGCCAGCCGGGCGAATTCTCCGATACTCAACATGGTGATTCCACGACAGAGCCTGACACCGTGTCAGGGTCAAGCGCCAGGGTCAGGATTCGTGCCGTCAGGCGCGGAAGACGGTGTGGATGTCGGGTTCGACACGGCTGAGCACCGCGCGGCCGCCCAGCGCCTCGAGCTCGAGCAGCACCGCGGTGCCGGTGACCTCGGCCCCGACCGCGGCGAACAGCTCGTGCGCCGCGGCGAGGGTGCCGCCGGTGGCCAGCACGTCGTCGACGAGCAGAACGCGCGCGCCGCGAGGCAGGTCGTCGTGCACCTCGATCGTGGCCTGGCCGTATTCGAGCGCGTAGTCGACCGCCGCCGCCGGCCGCGGGAGCTTTCCGGCCTTGCGCACCGGGACGACGCCGGTGTCAGCGGCGATCGCCGCGGCGGCGGCGAGGAGGAACCCGCGCGCCTCGACGCCGGCGACCACGTCGAAGCTGCCCGCGAAGGGGGCGATGAGCGCCTCGGTCACCGCGCGGAGCGCGGCGGCGTCTGCGAGGAGCGGGGTGATGTCGCGGAACTGGATGCCCGGCGACGGGTAGTCGGGGATGACGGTGATCAACGATTCGGCGCGGGCGAGGGGGCCGGAGGCGGTCACCCCGCCACCTTAGTCTCGCGCGAAACACAGTCGCGCGCGCAACATACTCAGGAAAATGTAAGCGCTTGCAGTATTGTGAGCGCATGACTTCGCCCGAAACGGTCACATCCCCCGCAGACCGCTCCTCCACCCCCGGTTCCGAGTGGTGGCGCACCGCCGTCATCTACCAGATCTACCCGCGTTCGTTCGCCGACACCTCCGGTGACGGCATCGGCGACCTTCCCGGCGTCACCGCCCACCTCGACGATCTCGCCGAGCTCGGCGTCGACGCGATCTGGCTGTCGCCCTTCATGCGCAGCCCCCAGAAGGACGCCGGGTACGACGTCGCCGACTACTGCGACGTCGACCCGCTCTTCGGCACGCTCGCCGACTTCGACGACATGCTCGAGGGGGCGCACGCCCGCGGCATCCGGGTCATCGTCGACCTCGTTCCCAACCACTCCTCCGATCAGCACGAGTGGTTCCAGCAGGCTCTCGCCGCCGCGCCCGGCAGCCCCGAGCGTGCCCGCTACATCTTCCGCGAGGGCCGTGGCATCGACGGCGACGTGCCCCCGAACAACTGGGAGTCGGTCTTCGGCGGTCCGGCCTGGACCCGCGTGACCGAGGCCGACGGCACCCCCGGACAGTGGTACCTGCACCTGTTCGACACCTCGCAGCCCGACTTCGACTGGACCAACGAAGAGGTGCGCGAAGAGTTCCGTCGCATCCTCCGCTTCTGGCTCGACCGTGGTGTCGACGGCTTCCGCGTCGACGTCGCGCACGGCCTGGTCAAGGCGGAGGGCCTTCCCGACTACACCCCGCCGTCCACCGCCGACTCGATGGGCGGCGGCGAGGTGGACGTGCCCTACTGGGGTCAGGAGGGCGTGCACGACGTCTACCGCGACTGGAACGCCCTGCTGGCGGAGTACGAGGGCGACCGCGTCCTCGCCGCCGAGGCGTGGCTGCCCACCGCCGACAAGACGGCGCTCTGGGTGCGCGAAGACGAGATGCACCAGGCTTTCAACTTCCCGTACCTGTCGACGCCGTGGAACGCCGCAGAGCTGCGCGAGGTCATCACCGAGTCGCTTCGCGCCTTCCCGGGCGTCGGTGCGCCGAGCACCTGGGTGCTCTCCAACCACGACGTCGTGCGTCACGCGTCGCGCCTCGCGCTGACGGCCGAGAACCCGCAGGGGCACGGCATCGGTCCCGACTCCCCCGGCAAGCCGATTCCGGATGTCGGACTGCGCCGCGCCCGTGCCGCGACGACCGTCATGCTGGCCCTCCCCGGTTCGTCGTACCTCTTCCAGGGCGAGGAGCTCGGCCTCCCCGAGGTCGTCGACCTGCCCGATGACGCCCGCCAGGACCCCACCTGGTTCCGCACCGGCGGCGAGCGCTACGGCCGCGACGGCTGCCGCGTGCCGCTGCCGTGGCAGAGCGACGCGCCCGCGTTCGGCTTCAGCACGACCGGCGAGGCGTGGCTGCCGCAGCCGACCGACTGGGCGGGCGTGGCCCGTGACGTCCAGCGCGCCGACGGCTCCTCGACGCTGTCGCTGTACCGGAGCCTTCTCGCCGAGCGCCGCACCCACCAGCTGGGTGCCGGCGCCCTGGAGTGGATCGACGGGTTCGGCGACGACGTGGTGGCGTTCCGCAACGGCTCGGTGCGGGTCATCGCCAACCTCGGCGCCGCCCCGGTGGAGCTGCCGGCGGGTGACGTCCTGGTCGCGAGCGGCCCGGTCGACGGTCGCACGCTGCCGGTCGACACGGCGGTCTGGCTCACCGAGGCCTGAGCAGCGCCGGCGCGCGGGACGACGAGCGAGGGGGCGACGTGGTCAGCATCGATGAGGTGGCACGCCTGGCCGGCGTGTCCACCGCCACGGTCTCCCGCGCGCTGAGCGGCCGCGGCCATGTCTCGGCGACGGCGAAGACGAGGGTCGAGGATGCCGCGAAGAGCCTCGGCTACGTCGTGTCGGCGTCGGCATCGAGCCTGGCCTCGGGCCGCCGACGCAACATCGGGGTGCTCGTGCCGTTCCTCGACCGCTGGTTCTTCAGCACGGTGCTGAGCGGCATCTCGACCTCGCTCATGCGCCGTGGATACGACATCACGCTGTACAGCCTCACCCACGACGCCGCCGAACGGCACGCGATCTTCGAGACGTTCCTGCGCCGCCAGCGGGTGGACGGGGTGATCGCGATCTCGCTCGAGCTCAGCGAGGACGAGTTCGAGCGGCTGCGCCAGCTCGACCTGCCGGTCATCGCGATCGGTGGGCCGAGCCCGCGGCTGGACACCCTGACGATGGATGACGTCGCCGTGGCCCGGCTCGCCACCGAGCACCTCCTCGCGCTCGGCCATCGCGACATCGCCCATATCGGCGCGAGCCCCGAGTTCGACGTCGACTTCCACGTGCCGACCCAGCGGCGGCAGGGCTTCGAGCAGGCGCTGGCCGACGCCGGGTTCCCCGCGCGGCCGGCCCTGTACGAGCCCGCCGACTTCACGATCGAGGGCGGCTTCCGCGCCGCCAAGCAGCTGCTCGGGCGCCCCGGCGAGCGCCCGACAGCGATCTTCGCCGCCTCCGACGAGATGGCGATCGGTGCGCTGCTCGCCGCGCGAGAGCTCGGCTACCGGGTGCCGGAGGACCTCTCGATCATCGGCATCGACGGGCACGAGCTCGGCGAGTTCTTCCGGCTCTCCACCGTCGACCAGTTCCCGCTCGGTCAGGGCGAGCGGGCGGCCGACGCGATCCTCGCCGAGATCGATGCGGTCGCGCCCGTCGAGGAGCGCCCGTCGCGGCGCCTGCCGTACGAGCTGGTCGTGCGCGGCTCCACCGCCCGCGCGGCGGGCTGACCACCGCGCACGGCAGACCGGTCGGCCCGGAGCCGCAGGGTGTGCGCAGGTTAGGCTCGGCGGTATGGCCCTCGACCTCGACGCGATCTACACCGACCTCCACCGTCATCCCGAGCTGTCGTTCCAAGAGACCCGCACCGCCGGGGTCATCGCGCAGCGTCTGACGGAGCTCGGGATCGAGTTCGAAGAGGGCATCGGCCGCACCGGCCTCGCCGCGGTGATCCGCAACGACGACAACGCCGCAGACGGCGAGCGCGGCCCGGTCGTGTGGCTGCGCGCCGACATGGACGGCCTCCCCGTCGAGGAGCGCACGGGCCTCGCGTACGCGAGCACCGCGCGGGGCGTCGACCCGCAGGGCCTCGACGTGCCGGTCATGCACGCGTGCGGCCACGACATGCACGTCACCGCTCTCCTCGGTGCGCTCGAGCGCCTGGTCGCGACGACCGACGAGTGGCGGGGCACTGTGGTGGCGGTCTTCCAGCCCGCCGAGGAGTACGGCGCCGGGTCGCAGGCGATGATCGCCGACGGCGTGCTCGACCGCTTCCCCCGCCCCGATATCGTGCTCGGCCAGCACGTCACCCCCCTTCCGGCAGGCACGATCGGCGTGCGGCCGGGCACGCAGATGGCAGCATCCGACGGACTGCGCGTCACGCTCCTCGGGCGAGGCGGTCACGGGTCGCGGCCGCAGGCCACGATCGACCCCGTCGTGATGGCCGCGGCCACCGTGATGCGTCTGCAGACCGTCGTCTCACGCGAGACCGACCCGCGCGATGTCGCCGTGGTCACCGTCGGGTCGATCCACGCCGGCCTGAAGAACAACATCATCCCCGCCGAGGCCGTGCTCGAGCTCAGCCTCCGCTACCCCGACGACGAGGCCCGCGCCCGCGTGCTCGAGAAGGTCGAGCGCATCGTCCGGGCCGAGGCGCAGGCCTCGGGTGCCGAGGAAGAGCCGATCATCAAGGTCGACCACAGCCTCCCGCCGACGATCAACGACCACGAGGCGACGGCGCGCCTGAGCGCGGCGTTCACCCGCGCCTTCGGCGACGACAAGGTCGTCGACCCCGGCATGTTCACCGGCAGCGAGGATGTCTCCTGGTTCGCCCGCGAAGCAGGAGTGCCGCTGGTGTTCTGGTTCTGGGGAGGCGTCGACCCTCAGGTGTACGCCGAGGCCGCGGCATCCGGGAGCATCGAACGCAACATCCCCACCAACCACTCGCCGTTCTTCGCTCCGCTCCTGCAGCCCACCCTCGACAACGGCGTGGCGAACCTCGTCACCGCAGCGCGGGAGTTCCTCGCCGCGCGCTGAGCCGGCGGCGTCCCGACGAACACGGCGATTCCGTCGCGCCATGATGCGCACTCGCCGCGACAGGCGTAATGTCATCGGCCGTGACGACTGATGGTCGCGAGCCGGTGGAGGAATCCCCTCGCGCGAAACGTCTCCTGCTGGGAGACCCCCTCACCTCCGAGAAGCTCGACGATCAGCTGCTGCCCAAGCGCCGCGCGCTGCCGGTCTTCGCCTCCGATGCGCTGAGCTCGGTGGCATACGCGCCGCAGGAGCTTCTGATGATCCTGCTCATCGGGGGCACGGCGTTCCTCGCCTTCAGCCCCGGCGTCGCGGTCGCCGTCGTCGTGCTGCTCGTCGTCGTGGTGCTGAGCTACCGCCAGCTGATCAAGGCCTACCCCTCGGGCGGCGGCGACTACGAGGTGGCGCGCACGAACCTCGGCGAGGTGCCGGGCGTGGTCGTCGCCTCGGCGCTCCTCGTCGACTACGTGCTGACCGTGGCCGTGTCGATCGCCTCGGGCGTCGACAACATCATCTCGGCGATCCCCGAGCTCGCACCCTTCCGCATCGAGTTCGCGGTCGGATTCGTCATCCTGCTCGTTCTCGTGAACCTCCGCGGCGTCCGCGAGGCCTCGTTCGCCTTCGCGATCCCCACCTACGTCTTCATCGGCTCGGTCGGCGTGATGGTGGTGGTCGCCCTCATCCGCACCGCACTCGGCGATCCGCCGATCGCCTCGAGCGCCGAATACGCTGTCCAGGCCGAGGAGCTGACGCAGGCCGCGACGATCCTCCTCATTCTGCGTGCCTTCTCGAGCGGATGCTCCGCCCTCACCGGTGTCGAAGCCGTCTCCAACGGCGTGCCGGCCTTCCGTCGCCCGAAGGTGAAGAACGCCCAGTGGACGCTCGTGCTGATGGGCGGGGTGGCCATCGTGCTCTTCTCGGGACTCACCGCGGTGGGGCTCATCTCGGGCATCCACTACGCCGAAGACCCGTGCAACCTCGTCGGCTTCGCGTGCGAGACCACTCCGCAGCCGAGCCTCATGGCCCAGATCGCCGCGGCCACCTTCGGCATGGGCTCGATCCCGTTCTTCATCGTGCAGGCGGCGACCGCCTGCGTGCTGCTGCTCGCCGCCAATACGGCGTTCAACGGCTTCCCGCTGCTCGGCTCGGTGCTCGCCCGCGACGGCTACGCGCCGAAGGCGCTCAACACGCGAGGCGACCGCCTGGTGTTCTCCAACGGCATGATCATCCTCGGACTCGCGGCCATCGTGGTCCTGATCGTGTACCAGGCGAACCTCACGACGCTCATCCAGCTGTACATCATCGGCGTCTTCGTGTCGTTCTCCCTCGGTCAGATCGGCATGGTGCGGCACTGGCGACGAGAGCTGCGCCAGACCACGCGCGTCGAGGCGCGGCGCGATCCGCGGGCTGCTGCGGAGCGCCGTTCGGTGCTGACCGGTCTCGCGATCAACTCGACCGGAGCGGCGATGACGGTGGCCGTGCTGATCATCGTCACGGCCACGAAGTTCATCTACGGGGCGTGGCTGGTCTTCCTCGCCATCCCCGTACTCGCGGTCCTCATGATCGGGGTGAATCGCTACTACCGCGACGTCGACCACGAGATCCGCATCGACGAGCCCGTGCGATACGGGTCGTCGGGCGACATCGCCCTCATCCTCGTCAGCAAGCTCCAGAAGCCGGTCGCCAAGGCCCTCGACTACGCCCTCGCCGCCAAGCACGACAAGACGATCGCCCTGCACGTGGCGGTGACGAACGAAGACGCCGACGCCCTGCAGCAGGCCTGGCAGGACCAGCGGATGCCGGTGCCCCTCGTGATCCTCGAGTCGCCGTACCGCTACTACGCCCAGCCCGTCGCGGAGTTCATCCGTCAGTACCGGCAGAAGCACGGGTCCGCCGTGGTGACGGTGTACCTGCCGCAGTACATCGTCGGGCACTGGTGGGAGACCTTCCTCCACAACCGCCGCGCGCGCCGCATCGCCCAGCAGCTGATGCTCATCCACGGCGTGACGATCACCCTCGTGCCCTGGCTGCTCGACTCGTCCGAGCTCATCTACGGGCGCCGCTCGCGCCCCCTTCCCGGCCAGGACCGCGCCGGCCGGCCGTTCGACCCGGCCATCGAGGCGCCCCCGATCGCCGAACGCTCGAGCCTGGAGGCCCGCCCCGACGAGTGAGGGAGAGAGGAGAGAGGCGCGCGAGACCCGCAACGCGACCGTGAGCAACCCGTGAGGAGCAGCCGCGGGGCCGTAGGGATTCCGTGAGGATGCCGGAGCACCGGCATCCGGGGGTGTTGCATCGCATCTCGTGCTCGATCTCATCTATCTGCTGGCGACCCTCGCCCTGTTCGCCCTCGTCGGCCTCGCCGTGAAGGGGGTGGAGCGGCTGTGACCGCGCTCTCGCTCATCGCCGCCGTCCTCGCCGTGGCGGCCGTCGTCTATCTCGTCGTCGCCCTGGTGAAGCCGGAGAAGTTCTGATGGACGCCTCCTCCGTCTGGGCCGGTGTGCTGCAGGTCGCCGCCGTCGTCCTCCTCCTCGTGCTGATCTACCGTCCCCTCGGCGACTACATCGCCCACCTCTTCACCTCCGACCGCGACCTGCGCGTGGAGCGGGGGCTCTACCGCCTCATCGGCGTCGACTCCCGCTCCGAGCAGAGCTGGCAGGTCTACGCGCGGAGCGTGCTGATCTTCTCGGTCGTCGGGGTGCTCTTCGTCTACACCCTCCAGCGGCTGCAGCAGTTCCTGCCCTACTCGCTGGGTCTTCCCGCCGTGCCCGAGGCGCTGGCCTTCAACACCGCGGTCTCGTTCGTGACCAACACGAACTGGCAGTCGTACTCCCCCGAGCTGACCCTCGGCTACACGGTGCAGTTCGCCGGGCTCGCCGTGCAGAACTTCGTCTCGGCGGCCGTCGGCATCGCCGTCGCGGTCGCCCTCGTCCGGGGGTTCGCCCGGCGGGGCGCCGCCACGATCGGCAACTTCTGGGTCGATCTCGTCCGAGGCGTCGGGCGTCTGCTCCTGCCGCTGTCGATCCTCGCGGCCATCGCCCTGCTCATCGCCGGCGTCGTGCAGAACGTCAACGGCTTCACCGAGATCACCACCGCCACCGGCGGCACCCAGGTGATCCCCGGCGGTCCGGTCGCTTCGCAGGAGGCCATCAAGCAGCTCGGCACGAACGGCGGCGGATTCTTCAACGCCAACTCGGCGCACCCGTTCGAGAACCCCGCCCCGTGGACGAGCGTGCTGCAGATCCTCCTGATCCTCGCGATCCCCGTGGCCCTGCCGCGGGCCTTCGGCCGCATGGTCGGCGACGACCGCCAGGGCTACGCGATCCTCGCCGTGATGGCCTCGATCGCGATCGTCTCGATCGCGGCGGTCAGCTGGCTGGAGTCGCTCGCCCTCGGCACCGCCCCGCAGCTGGCCGGCAGTGCGATGGAGGGCAAGGAGGTGCGCTACGGCATCTTCGGCTCGACGTTCTACGCCGCCGCAACCACGCTGACCTCCACCGGCGCGGTCAACTCGATGCACGACTCGTACACCGCTCTGGGCGGCATGATCCCGATGATCAACATGATGCTCGGCGAGATCGCGCCCGGCGGCGTGGGCTCGGGACTGTACGGGATGCTGGTGCTCGCCGTCATCGCGGTGTTCGTCGGCGGCCTGCTCATCGGCCGTACCCCGGAGTACCTGGGGAAGAAGATCGGGCCGCGCGAGATCAAACTCGCGAGCCTGTACATCCTCGTCACCCCGACCCTCGTGCTCGCCGGGACGGCGCTGAGCTTCGCCCTCCCCGGCGTCCGCGAGGACGTCGAGTCGACCTCGATCTGGAACCCCGGCGTCCACGGACTGAGCGAGGTGCTGTACGCCTTCACCTCGGCGGCGAACAACAACGGATCGGCCTTCGCCGGCCTGACGGCCAACACCCCGTGGCTGAACACCGCCCTGGGTGTGGCGATGCTGCTCGGCCGGTTCCTGCCGATGGTGCTCGTGCTGGCCCTCGCCGGATCGCTGGCGGCCCAGAAGCCCGTCCCGACGACGGTGGGCACCCTGCCGACGCACCGGCCGCAGTTCGTCGGCCTTCTCGCGATCCTCGCGGTGGTCGTCACCGCCCTCACCTATTTCCCCGTTCTCACGCTGGGTCCCCTGGCGGAAGGTCTCGTCTGAACATGTCCACACTCACCACGTCGTCCGGCACCCCCGACGTCTCGACTCCGTCCCCCCGCTCGACCGAAGAGCCGCGCGCCCCGCGCGCCTTCGGCGCGGCCCAGCTCGCCCAGGCCCTCCCGGGGGCGATGCGCAAGCTCAACCCCGCTGCGCTGTGGCGGAACCCGGTCATGTTCCTTGTGTGGGTCGGCGCCGCCCTCACCACCGTGATCGCCATCGCCGAGCCCTTCCTCGGCGGCGCGGGCGAGTCGGGCGGCACCCCCGTGCCCGCCGGATTCACCTGGGGCATCGCGGTGTGGCTCTGGCTCACCGTGATCTTCGCCAACCTCGCCGAATCGGTCGCCGAGGGACGCGGCAAGGCGCAGGCGGCGACCCTGCGGAAGACCCGCACCTCCACGATGGCGAACCGGGTGTCGGGCTACGACGCCGCCGGCGACCCGGCCGCCGAGCGCGCGGCGACCGCGCCGGTCTCGTCGGCCGACCTGACCCTCGGCGATGTCGTCGTGGTCTCGGCCGGTGAGCTGATCCCCGGCGACGGCGACATCGTGCACGGCATCGCCACCGTCGACGAGTCGGCGATCACCGGCGAGTCCGCCCCGGTCGTGCGCGAATCGGGCGGCGACCGCAGCGCCGTCACCGGCGGCACCCGCGTGCTGTCCGACCGCATCGTCGTGCGCATCACCTCCAAGCCCGGCGAGACGTTCGTCGACCGCATGATCGCCCTCGTCGAGGGGGCGAGCCGGCAGAAGACGCCGAACGAGATCGCGCTGAACATCCTCCTCGCGAGCCTGTCGATCGTCTTCGTCATCGTCGTGCTGACGCTGAACCCCATCGCCGACTACGCCGCCGCGCCCGCGAGCATCCCGGTGCTGATCGCCCTGCTGATCTGCCTCATCCCCACCACGATCGGTGCGCTGCTGTCGGCGATCGGCATCGCGGGGATGGACCGGCTCGTGCAGCGGAACGTCCTGGCCATGTCGGGACGCGCCGTCGAGGCCGCGGGCGATGTCACCACGCTGCTCCTGGACAAGACCGGCACGATCACCTATGGCAATCGTCGTGCGAGCGCGTTCGTGCGGATGCCGGGGGTCGACGCCCGGCAGGTGGCCGAGGCCGCGGCGCTGTCGTCGCTGGCAGACGCCACCCCCGAGGGGACGTCGGTGGTCGAGCTCGCCGCCGCCGAGGGCGTCAGCGCCCGGATGCCCGCCGGAGCGGTCGCCGTGCCCTTCACCGCGCAGACCCGCATGAGCGGGCTCGACCTGCCCGACGGCACCCAGGTGCGCAAGGGAGCCGGGTCGGCGGTGCTGGCGTGGCTCGAGGCGGAGGGCGCGGCGGTGTCGACCCAGGTGCGCGCCCAGGTCGTCAGCGAGACCGACGCGATCGCGTCGTCCGGCGGCACGCCGCTCGTGGTCGCGACGTTCGCCCCGGTCGAGCCCGCGCAGCCCGGCGAGCCGCGAGGGCGCATCCTCGGCGTCATCCACCTCAAGGACATCGTCAAGGACGGCCTCCGCGAGCGGTTCGACGAACTGCGCGCGATGGGGATCCGCACCGTGATGATCACGGGCGACAACCCCCTCACCGCCAAGGCGATCGCCGCCGAGGCCGGGGTGGACGACTACCTCGCCGAGGCGACGCCGGAAGACAAGCTCGCCCTGATCCAGCGGGAGCAGGAGGGCGGGCGCCTGGTCGCGATGACAGGCGACGGCACCAACGACGCTCCGGCGCTCGCACAGGCCGACGTCGGGGTGGCGATGAACACGGGGACGTCGGCGGCGAAGGAGGCCGGCAACATGGTCGACCTCGACAGCGACCCGACGAAGCTCATCGACATCGTGCGCATCGGCAAGCAGCTGCTCATCACCCGCGGCGCCCTGACGACCTTCTCGCTGGCCAACGACATCGCGAAGTACTTCGCGATCATCCCGGCCATGTTCATGGGGGTCTTCCCCGGGCTCGCCGCGCTGAACGTGATGGGCCTGTCGTCGCCGGCGTCGGCGGTGACCAGCGCCATCATCTTCAACGCGATCGTGATCGTCTTCCTGATTCCGCTCGCGCTCCGCGGCGTCGCCTACCGTCCCGCCAGCGCCTCGCAACTGCTGACGCGCAACCTGCTGATCTACGGGCTCGGCGGCGTCATCGCCCCGTTCATCGGCATCAAGCTCATCGACCTGGTCGTGAGCCTCATCCCGGGCTTCTGAGCCCCTGCATTCTCGGCCCGAACAAGGAGTCCCCCTCATGTCCGCCACCCGCACCACCCTTCGCAGCGTCGGCGTCGCCGTCCGCGCGATGGTCGCCTTCACCGTCATCCTCGGTCTCGGCTACACCCTCCTCATCACCGGCATCGGCCAGCTGGCCCTCCCCTGGCAGGCGAACGGTTCCCTGCAGCGCGACGCATCGGGCGCCGTCGTGGGCTCGGCCCTCATCGGGCAGTCCTGGACGGATGCCGACGGCGAGGCGCTTCCGGAGTACTTCCAGTCCCGCCCCTCGGCGGCCGGCGACGGCTACGACGGCGGCGCCTCGAGCGGGTCGAACTGGGGGCCCGAGAACGCCGACCTCATCGCCGCGATCGAGGAGCGCAAGGCCGCGATCGCCGAGCTCGAGGGCGTCTCGCCCGACGAGATCCCCGCCGACGCGGTCACCGCGTCGGCCTCGGGGCTCGACCCGCACATCAGTCCCGCCTACGCGCTCCTCCAGGTGCCGCGTGTGGCCGAGGCCCGCGGGCTCCCGGAGCAGGACGTCCGCGAGCTGGTGGAGTCTATGATCCAGTCCAGGGACCTCGGGATTCTCGGGGAACCGCGCGTCAACGTCCTGGAGCTGAACCTCGCGCTGGACGCCCGGAACCAGGACTGACGCCGCAGAGACAGAAGGACCACCCGTCATGCCCGCCGCCCGCGCCCACCGCATCGCCCTCGCCGGGGTGAGACGGTGAAGCGCGGGCGGCTGCGCGTGCTGCTTGGAGCGGCACCGGGCGTCGGCAAGACCTACGAGATGCTCGAAGAGGGCCGGCGCCTGGCGGGAGAGGGGCGCGACGTCGTCGTCGCGATCGTCGAGACCCACGGCCGTGCCGCGACGGCCGCCCAGATCGAGGGTCTGGAGGTCATGCCGCGCCGCATCGTGGAGCATCGCGGGGTCGAGCTGACCGAGCTCGACCTCGACGGGGTGCTGGCCCGTCGCCCCGAGATCGCGCTCGTCGACGAGCTGGCCCACACCAACGCGCCCGGATCCCCGCACGACAAGCGGTGGAAAGACGTCGAGGCCCTCCGCGACGCGGGGATCGACGTGATCACCACCGTCAACGTCCAGCACATCGAGTCGCTGAACGGGGTGGTGGAACAGATCACCGGCATTCCGCAGCGCGAGACCGTGCCCGACGCCGTCGTGCGCGGCGCCGACCAGATCGAGGTGGTCGACCTCGCCCCCCAGTCGCTGCGCGACCGGCTCTCGTCAGGGCTCGTCTACCCCGCGGAGCGGATCGACGCGGCCCTGTCGAACTACTTCCGCCTCGGCAACCTCACGGCGCTCCGCGAACTCGCCCTGCTGTGGCTGGCCGACGAGGTCGACAGCGCTCTGAAGACCTACCGCGCCGAGCACGGCATCGAGGGCACCTGGCAGGCCCGCGAGCGTGTGGTCGTGGCCCTCACCGGTGGGCCCGAAGGCGAGACCCTCCTGCGTCGCGGCGCGCGTATCGCCGCCCGCTCGGCCGGCGGCGAGCTGCTCGCCGTGCACGTGTCCAGCCAGGACGGGCTGCGCACCTCGAGCCCGGCCGCGCTCGCCCAGCAGCGCGCCCTCGTCGAGTCGCTCGGCGGCACCTACCACCAGGTCGTCGGCGACGACATCCCGCGCGCGCTGGTCGAGTTCGCCCGGTCGGTCAACGCCTCGCAGCTCGTGATCGGGGTGAGCCGTCGCGGCCGGCTCGCCGCCGCGCTCACCGGCCCGGGCATCGGCGCGACCGTCATCCGCGAGTCGGGCGACATCGACGTGCACATCGTCACGCACGCCGCCGCCGGCGGGCGCTTCGCCCTCCCCCGGGTGCGTGGCGGAGCTCTCAGCATCAAACGCCGCGTGCTCGGTTTCGTCACCGCGCTCGTCGGCGGACCGCTGCTGTCGGTCGTGCTCTCGACCTTCCGCAGCGAGGAGTCGATCACCTCCGACGTGCTCTTCTACCAGCTGCTCGTCGTGGTCGTCGCCCTCATCGGCGGCATCTGGCCCGCGCTGTTCGCCGCCGTGCTGTCGGGATTGACCCTCGACTTCCTCTTCGTCGAGCCGCTCTACAACGTCACCATCTCCGACCCCCTGCACGCCCTCGCGCTCGCGCTCTACGTGGTGATCGCGATCCTCGTCAGCTTCATCGTCGATCAGGCGGCCCGCGCCGCGCGCGTCGCCCGGCGCGCGGCCGCCGAGTCCGAGCTCCTCGCCACGGTCGCCGGCAGCGTGCTGCGCGGCGAGAGCGCCATCCCCGCCCTCGTCACCCGCACCCGAGAGGCCCTCGGCCTGGCCGGGGTGCGCCTGGCGACCGCCGACGGCACGACGATCGCGACCGACGGCGAGCCGGTGCGCGGCGACGACTTCGTGACGATGGACATCGGCCGCGGGCCCGACGGCGAACCCCGGGGCCGTCTCGAGCTGCACGGAACGCTCGGCGCCCGGGAGCGACGTCTCCTCGACGCGATCGCCGCGCAGCTCGCCGCCGCCCTGGAGCACACCGACCTCACCGCGACGGCGCGCGCGGCCGACGCCCTCGCCGAGGCCGACCAGGTGCGCTCCGCGCTGCTGTCGGCGGTCAGCCACGATCTGCGGCGCCCCCTCGCCGCCGCCCTCGCCGCGATCGGCGGGCTCCGCGCCGCGGGCGATCAGCTCAGCCCCGCCGATCGGCGGGAGCTCCTCGAGACCGCCGACGAGAGCCTGTCCACCCTGGCGCAGCTGGTGACCGATCTGCTCGACGTCAGCCGGGTGCAGGCCGGCGTGCTCGCGGTCTCGCTGTCGCCCGTCGACGCCGCCGGCGCCGTCCTCGCGGCCCTCGACGAGCTCGACCTCGGACCGGACGACGTCGAGCTCGGGCTCGACCCCGACCTTCCCGCGCTCACCGCCGACCCGGTGCTCCTCCAGCGGGTGCTCGTCAATGTGCTCGCCAATGCCCGGCGGCACAGCCCCGACGGGGCCCGGGTGCTCGTGACCACGAGCCGTCTCGGACAGAGCGCCGAGATCCGCATCGTCGATCGCGGTCCCGGTGTGAGCGCCGAGCGCCAGGAGGACATGTTCGCGCCCTTCCAGCGACTCGGAGATGTCGACAACACCACAGGGCTCGGCCTGGGCCTGGCCCTGTCGAGGGGATTCACCGAGGGGATGGGCGGCGCGCTCACCCCCGAGAACACCCCCGGAGGCGGCCTGACGATGGTGATCTCGCTGCCGCTGGCCGACACCCCCGCACCGATCCCGACCCGAAGCGAGCGCGCGTGAAGATCCTCCTCGCCGACGACGACCCGCAGCTCGTCCGCGCGCTGCGCATCACCCTGGCCGCACACGGCTACGAGGTGGTGGCCGCGCCCGACGGCGCCGCCGCCGTGGCGATGGCCGCCCAGGCGCATCCCGACATCATCCTGCTGGATCTGGGGATGCCGCGGCTCGACGGCATGCAGGTGATCGAGGCCCTGCGAGGCTGGACGAGCGCCCCCATCATCGTGGTGTCGGGGCGCACCGGCTCGGCCGACAAGGTCGACGCGCTCGACGCGGGCGCCGACGACTACGTCACCAAGCCCTTCCAGATCGACGAGCTGCTCGCGCGGCTGCGGGCGCTCTCGCGCCGACGCGGCGGGGCGGCATCCGAACCGATGGTGGTCTTCGGCGACGTCACGGTCGACCTCTCGGCGCGGGCCGTCACCCGGTCCGGTGCCCGCGTGCACCTCACCCCGACCGAGTGGCGGATGCTCGAGTTCCTCGCCCGAAACCCCGGCGCCCTCGTCACCCGCCAGACCCTGCTGAAGGAGATCTGGGCCAGCGAGAACGTGCAGGACTCGGGGTACCTCCGGCTGTACATGTCGCAGCTGCGCCGCAAGCTCGAGCCCGACCCGTCGCATCCGGTGCACCTGCTCACCGAATCGGGCATGGGCTACCGGCTCGTCGTCGACCCCGCCTGATCGGCCGCGGCTCGAGCCACTCGGCGCGACTCGACACGGCGCGAGATGGCCCGCCCGGCGTGCAGCTGCACGAAGAGCGTCACCGTTCCCGCCAGGAGGAGTCCGGCGAGATTCAGCGCGAGCTGCACCAGCGCCGCGCCGGCCTCGGCCCAGGCGCCGACCGCGAGGGTCAGCCCGATCGTGCCCACCGCCGGCACGGTGGTGATGGAGATGAACACGCCGACCAGCGCGGACGACTTCGACGTCGTCAGCGAGAGCACCCCCGCGATGCCCGCCAGCACGGCGATCACGAACGACCAGGCGTCGGGGCTGACGATGAACTGCGTCGCGTCGCCGGTCGTGGCCTGCTCGTAGGTGAAGACGCCGAAAACGTAGAGGAGCGCCCATACCCCCCATGCGATCAGTGCGCACACCGCGAAGCCGCCGAACAGCGTGACCGACGCGGGCCCGATGATCCCCCGCCGGCGGCGCACCACGGCGTAGCAGATCGCGGCGATGGGGGCGAACTCCGGACCCACCACCATCGCGCCGATGATGAGGATGGGCTGATCCAGGAGTCGCCCGATCCCGGCGATCAGCGTCGCCAGCAGCAGGAAGGCGAAGAAGCTCCACGACGGCCGGGCGTCCTCGGTGGAGCGGCTGGCCAGCTGAGCCCACAGCACGCCGTCCGCGGGATGACCCGGAGCGGCGCGTTCAGCCGCGTGCGCGGCATCCGACACCACCGCCAGTGGCTCGCTGACGACGATCGCGCCCCGCTCGGGCACGCCGGCGTGCCGGAGCAGCCGGACGATGTTGTTGACGTCCTCACGTGCGACGTCGAAGATCAGCAGGTCACCGTTGCCTGCGGCGGCGGCGCCCGGGACCACGGCGAGATCGATCACGGTGGGCTGCGCCCGCAGCTGCGGCGCGAGCTCGCGGGCGAGCGCCGAAGGCGCGGTGACTCGGATGGTGAGCATGGTGCCATCCTGCCCGGCATGGGCGTCAGGAAGTCGTGAGGATCACGTCGCGTGGCGTAGGTGATCCGTCGGGACCGGATACCCGTGGTCGGACGGTGACGAGGATCGATTCATGCGTCCCCTCCCCACCGCTCCCGGATCGCGCCCGCTGCGCGGCAGCTGGGGGTTTCTCGAAACGACGATCGCCCGCTACGGCGAGATGCGCGTGCGCCTGGTGATCCTCCCCCCTGATACCACCGACCTCGAACGGCGCCTGTGGGTGCTGATGCGGCTCTGGCCTTTCGTCGGACTGATCGTGGGGGTCGCGGCGGGCCTGCTCCTGTCCGACATCCTGGGTACGGCCGCGACGGTGGTCCTCGCGGCGGTGGTGTGGCTGGCGCCCGCCATCGCCCTCTGGGTGGGGATGGGGCCGTTCCTCGGCCGCATCCGCGAGGAGTGGGTGACCTGCGCGATCGGATGCGAGGACTCCGACCTGCGCCGACGCGAACTGAACCGCGTGGCCCGCGCCCTGTCCTACGCGGAGGAGTCCTGGCGGGCGGGACGCCGCTCGCGGGGCGATTTCGAGGCGACGTGGGCAGGTGCATGGGACCGGTTCGCTCCCCGGGTGACGTCGTGATCGACTATCGTGAGTGCGGTCCCGACCCGAGAGGAGGTGGTGCGTGATGGCTGGTCATAGTCCGCGCGTCACCGTCCTGCTGCCGGTGTCGGGCTTCCCGGTTCGCTGACCCGCTCTCGGGCTGGTTCGGCCCGCTCGCCTGGATCGATTCTGCAGCAGCGCGGTGGCGCGGCATCCGCCCTTTGCTGTTCGCCGCTCGCGCGGCATGAACCGACCGGAGAAGAGATGATGGCGCTGATCGACAACGGCGTGTACGTCAACGGCGTCCGCACCGAAGACCCCACCGACCTCGACGAGACCTTCGAGGTCATGCGCGCGCGTGGCGCGATGGCTTGGATCGGGCTCTACCGACCGAGCGAGGAGGAAGTCCGACAGGTCGCCGAGGAGTTCTCGTTGCATCCGCTCGCCGTCGAAGACGCCCTCAGCGGACACCAGCGCTCGAAGCTCGAGCGCTACGGCGACACCCTCTTCGTCGTGCTGCGGCCCGCACGTTACCTCGATGCGGAGGAGCGGGTCGAATTCGGCGAGCTGCACCTGTTCGTCGGTCCCGACTTCGTCGTGACGATCCGCCACGCCGAGTCGCCGAACCTCGGCCGCGTGCGGCGGCGACTCGAAGACGCCCCCGAGCTGCTCTCGATGGGACCCGAGGCCGTGCTGTACGCCATCCTCGACGAGGTGGTCGACGAGTACGAGCCGGTCATCGCCGGGCTCGAGAACGACATCGACGAGATCGAGGATCAGCTCTTCGACGAAGAGAGCAGCGTGTCGCGCCGCATCTACGAGCTCTCCCGCGAGGTCATCGACTTCCAGCGGGCATCGCGCCCGCTCGTCGGCATGCTCGAGGCGCTGCTGCGCGGCTCGGACAAGTACCGGGTCGAGGTCGAGCTCCAGCGCAACCTGCGTGATGTGCTCGACCACGCGCTGCGGGTCGTGGAACGGTCGGCGGCGTTCCGCACCATCCTCGAGAACGCCCTCACCGTCGAGTCGACCCTCGTCGCGCAGCGGCAGAACGACGAGATGCGGCGGATGACGGAGTTCAACCTCGCACAGAACGAAGAGCTGAAGAAGATCTCCGGCTGGGCGGCGATCATCTTCGCCCCCACCCTCGTCGGCACCGTCTACGGCATGAACTTCGAGAACATGCCCGAGCTGTCGTGGGAGTGGGGCTATCCGTTCTCGCTCGTGCTGATGGTCGGGGTCGCCGCGGGTCTCTACGGGGTGTTCAAGCACAAGCGCTGGCTGTGACGGCGGGACACGTCGGCAGGTCTCGCTCGTCCTAGGATGAGGGCGCCCCCGTCCTCACCCGGAGCCGCATGGACACCGCGATCGCCGCCCCCACCCTGATCACGAGCGCCGTGGCGCTCTTCACCATCTGCAACCCGATCGGCACGCTGCCGGTCTTCCTGCAGGTGACCGACGGCCGCACGCCGGCGCAGCAGCGCCGGATCGGGCTTCTCGTCGGGCTCGCGGTCATCGTGATCCTCGCCGTGTCGCTCCTGGCCGGCACGTGGGTGCTGCAGATCTTCGGCATCGACATCACCGCGTTCAAGATCGCCGGCAACCTGCTCGTCGCCGCGATCGGATGGGCGATGCTCCTCGCCCGGCCGAGTCCGGTCGCCACCAACGATCCCGCCGGGTCGCCGGTCGTCGTGCCGCTGGCCATCCCGGTCATCGCCGGGCCGGGGGCGATCGCCCTCGCCATCACCTTCGCGCACTCGTACACCTCGGTGATCGACTACGTCGCGGGGCTCGGCATCGTGATCGTGGTCGGGCTCATCTGCTCGGCCGTACTGTACTTCGGTCCGTTCGTCGCGAAGCTCCTCGGCCCCGCCGGCATGAACGTGCTCACCAGGATCTTCGGACTGCTCCTCCTCGCGATCGCGGTGCAGTCGATCGTGACCTCGCTCGGCGAGGCGCTCCCCGGCTTGACCTCGACGGGGTCGTGACCGCCGCGGTGCCCGAGGTCAGCCCACCGGCTGGGCGGCCGAGAACACCGCGCCGGGATCGAACCGGCGCTTGAGCTCACCGAGCCGACCGGTCGCCTCGCCGTACCCGACGCGGCGATCGGCTCCGCCGTCCACGAACGTCAGGGCGAGGGCGTCGATGTGCCACGGCGCGAACAGCGCCACCGCCGCGCGAGCCGTGGCGGTGGCACCGGCCGCGGCTTCGGGCACCGGGATCATCGCGACGGTGTGACACAGGTACTGCCCGCGCAGGGCCGAGACCGCACCGCCGTGGGCCGCCGGCCGCGCCACGGCTCCGCCGATGTGGCGCAGCTCGGTCATGAAGAGGTCACGATTCGCGCCGGCGTGAAGGAACGCCGCCACGGCGTCATCCGGAAGCTCGTCGAGGACCGCGTGCTGCGTCACTGCGGGAGTCGGCTGCGGCGGATCCATGTGGACGGCCACCAGCCCGGCCGCAGGGATGCGGGCGAAGGTGTCGATCTCGGGCGCGAGGCCGCGCAGCGGCGCGAGGACGGCCGCAGCCGCGTCATCCGTCTCGAGCACCGCGCCGTCGACGACGACCACCGACCGGCCGGAGAGGAAGGGCGGGAGCTCGGGCAGGGGCGGGAGGTTCAGGATGCGCAGGGTCGTCGTCGCGCTCTCGGGAGCCGTCGCGGTCCACGCCGCCCAGGCGTGCGCGACTTCGGACGCCCGCGCGGCATCCCACAGCAGCATGCCGGCGAACACATCCGCGTAGGGAAGCAGGTCGATCTCGAGCGAGACCACGACCCCGAAGGCACCGGAGCCGCCGCGGATCGCCCAGAACAGGTCGGGGTTCTCGTCGGCGCTCGCACGGACGAGGGCGCCGTCGGCCGTGACCACCTGAACGGCGCGGACGAAGTTCACGGCGAGACCGTGTGTCCGCGCGTAGAACGACAGGCCCCCACTGAGGCTGTAACCGGCGACGCTGACGTCTCCGGCACTCCCGTGGGGCGCGGTCAGGCCGTGGGGCGCCGTCGCTTCCAGCACGTCGTTCCAGTGCGATCCGCCCAGCACGCGGGCCGTGCGGGCGACGGGGTCGACCGTGACGCCTCGAAGGCGCGCCAGGCTGACGATGACGGTGTCGGCGAGGCCGGTGTCGGCCAGGGCACCGGCGGCGTGTCCGGTGGACTGCGGGGCGATCTTCAACCCGGCCGCGGTCGCGGCACGCACGATCTCCACGACGTCCTCGGCCGTTTCGGGTCGGGCGACGGCGACGGGACGCTGGTCGACCGCGAGGTTCCAGGGCATCCGGGCGAGATCCCACTCCGCGTCGCCGGGCAGCACGACGCGGCTGCCGAGTGCGGAGCGGAGGCGCTCCGCCCGCGCGTCGGTGCCCGGTCGGGCGGTGGGATCGATCGTGGTGTCTGACAGGGTCATGGCGAACTTCCTCGTTCTGGGCGTCGGGTAGACGGCCGTGGTCGTCGTTGCTGAGTCTGATGGCGCGCCGTTGCGGCCGCCACCCCAGAGCAGAGGAGTCTCGAGGTGATCCTGATACGTGGTTCTCGGGTCAGGCGTGCCTCGGCGTCACCCCAGGCCGGCGCGCTCGGCGTCGACCGCACCCTCGCCGGCGACGGGCTTGCGCGAGAGGCCGACGGCGCCCGCCGACGGGTCTTTCGACCGCGACAGCGCCGCGGCGACGGCGACCGATTCGTCGACGTCGCGGTAGCGGGGGCGGAGCTTCACCGGACGCTCGGGCTTCTTCTCGCGCTTCGCCCGGCGCGCGGCGTAGGTGAGGTTCAGCGCCTCGACGAAGATCGCGAACGCCATCGGCCCGTAGATGAAGGCCTTGTCGATGTAGAACCCGAAGCCCTCGGCGATGAGGAACACGCCGATGAGGAGCAGGAACGACAGGGCCAGCATCTTCACCGTGGGGTGCTTGTTGACGAACTCGAAGATGAACCGCGCGGCGAAGAGCATGATGCCGAACGACAGCACGACGACCGTGACGATCACCACGAGGTTCGTCGTCATCCCGACGGCGGTGATGACCGAGTCGAGCGAGAAGACCAGGTCGAGCACGAGGATCTGGCCGATCACCGCGCCGAACGAGATCGCCTTCGAGCCGGACGCGCCGTGCTCGTCCTCGGCGCCCTCGAGCTTGTGGTGGATCTCGGTGACGGCCTTGTAGAGCAGGAACAGGCCGCCCACGATGAGGATGATGTCCTTCCACGAGAAGCTCAGATCGCCGACGGCGAAGACCTCCTCGGTGAGGGTGATCAGCCATCCGGCGAAGAACACCAGGATGACGCGCATCAGCATCGCCAGCGTCAGGCCCAGGTTCCGCGCCCGCGCCTGCTGCTCCTTAGGAAGCTTGGAGGCGAGGATCGAGATGAAGATGACGTTGTCGACGCCGAGGACGATCTCCAGCACGAACAGCGTGAGGAACACCGCGATGAGATCGGGCGTGAAAGCGAAGCTGAAGTCCACGGTCACATCGTAGGGGGGTGACCGAACCGGCCACCCCCCTACGATCTCTCCACCGATCGGATGACGCCGCTCAGACGGTCGCGAGCACGCCCTCGAGGCGCGCGTAGCTGGCCTCCATGCCGTCGACCATGCCGGTGGCGAGGATCATGTCACGCGTCTCCTTGTCGGGATACTCGATGACCAGCGTCAGGAGCGTCACCCCGTCCTCCTCGTAGAACGAGAGATCGTTGATCGTGCCCGGTCCGTCCATCCCGATCATCCGCTCGGTCGACACCTCACGGCGCGGCGGGTCGCTGAGGAGCAACTCGCCTTCGAAACCGAACTCTTCTCCCTCCACGCCCGGGCCGGGCACCCAGACGTTTCGGAACGTGTCGCCGACGGCTTCGGCCTGTTCGGCCACGGGCATCGTCCAGCCGTCGGGTCCGAGCATCCACTTCTTCAGCAGGTCGGAGTCGTGGTGGGCCTTCCAGACCAGCTCGCGCGGGCCGCGGATGACGCGGGTGATGCGCACGTGCTGGTCGTCGAGGATCTCGAGCTCGGTGCCGCGCCCCGCGGCGTATTCGCGGAGGTCGTGCAGCACGAGGTCGAGCTGGTTGATCGCGAGCGTCGAGCCCTCGACCGCGCCGAACGCCACGACCTGCTCGAGGGCCTCGGACGACGCGAAGTAGGTCGTGTTGACCAGGCGCGATCCGGTGGCGGTCGACTCGAAGGCGAAGACGACGCGCATGACCGGCATCCCTTCCAGCGGCGCGCCCTCTTCATTGGCGAAGGCGTCGAGCACGGTGAAGCCCCGCGGGGGGTCGATGGAGAGGAACTCCCACGAACCCCACGACTGCTCGCCCTGCGGGCTGGTCATGACGTAGCGCGCGTGCCCGCCGACGGTGAAGTCGAACTTCGGAAAACGCGCCGGCCACCCCGGAGGACCCCAGAAGCGCTCGAGCTGCTGCGGGTCGGTGAACGCGCGCCAGAGTCGCTCGACGGGGGCGTCGAACTCGGCCTCGAGCGTCATGGTGAGCGCTTCGGCGTCGGTGGTCACGTCGGTGACGGGCATGTCATTCTCCTTCGTTGGATGCTGCGGATGCCGGTGTCGGCGGATCTTCGGCGAGGAGCTGGTCGAGGCGCGAGATGCGCGAACGCCACAGCGCCTCATAGGCGGCCAGCAGCGCGCGGGCACGGGCGATCATGGCCGGGTCCGCCCGGACCAGCCGCTCCCGGCCCTCGGCGCGCTTGACGATGAGGCCGGCCGCTTCGAGCACCGCGACGTGCTTCTGCACTGCGGCGAACGACATGTCGTACTCACGGGCCAGATCCGACACCGAGTGCTCGGCCTCGATCGCGCGGCGCAGGATGTCGCGACGCGTCGCCGCGGCGAGCGCGTGGAACACGCGGTCGATGTCGTCATCACTGAGCTCCGTTTGTACAACCATTTGGTTGTACGTTAGACCTACCTGCTCAGCGCGTCAAGAGGGCTCTCGGCTTCGACTCTCGTCCGAGATTTCGCCGACACCGGACCGAAGACCCTCGATCTCGATGACCGTCCGAGTCCCCGAACGCGGAACGGCCCGGGCTTCCGCCCGGGCCGTTCCGTCCGACGATGTCGCGTCAGTCGTCGACGTCGGCCGTGAGCACGGCGAAGTCGGCGTCGAGGTTCAGATCGATGAAGCGGGCGTCGTCGGTGAGGACGGTCACGTCATAGGGAGAGGTCGCGTCGTCATCGACCTCGAGGTCGGTGATCCGCCCCTCGGTCTCGCCGAGCGCCGCAGAGACGAGGGCGTCGACGGTCGCGCTGTCGAGGACACCCTGCGGTGAGCGGTCGTCGTCATCCGACGTGTCGGTCGAGATGACCGTCGCCGTGCCGTCCGGGCTCACGCGCACCTCGGTCTCGTCGCCGGCGCCGGTGCGGAACTCGACATCCCAGCTGCCGTCACGCTCGGCGTCGATCGCGACCGGGTCGCCCTCGGCGACCGCGGCGGCGGCCGCGATGAGGTCACTGAGCTCCGCCGCGGAGTCGGTGCCCATGTCGGCGGCGGCGGCTTCAGCCCCGGCCGGTCCACCCGCTCGGTCGTCGTCGCTCGAGGTCGCACCGACGACGGCACGGTCGTCGTCATCATCCTCGACCGCGTCGGCGATCGCAGCACCGGCGGCGATTCCACCCCCGGCGAGGAGGAGGCCGCCCAGCACGGCACCTCCGGCGATCAGCATCGTGCGCGTGCGCGGGCGCTTCCGGCCTGGAGTGGGGGCTGGCGCGGAGGCGGCGGTGTCGGCGGGCAGGGCGGGTTCGGTGGGGATGCTCTGGGGGTCACGGGTCGATTCGCTCATGCCGTCAGAGTGCCCGCCGGGTGCTGAAGCGAGACTGAAGGACCCTGAATCGCTTTTCAGGATGCCGCGGGCAGGGTCACGGTGAAGCGGGCGCCGCCCCAGCGCGACTCATCGAGCGTCACGTCGCCGCGCGACGACGTCGCGATGCCGCGGACGATCGCGAGACCGAGGCCCGCCCCGCCGTCGTCGCGTGCGCGCGCCTCGTCGAGACGGACGAACCGGTCGAAGACGCGGTCGCGATCGGCGACGGGAACCCCGTCACCGTCGTCCTCGACCGTCAGGGTCGCGTGAGAACCGTGCTGCTCGACCGAGATCGCGATCCGCCCCCGCGCGTGCCGCGCGGCGTTGTCGGCGAGATTGCGCACGAGCTGCGCCAGCAGTCGGGGATCGCCCTGCACTCGGGCGGCACCCACACCCGCAGCATCCACCTGGTGTCCGGCCGCTCGCAACCGTGTCGCCTCTGCGAGGGCGAGGTCGTCGAGATCGACGGGCCGCCCGGACGTGGCGGGAGCCTCGTCGAGCCGCGCGAGCAGCAGAAGTGCATCGACGAGACCCTGCATCCGCAGCCCCTCATCGTGCACCACTGCGGCGAGCTCGGCCATCGACATCGCCTGGGGATGGGTCTGCGCGAGCTCGGCGTGCTGGCGGATCGTCGACAGCGGCGACCGGAGCTCGTGGGAGGCGTCGGAGATGAATCGGCGCTGCGCCTGAGCGGACGCGTCGAGCCGGTCGAGCATGCCGTTCATCGTCACCGCCAACGCGGCGATCTCGTCGCCGGAATCCGGGACGGGCACGCGCTGCTCGAGACGGTCGGCCGTGATGCCGGCGACCTGCGCCTGTATCCGCGCAACCGGGCGGAGGGCCCGGCCCACCACGAACCACGTCGTCGCCGCCACCAACCCGAGGATCAGCGGCACCGCGATCGCCAGCAGCAGCGCGACCGTGCCGAGTGTCTCGGTGTCGTCGTCGATCGGCACGCCCACCACCAGCACGAGATCGTCGTCCAGATCCTCCGAGACGAACAGCACCGGGTCGTCGTCGATCGGTGCGACGATCGGGTCGTCCGAGAGAGGAACGCCCTCGCCTTCGGCCTCCTCGCTGGTGGCCACCACCCGTCCGTCGGCAGCGACGATCTGGACGATCTCGTCGTCCAGGCCGGTCACGACGCCGGAGCCCTCCGCCTCGATTCGATCGGCGAGCTCCTCCGACCGGATGGTGGCAGCGCGCTCCGACGCAGCCGAGACGCTCGTGCGGAGAACCTGGAAGAAGCCCACCGCACCCGCGATGAGCACGGCGGCCACGACCAGTGTTGCGGCCAGAGTGGTCCGGGCGCGCACCGAGCGCCAGGCCGGCCTAGCCACCGTCCGCCGCCAGTCGGTAGCCGGCGCCGCGGACGGTCTCGATCGTCTCGCGCCCGAACGGCCGGTCGAGTTTGCGCCTCAGGTGCCCGACGTACACCTCGACGATGTTCGGGTCGCCGTCGAAGTCGTCGTCCCAGACGCCTGCGATGAGGTCGCGCTTCGACACCACCTGGCCGCGGTGGCGGATCAGGTACTCCAGCACCGAGAACTCCCGCGCGGTGAGCTCGACGGCGGTCTCGCCCCGCCAGACCCGGCGCGCGCCCCGGTCGACCCTCAGATCGCCCGCCTCCCACACCACGGGCCTCTCCACCCCACCTCGGCGGATCAGTGCGCGAAGGCGCGCCACCAGCACGGCGAACGAGAACGGCTTCGTCACGTAGTCATCGGCACCGGTGTCGAAGGCCTCCACCTGGTCCCATTCGCCGTCCTTCGCGGTCAGCATGAGCACGGGAGTCCAGTTCTCCTCGGCGCGCAGCGCTTCGCACACCTTCCAGCCACTCATCCCGGGCATCATCAGGTCGAGCACGATCGCGTCGTAGCGCGCGTTGCGCGCCCGCCACAGCCCGTCGATTCCGTTGTGCGCGACGTCGACGGCGAAGCCTTCGGCTTCCAAGCCGCGGCGCACTCCGTCGGCCAGCCGCACCTCGTCATCGACTACAAGAACGCGCATCGGAGACAGTCTGTCCGACACGTGCTGAAGCACGGCTGAAGCGGGCCGGAGCGACGACAGATCACCGTGGGCTCCGAGAGAGCCGCCGGATCAGTCCGACGGGGCCGCGTGGTGGGCGCTCGCCCTGCGCGACGAGGGGAGGAGGCGACGGACACCCATCACCACACCGACGATGAGAAGTCCGGCGATGAGACCGAAGACCGCGGAGACCGCGGTGTCGACGATCCAGACCACGACCGGTCCTGCAGCCTCCACCAGATGCGTGATCGCGTGGAGGAGGTCGTAGGGTCCGTGCCACACCGTCTCGGCGAGGTTGGTGATGACGAGGTGACCACCGACCCAGAGCATCGCGACCGTCCCGACCACGCTGATCACGCGGAACACCGCGGGCATCGAGGCGACGACACGCGCACCGGTGCGACGGACGCGGCGCGAGGGACTTTTCATCAACCGGAGCCCGACGTCGTCGATCTTGACCAGCAGGGCGACGGCGCCGTACACGAGCGCCGTCATGCCGAGCCCGATGACCGCGAGCGCGGCCAGCGTCATCCCCAGTCCGAAATCGGGATCGAGGCTCGTCAGGGCGATGAGCATGATCTCGGTGCTCAGGATGAGATCGGTGCGGATGGCCCCGAAAACGAGCTTCTTCTCATCCCGCGGCTCGTCGTCCTCGGTCTCGTGATGCGTGCCGAACCACTCCATCACCTTCTCGGCGCCCTCGTAGCAGAGGAACCCGCCGCCGATGATCAGCAGGAACGGCAGCACCCACGGCGCGAAGGCGGTGAGCAGGAGCGCGATCGGGATGATGATGACGAACTTGTTGACGAGGCTCCCGAGAGCGATCTTCCACACGACCGGGAGTTCCCGCGCGGGGGTGATGCCCTGCACGTACTGGGGGGTCACCGCCGCATCGTCGATGACGACGCCCGCCGTCTTCGCACTCGCCTTCAGCGCCGCGGTGAGGATGTCATCGACGACGGCGAGCAGGCCTACCGACATGTGCGCTTCTCCTCACGGCGTCGGCGATCGGAACACGACCGCTCCAAGACGCCAGGCCCCTACGCTAGTCGCTCGCGCCCCGTAGCATCCCGCTTATGGCAGTTGAGCGCAGGGAGTGGTAGCGATGGTCGGCCTCACCGTCTCGGGTGCCACCCTTCACCGGACACCCGCCGAGACCGCCGTCGGCGACCTTTCGGTCCGAGGCTCGACGATCGTCGCCGATACGGACCCCGGATCTGCGAGGACAGTCATCGACGGCCGCGGCGCCTCGGTGGTGCCGCTCTTCGTCGACACCGTGTTCGCCGCGCCGGATCCACCCGCCTCCGCTGCGTTCGATCTCGTCCCGGGGAACCCTGCGACCTTCGCCGTCGTCGACGGCCGGGTCGGGCCCGACGAGATCCGGCACATGCTCGTCGTCCGCCCGGAGCGACTTCGCGCGGTCGTCGTCGACGGTTCGGTGATCGTCCGGGACGGTCACGCACTTCGGCCGGCGGGCACCGACCTGAACCCCAGCGATCCGCGCCTCACGGCGTGGACCGACACGCGTCGCGACATGACCCAGTACCTGACGGCGGACGGCAGGTACAGCGAGACCCGCGGCGGCCGGCGAGACGCCTGGACCGGGCAGTTCTGGATCGACGGATCGAGGATCACCTACCTCGACGACTCGGGATTCTGGGCCTTCGGGCAGTTCCACGGCGATCAGCTGCATCACGCGGGGTTCGTGCTGGAGCGCTGATTGCGCCGAACGGGATGTCGGGGGCACAACTAGACTGATCGCGTCCGGCGCCCCGCGATCTCCAGGAGTTCAGCCGCGTGACCACCCCCTCCACTTCCCTGGCAGACACCGTCTCGAACGCCGTCGCGACGCCCGAGCGAGAGCAGCCGTACGCCGCACTGGGCCTGAAGCCCGACGAGTACGACCGCATCCGCGAGATCCTCGGCCGCCGACCCACGAGCGGCGAGCTGGCGATGTACTCCGTGATGTGGAGCGAGCACTGCTCCTACAAGTCGTCCAAGATCTACCTGCGCCAGTTCGGCCAGAAGGTCAGCGACGAGATGAAGAAGCGCCTCATGGTCGGTATGGGGCAGAACGCCGGCGTCGTCGACATCGGCGAGGGCTGGGCGGTGACCTTCAAGGTCGAGTCTCACAACCACCCGAGCTACATCGAGCCCTTCCAGGGCGCCGCGACCGGTGTCGGCGGCATCGTCCGCGACATCATCTCGATGGGGGCGCGCCCCGTTGCCGTCATGGACCAGCTCCGCTTCGGCGCGATCGACGACCCCGACACCGCCCGCGTCGTTCACGGCGTGGTCAGCGGCATCTCCTTCTACGCCAACTGCCTGGGACTGCCGAACATCGGCGGCGAGACCGTCTTCGACCGCGTCTACCAGGGCAACCCCCTCGTCAACGCCCTCGCCGTCGGCGTCCTCCGCCACGAGGATTTGAAGCTCGCCAACGCCAGCGGCGCGGGCAACAAGGTCGTGCTGTTCGGCGCCCGCACCGGCGGCGACGGCATCGGCGGAGCATCCATCCTCGCCTCCGACTCGTTCGACGCCACCGGCCCGACGAAGCGCCCGGCGGTGCAGGTCGGCGACCCGTTCGCCGAGAAGGTGCTCATCGAATGCTGCCTCGAGCTCTACCGCGGCGAGCTCGTCGAGGCGATCCAAGACCTCGGGGCCGCCGGCATCTCGTGCGCGACGAGCGAGCTCGCCGCCAACGGCGGGTCGGGCATGCGGGTCGACCTCGAGAAGGTGCTGCTGCGCGATCCCACGCTCACGCCCGAAGAGATCCTCATGAGCGAGAGCCAGGAGCGGATGATGGCGATCGTCGCCCCCGAGAAGCTCGACGCCTTCCTCGCGGTCACCACGAAGTGGGATGTCGAGACGAGCGTCCTCGGCGAGGTCACCGGCGACGGCCGGCTGCAGATCTTCTGGCACGGCGAGGAGATCGTGAACGTCGATCCCTCCACGGTCGCCGTCGATGGGCCGGTGTACGAGCGCCCCGTCGCCTACCCGACGTGGATCGACGCGCTGCGGGATGACTCGGCCGCGGCCCTCCCCCGCCAGAACGACCCGGCGAGCCTGCGCGAGCAGTTCCTCGCCCTCGTCGGCAGCCCCAACCTCGCCGACCCGTCGTGGGTGACCAACCAGTACGACTACTACGTCATGGGCAACACCGCACTGTCGTTCCCCGACGATGCGGGCATGATCCGCGTCGACGAGCAGTCGGGTCTCGGGTTCGCCATCGCGACGGACTGCAACGGTCGTTACTGCCAGCTCGACCCCTACGAGGGCGCCAAGCTCGCCCTCGCCGAGGCCTATCGCAACGTCGCCGTCACCGGGGCCGAGCCGACCGCCGTCACCGACTGCCTGAACTTCGGCAGCCCCGAGAACCCCGAGGTCATGTGGCAGTTCTCCCGCGCGGTCGAGGGACTGGCCGACGGATGCCTCGAACTCGGTGTTCCGGTCACGGGCGGCAACGTGTCGTTCTACAACCAGACCGGCGACCAGCCGATCCATCCCACCCCTGTGGTCGGCGTGCTCGGCATCATCGACGATGTCGCCCGCCGCATCCCGTCGGGCTGGCAGGACGCCGGCGAGAACATCTACCTCCTCGGTGTCACCTCGACCGAGCTCAGCGGATCAGCGTGGGCCGACACCGTGCACGGCCACCTCGGCGGGCGCCCGCCGGCGGTCGACCTCGCGCAGGAGAAGCGCCTGGCCGAACTGCTGCACGCCGCTTCGCAGCAGGCACTGGTCTCCAGCGCCCACGACCTGTCCACCGGCGGGCTCGCGCAGGCTCTTGCCGATTCCGTGTTGCGATTCGGTGTCGGAGCGCGGGTGTGGCTGACGGAGATCATGGAGCGCGACAGTGTCGACGCGGCATCCGCTCTCTTCTCGGAGTCGACCGGGCGCGTGCTGGTGTCGGTGCCCCGCGAGGACGATGTGAAGTTCCGCGGGCTCTGCGAGGGCCGCGGTTATCCGGTGCTGCGCATCGGTGTGACCGACGCGCCCGCCGACGGTGACGCCGAGCTGCAGGTGCAGGGGCTGTTCTCGGTGCCGGTGCCCGAGCTCGGGATGATCTCGCGCGCGACCCTCCCCGACGCCTTCGGACCCACGATCACGGAGCCCGTCGCGGGGTAACGCGCCGCGAACGTCGAAGAGCCGGGAGCAGATCGCCCCCGGCTCTTCCGGCCCCCGCCTGCAGACCTGGATCAGGCCTGCACGTCACCCCGCCACGCGCCGGTTTCGGCACCGCGCGACTCGATGAACGTCTTGAAATTCTTCAGGTCCTTCTTGACCGAGCGGTCGTCGATGCCGAGGGCATCCCCGACGTGCTCGACGAAGCCCTGCGGCTCCCAGTCCAGCTGCACCGTGACGCGGGTCTCGTTGTCGCTGAGCTTGTGGAAGGTCACCACGCCGGCGTGATCCTCGCCGCCCGTGCTGCGCCACGCGACGCGCTCGTCGGCGTGCTGCTCGGTGATCTCGGCGTCGAACTCGCGCTCGACGGCGCCGATCTTCACGCGCCAGTGGTTGTGGGTGTCATCCAGCTGGGTGATCGACTGGACGAAGCTGAGGAATTCGGGGAAGGTCTCGAACTGGGTCCACTGGTTGTAGGCCGTGGAGACCGGGACATCGACATCGACGGTTTCGATGATGCGCGCCATGTCGCACTCCTTTCGTCGACAGAGCCGGGTTCGGCCCCGTCGAGGGGAAATCTATCGAGCGGGGATGGATCCGCCCGCGGCGTTGACGCCCGTCGATCGGTCGGCTATCGTCGCGCGTTCGTCCGCCGCACGCTGGGCGCGGACGGATGCGGCGGGGCGCTCTCTAGACTGGACGAGACCCCCGGACGGAGAGCCGATGAGCGACGACGACGATTTCGCCATGTACAGCGATGCGCGCCAGCGCCGGATCAAGGTGGTGGCGTGGGTCGTCATCCTCTCGCTCATCCTCGTCGGGGGCGGGGCGACGGTCCTGTCGCTGCTCTTCGGCTGACCCCGGCGGGGCGTGCCGCAGAACTCGTGGCCCGCATCCAGCCACCGTGGCTAGCATGGCCGGGTGGACCCGCTCATGGCGATCGCCGAGTTCTGGTGGATCGGAGCGTCGGCAGCCGGCGCCGGAACCATCGGATGGTTCGGGCTGCGCCATCAGCGCGCGAAGGGCTCGCGGCGGCTCGCCCTCCACGCCGCGCGGCATGAGCTGCGCGAAGCGCGTGACGCCGTCACCGCCTCACGCGTCGAGGTGCGGGTCGCGCGGGCGGAGCTCGCCCGGGCGCAGGCCGACCGGGCCGCCGAGCGTGTCCCGGCGTCGGAGGTGACCCTCGCCCGGCAACGGCTGCAGCAGGCTCAGCGAGAGGTGCGCGCCGCGCATGCCGAGATCCGCCTCCGCCGGATCCAGGTGTCGGCCGCGCGGGCGACGATCCCCCGCGCGAAGTCGGGCACCGACACCCTCCCCCTCGCCCGGTTGATGGCCGCGCACACCGCGATCGACGCCCGCTGGCTGGAGTACGAGACCGACCCCGCCAAGCGCATCGCGTTCCCCGCCATGAGCGATGTGCGCCAGCCCTCGACCGCGGCCTACCTCGCCGCTCGCGCGGAGGCCGGACGGCTTCGTCCTCCCACCGCTGTCACCAGGATGACGCCCGTCGAGTTCGCGCAGTACCGCGCGGCGGTCGAGAATCTCGGGAAGCTGTTCGAGCGCGCGGAGCGCGAGGCGTGGCGGGCGGCCGGAGACGGCAATGGTCCTTCACGTCAGGATGACCCCCACTGGGTCGATCTTGCCCAGTCGGTCGCGCAGACGGTGATCGCACGCGGCACCGAGGCGATCGCCCGTGTCGCGGAGTCGAATGCGCGCAATCGCGAACGTGCCGGCGGACGGGCGGATGCGGCGGGTACCGCCCCGCAGGCCGAGTCGGCCCCGACCGGTGGCACCCCATCCGAGGCCCAGGACGCCCGCCCGCCGCAGACCCCGGGGACTCCGGTGTGGCCCGTCCCCTCGCGCGGAGCGCGGCGGCCGCGGGACTGACGCGCCGCGGGGAGCGCCGATGACGATCGAGTGGGGATGACGGGTGGACTGGTCGAACATCTGGATGTTCTGGTGGCTGATCTTCCCGATCGGAGCCGCCATCGGCGGTGCCATCAAGTCGTTCGACCGCGCGTCGGAGCGCCGGCACCGGCGGCGCCTGGAGATGATGCGCGCCAAGGCCGAGCTGCGCTCCGGTGCCATTCCCGCCGTCGGCGCGCAGGCCGCGACCCGGGGCGGCGCGGTCGACGACGCGGGCCACGCGGCATCCGACTCGGCTGACGCCACTCTCACGCAGCTGCTCGTCATCCACGACGACGTCACCGCCCGCTGGCTCGAGTACGAACTGGATGTCGCCAAACTGATCGCCTTTCCCGCGATGAGCGACGGACGCCAGCCGCTGACGGCGGCGTTCCTTCGCGCGAAGCGCGTCGCCGACCGGCTGCGACCGCCGTCGGCCACGGCGCGGATCAGCCCCGAGCAGCTGCGGGAGTACCGCGAGGCCGTCACCGACTACGAGGTCGCCTTCGACCTGGCCGAGCGCGACGCGCGGCGGCTGAAGGACGCGAATTTCAGCGCCGAGGAGCGCAAGCGCCTCGACACCGCGCAGCAGCTCCTCTCGGTCGCGATCGATGAGGCGGCGACCCCGGCGGAGCGGCAGCTCGCCTACCGCCGCGTGCGCGAGGAGCTCGACGGGCTTCTTCTGCTGTCGGATGACGCGATCGAGGTCTTGGAGAAGAAGGTCGCGCAGGAGCTCCCCGCACACCCCTCGACCGCGCCGCCGCCCGCGGCGCCGCCCGCGCCGTCCGCCTGAGCGCCGCTCCGCGGCATCCGGCGCTCCCCCGTCGCAATCCGCCCCCCGCCCGCCCGAAATCGGGGCAGAACGTGACGGGCGAAGCGACCGCGAGACACCCCCTTACCGCTCCCCCGTCGCAACCCGCCCCCGCCCCGCCCGGTAGCGGGGCAGAACGTGACGGCGAAGCGACCGCGAGACACCCCGTTTCCGCTCCCCCGTCGCAATCCGCCCCCGCCCGCGCGAAATCGGGGCAGAACGTGACGGGCGAAGCGACCGCGAGACACCCCCTTACCGCTCCCCCGTCGCAATCCGCACCCGCCCGGCCGACGTGCGCCGCGATAGCGGTGTGCGCGACGGCTGCGTGCGGAGGGTTGACAGCGAGAGGTGCGGTGTTGCATGGTTAGTTGGTCAACTAATGAACCAGTAAGGAACCCCGTGGTCGAAGAAGGCAGGGCGCTCTTCCTCCAGATCGCCGAAAGCGTGGAGGACGCGATCATCGACGGCAGCCTCACCGAAGAGAGCCAGGCGCCGTCGACGAACGAGCTCGCCGCGTTCCACCGCATCAACCCCGCCACCGCTGCCAAAGGAGTGACCATGCTCGTCGACAAGGGCGTCTTGTACAAGCGACGCGGAATCGGCATGTTCGTCGCTCCCGGCGCGCGCGAGCGTCTGCTCGACGAGCGCCGCACCGCATTCGCCGACCGGTACGTCGAACCGCTGCTCGCCGAGGCGCGCAAGCTCGGACTCGGCCCCGCCGATCTCACGGCACTGATCAACGACCGCGCCGCGGTCACCGAACCCTGAGTCCGGAAAGGACACCACGATGACCCACGTGATCGAGGTGGAGCACCTGACCAAGCGCTACCGCGACAGCGTCGCGGTCGACGACGTCAGCTTCTCCATCGAGAAGGACACCATTTACGGCCTCCTCGGCCGCAACGGCGCCGGCAAGACGACCGTGATGTCGATCCTCACCGCACAGAACTTCGCCACCAGCGGCACGGTGCGCGTGTTCGGCGAGCACCCGTACGAGAACGCTCGCGTGCTGCAGCGCATGTGCTTCGTGCGAGAGAGCCAGAAGTACCCGGATGACGCGACTCCGCGTCACGCGCTGAGGATGGCGCGGCTCTTCTTCCCCCACTGGGACCAGGAGCTCGCCGATCAGCTCGTCGACGACTTCCAGCTACCGCTCA
Organism: Microbacterium sp. CCNWLW134; assembly: GCF_037083565.1. Lineage (NCBI taxonomy): Bacteria > Bacillati > Actinomycetota > Actinomycetes > Micrococcales > Microbacteriaceae > Microbacterium > Microbacterium sp. CCNWLW134. The sequence continues at coordinate 246,660 of NZ_JBAOJU010000002.1, read as the reverse complement.
AGGGCCGGACGATCAAGAAGCTCTCGCGCGGTCAGCTCTCGGCGGTCGGCGTCATCATCGGCCTGGCCTCACGCGCTGAGATCACCTTCTTCGACGAGCCGTACCTCGGTCTCGACGCGGTGGCCCGCCAGATCTTCTACGACCGTCTGCTCAGCGACTACGCCGAGCACCCCCGCACGATCATCCTCTCCAGCCATCTCATCGATGAGGTGTCGAATCTCCTCGGCCGGGTGCTGGTGATCGACCGGGGCCGCATCGTCATGGACGAGGAGACCGACGAGATCCGCGATCGCGCGACGAACGTGGTCGGCGACGCCGCGGCGGTGGAGAGCTTCACCGCCGGTCGCGAGATCATCCACCGGCAGAGTCTCGGGCGCACCACCTCGGTCACCGTCCTCGGTCGGCTCTCGGCCGACGACCGCGCCCGCATGGCCGCCGCTGGACTGGATGTCGCTCCCGTCTCGCTGCAGCAGCTCATCGTCCGCACCACCCAGCACGCCGCCGAGCAGGGCGGCTCGTTCACCTCACTCGAAGAAGGAGCACTCCGATGAACCGCACGCTGCGCGTCGTCCGGATGCAGCTGATCAACCGTCAGACCTACCTCTGGGTGCCCCTCCTCGTCCTCGGCGGCGCCTTCATCCTGTCCGTCGCGATCTGGTGGATCCTCGCCGGGTCGGGCGTGACCGGGAACTTCTACGGCGGCGGCGCCCAGGCACCCCTGTGGTATCTCGCGGTCGTCGGCGTGCAGGCGCTGACTCTGACGTTCCCGTTCTCGCAGGCGATGAGTGTCACGCGCCGGGAGTTCTTCTTCGGCACCTATCTCATCGCCGCGCTCAGCGCGGCGAGCCTGGCGGTGATCTTCGTCATCGGCGGCTGGATCGAGACGCTGACCGGCGGCTGGGGGCTCAACGGCTACTTCTTCTACTCGGCCGAGATCTGGCAGGGCGGCCCCCTGGGCGCCGCGTTCATCTTCTTCACCGTGGCGATGCTGATGTTCACGCTCGGGTTCACCGGTGCGACCGTGTACAAGCGTTTCGGGCCCACGGTCTTCACGGTCAGCCTCATCGGGCTCGGCGCGCTTCTCGTGGGAGCCATGTTCATCGTCGGCCGGCTGAACGCCTGGGGCCAGGTGTTCACGTGGATCGGCGAGCAGGGACCCCTCGGCATGGCTGCGTGGGGACTCGTCGTGGCCGCCGCGCTCGGCGCTGCGGCGTTCGCGACGCTTCGCCGCGCGACGCCCTGATCGGCCGTCGCGAGGCCTCCCCCCTCTGCTCCCCCGTCACGTTCTGCCCCGTCGCTCATCCGAACGGGGCGGAACGTGACGGGGGAACGATCGAACGAGGGCGGAACGTGACGGGGGAACGATCGAACGAGGGCGGAACGTGACGGGGGAACGGTCGAACGAGGGAACGCCGTCCTAGTCGGAGGGGAGGGATCCCAGGAACACCCCGATCCGGTCGTCCACCTTCACGAACTGCAACGCCGCACCGGGGAATCGCTCCCGCAACTCGGGAGGGGACGCGCTGTCGACCGCAAGCGAGACGGTCGCAGGGAACTCGCCGACGCGGCACCCCGAGTACACGGGGCCGGACGTCGAGTAGCCGTTCTGAGCGGCCTCCTCATCCTCCGGCAGGTCGGCGGTCAGGACGACAGTGAAGCAGTCACCGCCGGTGCCGTAGAACCCGGTCGTCGTCTCGAAGAGAGTCAGCCCGAAGAACTCGTACACGGCGGAACTGGCTCCCACTCCGAACCACCCGGTCGGGATCGTCGTCGTCGACTCGGGCTCGAGCGCCGCGATCTGGGGCGCGCCGTGCGATGACTCGACCGGCGCCAGACGGACCAGCCCGTAGGTCACCACCGCCGTCACTGCCGCGACCGCGGCGAGGGACGCGATCCATCCGACCCAGATGAGGGAGGACTCTCGCCGACGAGGCGAAGAGCGAGTCGGATGCCGCGGCGCCCCGTTCGAGGCCGCAGACCCAGCCGTCCCCTCGTCGAAACCGGCGATCCCGGTCGCTGTGGCGTCGCCCGGTACGACGGACCCCTCCGACTGCGGTCCGAGGGACGGGGCCTGCCCCGACAGGGCCTCCCCCGACAGGCCCTGCTCCTCCGCCTGCACGACCGACGTCACCGACGCGTCCCGTGCCGACGGCGACGCACGCGGAGCGTCGGATGGCTCGGGGCGGACGCCGGCGGCGGACGAACTCTTCCTCTGCCGCTCGAGCTCCCTCAGACGGCGAAGGGCGTCCGGGTCATCGTCGATGTCGGCGGCGGGCCCGTACGCGCGCCGACGAAGAAGATCCAGTTCGGAACGCTCGGAGCCCTTCACGCTCCGATGATGTCACCGTCCCAGAATCGCCGGCGCGTCGCGCGCCGGGTCAGCTCGACGAGCGGCCCGTCTTCTCCTGCAACCGTTCGATGTGCTCCGAGGCCTCGGCCTTGGTCAGATCGGCCGAGAGCTCTTCCCCCGCCTCGCGGGCCAGGGTGTCGAGATAGCTGCGCTGCGGAGCGGTCATGGGTTCGTCGCCGGTGACCCAGTCGGCCGGATCCTTCTCCGCGGGGTTGGTGGTGTCGTCGGACGTGGTCGCACCGAGGGTCTCGGCGCTGGATGTGTTGTCGGACATGCGTTCGACACTACGTCGGGCCAGCGACATCCCTCCCGCCCTTGACAACGACCCCGGATCCCGTCAGCGGATCGGCACCGCCACGTCGCTTCCGCCCTCCACGGTCAGGCGCTCACCCATCTGCACGAGCCCGGCCGTCTCGACGAACCCGCCTGCGAACAGCGCCTGCCCCTGAGCGAACAGCGGCGAGCGCTCCACCAGCGCCGCCGGCGCATAGCCGAACACCTCGCCGAGCTCGGCCAGGTCGCGCGGCGAGCTCATGCGCATCAGGGCGAGGTTGTCGCACTGCGACAGGGCATTGGGGTGCACCTTCGAGGGCCGCTGCGTCGACAGCAGCAGCCACAGCCCGTACTTCCGGCCTTCGGCCGCGATCTGCACGATGCGCTCGGTGAGCTCTCGCTCCACCGGGGTCATCGGGTTCGGCTGCACGAGATTGTGGGCCTCGTCGATGACGATCAACCGGCCCACCCGCTCGGCGCGGTGCTCCCATAAGTGATCGAGCACCGCGAGCGCCGCCGCGAGCATCTCGGCCCGCGTGGGGAAGCCGCCGAGGTCGAGCACCGTCGCGTCGGGCTGCTCGCGGATGTCGTCGGTGACGCTCCGGCCGCGCCAGGCCCACAGCCCCCACCCGCCGAGGCCGAGGTTCTCGAGCCGGGTCGCGAGGCGGTGACGGGCGGGGTCGTCGCCCGACCTCAGGTGAGCGACGAGGCTTCCGCGGCGGACGACGTCGAGTTCTTCCTCGAGTTTGAGCAGAGCGTTGAAGTCTTCGGCGTCGCGAATCGGATCCAGCTCGAGCAGCGCCGCGCGAGAGCGCCACGGCATGTCGAGGAATCGCGCTTGCAGGGCGTCGGGGCGGTCGCGCCCCGGGCGGAACACCCGGATGTCGCGCTCGTCCCAGGCGGCGCGCACCGCGTCATCCGCTCCCTCCCGCACCGTGCCGAGGCCGACGAAATCCGAGTTCGGATCCAGGATGACCAGGGGCAGGCGAGTGTGCAGGATGACGCGCTCGAGCAGCACGCCGAGGGCGTAGGTCTTGCCCGACCCGCTCTGCCCGCACCAGAAGGTGTGCCGGTTGAGCTTTCGCGCGAGCACCTGTGCGGGGGTCGGTTCGGCTGCCTCGAGGAGGGTGCCGATCTCGAGCCGATCGCCCATGTCAGCGCCCTTCGCTCACAGCGCCCGCGGCGGTGTGGTGGCGGATCACCTCGGCGACGACGAAGTTGAACCACTTCTCGGCGAACTCGGGATCGAGGTCGGCCTCCTGGGCCAGTCGCTTCAGGCGTGCGATCTGCTGCTCCTCGCGTCCGGGGTCGGAGGCCGGCATGCCGTGCGCGGCCTTCAACTCACCCACCTGCTGCGTGCAGCGGAAGCGCTCGGCCAGAAGGAAGACCAGCGCCGCGTCGACGTTGTCGATGCTCGCGCGCAACCGCAGAAGCGTGGTCGTGGGATCTTCGGTCGTCATGGCTTTCCCTCCCCGATCCACGACCATACCGCGCGGCCCCGAGCGCCGCCGAGGTCGCGGGCCGCACGCCCCTAGAGTGTGACCATGACCGACGCCCGCCCCTCCGCTTCGTCGCCTGCGGACGACCCTGTCACCGACGCGTCCGAGCCGTCCGTCGAAACGACCTACGTCCGGCGCCGCACCCTCTTCACCAGCGTGAACAATCCGTTCGCGATCGGCTTCTTCCTCACCCTCGGCGGACTCGTCGCCCTCGGGCTCGGTGTCGCGTTCATCAACCTCTCCACGGTGCTGATCTACATCGCCTTCGCCCTGTTCGCAGCGCTCGGGCTCGACCCGATCGTGCGCTTCCTCGAGAGACGCGGACTCGGACGCGGGTGGGCGATCCTCATCGTCTTCGCAGGCTTCGTCGTCATCGTCGTCGGAGTCGTGTCGCTCGTCGTGCCGACTCTCGTGCGACAGATCTCCCAGTTCTTCTCCGACCTGCCCTCGACGATCAACGCCTTCCAGGCCTCAGACGTCTACGCCTGGCTGCAAGACACCTTCGGCGACCAGATCGGCAGCCTGCTCGGGGAGTTCGAGACCTTCATCACCAACCCCGCGAACATCGCCGCGATCGGCGGCGGAGTCCTGCAGGTCGGCGCGACCATCGCGACGACGATCTCGGGCATCCTGATCGTGCTGGTGCTGAGCCTGTACTTCCTGGCATCCCTCGACACCATGAAGGTCGCCTTCACCCGTCTGAGCCCCGCCCGCTACCGCCCGAAGGTGCGGTCGATGACCGATGAGATCACCGACTCGATCGGCGGATATCTCATGGGCATGGTGGTGCTGGCGTTCTTCAACTCGCTCGTGGCGTTCTTCCTGCACCTCTTCCTCGGTCTGCCCTTCCCGGCCCTGATGGCGGTCGCGGCGTTTGCGATCACGCTCATCCCCCTCGTGGGTCCGGTGCTGTACTGGATCTTCGCCAGCATCCTCGCGCTGTTCACCAACCCGCTCACGGCGCTGATCTTCGCGATCGCGTACCTCATCTACATCCAGATCGAGGCATACGTCCTGACCCCGCGCGTGATGAGCCGCGCGATCGCGGTGCCCGGGGCGCTCGTCGTCATCGGCGCGCTCGTCGGCGGCACGCTGCTGGGGCTTCTCGGCGCGCTCGTGGCGATCCCCGTGACGGCGTCGATCCTGTTGATCATCAAGCAGGTCGTGATCCCCCGCCAGGACGCGAAGCTGTAGCGGGCGCCGCCACGGGGCGCCGCACGCGCCCCCGAGGCACCGCGACCCGCCGAAAAACGTCGCTCCCGCGGCATCCGCACGGCAGAAGTCGACGGGTCGTGGGAATGGAGCGGGTCAGACGAGGGGCGTCAGGCAGGTCGGCGACGGCGCCGACGTGCGATGGCGAACGCGGCCGGGCACCCCGGAGCGGATGTCGAGGGTCAGCGACACCACGTCGTCGGAGCGTTCCCCGGCGACCAGCAGGGTGTCGCGCACCACGAGGTGGTGTCTCGGCCAGTCCACGCCCGCCTCGACGAGGGCGACGGGCGCGAGGCTCTCCCCCGCGCCGCGCACGGCGACGACGGCGATCGTGTTGCTCCCGCGCACACCGGCGTAGAGGAACGCGCCGTCGCGCGACGGGGCCAGCTCGGCGGCGCTGTCTCCGGCGAGCGTTCCGGCTCCGAGGGGCGCTCCCGACACCACGCGCCAGCGCCCCGCTTCGTCGCGCGCGAGCGCGAAGACCTCGCAGCTGTACTCCGTCACCACGTACAGGTGCCCGCTCGGGTGCCACACCATGTGCCGCGGACCGCTGCCGTAGGGCAGCGAGACGTCGTGCAGCGGTCGCAGCCTCCCGTCCACGAGGCGCCAGAAGCGCACGAGATCGAATCCCAGATCGGATGTCGCGACGAGCCCGCCGGGCAGGAACACCGTCTGATGCGCCCGCGAGACCCTCTCCTCGGCCGGCTCCGGTCGATCGACGGGCCCCGCCAGGGCCGCCGCGTCGGCATCGCCGCTCACGCCGCCACCCATGCCGCCGAACAGCGCCATCCCGTCGAGCCCATCCAGCCCGTCGAGTCCTCGCCCACCGAAGAGACCTGCGTCTCCACGCCCACCGAGGCCCAAAGCCGCCAGGTCGATGCCGACCTCGGCTGCGGCCGCCTCGACATCCGACACAGCCCCCGTCACCCCGCCCGGCGCCGACGGATCCACCGCGGCCGGCGCGAAGGACGGCCGCCCGATCCGTCCATCGCTCGCGAGCGGATAACGCACCACGCGCCCGTCGCCCCAGCACGTCGCGACGAGAGTCCCGCCGTCCGGCGACACCGCGACATGGCACACCGCTTCCCCCGCCTCGACCGCGTCGCCGAGCGGAGCGAACCGGTCTTCGCCGATGCGTCGAAACGCACGCACGGTTCCCTCCGCCTCGAGGGTCGCGTAGGCGACATCCGTCCCCTCGTTCCAGCTGACCCACGACGGCGATCTCGCCGAGACCGCCTCACCGACCACGGCGAGCGGTCCGGCGGCGGAACCGGAGTCGGGTTCGCCCGCCAGGAGCACCCCGATCCCGGTGGCGATCCCGCCGCTGTCGGCGGAGTACCCGCCGACGAGGAACCGCATCAGTCGACCAGGTCGTGGCGCACGATGACCGCGTCGCGAGCTGCGCCCACGCCGATCACCGAGATGCGGGTGCCGCTCATCTCCTCCAGCGCCAGCACGTAGTCCTGCGCCGCCAGGGGAAGGTCGTCGAAGGTCCGGGCGCCCGAGATGTCGTCCTTCCATCCGGGGAACATCTCGTAGATCGGGCGCGCGTGGTGGAAGTCGGTCTGGTTGACCGGCACCTCCTCGAACCGCTCGCCGTCGACGTCGTAGGCGACGCACACCGGGATCTCGTCGAGGCCGGTGAGGATGTCGAGCTTGGTGAGCACGAGATCGGTGATGCCGTTGATGCGGGTCGCGTACCGGGTGATGGGCGCGTCGTACCAACCCACGCGGCGCGGGCGCCCCGTGGTGGTGCCGAACTCGAACCCCCGCGAGCGCAGGAAGTCGCCGTGCTCGTCGAACAGCTCCGTCGGGAACGGGCCCGACCCGACGCGGGTCGTGTAGGCCTTGACGATGCCGACGATGCGATCGAGGCGCCGGGGGCCGACCCCCGATCCGGTCGCCGCGCCACCCGCCGTCGCCGACGACGACGTGACGAAGGGATACGTGCCGTGGTCGACGTCGAGCATGGTCGCCTGTCCGCCCTCGAACACCACGACCTCGTTTCGGTCGAGGGCCTCATCGAGCAGCAGCGACGTGTCGGCGACCATCGGGCGCAGACGCTCGGCGTACGACAGCAGGTCTTCGACGACCTCTTCCACGGCGATCGCGCGGCGGTTGTAGACCTTCAGCAGGAGGTGGTTCTTCTGATCGAGCGCCCCCTCGACCTTCTGCCGCAGGATGTTCTCGTCGAAGAGGTCCTGCACGCGGATGCCGACCCGGTTGATCTTGTCGGCGTAGGCGGGGCCGATCCCACGACCGGTCGTGCCGATCTGGCGCTTGCCGAGGAAGCGCTCGGTGACTTTGTCGAGGGTGCGGTGGTACTGCGTGATCACGTGCGCGTTGGCGCTGATCCTCAGGCGCGAGGTGTCGAGGCCGCGCGCCTGCAGCGCCTTCAGCTCGGCGAAGAGCACCTCGAGGTCGATCACGACACCGTTGCCGATGACCGCGTTCACTCCCGGCGACAGGATGCCGGAGGGCAGCAGGTGCAGCGCGTACTTCTCGTCGCCGATGACGACGGTGTGTCCGGCATTGTTGCCGCCGTTGAACTTCACGACCCAGTCGGTGCGTTCACCCAGGAGGTCGGTGGCCTTGCCCTTGCCCTCGTCACCCCACTGAACGCCGACGATCACAATGCCTGGCATGGCCCACTCCCCCGTTGTCGGACGGTTACACCCGATCCTATCGGGCGAGCCCCCCGCACCCCCCGACCGCCCCGCTAGAGTCGGCCCATGCTGGCATCCTCTCGCTGGGCCGCCGCGTGGAACGTCCTGCGCCTCCTCGCCGCCGTCGCCATCATCACCGCCGTGATCGGGCAGGCCGTCCGCACCATCGGAATCGGCATCGCCGACGGCTCGCACCTGCCGACGGTGGTGACGAACTTCTTCAGCTTCTTCACGATCCTGTCCAACTGCGCCGCCGCGGTGGTGCTCCTCTGGGCTGGTGCGCGCTGGGCTGTGGCGCGGCGGACGAGAACAGCGGATGCCGCATCAGCGACCGATCCGCCCGCCCTCGCCGTCGCACTTGCGAGCGTGACGACCTACATGGTGATCACGGGCGTGGTCTACAACACCCTGCTGCGGAACGTGCCCCTGCCTCAGGGGGTCACGGTGCCCTGGTCGAATGAGATCCTGCACGTGATCGCGCCGCTCTTCCTGCTGCTCGATCTGTTCCTCGGCCCCGGACGCCGTGCGCTGCCGTGGCGCGACGTCGGCGTCATCCTCGTCTTCCCGATCGTGTGGGTGGTGTACACCCTCGTGCGCGGGCCGCTGATCACCAACCCGGCGTCGGGTCAGCCGTTCTGGTACCCGTACCCGTTCCTGAACCCGAACAACCCCGACCTGATCTTCCCGGGGTACGCGGGCGTGGCCTTCTGGGTCGTCGTCATCGCCCTCGGGATCGTGGTCACCGCCGCGGTCGTCGTCGCCGCAGGGCGACGCCGCGATCACTCCCGGGACGCGTCGTCGGTCGGGGTCTCCGCCTCGGTCTCGACGGGGTCGGCGGCGATTCCCGGCTCATCGTCGGGATCCGTTCCCTCGTCGACGGGCTCAGCCGGCCCGCCCTCCGGCGCCTGATCGTCGTCCACCGCCTCGCGCACCAGATCGGGCACCTGCCAGCGGCCCTCCAGGATCTCGGCACGGGGGCGGTACAGCCGGACGAGGAAGTTCCACTGCTCCGGCAGCGGGATGTCGTTCGGCCCCTCCACCTGACCGGGAGGCGTGAATCGCACCGTGATCGAGCCGTCCTCGTCGCGGACTCCGGTGACGCTGTTCACCGAGTAGCGACCCTCGGGGTTCGGCTCGAAGAAGCCGCGGGCGTTGTAGACCGACACCGACCAGAAGCCGTCGACCGGCACCTCGTGCATGGTGAGCTCGTAGTGCCCGACGGGCAGTTGGGGGTCCACCCCCAGGTATGAGGCCTCCCACAGCGGCAGGCCGCCCCAGCCGGCGGCGGTGCCGATGAGGTGGCGGACCGGATCGACCTCGTCCCGGTCGCCGAAGGTGCGGTCGAATGCGCGAAGACCCCGCGCGAGCGTCAGCAGCGCGTCGCGAGTGGCGTCGAGAGATGCCGCATCCCAGTCCCCCGGCTCGAAGGGGCGCGACGACACGGCCTCGAGCGAGAGCTGATCCTGCAGGGCGGCGACCTCGGCGATGTCCTCGGGATCATCGGGGTCGACGAGTGTCCGCGCGGCGACGAGCACGTGATCGGCACCCGGCGCGAGGGCCGCGAGGTCGTGCTCGCCCGGGTCGTGCATCACCGCACGCACGTAGTGGTCGCGGTCGAGCACCATCACCGACAGGTACCGGCCTGCGGCATCCGGAATCGATACCCGGGCGCCCTCGGACAGATCCACGATCGCAAAGCTGTAGAGGGTGTCTCGATTGAGTCGGATGACGGTCTGATGGGCGACGTCGGCGGGCTCGCGGTTGTGTTTGAACACGTTCACGCCGCCGGCGTCGCGTTGGATGTCGGCGAACATCCGATCGGTCTCGGCACGCACGAAGGTGTCGACATTGACATGCACAGCCATGAGAAAACCCTCCCGCACCGCGGAGCAGGGCGCAAACCCCCTCTCACTAGACTTGAGGCCATGTCGAAGGTCCTTCAGTCCCTGCCCGTCGGCGAGCGCGTCGGCATCGCCTTCTCGGGGGGTCTGGACACCTCCGTCGCCGTCGCGTGGATGCGCGACAAGGGAGCGGTGCCCTGCACGTACACCGGCGACCTCGGTCAGTACGACGAGGACGACATCGCCTCGATCCCCGACCGGGCCCTGCAGTACGGCGCCGAGATCTCGCGCCTCGTCGACTGCAAGACCGCCCTCGTCGAGGAGGGGTTCGTGGCGCTGGCGTGCGGCGCGTTCCACATCCGCTCCGGCGGCCGCACCTACTTCAACACCACGCCCCTCGGGCGCGCGGTGACCGGCACGCTGCTGGTGCGCGCGATGAAGGACGACGGCGTCGACATCTGGGGCGACGGCTCGACCTACAAGGGCAACGACATCGAGCGGTTCTACCGCTACGGCCTTCTCGCCAACCCGGCCCTCCGCATCTACAAGCCGTGGCTCGACGCCGACTTCGTCACAGAGCTGGGCGGTCGTGCCGAGATGAGCGAGTGGCTGCTGGCCCATGGCTTCCCCTACCGCGACAGCGCCGAGAAGGCGTACTCGACCGATGCGAACATCTGGGGGGCGACCCACGAGGCGAAGACCCTGGAGCACCTCGACGTGTCGCTCGAGACGGTGCAGCCCATCATGGGCGTGCGGTTCTGGGACGACGGCGTCGAGATCGCCCCCGAAGACGTCAGCATCACCTTCGACGCCGGTCGGCCGGTGGCGATCAACGGCGAGGAGTTCGGCGACCCCGTCGAGCTCGTCCGGGCCGCCAATGCCGTCGGCGGCCGTCACGGCCTCGGCATGAGCGACCAGATCGAGAACCGCATCATCGAGGCGAAGTCGCGGGGCATCTACGAGGCGCCCGGGATGGCGCTGTTGTTCATCGCGTACGAGCGCCTCGTCAACGGCATCCTCAACGAAGACACCCTCGCGACCTATCACGAGCAGGGTCGCCGCCTCGGCCGCCTGATGTACGAGGGCCGCTGGCTCGAGCCGCAGTCGCTGATGCTTCGTGAGTCGATCCAGAAGTGGGTCGGGTCCTCGATCTCGGGAACCGTCACCCTGCGCCTTCGCCGCGGCGAGGACTACACGATCCTCGACACGGTGGCCTCGGGCCTGTCGTACGCACCCGAGAAGCTGTCGATGGAACGGGTCGGAGACGCCGCGTTCGGCCCCACCGACCGGATCGGCCAGCTGACGATGCGCAACCTCGACATCGCCGACTCCCGCGCCCGTCTCGAGCTCTTCGCCGGGCTCGGGCTCATCGGCGGCGCCACCGGGGAGCTGGTCGGAAAGCTCGAGCAGGGCGGGGCCGACGAGATCATCGAGCCGGCCGAGCCCGACGAGCGCGGTCGGCTGGCCGAAGCGACCGACGCCGCGTCGGAGGCTGCGGCGTTCGACACCGGCACCGACTGATCCCGCGCGCCGCGCCCCGACCCTCGGGATACGATTCTCCGGTGTCGCCCGAACGGCACCGAGATCCACGCTCTCCGGCACCGGGTCTCGCGACTGGAGGTCTCCTTCGATGACGAAGCCCGCAGACGTGATCGACGACGTCGAGCTGTTCGACGAGCCCGAACCGCCGGCACGACGTTCCCTCGGCCGCCGCATCGCCCTCATCGCGTACTCCGTCTTCGTCGGCCTCGTCGTGCTCGCCCTCATCGCCGCGAGCGTCGTCGTCTACTCGGTGCAGCGGTCGTTCCCCCAGCTCGACGGCGAGAAGACCCTCCCCGGTCTGACCGCCGAGGTGAGCGTGCAGCGCGACGCCCTCGGCATCCCGACCATCACCGCCGCGACCTCCCGCGACCTCTTCTACGCGCAGGGGTACGTCCATGCACAGGATCGGTTCTGGGAGATGGACTTCCGCCGTCACGTCACGAGCGGCCGGCTCTCGGAGCTCTTCGGCGAATCCCAGCTGCAGACCGACATCTTCCTGAGGACACTCGGATGGCGCGAGATCGCCGCCCAGGAGGTCGCCTCGCTCGACCCGACCGTCCTCGCGTACTACGACGCCTACGCCGACGGGGTGAACGCGTACCTGGCCGATCATCAGGGCCCCGACGCCTCCTTCGAGTACGCCGTCCTGGGTCTGCAGAACGCCGACTACGAGATCGAGCCGTGGACGCCCGAGGACTCCGTCGCCTGGCTGAAGGCGATGGCCTGGGACCTCCGCTCGAACATCGGCGACGAGACCAACCGCGCGGTCGCGGCGGCATCGTTCACTCCTGAGGAACTCGCCGACCTCTACCCGACCTATCCCTTCGACCGGAATCCCGTGATCGTGCCCGTGCTCGATGAGGCGGGAACCCCCGTGCCGGCGAGCGCGACCGCGACGACCCAGGCCGCACCGATCGTCGAGGCCGCCGTCGACTGGACCGAGGTCGGCGACGTCGTCGCCGCCGTCAGCACCCTCGTCGGGCCGATCGGCGAGGGCATCGGCTCGAACTCGTGGGTCGTGTCGGGCGCCCTCACCGACACCGGCATGCCGCTCCTCGCCAACGACCCGCACCTGGGCGCGTCGCTCCCGAGCGTCTGGCATCAGGTGCAGCTGAAGTGCGAACGCGTGCAGCAGAACTGTCCCTTCGACGTCGCCGGCTTCGGGTTCTCGGGGATGCCGGGGGTGATCATCGGCCACAACGCCGACATCGCGTGGGGCTTCACCAACCTCACCACCGACGTCACCGACCTGTACCTCGAGCGCGTGCAGGATGACGCGTACTGGCGCGACGGGCAGCTGTTGCCCCTCACCGTGCGGCAGGAGACCATCGCGGTCGCCGGCGGCGACGACGTCGAGATCACTGTGCGCGCCACCGAGAACGGGCCGCTCATCTCCGACGCCAGCGCGGAGTACGCCGGCATCGCCGACGACCCGTTCGTCGGCACCGACGGGGCTCCGGCCGCGCCGACCGGCGCGCCCGATGGGGAGTACGCCGTGAGCCTCCGGTGGACGGCGCTCGAACCCGGCACGACGCCGGCTGCCATCTTCGCCCTCAACCAGGCGGGCGATTTCGACTCCTTCCGCACGGCCGCGTCGCTCTTCGACGTGCCGGCGCAGAACCTCGTCTACGCCGACACGGCCGGGAACATCGGCTACCAGACGCCCGGCAAGCTGCCGATCCGCGGCGCCGGCGACGGGTCGCTGCCGCAGCCGGGGTGGGACTCCGCCTACGCCTGGCAGGGATACATCCCGTTCGAAGAGCTCCCGGTCTCGCTGAACCCCAAAGCCGGCTACATCGTCACCGCCAACAACGCCATCGTGGGCGAGGACTACCCCTATCAGCTCACCCGCGACTGGGACTACGGCTGGCGCGGAGCCCGCATCGTCGAGATGCTCGAGCGGCGGATCGCGGCGGGACCGTTGACCGCGACCGACATGCGCGACATCCAGGCCGACAACGCCATGTGGATGGGCCCGCGTCTCATCGCCGCGTACGCCGGCGTTCAGACCGGTGACGCGGGAACGGATGCTGCGCTCGACCTCCTCGGCGGGTGGGACGGCCAGAACCACGCCGGCTCCGCCGCGGCGGCCTACGCCAACGTGCTCTGGGACGAACTGGTGCAGAACATCTTCGTGCGCGAGCGCGATACCGCGGCTCCCCTCGGAAACCAGGCCCGCAAGTTCCTCGTCGTCGACACCCTGCTCTCCGACCCGTCGTCGCCGTGGTGGCAGAACGAGGGGCTCGACGTGTCGTCGCAGGCCGAGATGCTCGAGCGCACCGCGACCGATGCGTACGAGCGGCTCGTGACGCTCCAGGGCGACAACCCCCGGATGTGGAAGTGGGGCACCCTGCATGCCCTCGATCTGACGAATGACACGTTCGGAACCTCGGGCATCGCGCCGATCGAGATGCTGTTCAATCGCGGCCCCTACCCCGTCGGCGGCGGCTCGTCGGTGGCGAACGCGACAGGATGGGTGCTCGGGCAGGGCTTCGAGACCGTGACCGTGCCGTCGATGCGCATGGTCGTCGACCTCGGCGATCTCGACCGGTCGGGCTGGCATCACCTGACCGGTGCGAGCGGCCACGCCTTCCACCCGAACTACGTCGATCAGACTCCGGCGTGGCAGCGTGCGGAGCTTCTTCCCTGGGCCTTCACCCCCGACGCCGTCGCGGCGACGACCACGCACACGCTGCGCCTGATCCCCTCGGACTGAAAGAGCAGGGGGCGGCCGGGTCAGCCCCCCGCGGCGGGCGGGGTCTGTTTCTGCTCGGCGAGTTCGTCGACGAGCAGATCACGGTCGTCGATCGTGCCGTTGCGGTGCGCCTGACGGGCGATCATGTGGGCCGAGAGCGGGGCGGTCGCCATCTGCAGCAGCATCACCGGCACGAGGAAGGCGACGACCGGCCACGATTCCAGCGCCAGTGCGATGGCGATGCAGATGAGGAGCAGGCCCAGGATCTGCGGTTTGGTCGCCGCGTGCAGACGCGAGGCCACATCGTTGAACCGCAGGAGACCGATGGCGGCCGTGAGGCAGAGCAGGCTCCCCGCGAGGATCAGCACGAGGGCGACGAGGTCGAGAGCATCGGTCATCGCTCTGCCGTGTCCTTCCGTGCGACGAACCGGGCGATCGAGATCGATCCGAACACCCCGACCGCCGCGATCACGAGCAGAACGGGAAGGGTGCGCGTGTGCTGATTGATGGCCATCTCCGCGCCCAGCACGCACAGCACCTCGGTGAGGAGGACATCGGATGCCACGGCGCGGTCGAGGATCGACGGACCGACGACGATGCGCCACAGCGTGAGCAGTGCCGCGACGACGAAGATCACGAAGATGGCGATGAGGAGCACGGTACTCATGTCGGTGTTCCTCCCTGACGCGGGGTGTCGACCGTCGCTTCGCGGATGATGTCGAGTTGAGCCCGTGATCCGACGGCGCGCACGATCCGCGCCTCCCAGCCGAGCACGGTCTTGCGCTGCAGGTCGATGTCGTCGTCGTCATCCACCCCGATGACGTGCAGGTAGAGCACGCGACGGTCTCGGTCGGCTTCCACGACGAGCGAACCGGGAATCAGCGAGGAGGTCACCGCGGTGTGGGTCATGATCAGGTCGTCATCGGTGCGCAGGTGCACGGCGATGATGGCCGATCCGGGGAGCTTCCCCGGGCGGACGGTCTGCCAGGCCACCAGGAGCGAGCCGCGCACGAGCGCCACGAGGAAGGTCACGACGAAGACCAGGCCGTACCAGAGATTGAGGCGACCCGACAGCGCGACGGGTGGCAGCCGGAACACGCGCGTGACCACGACTGCCGCGACGAGACCGGTCAGGAACGCCAGCACGGTGAACTGGCCCCACAGCAGCATCCACAGAGCGATCAGCCACAGGAAGAACGGCAGCTGACGCCACGTGATCTCGAGCATGCCGCGAGCCGGGGGCGGAGTCGCGCGATCCTCGCTCATGAGTCCGCCTCCTCCTCGAGCTGCACGAGCTGGATCGGCTCGAGGAGCGCGGCGCCGATGCGTTCGCACACGCCGTAGAGCGGCCCGGCGAAGACCGTCAGCGCGACCGTGATCGCCACCATCCCGGTCGTCGCCGCCGTCATGATGCGGGGGATCACGCGCCGCTCGGTCTGGATGCCCGCGGCGGGCGCCTGGCCGAGGTACGAGATGCGCGCCTCGGTCTCGGTGGAGTCGTCGTCCTCGCGCCAGAATGACAGGTTCCACGCGCGCATCAGCGCGTAGAGGGTGAGAAGGCTCGTCACGATGCCGCCGACGATCAGCACGAGCATGATCGGGGTCCCGACCTCGGCGGCGGCGTCGAAGAGGGCGAACTTGCCGATGAAGCCCGAGAAGGGCGGGAGCCCGCCGAGGTTCACGGCGGGGATGAAGTAGAGCACCGCGATGACGGGCGCGGCCCGCATCAGCCCCTTCACCCGCAGGATCGACGTGCTTCCCGCGCGGCGCTCGATGAGCCCCACCGCGAGGAAGAGGGTGGTCTGCACGACGATGTGGTGGACGGTGTAGTAGATCGTCGCGCCGATCGCCGCCGGGGTCGCGATCGCGAGCCCGAAGATCATGTACCCGATGTGGCTGACGAGGGTGAACGAGAGGATGCGTTTGAGCTCTGCCTGCGCGATCGCACCGAGCACCCCGACGATCATCGTGGCGAGCGCGACGCACATCAGGAGGAAGTTCAGGTCGTTGTCGTTGAACAGCTGGGTCTCGGTGCGGATGAGCGCGTAGACGCCGACCTTCGTCAGCAGGCCCGCGAACACCGCGGTCACCGGCGCCGGAGCGGTCGGGTAGGAGTCGGGCAACCAGAACGACAGCGGGAAGACGGCGGCTTTGATGCTGAACGCCACGAGAAGCAGCAGATGCAGCACCGTCTGGGTGTCCTGCGGGAGCTCCATCATCCGCTCGGAGATCTGCGCCATGTTCACGGTGCCGAGGGCCCCGTAGATCGCGGCGATCGCCGCGAGGAAGAGGATCGACGAGACGAGCGAGACGACGATGTAGACGACGCCGGTGCGGATGCGGTTCTCGGTGCTCCCCAGGGTGATCAGCACATAGGAGGCGACGAGCAGGATCTCGAACCCGACGTAGAGGTTGAACAGGTCACCGGCGATGAAGGCCGTGAAGATCCCCGCCGCCAGCAGCAGGTACGACGGGTGGAAGATCGACACCGGCGTCTCGTCGTCGTTGTCGGCCGCACCCTGGCCGACCGAGAACAGCAGGACCGCCAGGAGCACGATGCTCGAGACGACGATGAGGAGCGCCGAGAGCCGATCGACGTAGAGCACGATGCCGAAGGGGATCGGCCAGTCGCCGACCGAGACCGCCAGGGCATCGCCGCCCTGATCGACGACGACCAGCAGGATCGCGGCGATGACGGTGACCGTCGTCAGCGTGACGATCGAGATGGCGACCTGGGTGCGCCGATGCCGGCCGGCCACGAGCGCGAGTGCAGCGCCCAGGAGCGGGAGGGTCGCCAGGAGCGGTACGAGGGCGATCATGCGTCTCCCCCTCGCTCGGTCGAGTCGCCTCGCCGCGACCGACGCGACGCTTCGGGAAGGTTCACCGGGGCGTCATCCTGCACACCGGAGATGTCGCGGCTGCCGAGCACCGTGATCGGCGCGGTGTCGAGGCCGACGAAGTCGGTGGTGGCGTCGTCATCGGTGTCTTCGATCTCGGTCTCGTCGTCGATCATGTCCTCGTCGGCGGCGCCGCGATCGCGCACCGCCAGATCGGCCTCGTCGTCGGTGACGGTATCGGCCTGACCGAGCTGCCACGAGCGGTAGATCAGGGCGAGGAGGAACGCCGACACCGCGAAGGTGATGACGATCGCCGTCAGGGTCAGCGCCATGGGAAGGGGGTCGGACATCTCCTCGGGTTCGCCGGATCCGAAGAACGGGGCGATGCCGGGCTGGCCGATCACGACGAGGAGGAACAGGTTCGCCGCATTGCCGAGGAGGAGGAAGCCGATGAGCACGCGGGTGAGGCTGCGCTCGAGCATCGCGTAGACGCCGCAGGCGAAGAGCACGCCCATGATGAGGATGAGGGTGAGGGAGACGCTCACGACACGCTCACCCCCCTGGCCTTGCTGCGCTGCATCTGTCGGTCGACCTCGGCGCCGAGCGAGCGCAGCACGTCGAGCACGAGGCCGACGACGACGAGGTACACCCCGACGTCGAACAGGGTGGAGGTGACGAACTCCACGTGGCCGAGGATCGGGAGCTCGGCTTCGAACCAGGTGCTCGTCAGCGGCGGTGCGCCGAAGAGGAGCGGCACGATGGCGCAGCCCACCGCGATCGACATCCCGACCCCGAGAAGGCGTCCGGCGTCGGTCGGCGCGGCGACGCCGAGTTCGTACCGTCCGCCCGCGACGTACCGCATCACCAGCGCCATCCCGGCGACCAGACCCCCGGCGAAGCCGCCGCCGGGCAGGTTGTGGCCGGCGAAGAGCAGATAGAGCGAGACGATGATGATCGAGTGGAAGAGGATGCGCACGATCACCTCGAGGAGGATCGAGCGGTTCTCCGGACGCACCTGCTGACCGCCCACGAGCCACGCCATGCGCTGACGCCCGCTCCCCGCGTTCCGGGGCTTGACGCCTGAGGGGGTCTCGACGAGCAGACGGCGATCGCGTCCACCCACGCGAGGCAGGGCGTTGGTGGCGGTGAGGTTGTCTTTGCGGTCGGTGACGAAGACGAGGGATGCCACGCCGGTCGCCGCCAGGATGAGCACGCCGAGCTCGCCCATCGTGTCCCACCCGCGGATGTCGACGAGGGCGACGTTGACGACGTTGCGTCCATGCCCGAGCTCGTATGCGAGGTCGGGCCATGCCACCGAAACCGGATCCTGCAGACGCGCGCCGGTCGCGATGACGGCGACCGCCATCATCGTGATGCCGACCGCGCCGGCCACGAGCGCCCGCGGAATCGCGGCGACCGAGGCGTTGTGCTCCCCCATCCGCGAGGGGATCCGCCGCAGCACGAGCGCGAACGCGATGAGGGTGACCGTCTCGATGAGGATCTGGGTGAGCGCGAGGTCGGGGGCGCCGCTGATCGCGAAGAGCGTGGCCATTCCCAGCCCCGTCACCGAGACCAGCACGACGCCGGTGTATCGCTTCTTCGCGCGGACGGCGATGAGTCCCGCGATGATCATCACGGGTGCGATGGCCAACTGGGCGGGATCCTGGAACAGGTCGACGTCCGCCCGCCAGTCCGGACCGCCCATGATGAGGGCGGTCGCCTCGGCGACGACGAAGACGATGAAGATCGTCCCGATGTAGACCGGCAGCGACCCGCGCTGGGTGAACGTGGTCGTGGCCACCGACAGGCGGGCGATGCCGCGGAGCACGGCGTTGTAGACGTCGAACGCCTCGAAGGGCAGGACGCGCCGGGAGAGATCCTTTCGCACCGTCGCCCAGAAGATCGCCGCGCCGAGCGCGATCGTGCCCAGTGAGATGAACAGCGCCGGCTCCAGACCGTGCCAGAGCGCCAGGTAGTACGGCTCGGGCTCTGCCACGCCCGGGGTGGCGAGCGGGGCCTCGTCGGCGTAGGTGGCGAGCACCGTGTCGACGGCCGGGGCCGCGAGCCCCGCGACGAGGGTGAGGGCGGAGAGGATCAGCGGGGCGGCGAGGAATCCCGCCGGGGCGCCGGGCCACTCGGTGCGCTTCGGTGGCGCGCCGTCGGGTCCGGTGCGCTTGGTCCAGAAGGCTCCCCAGACGAAACGGATGCCGTAGGCCATCGTGAGTGCCGAACCCGCCGCGACACCGAGGATGCCCACGATCGCCCAGGCCTCGCCGCCCTGCGCCTGATGGAGGAGTGCGGTGAGAGCGGTCTCCTTGGCGACGAAGCCGATCGTCGGCGGCAATCCCGCCATCGAGGCGACGGCGACGATCGACAGGGTCGCGAGCACCGGCGCCTGCCGGCCGAGCCCCGACAGCTCGCCGATGTTGCGGGTGGCGAGCTGACGGTCGATGATCCCGACGACGAGGAAGAGCGCGGATTTGAACAGCGCATGGCTGAGGAGGAGGGCGAGCCCCGCAAGTGCGGTGTCGCGGACGCCGTACCCGAGGATGACGGTGAGGAACCCGAGCTGGCTGACCGTCCCGAACGCCAGGAGGCGCTTGAGGTCGGTCTCGCGGAGGGCCTGGAACCCGCCGAGCAGCATCGTGAAGACACCGAGCGAGACGACGATGGGCCGCCACCCCGGCTCGTTCGCCTCGAACGGGGCGAACAGGGCGATCAGGTAGATCCCGGCCTTCACCATCGCTGCGGCGTGGAGGTACGCGCTGACGGGTGTCGGGGCGGTCATGGCGCCGGGGAGCCAGAAGTGGAACGGGAAGACCGCGGACTTGCTGAGCGCGCCGACGAGCAGGAGCACGAGGGAGGCCACGACGACGGGGCCCTCGGGCCGGGCGGCGAGGATCTCGGAGATGCTCGAGGTGCCGGTGTCGACGACGAGCAGCACGACGCCGATCAGCATCACCAGGCCGCCCAGGGTCGTCACCAGCAGGGCCTGCAGGGCCGAGCGACGACTCGCGCCGCGGCGGTGGTAGTACCCGATGAGCAGGTACGACAGGACGCTGGTGACCTCCCAGAACATCACCAGCACGACGAGGTCGTCGGTGAGCACGAGCCCGTACATCGCCCCCGCGAAGGCGAGCAGCACCGCGGCGAACTGGCCGAGGCCCTCGGCGTTGTCACGGAAGTACCACCGGCAATACAGCAGCACGAGGGCGCCGACACCCGTGACGACGAGCGCGAGGACCCACGACAGCGTGGTCATCCGCATCGACAGCTCGATGCCGAGCGGGGGGATCCAGTCGTATGACTCGAACGGAATGTTCCCGGCGAGCACACCGGGTCCGAGGATCACCGTGTAGACGAAGGCACCGGCCGACACCGCGGCTGCGAAGAAGAACGCGCGTGCGCCGAGGCGATGGACCAACCAGGGGAGGATCAGCGCGGCCGCCGCGAACACTCCGAGGAAGACCAACATGCGGCCTCCTCAGGGTCGTCGGTCGGCCGGGCAGCACGACTCAGGCGATCGGGGTCGGGTCCATTCTATTGGGCGACCGGCGCCGGACCCGACGTGTTCCCCTCGCGGAACGCGCAGGTGAAGTGCATCGAGACGGCGCTCCCACCCTCCAGCATGCTCGCCACGGCCAGTCCGGCGGCGCGTCCTTTGTCGGCTGCCGGCTGGACGAGAGTGGTCAACGAGTAGGGCGCGAGCCCATCGACGACGATGCCGTCGAACCCGGTCACGCTGAGGTCGTCGGGCACGCGCAGTCCCGCCTCTTCGGCGGCCCGGATCACCCCCGCCGCGAGCAGATCGCTCTGCGCGATCACCGCGGTGGGTCGGTCGGGACCCGCCAGCAGATCGCGGCCCGCCGCCAACCCCTCGTCGATGAAGCTGCCTGCCGCGGCGTAGGCGGGCGCATCGGGATACACGTCGCGCGCGCCGGCGAGACGATCGCGGGTGACGTCGACGGTGACCTCGACCTCAGGGCCGAAGAACCCGCGCGGGCGGTCGGCGTTCACCGGAAGCGTCAGGACCACCACGTCCTCGTGGCCGAGCGCCCGCAGGTGCCGCGCTGCGTGGCGCTGGGCCTCCCTGTTGTCCAGACCGATGCGGGGGATGTCCCCTCCGGCATCCCCCTCGATGACCACCACCGGGATGCCGCGGGCCCGGACCGTGTCGAGCGATCGACGCATCAGCGGGCTGCATCCGATCAGCACGGCGGCGTCGATCGGAGCGGTGGTGAGCGACGGTGCCGTCTCGGCCGTCTCGTCGTCGCGGAGGAGGAGGAGCCCCGCACCGAGCTCGGCGACGCCCTCGGTGAGGCCGTCCATCATCAGGGTCTTCACCGGGTCGAGGAAGGCCGTGCCGAGGTGCTCCTCGAAGACGACGCCGACGATGCCCGACCGCCCGCGCCGCAGCGAAGCCGCCCGCGGATCGGGTCCGGTGTAGCCGAGAGACGCCGCCGCGTCGAGCACCCGCGTCCGCGTGGCATCCGACACCGGCGTCTTGCCGCTGAAGACGACCGACGCCGTCGACGCCGACACCCCCGCTGCCCGGGCGACATCGGCGATCGTGGCACGGCGCCGTTCGTCGGTGCGTCTCATCCATCCAGCGTAACCGCCGCGCCGTTCCGCGGATCGAAACGATTCGGTATCCTTCTCGGGTGGAACTCGTCCTGACCCGCCCTCAGCTGGTGCGCTGGCGCACCGCCGTCTTCGCGATCTTCATGGCCAGTGGCCTCAGCATCGCGACGTGGGCGTCACGGGTGCCGGCCATCAAGAGCGCGCTCGGGGTGGACAACGTCGAGATCGGGTTCCTCCTCCTCGGCGCGGGCATCGCGTCCATCCTCGGACTCTCCCTCGCGTCGGCCGTGCTCGCCCGGTTCGGTGCCAAGCGCGGCATGCTCGGCGCGATGATCACCTTCGCCGCCGGTGTCGCGATCGTCGGCGTGGGCACCGACGCCGTCCCCTCGTACGCGATCGTGCTGCTCGGCCTGTGCCTCTTCGGCTTCGGCAACGGCGCGGTCGACGTGATGATGAACGTCGACGGCGCGGCGATCGAGAAGCAGTCGAACAAGACGATCCTCCCCCTCTTCCACGCCTTCTTCAGCTTCGGCACCGTCATCGGTGCGGGCGTCGGCGCCCTGGCCGCTGCGGCCGGCATCAACGTGCTCGCCCACACCGTGACGATGGCGGTCGTCGTGCTCGCCATCGCCCTGGCCACTTACCCGGCCGTTCCGGCCCGCGAGCTCGCCGAAGACCCGACACCGGGCGAGAAGGTCGACTGGCGCACGCGCATGCACACCAACCTGTCGGCCTGGCGCGAACCCCGCACCTACGCGCTCGGCGTGATCATGCTCGGCATGGCCTTCGCCGAGGGCGGCGCCAACGACTGGCTGGCCCTGGGCGTCGTGGAGGGCCACGGTGCGACCGAGGCCGTGGGCGCCGCAGGGCTCACCGTCTTCTCGGTCAGCATGACCGTCGTGCGCGTGCTGGGCGGACCGCTCGTCGACCGTTTCGGTCGTGTCAACACCCTCAGGATCCTGGCGGTCACCGCCGCGATCGGCCTTCTGCTGTTCATCCTCGCCCCCAACCTGCCGCTCGTCTTCGTCGGCGCGGCGCTCTGGGGTGCGGGCGCATCGCTCGGGTTCCCCCTCGGCATGTCCGCGGCCGCCGACGACCCGGCCCGGGCGGCCGCCCGGGTGAGCGCGGCGGCCACCATCGGCTACGTAGCGTTCCTCTGCGGGCCGCCGATCCTCGGGTTCATCAGCGAGCAGATCGGGCTGCTGAACACGCTGTTCATCCTGGTCGCGCTCATCGTGGCATCCGGCATCGCCTCTCCTGCCGCGCGCCCGATCGCCGGGTCGACCGTCGGCGCCGGGCACCCGCACCACTGAGCCTCCTCATCACCTCGGTTCGGCGACTACGCTCGACGGGTGCGCCTGGTCATCGCTCGCTGCTCCGTCGACTACACGGGCCGCCTCACCGCTCATCTCCCGCTCGCGACGCGTCTGCTCGTCCACAAGGGCGACGGGAGTCTGCTCGTGCACTCCGACGGCGGCTCCTACAAGCCGCTGAACTGGATGAGTCCGCCGTGCACCCTGACGGTGCAGACGCCGGATGAGGATGCCGCGGCGGCCGGCGTCGTCGAGCAGTGGCGCGTCACGCACGCCAAGACCGGCGACGCCCTGCTGGTGCACCTGTACGAGGTGCTGCACGATTCGTCGCACGACCTCGGGATCGACCCGGGCCTGCAGAAGGACGGCGTCGAAGCCGACCTGCAGCGGCTGCTCGCGGAACAGGTCACGATCGTGGGGGAGGGGGTCTCGCTCGTACGGCGGGAGTTCCCCACCGCCATCGGACCCGTCGACCTGCTGCTGCGCGACCCCGAGGGCGGCACCATCGCCATCGAGGTCAAGCGCCGCGGCGACATCGACGGCGTCGAGCAGCTCACCCGCTACCTCGAGCTGCTCAACCGCGATCCGCACCTCGCGCCGGTGAGCGGCGTCTTCGCCGCCCAGGAGATCAAGCCGCAGGCGCGGGTCCTGGCCGCCGACCGCGGCATCCGGTGCCTCACCCTCGACTACGAGGAGATGAAGGGCGTCGACTCGGGGCACCTGCGGCTCTTCTGACCGGCGGTCCGCGCGCGCTCCGCGGACTTGTAGCGTGGAGGTCATGTCGACGCGCTCACCCTGGACCTGCATCCTGTGGGACGTCGACGGCACGATCATCGACGCCTCGGTCGGCATCCTCCGCCGCCTCACCGTCACCCTCGAGCACTTCGGCAAGCCCGCGCCCACGCGGGACGAGCTCGCCCACTGGATCGGGCCGCCGATGTACGAGTCGTTCCAGGTGAATGTCGGCATGACGCCCGCCGAGTCGACCGAGGCCGTGGCGTTCTACCGCGCCCTCGGCAAGCAGGAGGGCTACACCACCGACGCGCGGCTCTTCCCCGGCATCGCCGAGATCATCCAGGACGCCCATGCCGCCGGCATCCCGCAGGCGACCGCCAGCTCGAAGCCGGAAGTGCAGGTGGTCGCCCTCATGGACCACTTCGACCTCTCGCCCCTCTTCACCGCGATCGCCGGGGCGACCCCCGACGAGAAGACGCTGAGCGCGAAGTCCGACATCGTCGCCGAGGCCCTCCGCCGCCTCGAGGCCGCCGGCGTCGACACCGACCGGCCCGTGCTGATCGGTGACCGCCACCACGACATCGAGGGCGGCGCCGAGCACGAGGTGCCCGTGATCTTCGTCACCTGGGGATTCAGCTGGCCCCATGAAGCCGAGGGGGCGCAGGCCGTCGTCTCGGATGCGGCGCAGCTGCGGAGGCTCCTCCTCGTCTCCGACGACTCCTCCGACGGCTCCTCCGACGGCGACGGCTGAGCGAGGCGCCCGATGACCGAGCAGGCCGACGACCTCCTCCGCTGGGTGATCCCTGCCGCCGTCGTGTTCGGTGTGACAGCCCTCGCCGTCGTCGCCGGGCTCATCGCACTGCGACGCTCGCGGCGCTCGCCCAAGGCGCGCACCGCCGCCGAGGCGGCCCGGAACGACGCCGGTCGCGCCCTGGTGAGACTGGATGACGCGGTGGACGATCTCGACATCGAAGTGAGCCTGTCGGGGGCGCTCTACGGCGGCGACGCCCCGACGACCCTGCGCCGCGCACGCATGACCGCACAGCACGTGCGCGACGACGGATTCGAGGAGTACCGGCGCCTGGCCGGGCGGCTCGAGAGCGGCGAGGAGGCCGCGCGCGTGCGGCGAGCCGCCGAGGCGGTCACCCGACGCGTGGAAGCCGCCCTCCGGACGGTCGACGGCGCCCGCACCGCGCACGCCGCGTGGGTGACCGCGCACGTCTCGGCCGCCGACCAGGTCCGCTCGGCGCAGGCACGGCTGGCCGAGGTGCGGGCGGCGATGGGCGATCCCGAAGCCCTCATCGCGCAGCTCGCCCGGTTCGACGAGCGCGAATGGAAGGATGCCGCGGCAGCAGCCCGAGCGGCCGTCACCGAGGCCGACGAGGCCGAGGAGCGCCTCGCCGAGGCGTCGCGCTCAGCGGCCGATCCGACCCGCAATGCCCTCGCCGAGCTCGCCGCGGGCGAGCGGGCCCTCCGCCGCGCCGAGGCCGATGCCCGGACGCTCGAGGAGACCTACCGCCTCATCACGCAGGCATCGCAGGCGCTCTCGGACGAGTTCGATTCGGCACGGGCTGCGCTGCGGGCGGCGACGACGATCCGGGCCAAGCTCGAACCCGCCGACGCGGAGCGCCTCGGCGACGAGATCCGCGCCGTCGCGTCCTCGCTCGACGCGCTCGAGGCAGGAGCGGCGCGCCGCCCCACCCACACGATCGGTGAGATCGCGCGCCTGCGCGACCGCCTCGACCGAGCCCTCGGCGATGCGCGCACCGCGCAGCAGCGGCTCCGCGGCGCCCGCACCGCCCTGCCCGGCACCCTCGCCGCCGCGCGCAACGGCGTCGCCCTCGCCGAAGCGGCGATGTCGGGGGTGCGCACCGGCGCGGATGCGCGAGCGCGCCTCATCTCCGCGCAGCGCGACCTCGCCGCCGCCCGGCAGGCTCAGGATCCAGTCGAGGCGCTCGATGCCGCTCGGCGCGCGCTCCGGCACGCCGAAGACGCCCAGGCGCTCGCACAGTACGCCGCGAACAGCGGTGGAGCCATCGATCCCGCGTGAGCCGGCGAGCCCTCGCTAGGGTGAGTGCCATGGCGGGGGCGGGCGACGACGCGGGCGGGATCACGACGAAGGATGCGGCGAGTGCGTCGTCGCACACGCCGCATCCGGTCATCCGGGTCATCGGTCGGATCCCGGCGACGCTCACCCTGGTCGCCCTGATCCTCGCCGCCGGTGTGATCTGGCAGGGACTGTGGCGCGCGTTCGAGGACGCCGACCTCTACGAGACCGTCGCGTACGGCCTTCCCGCGCTCCTGGAGGGGCGGTGGTGGACACCGATCACCGGCACGTTCTTCGTGAACCAGCCGTGGGTGTACGTCTTCACCATCGCCGGCTTCTGGGGTATGGCCTATCTGGAATACCACCGCGGCACGCGCGTCGCCCTGGCGTACTTCTGGATCGGCCAGCTCTTCGCCGTGTGTGCCACGGCGCTGCTGCTGTGGTTCGCCGCGCTTCTGCCGTGGGAGTGGGCGCAGACCGAGGCGGCCGCGCTGGATGTGGGCGCCTCGGGCGGCACGATGGCGTGCATCGCGGCGGCGGTCGGTCTGTTCCCGCCGCCGTGGCGGGTGCGCGCGTGGCTCGTCCTGCTCGGCTTCGTCTTCGTCGCGCTGCTGTTCTGGGGCGCGCTCCCCGACCTCGAGCACGTCGTCGCCGTGGTGCTCATCCTCTTCGTCGATCGGTCGCTGCGCCTTCAGCGCATCACGGTGCGCGAGCAGCGGCTGCTGGCCTTCGTGTCGATCGTCGTGCTCGGCGTCATCCAGATCGCCCTCATCATCGTGCCGACCAACGGGCCGTTCGGCCCCACCGAGCCGGTCTCGGGCGGCTTCTTCGACGTCGCCGTCGACACCGTCATCATCGCCGTCATCGCCAACGGCCTGCGTCTCGGGCGCCGGTGGGCATGGGTGCTCGCCGTCATCCTCGGCGTGCTCAATGTGCTCGTCGGCGTGCTGATCCTGGTGGCGATCACTCTGAGCACCGAGGCGCAGGTCGAGGTCGTGATCGATGGCGAAACCGAGATCGGCCTCGTCTCGGCGGCGCTGTGGCTGATGCTCGTGGTCTACCTCATCTGGGTGCGCGCCGCGTTCCGCGCGAAGCCGCGCCGCGGGCTCGGCGCGACGCCGGTGCCGACCGTCGCCGAGGTGAAGGAGATGATCCGCGTCGACGGTGGCGGCACCCTGTCGTGGATGGCGACGTGGGAGGGCATGGCCTACGCCCGGACGACCGGAGGCGTCGTGCCCTACCAGCGGCACCTCGGTACGGCCATCGCCCTCGGCGATCCGCTCGGGCCGGAAGATTCGCGGCCGGCCTCGGTGCGCGAGTTCGCCGACGCGGCCGAGCGCGCGGGCCTGATCCCCTGCTTCTTCAGCGCCGGCGAAGCCACTCGCGCGGCGGTTCCCGAGGGATGGCGGAGCCTCGTCGTCGCCGACGACACGATCGTCGATCTTCCCGGTCTGCAGTTCACGGGGAAGGCGTGGGGCGCGGTGCGCTCGTCGCTCAATCGCGCCGAGCGCGAGGGCATGACGTTCCGGATGACGCGTCTCGGCAACGAGCCGTGGGGCGTTCAGGCGCAGCTGCGCGCGATCTCGGAGGCGTGGGTGGGCGACAAGGGCCTCCCCGAGATGCGGTTCACCCTGGGCACGCTCATCGAGGCGGCCGACCCCGAGGTGCGCCTGGCGTTGGCGCTGTCGCCCGCCGGCGACGTCGACGGCTTTCTCTCGTGGCTCCCCGTCTACGGCGCGGGCCGCGAGGTCCGCGGGTGGACGCTCGACCTCATGCGCCGCCGCGAGGGCGGCTTCGGCCCGGTGATGGAGTTCCTGATCGGATCATCGGCGCGGCACTTCGCCGACGAGGGCGCGGCCGTGCTCTCGCTCTCGGGCGCGCCGCTCGCCCACGAGAACCCGGCCGACGCCGGGGTCATCGCCGACCTCATCGACCGCCTCGCGCAGATGCTCGAGCCGGTCTACGGGTTCCGGTCGCTTCACCGGTTCAAGCAGAAGTTCAACCCGCGCTACGAGACGATGTACCTGCTGTACCGCGACGAGGGCGACCTCTCGCGGATCGCGGCCGGCCTCACCCGCGCGTTCCTCCCCGATGCCACCCTGCGACAGTTCGCCGGCGCGGGCCTGGAGCTGGTGCGCGGAAAGGACTGAGCCCCTGCGTCAGACGGGGCGGATGTTCTCGGCCTGCAGGCCCTTGGGGCCCTGCGCCACCTCGAACTCGACGCGCTGGTTCTCCTCGAGGGAGCGGTAGCCGCTCGCCTGGATCGCCGAGTAGTGCGCGAACACGTCGGCGCTCCCGTCATCCGGTGCGATGAAGCCGAAGCCCTTCTCGGAGTTGAACCACTTGACCGTGCCCTGCGTGCTCATCTACTGCCTTCGTTCCACCCGCGAACCCGGTGCCCGCGTGGCGTGACCCACGCTAACGAAGGCCGGCGCCCCGCCGGGAGATGGTGACAGAAACGTTGCGAAAGAAGACGACGACGGATGCCGCCTCACGGCGAAGCACCCGGTTCCATCGTCCGCCCGGGCCGAGCAGAGAGCTCGAGGCCCGGGCGTCGACGGATCCCCCCGGATGTGTCGCGGGCGCCGTCGCAGGGACGGCGCGTGGTCGCGACAACTCACACTGTACCGATATATCAGTGATGATGCGAGCAATGTGTCAGTTGAATACACTTGTGGCGCCATGGCCGACAACGACTTCGTTCCGCTGACGCCCCGCGAGGGTACGGCGCTCGGCGACGACGTCTATGCGGTTCTGGGTGAGGCCATTCTGCGGGGCGCTCTGCGGCCGGGGGATCGGCTCCGCGACGTCGAGCTCGCCTCCCGCCTCGGCGTCTCGCGCACCCCGGTACGGGAAGCGCTGCAGCGCCTGGAACGCCTCGGCCTCGTCGAGGTCGCCGCGAACAAATACACGCGGGTGAAGGAGCCGCACCCCGACGCCTACCCGCACACCACCGAGTTCATGACCTACATCGCCGGTGATGCGGCGATCCTCGGCCTGGCACGAGCGACCCCCGAGGAGCACGCCGACCTGATCGAGGCCGTGGACGCCCTCATCGATCGCTCGGAACGCGACGACGGCCTGGGGATCCTCGGCGGTACGACGGCCTTCTACCAACTGCTGATCCGGGCGACGGCGAACCACGTGTTCATCACCATCATGCGCGAGGCAGGTCTCGCACTGCAGCGGAACCTGCAGGGGTGGACGCCGCCGAATGAGGACGTCGACCTCCGCACCGCCCGGTACCGGCGTCTCCGGGATGCCGTGGTCGCGCGGGACGGCCACGCGGCCGAGAGCATCCTCATGGAGCTGAACCACCTGTCCTCGCCCTGCGGGGACGACCCTCGCTAGGTTGGCCACGTGGGCCACATCGAACTGCGAGACCTCGACGACGACGATCTCGACGCCGTGTTCGAGATGATGCGAGACCGCGCCGCCGTGGAGCTCGCGGCCTTCACCGCCGACGATCCGGACGACCGCGAGGCCTTCGACCGCTGGATCGCGCGCATCCGCACCGACCCGGATGTGACCTACCGCATCGTCACCGAAGACGGCGCGTTCGCCGGCGCCGTCGGGTCGTTCACCGTCGACGGCGACCGCGAGGTGACCTACTGGATCGCCCGCCACGCGTGGGGGAGGGGCGTGGCCACGCACGCGTTGCGCCTGCTGGTCTCGCGTGAACCGGTCCGTCCGCTCTTCGCTCGCGTGGCCGTGCACAACGCGGCCTCCCGCGCTGCCCTCACTCGGTGCGGCTTCACCGAGGTGTCTCGCACGACCTCGTTCGCGCCCGGCGTCGGACGCGACGTCGAAGAAGCCGTGTACACGCTGCTCCCCGTTCTCGACGGCAACTGACGCCGCTCCGCGGCATCCTCTCTCCCACGGCCGGCGCCCGCGCCGCCGCCGCGTCCGTTCCCCCCACGCGTTCCAGGCTATTGCGCTTTCGGTAGTCAGCGTTACTATGTACTGGTACTCATCAACACTGAGTACTGAGGGAGGCACCGATGGGCAAGCAGACCACAGAGATGCTGAAGGGCATCCTCGAGGGGATCGTGCTCGCGATCCTCGCCACCCGTCGCGCGTACGGCTACGAGATCACCACGTGGCTGCGAGACGAGGGGTTCACCGACATCGCCGAGGGCACCGTCTACGCCCTGCTGGTGCGCATCGAGCAGCGCGGGCTGGTCGATGTCGAGAAGGTGCCGTCGGAGAAGGGCCCGCCGCGAAAGGTCTACAGCCTCAACGCCGCCGGCCGCGACTACCTCGACGAGTTCTGGAGGACCTGGAGCTTCCTCTCCGAACGACTGGAACAGCTCCGCGAAAGGAGATCATCATGACCAACTGGATCGAGTGGGTGACCGGATCGCTCGCCGACAAGCGGCGCTGGAAGGCGTACCGCGCGCGGATCGAGGCATTGCCGACCCCGTACCGCACCGCAGCCAAGGGCGTGGAGCGCTACCTGATGTACAACGGCGGCACCGACCAGGGCGAGCTGCTGCTGCAGATGTTCGACGACCTGGCCGAGCTCTTCGAGGGCGCTGCCGCCGACGGCACGCCGGTGCGCGAGGTCGTCGGCGACGATCCGGTCGAGTTCGTCGACGCTTTCAAGTCCAACTACGGCATCGGATCGTGGATCACCAAGGAGCAGAAGCGGCTCGCCGCGGCGATCGAGCAGGCGGAGAAGGAGGAGACGCCGTGAGCACAACGCTGACCCACGATGTCCGGTCCGCGGTGCGGATCCGCGGGCTCGAGAAGGCCTTCGGCGACCTCGCGGTCCTGAGGGGCGTCGACCTCGATGTGCCGACGGGCTCGATCTACGCGCTCCTCGGGTCCAACGGCGCGGGCAAGACGACGGCGATCCGCATCCTCGCCACTCTCCTTCGCGCCGACGCCGGATCGGTCGAGGTCCAGGGACAGGATGCTGCGACCGCGGCCGCGCGCGTCAGGGAGGCGATCAGCCTCACCGGCCAGTTCGCCGCGGTGGACGAGGTGCTCACGGGTCGTGAGAATCTCGTTCTCGTCGCCCGGCTCCGCCACGTCTCCGATCCGGGCGACGTCGCCGACGGGCTTCTGGCGCGCTTCTCCTTGACGGATGCGGGCGGCCGCCGCGTCGGGACCTACTCAGGCGGCATGCGACGCCGCCTGGACATCGCGATGAGCCTGATCGGCGACCCGCCTGTCGTGCTCCTCGACGAACCGACCACGGGATTGGACCCGCAGGCACGCATCGACGTGTGGGATGCCGTCCGCGAGCTCGCCCGCGGCGGCACGACCATCCTCCTCACCACCCAGTACCTCGACGAGGCCGAGCAGCTGGCCGACCGCATCGCGATCCTCCACGAGGGCCGCATCATCGCCGAGGGCACCCTCGACGACCTCAAGCGGCGGTTCCCGCCCGCGCGCGTGGAGTACGTCGAGAAGCAGCCGAGCCTCGAGGAGATCTTCCTCGCGATCGTCGGCGGAAAGGACACCCCGTGACCATGCACATCGTCGGCGACACCGCCGCGCTCACCGGTCGATCGCTCCGCCACATCCTGCGGAGCCCCGACACGATCGTCACCACCGCGGTGATGCCGATCGCCTTCCTGCTCCTGTTCGTCTTCGTCTTCGGCGGGGCCATCCAGACGGGAGGCGAGTCGTACGTGGACTATCTCCTTCCCGGCATCCTGCTCATCACGGTGGCGTCGGGTGTCGCCTACACCGCGTACCGGCTCTTCCTCGATCTGCAGGGCGGGATCTTCGAGCGCTTCCAATCGATGCCCATCGCTCGGTCGTCGGTGCTGTGGGCCCACGTCCTCACGTCCGTCGTGGCGAACGCGGTGTCTCTGGCCGTCGTCGTCGCCGTGGCGCTCGTCATCGGGTTCCGGAGCCCTGCGAGCATCGGGGCATGGCTCGCCGTCGGCGGCATCCTGCTCCTGTTCACCCTCGCGCTCACCTGGCTCGCCGTGATCGCGGGACTCACGGCGAAGACCGTCGACGGCGCCAGCGCCTTCTCGTACCCGCTGATCTTCCTGCCGTTCCTGAGCTCGGCCTTCGTTCCGACCGACACGATGCCGGGGCCGGTGCGGTGGTTCGCGGAGTATCAGCCGGTCACGTCGATCGTGAACGCGATGCGGGCGCTGCTCGCGGGCGAGGCCCCTGGCGCGGACCTCTGGATCGCCCTCGTCTGGTGCGTCGGGATCCTCGTGGTCGCCTACCTCGGCGCCGCGCTGGCGTATCGGCGGCGGTTCCGCTGACACCCGCTCACGCCGGGGCGTTGAGCGCGGCGACCACCTCCGGGTAGTCGCCGCGCGCCTCGCCGTAGCGGAGGAACTTCACCCGCTCGACCTGCACCTCGGTCGCATCCGGGTTCTCACGCAGGATGTCGATGACCTCGTCGATGAACGCGTCGAGCGGCATCGCCGATGCCTCGTCCCGGTGGCCGGGCAAGAGGTCGGTGGCCACCGACGGCGGCTCGAGCTCCATGATCCGTACCGAGGTGCCGGCCAGCTGCAGCCGCAGGGTCTCGCTCAGCATGTGAATGGCCGCCTTCGTGGCGTTGTAGCTGGGTGTCGTGCGCAACGGCGTGAAGGCGAGGCCCGACGACACGGTCATGATCGTCGCGTCGG
The DNA here is from genome assembly GCF_037083565.1 of Microbacterium sp. CCNWLW134. Lineage (NCBI taxonomy): Bacteria > Bacillati > Actinomycetota > Actinomycetes > Micrococcales > Microbacteriaceae > Microbacterium > Microbacterium sp. CCNWLW134. The sequence continues at coordinate 214,464 of NZ_JBAOJU010000002.1, read as the reverse complement.
GCCGGGTCTGCAGGTGCTCGACGAAGGCGCCGATGAGTCGGACGGTGCCGAGGAGGTTGGTCGTCACGACCTCCTCGGCGCTGCGCACGAAGCCGCTCGCGTTCGTCCAGTCCTCCACGCGCATGATGCCCGCCATCGTGACGAGGACATTCAGGTCCGGATGCCGCGCGAGGACCTCGCCCGCCGCACGGATGATCGAGGCGGGGTCCGCGACGTCGATCACCACGGTGTCGATGCCGGGACGCCGGGCGGCGACGTCGTCGAGGATGTCCGCGCGGCGGCCGCCGACGATGACGGTGTTGCCCTCGTCGTGCAGTCGCTCCGCGAGCGCGAGGCCGATCCCGCTCGTGGCACCGGGGATGAAGATGACGTTTCCGTTGATTCGCATGACACGAGTCGACCGCGGGCGACGCAGTCGCACGAGAGACGGATGATCGGGGGATCCCCGATCCCTGGTTGCCGCGGCGCACCGCAGGCATCATGAACGGATGGACCGCGCCGCCCTCGCCGATTTCCTCCGTCGTCGCCGCGAGAGCCTCCGTCCGCAGGACGTGGGTCTCGGACCGGGGGTGAGGCGCCGTGCCGCCGGACTCCGCCGCGAGGAGGTGGCATCGCTCGCCCTGATGTCGACCGACTACTACACCCGTCTCGAGCAGCAGCGGGGACCGCAGCCGAGCGAGCAGATCCTCGCATCCCTCGCGCGGGCTCTTCGGCTGACGACGGACGAGCGCGACTACCTCTATCGGATGGCGGGCCACGCGGTGCCCGATCGGGTCAGTGCCATGTCGCATGTCGCGCCGGCCCTCCAGCGCGTGCTCGATCGGCTCGACGACACCCCTGCGCTGATCATCTCGCGCCTCGGCGAGACGCTGGCCCAGAACGGCCTCGCCCTCACCCTGCTCGGCGACCACCGCGGCGAGACGGGATGGAGCCGATACGAGGTGTACCGATGGTTCACGCGGCCGGTCACCGAGCGCGCCCACTACCCGGCGGCCGATCACGACCGGCAGAGCCGGGCGCTCGTCGCGGGACTCCGCGATGCGTACGGGACGCTGGGGGCGGGCTCGACCGCGGGCGACCTCGCGCGGGAGCTTGAACGGGTCAGTGCGGAGTTCGCCGATCTGTGGGAGCGCCAGGAGGTCGCGCACCGTTTCGCCGACCACAAGGTGCTGATCCATCCCGAGGTGGGAGAGATCGAGGTGGACTGCCAGGTGCTCTACACGGATGACCGGGGGCAGGCCCTCCTCGTGCTCACGGCCGTACCGGGGTCGGCGGACGAGGAGAAGATCCGGCTGCTCGGCGTCGTCGGCGCACAGGACTTCGCCGGCGGCGATCGCTGACGCCGGATGCCGACCCCTCGTCCGCCTTCCTCAGGTCACGCGGCCTTGATGTATCCGTTCGGGTTCAGCACGTACTTGCGCGCCGCGCCCTGGTCGAACTCCTCGTAGCCGCGCGGGGCGTCGTCGAGTGAGATCGGCGTGGCGTTGACGGCCTTGGCGATCTGCACCCTGTCGTGGAGGATCGCCATCATCAGCCGGCGGTTGTACTTCATCACCGGGCACTGGCCCGTCGTGAACGACAGCGACTTCGCCCACCCGAGCCCGAGTCGCAGCGACAGCGAGCCGACCTTCGCAGCCTCGTCGATGCCGCCCGGGTCGCCCGTGACGTAGAGCCCGGGGATGCCGAGGGCGCCGCCGGCGGCGGTGAGGTCCATCAGCGAGTTCAGCACCGTCGCCGGCGCCTCGTGGCTGGAGTCCGCGCCGTGGCCGCGCGCCTCGAAGCCGACCGCATCGACCGCGCAGTCGACCTCGGGCACCCCGAGGATCTGCTCGATCTGGTCCTTCGGGTCACCCTTCGACACATCGACGGTCTCGGCGCCGAACGAGCGTGCCTGTGCGAGGCGCTCCTCGTTCAGGTCGCCGACGATCACGACCGCCGCACCGAGAAGCTGGGCGCCCACGGCCGCGGCGAGCCCGACGGGACCGGCACCGGCGATGTAGACGGTGGAACCCGGTCCGACCCCGGCGGTGTAGGCACCGTGGAAGCCCGTGGGGAAGATGTCCGACAGCATCGTCAGGTCGAGGATCTTCTCCAGCGCCTGGTCGCGGTCGGGGAACTTCAGCAGGTTCCAGTCGGCGTAGGGCACGAGCACGAACTCGGCCTGGCCGCCCACCCAGCCGCCCATGTCGACGTAGCCGTAGGCGCTGCCGGGTCGGTCGGGGTTGACGTTGAGGCAGATCCCCGTCTTGCCCTCCTTGCAGTTGCGGCACCGGCCGCAGGCGATGTTGAAGGGGACCGAGACGATGTCTCCGACTTTGATGAACTCGACGTCGGGGCCCACCTCCACGACCTCACCGGTGATCTCGTGCCCGAGGACGAGGCCTGCGGGAGCCGTGGTGCGGCCGCGCACCATGTGCTGGTCCGAACCGCAGATGTTCGTCGACACCGTTTTGAGGATCGCTCCGTGAGGCACCTTGCGGCCGACGTTCGCCGGGTTCACGCCCGGCCCGTCCTTGAGTTCGAACTCGGGGTAGGCGGTGTCGATCACCTCGACCTTTCCAGGCCCTTTGTACGCGACAGCTCTGTTCGTTGACATCATCGTCCTCTCGTCGTGCGCGACACGGGGCGGCTGGCGTCCCGCGTTTCCAGCATGACCCTGGGGCCCTTGCGGCTCTACGTCTTGACAGGATCGCGTACGCGTCGATCATGCAGGGGCCGCAGGCTGCCGGGGAAAGACGAAGCCCCCGCCCGGGAAATCCCCGGTCGGGGGCTGATTCGTCGCTGTGCGCGAGGGGGGAGTTGAACCCCCACGCCCTTTCGGGCACTGGCACCTGAAGCCAGCGCGTCTGCCTATTCCGCCACTCGCGCGAGCCACGGATCATCGACCCGCGAAACTCAACTTCCCGAGGATATCACGGCTCCCGGGCGGCCCCCGGCGCCGCCTGCCGCCGCATTCGACCCTTCGCCGTCGCACGCGAGACGACAGAAGGTGCGGTTCGGGATGCTGCGCGACCGCGTTCTTCGACGGGTCGCGGCCCCGCGCACGGCGTGCGGAGAGTGTCCGACGGAATCCGGGGAACGGCGGGTCGGACGCGGTGTGGATCGCCTGTCCAGACTGGACAACTAACATGTACCGACTGGATCGCCTGCCTGAGGAGCCCCGTGGGACTACTAGACAGCTTCGAGAAGGGACTCGAACGCGCCGTCAACAGCGCCTTCGCCAAGACCTTCCGTAGCGGGATCCAGCCTGTCGAAATAGCGTCGGCGCTTCGCAGCGAACTGGACAAGAAGGCCGCCGTCGTCAGCCGCGACCGCATCCTCACCCCGCACACTTTCACGGTTCGTCTCGCCCCGAGCGACGATGAGCGGATGCGCGCGATCGGCCCGGCCCTCGCCGAGGAACTCCAGTCCCTCGTGCACACCCACGCGCGCGCGCAGGGGTACAGCTTCGCCGGCCCCGTCACCATCACCCTCGAGCGCGACGATCAGCTCTCCACGGGAACGCTCCGCGTCGACAGCTCCAGCGCCGAAGGTGCGGTGTCGTGGCGCGGCGTGATCGACGTCGAGGGCAAGCGGCACCCGCTGCTGAAGGGCCGCACCGTGATCGGCCGCGGCAGCGACGCCGACGTCACGATCTCGGATGCCGGGACGAGCCGCAAGCACGTCGAGGTGCTGTGGGACGGCGAGCGCGCCATGGTCCGCGACCTCGGCTCGACCAACGGCACCCTTCTCAACGGCAGCCGCGTGAGCGAAGCACCGCTGGCGCCCGACTCCACCATCACGATCGGTCGAACCGATATCGTCTTCCGCGTGGTGGCGCAGGCGGTCCCTCCTCGGCCCTCCCGGCCGGCGCCCGACGCCACGCGCGCCTTCGACATCCGCGAACAGGGGCCGCTGTCGTGAGTGAACTGACCCTCCTGCTGCTGCGCATCGGCTTCCTCGTTCTGCTGTGGTTCTTCGTCTTCGCGGTGGTGTATTCGCTGCGGGCCGACCTGTTCGGCATGAAGGCCCGGAAGATGCCCGAGCCGGCCGCCGCGGCCGCCGCCCCGGCGGGCCCCGCCGTCACGAAGTCGCCGTCCTCGCCCTCGGCGCTCACCGAGCCCGTCGCCCGCGCGCGCCCCGCCGCCGCACCCGCCGCCCCGCAGAAGGGCGGACCGGCGACCCCCACCACCGTCTCGCGCATCGTCATCACCAGCGGCCCGAAGGCCGGTCTCGAACTGCCGCTCGGCAGCGAGCCGCTCACCATCGGACGCTCCAGCGAATCGGGCCTCGTGATCCGCGACGACTACACCTCCAGTCACCACGCCCGCATCATGCTGTGGGGCAATCAGTGGATGCTGCAGGACCTCGATTCCACCAACGGCACCTGGCACGACGGCGCGCGTGTGTCAGCGCCGGTCGCCATCACCGTCGGTGCGCCGATCCGCGTGGGGGCGACCACCTTCGAGCTCCGGAAGTAGCGGACGGACCCCTCCTTCATGGTCTTCCAGGGCTCGAGCGCCGCGATCTCGCACACCGGCAAGGTGCGCTCCAACAACCAAGACTCCGGGTATGCCGGATCGAACCTCTTCGTCGTCGCCGACGGCATGGGCGGCCACGCCGGCGGGGATGTCGCCTCGAGCCTCGCCATCGAGAGGCTGCGTGACCTCGATGACTCGTTCTCGTCGACCGCGACGGCCGAACGGGCGCTCCGCGACGCCATCGCCGAGACCGCCCAGCACCTGATCGACACCGTCGGCGTCAAGCCCGAGCTCGCCGGCATGGGCACGACCGTCAGCGCGCTGCTGATGGTCGACGACTATGCCGTCATCGCCCACATCGGCGACTCGCGCATCTATCTGTACCGCGACGGCGCGCTCACCCAGATCACCACCGACCACACCTTCGTCCAACGCCTGGTGGACTCGGGCCGCATCACCCCCGAGGAGGCGCGCTACCACCCGCGCCGGTCGGTGCTCATGCGGGTGCTCGGCGACATGGATCCCGATCCCGAGGTCGACACGTTCATCATGCCGACCCAGCCGGGCGACCGGTGGCTGCTGTGCTCCGACGGACTGTCGGGCGTGGTCGACGACCCGCATACCGCCAAAGCCCTCGGGCTCGGCCTCGCCCCGGGCCGCACCGCCGATGCGCTGCTCAAGCAGGCCCTCGACGGCGGTGCCCCCGACAACGTCACCATCGTCCTGGTCGACGTCGGCGGGCAGCATCCGGTCTTCTTCGGCACCCCCACGATCGTCGGCTCGGCCTCGAACCCGATCGGCGTCGAGGTGCCCGCCGCCCGCCCCGGACGCAGCAGCTGGCTGCACCCCAACCGTGGGGCGGCGAACGAACCCACCCACTTCGAGCCCGACGCCGAGTTCCTCGAGGAGCTCATCGAAGAAGACCGGCGCCGCGCGCGCCGGCGACGGATCGCGTGGTTCGCGGGGCTGATCCTCGTGATCGCCGCCATCGCGACGACGCTGATCCTGGCGTACCAGTGGACCCAGACCCGCTACTTCGTCGGAGCCGACGACGACACGGTCGTCATCTACCGCGGCGTCCAGCAGGACATCGGTCCCCTCCCGTTGTCGACCCCCTTCGAAGACACCGGCATCGACCTGACCGACCTCCCCCCGTTCTCGCGCACGACCGTCGAACGGACGATCACCGCACAATCGCTCGACGACGCCCGGACGATCGTCGATCGACTGCGCATCGCCGCGGAGGCGAACTCATGACCGCACCTCCCGGCGTCACCCGACCCGACGCCCCTTCGACCGACACCGCGGTGATCCGCGCGCTCAAGCGCATCCGCGTGCCGCAGACGCAGCGAAACCGCGAGCTGTTCCTGCTGCTCTTCGCCTGCGCGCTGACGTGGGCGGCCGTCGCCCTCGTGCAGCTCGGGGCGATCGGCGCGATCGAGCCGACGTTCCTCTACTACTGCGGCGGCCTCACCGTGCTGGTGCTGGCACTCCACATCGTGCTGCGCTTCCGCGCGCGCGACGCCGATCCGTTCGTCGTCCCGATCGCCACGATCCTCACCGGCCTCGGCATCGCGATGATCTACCGGATCGACATCGCGATCCGCGACGAGGGATGGGATGCCGCGTCGACGCGCCAGATGGCCTGGGCGGCCATCGCGGTGGTCGCCGCGGTGGTCGTGGTGATCTTCCTCCGCAACTACCGGGTGCTCTTCCGCTACACCTATGTCTCCGGCTTCGCCGGCATCGCCCTGCTGCTGCTTCCCATCGTCCCCGGCCTCGGCACGAACGCCAACGCCGATGTCTGGGTCTCGCTCGGTTTCGTGTCGTTCCAGCCGGGCGAGCTCGCCAAGATCGCCCTGGCCATCTTCTTCGCCGGCTACCTCGTCCGCACCCGGGAGAGCCTCACCTCCACAGGCACCCGGTTCCTCGGCATGACCTGGCCACGGGCCCGAGAGCTCGGTCCGCTGCTGGTGATCTGGCTCGTCTCGCTCGGCATCATCGTCATGCAGCGCGACCTCGGCACCGGCACGCTCATCTTCGGCATGTTCGTGGCGATGCTGTACGTCGCCACCGGCAAGACCAGCTGGGTGCTGATCGGTGTCGCCCTTGCGGCCTCCGGCGCCTTCCTCGCCTCACGCGTGCTGCCCTACGTCGGCGGGCGCTTCGCCAACTGGCTGAACGCGTTCGACCCCGAGATCATCGAGCGCTCCGGGGGCAGCTATCAGCTCGTCCAGGGCATCTTCGGGCTCGCCCACGGCGGCCTCATCGGCACGGGGCTCGGTCAGGGCCGCCCGTACATCACCCCGCTGTCGCAGAGCGACTACATCCTGCCGAGCCTCGGCGAGGAGCTCGGGCTCGTGGGCGTCTTCGCGATCCTCTGCCTGTACATGGTCTTCGTCAGCCGCGGCATCCGCATCGGCCTTGCGGGACAGGATGACTTCGGCAAGCTCCTGGCCACGGGCCTGGCGTTCACGATCGCGCTGCAGGTGTTCATCATGGTCGGCGGCGTCACGCGCCTCATCCCCCTCACCGGCCTCACGACCCCGTTCCTCGCGGCGGGCGGTTCGTCGCTCGTGGCGAACTGGATCATCGTCGCCCTGCTCCTGCGCATCTCGGACGCCGTGCGCAGCCGCCCCCGGGTGGTGATCGGATGACGAAGGAACTGCGCCGGCTCAGCATCATCGTGCTGCTGATGTTCCTCGCCCTCTTCGGGTCGACGAGCATCATCCAGGTCATCCAGGCCGAGACCCTCGCCACGAACTCGGCCAACACGCGCGCGCTCTACGACTCGTACGAGGTGCAGCGCGGCTCGATCGTCGCGAGCGGGATCGAGATCGCGTCATCCGTCCCCTCCGACGATGTCTACAGCTGGCAGCGGGTGTATCAGAACGGCGACATGTGGGCACCGGTCACCGGCTACATCAACCCCGCTCTGGGCGCGTCGACCGGAATCGAACAGGCGATGAACGGCGAGCTCAGCGGCACCTCCAACGCGCAGTTCCTCTCCCGCATCGAGCGCATCTTCACCGGACAGCCGCCGCGCGGCTCGAACGTCGAACTGAGCCTGGATGCCACCGTGCAGCAGGCCGCCTACGACGCCCTCGGCGACCTGCAGGGCGCGGTCATCGCGATCGAGCCCGACACCGGCCGCGTGCTCGCGCTGGTGACCAGCCCGAGCTACGACACCAACTCGCTGGCCATCCACGACCCCGAGCAGGTGAACGCGACCTACGAGCAGCTGCTGGCCGACCCGGCCGACCCGCTCATCGACCGCGCGATCGGCGGCGATCTGAACCCGCCGGGATCGACGTTCAAGCTCGTCGTCGCCTCGGCCGCCCTCGCCTCCGGCGACTACACGCCCGAGTCCGAGCTGCCGAACCCCGCGGTTTACCAGCTGCCGCAGTCGAGCAACGTGGTCTACAACGCCAGCCGCGGTGCGTGCGGTCCGGGCGAGACGGTCACGCTCGCCGAGGCGCTGCGCCTCAGCTGCAACATCCCCTTCGCCGAGCTCGCCGTCGAACTCGGCGACACCGCGATCCGCGAAGAGGCCGAGAAGTACGGCTTCAATCGGAGCTTCGACATCCCGCTCACCTCGACCGCCTCGCCCTACCCTCGCGCACTGGATGACCCGCAGACCGCTCTCACCGGGTTCGGCCAGGGTCAGGTCGATGCGACGCCGCTGCAGATCGCCATGGTCTCGGCGGGGATCGCCAACGGCGGGGTCGTGATGAACCCCCGAATGGTCGATCAGGTCATCGGGCCGGATCTGTCGGTGCAGCAGACCTTCGAGAACACCGAGTTCGGCCGCGCGCTGGATGAGGATCTCGCCGAGGAGATGGTGGCGATGATGGTCGCCAATGTCCAGGACGGCGCGGCGAGCGGTGCAAGAATAGACGGGGTCGACGTGGCCGGGAAGACCGGCACGGCGGAGAACGGATCAGACGAGCCGTACACGCTCTGGTTCACCGGTTTCGCACCCGCCGACGACCCCCAGGTCGCCGTCGCGGTGGTCATCGAAGACGGTGGCGGACAGGGCCAGTCCGGCAGCGGGAACACAATCGCGGCGCCCATCGCGAAGACGGTCATGGAGGCGGTGTTGGGAAGATGAGACCGACGCAGGGAGTGACCTTCGGAGGACGCTACGAGCTGGACTCGCGCATCGCCATCGGCGGGATGGGCGAGGTCTGGGAGGCGACCGATCACGTCATCGGACGGACGGTCGCGATCAAGATCCTCAAGGACGAGTACATGGGCGACCCCGGGTTCCTCGAGCGCTTCCGCGCCGAGGCCCGGCACGCGGCCCTCGTGAACCACGAGGGGATCGCGAGCGTCTTCGACTACGGCGAGGAGGCGGGCTCGGCCTTCCTCGTCATGGAGCTCGTGCCCGGCGAGGCGCTGTCGACGATCCTCGAGCGCGACGGCGCACTGTCGACCGACAAGACCCTCGACATCGTCGCGCAGACCGCGGCGGCGCTGCAGGCCGCGCACGCGGCGGGCCTGGTGCACCGCGACATCAAGCCCGGCAACCTCCTCATCACCCCCGACGGCCGGGTGAAGATCACCGACTTCGGCATCGCCCGCATCGCCGACCAGGTGCCGCTGACCGCGACCGGTCAGGTCATGGGGACCGTGCAGTACCTCTCGCCTGAGCAGGCATCGGGTCACCCGGCGTCGCCTGCGACCGACACCTACTCGCTCGGCATCGTCGCCTACGAATCCCTCGCCGGCAAGCGCCCCTTCACCGGCGAGTCGCAGGTCGCGATCGCCATGGCGCAGATCAACGAGCAGCCTCCGCCGCTGCCGCCCACGGTCGCGCAGCCGGTGCAGAACCTCGTCATGGCGATGATCGCGAAGAAGCCCGAGGATCGACCGGCCTCCGCCGCCGCGGTCGCGCGGGCGGCATCCGCTCTCCGCCGGGGAGACCTCGCGGCTGCCGCGGCCGCGGTGCCCGCGATCGCGGGTGCCGCCGTGCTCGCCGACGACGCCACCCAGCTCCTCGCCCCTGCCGGTGCGACGGCCGCGGCGACCCAGATCCTGTCGGCGCCGCTGCCCGACTACGCCGAGCCGCAGGAGCCGGAGAAGAAGAAGCGCAGCCGCTGGACCTGGCCGCTCGTCGCCCTCATCGTCATCCTGCTCCTCGTGCTCGGCGGGACGCTCTGGGCCCTGTTCGCCAACCAGGGCGACCCGTCGCCCGACCCTTCCGGGTCGACGACGACCTCGCGCCCGACGCCCTCCCAGACGACTCCGTCCGCGACGCCCACCCAGGACCGCATCGACCTCGACGCGCTCGGTCTCGTCGGCGTCGACTGCGACACCGCGCGTGCGGCGGCGCTCGACGCCGGCGTGCTCACCGTCAACTGCCAGCAGGGCAACGCCGCACCCACCGCCGATGAGGTCTCGCTCGTGTACGACTACGAGCCGCAGGGATCCATCACCCCCGACCAGGTGCTGACGCTGTCGTTCTACGGTCCGCAGACCGAGCTGCCGCAGCCGACCGCGCCGACCCTCAGCTCGGGCACGGTCGCCCCCGGCGGCACCCTCACCGTCAACTGGCAGGGCTACGCCTGCCCCGCCGGTGAAGGATCGCCCGGCGCCTACACGCTGACCGCGGTGAACGGTACGTTCTCCAACGGACAGAACACCATGCCGTTCGACACCAACACGCGCCAGGCGCAGCTGTCGGTGCCGAACAACGCCAGCGGCACGGTGCTCGTCACCTACACGGTCACCTGCACCGGCGGACCCTCCGGCGAGCGCACCTCCGGCAACTCGCCCGAAGCCCAGGCGACGATCGAGGCCGCACCCTCGCCCTCACCCACCGACGGCGGCGGTGAAGGCGGCGGCGACGACGGCGCCGACGGCTGATCCCCGGCATCCGATCCGGTCTCAGGGAGTACCTCGGGACCGTCCGTTAGGCTGTACCCGTTCCACCAGGGGGTGACTGTGACCACTGAGACGCGCGTGCTTTCAGGGCGATACCGCGTCGATGAGATCATCGGTCGCGGCGGGATGGCCACGGTGTACCGCGGCGAAGACCTGACGCTCGGCCGTCAGGTCGCGATCAAGATCCTCGACCGCGATCTCGCCGACGACAATGCCTTCCGCACCCGTTTCCGGCTCGAGGCGCAGGCAGCCAGTCGCATGGCCAACCCCGCGATCGTGCGCGTGTACGACGCCGGCGAAGACTCCGAGTCCGGAGTCGACGGAGTGACGCGTCCGGTGCCGTTCATCGTCATGGAACTCGTGCGCGGGCGCCTGCTGAAGGACATCATCGCCGCGGGCCCGGTGCCCGTCTCGGATGCGGTGCGCTACGTCGACGGCATCCTCGAGGCCCTGGAGTACTCGCACCGCGCCGGCGTGGTGCACCGCGACATCAAGCCCGGCAACGTCATGGTCACCGACGCCGGCCAGGTCAAGGTGATGGACTTCGGGATCGCGCGCGCGGTGTCGGACTCATCGTCCACCGTCGCCGAGACGACGCAGATCCTCGGCACCGCCGCCTATTTCTCCCCCGAGCAGGCCAAGGGCGAGCCGGTCGACGCGCGCGCCGATCTGTACTCCACCGGTGTGGTGCTCTACGAGCTGCTGACCGGTCGTCAGCCGTTCCGTGGCGAATCCCCGGTGGCAGTGGCCTACCAGCACGTCAGCGAGACCCCGCTCACCCCGTCGGAGATCGTCGAGACCGTGCCGCGCGCGCTCGACACCGTCGTACTGCGGGCGCTGGCGAAGGATCCTTTCCAGCGCTACCAGGATGCCGCGGGCTTCCGCGAGGCACTCGATGCCACCATCGACGGCAAGGCCCCGTCCAAGCGTCAGGTGGGGGCCCTCACCAGCGAGCTCTACGGTCCGAACCCGCGCGCCGCTGCCGAGACCGCGCGATCACTGCGTCAGCTCAGCACCGACACCACGATGAAGCGCACCCAGGCGGGCCCGCCGGTCGCATGGATCTGGGCGGGCGTCGCGCTGCTGGCGGTTCTGCTGATCTCGGTACTGTTCTGGGCGGTGACGATCCAGCCGTCGAACGAGGTGCCCTCGAGCGCCCGGATCGTCCCCGACGTGTCGGGCATGACCTACGAGCGCGCCGTGGTGGAGCTGGAGGGGCAGGACCTCGTTCCGTCCCAGATCACCGAACCCAGCGTCGACGTGCCCGAGGGTGCGGTCATCCGCACCGACCCCGCCTCCGGCGTCTCGGTCTCGCCCGGGCAGGGCGTGCTCGTCGTGCTCTCCGAGGGTCAGGATCTTGCGACGGTGCCCACCCTCGAGGGACTGACGCGGGATGCCGCGGCGCAGGCGCTCACCGATGCGGGGCTCCGCGTGGGAACCATCCGCACCGAGAACGACCCCGGCCGCGAGGCGGGCATGGTGCTCTCGGCCGATCGTGATGCGGGCACCGAGGTGCCGGCCGGCACGGTGGTGAACCTCGTCGTCGCCACGGGCAACGTCACGATCCTCGATTACCGCGGTTACACCGTCGACGCCGCGACGCGCGAGCTGCAGTCCGACGAGCTCGGCCTCACGGTCGAGACCGCGGAAGACCCCGGCTGCCCCGCGACGAACCCGACGACGGTGTCGCAGCAGTCGCTCGCCCCCGGTGATGTGCCGGTGCGATCGACGATCACCCTGACGTACTGCACCGGGGCCTGAGTCGGCGAGGGGCTCCGTCGCGCAGGCTCCGTCGCGCGGGCTCGAGCCGCGGCATCCTCCTTCTCGCACGCGGACGATCGGCCGAGGCGAGTACAGCTGGCGCGAGATCGCCCTCGCCTCGGCCGATACTCCTCGCGTCGGCGAACGGAGTCAGCGCCGCGGGCTCAGCGTGGCGCCGCGCTCGGCAGCCCCGTGGAAACCGAGCGTCTCGAGCCAATTGCCCAGCAGCCGGTGACCACCCTCGGTGAGCACGCTCTCGGGGTGGAACTGCACGCCCAGCACCGGCACGGAGCGGTGAGCGATGCCCATGATCACACCGCTCTCGGTCTCGGCCGTCACCACCAGCTCGGGCGGGAGCGTGGGGCGCTCGATGGCGAGCGAGTGATACCGGGTAGCGGTGAACGGGTCGGCGAGCCCGGCGAACAGCGTGCTGCCGTCGTGACGCACCTCCGAGGTCATCCCGTGCATCAGCTCCGGGGCGTGACCGACCCGGGCACCGAAGGCCTCAGCGATGGCCTGGTGGCCGAGACACACCCCGAGAAGAGGGATGCTGCGGGCCGATGCGGCACGCACGACCGCGATCGACGCCCCGGCGTCGGCGGGCGTGCCGGGACCGGGGGAGACCAGGACGCCGCGGTGACCCTCGAGGGTCTCGTCGAGAACCTCCGGATCCAGCGCGTCGGCCTCCACCATGCGGGTGGACGCGCCCAGCTGGTGGAGGTAGCCGACCAGGGTGTGGACGAAGCTGTCGTGATTGTCGACGACGAGCACGTCGGCCGTCACTCGACCGTCACTTCCTGCGGATTGACGAACTGGCTCACCCAGGGGAAGGCGTAGAAGAACAACCCGTAGAGGATCGCGGCGACGAGGACGATCACGATGAACAGCCGCACCCACCAGGGGCCGGGAAGAACCCGCCAGAACGCGGCGTACATCAGCTGACTCCCTCGGTGAGCGAGGCCGGCGGTCCGTCGGCGTAGGGCTGGAACGACTCGAAGACGCCATAGGCGACGATGCGCTCGGCGAGCGAGAACATCGGGCTGCAGCTGGTCATCGTGATGTAGCGCCCGTTCGCCGGGACGTCGGGCATCTGCGGCACCGGGAGCAGCACCTCGACCTCGTCGGGCGTGACGTACTCGAGGGTGCGGAAGCGGTACGTGTACCACCCCGCCGGCGTCTCGATCACGATGGCGTCTCCGACGTGGAGCTCGGCGATGCGATTGAACGGTGCGCCGTAGGTGGTGCGGTGACCCGCGACGGCGAAGTTGCCGACTTCGCCGGGCATCTTGCTGCCGGGGTAGTGGCCGATGCGGAAGTTGTCGAGGGTTCCCGCGCGGGTGACACCACCCGCCATGGTCCAGGCGTAGTCCGAGCCGAAGCGCGGGATGCGCATGATGGCGAAGTCTTCGGTGCCGGTCGGCTCGGGGAGGATCACCGGCTCGGCGGGCGCCGGCTCAGCGTCGGCGGGTTGGTCGGAGGGAGTCGGCACGGCCTCGGGCAGGCCCTCGCCGTACTGCTCGGCCCACTGCTCCGACAGCTCCCGTCCCTCGGCGTTGGCCTGTGCGCCGAAGATGAGGTCGCCGAGGTACATCTGCCACCCGACGTAGAGCAGGGTCACGACGCCGGCGGTGATGAGCAGTTCACCGAAGACGCCGACGATCGAAACGCGCGGTCTCGGCTTCGCGTGACGCGGTGCTTTCCCGGGAGGCGCGGCCGGTGACGGCGCCGCGCGGGCGGTGCGATCACGGCGCAGGGCCGGCTCGGTCATCCGCACGTCACGCTCGTCACCCACGGGGCGATTGTAGCCACCTCTCGCTGGGATCCCGCTGGCGGATAGAATGGGGCCCATGGCACGCTCAGGCAGGGACGACGACACGCTCATCGAGCGCGCGGAGGGCGAAGCCGCCCCCAACCCGGTGTGGTTCAAGCCGATCATGATCGGCCTCATGCTGGTCGGACTCGTCTGGGTCCTGGTCTTCTACATCAGCGGCATGCAGTGGCCGATCCCCGGCATCGGCGCCTGGAACCTCGCGATCGGCTTCGGCATCGCCTTCATCGGGTTCCTGATGACCACCCGCTGGCGCTGACCCTCCCACCGACACGAGACACGGCGAATCTTCGCCGGCGGGGAAGGCGGCGGGCAAGCCGGAGCGGACCGGGCGGAGGAAGACGGATGCCGCGGCATCCGTCCTTTCCACAGGACCTAATTACACCGGTGTGATTCATCCCCAGGTGGGGATGAATCTGTGGATAAGTCCCCTCAGAAGTAGAGGGCGGGCGGCACCAGCAGCAGCGCGAGCAACCCGACCGTCAGGGCGATGAGCAGGGCGATCTGCAGGGGGCGTCGCGAACGGGCACGCGTCCGGGTGAGGATGACCGCGACGAGAAGTCCCGCGATCAGACCGCCGACGTGCGCCTGCCAGGAGATGTTGAATCCGGGGATGAACCCGATGACGAGGTTGATGCCGAGCACGATGGCGATGCCGGTCACCGGCGCACCAAGGTGCCGGCCGATGATGAGCAGCGCTCCGAAGAGGCCGAAGACCGCGCCCGAGGCTCCGACGACCGGGGTCCCGAACGACAGCAGCGCCACCGCAACCGAGCCGCCCAGCGTGCTGATCAGGTAGAGCGCGATGAAGCGCCATCTGCCCAGGAGCGGTTCGAGGCTGCGACCGATGAGCCACAGCGCCAGCATGTTCAGACCGATGTGCCAGAAGCCCGAGTGGACGAGCGACACGGTGAGCAGGCGCCAGGGCTGGAAGACGCCGAAGGCCTCGGGGTAGAGCGTGGGCGCCCAGAACGAAAGGGTGTCGGTCACGGTGCTCCCGAACCCGGGGATCAACGAGACGAGGTACACCAGCGCCGTGAGGCCGATGATCGCGTACGTCGCGAGGGGCCGGGTGTCGCCGACGACGACCGCGGCGGGGCGGCGCGCCCACCGGCGCTCCGCCTTCTTCTGCGCGGTCGTCCGCGACGCCTGCTGCTCAGCGAGGCACTCGGGGCAGATGACCCCCACGGGCGCCTGCGTCTGGCACTCGGGGCAGATGGTGCGTAGGCACCGCTGACACAGGACGAAGCTCTGCCGGTCGGGATGCCGGTAGCAGAAGTTGTCGCTGTTGCGACGAAGGTCGTCGGAGCTCACGTCCGTGTCAGCGGCGCCGCCGCTCAGGCGGTGACGACGTCGATCGACTCGATGACGACCGGCTCGACCGGACGGTCGCCGGCTGCGGTGGGAACCTTCGCGATCGCGTCGACGACGGCGCGCGAGGCGTCGTCGGCGACCTCGCCGAAGATCGTGTGCTTGCCCTGCAGCCACGGGGTCGGGTCGGTGGTGATGAAGAACTGCGAGCCGTTGGTGCCCTCGGGCTTGCCGGTGAGGCCGTTGCGGCGGAGACCGGCGTTGGCCATCGCCAGCTTGTAGGGGGCGTTGAAGTCGAGCTCGGGGCTGATCTCGTCGTTGAAGGTGTATCCCGGGCCGCCGGTGCCCTGGCCGAGCGGGTCGCCGCCCTGGATCATGAAGCCGGGGATGATGCGGTGGAAGATGACACCGTTGTAGAGGGGGCCTTCGCCGGGCTTGCCGGTGGCGGGGTGGGTCCAGGAGCCCGAGCCGTCGGCGAGGCCGACGAAGTTCTGAACCGTGCGGGGGGCCTGGTCGCCGAAGAGGTTGACCACGATGTCTCCGTGGTTGGTGTGGATCGTGGCGACAGCGGTGTGAATGGGCATGAGTACATTCTTTCAGAGTCCCGTGCAAGCCCTGGCGGTCAGGGGGCAGTCTGGCAAGATGGACGAAACGTCCGATCACGCCTGTCCAGAGGGAGGGCCCCGTGAGCCTCAGCCGTAAGCGCAAGAAGGAACTCCGCAAGCTTCAGCGTGAAGCCAACAATCTGTGGGAGTCGCAGCAGGTGCTCGTCGGCCAGGCCGCGAACGTCGCCCGTGAAGCCGGCCGCCAGCTCGGCAAGTACGGTCGCGAAGACCTCGGCCCCCAGGTGCAGGCCACGTACGGCAAGTACGCCGAGCCGTACATCACCAAGAGCCTCGACGTCTCGCGTGACGTGCTCACCCACCGTGTCATTCCCGCCACGGGCGCCGTGGTCGGTTCGGCGATGTCGGTGTGGGATGCGGCCAACGACACCCGCGCACGGCTGGCCAAGGGGAAGGGTCTGGCGCTGCCCGACTCGAAGACGTACTCCAAGAAGGCCGAGAAGTACGGCAAGGACGCCACGAAGGCGCTGTCGAAGAAGTTCTCGGTGCTCGAGCCCAAGAAGCAGGGCATGGGTGCGGGCGGCGTCATCGCCATCATCCTCGGCGTCGCCGCCGCTGCCGGCGTGCTCTATGCCGCGTGGCAGACCCTGCGGGCGGACGACGAGCTGTGGGTGGCCGACGACCCGCTGCGCGCCCCCGACGCTTGAACTCAGCGTTAGAACGTGTGAGAGAGGCCGCCGACCAGCGCGGCCTCTCCGTCGAGTTTCGTGAGCGTCCGGCGGCGAAGAGCCTCCCCGAGGCGGCCGAGCTTCTCGGCATCCCTCCCGCGGGCATCGTGAAAACGCTGGTGGTGAAAAGAGCGGATGACTCGTATCTGTTCGCCCTCGTCCCGGGCGATCGGGCGATCTCGTGGCCGAAGCTCCGCGCGGTCGTCGGCGTCAATCGTCTGAAGCTTCCTGATCCGGATGCCGCTCTCGCCGCGACCGGCTATGAGCGAGGGACGATCGTGCCCATCGGAAGCACCACCGACTGGCCGATCTACGCCGATGAGCGGATCGTGGGTGAGCGGATCGCGATGGGCGCGGGCGCGCACGGCTACAGCCTCTTCGTCGATGCCGATGCGCTGATCGCCGCCTACGGCGCGACGGTGGCGGACATCTCGCAGCCGGCAGAGGGAAACTAACCCGACGCGGCGGCGACGCCCGGTTCCTGGTCGGTGTACCCCGCCATCCCGAGGGCGATGTCGACCAACCGCACGTGCTGCAGCCGAGCCACCTCACTGAGCGAGAACCACCCAGCCCGGTCGGTACTGCCGCCGACCTCGTGGCGCAGTCGTCCGCCGGTGACATGCGCACGGTAGACGATCTGCAGGGTGTGAAGCGGCTCGGTCGCACCGGGAGTGATGCGGCGGTTGCCCGGAATGACGCGGGAGTTGATTCCGAGCAGTTCGGCGAGTTCGACGTCGAAGCCGGTTTCCTCGAAGACTTCGCGGCGGGCCGCCGATGCCGGATCCTCGCCAGGCTCGAGGCCGCCCCCGGGGAGCGTCCAGGCCGCCCGGCGCCCCTCGTTCCAGTGTGCGAGGAGGAGGCGGTCCGCGGCGTCGACGACGACCGCGTACGCGGCGACGCGCAGGTCCATACGCACGACCCTAAACCAGCAGAAGGGCCGACCCTCCGGGCCGGCCCTTTCTTCGCTGTGGAGCCTAGGAGATTCGAACTCCTGACATCCTGCTTGCAAAGCAGGCGCTCTACCAACTGAGCTAAGGCCCCGGGGCAGGGATGGTGGGGCTACCAGGACTTGAACCTGGGACCTCTTCATTATCAGTGAAGCGCTCTAACCGCCTGAGCTATAGCCCCGATTGTGTCGGCGACTCGCGTCGTCAACCTCCAAGAGGTTACCGGACGCGACCGGTTTTCTCGAATCGGTCAGTTGGAGGTGAAGCCGACCAGCAGGCCGCCGGTGACCTTGACCGCCAGGTTGTAGATGCCGGCCATGACCGCACCGAGCACCGTGACCACGACGAGGTTCAAGATGCCCACGACCGCCGCGAACGCGAGCACCTGCGGAAGACCGAGGAACTGCGCCAGCACGAATCCGCCGTCGGTGAAGCTGGCCAGCAGCTCGTCGACCTCGGCGATGAGGCCGGTGGTCGACACCACGAGGTAGATCATGACCAGCGAGACGACCGTGACGATCGCCACAGCCACGGCCGCGAGGAACGACAGCTTGACCGCCGACCAGAAGTCGACGTACACCAGACGCAGGCGCACCTGCTTGGCGCTGGTCTTGCTGCTGGATTTACGGGCGAGCTTGTCGGCTACCGTGCTCATGCGTCAGTACTTCCTTCGGGCGTCTCAGGGGTGTCGGGTGCATCCGCCTCCTGCGGCACCGCACCGGCCGGGAGGTCTGGGTCGGCCGCCAGACTCGAGTCTGCCTCGGGTGCCTCGCCGTTCTCTGTGAGATTACGCTCGGAGTTCCTGGCGATCGCGATGATCCGATCATCGTCGCCGGCACGGGCGAACACGACACCCATCGTGTCGCGTCCCTTGGCAGGCACCTCGGCCACCGCAGAGCGTACCACCTTGCCGCTGGCAAGGACCACCAAGACCTCGTCGTCCTCCGAGGCGATGAGACCGCCCGCGAGAACGCCGCGATCCTCTGTCAGACGCGCCACCTTGATGCCGAGACCGCCGCGTGTCTGACTGCGGTACTGGTCGACGGAGGTGCGCTTGGCATAACCGCCTTCGGTGACGACGAAGACGAATCCGTCTTCCGAGACCACCGAGGCCGACAGGAGCGAGTCATCGCCCCGGAACGACATGCCCTTCACACCTTCGGTGGCGCGGCCCATCGGACGCAGCGCCTCATCGGTGGCGGTGAAGCGCAGCGACATCCCGTGCCGACTGATGAGAAGGAGGTCGTCACCGTCGTTCACGAGCATCGCGCTGACGAGCTCGTCACCGTTCTCCTCATCGGCGCCGCGCAGCTTGATCGCGATGACCCCGCCCTGACGGTTCGTGTCGTACTCGGTGAGGCGGGTCTTCTTGACCAGTCCGCTGCGCGTTGCGAGCACGAGGTGCGTGGCGACGTTGTAGTCACGGATGTCGAGGATCTGCGCGATCTCCTCGCCGGGCTGCAGCGCGAGCAGGTTCGCGACGTGCTGTCCCTTGGCGTCGCGCCCGGCCTCGGGGACCTCGTACGCCTTCGCGCGGTAGACCCGGCCCTTCGTGGTGAAGAAGAGCAGCCAGTGGTGGGTGGTCGTGACGAAGAAGTGCTCCACCACATCGTCGGCGCGAAGCTGCGCCCCCTTCACCCCGCGACCGCCGCGGTGCTGCGAGCGGTAGTTGTCGCTGCGCGTGCGCTTGATGTAACCGTCGCGGGTGACGGTGACGACCATCTCCTCTTCGGGGATCAGGTCTTCGACCGACATGTCGCCGTCGTATCCGGGCAGGATCTCGGTGCGGCGGTCGTCGCCGAACTTGTCCACGATGGCGGTCAGCTCGTCGCGGATGATCTCGCGCTGACGTGCCGGATCGGCGAGGATCGCGTTGAACTCGGCGATCTGCGCTTCGATCTCGCGCGCTTCGTCGACGATCTTCTGGCGCTCCAGGGCCGCCAGACGACGCAGCTGCATCGCCAGGATCGCATCCGCCTGGAGATCGTCGATGTCGAGAAGGGACTTCAGGCCCTCGCGCGCGTCGTCGACGGTCGGCGACCGGCGGATGAGCGCGATGACCTCGTCGAGCGCGTCGAGCGCCTTGAGATAGCCGCGGAGGATGTGCATCCGCTCCTCGGCCTTGCGCAGGCGGAAGCGGGTGCGGCGGACGATCACATCGACCTGGTGCGTGATCCAGTACGAGATGAACTGGTCGAGCGAAAGAGTGCGGGGCACGCCGTCGACGATCGCCAGCATGTTGGCGCCGAAGTTCTCCTGCAGCTGCGTGTGCTTGTACAGGTTGTTCAGCACGACCTTGGCGACCGCGTCGCGCTTGAGGACGATGACCAGGCGCTGACCCGTGCGGCCCGAGGTCTCGTCGCGGATGTCGGCGATGCCGGTGATCTTGCCGTCACGGGCGAGGTCGCCGATCTTCACGGCGACGTTGTCGGGGTTCACCTGGTAAGGCAGCTCGGTGATCACGAGGCAGGTGCGACCCTGGATCTCCTCGACGTTCACCACCGCCCGCATGGTGATCGACCCGCGACCGGTGCGGTACGCCTCTTTGATGCCACGGGTGCCGAGGATCTGCGCCGAGGTGGGGAAGTCCGGCCCGGGGATGCGCTCCATCAGCGCCTCGAGCAGCTCCTCGCGCGTGGCATCCGGGTTCTCGAGCGCCCACAGCGCACCGGAGGCCACCTCTCGCAGGTTGTGGGGAGGGATGTTGGTGGCCATGCCGACCGCGATGCCGACGGATCCGTTGACGAGCAGGTTGGGGAATCGAGAGGGGAGAACGACGGGCTCCTGGGTGCGTCCGTCGTAGTTCGGCTCGAAGTCGACCGTCTCCTCTTCGATGTCGCGCACCATCTCCAGCGCGAGAGGAGCCATCTTCGTCTCGGTGTATCGAGGTGCCGCAGCGCCCTGGTTGCCGGGTGAGCCGAAGTTGCCCTGGCCGAGGGCGAGCGGGTACCGCAGTGCCCACGGCTGGACGAGACGGACGAGGGTGTCGTAGATCGGTGCGTCACCGTGCGGGTGGAACTGCCCCATGACCTCGCCGACGACACGGGTGCACTTCGAGAAGGCCTTGTCGGGACGGTAGCCCCCGTCGTACATGCCGTAGATCACCCGGCGGTGCACGGGCTTCAGGCCGTCCTCCACCCGCGGCAGGGCACGACCCACGATCACGCTCATCGCGTAGTCGAGGTAACTGCGCTGCATCTCCAGCTGCAGGTCGACCTGGTCGATGCGTCCGTGGTTGTGTCCGGCGTTCGCGTCAGGACGCTCGTCGTCAGCCATCAGTTGTCTCTACTTTCTTCGTTTCGTCTCTCGCGAGACGGAACGCGCATGGATCGCGTCGTCAGATGTCGAGGAAGCGCACGTCTTTGGCATTGCGCTGGATGAATCCGCGCCGCGATTCGACGTCTTCGCCCATCAGGACCGAGAAGATCTCGTCGGCCGCCGCGGCGTCGTCGATGGTCACCTGGCGGAGGATCCGGGTCTCGGGATTCATCGTGGTCTCCCAGAGCTCGTGATCGTTCATCTCGCCGAGACCCTTGTAGCGCTGGATGCCACCATCGTTGGCCTTGGGCAGTCGGTTGCCTCGGGCCTGCCCTTCGACGAGCATCGCGTCGCGCTCCCGGTCGCTGAAGGCGTACTCATGATCGGCATTCGACCACTTCAGCCGGAAGAGCGGCGGCTGTGCGAGGTAGACGTAACCCGCCTCGATCAGCCCGCGCATGTAGCGGAAGAGGAGAGTGAGCAGGAGCGTCGTGATGTGCTGACCATCGACGTCGGCATCGGCCATCAGCACGATCTTGTGGTAGCGCGCCTTCGTGATGTCGAAGTCCTCGCCGATGCCCGTGCCGAAGGCCTGGATCATCGCTTGGACCTCTTTGTTTCCGAGCGCGCGATCCAGGCGCGCACGCTCGACATTGAGGATCTTGCCGCGCAGAGCGAGGATCGCCTGCGTACGCGGGTCACGCCCCTGCACGGCCGATCCGCCGGCCGAGTCACCCTCGACGAGGAAGATCTCGCTGATCGAGGGGTCTTTGCTGGTGCAGTCCTTCAGCTTGTCGGGCATCGCTGCCGACTCGAAGACACTCTTGCGGCGCGCGGTCTCGCGGGCTTTCCGGGCCGCAAGGCGTGCGGTCGCGGCATCGATGGCCTTCCGGATGATGTTCTTCGCCTGCACCGGATTGCGGTCGAACCAATCGCCAAGCCGATCGCCGACGACCTTCTGCACGAACGCCTTGGCCTCGGTGTTGCCGAGCTTGGTCTTGGTCTGCCCCTCGAACTGCGGCTCCGAGAGCTTCACCGAGATGACCGCGGTGAGGCCCTCGCGGACATCCTCACCCGAAAGATTCTCGTCCTTTTCCTTCAGGAGGTTGTTGGCGCGGGCGTACCGGTTCACGAGCGCGGTCAGCGCCGCGCGGAACCCTTCCTCGTGCGTCCCGCCCTCGTGGGTGTTGATGGTGTTGGCGAAGGTGAACACGTTCTCGGTGTAGCTCGTGGTCCACTGCATCGCCATCTCGAGGGCGATCTTGCGGTCGGTGTCTTCGGACTCGAACGCGATCACCTCTTCGTTGACGATCTCAGCCCGGCGCACCTTGTTCAGGTACTCGACGTAGTCGACCAGGCCGCGCTCGTAGAAGAAGCTGTCACGCGGATGGTGCGGCTTCTCCTCGCCGGACTCGTCGGCCTCGACCGACACGGCGCTTTCGCGCTCGTCGCTCAGGGTGATCCGCAGCCCCTTGTTGAGGAACGCCATCTGCTGGAAGCGGGTGCGCAGGGTCTCGTAGTCGAAATCGACGGTGTCGAAGATGCCGGCGTCGGGCCAGAAGGTCACCGTCGTTCCGGTCTGGTCGCTCGGCTCGTCCTTCGACAGGGGTGCCTGCGGCACACCGCCGTCGCGATACGACTGACGCCAGACGTGGCCCTGGCGGCGCACCTCGACCTCGAGGCGAGACGACAGCGCATTCACGACCGATGAACCGACCCCGTGCAGACCACCCGAGACCGCGTACCCGCCGCCACCGAACTTGCCGCCGGCGTGCAGCACGGTCAAGACGACCTCGACGGTGGACTTGCCCTCCGTGCGGTGCATGTCGACAGGGATGCCGCGGCCGTTGTCGATCACGCGGATGGCGCCGTCTTCGAGGATGGTGACCTCGATGGCGTCGCAGTAGCCCGCGAGCGCCTCGTCGACGGCGTTGTCGACGATCTCGTAGACGAGGTGGTGCAGGCCGCGCTCGCCAGTCGAGCCGATGTACATGCCCGGGCGTTTGCGGACCGCTTCGAGGCCCTCGAGCACCTGGATGTCGTCGGCTCCGTATTCGCCTGCCACGCGGTTGTCCGCGGAACGCGGCTCGGTGCTTTCGGGAACGCTTTCAGGGGTCACAGACGTCATAGATTTCCAGCGCTCCACATCGGTTCACGAACCTTCACAGTCTATCAAGTCGATGACTCGTTGCACGCCCTCTACGCCGCTGTGGCGGCATGAAATACGCCCGGACAGGATCGGACGTGGCTCAACCGTAGGTATCGCGCGGACCGCGCCCTGGAATGGCTCTCGGACCCCATTTCCAGGAGGGGACGTCCGGCCCGATGAAACGGATGGACTCCACACCCGCCTCGGGGTAGCGGCGAACGATCTCCGACAGGATGTGCGCGCGCATCAGCTGCAGTTGCTTGGCCCACGCCGTCGAGTCGGCTTGGACGGTGAGGATGCCGCGGTCGAAGGCCACCGGACGGGTGTGCTGCGCCGTGTTCTCGCCGGCCACCTCGTTCCACGTGCGCACCACGTCTTCTCGGGCCAACTGGGGCTCCCACCCGGCCTGCCGGGTGAGATCGGCGAGCACGTCGGCCACTCCTTGGGGATCGCGCCCCGGCGCGAAGGGCTGATGCGCCTCGTCGACGTCACGTGTGCGACGGCGACGACGCAGTGCCCGAGGCGAGGGATCGAGACCGCGAAGACGCAGGTAGGTGGCGATCGTCTCGGGAACCGATTCGGCGTCGGCCTCAGTCATTCGCGCCGCCCCCACCGAGGCGGTCGACGGCGAGGACCGCCGGCGCCGGTGACTCGGAGTCCTCGGAATCGAAGATCTCGCCCGCCTCGACCCGGAGCGTGTGCGCGCGCAGCGCTCCGGGCACATCGGCGCCGACCGCTGCCGTGACGATCACCTGCTCGAACCCCGCCGTCAGCTCCGCCAGGCGTCCCCGACGCCCGCTGTCGAGTTCAGCGAAGACATCATCGAGGATGACGATCGGGTCGCCGAGCTGCGAGTCGGCCCGCAGCAGCTCGGCCGACGCGAGACGCAGCGACAGGGCGACCGACCACGACTCGCCGTGCGATGCATAGCCCTTGACGGGCAGTCCGCGCACACGGAGAACGAGGTCGTCTCGATGCGGACCGACGAGGGTGACGCCGCGATCGAGTTCGGCGGGACGCCGCGCTGCCAGGGCGGCACGGAACTGGGCGACGACGTCGGCGGTCGAGGGAATGGCCACGAACGCGGCATCTGTCCTCGGCTCGTCCGCGGTGGTGGTGGCATCCTCGTCGGAATCGGAATCGGAATCGGAATCGCGCGAGAACGACAGGGCCCATTCGAGCTCGGGTCGGTGATCCTCGCCCGCGATCGCACGGTACGCCGCGGCGACAGGCGGGGTGAGATCGGCGGCGAGTGCGATCCGCGCACGGATGATCTCGGTTCCGAGCGTGACGAGCTTGTCGTCCCACACATCGAGTGTCGAAAGGGCCTCGGCTTTGAGTCCTCGGGCGCGCGCCGACTTCAGCAGTGCGGTCCGCTGCTTGAGCACGCGATCGTAGTCGGCGAGCACTCCGGCCATGCGCGGGGCTCGCTGCACCAGCAGCTGATCGGCGAAACGGCGTCGCGCCGACGGATCGCCGCGAACGATCTGGAGATCCTCGGGGGCGAACAGCACCACTTGCGCGTAACGCGGCAATTCGGCCGTGCGCACGGGCGCTCCGTTGACGCGTGCCTTGTTGGGTCCCTGTCGGTTGACCTGGGCTTCCAGCTGCACGCGACGCTCCCCGTGGGCGAGCCGTGCACGAACGATCGCGTATTCGGCTCCGTCGCGCACCATCGGCGCATCATTCGAGACCCGATGCGACCCCAGGGTGGCGAAGAAGGCGATCGCCTCGACGAGATTCGTCTTCCCCTGCCCGTTCTTGCCGACGAAGACGTTGGGACCCGGGCGCAGAGCAAGGTCGACGGCCGCGTAATTGCGGAAGTCGGCCAGACTCAGATGCTCGACGATCACCGTGACAGCCTAGTTCGACGCTCCGACGTCGATCCGGAGGCCCGGAGCGACTCAGCGCAGCAGCAGGTTCGGCTGCAGCAGGTACTTGAACGACTCCGCGCCACCCTTGTCGACCGACGTCTGCGGGGTGATGAGCACCGGACTGAGCTTGTTGGCGTTCTCGCTCGAGGTGAACGTGATGCGCGTGAACTCGCTGCGCACCGCGCCCAGGGATTCGAGAAGGTACTGCGGGTTCAGACCCAGCGTCACGTCGTCGCCGAGGAGCGTGGCATCCACCGACTCGGTCGCGCGGGCCTGCTCGGTGCCCGACGCGTCCATGGCCACCCCTTCGGAGGTGAAGGTGAATCGCAGCGGTGCAGACCGGTCGAGCACCAGCGAGACGCGACGCACGGCCTCGGCCAGTTCGGCGGTATTGACCACGGCATGGTGCTCGGTCTGCTCGGGAAACAGCCGCCGCACGGGCGGGAAGTTGCCCTTGATCAGCAGGGAGGTCACCGTCTTGTTGCCGGCGGTGAAGGCGATGATCTCGCGGTCACCCGCGCCGGAGAAGGCGATCGAGATGTCGCCGCCGTGGGCGAAGGTCTTGCCCACCTCGGTCAGGGTGCGCGCGGGAACGAGGGCGGTGGTGGCCTCGTCGGATGCCGCAGAGCCGCCGTCCCACGGAATCTCGCGCAACGCCACGCGGTACCGGTCGGTGGCGACGAGGCTGAGCCGGGTGCCGGTGACCTCGAGCTGGACGCCCGTGAGGACGGGCGTGACGTCATCGCGGGATGCCGCGAAGGCCACCTGCGCGATCGCGGTGGCGAAATCCTCTGCGGGCACGAGGCCCGATTCGCCCGTGACCTCGGGGATCGCGGGGTACTCCTGCACCGGCATCGACGACAGGGTGAAACGCGCCGACCCGCAGGTGAGGAGGATTCCACCGTCCTCCTCCACCGCGATCTGGATCGGGGCATTCGGCAGACGGCTGGCGATCTCGGACAGCAGGCGTCCGTGCACGAGGATCGTGCCGGGCTCATCGACCGTCGCGTCGATCGTCGTACGAGCCGACGCTTCGTAGTCGAACGCCGACAGGGACAGCCCGGAGTCGCCCGCTTCGATGAGAACACCGGCCAGGATCGGCTGCGGATTGCGCTGCGGAAGGAGCTTCACCACGAATGACACGGCTTCGCTGAACACATCGCGATTGACGTGGAACTTCACGGGTGCTCCCTCGACGTCGGGCTGGGCCTTCTCATGCTAGTAGTCGGCCTCGCCCATGCTAGTGCCCGCATCACGCCGCATCCGGACGTGTTCTCTCCATCGGCCGAGCCTGTGGAGGTGATCGGATGAGCTTTCTCTAGATCTTTCTCTGTCTTCTTGTTAACAGCTGTGGAAACTGTGGAGAACCGGGTCGATGCCACTGATCACACGGAAACTACACGCGTGTGAGTTGTGGAGCGGCTGCGGACGACGGGGTGAACAGTCGGAGCGCGAACCCCGGCTTATCCACAGTTCTCCACAGGTGCGTGCAGTGCGTGCACAGTGATTCCGCAGGGCTGCCGAGTTATCCACAAGTTTTCCACACTGTGAGGAACCGGATAATGGCGTCGCCCAGGGGGTCGTGTCAAGCACGGATTACGGCATACGCCGTCGCACGATGCCGCGACGCATGCGGCACGGGAAATCGGTGAGGTCAGCGCCCGCCGCGACCCAACTGGGTGGTGATCTCGGTCACCTGGTTGTAGATCGACCGACGTTCCTTCATCAGGTCGCTGATCTTCTTGTAGGCGTACATCACGGTCGTGTGATCACGGTTTCCGAAGAGCTGGCCGATCTTCGGCAGCGACAGGTTGGTGCGCTCCCGACAGAGGTACATCGCGATCTGTCTCGCGGTCGCCACCGCCTGGGATCTACTCGAGCCGTAGAGGTCGTCGACGGTCAGTTTGAAGTACTGAGCGGTCGCCGTGATGATGTCGGTCGGCGAGATGATGTTCGCGTCATCCTGATCGACGATGTCACGCAGCACCGTCTGGGCCAGGGACATGTCCAGGTTCGAACGGTTGAGACTGGCGAACGCCGACACGCGGATCAGCGCGCCCTCGAGTTCGCGGATGTTGCTGGAGACGACGGTGGCGATGTATTCCAGCACCTCGTCGGGGATGTGCAACCGCTCAGACTGCGCCTTCTTGCGCAGGATGGCGATACGGGTCTCGAGGTCGGGCGCCTGCACGTCGGTGATGAGACCCCACTCGAACCGGCTGCGCATGCGGTCTTCGAAGCCGGTGAGGTGCTTGGGTGGCACATCGCTGGTGATCACGACCTGCTTGTCGTGGTCATGCAGTGTGTTGAACGTGTGGAAGAAGGCTTCCTGCGTCTCGGCACGGCCCTGGAGGAACTGGATGTCGTCGATGAGAAGGATGTCGACATCGCGATACCTGGCCTGGAACGCTGATCCGCGGTTGTTGGCGATGGAGTTGATGAAGTCGTTCGTGAACTCTTCGCTCGAGACGTATCGGACCTTGATGCCGGCGTAGAGGCTGATCGCGTAGTCGCCGATGGCATGCAGCAGATGGGTCTTCCCCAGCCCGGAGTCGCCGTAGATGAACAGCGGGTTATAGGCCTTGGCCGGAGCCTCGGCCACGGCGACCGCCGCAGCGTGGGCGAATCGGTTGGACTGTCCGATGACGAAGTTGTCGAAGGTGTACTTCGGATTCAGTCGCGTGTCGGTGCGGGACACCGATGCGGGCTCCATCGGCTCCTCGCGCGGCGAGCGGATCGGGGTGAGCGTGGCGGTGACCGTCGACGCGGAGCCGTTGGGCTCCACCGCCGCTGCCTGGGCGACCGGGGCGGACATCGGGGTGGCGACCAGGTCGGGATTGACCACGACGCGGAAAGCACTGGCGGCCGGACCGCCGTCGACATCCACACGGGAGAGAGCCTCGAGCAGCGGTGCGCGCATGCGCTTGTTCACCTGTGCGGCGGTGAGGTCGTTGGGGACGTCGAGGTAGAGCGTTCCCCCGATGACACCCTGAGGAACGGCGAGGTTCAGGAAGCCGTGGAGCTGCGGGGTGACACGTTCGTCCGACGCCAGAATCTCCATGACGGCAGGCCAGAACGGTACATCTGGTGCGTCCTGCTCGGCCATGTGCCCCCCGGGTGAGATTCGCGGTCCCAGGCCGTGCGGAGTCGACACGCCGGGCCTGTGGATAACTGCCGGAGCCACGCTAGTCAGCGCGGGTCGCGGGAGCAAACTCCACTGTATGGCGCGGCGGCGTGTCGTGCCACTGCCGAAGTAGGTCACACTGGTAATGCGGCGAGAGGCCCGGAGAGCGCGTCGGTTTGAGTTCTCAGGCATCTCGACGTAGCCTTAGTCGGTTGACTTATGCCCTCGTGGCAGTCCCCGTAACGTCGTCCCCGGTCCTCCAAGGGTAGAACCCCGTCCCGGTGACACCTGATCCGGAGTTGATCTCTATGAGCAAGCGCACCTACCAGCCCAACAACCGTCGCCGGGCCAAGAAGCACGGCTTCCGCGCCCGGATGCGCACCCGCGCCGGCCGCGCCATCCTCTCGGCTCGCCGCTCCAAGGGGCGCACCGAGCTCTCCGCTTGATCTGACCGGTGCTCGCGCGGTCGCATCGGCTCACCCGCGGATCGGACTATAAAGCTGTCGTCCGGCGGGGGCGCCGCTGTGCAGGCGCTCACACCGTGACGTACGCGATGCGCGCCACGGACTCGACGGCACCGAGGTTCGGTTTCATCGTCAGCCGACAGGTCGGCGGCGCGGTCGTACGCAACACCGTTCGGCGACGGCTGAAAGCGGTGTGTGCAGAGGCGTTGCCCGATGTCGGCGAGGGGCGGGACATCGTCATCCGCGCCCTCCCCAGTGCGGCGAACGCCACATTCGCCGACCTCCGCGACGAAGTCACCCGGTGCCTGTCACGGAAGATCGCGTCATGAGCGTGCTACCGGCCTATGCCCGTGGCGAGGCGCACTTCGACGCATCCGCTCTTGTCTCCTCGGTGCCGCTGCTTCCTCGTAATGCGCTTCTCGGTCTTCTCCATGCCTACCGTGCGACGATCTCCCACACGTACGGTGATGTGTGCAAGTACTACCCGTCCTGTTCGGCCTATGCGGTCGGTGCGGTGCAGCAGCACGGCGCCATCGTCGGGACGGCCATGACGGCGGCGCGGCTTGCGCGCTGCCACCCCTGGGCGAAGGGCGGCGTCGATGACGTTCCCCTCCGCCCCGATTTCCGTCACGGCATCACCCCTCACGGCTTCGTCGTGGCTGCCACCCCTGGAAAGGACTGATCCGTCACATGGATCTCATCGGCATCATCCTCTGGCCCCTGAAATGGGTGGTCGAGCTCGTGCTCGTCGCGTGGCACACGCTCTTCACCGCGGTGGGGCTTCCGCCCGCAGACGGCATCACGTGGGTGCTGTCGATCGTCGGCCTCGTCATCGTGGTGCGCGCGGCGCTGATCCCGCTGTTCGTCCGGCAGATCAAGAGCCAGCGAAAGATGATGGAGATCGCTCCTGAACTGCGAAAGGTTCAGGAGAAGTACCGGGGTAAGCGCGACCAGCTCTCTCGCGAGGCGATGAGCCGCGAGACGATGGCGCTGTACAAGAAGCACGGCACGACGCCGGTCTCGAGCTGTCTGCCGCTGCTGGTGCAGATGCCGATCTTCTTCGCGCTGTTCAGTGTGCTCAACGACGTGACCCGTCACGTGCAGCAGGGCATCGGTGGTGTGGGCCTGCTCAACGCCGAACTCACCCAGCAGTTCTATGACGCCAAGCTCTTCGGTGTCGCCTCGCTCCACGAGACCCTCATCAACGCCTTCGAGTCGAACAACGTCACGGCGATCATCATCCTGCTCACGCTCGTCGTGCTGATGATCGTTTCGCAGTTCTTCACCCAGCTGCAGATCATCTCGAAGAACCTCTCCCCCGAGGCCAAGACCGGCCAGGCGTACCAGATGCAGAAGATCATGCTGTACGTCCTGCCGTTCGCCTTCGTGTTCTCGGGTGTCTTCTTCCCGCTCGGTGTCGTCATCTACTGGTTCGTGTCGAACCTCTGGACGATGGGGCAGCAGTTCCTCGTCATCCGTGAGATGCCGACTCCTGGTTCCGACGCCGCGAAGGCGCGCGAGGAGCGGCTCGCACGCAAGGGCAAGGCCATCGACTCGTCGGGCAAGGTCGTTCCGATCGAGAAGTTCCAGGCCGAGCAGCAGCGACTGCTCGAGGAGGCCGAGCGGGCGAAGGCGACGCAGCCCAAGCGTCAGCAGCCGATGAGCAAGCAGCGAGCCAAGAAGCAGCAGCGCCCGAATTCGCAGGCGGGGCAGAAGCCCGATCCTGCGGCGAGCTGATCCCCGACCCTCCCCCTCGAAGGAAACCCATGTCTGACGTCGCGCCCGTTGACGCACGCCCGCACCGCGAAGAGCCGTCCGTCGAGCAGCTGGAGGAGGAGGGCGACATCGCGGCCGACTTCATCGAGGGGCTCCTGGACATCGCCGACGTCGACGGCGATCTGACTCTGGATGTCCGCGGAGGGCGTCCCTACGTGTCGGTGGAGGGCGACGGTGGGCAATCGCTTTCCCTGCTCTCGGATCCTGACACCGTGCAGGCGCTGCAGGAGCTGACGCGCATCGCGGTGCAGAATCGCACCGGTCGGCTGTCGCGCGTCATCCTCGATATCGGCGGTTCGCGCGACGCGCGTCAGCGCGAGCTGGAGAAGCTCGTGGACCGCGCGGCCGCGCGTCTGGACGAGGGAGCGACGCAGGCTTCGTTGCCGGCGATGTCGAGCTACGAGCGCAAGCTGATCCACGACATCGTCGCGGAGCGTGGTCTCGTGTCGGAGTCGTACGGCGAGGGTGCCGACCGCCACACCGTCATCCGACGTGGCTGACGAGGGCGTTTCCCCCGAAACTCCGGCATCCCTCGAGGCGGAGCCGGCTGTCGCCGCGGCTCTGTTCGGAGCCGAGATCGATCGGGCCCGGCAGTTCACCCAGGCATTGGCGGATCACGGCGAGGAGCGAGGGCTCATCGGTCCCCTCGAACTCCCCCGGCTGTGGACGCGTCATGTGTTGAACAGCGTCATCGCTGCGCCGTTGTTCCCCGCAGGCCGGGTGGGCGACATCGGTTCGGGAGCGGGCCTTCCTGGAATCGTCCTGGCGATCGCGCGCCCCGACGTGCACTGGGTCCTTGTCGAGCCGATGGAGCGCCGTGTCGCGTGGCTGTCGGAGCAGGTCCACGAGCTCGGTCTCTCGAACGTCGAGGTCGTGCGTGCGCGAGCGGAAGAGTGGTCCGAGGGTCCTGTTCTCGATGCCGTCACCGCACGCGCGGTCAGTGCCCTGCGGACGCTCCTGCCGTTGACCGCACCCCTGGCGCGTGACGGGGGTGAGTTGATCTTCCTCAAGGGTCAGAACGCGCAGGCGGAGATCGAGGCGGCGACGAAGCAGCTCCGCAGATTCCATGTGGTTGACGCGCGAGTGGAGATCCTCGGCGAAGGGGTCCTGGCGGAGCCCACCCGCGCACTCCGCGGCCGCATCGCCCGCCCCTAGGCGCTCACGTAGCGGCGCAGGCAACGACTCGAGATCCCCCGCGCGCCGCAGTTGGCCCGCCACTCTCCCTGCGCATATCGGCAAACGCGTGACTTATCCACGCTCTCGCCTGCATCCCGATCCTTCGCGCCCCGCGCAGGGGACGACTGTCCCATGACGTACATGGACATCCCCGAGTAAAGTGACCGCTCGAGCTCCGTCGGCAGCACACGCGATCTCAACCGGCGTGTCACTCAGCACAACGAAGAGATGGGCGCGTTGTACACGCGAGCGCCGCTCCTCGTCCGTCTCCTCTCCGTGGAAGAATTCGAGAACGCTGCCGATGCTTTCCGTCGCGAGACGCAGGTGCAGGGATGGGGTCGAACGAAACTCTCGCGCTTGTTCGTGGACGACTCGAGCAATGGAACCGACTGAGTCGCAAGCCCTGTCGGTCACGATGACGCGCAGGCGGCACCGATACATCGTTTGCGCCCTCAGGGCGGCATCGCGGTGCTTTGCGGATCACGGAACCCTTTCGGACCAGCTCGGCGGGCTGCGCACACGAGGGTGCGGGGCGCACGCACACCCCTACCGTCTGCGGTGGCGCTGAGTCTCGTGTCATCGGTGCGCGGGAGGTGCGGTGTGTTTCACGTGAAACGCTTGAACTCCTTTACATCCGCCCGTAGAACCCCGACTGTCCGAGGGCAAACGACGAGCCGCCATAGTGTCTTTCGTTAGGTCGGTCCTCCGACCGCGCGGCTGTCGTGTAGCGCGCGCGAGAGTCCGTGACCGCCTCGCTGGCGCGGTCACGTGCCAGAGGCGTTTCACGTGAAACGACTCCGACAGGCATGTCGGTCGATTGATCGAGAGCCGTGATTTGCTCCTTGACGGGAGCAGATTGCATCTCCATCGCGTGATCTCGGGGCCAGGGGCCGTACGGGGACCTGCGTCGACAAGGCACGAGGTCGAGGGGTCGGATTGAAAAGGTGGGAAGTCGACCTCATGAGCCACTATCGAGCGCGACCGTGTTAACACTGCGTGCGCTCAGTCCCTGTTCACGACCCCGCGCGGCTCGCGCCTGCCGGGTGAAAGGGATCCAGGAGACCGGGCGGGTGCACGATTGAAATTGCCGTCCCGCAACCGCGGTTTCAGCCACCGGATTCATCGCGGTGTTTCACGTGAAACGCGACGAGATAACCCCTGGGCTTCCGCTTCGATCGGCGCGGGACTCGATACGGCGGCTGGGCTGATTGCTCGATCACCAAGCGGTTGACCGCCTCTTGGCCTCGTTACTGCGGTTGGGGCGACTGCTCGACCACGTAGGTGTTTCACGTGAAACACCGCGAGGGCGCAGAAGTCGGTCGCGGGCGGAGGTGGATCTCGATACGGAGGCTGTGCCGCCCCCTCGACCACCTCAGGTACGCAGGCGTTTCACGTCAAACACCTCCGGCGGCGCAGATGCCGGTGCCGGCGGATGCGGGTTTCGATCCGGCGGCTGCGGCGTCTACGCGACCACAAAGTGGTCGGACGCCTATCGGTCTTGGGATAGCGGTTGGGCTGACTACCCGACCGCATAGGTGTTTCACGTGAAACAGGGCCCAGGGCGCCGAGGCCGGACACGGCCGAATGTGGGTCTCGGTACGGCGTCTCCGCGGCCGACGCGACCACCGAGTGGTGAGAAGCCCGTTGATCTCGTGACGGCGGTTGCGCAGCCGACTCGGTCTCCGCATTCAGTGTGATGTTTCACGTGAAACATGATCGGATTGCGTTCGGACTCGCGCCTGGGGCGGCGCGGGGCTCAGTACGGCGGCTGCGCGGTCTACCCGGCCACCGAGTGGCGGGAAGCCCCTCGATCTCGCCACGGCGGTCGCGCCGCCAACTCGGCCCCCGCATTCGGAGTGGTGTTTCACGTGAAACGCGGTCGGGTCACCTTCGGCCTCGGGCGTGGAGTAGCGCAGGTTTCGCTACGGCGGCTCCGCGGCCTACTCGCCCACCAAGCCATCGGCGTCTTCTGGTGTCGATACGGCGCCCGTGTCATCAATCGACCACCGCTGATACTCCGGTGTTTCACGTGAAACACGGCTGACGGCGCAGATGCCGGGCGCCAGCGGAAACGGGTCTGGGTGCGGCGGGGTGCCACCTCGTCGAATGCCCACCTCGGGTCTCGATACGGCGGCCGCGCCGCCTACGCGACCACTGAGAATGGACGTTCCCGGGTTGCGGCGCGGCGGAGGGGCGTCAGGGGATGTCAGGATTCGCGATTAGAGTGGAACGAGTGATGAACGAAGCGAGCGGAGCGTTTCACGTGGAACACGCCGAGAACCGGACGCCCGCAGCATCCGTCACTTTCGACGACACACCCCTCGCGCGAGAACTCGCCGACCTTACGGCCCGACGCCGACGACTGGAGAGTGTCGACGTCCACTTCTCAGGGAAGACCCGTGTATTCACGGTCGCAAACCAGAAGGGCGGCGTCGGGAAGACGACAACAACGGTCAACCTCGCCGCTGCGCTCGCATCTCTCGGTGCACGGGTTCTCGTCATCGACCTCGATCCGCAAGGAAACGCCTCCACGGCCCTCGGTGTCCCGCATGACGCGGATACCCCGAGCATCTACGACGTCCTTATCGACGACTTTCCTCTCGCGGATATCATTCAGACGAGTCCTGAGTCCGACAACCTCCTTTGCGCGCCGAGTACGATCCACCTCGCCGGCGCCGAGATCGAGCTGGTGTCGCAGGTCGCGCGAGAACACAGGCTCCGCACGGCCGTCGATGACTTCCTCGCCACAACGACCGAGCACCTCGACTTCGTTCTGATCGACTGCCCCCCCTCGCTCGGATTGCTGACCATCAACGCCTTCGCGGCCGGGCATGAGCTCCTGATCCCCATTCAGTGCGAGTACTACGCACTTGAGGGACTGAGCCAGCTGCTCGGCACGGTGAGGATGATCCAGAAGCACCTGAATCCGCGCCTGCACCTCTCGACCATCATGCTGACGATGTATGACGGGCGCACCCGTCTCGCGCAGCAGGTCGCCGAGGAAGTTCGGCAGCACTTCCCGAAGGAGGTGCTGCAGACGGTGATTCCCCGCTCTGTCCGCGTATCGGAGGCGCCGAGCTTCGGGCAGACCGTCATCGCCTACGACGGCCAGTCTGCAGGCGCCGTCGCCTACCGCGAAGCAGCGGTGGAGGTACTCCGCCGCGAAAGCACCACCCAGCATGAAGGAGACGCCTGATGGCGAAGCGCACAGGACTCGGACGCGGCATCGGCGCGCTGATCCCCACCAGTGAACCCAGCGAGTCACGACCCGCCGACGTCTTCTTCGCCCGCAGCGCTGTCGCTGTGGAGGAACGCCCGGACGATTCCGGCGACGCCGCACCGGACGCTGATTCCGCAACGGGCGCGACCGGCGACGTCACCTCGAGTGACGGCACGTCGCCGACGTCTTCGGACGACGACGCCGCGAACCTCGTCGCCGTGCCCGGTGCCCGCCTCGTGCACGTCGACCCGCACGCGATCGTCCCGAACCCTCGGCAGCCGCGAACGCACTTCGACGCGGACGATCTGGCAGAGCTCGTACACAGCGTTCGCGAGTTCGGCGTCCTCCAACCGGTCGTCGTCCGCGACCTCGGCGATGGCTCCTACGAACTCATCATGGGGGAGCGGCGCACCCGCGCAGCGCGCGAGGCGGGGCTCACCACCATCCCCGCGGTGGTTCGCGACACATCCGACGAGCACCTGCTCCGCGATGCGCTGCTCGAGAACCTGCACCGTTCGCAGCTGAACCCGCTCGAGGAAGCATCCGCGTACCAGCAACTCCTCGAAGACTTCGGCATCACCCAGGAGGAGCTCGCGGCCCGCATCGGTCGGTCGCGTCCCCAGATCAGCAACACCATCCGCCTGCTCAAGCTGCCCGTCCCGGTTCAGCAGCGCGTGGCTGCGGGCGTGCTGAGCGCCGGGCACGCCCGCGCCATCCTCTCCCTCCCCGACGACGATGCTATGCAGCGCCTCGCTGACAAGATCGTGAACGAGGACCTCTCGGTCCGCGCGGCGGAGTCGGCTGCGAAGCTCACGGATGCCGGTCTGATCCGCACCTCCCGCCCGAAGGCCGGCGCACGCCGCGGCCATCTCGACGAGCTGGCGGAACGGCTCGGGGATCGCCTGAACACCCGCGTGAAGATTTCGCTGACCGCGCGAAAAGGCCAGATCAGCATCGATTTCGCCAGTATTCAGGACCTGAACCGCATTCTCGCCGAGCTGGGCGAGAACGGCTACGGCGACAGCTGAGTCCACAACCTCGGACTGTGATGAGCCGAGTGTCAGGGAGGGCACGTACGCTGGGTGAGTGACATCTCACGACCGCTCACCACGCCGCCGTGCCAGCCTCGAACTCCTGCGGGCGGAAGCCTCGGACGAGTTGTCGGTGATCGTCACCGAACGCCTCCGGGCGGGCGAAGACCCGTGGGACTTCATGGAGGATCTTCCGACGGTCGACGAACTCGTCGTCTTCACCCTCCGCGCCGAGCACATCGAGGCCAATGGCGGAGTGCGATTGAACGCGTCACGCCATTACCGGGTTCTCCGGCAGATCGCCTTGGACTATCCGCCGCTGACGCGTGCCGTCTGGCGACTCCTGGGCACCGAGACGTCTTATCGCCGGTGGGATGCGTCGGTGCAGGCCGACGCGTCCTGAGCGTCGTCACACGCGGAACCAGACCTCATGCCGCTCGCGGCATAGACCGTAAGAAGCGACGAAAGCCCCGATCCTCAACGTCGAACGCGGGATCGGGGCTCTCGAGGAAAGAGCTCAGGACAGGTAGGACGCCAGGTCCTGCTCGAGCGCGAACTTCGGCTTGGCACCGATGATCGTCTTCTCGACCTCGCCCTTGTTGAAGACCTTCATCGCCGGGATCGACGTGATCTGGTACTTCATCGCGAGATCGGGGTTCTCGTCGACGTTGAGCTTCAGAACCGTGATCTTCTCGGGGTTCTCGGCCTGGATCTGGTCCAGAACGGGCGAGACCATGCGACACGGTCCGCACCACTCGGCCCAGAAGTCGACGAGCACGGGGCCGTCGGCCTTCAGGACATCCTGCTCGAACGTGGCGGAGGTGGTGGCCTTCGCGGTCATAGCTGTCTCCTTCTTCTCAAGTCCAACTGTGTGTGAAACGCTCGCGAGCGTCTCGATGTTCCCTCGGGTCCGAGCCGACGCGCCTCAGGCGGCGTCGGCGTCGGGCAGGTTGTCGATCTCCGCGACGTCGGGCGCAGGCTCACCGGCCTCGCCGAGTGCGGCGAGGTAGTGCTCCACATCCAGCGCGGCGACCGTGCCACTGCCGGCCGCGGTGACGGCCTGGCGGTAGGTCGGATCGATGACGTCACCGGCGGCGAAGACGCCCGGCACCGAGGTGCGCGAGGAGCGGCCGTCGACCCACACGGTTCCCGCGTCGGTGAGGTCGAGCTTGCCGTGCACGAGGTGCACGCGCGGGTCGTACCCGATGGCGACGAAGATCCCGTCGAGCGCGAGCTCACGACGCGACCCGTCGAGCGTCGACTCGAGGACGAGACCGGTGACGGCCTCCTCGCCGAGGATGTCGACGACCTCGCTGTTCCACACGAACTCGATCTTGTCGTTCTTGAATGCGCGATCCTGCATGATCTTCGAGGCGCGCAGCTCGTCGCGGCGGTGGATGACGTAGACCTTCGAGGCGAACTTCGTCAGGAACGTGGCCTCTTCCATGGCCGAGTCGCCACCACCGACGACGGCGATGACGCGCTCACGGAAGAAGAACCCGTCGCAGGTGGCGCAGTACGAGACACCGCGGCCCGACAGGCGCGACTCGCCCTCGATGCCGATCTTGCGGGGGGCCGATCCGGTCGCGAAGACGATCGACTCCGCCTCGTGCGAGGCACCGCTTCCCAGGGTGACGCGCTTGACGTCGCCGTCGAGCTCGAGCGACACGACGTCGTCGTAGACGACCTCAGCGCCGAACTTCTCGGCCTGCTCCTGCATCTTGGCCATGAGCTCGGGGCCCTGGATGCCCTCGGGGAACCCGGGGAAATTCTCCACCTCGGTGGTGTTCATCAGCTCGCCGCCCGCCTCGACCGAGCTGGCGATGACGAGAGGTTCGAGGTTGGCCCGGGCCGCGTAGATGGCCGCCGTGTAGCCGGCAGGGCCCGATCCGATGATGATGACGTGACGCACGACGCGCCCCTTTCGATTGCTTCGGGGGTTCTCAACACATGGTAGACGTCCGGCATTCCACAGCCGGGACGTGAACAACAGGTAGCGCGGCGGCGAGCTCAGCGCCTGCCGGGCAGGAAACGACGCACCATCCCCAGCGCCGGCGTCAGTTCCGGCGCGCGCAGAAGGGCGAGCACCCCGACGTACACGCCCAGCACCACGACGCCGATCACCACCGTGCCGAGAGCACCGAGGAACCGGTCGGACACCGTCCAGCCGTCGACCCCGCCCAGGAGGAGGAACACCCCCCAGCCGACGGCCGCCGCGGGAAGGGCGGCGAGAGCGAACCGGCCGAGCGACAGCATCCATCCCCGCACGTGGATGTCGCCGACTCGTCGCCGCAGCAGCAGCGTGGCGATGATGACCTGCACGAGGCTCGCGAACGACTGTCCGAGGGCGACGGCGGCCGCGAGACTTTCGAGGGGGAGGATGCCGGCCTGCTGCGCCGCACCCGCCGCCCATGCCGTCGCGACGACGATCCCGCACTGGAACAGGGTGAAGAAGAACGGGGTCCGGGTGTCGTTGTAGGCGTAGAACGTGCGCTGGATGGTGAACAGCACCGCGAGGGGCACGAGCCCGACGAGATAGGCCAGCAGCACCCAGGCCGCCTCGACGGCGTCGCCGGCGGAGTTGGTGAAGATCCGGGAGGCGGGCACGGCGGCGACCGCGACGGCAGCGGTTGCGACCACGATGAAGAATCCGAGGGTGCGGATGCTGCGCCCGACGTCGGCGCGCACCTCGGCCTCGCGGCCTGCGGCCGCGTGCTCGCTGAGCTGGGTGAAGTACGGCGTCCCGATCGAGATGACGATGATCGAGTACGGCAGCATGAAGATCAGCCACGCGTTGGCCATGACCGTCAGCGACGCGCCGTCACCCGACGCCTCGGAGACCACACGGGTCTGCACGAGACCGGCGAGCTGCCCCGCGAGCACCATGAGGAACGTCCAACCGGCAAGACGCCCGACCTGACCGAGGCCGACACCGCGCCAGACGAAGTCGGGCCGGACCCGGATCCCGGTGCGCCGCCAGAACGCCAGCAGCAGCACCGCCTGCACCACGATGCCGAGGGTGGCGGTGCCGCCCAACACGGCGACGCGCGTGGCATCCCACTGGCTCACGAGCGTGAGGTCGGAGCCGAACACGGCGATGAAGACCCCGAAGCCGATGATGGAGATGACGTTGTTGACGATCGGCGCCCACGTGAACGGCCCGAACACGCGGCGGGCGTTGAGGGTCTCGCCGACGAGCGCATACAGGCCGTAGAAGAAGATCTGCGGCAGACACCAGTAGGCGAAGGCCGTGGCGAGGGCGAGCTGGTCGGCGGTGAAGCCGTCGGCGTAGAGCGCGATCAGCCACGGCGCGACGAGGAGGGCGATCGCCGTGGTGACGAGGAGCACGACGGTGCCGAGGGTGAACAGCTTGGAGATGAAGCGCTGCCCGCCGTCGGTGTCGGTGCTGGCGCGGACGATCTGCGGGACGATCACGGCGGTGAGGATGCCGGTGGAGATGATCGCGTAGATGTTGTTCGGGAGCTGATTGGCGATCGTGAAGGCGTCGGCGGCGCGGCTGCCGACCGAACCGATCGCGGCGACGAGCACGATGGTGCGCAGGAGCCCCGTCACCCGCGAGACGATCGTTCCCGCTCCGATGAGGACGCTTGCGCGCCCGATGCCGCTCACGCGGCCCCGCCCGCGGCATCCGCGGCCTTACGCCGGTGAAGGCGTCGGACCGTGCGGATCACCCCGATGACGAGGAAGAGCCCGACGAATGCCGCCAGCACGATCAGTCCGATCGACTCCCACTCGGCGCTGACGACGACCTCGACCGACTGCGTCTGTCCGATCGGCTCGAGAGTGGGGCTTCGCAGCTGAAGGTCGACCTGCACCTCGCCGTTGCCCAGCCGTGCTTGAACGGGGATCTCGACGCGGGCGTTCGATCCGGCGGGAACCGAGAAGGCCGTCACCTCCTGCACGTCGAGGCGTACATCGTCAGGCGCCGCCCGCAGCTCGAGGTTCACCGGCCACGGCAGGTCGTTGCGCACCCAGGGACGCAGCGCGGAGTCGGCGCTGATGAGCTGCGTGGTGCTCGGCGGCAGCATCTCCACCGACGCGAGGGTCTCCTCGGTCGCGGTGCGGTGCTCGGTGACCGCGAGGGTGCGAGCGGCGGGCGTGGCCAGCCACGACACCCCGAGAAGCTGGAGCAGCTCAGCGCGCTCGGGTCCCGTGAGCAGCTGGGGGTCGTCCATGATGCTCGAGAACCGGCCGATGCGGGCTTCATCGTCGATCAGGGCGGATGTCGCCCCCGCGCGCTCGGCTTCGAGGGCGGCCTCATCGTCGGTGAGGGAGACGAGCTCGGTCGTGGTCGGTGGCACGGCGATGAGACCCGGAAGGGAGAGGGCGGTCACGCCGGGCGCCTCGAGCGCCGCGGCGATCGCGGTGTCGAGGGCGACGTAGGAGCGGGCCGACGACCGGTCGAAGGCCACCATGAGGGCCGCTCCGGGCGCGTCGGCCTTGGCGAACGCGAGCTCGGCGCTAGCCGTGGCGAGTTCGGCGCCCCGCAGCACGGCGTCGTCGAGGAGCGAGGCGGTCTGCAGCGCGTCGGAGAGTCGGCTGTCGTAGACGAGGACGCCCGCCCCGCCCGCATCTCCTCGTGCCGGCACGGCCGCGCCACCCGAGCCGGCGGCGGTGCGGTCGGAGGGCACGAGCGTGAGGGCCGGCGAGCTCTCGGTGCCGAGCGGCGCGAGTCCGGCGACGGTGTCGGGTGCGACCGTGTCGCCGGCGGGCCAGTACACCGCCTCGCGCGCGTTGCCGATCGACAGCAGCTCGGCGAGGTCGGGGTAGACGGGGGCGGAGGGGTCGACGGGCGCCGATGGGGTGGCGGACGGCGTGGCGGAGCCCGCTCCGGGCGTCGCGGTGCCTGCTCCCGGGGTGGATGCCTGGCCGCTCGGCGCACCGGACGGGCCGTTCGCGCCGGCGCTGTCGTCAGTGCCGTCCTCCACGGGCTCGTCGTCGCCCGGGGCGAAGTCGTCGGCGTCCATGTACGACAGCAGCGACGTCGGCTGAAGCGGCACGGTGAGCCCGGCACGCAGCTGAGTGGCCACATCGGCGTCGCCGAACTGGGTTGCGAATCGGGAGTTCGGCAGTGACAGCAGGCGGTCGAGCCACTCGACGGCCTGCTCAGGGGCACTGTCGCCGAGAACGCGGATGCTGGCGGGAATGGCCGGATCGATCGCGAGGATGGCCGCGGTCCCTTCGACGCCGGTGAGCTGCGCGTCGAGATCGCCGCCGGGGGCGGTGAGGGTGGAGAGCTCGTCGGCCGTGAGAAGCCCGCCCGAGAGCGCGGGGGCGGTGATCGGCACCACGGCGGCCACGGCGGCGGTGGCGGCGGGATCGGGCACGACGATGACGCTGCGGGCCTCGAGCTCGCCCTCAGGGCCCGCGACGCGGGCGGCGACCGGGTAGACACCGGGGGCCTTCCCGGCGAGGACGGCGTCATCGGCGGCGACCGTGACGGCGACCGTCTGCCGAGCGCCGGACGCCACCGGCTCGACCTGTGCCCCTCCGGCCTCCTGCACGGTGGCGCCGTCCGTGCCCCCGAGCCACGCGTCGAGCGCGGCACGGTTCGGCAGTGCCTCGAGTCCGACCGAGAGAACGGCCTCGGCCCCGGCGGTGGGGAGCTCGGTGCCGTTGTCGACGGTCACCGAGGCGGTGAGCGACTGACCGGGAGCCACTACGCCGCCCCCGATGGGAGCGAGGCGGAGCGCCACCTCGCCCGAGAGCGTGGGGGTGTCCGACGGGGTCGGCGTCGGATCGGGGGTGGCTGCGGTACGCCCCTGCGTCGC
This sequence comes from Microbacterium sp. CCNWLW134, assembly GCF_037083565.1. NCBI lineage: Bacteria > Bacillati > Actinomycetota > Actinomycetes > Micrococcales > Microbacteriaceae > Microbacterium > Microbacterium sp. CCNWLW134. The sequence continues at coordinate 173,116 of NZ_JBAOJU010000002.1, read as the reverse complement.
CGATACGGGCTCCGCGACAGCCGAGGCGGTCGCGCTCGTCGGGGCTCCCACCAGCGCCAGCAGGGTCACGAACGCGGCGACCGCCGCGCTCCAGTGGGCGCGCGTGCCGCGTCGGGATCTCGCCCGCGACTCGGAGGGGCTCAGCGTCATAGATAGTCGCCCCGGGAGTCGCTGTGTGCGACCGAAGACCCGCGGCCGGGTGTGATTCTACGGTCCGGGCCTTCGAGGTTGCCGATGCCCTTCCGCGCAGCGGCTGATCGGTCGCGCGCACCAGCTGATCGCACGGCTCGAGGGCGAATCGGACGATCGGCTTGAATGGGCAGATGCCACTCCCCGGATCCCGCCCGAGCGTCGCGCCGCTTCCCGAGCCCGACCCGGTGCGCTGCCGGTCGCTCGCCGACGACCTGCGTGCCGCCGGCTTCACATCCGAGGCCCTCCGCGGCGCGTGGGGACCGACGGCCGACACCGCCATCGCCCGGGGTCTGCGGGGCCCCGCGGTGGCAGCTCTCGGTGACCGGACCGATCCACTCGCCGTGCTCGGGCGCCTCTTCGTGCTCGGCGTCGCCGAGCGGGCGGGCCGCGTCGCGGCATCCGTGCCCCGCACCGGCATCGAGGGACTGGTCGCTCTTGGGCTGGTGACGACGACGGACGAACCGGATGCCACGGTGCAGCCGCTCGCGATCATCCGCCCCCAGTCGTTCGTCGACGAGCACGGCGAGGGCGAATGGTGGATCGCCAGCGACCTCGACGAGGCGGCCCTCGCCGGTCCGCTCGCGGAGGGCCATGTGCTCGGGGTCGGCGGCGCGTCACAGACGCTCGCGCGCTTGCAGCTGCCGGGCGATGCCGTTCACGGCGGCGAGCGCGGGCTCGATCTCGGTACCGGCTGCGGCATCCAGGCTCTTCGGCTCCGGCGCGGGGTGCGCCGGGTGGTGGCGACCGACATCTCGGAGCGCGCCCTCCGCTTCACCCGCCTGAATGCGCTTCTGAACGATGTCGCCGAGGTGGAAACCCGGACCGGCAGCCTCTTCGACCCCCTCGAGCCGGGCGAGCAGTTCGAGCGGATCGTCTCGAACCCGCCCTTCGTCATCACCCCCCGCGTCGAGGGGGTGCCGGCCTATGAGTACCGCGACGGCGGGCTCGTCGGCGATGCCCTCGTCGCCGAGGTGGTCACCGGGCTCGGGGTGCATCTCGCTCCCGGCGGCGTCGCGCAGCTGCTCGGCAACTGGGAGTACCGCGATGGTCAGGACGGTCTCGATCGGGTTCGCGGCTGGGTGGCAGACGCGCCCGTGGCCCTCGACGCCTGGGTGATCGAGCGCGAGCGCCTCGACCCGTTGGCGTATGCGGAACTGTGGATCCGCGACGGAGGGACGGCCCCCGGAACGCCGGAGTACGCCCGACTGATGGAGGCGTGGCTCGACGACTTCGCCCGCCGCGGGGTCACCGAGGTCGGATTCGGCTACATCCTGCTGCACCGGCCCCCGTCGTGGCGGGTCACGCTCGAGCGGTACGAGCGGGTCCGCGGCGCGGCCGAGGCCACCGGTGCCGACCTCGCCGCCTCGCTCGCGGCGCATGCACAGCTCGTGTCGCTCGGCGACGGACCCGCCGGTGACGCCGCGCTCGCGGCATCCGTTCTCCGGGTCGCGCCCGACGTGACGGAGGCCCGGCACCACCGGCCCGGCGAAGAGGCGCCCACCGTCATCGAGCTGCACCAGGGGGGAGGGTTCGGTCGGGTCGTGCCCGTCGACCCCGCGCTCGCCGCCCTCGTCGGCGCGAGTGACGGCGATCTGGCTGTCGGACCCCTCGTCGACGCGATCGCCCAACTGCTGGAGGTCGACCCGGTCGCCTTGCGCGCAGACCTGCTTCCGCGGGTGCGGGAGCTGCTGTTCACCGGCTTCCTCCGGTTCGCCGACTGAGTCGGCGGATATCGTGGAAGCCATGCTCAACATGGCCGAGGGTCTTGCGCGCCTGAGCGCGCTCGCCGCATCGCCGGTCGTGTCGACCCTCGCCGCCGCGTTCGACGCCGCCGGCCGCGAGCTGTCGATCGTGGGGGGACCGGTGCGCGACGCGTTCCTCGGGCGGCGCACGAACGACCTCGACTTCACCACCGATGCGTCGCCCGATGACATCCTGCGGATCGTGACGCCTATCAGCTCCACGCAGTGGGATATCGGGCGCGCCTTCGGCACGATCGGCGCGAAGGTGCAGGGCGAGAGCGTGGAGATCACGACCTACCGCGCCGACAGCTACGACGGCGTCACCCGCAAGCCCACCGTCGAGTTCGGCGACACTCTCGACGGTGATCTCGCACGGCGCGACTTCACGGTGAACGCGATGGCGCTCCGGGTGCCCTCGTGCACCCTCGTCGACCCGACCGGCGGTGTCGAAGACCTCGTCGGTCGGCGGCTGCGCACTCCCGGCGACCCGCGGGTGAGTTTCGGCGATGACCCGCTCCGGATGCTGCGGGCCGCCCGATTCGCGTCGCAGCTGCAGTTCGACGTCGACGCCGACACCGTGGCGGCGATGGCCGAATTGCGCGACACCCTCTCGATCGTGAGCCCTGAGCGGATTCAGGGCGAGCTGGTGAAGCTGCTGCAGACCGGTGACCCGGCGCGCGGCATCCGTCTTCTCGTCGAGACCGGGCTGATCGACCTCTTCCTCCCCGAGGTGCCGGCACTGCGCCTCGAGATCGACGAGCACCATCACCACAAGGACGTCTACGAGCACTCGCTGACGGTGCTGCGTCAGACGATCCAGCTCGAGCAGGAGCGGTTCCCGGATGCCGCACCCGACGTGCCGCTGCGCCTGGCGGCGCTGCTGCACGACATCGGCAAGCCCGCGACGAGGCGGCTCGAGCCCGGCGGCGGGGTCACCTTCCACCATCACGACGTGAAGGGTGCGCGCATGGCGCGCAAGCGCCTCCAGTCGCTGCGGTTCGACAGTGACACCATCGCCACGGTGACCCGGTTGATCGAACTGCACCTGCGCTTCTTCGGCTACGCCGAAGGCGCGTGGACCGATTCGGCCGTGCGGCGATACGTGCGCGACGCCGGCGCCGAGCTCGAGCGGCTCCACATCCTCACCCGGGCCGACGTCACCACCCGCAATCGCCGCAAGGCGGCGCGGCTCGCCTCGGCGTACGACGACATCGAGAACCGCATCGCCGCCCTCCGCGAGCAGGAGGAGATCGACGCGGTGCGCCCTGAGCTCGACGGCAATCGCATCCAGGCGGTGCTCGGCATCCGCCCCGGCCGCGAGGTCGGCGAGGCGTACCGGTTCCTCCTCGACCTGCGTCTCGACGAGGGGGTGCTCGGCGAGGAGGAGGCCGAGCGGCGCCTCCGCGCCTGGTGGGCGGCGCGCTCGGCCTGACGCGTCAGGCGCTGCGCGAGCGCTCCGGGGTGCCCGGCGCGTAACCCGGCGAGTATCGCGGACAGGATCTGACCGGGTCAGCGCGGATGCTGGTGGCGAGGAAAGAGAGAGCCATGCTGCGAGGATTCGCCACCATCAGCTACTACGCCGACGATCTCGAGGCCGCGCGCGCCTGGTACGCGAACGTGCTCGGTATCGAGCCGTACTACACCGTGCCTGGATACGTCGAATTCCGGGTCGGCGATTATGAACACGAGCTCGGCATCATCGACGGTCAGTACCGACCGCCGATGCCCGAAGGCCCCGCGGGCGCCGTCATGCAGTGGGCCGTGGACGACGTCGACACATCACTCGCGTCGCTTCTTGGTCTCGGCGCGCAGCCGTACCAGCCGGTCATGGACCGCGGAGAGGGATTCCGCACCGCGGTGGTGGTCGACCCCTTCGGCAACCTCCTCGGGATCATGGAGAACCCTCACTATCTCCAGATCCTGGCGCGCGATCGGGGGGAGTGAGAGCAGCTGCCCGCCGCGACGATGCGCGGACGTACACTGGCGGCAACCGCTCGCTGACGAACGGAGCCGGCGTGACATCGTCGTGGTCGTCGCGCCGCGAGGTCTCGCCCGAGACCACGCGGCTGCTGATCGAGCGCGCGCACGAAGAACTGCTCGCCGGCAACGCGGCTGACCGCCGACTCGACGATGTGCGCCCACTCGTGCGCGAGTCATGGCGCCGTTCGCTTCAGGGTCTCGTCGGAGCCGAGGACCTTCCGCCGCTCGACCTCGACGCGCGTGCGCTCGAGGAGTACCGGCGCAGTCATCCGCTCGGGTCGGTCATCGACATGGTGCGCGGGCTGCTGCTCCCCGGCGGCGCCGCCGAGTCGGGGGTCATCGTCGCGGTCGGTGACGCCGCCGGCCGGCTCATCTGGGTCGACGGCGATCACCGCATCCGGACGCTCACCGGAGACATGGGCTTCGTCGCGGGCGCGAACTGGTCGGAGGATGCGGTGGGCACCTCCGCCCCCGGCACCGCCCTCGCCCTCGACCGCTCGGTGCAGATCCACGGCGCCGAGCACTTCAACCGCCTCGTGCAGCCGTGGTCGTGCACGGCGGCTCCGGTGCACGACCCTGAGACACGGCGTCTCCTCGGGGTGATCGACGTCACCGGCGGGCCCGAAGCCGCGACACCGCAGGCGCAGCTGCTGGTGGATGCCGCCGCTCGAGCCATCGAGGGCGAGTTGCTCATCGCTCGGCTGCGCGAGCGGGCGGCACCGTCGCATCCGTCCCCCTCCCCGCGCCCGCGCCCGCGGTCGCGCACCGCCGGCCCGACACCCATCCGGGCCACCCTGCGCGTGCTCGGACGCGACCGGGCGCTCTTGGAGGTCGGCGCCGGTGACAGCGAGACCGTCGTTGAAGTGAGCGGCCGTCACGCCGAGTTGCTGCTGCTCCTCGCCATCCACCGGCAGGGCCTCTCGGCCGAGCGCCTGAGCGAGCTCGTCTACGGCGATGCCGAATCGGTCGTCACGCTTCGCGCCGAGATGGTGCGGCTGCGCAAGATGCTGGAGAAGATCTCGCCCGACCTCGTCCCCGCGTCACGTCCGTACCGTCTGACGACGGCCGTCGAGACCGACGCGCACCACCTTCTGTCGCTGCTCGACCGCGGCGCCCACCGGGTGGCCCTGTCGGCGTATCGAGGCGAGGTGCTGCCCGATTCGATCGCGCCGGGGGTGGAGGAGTTCCGCGACACGGTCGCCTCGACCCTGCGCGAAGCGCTGCTCGCCGAGGCGTCCGTCGAGGTCCTCCTCGCTTACGCCGACACCGCTGCGGGTGCCGACGACGTCGAGGTGCTGCGCCTGTGCCTTTCGATGCTGCCGCCGCGCTCTCCGAAACGGGCGGCCCTCGTCGCTCGGGTCGCGCAGCTCGAGGAGTGAGCTCGCAACCGGATGCAACCTCCGCTGACCTAGCGTCGGGGCACGCGACGACGACCTGTCGCGAACCTGTCGAAGGAGACATCCATGACCATCGTCGAAGAAGGCGTGTCGAGCATCTACGCCGCCCCCGGCCAGCGCGGCGCCTTGGCCGATTACCGACCCCGGTACGGCCACTACATCGGGGGCGAGTTCGTCGAGCCGATCAAGGGCCAGTACTTCGAGAACATCTCGCCCGTCAACGGCAAGCCCTTCTGCGAGGTGGGGCGCGGCACCTCCGAAGACATCGACCGGGCGGTTGATGTCGCGTGGCGGGCGTTCGAGGGCTGGAAGCGGACGACGCCGGCCGAGCGCGCGGTGATCCTCAACAAGATCGCCGACCGCATCGAGGAGAACCTCGAGAGGATCGCCGTCGCCGAGACGTGGGAGAACGGCAAGCCCGTCCGCGAGACGCTCGCCGCCGACATCCCGCTCGCCGTCGACCACTTCCGCTACTTCGCCGGTGTGCTGCGGGCACAGGAGGGCTCGCTCAGCCAGCTCGACGAAGACACCGTCGCCTATCACTTCCACGAACCTCTGGGTGTGGTCGGGCAGATCATCCCCTGGAACTTCCCGATCCTCATGGCGACGTGGAAACTCGCTCCGGCGCTCGCCGCGGGCAACTGCGTCGTGCTGAAGCCGGCGGAGCAGACCCCGGCATCCCTGCTGTTCCTGTTCGAGATCATCGGCGATCTGCTGCCGGCGGGGGTGGTGAACATCGTCAACGGCTTCGGCATCGAGGCGGGTGCGCCGCTCGCGCAGCACAAGCGCATCCGCAAGGTCGCCTTCACCGGCGAGACCACCACCGGGCGCCTCATCATGCAGTACGCGTCGCAGAACCTCATCCCGGTCACGCTGGAACTCGGGGGCAAGAGCGCCAACGTCTTCTTCGAGGACGTCGCCCGTTCCACCGATGACGCCTACTACGACAAGGCGCTCGAGGGCTTCACGTTCTTCGCGCTCAACCAGGGCGAGGTCTGCACCTGTCCGTCGCGTGCGCTGATCCAGCGCTCGATCTACGACCGCTTCCTCGGAGACGGGCTCGACCGGGTGTCGAAGATCGTGCAGGGGAATCCCCTCGACCCGGCGACGATGATCGGCGCGCAGGCGTCGAACGACCAGCTGGAGAAGATCCTGTCGTACATCGACATCGGGAAGGCCGGCGGTGCGAAGCTGCTCACCGGCGGCGAGCGCGTCGACCTCGGCGGCGACCTGTCCGAGGGCTACTACGTCGCGCCCACGGTCTTCGAGGGGACGAACGACATGCGGATCTTCCAGGAGGAGATCTTCGGTCCCGTCGTTTCGGTCACCTCGTTCAACGACTTCGACGACGCGATCCACATCGCCAACGACACCCTCTACGGCCTGGGCGCCGGGGTGTGGAGCCGTTCGGGCGACATCGCCTACCGCGCGGGCCGCGCGATCGAAGCCGGCCGGGTCTGGACGAACACCTACCACCAGTACCCCGCGCACGCGGCGTTCGGCGGATACAAGCAGTCGGGCATCGGTCGCGAGAACCACCTGAAGATGCTCGACCACTACCAGCAGACGAAGAACCTGCTGGTCTCGTACGCCGAAGGCGCGATGGGCTTCTTCTGAACCCGGCGGCGTCTCGTCTCGCCGCTTCGCGGCTCGCTCAACGACCGGTCCCCCGCCCGGTCGTTGAGCGAGCGCAGCGAGACGAAACGCCCGAAAGGAGAGACCGATGAGCGAACCGAAGCCGCACAGCCGCGTGGCCGTCACCGACGCGGCGGCGAGCCTGCTGCGCACCCTCACCGCGCAGCACGGCCCGCTGATGTTCCATCAGTCGGGAGGATGCTGCGACGGCAGCGCACCGATGTGTTACCCGGTCGGCATGTTCCTCATCGGTCCCAGCGACGTGCACCTGGGCTCGCTCGAGGTGGGGCTCGACCAGCCGATCGAGGTTTACATCTCCGAGGCGCAGTTCGAGTACTGGAAGTACACCCACCTCACCATCGACGTGGTGCCCGGCCGCGGCGCGGGCTTCAGCGTCGAGGGGCCGACCGGCCACCGTTTCATCATCCGCTCCCGCATGCTCGTCGACGCCGAACTGGAGGCGTTCGGTCTCGCCCCGTCGGCCTGATCGCGGCACCGAGCCCCGCCCTCGCCGGTCTCATCCGCGAGAGTGCATCGGCGCGCCGAGAATGCGGGTGAACCCCGCGCTCTCGGCGCCCAGGTGCACTCTCGGCGAGCGGATGGGCGTCAGGTGTTGTCGCGGAGGTCGCGCGCGAAGTCGGCGATGCGCAGGCGCAGCGCCTCCATCCGGCGCGCCCGTGCCGCCTCGACGTCGAAGCCGAGATAGGCGGGCGGCGGCAGCCGGCGGACGTTCTGCGAGCACTCGAAGTGTTCGCAGACGAGCGTTCCGACCGTGTTCCCGTTGCGGCCCGCGCGCCCGGCGCGCTTCGCGCTGAAGAGCACCACCTCGTTCGGGAGGGTCACGTCCTCGCACCAGGAGCACTGGGTGCGAGCGAGCGTGCGCTGTTCGGTCTGGCGGAGGACGATCCCGACGAGGTCGTCGTCGACGGGGATCACCGCGTAGGCGGCAAGCGGCGTCTTCGGCGGACGCCAGCCGAGGAAGTCGCGTTCGGCCCAGTCGATCTCCGCGAGATCGGGCATGACGACGGCGGCGCGTTCGCGCTGCGAGGCGTTGACGAAGGACGCGCGGATGTCCTTCTCGGTGAGTGCGTGCATAGTCACGGCTTTCGTGTGCGGCTCGCTCGAGCGAGCGGAATCGGATGCCGCGGGCAGACCGCCCGCGAAGAAGAGGCGTCGGCGCCGCTCCGCGGCGCGCACGACTACCTCCGCTCGGCGCACAGAGCGCCGGCGACCTCCTCACGCCCCGCGGGCGTCACACGAATCTGCACCGCAATACCCTAACCCCGGCCTCGGCCGGACGCTCCGGGAGCATGCGACTTCTCGGGTCGGTCGCAACCACGGGGGTCGGGGCCGACTCGCCGCGCCGCGGCATCCCTCCCACGGCGTTGTCCGCCATCCCCGCGGTCGCGCGCAGCGCCGATCTGCCGCTGCGCCCGGGTTCAGCTCGGAACGACGACCGCGCGCCCTCGCACCGTGCCCTCGTGGAGCCTCCGGTAGGCGGCGACAGCGTCGTCGATGCCGTAGCGCTCGACGTGCACCGAGACCTCGCCGACCCGGGCGAGGTCGAACACCTCCTGCAGCTCCGACCGTGTTCCCCAGTACGGCGCCCGGACGGCCGCGCCGAACGGTGTGGAGAAGAACCCCGTGGGGAGCACCCCGCCGCCGATCCCGACGATGTGGATGTACCCGTCGATCGCGACGACCTCACGCGACATGTCCAGCGTCGGCTGCGCACCGACGAAGTCGAAGACCGCCTCCGCTCCGCGTCCGCCGGTCAGCTCGCGGATGCGCACCGCCGTGTCCGGCCCCGACACCAGCGTCTCGTGCGCGCCGACCTCGGCGGCCAGGGCGAGCTTGTCGTCGTTGAGGTCGACGGCGATGACGCGAGCGGCCGAGATCGCACGGAGGATCTGGATGCCCACGTGCCCGAGACCGCCTGCCCCGATCACCACCGCCGTGGCGCCCGGGTAGAGCTTGTGCTGTGCGGCTCGGATCGCGTGGTACGGCGTCAGGCCGGCATCCGTCAGCGACACGAACTCGACCGGATCGAGATCGCCGAGCGGCACCAGGTGACGCGGATCGTCGACGATCATGTACTCGGCCATGGCGCCGGGGGCCCCGAGCCCGGGAGGGGCGATGCCGAGGTCGGCGGCGTTCGGGCAGTAGTTCTCCGCGCCCTGCGCGCAGGCGTGGCAGAGGCCGCATCCCCAGGGGCCGTACACCGCGTACGCGCCGCCGACCTCGACTCCCGAGACACCGTCGCCGAGCTTGTCGACGATGCCGGCGCCCTCGTGACCGAGCGTGAGCGGAAGGCCGTAGATGTACTGCTCCTCGGGCAGATCCATGAGGAACCAGTCGGAGTGGCAGAGCCCGGCCGCCGTCACCTTCAGCCGGATCTCGCCGGGCCCCGGCTCGGGAACGTCGATCTCGACGACCTCGGGCCCCCTTCCGATCTCGCGATACTGCACGGCCTTCATGGCGCCTCCTTGCTCGAGGTGGTCTCTTCACCCCCACTCTCCGCCGTCGCGGGACTCCCCACCACCCCTTCTCCCGCTGAGTGCACCCGAGAACGGGAGAAGGTGGACACCCGCGGGTCAGCGGAAGAACAGGCCGAGGAATCCCGTCTGACCGATGAGCCAGAACAGCCCGATCACGCCGAAGACGATGATCGCGACCCACGGCACCCCGCGCTTCAGGCGCCGCCCGGGGGCGGCGACCCCGGGCGGAGGACGCAGCGCCGCCGGGGGAACCGCGAACGGGACGGCGGTCGCGGCGGGTGCCGACGATCCGGACGGGGGGAGAGCGGATGCTGCGGCCGCAGCGTGGGCAGCATGCGCGGCCGCGTCGCCGAGTCTCTCGTCGCGCCAGCGCGCCCACTGGGCGAGTTTGTCGAGCAGTGCACCGACGACGGAGAACAGCCAGGCCCAGGTGGCGGGGTCGAGGGTGGAGAAGTCGCGTTTGGCGTAGAGGAAGAGCCAGTCGTCGACGATCTCGACGTCGAGAGCGGCGGCGTTGTCGATGAACCGGGCCATGATGTCGGGAGTGAACAGGTAGAGGGCGTCGCGCTCGTAGCCGGCCGGGCAGAAGAGGGAGAAGTAGCGGTCGAAGTCGCCCTCGAGACCGAGACGCTGATCTCGGTCGAAGGTGAGCGGCAGGTTCGATCCGAACAGTCCGTTGTTGCCGGTGGCGTCGAGGACGATGTGCGGCAGCGGCACGTCGAGCTTCACGGCCACGTAGCCCCACTTGTGGGTGGTCTGGTTCTTTCCCGACCCGGTGACGTAGCGGTAGTTCGCGAACTCCACGAACCGGGGCCGGTCGCCGCGCACCAGGTCGGTCGACTGGCGCGACCGTCCCTGGGAGAAGATCATGCCGGGAAGGCCGGGCGAGCCGAACTGCGGCACGTAGGTCATGCCGTTCGCCCGGGCGAACCCGTCGAGGCGGTACCAGCGCTCGGCGGAGCCCTGCACCGCACGGATGATGAGCACGATCGCCAGCGCGATCGCTCCGATCACGAACACCGTCGGCACGAGCGCGGCGACCGCAGCCGCGAGGCCGTTGCTCTGCGCCAGCGCGAACACGATCCCCGCGATCACACTGAGGAACGACGACCCCACGATCAGCAGCACCACGCCGGCGACGACGAATCCGATGATCGCCTGCGGCGAGCCGAACATGCTGGTGACGCGGCCCTCTGCGCGAAGGCGCCTCGCGAACTCCCGCACCGCTCGCCCGTCGACCGGCTGCACGAGCGGGCCGGCGTCGAACGGGTACGACGTTCTCATCACCCCATCCCGCGGTGCCGTCATCGGTTCACCTCATCGCCGCCCCACGACAGGTCGGCGCCTTCGTCGATCGACCATGCTTCCAGGCACGCGTCGGTGCACACCGCGCGGATCGCCGCAGCCGAGCCTGCGATCACCGTGGAGTCGGCGTCGACCTCGGTCGCGAGGACCCAGGCATGGTCGGCCGGCCACACAAGACTCGGCGACAGAGCGGATGCCGCGCCGCCGGGCGCCTCCAGCGCGGTGTCGCGCCACGGCACCTGCCACGGCCACGCCGGGTCGGCCAGCAGGGTCAGGTCGGCGTGGAACAGCACGTGGTCGCGGTTCGGCAGACGCAGGCGTGCGCCGCGAGACACCTCGTCGTCGAGGATGCCCGGCTGCCACGAGGGCTTCCGGAACACGTCGTTGAACTGGTCGCGCGCGGATGTCGCGAGGAAGTTCGCGTGCCGATCGGTCGTCGGATCGATGGCCTCGCCGGCGGCGGTGAAGAGCACGCGCGATGGACCGTATCCGAGGTGTCCGACGAGCCCACCCCATCCCTCCCACAGCGCGACGAACCCGTCGGCCGGGGTGGTGGTGTGTGCGAGCAGCGTCCGGGTCGCGGCGGCGACGAGGTCGCTGGGAAGCTCACCCGTCGGCGGATCGGAGTAGCGCCAGCCCGCGGCATCCCTCGGCCCGTCCTCACCCTCGACCTCACGGGAGCCGACGACGCCGTGCCACTGCGCCTGGGCGTGCATGGTGGTGCCGAAGGCCTCGGCCACGGTGGCCCAGCTCACCCGCTCGGCGTCGATCTGCGGTGCGTCGGCCTGGAAGGCCGCCCACTCCCGGTGGTGGCGACCGTAGGGAAGCGGCGGCCAGGAGCGCCCGACGGGGCGATCACGGTCAGCCGGGTGGAAGATGCGCGCATAGGCCTCGTACCCGCGCGGGACCCAGGCGTGCATGGTCTGGCCCCACTCCGGGCCGTCTGCGTCGAGGCGCTCGCGCAGCCAGGCTCCCGCCACGACATCCCCGGTCCATTCCATCGGTGTCCGCGCCACGGCGCCAGGCTACCCGGCGCTCGCGGACATCTCGGCGCGCACGGCGCGCTCCGCCCACCTCAGGTAGGCCTCGTGGGTCCAGCCCGACTGACCGACGAGTTGCTGATACCCCTCGGGGGAGAGGAGGAACGACACGGCGGCCGCGCGGCCCGGTGGATCGGCGGATGAGGGGACGAGGCGGCGTGCGATCAATTCGTCGACGAGCCGACGGTAGTCGGCGGCGCGACGGTCGAGGATGCCCTGCAGCGCTGCCCCGACCACGGGATCGGATGCGGCGGCGCCGAGCAGCACCGTCCACAGGGCGTACCCGCGGGCATTGGCACTTCCGATCTGACGGATCACCGTGGTGAGGAACACCTCGTCCGGAAGGCCGAGCACGTCGGCGGCGACCTCGGTCTCGGCCAGTGACGGTGCGGCCTCGGTGCCGGCGAACGTGACCTCGAAGGCGGCGATGAGCAGCTCCGCCTTCGACGCCGCGGCCTTGACGGTCTCGGCCGAGACGCCGGCGCGCCGCGCGATCGCGGCGAGGGTCGTGGCCTGATAGCCCTGCGTGGCGAAGAGATCGGCGGCGGCGGCGACGATCTTCCGTCGCGTCTGCATCGCCTGCTGCGCGCGAAGCTCCGAGCGGTAGCTGCGGCCGGCGGTCGAGGGGGGAGACATCTATTGACTAACCTCACGGGGTAGTGAATACTTCCTGGGGTTATCGATTCTACGGGGGAGTCCGCTCATGTCCACCTTTCTCATCACCTGCACACCCGCCCACGGCCACGTCATGCCGCTGCTGCGCATCGCCCGTCACCTCGTTGACCGGGGTGACACCGTGCGCTTCCTCACCAGCCGGCGGTACGCGGCGCAGGTGCAGGCGGCGGGTGCCGAACTCGTCGCGATGACCGACGACGCCGATGTCGATCTCGACCACGCCGACGAGGCCTTCCCCGACCGGGTCGGACTGACGGGGCCCGCTGCGCTGCGCTTCGACATGAGCACCCTCTTCCTCCGGCCCGCACCGGCGCAGCTCGCGATGGTGCGCGCGGAACTCGCCGCACACCCGATCGACGCCGTGCTCACCGAACCGCTCTTCCTCGGGTCGGCGCTCGCCCTCCACCTCCCCGACCGTGAGCGGGTGCCGGTGATCGTGCTCGGGATCTTCCCACTCGGGGTTCCCAGCCGCGACACGGCGCCCTTCGGCCTCGGCGTCACGCCGCGAGCGGGGTGGATGGGCCGGGCGCGCAACGCCGCACTGCGCGTGGCCGCGCGGCACGTCATCTTCGGCGGCGTCCAGCGCGAGGCCGACGCGCTCAGCCGGCGCGAGGTGGGCGCGACGTTCGGCGGTCTCTTCCTCGACTGGCCGCGCCACGCGGACGCGATCGCGCAGTTCAGCGTCTCGGCCTTCGAGTACCCGCGCTCGGATCTCGCCCCGAACGTGCACTTCGTGGGGCCGCTGACGCCCGCGGCATCCGACTCCTCTGTTCCCGCCTGGTGGGACGACCTCGACACCGATCGCCCCGTGGTCCACGTCACGCAGGGCACGATCGCCAACAGCGACTTCGATCAGCTCGTCGGGCCGACGCTCGAGGCGCTCGCCGAGCGGGATGTGCTCGTCGTCGTGTCGACGGGCGGTCGTCCGGTCGAGGCGCTCGGGGCCCGGGTGCCGGCGAACGCCCGGGTCGCGCGGTACCTCCCCTACGACCGTTTGCTCCCTCGGGTCGATGTCATGGTGACCAACGGCGGGTACGGCGGTGTGCAACAGGCCCTCGCCGCGGGGGTGCCGCTGGTGGTCGCCGGTCAGACCGAGGACAAGGTCGAGGTGAGCGCCCGAGTCGGGTGGACGGGGGCCGGGGTCAACCTGCGCACCTCGACGCCGTCGACCGTGGCGGTCGGTCAGGCGGTGGAGCGGGTGCTGGGTGAGCCCTCGTTCCGCGAGCGGGCGCGCTCGCTCGCCGCGGCGTACGCGCGCGCGGACGGACTGGCGGGACTCACCGCGCTGCTGCAGACCGTCGTCAGCCGCCCTGGCGCGCCCGCGTCGACGGGGGCGGCGTCGACGGGGTCGTCGGGATCGTGACACCCGCGCGATCTACACTGTCGCCGTGCCGACACTCGCCGAGGCCCTGACGCGAGGAATCGTCGTGCTCGACGGCGGCCTCGGCACGCTCCTCGAAGCCCACGGTCATGACCTCTCGTCGCACCTGTGGACGGCGCGGCTGCTGCGGGATGACCCCGTCGCCGTACGCCGCGCGCACGAGGCGTACTTCGCCGCCGGCGCGCGGGTGGCGATCTCGGGGTCGTATCAGGTCAGCTACGAGGGCCTCGCGGCGGTGGGGCTGGACCGGAGCGAGGTCGACGCCCTCCTCTCCCGCAGTGTCGAGATCGCTCGGGAGGCACGCGCCGCGGCGGGACTCGATTCCGGGGAGGCCTGGGTCGCCGCGTCGGTCGGACCATACGGTGCCGCTCGCGCCGACGGCAGCGAGTACACCGGCGACTACGGGATGACGGTGGCCGAGCTGCGGGCCTGGCACCGCCCGCGCCTCGCGGCGCTGGCCGCGGCGGGTGCCGACGTGCTCGCGGTCGAGACGATTCCCTCTCTGGCCGAGGTGGAGGCGATCTGCGCCGAGCTCGCCGACCTCGACGTGCCGGCCTGGGTGAGCGTCACGATCGGCGACGACGGGCTGCTGCGCACCGGCGAGTCACTCGCCGAGGCGGCCGGAATCGCGGCATCCCTCCCCCGACTGGTCGCCGTCGGACTCAACTGCTGCGACCCGCGCGGTGTCGCGGATGCCCTCGGTGTGCTGGGTGCGGCGACGGATGCTCCGCTGCTGGTGTACCCCAACAGCGGAGAGGCGTGGCGGGCGGACGAGCGGCGGTGGTCGGGTGCCGGGCGCTCACTCGCTGACGACGCTACGGCGTGGCGCGACGCCGGCGCGAGCGGCATCGGCGGGTGCTGCCGCGTCGGCCCTGAGGAGATCCGCGCGATCGCGAACGCCCTCGGCTGACCCGCGGAATCGCGCCGCGACCGACCATCCGGTAGCATGGGAGGGTTGTCCGGCTGGGCCTGTGCGCCTGTGAGCCCGTGACGACGTGCACACACCCTCCTGCTACCGGGAAATGCCCGGCAGCCGTTCTAGTCCGAAGGAGGTGGGTAAGTGACGCACACGCACCAGTACGAGCTCATGGTCATCCTGAACCCTGAGATCGACGAGCGCCAGGTCGCCCCGAACCTCGACAAGTTCCTGAAGGTCATCACCAACGCTGATGGCTCGATCGACAACGTCGACATCTGGGGTCGCCGCCGTCTCGCCTACGAGATCCAGAAGAAGACCGAGGGCATCTACGCCGTCGTGAACTTCACCTCGACCAGCGAGGCCGCTCAGGAGCTCGACCGTCAGCTGAAGCTCAACGAGAGCATCATGCGCACCAAGGTCCTGCGCGCCGAAGAGGCACAGGCCATGGTCGCCGCCGAGAAGAAGCGCGCCGACGAGAAGGCCGCCCGCAAGGCTGCCGCTCCCGCCCGGGCCCCGCGCCGCGAGTCGGCTGAAGCGAAGGCGTAACGACGATGGCCGGCGAAACGATCATCACCGTCGTGGGAAACCTCACGGCAGATCCCGAACTGCGCTACACGCAGAACGGCCTGCCCGTCGCGAACTTCACGATCGCATCGACGCCGCGTACCTTCGACCGTCAGGCGAACGAGTGGAAGGACGGCGACGCGCTGTTCCTCCGCGCGAGCGTGTGGCGAGAGTTCGCCGAGCATGTCGCCGGTTCGCTGACGAAGGGCTCCCGCGTCATCGCGACCGGTCGCCTGAAGCAGCGCAACTACCAGGACCGCGAGGGCAACAACCGCACCTCCATCGAGCTCGAGGTCGACGAGATCGGTCCGTCGCTGCGTTATGCGACGGCCCAGGTCACGCGCGCATCGAGCGGTGGCGGCGGAGGCGGCGGCGGAGGCCGTCAGCAGGCGCAGGTGGCGGATGAGCCGTGGGCGACCCCCGGCTCGTCGAACGCCGGCGGCGCCGACGCCTGGAGCACCCCCGGGTCCGCCGCCTACGGCGACGACACGCCCTTCTAAGAGATCTCAAGAAACGTAAAGGAACACCATGGCTGGAAAGTCGAGCGGCGACCGCCGCAAGCCGCGGAAGGGCGCGAAGAACGCCGCTCCCGCGAAGGCGATCCGCGTCGGCGTCATTGACTACAAGGACGTCGCCACGCTTCGTAAGTTCATCTCGGAGCGCGGCAAGATCCGCGCCCGTCGTATCACCGGTGTCTCGGTTCAGGAGCAGCGTCTGATCGCCCGCGCGATCAAGAACGCCCGCGAAATGGCGCTCCTGCCCTACTCCGGCGCTGGCCGCTAAGGAGCACCCATGTCGAAGCTGATTCTCACGAACGAGGTCGCCGGCCTCGGTTCGGCCGGTGACGTCGTCGATGTCAAGGACGGGTACGCCCGTAACTACCTCATCCCGCAGGGCTTCGCCGTGCAGTGGACCCGCGGTGGCGAGAAGCAGGTGGCGTCGATTCGCGCCGCCCGCGAGGCCCGCGCGTTCCACGACCACGAAGAAGCTGTGGCGCTGAAGAACCGTCTCGAGTCCAACACCGTCAAGCTGATCGTCAAGGCCGGCGCCGAGGGGCGTCTGTTCGGCTCGGTCAAGACCGGTGACGTGGCCGACGCGGTCAAGGCCGCCGGCCTCGGCGAGCTGGACAAGCGCACCATCCACATCACCTCGCCGATCAAGGCCGTGGGCGAGCACGAGGCGACCGTTCGCCTGCGTGACGACCTCACCGCCGTCATCACGCTGCAGGTCGTCGCCGCGAAATAACGCGTCGACCCGCAGAGCGGGTTCCGGATGCCGCGGAGCGGCCCTCTTCCCAGGGGGCGGCTCCGCGGCATCCGTCGTTCTCTCCTTCGCCCGCGCCGAAACACCACATCCTCGCCGAGACACCACGCGTCGCTGGGCGTTTCGGCGGGAAGGTGGTGTCTCGGCGAGACTCAGGCGTCGATGCCGCACGAGCCGCCGCGGACCGGGTGGCTCGGTGCGGGACGCCCGAGATGAAGAGCCGGATGCCGCGAAGCAGCCCATCCCCCAGGGGCTATCGCCCCGCGGCATCCGTCGTAGCGGCGTGACGATCACAGTGCGCATCCCTCGCGATGCGCGTCCGTGACCGTGTGGATTCACGCCGTACGGTGACGCACCTTCCGCAGGCCCACGCCCAGGACGATGAGTCCGAGCGCCAGCAGCAGAGCCGCGGGACCTGTTGCCGTGCCGCCGGTGGCGGCGAGGGGTGCGGTGGCGGTTGCCGTGCTTCCCATCACGCGCTCGGCGGCGAGCGACGGAACAGCGGATGCGCCCATTGCGCCAGGGGTTCCCGGCTCACCAGGGGTTCCCGGCGTTCCGGGGGTG
The DNA here is from genome assembly GCF_037083565.1 of Microbacterium sp. CCNWLW134. NCBI lineage: Bacteria > Bacillati > Actinomycetota > Actinomycetes > Micrococcales > Microbacteriaceae > Microbacterium > Microbacterium sp. CCNWLW134. Next base: position 155,961 of record NZ_JBAOJU010000002.1, on the reverse strand, counting down.
CCGGGCGTGCCGGGCTGGCCGGGCTGACCGGGCTGACCGGGGGTTCCCGGGGTTCCGGGCGTTCCGGGCTGGCCGGGCTGGCCCGGGGTGCCGGGGGTGCCGGGGGTTCCGGGCTGGCCGGGCGTGCCGGGCTGGCCGGGCTGGCCCGGGGTGCCGGGGGTGCCGGGGGTTCCGGGCTGGCCGGGCGTACCGGGTGTTCCCGGGGTCCCCGGCGTTCCGGGCTGACCGGGCGTACCCGGGGTGCCGGGCTCGCCCGGATTCCCAGGCGTGCCGGGGGTGCCCGGAACAACCGTGGTCGACCCGGTCTCGCTGTCACCGATGACGGAGATGGCGTTGCCGCCGATGGTGACAGGTGCGGTGATCGGCGCCAGGATCTGGGTTCCGCCGAGGATGCTGTCCTCGCCGGAGGTCACGCCGGTGATCCCGCCGCCGCTGCCGCCGTTCCCGCCGCTGCCGCCGTTCCCGCCGGTGGTGATGGCGGTGTCGGAGGAGCTGTTGCTGTCTCCGATGCCGGAGATGGCGTTCCCGGCGACGGTGACGGGTGCGGTGATCGGAGCGATGACCTGGGTTCCGCCGAGGATGCTGTCCTCGCCGGAGGTCACGCCGGTGATCCCGCCGCCGCTGCCGCCGTTCCCACCGCCGGTCGTCCCGGTCTCAGTGGTCGACGAGCTGTCGCTGTCGCCGATGACCGACACGGCGTTACCCGAGACGGTGATCGGAACATCGACCGACACGATCCCCTGTGTTCCGCCGAGGATGCTGTCCTCGCCGGAGGTCTCGGCTGCGACCGGAGCCGTGACCGGCGCCGTGGTCGTCGTCGACGATTCCGACGTGCTGTCACCGAGCACCGAGATGGCGTTGCCGGCGACGGTGACAGGGGCCTCGATGCCGAGCACGGCCTGCGAGCCCGATCCGGCGCCGTCGGAGCCGTCGGTGGTCAGGGTCGGCTGCGAGGCCGCCGACCCTGCCGGCTGCGCCGCAGACGGCTGCGCCGTCGCGGACTCCGACCTCGATTCGCTGTCACCGATCGCGGAGACGGCGTTGCCGACGACCGAGACCGGCACGTTCAGATCGACGACGGCTTGGGTGCCGGAGAGGAGCCCGTCCTCTCCCGTGGTTTCGGCCGCGGAGGCGACCGTCGCGCCGAACAGCGTGAGACCGCCGGCGATCACCGTGCCCCAGAGGGCACGCTTGACGAACGTGTGCATGGAAGTTTCTCCCTTGAACTGATGGATGTCGCGCGAACGCGGATGACTCGGGCAGCGCCGCAAAGCGGCGCGGAGTCCATCAGTCGGGGGAGGCGTCTGTCTCGAAGATCGGCGCCCCCGGCAGGCGATCGTCTTCAGGACCCGAACGTCGCATCCAGGCACGGTATGCGAAGAGCGGTCCGAAGGCGATCAGCCCCCAGGCGCCGAGGCTGGCGCCACCGGGCCCTGCCGCGGTGGCGTCGACGGGGAGGGATCCCCCGGTCGTGTGGAAAGGTCGGTTGCCGCCGACGGCGTCGGCGGTCCCGGCCGCCTCGTCGGCGGTCGGAGCGGGGTTGGGAAGATCGGACGACGCGGTCGCCGGTGACTGCCGGAAACGCTCGTCCATGAGCCGCTGGGTGCGTTCGAGAAGATCGGATGCCGCGGACGACGCCGCGCCGGTGGCATCCGATTCCCGCACCGCGTGGTCGACAGGCGCGTCCACCGTTACCGGCGCCGGGGACCCTCCCGTCGCGAGAGGCCCGCCGGGGAGCGGCGGCCGAACGCTCGGAAGGGAACCGGCGGGGGCGGCGGGGGCGAGGTTCTCACCGGAGCCGCTCACGACACCGCCGACGGTGCCGACGCCGTCGTCGACGGATCCGCCGAGCTGTTCCGCCGCGTCGGTAACGCCCAGGTCATCGGCGATATCGCCCACGACCGGCGTCTGCTCGACGACGTCGGTCACGACGCCGACGACCTGCGACACCGGGCGCTGCTCGCCGACGGTTTCGATCAGCGCGCCGACACCATCGACGGCGGTGGAGGCGAGTCCCGCGACCGGGCGCACGACGGGCTGCAGCGGAGCGGCATCCAGAAGATCGCCGGCTCCGTCGGTGACGCCATCGACGAGACCCGCGGCGGTGCCGGTGACCGCACCCGTCGCGTCATCGACGATGCGGGTTCCACTGGTGACGACCCCGCGGACGGGCTCTGTGACCGGTCGGGTGGTGTCGCTGACCGTATCGCCCACGTCGCCCGCGACGTCGGTGACGGCACCGACGACCGGCGCCGCGATTCCCTGAACCGTGCTCGGTTCCTCCGTCGCGACACTCGAGACGGTGTCGGTCACAGGGGCGGCGACCGCCGCGAGCGGCGCTGCCGCCTCCTGGACGGTGTCCGTGCCACCCGCGGTGGTGGCCGCCCCGTCAGCGGGCTGCTCAGAGCCGCCAGACAGGAGTGAGGTCGCCGTGCTGGTCACGGGCTCGGCGGTCTCTTGAACGGCGGAGACGCCGCCCCCGACCACTGCGCCCGCGGTATCGGTGACGGGCTCGGCCACCGTCTCGACGGCCTCGGCCCCACCGTCGACGACCGTGCCGACAGTGCTCAACAGTCCCCCAGAGTCCTGAGACTCATCCGCGAGGGCGCTCGAGGACGACAGCCCGAGCACGAAGGACAGCAGCATCCAGCCGATCGCCATTCCCAACCCCGCCAGCACAAGCTGCACGAGTCGTGGGCTCCGACCGGGGACCGCCGCGTCCATCCTTCACCTCCGCACGCGAATGATTCGCTCCGCGCGCCATCGCGCGGATCTGGGGTGCCTGGATTTCCGACCCTATGACTGGCCTATGACACTGTCAAGGGGCTCGGGCCAAGCCGCAGCTCGAAGCACAGCGAGTTCGGCATGGTCGCGCGGTAGGGCTCGTACACCGGCATCGGGGTGAATCCGAGGCTGGTGTACAGCGCGATCGACTCGGGCTGCGGAGCACCTGTCTGCAGGATGACCCGGCGCGCATCCCCGGCACGCGCCCGGTCGATGACCCGTTCCGTGAGGGCGCGTCCGATCCCGCGGCCACGGGCGGCGGCTGTGACGATGAGGCGCTTCAGCTCCCACTCGGATCCCAGGCGCCGAAGCATGACGTGCCCGACGGGCGCGTCATCGGTGACCGCGATCCAGGTCGACACGACCTCCTCCGGCGCGACGCGCAGCGCCTCGATCCGTGCTGCCTTGATGTGTGCCGGCTCATCCCCGTTCAGGGGTCCGTAGCGTCGTTCGAGGTCCTCGTCGAGTGCAGCGCGCAGCGCCGCGGCGCGCGGATCGTCCACGGGAACCTCGAGAATCTGGTAGGTCACCCCTCCATCCTCGCGGTGCCGCGGCATCCGAATGACCGCCACCTGACCGCGCACGTTGTCCACATCTGTTTGTCAAGTCGGCAAACCTTCAACGAGTACTTCAAGCACATCGTTATCCACATTGTGTGAGCGAAAAAAGTCCAGATCATAAGCTTAATCCGTCACCGCATCGGTGATCATTCCCAGAGTTGTCCACAACCGTTGTTCACAGGCCAGACGGCGTTTCGCGCAGAGTTTGCACAGAGTTATCCACAGGCCGTCTTGCGAGTGTCCGACCCCCTCCTTACCGTGAGTGGAGCTCAGAACGAGCCGCACGCACAGCGTCGACGCGGACGCTGCGGGAACATCGGGTCCCGGGGCCGGCGTGACGGGTCGTCGCTTCCGCGCGCGCACGAAGGATGGGGAGAACACATCGCCTATGTCGATCGCAGACATCTCTGATGAACGCATGGGCGGTCGGCGCGAGCCGGAGCGCACACCGCCGCACGACATGGCGGCCGAGCAGAGCACGCTGGGCGGGATGCTGCTGTCGAAGGACGCCGTCGCCGACGTCATCGAGACGCTGCGCGGCGCGGATTTCTACATCCCGAAGCACGAGATCATCTACGAGGCGATCCTTTCTCTGTATTCGCACGGTGAGCCGACGGATGTCATCGCGGTCACGGATGAGCTCATCAAGACCGGTGACCTGCAGCGAGCGGGTGGGGCGGACTACCTGCACACCCTGACCTCGATCGTGCCGACCGCGGCGAACGCGGGCTACTACGCATCCATCGTCGCCGAGCGGGCGCTGCTGCGGCGCCTCGTCGAGGCCGGGACCCGCATCGTGCAGATGGGCTACAAGGGCGAGGGCGACGCGATCGAGCTCGTCAACAACGCTCAGGCCGAGATCTACTCCGTCAACAGCGGGCAGGAGACCGAGGATTACGTCCCGCTGACCATTGCCGTCGACGCCGCGGTGGACGAGATCGAGGCCGCGCGCGGGCGCGATGGTCAGATGACCGGCATCCCGACCGGCTTCTCGGGGCTCGACCAGCTCACGAACGGTCTGCACCCCGGGCAGATGATCGTCGTGGCAGCGAGGCCGGCTATGGGCAAGGCCCTGGCACTGGACACGCCGCTTCCCACTCCCACCGGTTGGACCACGATGGGCGAGGTCAAGGTCGGCGACGAACTGTTCGATGCCGACGGACGGCCGACGAAGGTCGTCGCGGCCACCGAGGTCATGACCGACCGGCCCTGCTACGAGGTCGAGTTCTCTGACGGGTCACGCATCATCGCCGATGCCGAGCACCAGTGGCTGACGGAGACTCGCGCCGCGCGTCGCGGTGGCCGTGCGGCCGCCAGCGTCATCACGACCGAGAAGATGGCGGCGACGCTGACGGTGGGTGCCGAGAAGCGGGCGAATCACTCCGTGCGCAATGGTCGACCGCTTCAGGCTCCTCATGCTGACCTTCCGGTGGCGCCGTACGCCCTCGGCGCGTGGCTGGGCGACGGTCACACCGCGGGCAATCGCATCACAAGCGAGACCGACGAGATTCCCGGTTTCATCCGCCGCAACGGACTTCGGGTCGAGGCGCGAGGCGGCATGCTCTACTCCGTTCAGCTTCTTCAGCGGGAGGAGCTGACGCGGGTCTGCGAGATCTGCGGCGCCGGCTTCCGCGCGCGCCACCCACACGTCCGCACGTGCGGGCGCACCTGTGGACCGAAGAACAAGGGCGCCCACCCCGAGCGTCTATCCTGCCCGGACTGCGGTCAGCCTTTCTCGGGGGAGGCACAGCGCTGCGCCGCCTGCCATCGCGACCACGGCTCGTTCACGGCCCTCCTGCGAAAAGCGGGCGTGCTCGGTGACAAGCACGTGCCGCTCGCGTACCTGCGAGCGTCCGAGGCGCAGCGCCGCGAATTGCTAGCGGGGCTTCTCGACACCGACGGCACGGTCGTGCGGGGCGTCGGATCGTGCCAGTTCGCCGTGACGAACAAGAAGCTGGCCGACTCCGTCTACGAGTTGATCGTCAGTCTCGGTTACCGGTGCGGACGCACGACCAAGCGCGTGAACGGGCGATCGGCGGAGTCGTCCACCTGTTACATCCTGAACTTCTCGACGACGGACGACGTGTTCTGGCTCGAGCGCAAGCGCGTCCTCCACGAGCAGGAGCGTCCCGTCGATGTGACGAGAACGGGTCGCCGCTATGTCACGGCGGTCCGGCCGATCCCGAGCGTCCCCGTCCGCTGCGTGCAGGTCGACAACGACGACCACCTTTACCTCGCCGGGGAGTCGATGATCCCGACGCACAACTCAACGCTGGCTCTGGATTTTGCGCGCGCGGCCGCGATCAAGAACAACATGCCCACCATCGTCTTCTCCCTCGAGATGGGCCGGAGCGAGATCGCCATGCGCCTCATGAGCGCCGAGGCGGCCGTACCGCTGCAGAACATGCGCAAGGGCACGCTCGACTCGCGCGACTGGACGACGATCGCCTCCACCCGCGGACGCATCAACGATGCTCCCCTCTACATCGACGACAGCCCCAACATGACCCTGGTCGAGATCCGCGCGAAATGCCGCCGTCTGAAGCAGCGGGTGGGTCTGAAGATGGTCATCATCGACTACCTGCAGCTCATGACGAGCGGCAAGCGCGTCGAGTCGCGTCAGCAGGAGGTCTCGGAGTTCTCCCGTGCCCTGAAGCTTCTCGCCAAGGAGCTCCAGGTGCCGGTGATCGCCCTGTCGCAGCTGAACCGTGGTCCCGAGCAGCGGGCGGACAAGAAGCCGGCCCTGTCCGACCTCCGTGAGTCGGGTTCGATCGAGCAGGATGCCGACATGGTCGTCCTGCTCCACCGTGAGGCGGCGTACGAGCGCGACAGCCCACGCGCCGGCGAGGCCGACCTCATCGTGGCGAAGCACCGTAACGGCCCGACCGACACCGTGGTCGTGGCGTTCCAGGGCCACTTCTCCCGGTTCACAGACATGGCCGTGGGGATGTAGCGCGGTCTTCTGTGAATTCCCACTGCACGTGTCGATCCCGCCGTAGCTGGCACGACATCTGCATCTGGCCCTTCCCATGCTGGGGTACCGACCGACCACCCGGTCGGTTAGCATCATCAGCATGCGATCGCAGATTCTGCACACAGCCCGCCGCCTGACGCTCGAGGGGGGTGCGGTCCCGTCTCTGAATGCCGTCGTGGAGGCCGCGGGGGTGTCCAAAGGCGGCTTGATGCACCACTTCCCCACCCGGTCTGCTCTGGTGGTGGGACTGGCTCGACAGGCACTCGATGAGGTCGATGCCGCCATGGTCGAAGCAGCTGCGGTGGGCGCCGCGGCGCGAACGTGGCTGGAACTGTCTCTCCCTGACGACAACGACAGGGCGCTGTTGCAGGCCCTCGCCTCGAGCTTTCGGCCGACCGATGACGAATTCGGCCCCCTCCTCAGAGACTCCGTCATCGCCATCGACCGGTGGGAGGCGCTGATCGCCTCCGAGGTGGGAGACGAGATCCAGGCGCACGCCATCCGCCTCGTCGGCGATGCACTCGTGGCCAACTCACTGGTCGGCCTCAATCGTGTCCAGGAGAACGTTGACGCGCTCCTGCGCTTCCTGACCTTCGAGCGCGCCTCCCCGGATGATGCTCGATGACGGGTGTACTGATCGCCGGCATCGCGGGGCTGGCGCTGCTCGATTCGCTGAACCCGGCGACGATCGTGGCGGTCACCCTCGTCCTGCTGGCCGCTCCTCGCCGGCCGGCGCTCGTCGCCGGCGCCGCCGTCCTCGGCGCTGCCTTGACGGTCTTCACCGTCGGGGCCGCGTTGTTCCTCACCGCTGGCGCCGCGGCCGGAGCGGTAGAAGGGATCGTCATCGGACTTCGGTTCGTGGCATTCGGCGCAGCGGGCATCGCGCTCATCGTCGCCGGCATGCGCCGATTGCGAGATCGCCCGCGACGCGCCATCGAAGTTCCGGGCTGGTTCAGCCCCTGGACCGCCCTGCCGTTCGGGATGCTCCTCACCGCCGCTGACCTCCCGAATGCGTTCCCGTACTTCATTGCCATCGAGAGGATGGTCTCGACCGGAGTGACGCCAGGCACGGGCTTGGCGATCCTCGCCGGATACACGGTGATCTACTGCCTGCCGTGTCTCCTCCTGCTCGTCGTCGGCATCATCAGTGGGAAGCGGGTCCGTGAACGGTTGCAGCGACTCGTCGACACGCTCGGCAACGGAACCGCAAAACGGTCGGTCCCGATCGCAGTCGTCCTCTGCCTGCTGGGGCTCACTGTCGCGTCCGTACCGTTCTTGCTGCTCTAGAGATCGCTTCTTTCGCCACTGCGACGCGGGTGAGACATCTTTCACCGGAATTCGGCGTGGTGGTCTTGGGACTTCTCCCCCCGAGGGCCGCTCGAACCGGGCATCTGTCGGCGGAATCTACAGCGGTTCCCACCGAGTTCATCGGCTCAGGATCCGGCCCGACCGGTTCCGTAGACAGGCCAGGATCTAGGTATGGCAGCGGACGTGACGGTGGTCGGTGGCGGAATCTCCGGGCTCGCGTGCGCCCGAGCGGTCACGGTCGGAGGCCTGTCGGTCCGCGTTCTCGATCGCGGCCGCCGCGTCGGCGGGCGTCTGTCGAGCCGAACGCTCTGGGGGCGCCCGGTCGATCTCGGTGCCTCCTACTTCGTCTCGGACGATTCCGACTTCGACAGCGTCGTTCGCGCATGGGCGGACCGTGGCCTCGCCCGCCCCTGGACCGACACCTTCGCCGTGATCGACGCCGACGGTGAACAGACGCGCAAGAAGGGACCGATGCGCTGGGCTGCGCCGCGAGGGCTGCGATCGCTCGCTGTAGATCTCGCGGAAGGCCTCGATGTGCGCACCGAACACACCGTCGAGCGCGTCGAGCCGCACCGCATCGACGGGGACGAGGCCGGCGAGGTCGTTCTCGCCATGCCCGGCCCCCAGGCTGCGCGCCTCATCGACGTTGCTCCCGGCGGTGAGCTCGCGTGGGAGCCCGTCATCGCCGTGGCGCTGCGATGGGACAGCAGGCAATGGCCGATCGATTTTCACGGCGCCTTCGTCGACGCCGACCCGGACGTGTCGTTCATCGCCGACGACGGCGACCGCCGGGGCGACGCCGCGCCCGTGCTCGTCGTGCACACGACAGCCGAGCGCGCCCGTAGGCACCTCCACGATCCTGCGACGGCGATCCCGCCCGTGCTCGACGCCGTGCGACGGCTCCTGCGGATCGACGCCGAACCCGCCGTGACGTTCGCCCATCGCTGGACGTTCGCCCGCCCCGTGGAAACGACCGGTGCGCCGTTCTTCCGGACTCCGGGGCTGTCCGCCTGCGGCGATGCCTGGGGTGATCGGGCCGCTGTCCGCACGGCGTGGGGCTCCGGTCACGCCCTCGGAAGAGCACTCGCCGAGACGTGAGGCAGCGCTGTGCGGGGGATCGCATCGAGGAGGCATGATCGACGGATGACGTCATCACGACTGGTCGACCTGTGGCCGGCTGCCGGACTTCGGATTCGCGCGGGGGATCTCGAGCTGCGGTGGATAGATGACGAGCTCGCTGTTGACCTGGCCCTGCTCGCGGGTAGAGGGATCCACGACGAGAGCCTGATGCCCTTCGCCCACCCCTGGACGCGAGGCAGCGCGCGGGATGTGGCTCGCAACGTCCTCACTTTCCAGTGGGCGGCGCGTTCCCAGATCGGTGTCGACCGGTTGGTGCTCGAGTTCGGCGTGCTGGTGGGAGGGGAGCCGGTCGGCATCCAGAGCGCTTCAGGCCAGCATTGGTCTGTGCTTCGCGAGGTCGAGACTGGATCCTGGCTGGGACGAGCTCATCAAGGCCTCGGCGTCGGAAGCCGGATGCGCGCGCTCATGCTCCACTTCTGTTTCGAAGCACTCGGCGCGCAGAGCGTGATCTCCGCCGCGTTCGCTGACAATCCGGCGTCGCACGCGGTCTCGCGCCGTACCGGCTACGTCGTCGACGGTGTCCAGCGGGTCGTTCGCGACGGCGCCGCGACGACCCAGACGCGCTATCGCCTCGATCGTGATCGCTGGCAGGTCGTTCGTGATCAGAACCGCGAGCTCCTTGGCGCCGACGTTGAAATCGTGGGCGTCGAGGCGTTGCTCGCGGACCTCGACCCGTCTCAGCGCGCAACGGACGATCGATCAGCCGGCGAACGCCCTGACACGCGGAAGACATGAGAGCGACGATTCGAGCGCCGCGACCGGCGGACGCGGCAGCGATCGCCGAGGTGCACGTCGCAGCCTGGCGGGAGACCTACTCGCACCTTCTCGCCGCAGACTTCTTCTCCCCGTCGTACCTGGCCGGTCGCCAGCGGCTCTGGAGACACGTGCTCGCTGAGCCACGGGACGACATGACGATTCGCGTCGCGGAGATCGGCGGTGACATCATCGGGTTCGCCTGGCTTGGGCCCGGTGAAGGACGGGACGCCGAGGCACCGCCGCGCGACCGGCTCCTCTACGCGATCTACGTCCTCGCTGACCATCACGGAACGGGCGCCGGGCAGGCCTTGCTCGATGAGACCGTCGGTGAGGGGCCGGCGATGCTCTGGGTCGCGAAGGAGAATCCCCGGGCGGTCGCCTTCTACCTGCGCAACGGGTTCCGCTTCGACGGCGTCGAGCAGAACGACCCGCATGCCCCGCTGATCACCGACGCGCGAATGGTGCGGTGACGTCGATGCGCGGCCATCCGTCCGCCCTGTCCGCCCCGTTCGTTCGTCGAAGATGTACGCGTCCGGCGAGTCTGGGCGTACATGTGCGACGGACGAACTCCCAGATGCGCCGCCTCTCCTGACCTCCTCGTGCAACGACGAAACCCCCGCTCGATCACATCGGGCGGGGGTTCGTTTTGGTACTTCAGCGTACGTAGGCTCTCATGATCGACATCCTTCCGTCGGGGGACCTCGAGAGTACCCAGCGATCCGCGATCAGGCAAGGGGTGGGGTGCCCCCAGGTCAGCTGCCCGCGCCACGCCATTCGTCGGAAGTGAGGTGAGATCCGGCCTGAGGACCCATCTGCAGCATCCCGCCGTCGACGACCCAGCTGGCCCCCGTGACGTAGGACGCCGCAGGCGAAGCGAGGAACGCCGCCACAGCAGCGATCTCGTCAGGCCTTCCCGGACGACCGAGCGGGATGCCGGGGCGATGCGTGTTCTCGGCCTCGTCGGCGTCCATGTCGTTCAGGGGTGTGGCGATCTCTCCCGGACCGAGGGCGTTGACGGTGATTCCGTACTCGCCGAGCTCCTGCGCCATGGTCTTCACCAGACCGCCCAGCCCGTGCTTCGACGCGACGTACGCGGCACTTCCCACCCGGGGCTGGTGCTCGTGCACGCTCGTGACGGCGATGATGCGTCCACCGCGACCCGCGGCGACCATCCGGCGCGCCGCAGCCTGCATCCCCACGAACGCGCCGTCGAGGTTGAGGAGCACATCCTTCCGCCAGGCTTCGACGTCGAGATCGAGGAACGGACCCCCCGACCCGCCGCCGGCGTTGTTGACGAACACGTCGACGCCGCCGAGTTCGTCGGCCAACGCGTCGATGACCTTTGCGGCTCCCTCGAGATCGGTCGCGTCGAACTGCGTCACCACCGCCCGGGAGCCGCGGGCACGCACCTCTTCGGCGGTCTTCTCGGCGCCGTCCTTGTCGGAGTGCCAGGTGATGCCCACGTCCAGCCCGGCCTCGGCGAGAGCGATGGCGGTCGCTGCACCGATTCCGGAATCGGAGGCGGTGACGATGGCATGCCGGGGAGTGAAGGTGTCGGTCATGGTCCGACGGTATGCCGGAATGGGTCCACCCGCGTGGGCCTTGCGGTGCGTGACGGCGCTCGCTACGCATTGACCGGGCCGGCCGCGGATGTCGCCGAGCTCATCCCGCTCCGGTTACGGTCGAACATGCCCACTGCGACCACCACGCCTGGCCCACGCGTCGGAACGGGGTGGCGCGTCACGGTGGTCCTGGCAGGGACCATCGTGATCTGGGGTCTCATGGTCTGGCTCTCCACTGCCGTCTGGGGGGATGAGGTGGGCCCGGCCAGACGCATCTCCAGCGCCCTCTTCGTCCTCGCCCTCACGGTGCCGATGATCGTGGTCGTCCGACGCTTTCTCGATCGCCGGCCGTGGTCGACACTGCGGCTCGAGATGGGGCCGAGCCTGTGGCGGCCCCTTCTCATCGGGGTGGGCTCGTTCGTGGTCCCCTCGGCGATCGGGCTGGGGGTCGCGAATGCGGCGGGGTGGGTCCGGATCACGACAGACCTCCCACCAGCCACGTTGGTCGGCGCTGTCGCCTTCACTGTGCTGACGGTCCTCCTGCTGGAGGCCATTCCCGAAGAGGTGATCTTCCGGGGCTACGTCTACCGCACTCTGTCGGCATCGGTCGCGCCCGTGCGGGCCGTGCTCATCCAAGCCGTCCTCTTCGCGCTCCTCGGCACGACACTGTGGGTCACGACGACCGGTTGGGGCGTGATCGCGGAGAGGGGCTCGCTCTTCCTCGTCATGGGTGTCGTCCTCGGCATCCAGCGACTGGTGTCAGACAGCGTCTGGACGCCGATAGGTTTCCATCTCGGCTTCCAGGTCGTCGCCCAGTCACTTCTGACGAATCCCGCCGTTCAGACGAGCAGCGCCCTGGTGGTCACCGTTGCCGGCATCGTGCCCGGTTTCGTTTTCTCCGTCGCCATCACGCGATTCTTCATCCGCCGGAAGACGAACTGGACACTCCCCGAGCCCGACGCGTCGCTCTGAGGCCGTCGGCGTCCGTCAGTTGCCGGCGGGGTCGTCCGCGGAGTCGCGGCGTGCCGCGGGCTTGCGGGCCGGTGCCGGAGCAGCCGCAGCCGCCGGCGCCGCGGCCCCCGCCATCCCCGTCCCGATTCCCCGGCCGACCGCCTGGCCCTGGATGATCGAGGCCAGGTCGAGTCCGGTGGCCGACTCGACGCTGTCGAAGACCGATCGCAGCGCTTTCGCGCTGTCGCCGCCCACGACATCCGACGCGCCGTCGTCGCCCGAGCTGCCGATGATCGAGACGTTGCCGATCGTGGAGTAGCCCTTGGCGAACTCGGCCATGATCGAGGGCAGCACGTCGAGCACCCGCTGCGACAGGAAGGCTTCCTGGTTCGAGGCGATGGCCTGGGCCTCGGCCTGCACCGCCGCAGCGCGCGCCTCACCCTCGGCGCGGATCGCGTCGGCCTCGGCCTGGGCGCGCAGGCGGCGCGCCGTGGCCTCGGCATCGGCGAGGGAGCGCAGCGCGTTCGCCTCACCGGTCGCCTTGGCCTCTGCCGCCGCGGCCTCACCGGCCGCGCGGGCGCGGTCGGCTTCGGCCTGCTGCTCGGCGATACGCGTGCGTGCCTCGGCCTGCTTCACCTGCTCGATCGCCGCGGCCTCGGCCGCCCGCTCGCGCGTGTAGAGCTCCGCCTGCGCGCGGGTCTCGGCCTCGTAGCGCTGCGCGTCGGCGACACGCTTGACGTCGGCATCGAGCTGGGCCTGCTTGTTCTCCGCCTGCTGCTGCAGCACTGCCTGCTCGGCCTGGGCGCGGGCCAGGTACTCGGCCTGCTCGGCCTCGGCGCGGGCCCGACCGACACCGGCATCAGCGTTGGCGGTGTTGGTGTCGAGGGCGGTCTGCTCGACGAGATTCGCTTCCTTGTTCGTGATGATCTTCTGGTTGATCGCACGATCGGCGTTGGTCTGAGCGATCTCGGCGGCCTGGCGCTTCGCCTGGATCTCGGGAGCACCGAGCGACTGGATGTAGCCCACGGCATCGGTGATGCCCTTGATCTGGAACGAGTCGAGGATGAGACCCTGCTCGGCGAGTTCGTGCGAGACGTCGGCGGCGATCTGGTCGGAGAACTTCTTGCGCTCGCGCATCAGTTCCACGACCGACAGGGTCGCGACGATGCCGCGCAGTGCACCTTCGAGCTGCTCGGTGGTGAACTGCTCGATCGCGGCGTCCTGCGAGGCGAAGCGCTCCGCGGCGCGGCGCACGAACAGCGGGTCGGAGCCGATCTTCACGATCGCCACTCCATCGACGTTCAGCGTGACGTTGTCGAGCGACTGCGCCTCGGCGTTCAGCGACACCTGGCGCGACCGCAGGGAGATGATCTCGTGGCGCTGCGTGATCGGGTTCACGAGCGACTTGCCGTTGACGATCACCGTGACCGGCGACTCCGACATCTCCGATGAGCTCGTGCCGTCGGCGGCCAGCACCGTGCTCTGCACCTTCTGCTTGCGGCCCGAGATCACCAACGCCTCGTCGGCGCGGGCGACCTTGATCCAGCTCCGTGCGAACAGCAGTGCGATCAGACCGATGACGACCGCGGCGACGACCGCGATACCGACGATGATCAGGATGCCGACGACTCCGGCGATCTCCATGTATGACTCCCCTTGTCACGCAAAACGGCGGCGGCCCACCCGACACCCCCACCCACCCTGCCAGACCGGCCGTGTGCTGACCGTATTCGGTGGAAGAGATGTGGAAACCGTTGACCAGCGAAACCGCCGAGGGTCACGACGGGTAGAGAGCGACCAGTTCACGCGCGCGCCTCGCGACGGCCTCGCAGAGCGCATCGGGTGCGAGGACGCGCGCGTCGAGCTCGAGCTGCCACACCGCCCACACGGCGTGGCGAAGGTCGTCGAATGCGACGTCCAGCCGCAGCCATCCGGGTTCGGCCGGCCGTTCCGCACGGAGGGCCCGCACCGTTCCGAGCAGTTCGTCTCGGCGCGAGGCCCTGACCTCGAGGGTCACGGACAGGTGATCATCGGCGAGGAAACGCGCGCTGCGCTCGGCCCAGACACGGTCCAGGTCGACCCGAGCCGGGCGGTCGGCCGGTTCGGCGAGCTCCTCGGCGGAGAGCATCCGTGACAGCCGATACGTGCGGTCCTCCCCCGCGGCGAGGGCGAGCAGATAGGTTCGGTCGCGCACGGTCACCAGGCCGATCGGGTCGACGAGGTGCGATCGAGGCGTTCCGGTGGGGGCCGCGTAGTCGAATCGCAGCTTGTGTCCGGCCAGCACCGCGCGGCGGACCTCGCTCATGACCCCGGCCACCAGTTCCTCGGGGGCCGTTCGCCGGGACAACAGATCGCTCTCCGGTTCGACCAGCAAACGCCGGGCGGCATCGTCCACGTTGGCGCGGTGTCTGTCGGGCAGCGCGTCGATCACCTTCCGCATCGCCGATGCGAGCGGGGCGCTCAGGCCGAAGATGCTCCCACCCCGCGTGGAACCGGCCGTGAGCATCGCGAGCGCTTCGTCCTGATTGAGGCCGGTCAGTTCTGTGCGGAATCCGGGAAGCAGGGAAAAGCCCCCGTGCCGACCGCGGTCGACATACACCGGCACGCCGGCAGAAGACAGCGCCTCGATGTCGCGCAGCACCGTGCGGGGTGACACCTCGAGCTCGCCGGCCAGCTCGCGGGCCGTCATCCGCCCCCGCTGGCGCAGCAGCAGCACCAGCGAGACCAACCGATCCGCACGCATTTTCTCATTCTCGTGCAGAAACACGACACAAGGTGTCATGTTTCGTTGCCAGGCTCCTAAGAGCGGGCAATGACGGCTCCCGGCCGCCGGCTCCCGCGCACACAGAGATCGGAGTGGAAATGGATCGAACAGCAGTCAATCCGGTGACGTGGTCGCAGGCGATGGGCTTCAATCAGGGTGAGGTCGTCTCAGGAGAGACCCGCACCCTCTACATCTCGGGACAGACCGCCATGAGTGCCGACGGCCGGCCAGAGCATGACGGTGATCTCGCGGCTCAGCTCGCCTTGGCGGTGGACAACCTCGAGGCGGTACTCACCGCTGCGGGGATGTCACTGAAGAATCTCGTCCGGCTCAACGTCTACACCACGGATGTGGACGCGCTGTTGCCGCACTACGGCGTGCTCGCTGCCCGGCTCGGCGCCGCCGGGGTCGCCCCGACGACGACGATGCTCGGGGTGGGCCGGTTGGCGATCCCCGGCCAGATGGTCGAGCTCGAGGGGACGGCGGTCGCGTAGCGGGCATGCCCTCCTCTCCACGACGGTCGGCGGGAGCCCCGCCGACCGTCGTGACGAACTCCGCGGGCACCTCCCGCCACGTCACCCCTGACGCACCCCCGCGAAGCATCCCGGGTCTGGTCCTCGCGCAGGAACACCGGCACGATGGCGGTGACCCCGCCGTCGTCATCCTCGCCGCGTGTCTCGCGCACCGACGGTTCCTTCAGGAGGAAGCAGTGCTGCACAACCGGAAGTCACGCCGAGACGAACTGCTGGATGAGATCTTCGCCTCGCCCTATGCCGCGAGCACCTTGCCGAAGTACCGCATCCCCGACGACGAGCACCTGCCCGATCGAGCGCACCAGATCGTGGTCGACGAGCTGATGCTCGACGGAAACTCCCGGCAGAACCTGGCGACTTTCTGTCAGACCTGGCTCGAGCCGCAGATCCAGGACATCATGGCGCGCTCGATCGACAAGAACATGGTCGACAAGGACGAGTATCCCCAGACGGCGGCGATCGAGGAGCGCTGCGTGCACATCATCGCCGACCTGTGGAACTCGCCCGACGCCGCCGACACCATGGGGACGTCCACGACGGGTTCGAGCGAGGCGGCGATGCTCGGCGGGATGGCGCTGCTGTGGAAGTGGCGCGAACGACGCCGCGCGGCAGGCCGGCCGACTGACCGGCCGAACCTCGTCACCGGGCCCGTGCAGGTCTGCTGGCACAAGTTCGCGCGCTACTGGGACGTCGAGCTCCGGGAAGTCCCGATGGCGCAGGACCGCCTGCTGATGACCCCTGCGGAGGCGCTGGCCCGGGTCGACGAGAACACGATCGGTGTCGTGCCGACGCTCGGGGTGACCTTCACCGGCGCGTACGAGCCGGTCAGCGCCATCAGCGATGCGCTCGATCAGCTTCAGCGCGACACCGGGCTGGATGTGCCGATGCACGTCGACGCCGCCAGCGGCGGGTTCCTCGCCCCCTTCGTCACGCCCGACCTGGTGTGGGACTTCCGACTGCCGAGGGTGAAGTCGATCAACGCCAGCGGCCACAAGTTCGGGCTCGCGCCGCTGGGTGTCGGATGGATCATCTGGCGCGACGCCGCCGACCTGCCGAAGGACCTCATCTTCGACGTGAACTACCTCGGCGGCAACATGCCGAGCTTCGCCCTGAATTTCTCCCGGCCGGCCGGGCAGGTCATCGCCCAGTACTATCTGCTGCTCCGCCTCGGACGCGAGGGTTACCGCCGGGTGCAGCAGTCCTGCTACGACACTGCGCAGCACATCGCCGCGGAGATCGCCCAGCTCGGCCCGTTCGAGATCATCCATGACGGGGCGCCGGCAAGTGGCATCCCTGCGATCTCCTGGCGGCTGAAACCCGGGCAGGAGGCGCCCTTCACCCTCTTCGATCTGGCCGACCGGCTGCGCACGCGGGGATGGCTCGTGCCGGCCTACTCGCTCCCGGCCGACTGCGAGAACACGGTGGTGCAGCGCATCCTCGTCCGCCACGGCTTCGGTCGCGACGAGGCGTCACTGCTGATGGACGATTACCGCTCGGCCATCGCCCACTTCGACAACCACCCGATCACGGTGCCGATGTCAGAGGAGGAGGCGGGCAGCTTCCATCACTAGGGACGCCGGACGAGCGCGACCGAGCGCTCCTCGGCGACGAAACCCAGGCCCGAATAGAGCGTGTTCGCGCCGGTCGGGCTCTCGGTGTCGACGTCGAGGATCGCCTCGTCGATGTCGGCGTCGGCGATGGCGCGCAGCGCGTGGGAGATGACGAGTGGCGCGAGCCCTTCACGGCGCCGGTCACGCACCACGCCGATGAGGTCGATGTAGGCATTGCTGCGCCCCCGGGCCTCCCAGTCGTCATGGTTCACGGTGACGAGGCAGAAGGCGATGATCCGTCCGTCGGCGTCGACGACGAGTCGGGAGAGGTCGCCGCGGAAGAATTCGCTGCCGACGAACTTCCCCCACCCCTGCGGGGTCGAAGGGAGACTGCCCCAGTGGTCGCGGAACGCGTCGTTGCGCGCCGTGCGGGCGTCGTCTTCCCGATCGCTCGAGTGTGCGACGACCTCGACACCGTCGGGCTTCGTCACGTCGGGCACGGCGGATCGCTGCCGCACCATCGTGGCGAACCACCGCTCGGGGGTGAAGCCGAACGACGCGGCAAGGGCCTGATGACCGACGTTGATCGCCTCGGCGTACGTCTTCAGCTCCGCGGGCAGCTCCACCGTCGCCCCCGCAGCGGCCTCGGCGACCTGCTGCTCCGCCCGGGCGTTCTGCCACGCGAACAGCTCGCGACCGATGCCGCGCCGGCGCCACGCGGGATGCACGGAACCTGCGAGGTGCACGCTGAACTTCTCATCCCGCGAAGGGTGAAGGAACGAGCTGCCCGCGGCGACCGCCGTCCCATCCTCGGCGAACCCGATCAGGGTGTCGCGCGTGTGGTCGATGTGGGGAAGGTCGAACGTGTCGGCCACCTCCTCGCGAGGAGTGACCCAGGAGGGGTGATCGACGGCATCCGCCGCAGCGAAGACGCCGTGGATGGCGTCGATGTCGTCGCGCGTGGCGGTTCGCCACAGCGCGACATCCGGATGCTGCGGCGACACCGGCTCCCCGTGATCGCCGAATCGGGTTCCGACCGTGCTGTCCTCGCTCACGGGCCCACCCTACTCAGGGCCGCAGGAGTCGATCCGGCCCGGGCGCGGGCGCCTAGCGGTGACCGTCCTGATCGACGTCGGTGTACTCGCCGGGTGTTCCCTCGGGGTGGGTGCGGGTGCCGTCGCGCCCTTCGGCATCCTCGTACTCGCCTGGGGCTCCGCGGTGATCCGCGGTGCGCGTGCCATCTGCCCGCTCGGCGTCTTCGTACTGCCCCGGCACTTCGTCGTCCTGATGGGTGAAACGGCCGCTGCGCGTTTCTTCGTCGGTGTACTCGCCCTCATCGGGGGTGGACCTGTCGCTCACGATCGTCTCCTTCGTCGTCGTACCCCACACGCTACGCCCGAGGGCCGCCCCGCGGCATCAGGTTGACAGCGGATATCACCCCAGCTCGAGGCTCGTGATCCCGAAGAGGCCGTCGGTGTCGATCCGCGGCGGCTCTCCCGTGTACATGCGGGCCGTCTCGAACGACGGCGCCCACCTCTGCGCCTGCGCCCATGCCACGGCGCGCGCATTGACGCCCGGCACGTCGACGGCCACCGAGGTCGCTCTCCGGTCCTCCGCGAGCGCGCTGGCGAGCGCCGAGGCGATCGCAGCGTCGTCGGTGAAGACGGGCCCGAGCCGCGAGGCGGCAGGGGCATCGCGCAGCACCGAGAACCCGACGATCTCGTCGTCGCGCAGGGCGACCCGGGCGCTGCGCGCGGGCAGGCTCACCCACGCCGCGAGGAACGCGTCGCGGGGCGCCCCGAAGAAGCGCCGGTCGTACGCCGCCAGGCGGTCGAACGGGATGTCTCGGGCATCGACGAGGCGCACACCCGCGGGCGGCGACGCGGGCGCCGGAGCGCCCTCATACCGGATGTTCGTCCACGCCGGGCCGAACCCCGACCGACGGTAGTTCTCCTGCTGCGCGACGACCCCGTCCAGGGCGACGACGCGTCCCGTCATCCGTTCCATTCCGGCCCGCCACGTCTGGAAACCGAGGCCCTTCCCCCGCACATCGGGGCGGGCGATGTACATGCCGAGGAACCCGAACGCGTCGCCGTAGCCGATGACCGAGATGGATGTCACGGGCTCGCCGTCGAGCCGGCCGATGAGGAACCCGCGGGGGTCGGCGACGGCGAACGCCTGCGCGTCGGTGACGCCCGGGTTCCACCCCTCGGCCGCAGCCCACTCGGCCATCATCGTCACTTCGGCGGCGCTCGCCGTGCCGATCTCGAATCCCATGGTCAGACCGTAGCGCGCGGTGCCCGGGCGGTCAGCGCCGGGCAGTCCGGTTCGTGCCGGGTGGCCCAGCGCTCAGTCGTTCTCGCCGAAGCCGTCCTTCACCAGATCCCGCAGGGCGGCGACCGCCTGCTCGGCGTCGGGCCCGTCGGCTTCGATGCGCAGAACGTCGCCCTTGGACGCTCCCAACGACAGCAGGCCGACCATACTGTTGGCCTTCACCGGTCCGGCTCCCGAGGTGGCGTTCGAGATCCGGATGTCGGCGGTGAACGTCCGCACGGCGCGGACGAGCGTCGCCGCCGGGCGCGAGTGCAGTCCGACCTTGTTGACCAGCGGCTCCTCGGCGGTGATCCCGTCGACAGGCGCCGGTGCAGAATCCGCCGGTTCCGGAGCTTCGTCCGCCTCGTCCCGCCGCTTCGCGGCCAGGGCGCCCCGGGCTTCAGCGGCGACCTCGTCGAGGGTGCTGCCCGAGAGGGCCCGCACGATGCCTGCGGTCAAGCCCTCCACGAACGGCCCGTCGCTGATCCGCACCGGCTGCGACGACTCGCGCAGGTCGAGGGCCAGCTCAGCGCTCAGCACCGCCGAGCCGAGGTCGGTCATGATCAGCACCCCGTCGGCGTCGGCGAGCTCGTCGATCGCGTCGGCGATCGCGGCCGCGTCGGTGCCGAATCCGCCCTGGGCGCCCGAAGCGATCCGCACCGGCGGGGGTTCGTCGTGCACCATCTGCATCGCGAGGTCGAGCGCTGCCTCGGCCAGGGGACGGCTGTGCGAGACGACGACGAAGCCGATCACCCCGCAGACTCCGTCAGCGCCTCGCTCATCGTCCGCAGCAGAATCGTCGCCGACACCGAACCGGGGTCGATGTGCCCGGCGCTGCGCTCGCCGAGGTACGAGGCTCGGCCTTTGCGCGCGACGAGCGGCTCGGTGGCATCCGATCCCTTCTGCGCCGCCTCCGCTGCCGCCGTCACCGCGTCGGCCGCCGACGCGCCCGAGGCGACCGACGCCGACAGGGCATCGATCGCCGGGTCGAGCGCGTCGACCATCGTCTTGTCACCCACCTCGGCGTGACCCCGCGCGACGATGCCCGCCACCCCGGCACGCAGCGCCTTTTCGAGGTCGGCTGCGCTCATCTCACCGTCTGCGGGAGAGTTCTTGCCCATCTCGAGGAAAAGGGTGCCGTACAGGGGTCCGCTCGCGCCGCCGACGGACGAGATCAGCGTCATCCCGACGGTTTTGAACAGGGCGGGGATGTCGGCGGGCGAGCCTGCATCGAGCTTGGCGGTGATGGCGGTGAACCCACGGTTCATGTTCGTGCCGTGGTCGGCATCGCCGATCGCCGAGTCGAGCTGGGTGAGGTAGTCGGCGTTCTCGCTGAGCGCCGCGGCGGCGCGGCGGAGCCAGTCCTGCAGCGTGGCGGTGGTGACGGCATCCGCCATCTCAGGCGCCCCATCGCAGGCCGCTGGTGTTGACGGGGGCATCCCAGAGGCGCAGCACCTCGTCATCCGCCTGGGTGAGGGTGAGCGAGCACCCGGCCATGTCGAGGCTCGTGATGTAGTCGCCCACCAGGGAGCGGGCGACCTCGATGCCGCGCTGCTTCAGCGCCGCGGCCACTTCAGCGTAGACGACGTACAGCTCGATCAGCGGAGTGCCGCCGAGGCCCGTCAGCATGGCGATCACCGGCCCGCCCGTGAAGTCCAGGTCGGCGGTGATCGACGAGACGAGCTCCTCGGCGATGTCGTGCGCGCTCGCGAGCGGCACGCGCGTGCGACCGGGCTCGCCGTGGATGCCGACGCCCATCTCGATCTCGTCCTCGGGCAGGTCGAAGCTGGGCTTGCCGGCGGAGGGCACCGTGCAGCTGGTGAGGGCGACGCCCATCGACCGGCTCGCCTTCGAGACCTTCTCGGCCACGGCGGCCACCTCGGCGAGGGGGCGGCCTTCGGCGGCGGCGGCCCCGGCGACCTTCTCGACGATGACGGTGCCGCCGATGCCCCGGCGCCCGGCCGTCCAGGTCGAGTCCTCGACCGCGACGTCGTCGGCCACCAGGACCGACGCCGTCTCGATCCCCTCATCCTTGGCGAGGTCGGCGGCCATCTCGAAGTTCAGCACGTCGCCGGTGTAGTTCTTCACGATGAAGAGCACGCCGGCGCCGGTGTTCACCTTCGTCGCAGCAGCGAGCATCTGGTCAGGGGTGGGCGAGGTGAAGATCTCGCCCGCGCAGGCCGCGGCGAGCATGCCCGGGCCGACGAAACCGCTGTGCAACGGCTCGTGCCCCGAGCCGCCACCCGAGACGAGCGCGACCTGGCCTTCGTTGCCGGCGGTCGGGCGCAGCACCAGACGGTTCTCGTGGTCGACCTCGAGTTCGGGATGGGCGGCCTCCACCCCTCGCAGCGCGTCAGCGAGCACCGTTGCGGGGGCATTGATGAGCTTCTTCATGCGGGTCTCCTCTTCATCGAGTGCCTCGGTGGCCGGCGCGAGACCGGGATCTGCGCACCTGAGATGACAGTAGACACATCCGGTGGGGTTTCGGTATGGGTTCTTGGGGAGTTCGAAGGAGCGGGCGCCGCCGCGCGTCGCGGAATGCCGAATTCGCTGTCGAGGTTGGACAGGACATGGATGCCACGGGCCAGACCTCTTCCCGGCTCGCCGACGCCACGGCGATGGGCCCGGTGACCCTTCTCGTCGGCGATCTCGACGCGATGACGCGGTTCTACCGCGATGTCGTCACCCTCGAGGTGCTGGGGGCCGAGGGCGACACCGTCACTCTCGGGCGTGCGGGGCGAGCCATCGTCATCCTCGTCCACGCGCCCGAGCTCCGTCATGCGCCGCAGGGCGCAGCCGGGCTCTACCACACGGCCATCCTGTTCGAATCGCAGGCGGCGCTCGCCGCCGCGGTGTACTCGGTGGCGCGTCAGGCGCCGCAGACCTTCACCGGCAGCGCCGATCACCTGGTCAGCCAGGCGTTCTACTTCACCGACCCCGAGGGAAACGGCATCGAGCTGTACTGGGATCGGGAGCGCACCGAGTGGTCGTGGACGCACGGGCGCGTCGAGATGGGGACGCTCTTCCTCGACCCCAACGCGTTCCTCCGCGAGCACCTGACGGAGGATGCCGCGGCGGGAGCCACCGCCCGTGACACCGCAGGCGTGGGCCACGTGCATCTGTCGGTGGGCGACATCGCCAGCGCGCGGGCGTTCTACGTCGACGGCCTCGGCTTCGCCGAGACCGCCGATCTCCGGGGTTCGGCCCTCTTCGTCAGTGCGGGCGGATACCACCACCACATGGCGATGAACGTCTGGAACTCGAGGGGCGCGGGCCCCCGCATGCCGGCGCTCGGGCTCGGTCGCGTCGACCTGGTGCTCCCCGATGCCGACGACCTCGGCGAGCTCGGTGAGCGTCTGCAGCACCACGGCGTCGCGGTGCGCGACGACGGCCGGGGACTCTCCTTCGACGACCCCTGGCGGAACGCGGTCTTCGCCACCGTCGCCTGATGTCCCGTCTCGTGTCAGACGACGGTGCGGCGCAGGCGGTGGCGACGGTCAGGCGTGCCGACGACACGTACGCGCCGCGATGGTGGTCGCCGGCGTCGCCCGACGATCACGGCGTCGACATCGCGTCCTGGACCGACACCTTCGACTGACCGCGCGTGCGTCCCGGCCAGGCGGGATGACGACGGATGATGGCGGCAAGCGCCACGCCGACCACGGCGCCCAGCCCGTTCGCGACGAGGTCCCGCGGGTGGGAGATACGGTCGAGGGGGATCTGCGCCAGCTCGATCCCGAGGGTGAGCAGCAGGGGCAGCGCGAGCGCGAGTACGCCCCGCAGGAGCAGGCCGGTGGCAACCCCGATCGGCACGAACATCAGGACGTTCAGCAGGATCTCAAGGCTCCGCCCGTCGGTCCACGCCGCCTCATCGGTCCACGCGGCGGGGTTGAGGATGCCCCAGCGCGCCTCCGACCCCTCGGTCGCCCACGGCAGCGGGCGAAGCGTCACCCAGAGGACGAGGCTCGTGTAGAGCGCGCCCAGCAGGAACACGGCGGCCGACACCGTCCGTCGAACGGCGGGCGGGGCGGTGCTGCTCATGGTTCGATCGAACCGGGCGTGCGCCGGCACGTCAACGCGATACGGCAACCCCAGCACCTCTGCACCGCGGTTTCCCAGGCGTCGCGTGGCGGCGGAGCGCGCTCATCGGCGGGCGAGCGCCTCCCAGTCGGCGTCGATCATCCGGGGCTTGCGACGCGAGATGCGCGCCCGCAGGACGGTTCCCACCTCGGGCCAGTACCGCTTGTCGAGCACGACCTCGGTCTGCAGGGTCTCGCTCTCGAGTCCGGGCGCTTCGAGCGCCACGTCCATCGTGCAGGTCTGGTAGCGCCGGCGGAGGGTGGGCGGCGTGAGGGAGAGGATCCGGATGGTGCCCACGTACGCATCCGCCATCTTCGATCCGCTCAGGCGCTCGAGGGTCGCCGCCGCGTCGTCTTCCCACTCCTCCATGGTGCGAGCGTAGTGGGCAGGGCGCGCCTGGCCCGCGCGCGTCACGACCCGTCACCTTTCGCGGTCTCGGTCTCCGCCGAGCCGCCGTTCTCGACGGATCGCCGCCGGCAGATGCGCGGACGACGAGGCCCGGGGCCGCCCGGGCTGTGCTTCGATGAAGACATGACGCTGCAGGGGAGAACGCGATGAAGGCCACCATCATGTACGGCGCCGGCGACGTGCGCGTCGAAGAGGTCGCCGATCCCGTCATCCAGCAGCCGACCGACGCGATCGTCCGCACCGTCCGCACGTGCATCTGCGGCTCCGACCTGCATCCCTATCACTCGATGAAGCCCTCCTCGCGCGGCCAGAGCATGGGGCACGAGCTGCTCGGCGTCGTCGAGGAGACCGGTTCCGCGGTGACGACGGTGAAGAAGGGCGATCTCGTCATCGCCCCGTTCGCCTGGTCGGACAACACCTGCCCCACCTGCCGCGACGGCTTCCAGACGGCCTGCCCGCACGGCGGCTTCTACGCCACGCGCCAGACCGCGGGCCTCCAGGCCGAGCTCTCCCGCATCCCTCTCGCCGACGGCAGCCTCGTCCCCGTGCCGGGGGTGACCGAGGATGACACCGCGGTGCTCCCGTCGCTCCTCACCCTGTCGGATGTGTACCTCACCGGTTATCACGCCGCGTTCATGGCCCGGGTGCGTCCCGGCCAGACCGTCACCGTCGTCGGGGATGGCGCGGTGGGTCTGTCGGCGGTGCTCGCGGCGAAGCAGCTGGGCGCCGAGACCATCATCCTGATGGGCCGTCACCGCGCGCGCACCGACCTCGGCGTCGAGTGGGGCGCGACCCACGTCGTGCCCGAGCGCGGCGATGAGGGCGTCCAGCGCGTGCTCGAGATCACCGACGGCCTGGGAACCCACGCCGTGCTCGAAGCCGTCGGACACATGCCCGCCTACGAGCAGTCGTATCGTGTCGCGCGGACGGGAGGAGTGATCTCCCGGGTCGGCGTGCCGCAGTACGAGGAGGCGGGGGTGGGCTTCCGCTCCCTCTTCGGGCGGAACCTCACGCTCACCGGCGGCCCCGCACCGGTGCGCGCCTACATCGAGGAAGCCATCCCGCAGGTGCTCGACGGCACCATCGAGCCCGGTCGCGTCTTCGACGTCACGATGCCGATCGACGAGGTGCCGGCCGGGTATGCCGCGATGGACGCGCGCGAAGCACTCAAAGTGCTCGTCACGGTCTGAGGGTGGCAGCTCCCCGCACGGCAGCGCGCCCCGTCGGCACGCCGGCGGTGCTCGTCGCCCAGTTCCTCCTGCGCACCGCGTCGGCCGCCGGCGCGCTGGCGCTCGGGGCCTACTTCGTCGACCTCGCTCGCGCCGGAGCACCCGTCGGCGCCCTCATCCTGGGGGTGCTCTCGGGGCTGAGCTTCCTCGCCGAGCTCGTCCTCGCCCCGATCGCGGGATCGGCGAGCGACCGGCGGGGGCGTCGCGTCTTCCTCATCGCGGCGCCCTTGCTCGCCGCCGCCGGCATCCTCATCACCCCCGGCGCGTCGCTGATCGCCGTGGCGCCGTCCGCCGCCCTCGTGATCGCGGTCGTCGCGGCATCCCGCCTCCTCGACGGGGCGGGAGCCGCGATCGCCGCCCCCGCGACCCTCGGCCTTCTCGCCGACGCCAGCGACGACGACCGGATGCGACGGGGACGCGTGACGAGCATCTACGAGCTGTCGTCCTCCGGCGGCATCGCGCTCGGAGCGGTGACCGGTCCGCTCCTGTACGGAGCGTGGGGACTGTGGTCGTTCGTCGCCCTCGCGGCCGTCTATGTCGCGGCATCCCTGCTGGTGGTCGTCTTCGTGCGACCGGATGCCGCGGGCGCGACGCCCCGGCGGACGCGTGGCGTCCGTGAGCGCATCCGGATCATCGGCCAGCCGCGCCTCGTGGCGTTCCTGCCGGCGTGGATCGCGGTCAACGCCATCCTCGGCACGTGGGTCACCTCGCAGATCACCTTCGTGCTCGCCGGCGACCGCACCGCCGAGGGCCAGCTGCTCCCCGGCGCCTTCGCCGACAACGAGGCGGGCCTCTCCGCCGTCCTCGGCGTCTACGTGCTCGTCTTCAGCCTGTGCATCGTGGCGTGGGCGTTCTTCATCGGCCGCCTGCCGACGATCCCCACCCTCTTCGTCACCGTGGCGGGCGCGGTCGTCGCGTCGATCGGACTGCTGCTGCTCAATCGCGGCGCACCGCTGGCGGTCGCGATCCCGATCGTGATCGCGGGGATGTTCCTCGAAGCGGGGTTCACCCCCGCCGCCCTCACCCACCTCAGCGACATCTCGTCCGAGTTCCGCGAGGACCGCGGTCTGATCATGGGGGTGTACTCGGTGGTCGTGGGCGCGGGCTACCTGCTCGGCAACGTCCTGGGCGGCGTCTTCGCCGAGTGGCTGCTCTTCGACGGGCTGGCGATCCTCACGATCGGGCTCGCGATCGTCGCGATGGCGTCGATCCTGGTGATGGCGGTCGTCGAGCGGCGGATGGTTCCCCGCGCCTCCGGTGTCACACGGTCGAGCTGAAGTACAGCAGTCCGATCGGCACCAGCATCATGACACCCAGCACGATGCCGGTGATCGAGAGGCCGTAGCGGCGCTTGCGCGTGACACCGACGATGAGACCGGCGATCGCCAGCAGCAGCACGAGCGCTCCGCCGATGCCGAGCGCCGGGATCATGACGATCAGCAGCCACCAGATGGCGTTCATCTCGGGGATGAGCCCGATGAGGAAGACGAAGAGTGTCGGCACCAGCCCGACCATCGCGATGATGACGGCGATGAGCCCGAGGATGTCGAAGCCCTTCTTCCGCGCCGGCTGCGGCGCCGGCATCGCCGCGTACCCGGGCCCGTAGCCCTGGCCGTACCCCGGTTCATACCCAGCCGTCATCGGCGTCCCCCTCCGTCGGAGCGATCCTAGGGGAGCACGAGGTGCGGGTCGATCATCGTCATCCCCGCGGGCGCGGCGGTGTCGAAGCGGGGGAGGAGCGCGGATGCCTCGTCGAGCCCGATCACGCGCTCGATGAGGTCCTGCGGGCGGAGCCTGCCCGCCGCGACGAGCTCCATCATCCCGGGGTAGTCCGCCGCCGCCATCCCATGGCTGCCGAGGATGTCGAGCTCCCAGGCGATCGCGCGCGCCATGGCGACGGGGGAGCGGCCGTCGTCCGTCGGCAGCAGTCCGATCTGCACGTGCCGTCCGCGGCGGCGGAGGCTCAGCACCGCATCCGCGGCGGTCTGAGCGCTGCCGACCGCGTCGACCGAGACGTGCGAACCGCCGCCGGTCAGCTCGCGGACGACATCGGGGACGGGCGGTGCGTCCGCGCCCCCGACGACGACGTGCGCCGCACCGAGGCGGCTCGCCACCGCGAGCGCGCGGGGGTTGGTGTCGATGGCGATCACCCTCGCGCCGAGGGCGACCGCGATCATCACGATGCTGAGGCCCACGCCGCCCGCCCCCACCACGGTCACCCATTCGCCGGGCGCGACGCGGGCCCGGGCGGTCAGCGCCCGAAAGGCCGTCGCGAACCGGCAGCCGAGCGCAGCGGCGGCCTCGAACGACACCGCGTCGGGGAGGGCGACGAGATTCGTGTCGGCGGCGTGGAGGGCCACCCTCTCCGCGAAGGATCCCCAGTGGGTGAACCCCGGCTGCTGCTGGTCGGGGCACACCTGGGCATCGCCCGCCCGGCACCACTCGCACACTCCGCACCCGCAGACGAAGGGCACCGTGACGCGGTCGCCGACACGGAAACAGGCGACGCCGGATCCGACCTCGGAGACGACGCCCGCCAGTTCGTGGCCGGGCACGTGCGGGAAGGCGATCTCGTCGTGGCCGGCCCACGCGTGCCAGTCGCTGCGGCACAGGCCCGTCGCGCGGACGTCGACGACGACGCCTCCCTCTGGCGCCGCGGGCTCGGCGACGTCGGTCACGGTGGGCATGCCGCGGACGGCATGGATGAGGACGGCGCGCACAGGGCGAATCTACCCGCCCCGACCGCCGTCTAGGGTGGGGGCGTGCCCGAGCCTCGCGTCACCCCTTCCGCCCCGACCGGCCTGCCCGACACCGACACCGTCGTGACGTACCCCCAGGGCGCCACCTCGAGCACCGGACGGGTGCTGCACGTCGAGGAACTCGGCGACGGGCGTTCCGCTGTCCTGCTCGACGTCACGTGCGTGCATCCCGTCACCGCGGCCTGGCCCGATCAGCCCGCCGACCGCGCGACCCTCGAGGCCGCAGGGCAGACGTTCCCCGTCGTCGACGCGGTGGTCGGTGGCATCCAGGACGGTCGCCTCTTCCTCGGGTCCGACCTGCCCGTGCGGATCGGGACGGAGGGCTGGGTCTTCGTCGTCGCGCACATCGTCGAGGGCTCGGCGCCCGCGGTGGGCGCCGAGGTGGACGCGGTCGTCGATGCCGATCATCGCGCCGCACTCTCGTCCGGACACACCGTCTGCCACCTCGCCTCCCTCGCCCTGAATGCCGCCCTCGCGGGGGCGTGGACGAAAGACGTCATGAGGGATGCGCTCGGCCACCCCAACTTCGACGCACTGGCGATCCAGACGAGCCGCATCCATCCCGAGGGTTCGGTGGACGTCTACCGGGTCGGCAAGTCGTTGCGGCGGAAGGGTTTCTCCGCCGCCGGGCTCGATGACCTCCCCGCGATCGAATCGCACGCGAACATGCTGCTCGCGGAATGGGTAGTCTCGGACGCCGCCGTCCGCATCGAGCGCGACGGAGACGGACTGTCGTCGCGCCGCGCCTGGGTGTGCGAGCTCCCGGACGCCACGGTCGAGATCCCCT
Organism: Microbacterium sp. CCNWLW134; assembly: GCF_037083565.1. NCBI lineage: Bacteria > Bacillati > Actinomycetota > Actinomycetes > Micrococcales > Microbacteriaceae > Microbacterium > Microbacterium sp. CCNWLW134. Next base: position 127,503 of record NZ_JBAOJU010000002.1, on the reverse strand, counting down.
GCGGCGGCACCCACGCGTCGCGCCTCGGCGCCTTCTCGTCGGTGTCGGTGGCCCTCGAAGCCCGCGACGTCGAGGGAGCCCGCGAGATCACGATGACGACGACGGGTCGTCCGGCCCTCTGACCCTCTCTCGCGCGGCACCATGGAGACATGGGTCGCACACGGAGAGGTTCGGATGCCGCCGAGCCGCGGCATCCGAAGATCTGCGCGTCCTGCGGCCGCACCATGGAGTACCGCGCCCGATGGGCGGCGAACTGGGACGCGGTGAAGTACTGCTCCGATGCGTGCCGCCGCCGCGGTGTGACGCCCATCGACCGTGAGCTCGAGGCGTCGATCCGGCAGACCCTCGCGTCGCGTGCGGCGAGCTCGTCGATGTGTCCGTCCGAAGCGGCGAAGGCCGTCGGCGGCGAGGAATGGCGTGAGCTGATGGAGCCCGCGCGGCGGGCCGCGCGGCGCCTCGTCGCGGCAGGTGAAGTGGAGATCACCCAGGGCGGCCGTGTGGTCGACCCGTCGACGGCGAAGGGGCCGATCCGCATCCGGCGCAGCCCCGCCTCCGGTGCGACGATGGAGGCATGAGCACCTCGATCTCTCCCCGCCGTCTCGATTGGTCCGAGGGGCGTTGGACCCACGCGCCCGTCTCCGCCGAACGGCGCGGTGACGACCTGGTCGTCACGGCCGTCGAAGGCAGCGACGCCTGGCTGCGCACCGCGTACGGCTTCGAGCACGCCTCCGAGCACGGGCTCATCGCCCCGTTCCCCGTCGGCTCGGCGATGGAAGTCGAATTCACGGCCGATTTCACCGAGCAGTTCGATCAGGCCGGGATCTTCGTGCGGATCGACGAGGAGCGCTGGATCAAGAGCGGTGTGGAGTTCTGCGATGGTGAGCTCGGTGCGGGCGCCGTCGTCACCGACCGGCGTTCGGACTGGTCGGTCGGTGCCGTGCCCGGGTGGAGCGGCCATCGCCTGGTCATCCGGGTGAGCCGGGGTGACGACGCGATCACGGTGCGCGGCGGTGTGGCCGGCGAGCCGATGCGGCTGCTGCGGCTGGCGCCGTTCGACGGCGCCGCCGAGGCATCGGCGGGTCCGCTCGTCGCCGCGCCGTCTCGCGCCGGACTGACCGTGGTGTTCCACTCCTGGCGGCTGACCGAAGCGGACGCGTCGATCCACTGATCCGGCCCTCCCGCCCGCCGCGCGGGCGTACGCTCTGAGCATGATCGAGCTGTTGGCACTCGGAGGCATCGCCGCCGGTGTCACGGCGGTGGCGTTGTGGGTCACCCGGCCTCGACGCAAGACGTCGACGCCGCATGACGACACGCTCCGGGTCGGGCAGGCCGCGACTCCGTCTCCGTACGAAGCGGCCCGTCGCGCAGAGGGAAAGGCCGCCTGGACCCGCATCTCGGGCGCCTGAAAGGGATGTCGTCCCCCCTGATCGGACCCGTGGCGCCGCCCGCCCTGCACGTCATGACCTTCAACATCCGCCGTCGGCTTTCTCCGACGCTGCGGCGCGTGGACCGGTGGAGTCACCGGCGAGCCGCGGTCGCCGCACTGCTGGGAGCGGAACGGCCCCACGTCCTGGGTGTGCAGGAGGCTCTCCCCGACCAGGCGCGCGACGTCCATGCCGCGCTCGGCCCGGGTTACGTGGCGATCGGTCACGGACGACGCCGGGATGGCGGGGGAGAAGCCTGCCCGCTCTTCTTCGACGCCGACCGCCTCGAGCTCGAGAGCTGGCGGCAGATCGCCCTGTCGGACCATCCGGATGAGCCCGGATCGCGTTCGTGGGGCAACAGGGTGCCCCGCGTCGCGGTCATCGCGCGGCTGCGCAACCGGGCGACATCCGCGGGGTTCGTCGTGGTGAACACGCACTTCGACCACATCTCCCGGACGGCGAGGCGTCGCTCGGCCGAGGCCGTGCGCCTCCTCGTTGCCGAGACGGCGCTCCCGGGCGTGGTGGTGGGCGACCTCAACTCCGGGGAGGGGACGGTGCCGATCAGGGAGCTGCTGCGGGATGCGGCGCTACGAGACGCCTGGGCGGTCGCCGGCGAGCGGGTCACGCCCGAATGGGGCACCTTCCCGAACTACGGTGATCCCCGCGTGGGCCGGAAGCGCATCGACTGGATCGTCGTCACACGCGACATCGAGGTGGAGCGCGTCGCGATCAACCCGTCGGCCCCGCAGGGCCGCCGGCCCTCGGACCACCTGCCGGTCCAGGCTGTGCTGCGACTTCCCGAGCGACGCGCCGATCACGCCCTGGACTGAGCGGCGGCGTCGTCGCCGGACTGCGGGACGCGAGCGGGTGGGTCACCCGGCCGGATGCCGCTCCGCGTCGTCAGGCGCACGGCGCAGACCGCAACCTCCGGCGATGAGCAGCGAGGGGACGTCGCCGGTGCGCATCAGCGTCCACAGGGTGTGCGTGCACGACCGGCACCGCACGATGAACGCGTCGCGGTCGGCCTCGACCTGCCATTCCGCGAGCGGCGCCGCGGTGTGACAGCCGCCGCACTCGACGATCAGCATGCTGAGGTCACCCGCGAGGAGATCCTCCAGGGCGCCTACTACGGCGTTTCCGTCGACGACGTGCGCCGTGTGAGGGTCGTCCCGGCCGGGGTGTGTGGCGTGGGAGACGCGGGTGGGGTCGTCGGACATCGTCATCCTCCGAATCGTTCGGTGCGCACGCGCGTCGGCTCATGACCGGCGGCGACCATCGCGTCCGCCGCGGCTTCCACGAAGCGGGTCGGTCCGCAGATGAAGGTGAGCGGATGCCGCGCGGGCGGCCATGTCGCCGCAGCGACCCGGTCGGGCGTCAACCGGCCGACGGGCTCCGGCCAGCCCTCGGGGGCGGCGCGGGTGTACGCCCACGTGAGGTCCAGGGAGCGACCGGCGAGGTCGAGGATCTCGTCGCGGTAGAGCGCGTCGTCGGGGCTGCGCACCGAGTAGAGCAGGCGGAAGGGCACGGGGCTTTCCGACCGGTCGTGCGCTCGCGCCATCGCGAGGAGGGGCACGATCCCCGATCCGCCCGCAACGAGCTGCACCGGGTCGGGGTCGGACTCATGCCACACGAAGTATGCGCCGAGTGGGCCTTTCACCTCGAGCATGTCGCCGACCTCGGCCACGTCGACCAGGTAGGGCGAGACCTCGCCGTCGGGCACGGTGTCCACCGCGAGTTCGACGCGTTCGCCCGGCCCTGACGAGGCGATCGAGTACGACCGCTCGGCCTGGTAGCCGTCTTCCGCGGTGAGGCGGATGTCGAGGTGCTGGCCCGGATCGTTGCCGGGCCAACCGGGGACGTCGAGGGTGAGGACGCGCGCGTGGCTCGTGGTCGGCCGGACCGCGGCGATGCGCGCGGCGAGCCACCCGGTCGTCCTCACCAGTACCGCTCCTCCAGCCAGGGGTCGCCGCGCAGGTGGTAGCCGTTCTGCTCCCAGAACCCGGGATCGTCGTGCTGCTGCATGACGAGGCCCCGCACCCACTTGGCGCTCTTCCAGAAGTAGAGGTGCGGTACCAGGAGGCGGGCGGGGCCTCCGTGTTCGGGGTCGAGCGGCTCACCGTCGAACTCGTACGCGATCCAGGCCTTGCCGTCGAGCAGGTCCTCGAGCGGCACGTTCGTGGTGTACCCGCCGTAGGAGTGGGCCATGACGTAGTCGAAGCTCGTCTCGACGTCTTCGAAGAGCGTGTCGAGGGCGACGCCCCGCCACGAGGTGCCGAGCTTCGACCATCGCGTGACGCAGTGGATGTCGGTCGACACCTCCTCCGACGGCAGAGCGGTGAAGTCGTCCCAGCTCCACCGCGCCGTCTCACCGGTCTCGGTGCGAATGGAGAACGACCATTCCGAAAGCGGAATGCGCGGTGTGGGGCCCGCGGAGAGGACGGGGAAGTCGGTGGTGAGGTACTGGCCGGGCGGGAGATCCGGGTCGGCGTCACGCCGACGCGAGCCGAATCCGCGGGTGAACTGGGCCATCGGAACCTGCTTTCGCGAGGGTGGTGCCGAATCGGGGTGTGACGCTCTGCCGCGAGCCTAGGGCGCGCGTGCCCGCCGCTCAACCCGCGTCGGCGCGTCCGCCGACGCGGCGGAGTGTCCTCAACTCCTGCAGAATCGAGCGCAGGGCGCGCAGCAAGTGTTTTCCCCGCCTTTCGCCTCGGGATTGCAGGAGTGCGGGACGACGCGGATCACCCACCGACCGCGGCGGCCTTCGCCCGCAGCACCTCGGCCTCGCGCTCGTTGCCCGTCAGCGCCGCCGCGGCCAGGAGCTCGGCGCGGGCCTCCTCCGCCCGGCCGAGCTGAGCGAGCAGCTCGCCGCGCACACTCGGGATGAGGTGCGAGCCGCGCAGCGCGCCCCGCGCGACGAGCCGGTCGACCATCGCCAGCGCCGTGCCCGGTCCGACGGACATCGAGACCGCGACCGCGTGGTTGAGGTCGACGACCGGGCTCGGGGCGATCCGGCCCAGCGCCTCGTACAGCACGACGATCTGCTCCCAGTCGGTGTCGGCGAAGGTCGCGGCGACCGCGTGCTGCTCGGCGATCGCCGCCTGCAACGCGTACGCGCCCCGTCCGCGCCCGACGGCGTCGGCTCGCGCGAGCGCGGCGCGCCCCCGCGCGATCTGGGCACGGTCCCACCGGGCGCGGTCCTGATCCGCCAGCAGCACGGGCTGCCCCGCGGCATCCGTCCGCGCCCCGAACCGTGAGGCCTGCAGCTCCATCACTGCCAGCAGCGCCCACGCGTCAGCCTCGCGCGGCATCAACCCGGCGAGCATGCGACCGAGCCGCAACGCCTCGTCGGCCAGGTCGGCGCGCACCCACCGGTCACCGCTCGTGGCGGCATACCCCTCGGTGAAGATCAGATACACCACGCTCAGAACGGTCTGCAGCCGAGCCGGCCACTCCGCAGGATCAGGCGTCTCGAACGGTACCTTCGCGGCCTGGAGGGTCTTCTTCGCCCGAGTGATGCGCGCCTGCACCGTCGGCACGGGCACCAGCAGCATCCGCGCGATCTCAACGGTCGTGAGCCCTCCGACGACCCGCAGGGTGAGGGCGACCTGCGATTCCCGGGACAGTGCCGGGTGACACGCGGTGAACACCAGCCGCAGAACATCGTCGTCGATCGGTTCCCACGCGTCCTCGGCCAATTCCGAGAGGTCGTGCGCCATGGCGCGGTGGCGCTCATCGAGCGCCGACCGGCGTCGCCAGGCGTCCACCGCTCGCCGCTTCGCGACCGCCGTCAGCCACGCACCCGGGTTGTCGGGCACGCCGTGCTCGCGCCACGAGCCCAGGGCCTCGACGATCGCTTCCTGCGCGACATCCTCGGCGAGGACGACGTCGCCGGTCGCCTTCGCCACCGCGGCGACGATACGCGCACCCTCCATGCGCCACACGGCCTCCAGAACGCGGCGCGGATCGGCGCTCATTCGGTGCCGAGCTCCTCGCGCCAGCCCTTCTCCTTCTGGATGTACTCGTTGTCGGCATAGTCCGCGAAGTCGGACTCGTCGGTCATCCGGCGCACCTCGATCTTGTTGCCGGGGCCGAGGGGGGCCTTCTTCGCCCACTCGACGGCCTCCTCCTGCGACCCGACCTGGATCGTCCAGAAGCCGTTGAAAAGCTCGTGCACCTCGCCGTAGGGCCCGTCGGTCACGATGGGCGCTTCGCCGGTGAACTCCACCACCGACCCCTGCGCCGCATCGGTCAGACCGTCGCCGCCGAGAAGCACCCCGGCCTTCATCATCGACTCGTTGTAGGCGCCCATCGCGTTGATGATCGCCTCGAAGTCCATGTCTTCGTAGTTCTCCACAGAACCGCTGTTGCGCATGATGAGCATGTACTTGGCCATGTAAATCTCCGTTTTGTTCGGGGAGGAGGGCCCTCCCACTATCGCGTCGAACCGGGCGGAGCGGAATCGACATCGCCGGCGAGAAAGATTTCGGATGCCGCGACGGCGAGCCGCGGCATCCGCTTCCCGTGCGCCGGACCCACCTGCGGGCACAATGCCATTCATGTGGCTCTACCAGCTGCCGGTCGGGGTCGCGCTGCCCGGTTTCGTCATCCTCTTCGTCGCGGCGTCGCTGCTGATCGTCATCGCGCTGCGTCGCTGGGTGCCGGGCGACAAGAAGCAGATGCGCGAGTGGGACCGGATCCTCGCCTACGTGATGGCGACCTTCGGCGTGCTCTACGGCGTGACCCTCGCGCTCATCGCCGCCGCCTCGTACGAGAACTACCGCGGTGTCGAGGAGATCGTGAGGGATGAGGCATCGGCGGTCGCGGTGCTCTATCGCGACACGGCCGGATTCCCCGAGCCCGAGCGAGGGGAGCTCCAGGCGCTGATCGTCTCCTACGTCGACCACGTCCGGGAGGTGGATTGGGAGGCGCAGCGCGAGGGACGCATCCCCTCGCAGTCCGTGGCGGAGGTCGCCGCGATCGAAGAGGTTCTCTTCTCGTTCGAGCCCGAGGGTGAGGGGGAGGCGAACGTCCATGCGGCGGCGATCTGGTCGTTCAACGAGTTCATGTCGGCGCGCAGCGCGCGGATCGGGGTGATCGGGCTGGAGCTCCCCGGCATCCTGTGGTTCGTCCTGTACTCGGGCGCGGCGATCACGGCGGTGCTGATCGGGATGATCCAGATGGGACGGCTGCGTACTCACCTCGTCATGGCGGCGGTGCTCGCGTCGTACGTGGCCATCGTCATCTTCACCATCGCGAGCTTCGATCACCCCTACATGGGGCCGGTCGCGGTCGACACGGAGTACTTCGAGGAGGTGCAGGAGTGGCTCTTCGATCGCGCGGATTGATCGCTGTCGGAGATCTCCTCGGGCGCCGATCTGTCGTGATCGCACCGTTGTGCGACATGCTGACGTGATGAGCGAGGATGCCCAGGCCGCGACCGAAGACGGTGCCGTCGAAAGCGTCGCGGTCGAGAACACCGTGGAGACGCTGGTCCGCCAGATCAAGGCCGCGCGTCACACCCTCCAGCGCCGTGCGAACGCGGAGGTGATCGGCCTGTACTGGCAGATCGGCGCGACGATCCTCTCGCAGGAGAATGCCGCCGAAGACCAGGATGCTGCGCTGGAGGCGCTCGCGCACCGGCTCCGTCACACCTACCCGACCATGACGAGCCTCACGGTCGAGGCCCTTCGTCGCATGCGCGACTTCGCCGCCTCGTGGCCCCCGCGCGGCGGGATCGTTCAGCAGCCGGTCGGACAGCTGCCGTGGGGCCATGTCGTCGAGCTGCTCACCCGCCTCGAAGATCAGCGTCTTCGCGAGTGGTACGCCGGAAAGGCCGTGCAGCACACCTGGAGCCGCACCGAGCTGATCGGCCACATCGACGCGGCCCGGCACGAGCACGACACCGACGCGCCGCAGAACTTCGCCGCGGCGCTCCGTCGCGTCGACTCCGCCCTCGCCGAGCAGCTGAGCGCCGACCCCGACACCGTCGGCTTCCTCGCCGTGGGGATCGACCTCGATCGCGCAGCCCGCCTCCCCGTGGCGGAGTGAGCCGTCAGTCGCCGGCGCGTCCGGTGAAGGCGTCCATCGACGAATAGACGCGGAACACCCGGCCCGCGATGGCATCCCAGGCCCTCGTCGGCAGCACGCCGCGGAGGGCCATCGCGAGCTTCACCGTCCAGGGGCGCAGCACCATCGGCGTGCCGCGGCGCATTCCACGCCAGGCGGCCGCGGTCGCCTGGACCGGGGTCATGATGGGGGTCAGCAGGGGCCCGCGGGCGCCGGCGAACATCCCGGTGGAGACATAACTCGGGCAGAACGTCGTCACCGCGATGTGGCGGTGACCGGCGGCGGCGAGCTCCAGCCGCACCGACTCGCTCCACCCGATCATCGCCCACTTCGACGCGGCGTACACGCTCATGCGCGGGTTGGCGAGGGTCCCGGCGGCCGAGGCGATGTTGAGGATGCGCTTCGGCCGCGAGCGGTCGGCGATCATGTGGGGGAGCACCTCCCGGGTGAGCCACATCGCCGCGAGCGTGTTGACCCGCATCGTCGCCTCGATGTCACGGACGGGATCGTGCTCCCAGAACGGCGCCCCACGGACGATGCCGGCGTTGTTGATCAGGATGTCGGGTGCCCCGACGTCGTCGCGCACACGTGCGACCCCGTCGCGGATCGACTCCGGCTGCGAGACGTCGACGGCGTAGGCGCGCACGTCCACGCCCGACCGACCGAGGTCGGCCGCCAGTGCGGTCGCCCGCTCCTCATCGATGTCCCACAGCGCCACGGAGCGGGCGCCGGCGGCGACCGCTCGCCGCGCGTACAACTCACCCATCCCCCGCGCGCCGCCGGTGATGAGCACGACGGCGCCGCGCGCGGGGTCGTCTTGGCTGGTCCGCTCCATCGCGTCCTCTCCTCGGCTGTGCCACCAGGCACGATTCCCGGTCGTCGTCCAGGCCTGGAGCCGCACCTGGCCTGCGTGCCATCATCGCGCAACGCCAGCGGTGAGGAGACATCATGTCCACGTATCAGGTCGGCTCCTTCTTCGGCAGCCGGGGCGCCAGTCGGGTTCCCCGCTGACATCCGCTGCCTCCGAAGCACTCGACGCGCCGAGCCGACCGGCAGGACCTCGTCGAGTCGCTACGGTCGGAGTGACGAAGGAGCCGCAGATCATGTCGACCACCCCGCCCGCACGACCCGCCCCCCGGCGGAAGGACGCGATCGAGAAGACCCGCGCCATCGAGCGTGCGGCGACGGATCTCGTCCTCGAGCGCGGCTACGAGGCGGTCACGGTCGACATGATCTGCGAGCTCGCCGGAGTGAGCCAGCGCACCTTCTTCAACCATTTCAAGACGAAGGATGCGGCTCTGCTGGGCGTGGATCCGCCGACGGTCGACGAGCGCGCGGCGCGCGAATTCATCGTCTCCACCGGGCCGCTGCTGGCGGGCGCGGCGCAGCTCATCCGGGTCGACCCCGGCGGGCTCGACGCCGACCCCGAGCAGCTGGCCCGGCGCATCCGCGCGATCGGGAGCAACCCGATGCTGATCACCCGCCAGCTGGAGCGTATCGAGGCCGTCGAGTCGGAGGTCCGCGAGATCCTGGTGCTGCGGTTGAAGAACCAGTACCCCGATGAAGACCCCGCGGAGCGCGAGCGCCAGGCGGGGCTCATCGTGTCGCTCGTCGCCGGGTTGATGCGCTACATCGGCCGCAGCTGGGCGGCCGAGGCCGCTGACGGCCGCATCCCCGACATCGATCCCGCCGCGATCGAGAGGCTGCTGCACCGGGTTCTCCCCAAGCTCGGCTGACCGGACGCCCGCGATGCGCGAGCGTAGGGTGAGGGGTATGTCCCCCTCCGAGCCCCGCCCCGCGCGAAAGCCCCTCAAGGAGCGGATGCGCGAGGAGGGCGGTTGGTTCAACTGGATGAACGCCGTGCTCATCCGCAAGGCCGGGCCCGCCGCGGTCGGGCCTTATGACACCGAGCCCGAGCCCGAACGCGCCGAGCGACCCTGCCCCCTCTGCGGCGCGCCCATGTCGCAGCACACGTTCGACCGCACCGGCGCCCGGCCGCGCATGTTCTGCCCGCAGCAGTGACCGGGGAGCATCCGATCGGCGACATCGATGCATCGCGAATCGACGAAGATCTCGTCCGGTCGTTGATCGCCGAGCAGTTCCCCGCATGGGTCGACCTGCCGGTGCGCGGGGTGCCGTACGGCGGGAACGACCACCGCATGTTCCGCCTCGGAGGTGCGCTCTCGGTCCGCCTGCCCTCGGCGCCCGGATACGTACCGCAGGTGGCGAAGGAGCAACGGTGGCTGCCGCACCTCTCGCGGTCGTTGCCGCTTCCGATCCCGACCCTGCACGGCATCGGACGCCCCTCTCGCGCCTTTCCGGGCCCGTGGTCGATCTACGGCTGGATCGAGGGCGACCCGGCAGCTGTCGTCGAGATCGATGACACCCGGGAGTTCGCTGCCGACCTCGCCGCCTTTCTCGTCGCCCTCCGCGCCGTGGACGCCGCCGATGGCCCGGCCCCGGGTCTGCACAGCGGTTACCGCGGTGGTCCCCTGGCGCACTACCACGACGAGACGGTGGCGATCGTCGATCGTGTCTCCGGCCGGGAGCGCGACCTCGCCGAGGGGATCTGGCGAGACGCCCTCGCCGCAGCCTTCGACGGGCCGCCGGTGTGGGTGCACGGTGATATGTCCATCAACAACCTGCTGGTCCGCGACGGACGGCTCGGCGCGGTGGTGGACTTCGGATGCAGCGCCGTCGGCGATCCCGCCTGCGACACCGTCATCGTGTGGACCTTCTTCGACGGACCCGCGGCGGCGGTCTTCCGCCGTGATCTCGCCGTCGACGACGGAACATGGGCTCGCGGACGCGGCTGGGCGCTGTGGAAGGCGCTTCTCATGATCGACAGCCCGCATCGTGCGCACGTGTCGGAGGCGCGGCGCGTGCTGGACCGGCTGTTCGAGGGGGCGTGAGCCCGCGGCATCCGCTTCTCTCGCCGGTGAAGCATCGCCGAATCCGCCAGGCGCCCACGGCCTACACTGGAAACGCCCCGATCCCCGTCTGAAACGCCGTCATGCCTGCTGCTGCCACGCCCCGCGCCTTCCGTGCGCGCGACCTGCAGCTGGCGCGTGCCCTCTTCGCGGCGATCGTCGCGGTGATGATCACCTTCTCGCCCGATCATTCGGCCTCGATCGGACTGTCGGTCTTCAGCGGATTCGCGATCGCGACCGGTCTGGTCTTCCTCCTCGCCGCCTGGCTCGTCTATCCCGCCGGCGCGCGGTGGCAGGCCATTGTGATGGGCATCCTCAGCATCGTCGCCGGAATGGCGGGAGGCATCCCGGCGTGGCGATCGGAGGTCACGTTCGTGGTCATCGTCGCCACCTGGGCCCTCGCGACCGGACTCACCGAGGCGCTGTCGTCGTGGCGTGAGGTGCGCCTCTCCCGCGGCGCGCCCGAGCTCGCCGTGGCCGCCCGGGAAGCCCGCGACGGTCTGGCCGTGGGCCTCATCACCCTCGTGCTGAGCGTCGCTCTCATCTCGGTGCCGGTGTCGTACGCGCTGGAGTACACCATCGACGAGGCGGGCACCTTCACCCTCACCGGCACGACGATCGGTGTCGGCATCCTGGGCGGCTATGCCGCCATCATCGCGGTGTGGCTGGCGATCGCCGGCTTCTCGCCGCGCCCCGAGGTGGATTCCCCGTCCGCCGCACCCATCGATGACACCGCTGAGGTGTCGTCCCCGGAGGATTCCCGATGACCGACAAGCTCACCCGACGCGATCTGCTCAAGCCCGTTCAGCTGCTGGGCCTCGCCTTCGGGGCCGCGCTCTTCGCGGGATTCGTCACCCTCATGTCGATGGGGTTCTTCCAGCAGGGCGGCGGCGAGCAGGCCTCACGAGCGCTCGTGGTCGCCGGCATCGTCGCGGGTGTGACGTTCATCGTCACCCTGCTGATCCTCTCGCTGCTGCTCCTTGCCGTCGACCCCGCGACCGTGCAGAAGCCGATGGATCGCCCGGTGCTCTACGACGACCCCGCCGACGCGCCCGACGCACCCACCGGCGGGTCGACCACCCCGTAGCGGCTCAGACGCGGAGGGCGCGGCTGAAGCGGGTGTGAAACCCCGGATGCTGCGCCGGCGTCGCCAGCACGGAATCCGGCGTCCGGCCGGCCAGGCGAGGAAATCCGGCGTCGGACACCAGGGCGTCGTCGAGCGCGCGCACCCGCGCCTCGACGAGCGGCCACGGCACGTGCTCGTTGGCCGCCCAGATCGTCTGCCCGAGGTGGGTCTCGTGGAACCCCCACCGCGCCGTGAGGAAGCGCGACAGCGCGGTGTCGACGGCTTCGGTGTCGCGTTCGACGGCGATGCGGGTTCCCGGGCCGACGGCGCGGCCGTCGAGGCGGCGGCGCCGGGAGCGGTACTCGATGAGCGGGCCGGTGTCGCGCATCCCGATCCGCGCCCACCGGTAGGGAAGCCCGAAGATCGCCCGCGCCGCGAGCACCGGCGCCACATGCTCGGCCTCGAGGGTGCGGAAGACGACGCCGCGCCGCCCGGCGGCGTCGACGCCGTAGGTGCGGACGTTGATCTCGCGGAACGTGCCGACGAACGGCACCGGAGGAAGCGGCAGGAATCGGAACTCGCTCAGAACGAACGGGACGAGCCCGACCCACGCCGATCCGTCGAAGACGTCGGGCTCGACCCCGCGGGGGAGGAGCGGCGCGACCGCGTCGGGCTCGACCCGCCAGTGCAGGAAGACCGCGTCGCTCCAGCGCTGGGAGATGACGGCGCGCCGCGACAGCGGCGGGGCACCGCGCTCGAGGGTCACCCTTCGATTCTCCCGCGCCCCGTGGCATCCCGGCTCCCGCTCTTCCGCCCCGTCCCCGCCACCGTCGCGCGCCGAAGGGCGAGAGGGCTGCGGGGCAGGGAGGCGGGGGAACAGGGAGGTGGGCGGCGTGCGGAGGTCAGCGCGCGGGCGGCACGAGGTCGGCGGCGAGACCCACGTACCCGGCCGGCGTAAGGGCGAGCAGCCGCTTCTTCGCCTCGTCGCCGATGTCGAGCCCGCGCACGAACTCCGCCAGCTCGGGCCCGCCCACGCGGCGCCCGCGGGTGAGGTCCTTCAGCAGCGCGTACGGGTCGGTGATCTGCGAGCGGCCCGCGGCGATCTCGGCGCGCACGACGGTCTGGATCGCCTCGGCGAGAACCTCCCAGTTCGCGTCGAGATCGGCCAGCAGCACGTCGCGGCGCAGCGAGATCTCGCCGAGACCGCGCAGCAGGTTGTCGAGCGCGAGGAGGGAGTGGCCGAAGGCCACACCGATGTTGCGCTGCGTGGTCGAGTCGGTGAGGTCGCGCTGCAGGCGCGAGGTCACGAGCGTCGAGGCGAGCGTGGCGAACAGGCCCCCCGCGATCTCGAGATTCGCCTCGGCGTTCTCGAAGCGGATCGGGTTGATCTTGTGCGGCATGGTCGACGACCCGGTCGCGCCGGCGACGGGGATCTGCGCGAAGTACCCGAGGGAGATGTAGGTCCAGACATCCGTCGCGAGATTGTGCAGGATGCCGCCGGCGTGACGCGCACGGTCGTAGAGCTCGACCTGCCAGTCGTGCGACTCGATCTGGGTCGTGAGGGGGTTGAAGTCGAGCCCCAGGCCCTCGATGAACTCACGCGAGAGCGTCGGCCAGTTCACCTGCGGGTCGGCGGCGAGATGCGCCGACCACGTGCCGGTCGCTCCCGAGAACTTCGCGAGGTACTCAGACCCCTGGATGCCGCGGGCCACCCGCTCCAGACGCCCGGCGAACACCGCCAGCTCCTTCCCCATGGTCGTGGGGGTCGCGGGCTGTCCATGCGTGCGCGCCAGCATCGCGGCATCCCGGTGCTCGTCGGCCAGATGCCAGAGCGCGGCGATCACCTCGCGGAGCTTCGGCAGCCAGACCTCGTGCACCGCGCGCTTGACGGTGAGGGCGTAGGCGGTGGAGTTGATGTCCTCGCTCGTGCACGCGAAGTGCGTGAGCTCGGCGATGCCGTCGAGCCCGAGGGAGGTCAGGCGATCGCGCACGAGGTATTCGACGGCCTTGACGTCGTGGCGGGTGACCGCCTCCTTCTCGGCGAGCCAGTCGATCTCGGTCTGCCCGAAGTCGAGATAGAGCACGCGCAGGCGGTCCTTGTCCGCCGGAGACAGCGGCCGGGTGCCGAAGAGCGAGGATTCGGTCAGGGTGATCAGCCATTCGACCTCGACCTCGACGCGGGCGCGGTTCAGCCCCGCCTCGGAGAGGTAGTCGGCCAGCGGTGCGACCGCGGCACGGTAGCGCCCGTCGAGCGGGCTGAGCGGCTGAGGGGGAAGAGAGGGCACGATGCTCCCGTGACGACGCGGCCCCGCGTCAGCACCTCACGGAGACGTGGTCGCGGGACGGATGGCGGGTTCCAGCTGCCGGAAGAGCGCCCGGCTCGCGTTCTCGATCATAGCGAGCACCTGATCGAACATCGCGGGCCCCGCGTAGTAGGGGTCGGGCACGTCCACGCCGTCGGCCGCGGAGTCGAAGGAGCGGAGCAGAGCGATCTTGTCGGCGTCGGTGTCGGAGGGCGCCCAACCGCGGAGGATCCGTTCGTGGCTGCGGTCGAGGGCCACGATGAGGTCGGTGCGCTCGAAATCCGACTGCGTGAACTGGCGCGCCCGGTGGCGGGAACCGTCGTAGCCGCGACGCTCCAGTGCCGCCAGCGTCCGCTCGTCGGCGCGTTCGCCCACGTGCCAGTCGCCGGTGCCCGCGCTCGTGGAGACGACCCGCGAAGCGAGCCCGGCGTGGTCGGCGAAAGCCCGGAACACCACGTCGGCCATGGGGGAACGGCAGATGTTCCCGGTGCACACGAACACGACGCGGAACGGCGCGGGAGGCGAGGCGCTCGCGGACATGGATTCCATTCTGGGGGTGAAGACGCGGCGTGCAAGGGCGTCGACCATTCCTGCACAGCCCGGCGTTCGGCGCCATCCCCTCACAGATCGCCGCACCCGCCCCCGCGGGGACAGCCGGACCTCGATCATCGTCCCATGCTCTCCACCGCCACCTGCTCTCCTGGTGCCGAGGCGAGTGCGGTCGCGCTCGCCGCCGTCGTCCGCGAGCTGCGCTCCGTCGCGTTCGCGCTCGCCGACGCGGCGATGACCGCCCGCTCCCTCGATCACGCCACCGGCTGGCGCGCCCGGGCCGCCGAAGCCTTCCACGACAAGGCCGCACGGTGGGCGGGCGATGTCTCGGGCCTCACCTGCCAGCTCGAGACGGTCATCTTCGAGGCGCAGTGCGCCGGTGACCGGGCGGCATCGATGGCGGAGGGATGCTGGTGAGCGATGGCCTCGAGATCCGCGGAGGCGGCGCGGTCTCGGTCGACACCGAATCGCTCCTCGAGGCGGCGGGGCGCTTCGATCGGATGATCGACGACCTCGACGTGCTGCAGCGCCGCTTCGGGGCCGCTCGTGCCGAACTCGCCGACGAACGGCGGTTCGGGTGGGCGGCGGCCGGGGCGGCGAGCGTCTTCGCGCGCGATCTCGACGCCACGATCGTGCAGGCGGTGCAGATCGCCGGTGACCTCCGCCACGCCGCTGCCGTCTACGAGCTGGTCGAGCTGGACGCCGAGCACGCCGCCCTGTCGGCGCGCGGCGACGGTGCCGGGGTGACCGCCGTCGAACGCCGACGCGCCGAGCTGCTGCGGCTGTTCCCCGGCGCCGAGGGCGAGGCGTTCATCGCCCGCTTCGATCGGGCGGTGATGTGGCCGAGCTACCTCGTGCGTCAGGCGACCGAGACCGGAAGCGAACTCGGGGGCATCTTCAGCGAGCTCGGCGCGGCGATCGGGGGCGTCGCGCTCGGTGGTGCCACGCTCGGCACCGCCGCGATCTTCGGTGTCGGCGGGTGGGGACGCCTCTCGCGCGACGCGCGCCTCGACGGTGAGCCGTCGGCGGTGGTGCTGTGGTCGACGCCTCCGCCGCCGCGGATGACCACGGCGCCCCCCGACCTGGCGTCAGCCGCAGCTCGGATGCCGGGAGCGGGTGAGGCGCGGGTTCGCGTGGAGAAGTACACGATGCCCGACGGCACCGAGCAGTTCGCGGTGTACGTCGCCGGCACGCAGTCGCTCGGTGTCGGGGGCGAGGATCCCTGGGATGTGCAGTCCAACGCCGAGCTGTACACCGGCAACCGCTCGGCGTCGTACGAGGCGACCCTCGCCGCCCTGGAGGCGGCGGGCGCGAAGCCAGGCGACACCGTCCACGCCTTCGGCCATTCGCAGGGGGCGATGATCGCGGCGCACCTGGCGTTGGAAGGGCCGTACGACATGGCCACGATGGTCTCGTTCGGATCGCCCGTCGAGGCCGACGTGGGCGCCGACACGTTGGCCGTCGCGATCCGTCACTCCGACGACCCCGTCGCGGTGCTCGCCGGGGGCGGACATGAAACCGCGGTCGGGGCGCCGGGCAGCTTCACCGCCGAGCGCGAGGCCCACGCCGACTCCGGAGTGGTGGATGCGACGGTGCCGGCGCACTCGATGCGCAGCTATGCCGAGAGCGCGGCCCTGGTCGACGCGTCGGGCGATCCGAGGGTCGCCACCGTGCACGAGGTGTTCGCACGGCTCGGTCAGGCGGAAGGTGTCGCCGTCACCGAGTACGCGGCGGCGCGCCCGCAGCCGCCGGCTGCCGGGCGGCTCAGTCCTCGCGGCGGCGAGGACGCAGGATGATGCCGGCGATCCAGTTGATCACCGAGATGATGAGCGCGGCGATGATGCCGCCCCACCAGAACTCCTCGACGCGCAGCCCGAAGCTCCACCACTGGGTGAACCACGCGGTCAGCCACAGCAGGAACGCGTTGATGAGCAGCCCGATCAGGCCGAGGGTGAGGATGTACAGCGGAAAGGCCAGCACCTTGATGACCGTTCCGATGACCGTGTTCACCAGCGCGAAGATGGCCGCCACGAGCAGCAGGGTGAGGACCAGCTGCAGCGTCTCTCCCGGCGCGAACGGGATGACGAAGACCTGGAGTGCGGGGATGAGGGTGACGACCCAGATCGCGAACGCGTTCACGACCACGCGGATGAGGAAGCCCATGCGGTGAGTGTGCCACGCCGCACCGGCGCCCGCGAGACCTTGACGCGCGTCGCGATGCCCTTCGTCCGCCGGGATCAGCCTGCCCGTGGCCCGGGGGTCATCCCGCCGTAGACTCGGTGCCGTGAGCGACGCTGCAGACATCCCGGTTCGCGTGCGCCCCGGCATCGCCTCCCTGCCGCCGTACAAGCAGGGCACGCAGGCGGGGCCCGACGCCTTCAAGCTCTCGAGCAACGAGAACCCGTTCGACCCGCTGCCGGGTGTGCTCGAGGCGGTGCGGTCGGCCAGCGCCTTCAACCGGTATCCGGATGCCACGGCCACGCGCCTCCGTGAGCGCCTGGCCGCACGGTTCGGCGTGACCGTCGACGAGGTGCACGTGGGTGCGGGGAGCGTCTCGATCCTCGCTCAGCTCGTGCTGGCCACGTCCGGACCCGGTGATGAGGTCGTCTACGCCTGGCGCTCGTTCGAGGCCTACCCGTGGCTTGCGGTGCTCGCCGGCGCCACCCCTGTGCAGGTGCCGCTGACCGCCGATTCCCGTCACGACCTCGGTGCGATGGCCGACGCGATCACCGACCGCACCCGCGCGATCCTCGTCTGCAGCCCGAACAACCCCACCGGACCGGTGGTCGGTCAGGACGAGTTCGACGCCTTCATGCGACGTGTGCCCTCCGACATCCTCGTGATCCTCGATGAGGCGTATGCCGAGTTCGTCACCGCCCCCGGTGCCGTCGATGGACTCACCGTGCTCGGCAACCGCACGCGCGGCGGGGCGGAGCTGCCCAACGTCGTGGTGCTCCGCACCTTCTCCAAGGCGTTCGGTCTCGCCGCTCTCCGCGTCGGATACGCCATCGGGCACCCGCGCATCCTCGATGCCGCGCGCACGACGGCGATCCCGCTGTCGGTCACGGCGCATGCCGAGGCGGCAGCACTGGCGAGCCTCGACGCCGAGGACGAGCTCCTCGATCGCGTCCGGCACATCGCCGCCCGCCGCGACCGGCTGGCCGAGGCTCTCCGCGATGCCGGCTGGGCCGTTCCCGAGGCGCAGGGAAACTTCGTGTGGCTTCCCGCGCACGAGAACACCGTGGCCATCGCCGAGACGTTCGACAAGGCCGGACTCATCGTCCGTCCGTTCGCCGGCGACGGCATCCGGATCTCGGTCGGTGAGGAAGAGTCTGTGGATCACGTCCTACGAATCGCGGCCTCCGTTGTGAGAGACCTCCCAGAAGCCCATCCGGGCCGGCGGCTAGCGTAGAACGGTGACTCTGCACGCAGGCCCCGCCTCGTCTGACCCCGCCGCTTCGGGAGACCCGGTTCCCGACGCCCGTTTCGTCCGCATCCTCGATGCCGACGGCACGCTGTCACCGACGCCCGCGGCCGAGCCGTATCTCGCTGTCATCGACGCGCTGAGCGACGCCGAGCTCGAGGGGCTGTACCGCGACATGGCCGAGATCCGCGCCTTCGACGTGCAGGCGACGAACCTGCAGCGCCAGGGTCAGCTCGCCCTGTGGCCGCCGAGCTTCGGGCAGGAGGCCGCCCAGGTCGGCTCCGCCCGCGCCGCGCGCGCCCAGGACCATGTCTTCCCGTCCTACCGTGAGCACGTGGTCGCCCGCATCCGCGGCGTCGACCCGGTCGACATCATCCGCCTCATGCGCGGACTCACCCACGGCGGCTGGGATCCGACCGATCCACGCAACGGCAACACGCACATCTACACGCTGGTGCTCGGCGCGCAGACGCTGCACGCCACCGGACTCGCGATGGGACTCGTCTTCGATGGTCGCAGCGGCACCGGCGATCTCGAGCGCGACGAGGCGGTGATCGTCTACTACGGCGACGGGGCCTCCAGTCAGGGGGATGTGCACGAGGCGATGGTCTTCGCCGCCAGCTACCAGACGCCCGAGGTGTTCTTCCTGCAGAACAACCAGTGGGCCATCTCCGTGCCGGTCTCGACGCAGTCGCGCTCGCCGCTGTACCGCCGCGGCGACGGCTACGGCATCCCCGCCATCCCGATCGACGGCAACGACGTGCTCGCCGGCTACGCCGTGAGCCGCGTCGCGCTCGACGAGGCGCGCACGGGTGAGGGACCCCGCGCGATCGAGGCGATCACCTACCGGATGGGCGCCCACACCACCAGCGACGACCCGACGAAGTACCGCACCTCCGACGAGGAGCAGTCCTGGGCTCGGCGCGACCCGATCGCCCGCATGGCGACCTACCTGCGCTCGCGCGGCGCCTCCGATGCGTTCTTCGCCGATGTCGAAGCCTCGGCCCGGGCCCTCGCCGACGACACGCGCGTGCGCACGAACGCCCTCGGCGGCGTCCCGACCGACCTCATGTTCGACCACGTGTACTCCGAGCCTCACCCGCTCATCGACGAGCAGCAGCGCTGGCTCGCCGACTACGAGGCGTCGTTCGAGGAGGGGACGTCATGACCACCGCTCAGCCGATCTCGACCCCCGCGCCCGAGCCCGCGGGCGACCCGGCCGACGCCGGCGTCATCCGCTCCCTTCCCCTGTCGAAGGCCCTCAATCTCGGGCTCCGCGCCGCCCTGGCCGGCAGTGACCGCGTGCTGCTGATGGGCGAGGACATCGGGCGCCTCGGCGGCGTCTTCCGGGTCACCGAGGGGCTGCAGGCCGAGTTCGGCGACCGCAGGGTGATCGACACGCCGCTGGCCGAGTCGGGCATCGTCGGCACGGCGATCGGACTCGCGATGGCGGGATTCCGCCCCGTGCTCGAGATCCAGTTCGACGGATTCGTCTTCCCCGCCTTCGACCAGATCACCTCGCAGCTGGCCAAGATCACGAATCGGCACGAGGGGGCTGTGCGGATGCCCATCGTCATCCGCATCCCCTACGGCGGTCACATCGGTGCGGTCGAGCACCATCAGGAGAGCCCCGAGGCCTACTTCACGCACACCCCCGGTCTGCGTGTGGTGAGCCCCTCGACCCCCAACGACGCCTACTGGATGATGCAGGAGGCGATCGCGTCGGACGACCCGGTCATCTTCCTCGAGCCCAAGAGCCGCTACTGGCAGAAGGGCGAGGTCGACACGCGCGCGCCCGCGCTGCCGCTCCACGCGTCGCGCCTCGTGCGCCGGGGAACCGACGTCACGCTCGTCGGCCATGGCGCGATGGTGCACACGCTGCTGCAGGCCGCTGCGCTCGCCGAGTCGGAGGGCACCAGCTGCGAGGTCATCGACCTGCGGTCGCTCTCGCCCGTCGACTACGGCCCGGTGCTCGACTCGGTGCGCCGCACCGGCCGGATGGTCTACGCGCAGGAGGCGCCCGGGTTCACCTCGCTCGGCAGCGAGGTCGCCGCCACCGTCATGGAGAAGGCGTTCTTCGCGTTGGAGTCGCCCGTCCTCCGGGTGTCGGGCTTCGACACCCCCTTCCCCCCGGCCAAGCTCGAGGGCACCTACCTCCCCGACGCCGACCGCATCCTCGAGGCCGTCGACCGCGCCCTCGCCTACTGAGGAGTCCCATGAGCACCCAGACGTTCCTCCTCCCCGACGTCGGGGAGGGTCTGACCGAGGCCGAGATCGTGACGTGGCGGGTCGCCCCGGGCGACTCCGTTGCGGTCAACGACGTCATCGTCGAGATCGAGACCGCCAAGTCGCTCGTCGAGCTGCCCTCCCCGTTCGCGGGGCGCGTGGGCGAGCTCCTCGCGGACGAGGGGGCGACGGTGAACGTCGGCGCGCCGATCATCACGATCGACCCGGCGGATGCGGGGGCCCCGCCGGTGCCCCCCGTCACCGTCGGACAGAGCGAGCACGGCGAGCAGCGCGCGGAGTCGGAGGAGTCGGGCTCGGTGCTCGTCGGATACGGCTCCGCGGGCGCCGTGCAGTCACGGCGCCGGAAGCCCGCCGAGCGTCCGGTCACCCAGTCGGTCGGCGTCGTCGCCAAGCCCCCGATCCGCAAGCTTGCACGCGACCTCGGCGTCGACCTCGCCGCGGTGACACCGAGCGGGGCGGCGGGGGAGGTCACCCGCGACGACGTGATGCGCCACGCCTCGCAGGCGAGTGTCTTCCGCAACATCCAGACCCCGGAGTGGGGGGATGTCCGCGAGGAGACCATCCCGGTCGGCGGTGCGGGCTCGCGCGCCCCCGAGCCGGCCGCAGCAGCGGCATCCGATCCTTCGTCGTCCGGTCCGGCACGATCGGCGACGGAGGACGACGGACGCGAGGAGTCGATCCCCGTCCGGGGTGTGCGCAAGGCCGTGGCGAACAGCATGGTGCGCACCGCCTACTCGGCGCCGCACGTGTCGGTCTGGACCGACGTCGACGCCACGCGCACGATGGAGCTCGTCAAGCGGCTGAAGGCCTCGCCCGACTTCGCCGACATCAAGGTCTCGCCGCTGCTCATCATGGCCCGCGCGGTGATCTGGGCGGTGCGGCGGACGCCGATGGTCAACGCCTCGTGGATCGACGGCGATGGCGGCGCGCAGATCCGGCTGCACCACTACGTCAACCTCGGAATCGCCGCGGCGACCCCGCGCGGACTCCTCGTCCCGAACATCAAGGACGCGCAGGACCTGTCGATGCGCGACCTCGCTCGCGCGCTCGAGCGGCTGACCCTCACCGCGCGCGACGGGAAGACCACCCCCGCCGACCAGCAGGGGGGCACGATCACGATCACCAACATCGGGGTGTTCGGGATGGATGCCGGCACCCCGATCATCAACGGCGGTGAAGCCGGCATCGTGGCGCTCGGCACGATCCGCCAGAAGCCGTGGGTCGTCGACGGCGAGGTGCGCCCGCGCTGGGTGACCACCGTCGCCGGGTCGTTCGACCATCGCGTGATCGACGGCGACGGGATGTCGCGCTTCATCGCCGACGTCGCCTCGATCCTCGAAGAGCCCGCGCTCCTGCTCGACTGACCCGCCCCGCCTCCCCTTCTCTCCGCGAGAGTGCATCGGCGCGCCGAGAATGCGGGTGGACCCCGCACCCTCGGCGGCCAGATGCACTCTCGCCGGGTAGCAGGGTCGTCGAGAGGTGGGAAACCCCCGGGAAGCGTCGGGTCTCCCCGGTGCCGGCGAAGGGCGCGGTCCGCGAGCGTGGAGACATGTCCGCCCTTCCTCCTCGCCCCGACAGCCCCGACCGCCCTGCCCGCCCCCGCCTCCGCCGCCCGAAGGTCGTCATCGGCATCGTCGCCACCCTCGTCGTCTCGGCCGCAGGCGTG
Source organism: Microbacterium sp. CCNWLW134 (assembly GCF_037083565.1). Classification (NCBI taxonomy): domain Bacteria; kingdom Bacillati; phylum Actinomycetota; class Actinomycetes; order Micrococcales; family Microbacteriaceae; genus Microbacterium; species Microbacterium sp. CCNWLW134. The sequence continues at coordinate 105,828 of NZ_JBAOJU010000002.1, read as the reverse complement.
GGGGCCGCCTACGCCACCGGCATCGGCAACGCCCCGGCCGTCGACACGGTCGGCGCCGTCGACTTCGACACCCCCCTGGCGATCCCCGAGCTCCTCGAGCCCGTCATCGATCCCGACGGCACCAAGGTGTTCGCGCTCGATGCCCGAGCCGGCTCCACGGCGTTCGTCAAGGGGCTCGAGACTCCCACGTGGGGCTTCAACGGGATCTACCTCGGGCCCACCATCCGTGCCGCGCAGAACGACCGCGTGCGCATCGACGTCACGAACGGGCTGGATGAGACGACGAGCGTCCACTGGCACGGGATGCGGCTGTCGGGTGAGATGGACGGAGGCGTGCACCAGCCGATCGACCCCGGCGGCACCTGGTCTCCGCAGTGGACGATCGACCAGGAGGCCGCCACGCTCTGGTACCACCCGCATCCGCACGGAGCCACCGAGGAGCATGTGCGACGGGGGCTCGCCGGGCTGTTCCTGATCGACGACGCGCTCTCCGCGGGTCTGCCCCTCCCGGCCGAGTACGGGGTCGACGACATCCCCGTCATCATGCAAGACGTCGCGCTCGACGCCGAAACCGGCGCGCTCGGTCAGCGCGACGGCGGATCATCCGGACACCTCGGCGACGAGATCCTCGTGAACGGGACGCTCGCGCCGTACCTGACAGTGGCGACGGACGTCGTGCGGCTGCGCCTGGTCAACGCGTCGACCGCGCGCGTCTACGCCTTCGGATTCGATGACGCACGAGCCTTCTCGCACATCGCCACCGACGGCGGACTGCTGCCCGCGCCCCGGGAGACCGAGAGCCTGCAGCTCTCGCCCGGGGAGCGGGCGGAGATCCTCGTCCGGATGACGCCGGGCGAGACCACCGTGCTGCGCAGCGAGAGCCCCGACCTCGGTGGCGTCCTCCCGGTCTTCGGGGGCGGCAACGGCGGCGCCGACCGCTTCGACGTTCTGCAGCTCCGCGCCGCCGACGACCTCGAGAGCCGCGGGACGATTCCGCCGGTGCTCGCACCGGCTGACCCGCTCGACGCCGCCGATGCGGTCATGACGCGGGAGTGGGTGCTCGACGGCACCGAGATCAACGGTCAGGCGATGTCGATGGAGCGGGTCGATGCGGTCGTGGAGCGCGGCACGATCGAACGCTGGCGGGTGCGGAACGACATGCCCTACCCCCACAACTTCCACGTGCACGGTGTCCACTTCGAGGTCACGCGGTACGGCGGCGACGATCCTCCGGCAGCCGTTGCGGGACCGAAAGACACCCTGTACCTCCCGCCCGGGGTCGAGGTGGAGATGGTGCTCCGTTTCGATCACGCCGACGCGAGTCATCCGCTCATGCTCCACTGCCATCTGCTGCGGCACGAAGACGCGGGCATGATGGCGCAGTTCCTGGTGGTGGAGCCGGGTTCCGACACCGCGGTCACGACCCTTCCGCCTGACGCGACCGCCGGACACCGCCACTGACCCGACCGGTCGTGCGAACGCGCACGCCCCCCGCCGAGGCGACGGGGGGCGTGCGCGTTCGTCGATGTCAGCCGGCAGCGACGGCGAACTCGTTCGGAACGGCGTCGAGCTCGGTCGTCGCGACGACCTCGCCGGTGGTGAGATCCACGGCGTGGACCGCGTTCGCGGCGGGCTCGGTCACGTAGGCGATGTCGCCGGACACGAGGATGGCGGGGTGCGGGTCCTGCCACTCCGCCGGGCCCTCCCAAGCCTGGATCACCGGGAACTCGTCGACGAACTCACCCGAGGTCGGGTCGAGGACGTGGATCGAGCCGTCGGAGGCGAGGATGTACCCGAGGTCGCCGGGCCCCCGCGCGAGGTCGCGGAAGGTGTACTGCGCCCCCTCCGGCATCTCGATGACCTCGAGGGTGCGCGCGTCGGTGTCGACGAGGGTGACCGCGCTGAGCAGGACCCCCTCTGCGTCGGGATCGTTCTTGTAGTCCATCAGCACGATGGGGCTGGTTTCGGTCGTGAACGCGTTCCCGATACGGCCGTAGGGCTGATCCGGCGAATCGAGCTTGACGATCTCGCCGCCGTCGTAGATCAGCGCGCCGTTCTCGCACCCGAACACGACGACCTCATCTTTCGCGGTCCCTTCGCCGTGCACGCCCGGGCACTGATCGGTCTCGGCGATGACCGCTCCACCTGCGTCCTGGGCGGTGATGCCGCTGCGGCCGTCGGCGTTGCCGACGGTGGTGAGGAAGGTCCCGTCCTCGAGGACGATCGACACACCGTGATGCGCTTCCACACCCTCGATCGTCTCCACGTCGGGAAGACCCTCGGATGCCGCGAGGTCGGCGGTGTCGAAGATGGTGGTGTCGCTCGTGCCGTCGGCGTACAAGATCGTCTTGCCGGCGTGCCGGACGACGTGGCCGGGTTTGTCGGCCTCGAACACGAGATCGGTGAGCTCGGGCTCCTCCGCTGTCCCCGCGGCGGTGTCGAGCACCTGGAAGCCCTCGCTCATCGTCACCATCACGTGCCGGTCGTCGCCGGCCGGGTTCAGGCGGATGAACTCCTCGGAGTCGAATTCGGCGACCGGCTCGAGAGTGTCACCGTCGAGGACGACGACCCCGCCCTCATAACCGACCGCGACACGAGGACCGGGGGAGGCGGACGGGGAGTCGGGCGTCGCCGGTGCGGCGGAACCGGTTGCGGCGCCCGACGAGCACGCGGCCAGGGTCACGACCGCTCCGATGGTGAGCGCGGTGATGCCCGCGCGGCGCAAAGGGGAAGTGCGCATGATGCCTTTCTTCTTGATGGGGGTGGACCCTCAGCGGGAGAGTCCGGTGGAGATGCGCTCGGTGTTGACGCGCATCATGGTCAGGTAGTCCGGAGCGCCGCCCTCGGGGTCGGTGAGCGACTCGGTGAAGAGCTCCACGACATCGACATGGACGTCGGCCTCCTCGGCGAGCGCGCGGACGAGTCGATCCGGCGAGGACGACTCGGCGAAGATCGCCGGCACGCCTGTTCTCTCGACCGCCGTGACGAGATCGGCCAGATCGGACGCGGACGGGGCGGCGAGGGTCGTGCCCCCCGGGATGACCGCACCCACGACCTCGAAGTCGAAGCGGTCGGCGAGGTAGCCGAACACATGGTGGTTGGTCACCAGAGCCCTCCGTTCGGCGGGGATCGCCGCGAAGGCCCGCGTCATCTCGGCGTCGAGCTCGTCGATCGCGGACCGGTATTCCGCGCTGCGTGCGGTCACCTCGGGCGACGCGACTCCGTCGAGGTCGGACAGCACCGGCTCCAGCGCATCCACCACGTCACGCATCCGCGCGGGATCGGTCCAGAAGTGCGAGTCGGGGGTGCCGGCCGCGTCGCCGTCGCGGTAGGCGAGGACGTCGATCACGTCGCCGGCGACGAAAGCGGCGACGCCGTCGGCCGCTGCCGCATCGAGGTGCTGCTGCAGACCCTCCTCGAGGCCGAGTCCGTTCGAGACGATCAGGTCGGCGCTGCGCAGCCGCGCCGCCTCCTGCGCCGAGATCTCGAACGAGTGCGGATCGGCGTTGGGCTTCATCAGTGTGAGGACCTCCGCCTCGCCTCCGACGAGCTCTTCGACGACGTCGCCGAGGATGTTGGTGGTCACCACGACGAGCGGACGCTCGTCACCGACCGCTGCGCACCCGACGAGCATCGACGCCGTCAACCCCGCAACGAGGAGTGCCGCCACGAGCCGCCCTCGCGGCGTCCGACGCGCGCTCATCGCCCGGTCCCCGCGGTGAACTCGAACGGCGCAGCCGTGTCGAAGGTGCGCGCGATGCGCGCATCGTCGGCGAAGTCGATCTCGAAGAGCTTCTGCTCCCGGGGTCCGGACACGTACGCCCGTTGCGCGTCGGCGACGATCGCCGGAACCTGTGCGCCGGCGTCGTCGATCGAGGCTGCGACGAGCGGCTCGGTCCGAGCCCGCACGGCGCCGTCGGTGCCGTCGATCACGATCAGACGCCCGTCCCCGGTCAGGCCGAGCACGGTGTCGGCGTCGTCGTCGACCGCGGTGACGGTGACCAACGGCTCGGGTGCGGGCAGGAGCGTCCAGGTCTGCGCGCGGGTGTTCAGCAGCCAGATCCCGTCCGCGCCCAACTCTCCAGCGAGAGCCGCCACGGTCGGGCGCCCCTCCCGGTTGTGGAACGACTCCGCGGGGGCTGCTGTCGTACCGGGCGGATACGGGATCCGCGAGAGCGTGAGCTCGCCGGCGACGACCTCCGCGAGGAGGGCCGCGTCGCGGCATCCGATGACGGCGCCGACGCGGGTCGTGATCGTGCCGCGCGCGTCAGGGCACGCCGCCTGCATCCCCACCGGGGCGCCGTCGCCCGTGTACGCGGCGACCTGCTCGACTCGGCCGTCCGGCCCCGCCTCGGTGACCAGCGCGAACGATCCGACGGGGACCACCAGGCCGTCGTGCGGCGTGACCTCGAGCCGGAACCGCTCGGTCAGCATGCCGCGTGAGAGAGCCTCGGTGTCCAGGAGCACCGCTTCACCCGAGCCCTCGAAGAAGAACCCGGTGCTCCCCGACATCGACTGGTTCGTCGTCGCCACGCGCACCGGACCCTGCCCCTCGACCGTCCCGAGGATCTCGGGGGAGGCGCGGTAGTAATGGAAGTGGTCGACGTGGTCCCAGGTCCACACGCCCGAGTCGACGATCTCGACTCCGGTGGGGGTCTCGGCGAAGAGGTAGCGCCCGTCGCTCGCGACGCTCCGGGGCGGGGCGATCGCACCGAGGTCGGAGACGTTCTCGTCCCACAGGTCGAGGTGGGTCACGGTGCCGGCCGCGTCGATCATCGTCAGTCCCAGCGGGGCTTCGGTGAGCTCGGTGGCGCCCGCGCGCTCGCCGTGATCGTCGTCGGCGGCGGAGGCTTCGGACGAGGGGGCGGTCGCCGGGGTGCCGGCGCACGCGGTGAGACCGACGGCGAGGACGGCGACGGTGAGGGCGAAGACGCGGGAACGCATGGATTCTCTCCGAGAGGGGGATGGACGGGTCAGGCGACGGCGGGCGCGGGCGTGCGCCCCTCAGGCGCTCCGCGCCGCCGACGTCCGCGAGCGCCGACAGCGGCGCGGATCAGGGTCGACCCCCCGGCCAGGGCGATGGCCGCCGCGGCGACCGACGCTCCGGCAGCGGAGGCGAAGTGCCACGAGGCGAGAAGGCCCGTGAACACGGCCGCGATTCCGAAGGCGGCGGCCAGCAGCATCCGGCTCGGAATCCGCGCTGTCCACCCGCCGGCGGCCACCGCAGGCGCGAGCAGGAGACCGACGACCAGCAGCGATCCGACAGCCTGGTACGAGGCGACGACGGCGAGGGTGACGAGCCCCACGAGGACCGCCTGGGCGAGACGGGGACGATAGCCCAGCACGGTCGCGATCCGTGTGTCGAGCGCGAGGGCCACGAACCGGCGATGGGCGAGGGCGGCCACCAGGACGCCGATCCCGCACGCGGCGGCGAGCACGACGAGGTCGCCGGCGGAGATGGCAAGGATGTCTCCGAAGAGGATGGCGGTGGCGTCGGTGGCGACGTTTCCCGAGAACGAGATGACGATGACACCCAGCGACAGCATCGCGACGAACAGCAGGCCGATGCTGGTGTCGTACGACAGGCGTCCCCGACGCTGCAGGGCCGCCACGCCGACGCTCATGGCGGTCGCGCCGATGGCCCCGCCCACGAGCACGGGGATGCCGAGAACGGTGGCGAGGGCGACCCCGGGAAGCATCCCGTGCCCCAGCGCTTCGCCGAGGAAGGCCATGCCGCGGATGACGACCCAGGTGCCCACGACTCCGCAGAGCACCGCGACGAGCGCTCCGCCGAGGAAGGCCCGCTGCACGAACTCGAGCGCGAAGGGCGCGAAGAGGGCGTCGATCAGAGCGGGCACGAGCCCACCGTAGGCTTGATGAGAATGATTCTCAAAATCGAAAGGATGCCGGATGCTGAACCTCGTGACGCGCCGCGCTCGCCCGCGAGGCGCCCCCGCCTCGCCGTCTCCGATTGTTCGCCTGAGTCGGATCGGCGTCGAGTTCGCGGGCCGCTCCGCCCTGTCCGACGTCAGCATCGAGGTCGTGCGCGGCGAGATCATGACCATCGCGGGACCGAACGGCGCGGGCAAGTCGACGCTCCTGGAGGTGCTCGCGGGTGTGCGGCAGCCGACGCGGGGAACGCGGGAGGTGACGGCCTCGCTGGCCTACGTCCCCCAGCTGGTCGCGGTGTCGCCCCTGCTTCCGATCACCGTCGGAGACGTGGTCTCTCTGGGTGTGCCGAGCCGGACAGCGCGAGCCCCCCGCCGCTGGAGGGTTGCGGCAGTGCTCGACCAGCTGGGTATCGCCGATCTCGCGACCCGGTCCTTCGCAGAGGTGTCGGGGGGCCAGCGTCAGCGGGCGCTGCTGGCCCAGGCGCTGGTGCGCACACCGGAGCTCCTGCTCCTGGATGAGCCGACCACGGGGCTCGACGCCGACAGCGCCGCGTGCATCCGTGCGACCCTCCGGGAGTCGGCGCGTTCCGGTGTCGCCGTCGTCTGCGTGTCGCATGAGCACTCCGTGCTCGCGCTCGCCGATCGAACGCTTCGGCTCGATGCGGGTCGCCTGAGGGCGATGGGGCGAACGCCCGCATCCTGACCGCAGCGAGAATCATTCCCGATTGCATAAATGCATTGCAATCTTCTTATGTATCCGATGAGCTCGAGTTCGTGGAGACGGATGCCGGTCTTGAGGCCACCGCAGCGCTGTTCAAGGTGCTGGGGTCGACGTCGAGGCTGCGCCTGCTGCGCCTGCTGGCTGCCGAGGCGACGGGCGTGACCGAACTCGCGTCGCGCAGCGGGCTGACGCAGCCGCTGGTCTCGCAACACCTGCGCACGCTTCGACAGGCGGGCATCGTGACGGTGTCGCGCGCCGGCCGCGAGGCGACGTACCAGCTCGCCGATCACCACATCGCGAACGTCGTCGACGACGCGATCGCCCACGCTCTCGAAGAGAGCCCCCGGGAGAAATCACCACGATAAGGAGCGATCCATGAGCACGGAAACCCACGCCGAGCACTCCCTGGCCGAGCACGAGCACGGTTCCGACTGTGGACACGAGGCCGTGCCGCACGGCGACCACGTGGATTTCGTCCACGACGGCCACAAGCACGCGCTGCACGGCGACCACTACGACGAGCACTGATCGCCGCCGCGCGGCGGCGAGGGTCAGCCCTGACGGCCCTTGAACCGCGGATTGAGCTTGTTGATCACGAACACGCGGCCTCGCCGGCGCACCACCTGTGCACCGGGCTGACTCTTCAGAGACTTCAGAGATGCGCGAACCTTCACGGGCCCTCCTCTTATTGAGAATAGTTATCAATAACAGGCTAGGCTCACCGCGGGTCGATCGTCAAAGCGACGGCGGCCGGCGGAGAGGGGTCCGAGGTGGCGGATGTGGATTCGGGTTCGATTCTGGTCGTCGGAGTGTGCGCTCCAGAGCGTCGTCGATATGCGCAGCGCCTGGCTGAGCTCATCGAGCGGCGCGTCGTCGGCGCGACCGGCGGGCGCCGGCATGGGCAGGGTCTCGTTCTCGATCACGCCACGGCCGATGCGCCGCGGGGGCGTGCGGTCGTCATCGATGCGGCGACCGATGTGGACGCGGCCCACCTGGCGGGCGCCGAGATCGACGGCGTTCCCCTGTTCGGCATCATCTGCGTCGTCGACGCCGCCCACCTCCTCAATGACCTCGCCAGTGACGAGGCTCTGGTCGCCGGTGCGGCGGACGGCGACGATCGGGGTGACACCGGCGCGTGGGCGCGGCAGGCCGCCGCTCTCATCGAGCTCGCCGACGTGGTCGCGTTCGTCGGGTGGGAGGTGTGCGACACCCCCACCCTTTCGCTGCTGATGTCGCTTGCCTCGCACCTGAGCCCGATGGCGCGCATCCGGCTCAGTCGTCAGCTCTCCGACGATCTTCGAGCACTCGGCGACGCGGTGTCCGACGGGGCGGGCCGGTACGAGCGAGCGGGATGGGTGCGCGCGCTCGACCGGAAGCACGACCCGTACATGACCGACCGGCGGGTCACGACGTTCCGGTACGAGCAGTTGCGCCCGTTCCACCCGCGACGGCTGGTGCGGTCGCTCGACGAGATCGATTCGAGGCGCTGGGGCACCGTCATCCGGTCGATGGGCTTCTGTCGTCTCGCCACCCGGCCGACGCTCTTGGCCCGGTGGGAGCAGGCGGGCTCGGCGATGTGGATGGATCCGATCCCTCCGGATGACAGCCTGTCGGCAATCGGCCAGGAGATCGCCATCACGGGCTGGGATCTCGATGTGCGCGCCGTCGTGGCACTGCTCGACGATGCGGCGCTGACCGATGACGAGTTCGCGGCGGGACCGGAGGCATGGCGGGCCTACGACGATCCTCTGCCGCAGTGGGTGGCCTGGGAGGCGAAGGAGCGTGACTGATAACGATTATCACTCCGCTACAATGGGGGGCATGCGTGCGACCCGAACCATCACCGCCCTCGCCTTCACCGCAGCATCCGCTCTGGCACTCGCCGGCTGCGCCACCACCTCCGCGTCCTCATCCTCGAGCGGCGCCGATGCCACACCCGCCGGCGATGCCCTCCAGGTCGTTGCATCGACCAATGTCTACGGGCAGATCGTCGAACAGCTCGGCGGCGACGCGGTCGAGGTGACCTCGATCGTCACCTCGGCGGCTCAGGATCCGCACTCCTACGAGCCGAGCGCTCAGGACACGCTCGCCATCTCGAATGCCGAGCTCATCGTCGAGAACGGCGGCGGCTACGACTCGTTCATCGACGCGCTCATCGAGTCCAGCGGCAGCGAGGCCCACGTGATCACGGCCGTCGAGTTCTCACACGACTACCCCGGCGGGGAAGAGCACAGCGACGAAGAACACTCCGAGGACGCGACGGCCGGTGAGGATGCAGCGGTGGCCGCGGAGGAGGAACACGCGCACGCCGAGGGCGAAGCCCACGCCGAGGGTGAAGCCCACGCCGAGGGCGACGAGCACAGCCACGGCCACGACCACATCGAGGGCTTCAATGAGCACGTGTGGTACGACCCGCACACCATCGCCTACGTCGCCGAGACGATCGCCGACGAGCTCACCGAGCTCCGCCCCGACGACGCCGACGTCTTCGCCGCGAACCTCGACGCTTTCACCGCCGAGATCGACGCCCTGGAAGACTCGCTCAGCGAGCTCGCTTCCGCGAACGACGGCGTGCGGGTGTTCGTGACCGAGCCGGTGCCGGTCTACCTCGCGGCCGAAGCGGGTCTCGAGAATGTCACCCCCGATGCTTTCAGCGAGGCGGTGGAAGAGGGACAGGATGTTCCGCCCGCCACACTCCTCGAGTCGCTCGACCTGCTCCGCGCCGACGATGTGCGCGTCGTCATCACCAACACCCAGACGGGCGGAGCCGAGACCGAGCAGGTCGTCGGAGAAGCCGAGACTCTCGGCATCCCGGTCATCGCGTTTTCGGAAACGCTCCCTGAGGGGGAGACTTACATCTCGTGGATGCAGGCGAACATCGCAGCGCTCAGCGACGCTCTGGCGGAGTGACGGCCACCGCGCCTGCGCTCGAGATCCGGGATGCCGCGCTGCGGCGATCGGGCCGCGAGCTGTGGGCGGGGCTCGACCTCTCCGTCGCGCCCGGTGAGCTCATCGCCGTGCTCGGCCCGAGCGGGTCGGGGAAGACGACTTTGCTGCAGGCGATCCTGGGCCTGCAGTCGCTGAGCTCGGGCGCGATCTCGGTGCTCGGTGAGCCGGTGCGCCCCGGGGGCAACCGCCGTATCGGCTACATCCCGCAGTCGCGGCCGCTGCCGCGCGACGTCGCCCTGCGGGGCCGCGACGTCGTCGCCCTCGGAGTCAACGGCCACCGCTTCGGACTGCCGATCCCGCGACGCCGCGACGCCGCGCGGGTGGAGAAGTTGATCGACGAGGTGGGGGCGCGAGCGTTCGCCGATCGCCCGGTCGGAGTGCTCTCCGGGGGGGAGCAGCAGCGCCTCCGCATCGGGCAGGCCCTCGCCGACGAGCCGAAGCTTCTCCTCTGCGACGAGCCGCTGACGAGTCTCGACCTGGCGAACCAGAGAGCCGTCGTTGATCTGATCGACCGGCATCGCCGCGAGCGCAACGCCGCGGTGCTCCTCGTCACGCACGACGTCAACCCGCTGCTGGGCAAGGTCGACCGGATCCTCTACATCGCCGGCGGACGGTTCACCCTGGGCAGCCCCGACGAGGTGCTGCGCTCCGACGTCCTCACCGAGCTGTACGGCACGCCCGTCTTCGTCCTGCGGGCGGGCGACCGGCTCGTCGTGGTCGGCGCGCCGGACGCGGAGGAAACCCACCATCACCACCACGACGAGGACCACTCGTGAGCTGGGACGCCATCTGGGAGGCCATGTTCGGTGGCCTTCCGGTCTACGGCCAGCTGCTCGGACTCGTCTCCAACGCCGTCTGGGCGGGTGCCGCGCTGGGCCTGGTCGGCGGTCTCGTCGGCGTCTTCGTCATGCAGCGCGACATGGCCTTCGCCGTGCACGGCATCAGCGAGCTCTCCTTCGCCGGCGCCGCAGCGGCGCTCCTCATCGGCGTCGACGTCGTGACCGGCTCGATCTTCGGATCTCTCATCGCCGCTGCCCTGATCGGTTGGCTCGGCGCTCGCGCCCGAGACCGCAACTCGATCATCGGCGTCCTGATGCCGTTCGGCCTCGGCCTGGGCATCCTGTTCCTCTCCCTCTACGACGGGCGCAGTGCCAACCGCTTCAGCCTGCTGACCGGGCAGATCGTGTCGGTGCAGACCGGCCAGCTCGGCTGGCTGATCGGCATCAGCGCAGTCGTGCTGCTCGGGATGCTGGTGATCTGGCGGCCTCTGCGGTTCGACTCCCTCGACCCGCAGTCAGCAGCGGCGCGCGGCGTGCCCACGACCGCAGTGTCGCTGCTGTTCATGCTCCTGCTCGGCCTCATCGTCGCCGTCGCCGTGCACATCATCGGCGCCCTCCTGGTCATGGCGCTGCTGGTGACACCGGCCGCCGCGGCGATGCGCGTGGCCCACGGGCCCCTCTCGGTGCCGCTGCTGGCGGCGACCTTCGGCTTCGTGTCCGCGGTGGGCGGCATCCTTCTCGCCATCGCCGGCACGCTTCCGGTGAGCCCCTACATCACCACGATCTCGTTCGTGATCTATCTGGTGTGCCGTGCGATCAGTGCGCGCCAGGGCCGGGTGACCCGTGAGCGCGGGGGAGAGGGGCGTCCAGCGGTGGTTCAGGGCGGCTCGGTAAACTCCTGACCATGGCCCAGCGGAACACGTGGCAGCGCGAACGCGTGCGCGAAGCCCTCGCCGACGCCCGCGGCTTCGTCAGCGCTCAGTCGCTGCACGCCACCCTCCGCGACGAGAACACCGGTATCGGGCTGGCGACGGTGTATCGGGCACTGGCCGGGCTCGCCGCGAATGGCCAGGCCGATTCGCTGCAGAGCCCCGAAGGCGAGAGCCTCTACCGGGCCTGCGTGTCGACCGGTCACCACCACCACCTGATCTGCCGCAACTGCGGCGTGACCGTCGAGATCGAAGCGACGGATGTCGAGGACTGGGCGCGGCGCACCGCGGCCGCCCACGGGTTCAGTCAGGCCGAGCACATCGTCGACATCTTCGGATACTGCTCCGCCTGCACGGCCGGAGCCGGTGAGCGTGACACGGACTGATGCGGCCCCCCGCGTCGCCCCCGGGCGCCGCGATCGCACCGTGACCCCGGAGGGGCCGCGGCCGTCGTCGTCCGCACGTGCGCTGGTCGCCCTCGGCATCGGTGCCGCGGTCATCGTCGGGCTCTTCCTCATCGACGCTCTCGCCCCTGCGATCTTCCCCGACCCGCTGCCCACCCGCGCGCAGGACGGGCTCACGCTCGCCGTCAGCGTGCTGATCGAGTCGCTTCCCTTCGTCGTCCTCGGCGTCGTGCTCTCGATCGCGGTGCAGGTGTGGGTGCCGCCGGGACTGATCGAAAGATGGATGCCGCGGCGAGCCTGGGCGCGTCGGGCCGTCCTCTCCCTCCTCGGCATGCTGATCCCGGTCTGCGAATGCGGCAACGTCCCGTTCGCCCGGGGTCTCTTGATGCGCGGGTTCAGCGTGTCCGAGACGATGACGTTCCTCATCGCCGCGCCGATCGTGAACCCGATCGTCATCATCACCACCCACGCCGCGTTCGGCTTCGACGACGGGATCCTGATCGTCCGACTCATCGGCGGGTATCTCATCGCGAACCTCATCGGGTGGCTCTACAGCCGTCATCCCGACCCCGACGCGCTCCTCACCGACCGCTTCCGCGACACCTGCGCGCTGCAGCTGGCGCGCGGTCCGGTCGAGGCCGGGTCGGCCGGTGCCCTCAACGAGCGCGGGCGTCGCAGTCTCGCGCAGTTCGTGATCGAGCTGCGGGCCGTGATGCCGGCACTCATCATCGGGTCGGCAATCGCCGGAGCCGTGCAGGTGCTGATCCCGCGAGACGTCCTGTTGGCGATCGGGTCGAACCCGGCGCTGTCGATCGTCGCGATGATCGCCTTGGCGATGGTGGTGTCGATCTGCTCGAACGTCGACTCGTTCTTCGCGCTGTCGTTCGCCTCGACGTTCACGCCAGGGTCATTGGTGGCGTTCCTCCTCGTCGGACCCCTCGTCGACGTCAAGATGCTCGCCCTCATGCGCACCACCTTCACCACCCGAGCGCTGGCAGGTGTCGTCGTCGTGGTGCTCCTCGCCGCCTTCGCGATCGGGACGGGGGTGAACCTGTTTGCCTGAGCGTTCCGCCCTCCTCACGCGCTGGCTCGGTGTGGGCCTTGCCGCGATCCTCGCCGTCATCACCGTCTCGCTCGCCCTCACCGGGCGGCTGGGTCTCTACATCAACCCCGAATCGTCGTGGTTCGCGGTGTCGATGTCGGTTCTCGTGCTGATCGGCGCGGTGTTGAGCTTCCTTCTCCCGGTCGGCGCCGAAGACGACCACGGGCACGATCACGGTGACGGTGGTGAGGGACACCACCAGGGGCACGAGCACGGGAACGGGCATGCGACCGATCCCGACGTCCGCCACTCCCTCGACCACGGGGCGCACGTCGTCACCCGGGTCGCGACGCGTGCGCAGGCGCGTACCGCGGCATCCCGTCCTCGTCCCTCCCGTGCATCGCGCGCGTCCCGCCGTCGCTCCCTCGGGATGATCGCGACCGGGACCGGGGCGGTCCTCGCGACGGCGGTCGTGCTGCTGACACTCGTCCTCCCCCCGCGCTCCCTGTCGGCCGAACTCGCGATCTCGCGCGACGTCGGGGCGCCGCCCCTCTTCGGCGGAACCGATGTGGTCACCCTCGCCCGGACCGGCGACACCGCCTCGTTCGGCGTCGGGGAGTGGTCGGCGGTCTTCGCCACCGCGACGAACCCCGAGGCGTTCGACGGCGATCCGGTGACGCTGACCGGATTCGTCACGCCCGGGGACGGCGGCGGATTCGCGCTGTCGCGCCTGGTGATCACCCACTGCGTCATCGACGCCCAGTCGGCCAGCATCCCTGTCGCGGTCGGCGAGAACGAGGCCTCCGCCGACGCCGAGACCGGGCAGTGGGTCACGGTCGACGGCATGGTGCGCGCCAACTCCGATGGACGACTGTTCATCGATGCGGCGACGGTCGAGCTGATCGACGAGCCCGAGGACCCGTATGAGTACTGACCGCGCGCGCTCGTCGGCGCGTGCGCGGCCCACGCCTCGTCGCGCGTTCGTGCTGCCCTTCCTCATCGTCGCCGCGCTTCTGGGCGCCCTGGGTCTCGCGGGTGCCGCTGTGAGCACTCTCCAGGGGCCACGGGTGACGGCGGTCGATGTCGACCCCGAGGCTGCCGCTGCGGCCTCCGGAGGTCGGTTGATCGTCTCGACCTCGCTGCCGCTGGCCGAGGTGACAGCCGACCAGGTCAGCATCACCCCCGAGGTCCCCTTCGCGGTCGACACCTCGGGGCGGAACCTCGGCGTGCGCTTCGGGCTGCCGCTGCGGGATGACACCGAGTACACGATCACCATCGAGGGGCTGGCCGCGGCAGGCGGAGGACCCGCCACCGAGGTCACCGAGACGTTCCGCACGCCGCGCGCGGAGGTCTTCCTGCTGCAGCGCGGGAATGGCGGCGACACGGTGTTCCGCACCGATCTCACCGGCGACGATGCCGAGGCGGTGTTCACCCACCCGCACATCGAGGACTTCCGCGCGACCTCGCGGCACCTGGTGATGTCGGTGCTCGACGACGACGGATCGGCCGAGCTGATCGTGACGGATCTGGACGGCGGCGACGAACGCAGCCTTCCGCTGCCCGGCGACGGGTTCGTCACGAATCTGCAGAGCGCCGACCGCGGCGAAGTGGTCGGTTACCTGTACACCGATGAGGATGTCAGCGCCGAAGGCGCCCAGGAGAGCCGCCTGTACACGGCATCGCTCGCCCGGGGCGCCGCCGAGGTCGAACCCACCGAGATCGCGATCGAGGGCGCCGACCCCCGCATCGCGGAGTGGCGGTTCGTGCCCGACACCGACAGCATCCTGCTCCTCTCGTTTGATGGGCAGCTTCTCCTGACGGGCGCCGACGGTGCGGATTCGACGGCGCTCGGGACGGCGTTGTCGATCAGCGGGATCGCGCGCGGCTCGTCAGAAGCGGTTGTCGAGCGCGCGGACGGGCCGGCGGTGATCGATCTGACGGATGCCTCGGAAGAGCCGCTCGGTGTTCCCGATACCGACCTCGGGACGGTCACCACGATCACGCCCATGCCGGATGGCGGGACGATCCGCTCCGCCGCGGTGTTCGGCAGCGACGGCAGTCCGACCGGATCGACCGCCGTCGTGCGGGTCGGAGCTGACGGGGCCACCAGCGCCCTGACCGAGATCGGCGCGGAGGACGCCGTCGTGCAGACCTGCGTATCGCCGAGCGCGCGCTACCTCGCGGTGCTCGTCGCACCGGCCGCGGCGCAGAACGCGTACGACGACTACCGCTTGCCGCTTCCCGAACGGCTGCAGACCCGCATCATCGAGATCGACGACGGTACGCAGGTCGTCTCGCTGCAGGGCTTCGACATCTCGTGGTGTCAGGTGCCCCCGCGGTGAGTTCGATCCCCGATCAGCCTGTCGGGGCCGGCTCGGGGCTCCGCCCGGCCTCCCGCGCCGACGTGACGGGTCTGCCCGTCGACGTCGCGCCGCGGCTGCTCGGAGGAATCCTCGAGGTGAGCGTCGACGGAGAGACCGTCGCCGTCCGCCTCACCGAGGTCGAGGCCTACCACGGTCGGGGCACGGGCCCGGTGCCCGATCCCGGGTCGCACGCCCGGATGGGGCCGACCGCGCGCAACGCCACCATGTGGGGCGAGCCCGGCCACCTCTACGTCTACCTCAGTCACGGGATCCATTCGTGCGTGAACGTCGTGTGCGGCCCCGAGGGCATCGCCGGTGGAATCCTCCTCCGCGCGGGAGAGGTCGTGAGCGGGAAGGATGCCGCGGCCCGCCGTCGCACCGCCACCCGCGTGCCGCTTCCCACCGGCGGTGATTCTCCTCGTCTCACCCTCCCGGATCGTGACCTCGCTCGCGGGCCCGGCCGATTGGGGCAGGCGGTCGGCCTGCGCCATCCGATTCACGATGGAATCGACGCGATCACCTCCGAGCCGCGCGCGGGAGCGGTGGCGAGACTCCTCCTCTCTGATGAACCTCTTCCGGAGACGGTCGCGGGGCCGCGGGTCGGTGTCGCAGGAGTTGCGGGAACCGCCGTGTTCCCGTGGCGTTTCTGGATCGACGGCGACCCGACGGTGTCGGCCTTCCGGTGGGGACGGGGTGCCCGCGAGGCCGGCAGCCGCGACATCTGAGCGGCACGACGACCGACGGCGGTATCCCGTGCGCTCGGCTGTCGCGGTGTTCATCCTCCAACTCGACCTCAGACCTCGACCTCGACCTCGAATTCGAACTCGAACTCGAACTCACACCTCAGACCTCGGCCTCGAACTCAGACCTCGAACTCAGACCTCGAACTCAGACCTCGAACTCAGGCCTCGACCTCGACCTCAGACCTCGAACTCAGGCCTCGACCTCGACCTCAGACCTCGAACTCAGACCTGGAGCGACCTCCGAAGCCGAACGCGACCTCAGAACCCTTCGGGCTTGGTCGCGATGCCGTCGAGCCAGAGACGGTCGCCCGCGTCGGCGTGCGTGCCACCCGAACCGACGTGCTTCGGGTCGATTCGATCGCCCTTGGTGATGACGTGGACCATCGCCATGGCATGACCGCGCCCCAGGTCGTAATCGGACTTCAGCCACTCGATGATCTCGGTCGCCTTCACGCCGGGTGCATCGAGTCCTCGCTCGCGGGCGATGTCGACGAGTTGTCGAGGGGTGAGACCCGTCTTGCGTTCGATGGTGTCGAGATAGGCCTGGAAGGACATTCTGCTCTCCTTGCCGTTCATTCTGTCGATGCGCCGCCGTGTGCGACAACATCAGCATATCGAAGAAAACTTCGCAATCAAGTCTTGCAACACTCGTACATCTGTACTAACATCGGGCCATGACGTCACCACTTGCGGGGATCGCCCAGGCGCTCGAGGCGCTGGCGCTCGCGGGTGGCGACCGCATGCCATCGGCGCTCACTCCGTCGGAGTTGATCGCGGTGACCAACGCTTTCGGGTCGTTGAAGAGGCACGTCGACGCGGTATACGCCGGCGTCGCGGCGGAGGTCGCTCGGCAATCGCGCGCCGAGCTCGGGAGAGACTCGTTGGCGAAGAGGCAGGGCTTCTCGTCACCCGCGGTCCTCATCTCGACGACGACCGGCACGAGCGTCGGTGAGTCCCTGCGGATGATCCAGGTCGGCGAGGCGACGGCACCCCGTGCCACCCTGGGCGGTGAGCAGCTCCCGGCCAGGCATCCGCACGTGGCAGCTGCGGTATCCGCCGGACGGATGGGGATGACGGCCGCCGCGTCGATCGTGACCCTGTTGACGAAGCTGGCGCTGCGGGTCGACTCCGCACGGCTCGAGGACGCCGAGCGGCAGCTCTGCGACCTGGCGCCGGGGCTGCGCCCCGACGAGTTGACCAAGCTGCTCGCGCGCGTGGAGGCGCACCTCGATCCCGACGGTGTCGCCCCGCGTCATGAGGAGCTGCGGGGCGCACGGACGCTCGTGATCCAGGAGCGCGACGGGATGCTGGTCATCTCGGCGAAGCTCGACGTCGAGACCGGAGCGCCGGTGAAGGCAGCGATCGAGTCGCTCGTGGGCGCGAGTCTCCGGCGGAACGAGCACTCCCCCGACGATGACCGCGACACCCGGTCGGTGAAACAGATGAACGCCGATGCCCTCGCCGACATCTGCCGGCACGCCATCGGATGCGACCGGGTTCCGACCGCTCCGTCGGCGACCGTCGTGATCCGCATGGATCTCGAGGCGCTCGAAAACCGCCTCGGCACGGCGACGATCGACGGAATCGCGCAGCCCGTGCCCGCAGGGATGATCCGCCGACTGGCCGCCGATCAGCAGGTCATCCCCTGCGTGCTCGGCGGTGAAAGCGAGATCCTCGACTGGGGTCGCGCCCGCCGACTGTTCACCACGGCCCAGAAGCTCGCCATCGCCGAGCGCGATGGAGGATGCATCGACTGCGGTGCCCCGCCGATGTGGTGCCATGTGCACCACATATCCTGGTGGGACAGGGACGGGGGCAGGACGGATCTGGCCAACGGGGCCCTCCTGTGCACCGGCTGTCACCATCGGCTGCACTCCGACGGGTGGGAGATCACCGTCGACGGTGCGGGGATCGATGGTCGCGTGCACCTCGTGCCCCCACCCTGGATCGATCCACAGCGAAGGCCGAGACTGGCCGGGCGAGCCCGCTACCGCCTGACCGCCTGACCCCTCGAGCACCCCGATTAGGCCGGGCCCGCCGCATCCGGTACCATCGAGGTTTGTCTGCGCGCACTCCAGCGTGCAGTTCGTACCCCTCCTTCGATGCCGGCCCACGGTCGCGCCCGAAACGGGGTGCAGACAAGGGATCTTGGGTGGCACCGTCCGGTGTCACGGTACAGAAGGAGACATCACCATGGCAGCAGTGTGCCAGGTGACTGGAGCGGTTCCCGGCTTCGGTCACAACATCTCGCACTCGCACCGCCGGACGAAGCGCCGCTTCGACCCGAACGTGCAGAAGAAGACCTACTATGTTCCCTCGCTCGGTCGGAAGATCACGCTGAACGTGTCGGCCAAGGGCATCAAGGTCATTGACGTCCGCGGCATCGAGTCGGTCGTGAAGGACCTCATCGCGAAGGGTGTGAAGCTCTAATGGCGAAGAAGGCTCAGGACGTTCGTCCGATCATCAAGCTGCGCTCGACCGCCGGCACGGGGTACACCTACGTGACGCGCAAGAACCGCCGCAACAACCCCGACCGCATCGTGCTGAAGAAGTACGACCCGGTCATCCGCAAGCACGTCGAATTCCGAGAGGAGCGCTGATCTCATGGCCAAGAAGAGCAAGATCGCGCGCAACAACCAGCGCAAGGAGATCGTCGAGCGCTACGCGGCCAAGCGGGCCGAGCTGAAGAAGGCCCTCGTCAGCCCCACCAGCACCGACGAAGAGCGCGAAGCCGCCCGCCTGGGCCTGCAGAAGCTGCCCCGCAACGCGTCGCCGGTTCGCCTGCGTCAGCGCGACGCGATCGACGGCCGTCCCCGCGGAAACCTCCGCAAGTTCGGCATCTCGCGTGTGCGCTTCCGCGACATGGCTCACCGTGGCGAGCTGCCCGGTGTGACGAAGTCGTCCTGGTAACAGACGCCAGCCGCTGAAGGGCGGGAGTTCTCCGGAGCTCCCGCCCTTCGCCGTTCCTCAGCGGGCGAGCCGGCGGTGTGCCACCGCGACATCGGTGACCACCTCATCGGTCGACTCCCCGCGCACGTGCGGGTACTGGGCCTTCAACAGATCGGCGAGCTCGTCCACGATCACGGCGAGGGCGCGACCCGCACTGCGCACCGCTGCGCGCGGAGACCCTTCCGCCACGTCACGCAGCTCGAGCACGTACTCCATCGCCTGCGGCGCCGACAGCCGGCGCGACTCGTCGGCGAAGTAGAAGATCTCGGAGTTCTGCACCAGATCGGCCGTGAGCACCGCGAGGGACTCGGTCACCCGATCGATGATCGACGCCGCGCGCTCATCGCTGAACGTCTCCATCTCCTCGGCGGTCCGCGAACGACGAAGGCTCTCGATCTGCAGCCCGAAGGCGCGCCTGCGCGCAAGCGCCGGATACAGCTGCATGAACCACGAGACCGATGCCGACAGCAGCGCGAATCCCATCAGGGCCTCCAGGGGAGACACCAGCCGCAACACCGGCTGAGCGGGCACGACGTCACCCAGCCCGAGGGTGGTGAGCGCGACGAGCGACATCGTCACCGACTCGGCGAACGGGTCGAACTCCGCCGGTTCCAGACTCTGGTAGGCGAATCCGTGCGGCATATGCGGCAGGTAGACCAGCGCCCAGCCGAAAGTGATGAGCACGACCCAGACCCCGATGACGACGAGGATGGTCAGCGGCGCGGATGCCGGAAAACGGCGACTCGGCACGATCGCCCACGACAGTCGGAAGATGAGGTGCGTCAGCCGGCCGGTCTCGCTCGGCCGGAGCAGCGTCTGGAAGACGTCGTAGAGCGCGGTGACGATCAGGATGATCCCGACGAGGGTGGCGACGATACCGGGGAAGGTCATGCGGGTCACGGTAGGCGATGCCCGCCGATCCGGCACCGACCGAGGTCCCACCGGATCCGTCGCTCGTAGACTCAGGTGTCCCTGGGAAAGGAACGCCGTGCCACTCGACCCGGTCTTCGCCGACCGCCTTCGCGTCCACCGGAAGTACCTTTTCGGGCAGGCCGTCTCTCGGCTGAAGACGCGCCTGGCCGCGATCTGGCGCTTCGGGCCGCCCTCCAGCGCGCCCGCGCCTCGGAAGCGCGCCGAGGCGTCGCCCGGCCCGCGCGCCCGCGCGCGGGCGAAGCACCGCCGCGCGGCCCTGAAATGGGACCGCACCGAGCTCGAGACCGTCGGAACCCCGGGCCCCGACATCCGCACCGTCGAGCACACCGTCGAGGTTCCGGGCCGGCCCGCCGTGCGCGTGCGTGTCTACGACCCGCGCTCATCCGATGCGGATGCCGCCGTGGCGCCGCTCCCCGCAGTGCTGGCGTTCTTCGGCGGTGCCTTCCGCATCGGCGGCGTCGACTACCCGACCACCGACGCCGGGTTCCGCCGCCGCGCCGCCGACGCCGACGTCGTCATCGTCGCCGTCGACTACGCCCTCGCCCCCGAGCACCGCTATCCCGTCGCCGTCGAGCAGGGCGCCGCGGTGCTGCGCTGGCTGTTCGCCCACGCGGCCGCGCTCGGCGTCGACGAGGACCGCGTCGGTATCCTCGGCACATCCGCGGGAGCGAACCTCGCTGCAGCCGTCACCCTCATCAACCGCGACGGCGACAATCCGCTGCCCCTCCGACTCCAGGTGCTCGAGGTCCCGGTCCTCGACCTCACGGGCCGGCACCTCGACCTCCGGGCGACGCGGGCGCTGGGTGTTCCGACCGTCATCGCCCTGCGCGAGCTCCGGTCGGTCGCGCGGACCTACCTCCCCCACCGGCGGACGGCGCGCGAGCCCCTCGCCTCGCCCCTTCTCGCCGCCTCGCATGCAGGACTGCCGCCCGCGGTCATCCTCACCGCCGAATTCGATCCGCTCCGGGGTGATGGTGCCGCCTACGCCGCAGCGCTCCGCGAGTCCGGCGTCGACGCCAGCGCGGTGCAGTATCTCGGCGTCACCCACGACACCGCCATCTTCACCGGCGTGCTTCCCGCCGCTCGGCGATGGCACGGCGACGTGGTGGCGGCCCTCCGCCGACTCCACGGGCAGTGACCGTGGCGGGCGCCCGGCGTGCCCGCGAAAGGCCCCCGAAGACCGCCTCAGGCGTCACAACAGCACCACAGTTCCGACGACACGCCGCCCATTCCGTCCGCCAGGAGCCGAAATCCGCGAAATTCCGCGGTTCCGTGGGTATATTCGACCCCGGTCGGTCCGACCAGCCGGCGGCGAACCCCGCCCCGGTCCACGTAGCAGAAGGCGACCTGTGGTCGCCCTGGAGGACAATCCACATGGCTGACAAGTCCATCACCAAGACCGAACTCGTCGCGAGCATCGCGAGCGCCACGGGTCAGAGCCAGTCCGCCGTGTCCGGCGTGCTCGACTCGCTCTTCTCCACGGTGTCGGAGGCGGTGGCCAAGGGCAGCAAGGTCTCCATCCCCGGATGGATCTCCTTCGAGCAGGTCGAGACCTCGGCTCGCACCGGCCGCAACCCCCAGACGGGTGAAGAGATCAAGATCCCCGCCGGCAAGCGCGTCAAGGTGACCGCCGGCTCCAAGCTCAAGGCTGCGGTCAAGTAATCACCGTCGCACGCTGATCGGAAGGGGGATGTCGCACACCGCGGCATCCCCCTTCCGCATTCCCGCACCCAGCCCGCGCCCACCGCCCGCCCGTAGGCTGGTGGGGTGAACTCCCGCGCGCTGCGGGCCACCGGGCCCGTGATCCTGGTCGCCGCGGCGCTCGTCACCCTGGTCGCGGGACTCGCCCTCGGCGGGGGAGCGGCCCCGCTGCTGATCGGTGATCCCGGCCCCGTCGCGCGCTGGGGCCTCCCCATCGCCAAGCTCCTCGTCAACCTCTCCGCCGCCGGCATGGTCGGCGCCCTCGTCCTGGCGCTCTTCGCCCTGCGCGCGGGTGAACGCGAGTTCGATGTCGCCCTCGACACCGCATCGGTCTCGGCGGCGATCTTCACCGTCTCGGCCGCCGCCACCGGCTTCCTCACGTTCGTCGACGCGTTCAACCCGGCCATCAACGCCGGCGCCGAGTTCGGCGCGCAGCTCGGTCGCTTCCTCATCGACACCGAACCCGGCCGGGCGTGGCTGATCACCACCATCGCCGGCGCCGCTCTGACGGTCCTGACCTTCGCGGTGCGCTCCTGGCTCGCCACGATGCTCGTCGCCGTCGCGGCGATCGCGGCGCTCATCCCGATGGCCACGCAGGGGCACTCCGGCGAAGAGGCGAACCACAACTCCGCCGTCGTCGCCCTCGCGCTCCACATCATCGCCGCGGCGGCCTGGCTCGGCGGCCTTCTGCTTCTCGTCATCCTCCGACCGGTCCTCGAGCGCTCCCGCCTCACCGTCGTCCTCAGCCGCTACTCGAGCATCGCCCTGGCCGCGTTCCTCGTGGTGGCCCTCTCGGGCACCGTCCGCGCGGCCATCGGCGTGGTCACCCCCGAAGCCCTCTTCAGCCCCTACGGCGCGATCCTGGGGGTGAAGGTCATCGCCCTCATCGCCATCGGGGTCTTCGGCGCCTGGTACCGCCGTGGCGCCATCTCACGGCTGGATCGGACTCCGGATGCCGCGCACCGTCGCTTCTGGGGGATCATCGCCGTCGAACTGGCGTTCATGGGCATCGCCAGCGGCGCCGCCGCCGCGCTCGCCCGCACGCCCCCTCCGGTCGACACCGCCCTCCCGACCGTGCGCACCCCGGCGGAAGTCCTCACGGGTGCTCCGCTGCCGCCCGAGTTCACCCTCGATCGATGGCTGACCGCGTGGGACCTCGACCTGCTCTGGGCGACCGCGGCCGGCTTCGGACTGTTCTTCTACCTCGCGGGTGTGTGGCGCCTCACCCGCCGCGGTGACCGGTGGCCGGTGTACCGCACGGTGCTGTGGGTGCTCGGGATCGTACTGCTCTTCTGGGTGACGAGCGGTCCGATCAACGCCTACCAGGACTACATGTTCAGCGTGCACATGCTCGGCCACATGCTGCTGTCGATGGCCATTCCCGCCCTCCTCGTCGCCGGTGCCCCCGTGACCCTGGCGGCGCGGGCGATCCACAAGCGCGACGACGGTACGCGCGGCGGCCGCGAGTGGATCCTCTGGGCGGTGCACACGCCGTTCTCCCGCGTGCTGACGAATCCGTTCGTGGCCGCCGGGCTCTTCATCGGGTCGCTCTGGGCGTTCTACTACACCGACCTCTTCCGCTGGTCGCTCTACGACCACCTCGGCCACGAGTGGATGATCGCCCACTTCCTCATCACCGGATACCTCTTCGCCCTCACCCTCATCGGCATCGACCCCGTGCCCTGGCGCCTCCCGTACGCGGGCCGGCTGCTGCTGCTCATCGGCGTCATGGCGATGCACGCGTTCTTCGGGGTGGCCATGATGATGCAGTCGGGCCTCATGGTCGCCGAGTGGTTCGGCTCGATGGGTCGCACCTGGGGGCCCACACCGCTGGAGGACCAGTACATCGGCGGCGGACTCGCCTGGTCGGTCGGCGAGCTCCCGACGCTCATCCTCGCCATCACGGTCGCGATCCAGTGGAGCCGCAGCGACGCCCGCGACCAGAAGCGCAGCGACCGCCACGCCGATCGCACGGGCGATGCCGAACTCGACGCCTACAACGCCCAGCTCGCCGCCCTCGCCCAGCGCGACGCCGAGCGCGCCGAACGCGGAGCCCGCGTCAGTCGCTGACCGTTCCGCCGGGGATCACTGCGTCTCCGAGCTCGTGATCGAGATCGAGGCGCGCCCCTCGGGATCGACCGTGATGCTGCCCGCGAGCGTGAACGGCACGTCTTCCTCGGTGCTCTCCACGCGTCCGTCGAAGAGCGAGCGGATGTCGACGGCGATCCGCGCCACGGCCGGGGTCGGCGGAATCATCCAGTTCGCCCCGTCCGGCTCCAGGCGAATGGCGGGCTGCTGCGCGATCGACCAGGTCGGGGGCGAGACGATGCGGTCTTGCACGCGGTAGCCGAAAGGACATCCGGTCGGCTGGAGCACCTCCTGGGTGGCGCACCCGGTGAGGAACTCCTCCACACGGTCCTGCACCACCGAGACGAACTCCTCGGTCGGCTGGGCCTGCAGCGACACCGGCACCGAGGAGAACGGGCTGTCCGACACCACGGCCACCCCGGGCGTGCTCGAGATCGCCGTGTCCACCGAGACGGAGTAGATGCCGGGGGAGAACACCAGCAGCGACACCGGCGCCGAAGGGTCGGCCTCCGCGCCGTCGGGCGAGACCTGTCGCTTGTCCAGCGAGAATCCGTTGACGTCGAAGGTCATCGACCCCTGAACGGCCACCTGCATCACCGCGAGGGGACTCGTGGCGAATCGCCAGGTGGGGAGCGGACCCACCGATCCATCGCGTTCGACCTCGAAGGTCGTCGTCCCCTCGAACTGACCGGCGCGGTAGGCGGCGGTCACGCGGGTGACGCTGCGGTCGGTCTCCTCGCCGACGATCTCCACGCCGCCGAGGGCGGCGAGGGCGTCGCGACGCAGCAGCGCCTGCGACGCAGTGGGAGGCAGTCCCGCCGCCTCGAGGGCCTCGATGTCGACCGAGACCCCCGGGGTGGCGAGAGCCTCGGCGGCATGCCCGTCGGCGAGAAGTCCCAGGTAGCGCTCGACGAAGGCGGCGGGGCTGTAGAACTCGCGGTACAGGGTCGCGCCGGCCGCGACGAAGGCGGCGATCAGGAGCGCGCCGATGACCCCCAGCACAGCCAGATCAGTGGCCAGGCGCGAGCGCGAGCGACGCCTGCCCCCCGCCGCCGCCCCCTGCTGCATGGGCCCAGTCTAGGAAACCGTTCCCCGCTCCGCGTCGATCTCGCGGGCGACGAGCTGGTGAACGGCCGCTGCGGCGGCCAGCTGGCCGGCGGCGATCGCCACGGCGAGCGAGGCCATCGGGCCGGGCATCGCCGCGGTATGCGCCATGTCGCCCGCAGCGAACACCCCTGACACGCTCGTGCCGCCCAGGGCATCGACCTCGACGCCCCCCGAGGGCAGCGTCGCAAGCCCCAGCTGCGCCGCGAACGGCGACCGCTGGGTCGACGTCGGCGCGACGAAGAGTCCGCCGACGTCGACGGCGTCGCCCTCGCGCCGCCGCAGCACCAGCCCGTCGGCGGTCCGCTCGACGCCGGCCACCTCGCCCGGGTCGATCACGACGACCTCCGACCCGATCGGCGAGAGCATCGCCCGGTGCGTGGCCGCGTGGGCCCCCGATCCGAGGATGCCGATGCGCTTGCCGCTGAGCTCATGTCCATGGCAGAACGGGCAGTGCGCGACCTCGCGCCCCCACGCCTCGGCGAGCCCCGGAATCGGCGGCAGCTCGTCGCGCAGGCCGGTCGCGAGGATCAGGACGGATGCGACGAAGACGCCGTCCTCGGTCATCGCGGCGAATCCGCCGTCATCCCGAGCCTCGACCGCGTGCACCGTCGCCTCGACGACCTGCACCGTCGCGTAGCCCGCGAGCTCCTCACGCGCGAGCCGGCGGATCTCCGCGGGCGCTTGGCCGTCGTGCGTGATGAGGTTCTGTGCGTGGTCGACCGTGCCGTTGCGGTACTCGCCCGAGTCGAACAGCAGCACCTCACGATGCATCCGACCCAGCGTCAAAGCTGCCTGCAGGCCGGCGGGTCCGCCGCCGATCACGATCGCGTCGATCATGGTTCCTCCTCAGATGGGGTTGCGTCAGACCTCATCGTGTGACTTCATGTCGACATGAAGTCAAGCGGTCTGGCCATCGGCGACGCGGCGGCGCGCTTTTCGCTGCCCACCCACGTCCTGCGGCACTGGGAGGACGCCGGTCTCCTCGCACCGGCACGCGACAGCGGCGGCCGCCGTCGCTACAGCGACGACGATCTGGTGCGCATCGCCGTGATCCTGCGCGGCAAGTGGGCGGGGATGTCGCTGGAGCAGATCCGGGTGCTCCTGGACGATCGGGCGCCCGAGCGCCACCGCGTCCTCGAGGCGCACCTCGCCGATCTCGCCGCGCGGATGGCCGAGATGGAGCGGTCGCGCCTCATGACCGAGCACGCCTTGCGCTGTCAAGCGCACGACATCTCCACGTGTCCGCGCTTCCGCGAGATCGTCACGGGTGTGGTGGCCGGCACGAAGCGCTGGCCGAGCGTCGCCGACGTCATGGAGCCGCGGCATCCGTCTACCATGAACCGGTGACCACGCCCGCGCTCTCCGCCGAGCAGGAGGCGCTGTTCCGGCTCATCGAGGACTCCCGCGACCACGTCTTCGTCACCGGCCGCGCCGGGACGGGCAAGTCCACGCTGCTGCAGCACCTGGCGTGGAACAC
This sequence comes from Microbacterium sp. CCNWLW134, assembly GCF_037083565.1. Lineage (NCBI taxonomy): Bacteria > Bacillati > Actinomycetota > Actinomycetes > Micrococcales > Microbacteriaceae > Microbacterium > Microbacterium sp. CCNWLW134. The sequence goes on along the minus strand of NZ_JBAOJU010000002.1, from coordinate 79,752 downwards.
CGCCAAGCAGATCGCGGTCTGCGCGCCGACCGGAGTCGCCGCGCTGAACGTCGAGGGTCAGACGATCCACTCGCTGTTCCGGCTTCCGATCGGGCTCATCGCGAACACCGACCTCGACCAGTCCGATGCGACCAGGCGCATCCTCAACGCCATCGACACCCTGGTCATCGACGAGATCTCGATGGTCAACGCCGACCTCATGGACGGCATCGATCGCGCCCTCCGTCAGGCGCGGGGTCGACGCGCCGAGCCCTTCGGGGGCGTGCAGATCGTCATGTTCGGCGACCCGTATCAGCTCGCTCCCGTGCCGCCCCGCGGCGACGAGATGCGCTACATCCGCGACCACTACCGCTCGTTCTGGTTCTTCGACGCCAAGGTGTGGACCGGCGAGGTCGCCGGTGACGGACTCATGGAGCTCGGCGCGTACGGCGCCTCTCTGCATGTGCGCGAGCTCGCCGAGATCCACCGGCAGGCCGACCCCGCGTTCAAGGCGATGCTGAACGCCGTCCGTCACGGACGTGTCACCGCCGACATCGCCCAGGTGCTCAACGACACCGGTGCCCGAACGCCCCCGCACCCCGACGACGGCGAGCACCCCATCATCACGCTCGCCACACGGAACGACATCGTCAACAACATCAACCGCCGGCACCTCACCGAGCTCGTCGGCCGCGAGCAGACCGCGGTCGCCGAGATCAACGGCGACTTCGGGCGGGGCGAGGCTAATTACCCCGCCGACACCGAGCTGAAGCTCAAGGTGGGGGCGCAGGTGATGTTCCTGCGCAACGACACCCAGGGCTACGGCGACCCGCCGCGCTGGGTCAACGGCACGATCGGCACGGTCACCCGCATCGCCGGCGGCACCGTGCGCGTCGAGGTCGACGGTCAGGAGTTCGATGTCGAACCCGCGGTGTGGGAGAGGTTCCGCTACGCCTACAACGCCGGGTCCCGTACGCTCACCCGCGAGGTGGTCGCCGAGTTCACGCAGTTCCCGCTGCGGCTGGCGTGGGCGGTGACGATCCACAAGTCGCAGGGCAAGACCTACGACCGCGCGGTGATCGATCTCGGCTCGGGCGCGTTCGCACCCGGCCAGACCTACGTTGCCCTGTCGAGACTCACCTCTCTCGACGGGCTCTACCTGTCGCGACCTCTCCGGCCGAGCGACATCCGCGTGGACCCGGATGTCGCCCGGTGGATGCACGAGCACGTCCGCCGCCCCGCGGCATCCTGACCCTCAGGCGACGGCTTCCGCCTTCGCGGCGGCGAGGTCGTCGAACAGCTCGGTGTTGTAGCGATACGCGCGCAGCACTTCGTCGATGACGCGCTCCTGTTCGTTGGCATCCCAGGGGGCGGCATCGAGCTGCTCGCGGTAGACCTCCTTGAACCCGCGGGGGTCGGCGATCTCGTCGAAGAGGTAGAAGCCGATGCCGTTGGTCTCGAAGCCGAAGCGCCGCGCCATGAGGCGCCCGATGAAGAGACCCCCCGACAGGTCGCCGAGGTAGCGCGTGTAGTGATGCGCCACGAAACCGCCCGGCCAGGTGGCCCCGACCTGCCGGATGCGCTCCACGTAGGCCCGCGTCGTCGGCAGCGGGCTGATGCGGTCTCGCCAGTCGGCGCCGAGCAGGAAGGCGAGGTCTGATTCGAGGGCGGGGAGCCTGGTCAGTTTGTCGGAGATGAAGACGGATGCCACGGGGTCGCGGCGCATCCGCTCGGCGGCCGATTCCAGCGCTTCGTAGATGAACCAGTGCTGGGCCACCAGTGCGACGTAGTCCTCGCGGGTTCCGGCGCCCTCGATGAGGTCGGCCATGAAACCGGAGCGCTCGCTCGAGGAGTGCGCGCTGCTGGAGCGCTCGCGCAGCGCCGCCGAGAACGGGATGGGGTCGGCCATGCGCCTCATCATAGGCGACTTAGGGTCACCTAACCAGCGCCGATCGGCGCTTTGCAACGCTCCTCGCTCAGTGCGGTCGAGGCGTGACGCCGAGGCGACGGCACGCCTCGTCGTACAGCGCCACGATCTCGCGCCGCACCTCGGGGCGCTCGGTGATCGCGCCGCCGGGCCAGTCCACGCGCACCGCGACCTCGTCGCCCGCGTCGGTCTGCGCCATCCACTCGCCTCCGGCGCCGTCGAGCCCGGTCATCCGTGCCGTCCGGTACGCGCCCGACGGGCCGAACGCGCGCACGATCAGCAGATTGTCGTCACGGTGGTCGTCGTTCATATGGCGGAGGATCGCCGCGACGGTGGCGTCGTCGAACCGGTGGGTCACAGCTGACCACCCTACGACGCGGGGCGATCACACAGCCCTCGTGTGCTTAGATTCTCGAGGACGACGATGCTCCTGGGGGGTGACATGCGGCTGCGTTCGGATCGATCGCGCGCTCTTCGTGGCGCCCTCGCGACGGTTGTGGCAGGTGCGGTCGCCATCGGCGTGACGGCCTGCTCCCCCGACGACACGGTGCCGATCGACGTGCCCGCCCAGGTCGAAGGCTCCCTTCCTGACGAGATGGTCACCCAGCTGCAGGACGCGGTGACCTTCGCGATGGCCGCCACCGGGTCATCCGGCGCCGTCGTGGGCGTCTGGGCGCCCTGGAGCGGATCGTGGGTGTCAGGCGTCGGAACCACCGCACCCGGGGGCGCGGAGACCTCCGCCGACAGCGCCTTCCGTGCCGGACAGGTGACCCGTGCCATGACCTGCGACGCGGTCTACCTCGTCGCCGAGCGGGGACTGATCGACCTCGACGCGCCCATCACCGACTACGTCTCGGGCTTCGCCGGCCTCGCCGACATCACCGTCGAGCAGCTGTGCGACGGCACCTCGGGCCTGGGAGATTACGCACCGCGCCTGCAGAGCAGTTTCCTCACCACGCCAGACCGCGTCTGGAACCCGCGGGAGCTCGCCGGATACGGTGTCGGCACGACCGCCGACGTGACGCCCGGCGCCGCGTTCCGCGATTCCGACTCGGGGTACCTGCTCGCCGGGCTCGTTCTCGAACGGGTGACCGGTCGCTCCGCGGCCGAGGTGCTGCAGGACGAGGTCTTCGATCCGCTCGACCTGGCCGGCACCCGCCTGCCGGGCGCGTCGGCCTCTGCACCCGCAGCCGAGGGTCCCGTGCTCGACGGGCTCTGGTCGCCCGATGTCGAAGGCGGCGTCAACTGCGCGGAGCCGCTGAACATCACCGAGGCCTCGGCGAGTTTCGGCTGGACCGACGCCGGCGTCGTCACGACCATCGACGATCTCGGTCGTTACGCGCAGGGACTGGCCGCCAACGCCCTCGGAATCGACACCGATGAGCGCTATGACGCCCCGCTGCCGCCGTACGACGGGGCACCGTCGTGGCAGACCACCGCCGGCGGCGTCGTCCAGGCGGGGTCGATGATCGGCCAGTACGGCTCGACCCCCGGGTACATCACCGCCACCTTCGCCGACCCGCAGACCGGACTCACCGTCGCCGTCTCGCTGAACAACTCGCGCGCCGCCGACGGGATCGGGGCGTTCCTGGCCTGGCAGCTCGCGGCGATCGCGTCGAAGGCGCCCGCCGCGTCGGGGCAGACTGCACCCGAGGCGGGTCTGCCCTGGACTCCCGAGCAGCAGCGCGACGCCATCGCCCAGAACGCGATCTGCCCCCTCCCGTGACCGCGCCGGTCTCGTGAGCACCCGGGCTCCGAGCCCCGCCGTCCTCCTCGTGGTGGCGGGCCTGGCCTGCCAGGAGGTGGGTGCCTCGATCGCGGTGCTGCTGTTCCCGCAGGTCGGGCCCCTCGGCATGGTGCTGCTGCGACTGGCCTTCTCGGCGGTGCTGCTGCTGGCGATCGCCCGCCCCGCGCTCCGCGGGCATTCGCGCGCGGCGTGGCGCGCCGTCATCCTGTTCGGTCTGGTGCTGGCCCTCATGAACGGGCTGTTCTACCTCGCGCTCGAACGCCTCGCCCTCGGGGTGACGGTCACGATCGAGGTGCTCGGCCCCCTGATCCTGTCGATCGTCGCCTCCCAGCGCGCCTCGGCATGGCTGTGGGCGGTGCTGGCCTTCGCGGGGGTGGTCGCGCTCGGCGGCGGGGGATGGGACCGGCTCGATCCCATCGGGGTGCTCTACGCGCTGGGCGCCGCAGCGAGCTGGGCGTTCTACATCCTCGCGTCGGCACGCGTCGGGCGCGAGTTCCGAGGGCTCGACGGGCTGGCGATCGCCATGGCCGTCGGCGCAATCGTGATGCTGCCGCTCGGGATCTGGGATGCCGGGTCGGCGCTCCTCCGGTGGGATCTCCTGGCGCTCGGAGCGGCGGTGGCGGTGCTGTCGTCGACGATCCCCTACGCGCTCGAGCTCATCGCCCTCCGCCGGCTCCCGGCGGCGGCCTTCGCCATCCTCATGAGCCTTGCCCCGGCCACCGCCGCCCTGGCAGGCTTCCTCCTGCTCGGTCAGGAGCTCGCCTGGCTCGAGCTCGTCGGCATCGCCCTCGTGATCGCGGCGAGCATCGGGGCGGTGCGGTCGTCGGCACGCGCTGCGCGCAAGACAGCCGAGCCGTTGCCCTAGCAGCAGGCCGACGCACGGGAGGGACGCGGTTGCGGCCAGGCCGCACACTGTGTGCAATATGTCAGGTGCCGATCCCTCCCGCCTCCTCGTCGCTTCCGCGCAGCCTGCTCCGCGATGACGTCTACCGGCGCCTCCGTGACGCCATCGTCGACGGCACCTTCGAACCCGGCGAGCAGCTGAAGGACGGCGACCTCGCCGCGTGGCTCGGCGTGAGCCGCACCCCGGTGCGCGAAGCGCTGCTGCGACTCAGCGGCAGCGGACTGGTCGTGTCGCAGCCGGGTCGCTCGACCACCGTGAGTCCCATCGAGCAGTCCGCGCTCCGCGATGCGCGCGACGTCGTCGCCGCCATGCACGAACTCGCCGTCCGCGAGACGGTGGGGCGGCTCACTCCGGCCGACATCGCCCGCATGCGCGACGCCAATCGCCGTTTCACCGCCGCGGCGGAGCGCGGCGACGTCTCGGCAGCCCTCGACGCCGACGACGAGCTGCACGCCGTTCCCATCGAGGTGCTCGGGAATGCCGCCGTCGTGACCGTGCTCGAGCAGTTCGGTCCGATCGTCCGCCGCGCCGAGCGCCTGCGCTTCGGCAGTGACGCGCCGGCGGCTGCGGAGCGCCACGAGCGCTTCATCGCGCTGTGCGAGAAGCAGGATGCCGCCGCCGCGGCCGCGATGGCCTACGAGACCTGGCATACGCTGCCGGTCAGTGCCGAGGCGCGCCCGCCGACGCCGAGAGATGGGGATCGGTGACGCCGTCGACGCACCGGTAGCGCTCGATGTCCCAGCCCGCCAGCCTCGCGCCGGCGAGGTAGGCCGTCTCGAAGAAGTCCAGGGCCGCAGCCCGGGGATCCCCTGTCGCGCGGGCTGCGCGCAGCGGGTAGATCGCAAGATGCGAGGAGCCTCGCGACGCCCACTCCGCGCCCGCCGGCAGCGGTGTCGCCGCCAAACCCTCGGGTTCGGGCGAGGTGTAGGCGTAGAACGCGGGGTAGGGCACCTGCGCGTCCCCGAACCAGAAGCCGAAACTGGTCACCTCACGGGAGTACGCCTCCCGCGTGACGGGGTCGGTCTCGGCGCCGTGCTCGACCGAGACATCGGCGAAGCGGGTGAGGGCGATGTCGAAGGTGTGCCAGAAGTGGTGGACCGGGCTGGTCTTGCCCGAGAACCGCGCCGCGAACTCCTCCAGCGTGAGTCCGGCGTCGCTCAGCGTGCGGAAGTACCGGGTTGCGGCTGCCGGGTCGTAGACGTCGTGCTCCGTGTCATCGGCGAAGCGGCGGTCGGCGTCGGGGAGATCGAAGGGCGCGGCCTCGCGGATGGCCGAGGTGTCGATGCCGAAGCCGTCGAGCACTCGCACGAACTCGGCATGGAACGTCGCCACGCTCCGGCCCGCGAGCCCGAAGGAGGCGCGATCTCCGGAGGTGGTCGTGACGAGGGCCCGGTGGTCGAGGAAGTCGAGATCGACGGCGAAGGTGGGCTCCGTGCCCATCGGGCGGGTGGTGATGCCTGAGGCCGTGAGGTGGAAGGGGACGTTCCACCAGTGATTGCGTCGGACGCTCAGCGACAGGCGGAGCTTGCCCACGATCTGGGCGAACCGATGGACGGTCTCTTTGGTCGCAAGCCAGTCCTCGTACGGGAGGTCACTGTCGAACATGTCGAGCCTTCGGTGGAGGGGGTGACGGGAATCGAACCCGCGCTCTCAGCTTGGGAAGCTGATGTTCTGCCATTGAACTACACCCCCGGAGGGTGCGCCCGAAGCGCCTCGCAAGGATAACACCAGCGGCAGCGATAGTCTGATCCGCGTGCTGCTGAGCGACCGCGACATCCGCTCCGAGATCGACGCCGAACGCATCGGTCTGGCGCCGTGGGATCCCGCGATGGTGCAGCCCTCGAGCGTCGACGTGCGGCTGGACCGTTACTTCCGGCTCTTCGACAACCACAAGTACCCCTTCATCGACCCGGCACTGGACCAGCCCGACCTCACCCACCTCATCGAGGTCGACCCCGCTGAGCCGTTCATCCTGCACCCGGGTGAGTTCGCGCTCGGCGCGACCTTCGAACAGGTGAGCCTGCCCGACGACATCGCCGCGCGCCTGGAGGGGAAGTCGTCGCTGGGGCGGTTGGGTCTGCTCACGCATTCCACCGCCGGCTTCATCGACCCGGGATTCACCGGGCATGTGACCCTCGAGCTGTCGAACGTCGCGACCCTGCCGATCAAGCTGTGGCCGGGCATGAAGATCGGGCAGCTCTGCTTCTTCCGGCTCTCCTCGCCCACCGAGACCCCCTACGGGTCGGGCCCCTACGGCAACCGCTATCAGGGTCAGAGGGGCCCGACGGCGTCGCGCTCGCACCTGAACTTCCACGTGACCGACGTCGGCGCCACCGACGCCGGAGCCCGCGGCGCCTGAACGCCACGGGACCCGCTGTCAACCCTTTGCCGCCGGGAGGCAGGCGGGTCACGCTGGACGTATGCCCGCACTCGCACTCATCCTCCTTATCGTCGGAATCGTCCTGCTGCTCCTCGGAGTGTTCGTCGAGGCGGTGAAGTTCCTGCTCTGGCTCGGAATCGTCCTGCTCGTGCTGGGCGTCATCGCCTACCTGATGCGCTTCATCCGCCGACAGACCTGATCCGGCGTCGGTCAGACCGCGTCTGCGTCGGGTCGGGGCCCGGCACCGCGGAAGCCGTGGTGGGGATTGCCGCCGAAGCGCGGCCCGGGGCCGCCTCCCTCGCCGGGGCGCGGTTCGCCGGGAACGAACGGGCGCAGGCCGAAGCGGTGACGCGGATGCCGCGGCGTGCCGCGCCACGGACGAGGGTCGTCCTCGGAGAATCCGAGCTCGCGCGCGATCGCCTCGAGGGAGGCGATCGTCGTCCGGTAGTCCTCGGCGGAGACGGCGCCGGCGACGCGGGCCCGGATCCCGGCGACGGTCTCGGCCAGCAGGTCGCGTCGTGCGCGACCCTCGGCCGTCAAGGCCCAGTCATCGCCCTCGCGCGCGACGAGCCCGCGGTCGGCGAGATGGCGGAGCATCTTCGGCTTGCGGGCGAGACGGTCGCGGAATCCGCGTGCGTCGATCTCTCCTGCGAGCACGTTCAGCACCATCCATTCGCGCCGGTCGGCGTCATGGGCCGCGAGCGCGGCGTCGACCTCTTGGGAGATCAGGGCATCGGTCGCGCGCAGCCAGAAGCCGAGCGGCCGGTCGGGTGTGTCGGGGGTGTCGGGTGATTCGGTGTTCATGGGGTGTCCTCTCACAGCGTCGCCGACGGCGACGCGATTTTGTATGTCATTTGGCATGTACATGCAGTGTGACATGTATCCCGAATACATGTCAAGAGGCATGTATTCTGACCGGGTGAGCGATCCGCCCCCCGACACGTCGCCCGACCCCGCGGACCGGATCGCCGCCGCCGATCAGATCGCCGCAGCCCTCGCCCGGCTCCGCCCCCGGCGTGGCGGACCGCCCTGGGCAGGGCGCGGCGACACCGAAGGCGCCGGCCCGCGGCATCCCTGGTCGGAGCGGGGACCGCACGGCCACCGGCGCCCGGCGGCGCCCGGCCCCGAGGGCGCCTCCCCGCACTTCGGCGGACCTGCGCGCCTGCGCCTGCTCGAGGCGCTCGTCGCGGCGACGCATCCGCTGAGCGTCGGAGAGATCGGCGAGGCGATCGACGTCGACCAGCCCCGCGCGTCGCGCCTGGTGCAGCAGTGCGTGCAGCTCGATCTGGTGCGACGCGAGGCCGACCCCGACGACGCCCGGCGCACCCGCGTCGCCGTGACCGATGCCGGGCGACGGGTCGTGCGGGGATTCCGCGGCGAGCGGCGCGAGGCGATCGCCCAGGCCCTCGAGAGCTTCACCGAGGCCGAGCGCACCGAGCTTGCGCGCCTTCTCGCGAAACTCGCTGACAACCTCAACGGCTGAGTCCCGCCCGCCTGTCAGCGCGGGGCGCGCACGGGAAGGAGCAGCAGGAGCCCGACGAGCAGGACGAGCACGATTCCGAGGATGCCGAACGCGGTCACGCCTCCGATGATGATGAACACCGACCACATCGCCGACGCCATCCAGCTCGCCGCGCGTCCGGTCGTGGCGTAGAGCCCGAAGATCTCGCCCTCTCGGCCCGCCGGAGTGACGCGCGAGAGGAAGGACCGCGCGGCCGCCTGCGCGGGGCCGACGAATGCGCAGAGCACGAGTCCGCCGATCCAGAACACCGTGGTTCCGGCGTCGACGAGGAAGAAGACGGCGAGCCCCGCGACCACCATGCCGCTCAGCGAGAAGACGATCACCGACTTGGGCCCGAATCGGTCGTCGAAACGCCCGGCGATGATGGTCGACACCCCCGCGATGAGGTTCGCGGCGACGCCGAAGATGACGAGGTCGAGGAACTCGAACCCGAACACCTGGGCGGCGATGACGGCCCCGAATGCGAAGACGCCGCCCAGGCCGTCGCGGAAGACGGCGCTGGCGAGGAGGAACCAGAACGTCTGGCGTGTTCCCGGGTTCCGGTACAGGCCGATGACGTCTCGGATGAGCAGACCGTACGCGGCGAAGAACCCCACCTTCCGCTCGGGGCGCCCCGCGGAGGGCTCGGGGACGGCGAGGAAGATCGGGATCGAGAAGACGATCGCCCAGATCGCGCACCCCACGGCGATGATCCGGAACGGCAGGCCGTCGGCGTCGGAGATGCCGAACCAGTCGGCGCTGTAGAACACGACCACCAGCACCAGGGCGATGATGCCGCCGAGGTAGCCGAAGCCCCATCCGAGTCCCGACACCCGGCCGATCGTCTTGCGGCTGGCGATGCCGATGAGCATCGCGTTGGAGTTCACCGCCGCGATCTCGCCGAACACGGTGCCGGCGGAGATGAGCGCGACACCCAGCCAGAAGTACGCCGGCGCAGGTTCGACGAACCACAGCCCGAACATGCAGAGGATGAGCGCGCCGGTGCCGATTCCGAGCCACAGCTTCTGTCGCCCGCGGGCATCGGCCTGCTGCCCGAGGATCGGTGCGATCGCGAGGATGAGCAGACCCGCGATCGTCCCGCCCCACCCCAGGCCCACCGCCAGGTCGGCGAGGGCGGCCTCCTTGGCCGGCGCATCGTCGGGGAGGGCGGCGACGTCGGCCGGCAGGAACGCGTCGGTCGTGAGATACAGGGCGGTGAAGATGAAGGTGAGGATGACCGTGTTGAACGGCTGTGTCGCCCAGTCCCACAGCGCCCACGCGTAGATCTGACGCCGCGGCGCGGAGGTGTCCTCCCGCAGATCCAGCCCCATCACAGGGATGGCGGCACTGTCGGCGGTGGCGGGCGGCACGCCCTCGGCGGGTGCGGTCATGTCCGTCACGCTAGGGCCCTTCGGTGAACGGGGGAAGAAGCGAAACCGCCGCACCGCGACATTCGAAGTTGAGCCATCACATATCAACTTCATTTGACGCCGATCGCCCCGCCGCGTAGTCTTGAGTCATCGCGGCTCAACCCCTCAGCACGTTGGGGGACCGCCCGCGAGAAGACTTCATGACAACGCCCCGGGTCGAGGCTCTCGGCCCCGTGAAAAGGAGAAACACACATGGCACGTGCTGTTGGTATCGACCTCGGAACGACGAACTCCGTCGTCGCGGTGCTGGAGGGCGGCGAGCCCAAGGTGATCGCGAACGCCGAGGGCTTCCGCACCACCCCCTCGGTGGTCGCTTACACCAAGGACGGCGAGATCCTCGTCGGCGAGACCGCCAAGCGTCAGGCGGTCACCAACGTCGACCGCACCGTCTCGAGCGTCAAGCGCCACATGGGCACGAACTGGACCTTCGAGGTCGACGGCAAGAAGTGGACGCCGCAGGAGATCTCGGCCCGCATCCTGCAGAAGCTCAAGCGCGACGCCGAGCAGTACCTGGGCGACACCGTGACCGACGCGGTCATCACGGTGCCGGCGTACTTCAACGACGCCGAGCGTCAGGCCACCAAGGAGGCCGGCGAGATCGCGGGTCTGAACGTCCTGCGCATCATCAACGAGCCCACCGCCGCCGCCCTCGCGTACGGCCTGGACAAGGGCAAGGAGGACGAGCTCATCCTCGTCTTCGACCTCGGTGGCGGTACCTTCGACGTCTCGCTCCTCGAGGTGGGCAAGGACGACGACTTCTCCACCATCCAGGTGCGCTCCACCGCCGGTGACAACCGTCTCGGCGGTGACGACTGGGACCAGCGTCTGGTCGAGTACTTCATCAAGCAGTTCAAGGACACCACCGGTGTCGACGTCTCGGGCGACAAGATCGCCCTGCAGCGACTGAAGGAGGCCGCCGAGCAGGCGAAGAAGGAGCTGTCCTCCTCGACCAGCACCTCGGTCAACCTCCCCTACCTGTCGCTGACCGACTCGGGCCCCGTCTCGCTGTCGGAGACGATCACCCGCGCGAAGTTCGAGGACCTCACCAAGGACCTCCTCGACCGCACCAAGAAGCCGTTCGAGGATGTCATCCGCGAGGCCGGCATCAAGGTCGCCGACATCGCCCACGTCGTGCTCGTCGGCGGTTCGACCCGTATGCCCGCCGTGTCGGAGCTCGTCCAGCGCGAGGCCGGCAAGGAGCCCAACAAGGGTGTGAACCCCGATGAGGTCGTCGCCGTGGGCGCAGCCCTGCAGGCCGGTGTGCTGAAGGGCGAGCGCAAGGACGTCCTGCTCATCGACGTCACCCCGCTGAGCCTCGGCATCGAGACCAAGGGTGGCATCATGACCAAGCTCATCGAGCGCAACACCGCCATCCCGACCAAGCGGAGCGAGACCTTCACGACCGCCGACGACAACCAGCCGTCGGTCGCGATCCAGGTCTTCCAGGGCGAGCGCGAGTTCACCCGCGACAACAAGCCGCTCGGCACGTTCGAGCTCACCGGCATCGCGCCGGCTCCCCGGGGCATCCCGCAGATCGAGGTCACCTTCGACATCGACGCCAACGGCATCGTGCACGTCTCGGCGAAGGACAAGGGAACCGGCAAGGAGCAGTCGATGACGATCACCGGCGGCTCGTCGCTGCCGAAGGACGACATCGAGCGCATGGTGCGCGAGGCCGAGGAGCACGCGGCGGAGGACAAGAAGCGCCGTGAGGCCGCGGAGGTCCGAAACCAGGCCGAGACGCTCGCCTACTCGGTCGACAAGCTGATCAAGGACAACGACGACAAGCTGCCCGCCGACGTCAAGGAGTCGGTCCAGGCCGACGTCGATGCGCTGAAGACCGCGCTCGCCGGTGACGACGACGACGCGGTGAAGTCGGCGTTCGAGAAGCTGTCGCAGTCGCAGGGCAAGATCGGCGAGGCGATCTACTCGGCGAACCAGGCCGCGCCGCAGGCCGACGGTGCCGCCGCCGGTGGCGAGGGTGCGCCCGCGGGCGACCAGCCGTCGAACGATGAGGACGTGGTCGACGCCGAGGTCATCGACGACGAGGAAGACAAGAAGTAACCATGGCGAAAGACAAGGACGACCCCACGGTTCCCGGGCCTGACCCCGAGGACGGTTCGGCGCCCGAGTCGGCAGACGCCTCACCGAACGCGTCGGCGGACGCAGCGAGCGCAGAGGACGGCGACTTCACCGTCGACGACATCCTCAGCGCCGCCCAGTCCGCCGATGCGGCGGCAGCGGATGACACCGACGCCGTCGCCGACCGCGTCGAGGCTCTGGAGTCGCAGCTTCTCACCGACCTGAAGCGCCTGCAGGCGGAGTACGCCAACTACCGCCGCCGCACCGAGGACCAGCGCGAGATCGAGATCGAGCGTGCCAAGGGGGCCGCCGCCAAAGGCCTGATCCCCGTGCTCGACGACCTCGACCGTGCCGCCAAGCACGGCGATCTCGTCGAGGGCACGCCCTTCGCCGCCATCGCCGACAAGGTGCGGGCTGTCGTCGAGCGCATGGGCGTGGAGGCGTACGGCGCCGCCGGCGAGGCCTTCGACCCCCAGCACCACGAGGCGATCTTCCAGCAGCCGACCCCCGGCGCGACCGAGGCGACCATCCTCGAGGTGGTCGAGACGGGTTACCGGCTGGGCTCGACCGAGCTGCGTCCGGCGAAGGTCGTCGTCGCGGTGCCGGCAGAGTAGGCCGGAGACGCCATGGCCAGCCAGGACTGGTTCGAGAAGGACTTCTACAAGGTGCTGGGGGTCTCCAAGGAGGTCTCCGACGCCGATCTGAAGAAGACCTATCGCAAGCTCGCGCGGCAGTATCACCCCGACTCCAAGCCGGGGGATGCTGCGGCCGAGGCGAAGTTCAAAGAGATCAGCGAAGCGTACGCGGTGCTCTCCGACCCCGAGCAGCGTGCCGAGTACGACCAGATCCGGGCCATGGGCTCGGGCGCGCGCTTCACTGCGGGCGGCCCGGGCGCCGGCGGGTTCGAAGACGTCTTCAGCGCGTTCGGTCAGAGCCGCGGGGGTGGGCGCTACGAGTCGGCCGACTTCGACGACATCTTCGCGATGTTCAACCAGCAGCAGGGAGGCAGCTTCGGCTCGGGTCGGTTCGGGCAGCCCACCGGCGGCTTCCGCGGCTTCGGCGGCCCGACCCGCGGGTCGGATGTCACGGCGCGCACGACCATCGACTTCGTCACCGCCACGAAGGGCGAGACCATCACCCTCCAGGGCGAGGACGGCAAGCCGTTCAAGGTGAAGATCCCCGCCGGCGTCGCCGACGGGCAGCGCATCCGCCTCCGCGGTCGCGGACGTCCCTCTCCCGACGGCGGCGAAAGCGGCGACATCGTCGTGCAGGTGACGGTGCGCCCCCACCCGGTGTTCACCCGTGAGGGACTGAACCTGCGCGTGGTGGTTCCGGTGACCTTCACCGAGGCGGCTCTGGGCGCCACGATCGAGGTCCCGACGCTCGGTGGCGACCCGGTGAAGCTGCGTGTCGCGCCGGGCACCCCCTCGGGACGCGTGCTGCGCGTCAAGGGACGCGGTGTCTCGACGCAGAAGGGCACCGGCGACCTGCTCGCCGAGGTGCAGGTGGTCGTGCCCTCCCACCTCGAGGGCGCCGCGCGCGAAGCGCTCGAACGCTTCCACGAGGTGGAGCCGAAGGAGAACCCGCGGGCGGACCTCATGGCCAAGGCGCGCGGCTGACACGGGAGGGACGGATGACGGACCACGTCGACATCGACGGTGACGCGCCGATCTTCGCCATCGCCGCGGCGGCGGAGCTGTCGGGCATGCACCCGCAGACGCTGCGCCAGTACGACCGGCTCGGTCTCGTCGTCCCCGCCCGCACGCAGGGCGGTTCCCGCCGCTACTCGCTCCGCCACGTCGAGCAGCTGCGCGAGGTCGCGCGGCTGTCCGCCGACGGTATGAGCCTCCCCGCGATCGCGCGGCTCATCTCCCTCGAACAGCGCGTGCACGACCTCACCCGGCGCGTCCGAGACCTCGAGCAGCAACTCGAGATCGAGCGCCAGTCACGCCCGGGGGCGCGGGTCTTCGCGGCGGGCGCGACCGGCTCGGTCGTCACCCTGCGCCATGGCACGCGCGTGCGCCGCGCCACCGAGCTGGTGGTCTGGCGCCCGCGTCATCCGCTCTCTCCGGGCGCTCAGGACGAATCGGCCTAGCCGACACGCGCGGGGGTGCCGCCGACTCGCGGGCGTGAGCGCGCGCCTTCTAGGCTGAGGCCCGCGCCGAGATCGATCTCGGCGTTCGTCCTGTCCTCACACGTCCCCGAAAGTTCCATGCATACCTCACGCCTCATCCACCGTCTTCTCGCCGCGGGTGCCGTCGGCACCCTCGCCGTCGCTCTCTCCGGATGCGTGAGCTTCACCGCTCCCTCCACCGTGGAGCGGGACGAGGAGTCGCAGGAGGTCGTCGAAGGCGGGAACGCCGACGTGTTCGCCATCGCGGTGGGGGACTGCTTCACCGAGGTGACCGAGACCGAGATCAATCAGCTGCCGGTGGTCCCCTGCGGCGAGTCGCACGACTACGAGGTCTTCCATCTCTTCGACATGCCCGACGGAGAGTGGCCGGGCGCCGAGGCCGTCGACGCGGCTGCGGAGGAAGGGTGTCTGTCTGCTTTCGAGCCGTTCGTCGGGATCTCCTACGAGGAATCGGTGTTCATCGCAGACTCGATCGACCCGTCCGAGCAGTCGTGGGGAGACGGCGATCGCGAGATCATCTGCATCCTGTCCGACCCGTCGGGTCCGACCGAGGGATCGGCCGAGGGCACCGCGCGCTGATCGCGCGGGCTGCGCCCACTCACTCCTCGGTGCCGCGGTGGCGGCGGAACTCCTCCCAGTCCTCGTACGACAGATCGGCGTAGGCGTACGCCCACTCCACCACGGCGTCCTCGAACCGCCGCCCGCCCCCGACGTAGCCGGCGGCGGTGGCCCCCGTCGGTGATTGCCCGTGGGCGCGCGCCAGTGTCGCCGCGCACGCCATGGCGTACCAGCGGAACGGCTTGTCCTCCATCGCCTCGGCGTCGAAGCCGCCCTTCATGTCGTGGAACTGCCGCACGTAGAAGTCGCGCCGCGCGCCGGACGGCGATCGGCGGATATGACCGAGGAAAGGATCGGACACCGCCTGCAGGATGCGCTGGAGCGCGACCACCCGCCCTCCGTTGCCATAGGTGTCGATGAAGGTCGTGACCGCCTCGGGCTGCGTCACGCGCCCGTACTGCACGAGCACGCTCTCGCCGGCCTCCTTCCCCTGAAGGAGGAGCACATCGCCGTCGCCGTCTTGGAGCGCGATCAGCAGACAGCGCGTGCCGACGCTGCCGACGCCGACCACCCGAGCCGACACGTCGGCCATCGCGTACTTCTGCAGCAGGAGCCGGATGTCGACATTGACCGACAGCCGGTACTCGTCGAGGACCCGCCATGCCCGTTCCTCGTCGCCGGCGGTGAGATGGGTCATCACCGGGGGATCGTCGAGGAGCGTCACGCGGCCGTGTTCATCGGTCGTCGTCAGCTTGCGCGCGGCACGGGAACCGGTGCGTTTCTGCGCCGATCGCACCGCGCGCTCGACGACCGCCGCCGTCTCCGGATCGGTCGAAAGGCGAGCACCGAGCGCGTCGAAGCGGTCGAAGTACCGCTCGAGCGGAGACCGCTTGGCGGCGGTGCGGAGCCCCCGCTGATACGTGCGGACGGCCTGCCGCGCCGCATCCTCGACGACGGCGTCGTCGCGCGAGGTCGCGCGGCCGGCGATGACGACGCTGGTGGCGAGGCGCTTGAGATCCCACTCGAAGGGAGCCCAGGCCGACTCGTCGAAATCGTTCAGATCGAACACGAGCGTGCGCTGGGGCGACCCGTAGAGGCCGAAGTTCGACAGGTGCGCGTCGCCGCAGGAGGCGACGAGGATGCTCGTGCTCGGGCAGCGCGACAGGTCGTCGGCCATGATCGCTGCGCTTCCCCGGTAGAACGCGAAAGGACTCGCCCCCATGCGGGCGGTGCGCAGCGGCACGAGCTCCGGCACGCGATCGACGTCTTGGGCATCGAGGACGGCCATCGGGTCTCGGCCGGTGGCCACGAGCTGGGAGAGCGCGCCACGGGGCGTCCGACCCCGCTCGATCTTGCCCTCCGCCGTGTGGGCGGACAGGCCCGGGGGTGGCATCCACGGATCTCGAGGCACGGCGCCTCCTCTCACCCGGCGGCATCACCGCCTGATCAGACGGTACGGGATGGGAGCGCACGCCGCCAGCACCGGCGTGCGCTCCCGGCCGAGGCCGATCGCCGCCGTTACTGTCGTGCCGTGAGCGTCACATCGACCGGCGGACCCGCGACCCGGGCGTTGACCGCCGATCAATGGCAGAGACTCACCTATTGGCCGCTGATCATCACGTCGCTGGTCTTCATCGTCGTGTACTCGTGGCAGGTGATCGCCGACGTGCAGGGGCCGGCCTACGCCGTCGCACGGGTCGTCATCGGGGTCACATGGGTCGTCTTCGCGGTCGACTACGTCGTGCGGTTGGCCCTGGCGGATCCGCGCGGGAAGTGGTTCCGAGGTCACCTGTTCGACCTCGCGGTCGTCGTGATCCCGGCGCTTCGGCCGCTGCGGCTCCTTCGCGCGCTGACCGTCGTCAAGGCGCTCCAGCGCACGGCGGGATCCGCCATCCGCAACCGTGTGGCGATCTACGGCGCCGGAGCGGCCGCGATCCTCATCTGGATCGCCGCGCTCGCCGTCCTGGAGGCCGAGCGCGGAGCCCCCGGCGCCAACATCGAGAACTTCGGCGACGCGGTCTGGTGGGCCTTCGTCACCATCACCACCGTCGGCTACGGCGACTTCTATCCCGTCACCTGGTGGGGCCGCGTCGTGGCGGTGCTGCTGATGTGCGGCGGGATCGCGGTGGTCGGCGTCGTGACGGCGACGGTGTCGTCGTGGGTGATCGAGCGCGCGGCGGCGACCGTCGGCGACGACACCGAGCCGGCCACGCGTGGGCAGGTGCGCGAGCTCGCCCAGCAGTTGGCCGCGGTGAGCGCCAAGCTCGGCGACCCGCCCGCGCGATGACCCCGCGCACCTAGGCTGGGTCGATGGCCCCGGTCCTCGTCCTCATCGACATCCAGCGCGACTACTTCCCCGGCGGACGCTTCCCCCTGGTGGATCCGGATGCCGCAGCCGAGCGCGCCGCGGAGCTTCTGACGGCCTTCCGCGAGGCCGGGCTTCCGATCGTGCACGTGCGCCACGAGTCATCCGGTTCGGGGAGCTTCCTCGAAGCCGGGACTCCGGGAGCCGAGATCGACCCGCGGGTCGCCCCCGAGGGCGACGAGACGGTCGTCGTCAAGCATCACCCGAACGCGTTCCACGGCGCGTCCTCCCACGGCGGCCCGCTCGGCGAGGCGCTCACCGCTCACGTCGGCGCCCCGATCGTCATCGCCGGGATGATGACGAGCATGTGCGTGGACGCCAGTGTGCGCGCGGCATCCGATCTGGGCTGGAAGGTGACGGTCGCCGCCGATGCCTGCGCCGCGCCCGACCTGGCCTTCGGCGGAGTCGCCGTCGGCGGAGCCGACGTGCACGCGGCGTTCCTCGCCGCGCTCGCGAGCGCGTACGCGCGGGTCGAGCCGGTCGCCGAGGTGGTCGCGGCGCTTCGCACCCCCGCCTGACCGCCCGGGCGTCCGCGCCCCCGCGTCCGCGCGTCCCCGCGTCCGCGCCACACCCGCATCTCGCGACCCCGCCCACACCTCCCCCTCCTCGCGACCCGTCGATTCCTGCGGGTGCTGCGCTCATCGGGCCGCACTTCTTGACGGGTCGCGTTCGCACCGCGCGGCCGATGCCCGCGCGGCCGCTCATCTTCCCTGAGCACCCCGCGCGGGCGACCCGTCGATTTCTGCGGCCTGCTTGGTGGCTCAGCGGCAGAAGGTGACGGGTCACGCAGCGCCGCCAGGTGCTCGTCGACTCCTGCACAGAGAGGCGAATCGGCGGGTTGTCCACCGGCACGATTCGACGCGTCATCCGGCTTCCAGGCAGCGGGATGCTGGGGCGATGCCGCATCCGAAGCCTCTACCCTCAGCCCTTGTCGGCAAACCGTTCTCGGTGGCCGAGGCGCTTCGTGAGGGAGCGTCGCCGGGTCGACTTCGTGCGCGCGACCTCGACGCGCCGTTCCAGGGCGTGCGTACCTTCACGCGCGGAGCATCGTCGTTCGTCGAGCGCGTGCGCGCGGTGGCACCGAGGCTTCGCGACGGTGACGCGGTGAGCCACCTCGCTGCGCTCGCACTCGTCGGAGCCGACGCGATCGGCGGCGCGTCCGCGATGGTGGACGTCTGCTCTCGTGCACCCCTCGCCCGTATGCGGGCCCGTGGCGTGCGCGGACATCAGATCACCGATCGTTCCGTCCGCATCGGCGCCGCGGCCGGAGTGCCCGCGGTGCACCCCGTCGACGCCTGGTGTCAGCTCGCCTCGGACCACTCCGTCCGAGAGCTCGTCATCGTCGGCGATGCGCTGGTCCGACGCCAGAACCCGGTCGCTGATCGGGAGGAACTTCGGCGTGCCACTGCGCAGTGGAGCGGCCGCCGCGGTGCGAAGCGGCTGAGGGAGGCGGAGGCGCTGGTGCGCCATGGCACCGACTCTCCGCGCGAGACCCGGCTGCGCCTCGACGCCGCGGGGCACGGACTGCCGGAACCGGTGGTGAACCACCCCGTCTACGACGAAACCGGCCGGCTCGTCGCGATCCTCGATCTGGCTTACCCGGAGTACCGCGTCGGGCTGGAGTACGACGGCGACCACCACCGCACCGATGACGGGCAGTACTACCGCGACATCGAGCGACTCGACGCCCTCGCGCGGCTCGGTTGGCGTCACATCCGCGTGACGAGAGAGCACCGTGGCATCCGGCTGAGCCTCGTGCTGAGCCGAGTGTCCGACGCTCTCCGGGATCGCGGATGGCGGCCCGGATGACCGGCTGCGCGACCGGTCAGGAATCGTCGGTCCGGCGGGGGGTGGCCCGCAGGAATCGACGGGTCGCGAGCGCGGGGGTTGGTGGGCGCGGAGACGGGTAGACACGACCCGTCAAGAATCGTGGGCCCGCGCGCGCGTGGGCCGCAGGAATCGACGGGTCGCGCGTGCGTGGGGCGGGGGCCGGAGCGCGGCCCGTCAGGCGCGCGGCTCGATGCGCAGGACCTCGGGAGAGCCGTCGATCGTCAGGTCATCGATGACACGGATGCTGCGGGCCACCTCATCCACGAAGGGGATCACCGTCCCCACGCGCTCCCGGTCGGAGCACACCGCCGTCAGCGTGACGAGGTGGGTGCCGGTGTCCCACGTGTAGGTGGCGAACGGGGGAGTGCGAGGCTCGGGCGGAAGCGCCATCACCAGGCGCTCGCCGACACCCAGATGGGGGTTCGAGAACGACTCGGTGTCGTCGTACTCGATCGGCATCATCGCCCGCGCGGTGCGCAGCTGCGGGGTGAGCTCCTGCAGCTGAGCCATGAGGACGACGAGCTCGGGATCGGCCTTCCACACCCAGATCAGAAGCCGGCCGTCTGCGCGACGCATCAGCAGCGGTGCCGCCTGACTCATCATCCAGGCCATCCCGCGGCTTCCGGGGCGCTCCTCGGCGCCCATCGCCCGATTGGCCTGGCCCAGCAGCATCCGGATCGCCGCCTTGCGATGGCGACGCCCGCGGAATCCGAGCGAACCGGTGACGGGAACCCAGCGGTCGGGGGAGGCATCGGCCTGGAGTCGAGGCATGCCCCCAGGGTAGGCGCGCGGCCTGCGCAAATCCTCGACGCACGCACCGCCCGAGCCCCACTCCTCGGGGGAATGCCCCGCCTCGATTAGAGTGGGACCGCCGCGCGACCCTGCGCGGCGCCATCTTCCGCCGCAGAGAACAGGCACACCTCCCGTGACCACCCCCGCGACGCCCGATGACCCCACACGCTCCGACGCCGAGAAGCGACCGCTCCGGGTCCTCATCGGCTGCGACACCTTCGCTCCCGACATCAACGGTGCCGCCCGGTTCGCCGAGCGCCTGGCCGCCGGCCTCGTGGCCCGCGGCCACGACGTGCACGTGATCGCCCCCAACAGCGCCTACCGCAAGAGCCCCGCCCACACCGAGGTGATCGAGGGTGAGCCGATGACGGTGCATCGCCTGCCCTCGGTGCGCTGGCCTCCGCACGA
This sequence comes from Microbacterium sp. CCNWLW134, assembly GCF_037083565.1. Lineage (NCBI taxonomy): Bacteria > Bacillati > Actinomycetota > Actinomycetes > Micrococcales > Microbacteriaceae > Microbacterium > Microbacterium sp. CCNWLW134. Next base: position 59,715 of record NZ_JBAOJU010000002.1, on the reverse strand, counting down.
CTGGCTGCGCTTCGTCTGGCCCTGGCGGTCGAAGCACTACGCCCGACAGGTGCTCGACGAGGTCAAGCCCGACGTGGTGCACATCCAGTCGCACATCGTGATCGGTCGCGGACTGTCGCGCGAGGCGCGCAAGCGCGGCATCCCGATCATCGCCACCAACCATGTGATGGCCGAGAACATCCTCGACTTCACCACGCTCCCCGACGCCATGAACAAGGTGGTGCTGAAGCTCGCGTGGGCCGATGCGCGGCGCACGTTCCAGATGACCCGTGCGGTCACGACACCCACCCGCCGCGCCGCCGATTTCCTCGAGTCGACGATCGAGATCCAGAACGTCATCCCCATCAGCTGCGGCATCGACCGGTCGAATTACGCCCCCGACCTCACGCCGCGCGACCGCAATCGTGTGCTCTTCGTCGGTCGCCTCACGAGCGAGAAGCACATCGACGTGCTGCTGAACGCGGTCGCGACGCTCGATCCGGCCCTCGACGTCTCGGTCGACATCGTCGGCGGCGGCGATCAGCGCAAGAACCTCGAGAACCTCACCGCCCAGCTGGGGCTGGCCGATCGCGTCACCTTCCACGGGCATGCGTCGGAGGAGGATCTTCGGGCGATCTACTCGCGGGCGAGCGTCTTCGCGATCGCCTCGATCGCCGAGCTGCAGTCGATCGCCACGATGGAGGCGATGGCCTCGGGCCTGCCGGTCGTCGCGGCCAACGCCGTCGCGCTCCCTCACCTCGTGCACGACGGCGAGAACGGCTACCTGTTCGAGCCGGGGAACGTCGCCGAGATGGCCGACCGGCTCACGGCCGTCCTCACCGCCACCCCCGAGGAGCGGCAGCGCATGCAGCAGGCCTCGCTCGACGGGGTGGTCGTCCACGACATCGGCCGCACCCTCGACACCTTCGAGGCCCTGTACCGCGGCGAGCCCATCCCCCAGTGAGGCGCCCCGCGTGCACATCGTGATGTTCGGCGACCAGCACGTCGAGTCCTCCGGGGGTGCGCAGGTGTCGATGAGGCTGCAGCGACGATTCCTCGAGCGCGCCGGGCACACGGTGACCATCGTGCAGCCGCGCCTGCATGCCCGCAGGGTCGACGACCCCGGCTTCCTCGACCTGCCGTCGGTGCCGGTCACCCTCGATCGCGAGTACGGCATGACACTTCCCACGCGTGCCGCCGACCACGCCATCGATGCCGGGATGGCCGCACGCCCGCCGGTCGACGTCGTGCACGTGCAGGGCGACTTCTGGGGTGCGATCCTCGGCCACCGGTTCGCCGCCCGTCACGCGCTGCCGCTCGTGCACACCATGCACAACCGGGTCGACGTGGGGATCGCGGCGACGACGCCGTTCCCCCGTCTGGCGCTGCGTGCGCTCAACGTGTGGGCCAGTGGGGCGATCCTCCCGCGCGAGCCGAGGGAGCCCGGAACGGACGGGTGGGCCTATCTCCGCCGGTTCGCCGCACGCGCCGCGGCGGTGACCGCTCCGTCGTCGCACTTCGCCCATCGCCTCATGGCCCATCACGTCCGTCCCGGTGGTGCACCCCAGCGCCATGTCGACGTCGTGTGGAACGGCATCGATGACGAGATGCTGGATGCCGCAGGCGCCGCCGGCCCGCCTCGCCCGGCGCATCTGCGACCCCGCCTGGTGTGGGTCGGCCGGATGAGTCCGGAGAAACGCCTGCTGCCCTTCCTCGACGCGCTCGCCGACTCCGGCGTCGCCGCCGACGTGACCGTGATCGGCGGCGGCGGTCAGGCCCGCGCGGCGCGACGACTCGTGTCGCGGCGCCGGCCGGCGGCACGTGTGACCTTCGCCGGGCGGCTGCCCTACGCCGAGACCCTCCGTCGCCTCGCCGCCGCCGACGCGGTGGTGCAGAGCTCGATCGGCTTCGAGACGCAGGGGATGACGGTGTTCGAAGCCGCGTCGCTGGGCACCCCGGCGATCGTGGCAGACCCCGACATCGCCGACGAGCTCGGCGAGGGGGTGTGGCGCGTCGGCGCCGAGCCGAACGCGTTCGCGCTGACCCTTCGCGATGCCGTCTCCGACATCGCCGCCGGGCGCGCGCCGCGCCCGCAGCCCGAGATCGCCGAGACGTTCCGGCAATCGTCTCGGACCGCGGCGATGGTGGCGGTGTACGACCGGGTCAGGCGGCGCTGAGGATGAGCGGGTAGAGCACGTTCCACAGCACCGCGCTCAGCAGGGCGAAGCCGCCGGCGCCGAGGGCGATCGCCGCGAGCACGGGCGATCGGTCGCGCCGGAAGAGGCCGACCAGACCCAGGACGACGGTGACGAGGGCCACAAGCCCCTCGACGATTCCGAGGATGCCCGTGATCGGGCCGAACAGGTCGTAGGTCTGCGACAGCAGTATGCCCACCTGCACGAACAACTGCAGCACGAGGAGCAGCACCAGGGCGGCGGCGGAGATGATCGCGGCAAGCCCCCACGGATTCCTGCCGCCGCGAGTGCCGCCGGGTGCCGGGGCCGCGCCGGCGGGTGCGTAGCCGGGCGGTGGGGCGAAGGCGCCGGCAGACGCCGCGGGTGAGGTGCTCGGCGCAGGTGTGGGCTCGGAGGGAGTGGGGTAGGACACGGCGACCTCATCTCATCGAGGTACCGAGTCTAGGGTCAGGGCAGTCGGGAGCCGTCGGTCGGCACGCGGCGGTAGCCGTCGCGGTGCACGGCGATCGCGGAGGCGACGATGCCCCACACCGAGGCGGCGGCGAGAAGGATCAGGAGTGTCATGGCAGAAAAGCTACGCTTGGTGTGATCCTGCCAATAGTGGCAGAATGGACACCATCCGAATGATTTCTGCCATACCGTGAGGGTGGTACGGGAGGGACCTGCAATGAAGACCGTTGCCTGCATCGTCACCGACGGGTTCGCCCCGTTCGAGTTCGGCGTCGCCTGCGAGGCCTTCGGGCTGGATCGCTCGGCGGACGGCGTGCCGAACTTCGACTTCCGCGTCGTGACGCCCGAACCGGGCCCCGTCCCGTCGAAGCTCGGCTTCTCGATCAATGTCGACGCCGACCTGGGTTTCGCCGACGAGGCCGATCTCGTGGTGGTCTCGCCCACGCCGCACGAGTACTGGGGTGACCCCGACCCGCGCGTGATCGAGGTCATATGCCGCGCGGTCGATCGCGGCGCATGGGTCCTGAGCGTCTGCAGCGGCTCGTTCGTGCTCGGCGCCGCCGGCGTGCTCGATGGACGACGGGCGACGACGCATTGGATGTACGCAGCGACGATGGCCGAGATGTTCCCCGCCGTCGAGGTCGACCCCGACGTGCTGTACGTGCAGGACGGCCGCATCATCACCAGCGCCGGCACAGCCGCCGGTATCGACGCGTGCCTGCACCTCCTCCGGCAGGAACTCGGCGCGGAGCTGACCAACAAGATCGCCCGGCGCATGGTCGTTCCGCCGCAGCGCGACGGCGGTCAGGCCCAGTTCATCGACAAGCCGCTGCCGATCTCGACGTCGCAGTCGCTCGCACCCGTGACCGACTGGATGCTCGACAACCTCCGCAGTGACCTCACCGTCGAGCAGCTCGCCGCGAAGGCCCACATGTCACCGCGTACGTTCGCGCGGCGCTTCAAGGCCGACCACGGCGCCACCCCGGCGGCGTGGCTCGCCCGGCAGCGCCTCATCCACGCCCAGCGGCTGCTGGAGACCACCGACCTCGGCCTGGACCGCATCGCCTGGGAGAGCGGCTTCGGATCGGCCGCTGTCCTGCGACAGAACTTCGCCCGCACCCTGGGGATCACCCCGACCGCCTACCGTGATCGGTTCTGCTGCATTCGAGAGAGCTCGACCACGAAAGAGACGGATGCCGCGGCGCACGTCGTCGCCGCGGCATCCGTCCTTCAGCCCGTGGGCTGAGGCGTCAGCGCGCTGCCGCCTCGGTGTGGTGGCCGTGGTCGTGGAGGAATCCGCCTCCCGGCGTCGACGGACCGCCCGTGGTCCCCTGAGACCCGTCGCCGCCGGTGAGGATTGAGGTGTCGAACGCGAACGTGACGATCGCGGATGCCAGCGCGTCGGAGTTCACATCCAGCGCAGTGCGGTTGACGTTGCCCGTCAGGCGATTCTTCACCGAGCGGGCGAGGTCTTTGTAGAGCACCTCGTCCTGGCCCTCGCCGGTGAGGTTGTCGCACAGCTGGTGGTAGCACGGGTCGTACGCCACGCCGGCGAGGCCCCCGAAGCGAGCCGCCTCCTCTTCGGTCTTGATCCCCTCGGCGCCCGTGAACAGGCCGCCCGCCGGGATGCCGACGGCGATGAAGGGCCCGTAGTCGGAGCGCCCGGAGAACTCAGTGTCCTGGAACGGCACGCCCTGCGAGGCGTAGAACTGCTCGAAGACGTCCTCGATCTCCGCCGAACCGGCGGGGATGAAGCCCTCCGGGGCGGTGCCGCTGGAGTTGTCGCCGTCGTACACGCCATAGACGTGGTTCGGCGAGCCGATCATGTCGAAGTTCAGGTAGAGGGCGATGTCGTCGATCTGCTCCGGCGTGAGGTTCGACACGTAGTAGTCGGCCCCGAGAAGGCCTTCCTCCTCCGCGCCCCACCAGGCGAAGCGCACGGTGTTCGTGGGATCCACGCGCTGCATCTGGATCGCCGTCTCGAGCAACGCAGCGCTGCCCGATCCGTTGTCGTTGATGCCGGCGCCCGCCTGGACGCTGTCGAGGTGCGCTCCCGCCATCACGACGTTCCCGTCGTCGCCGGTGTTGGTCTCGGCGAAGACGTTGGAGGTGATGCGCTCCTCGGAGAAGTAGTCCACCGTCACGGTGACGGTCGCGCTGGGGGTCGCGGCGAGATCCTCGCCGACCGCAGACGACGTGAACACGGCCGGGATGGTCAGGCCCGTGGCATCCCCGCTCATCTGGACGAGCCCGGCACGGCCGTCGTTCGTCACGATCACCGCGGAGGCTCCGGCGGCCTGGGCGTTGAGCGCCTTCACGACGAAGTCGCACGTGCCGCGCTGGACGAGTGCCACGCCACCGGCGGGGAAGCCGGTGAAGTCGTCGGCCTCGCACCCGCTCGTGCTCGTGCCGTCTGCCGGGAAGGGTGTCACCAGATCGACGGGCACGAGAGCGCCGGTGGCCGTTCCTTCCGGCGCAGCGGGGTCGAAGCCGTTGCGGAGGAAGTCCTGCCCGTCGACCCACGTCGTGGCCGGATCCTGGCGGCTGAGCGCGCTGTTCTCCTCGGTGTAGGTGAAGGGGAACTCCTGGACGACGGGCTCGTAGCCCGCTCGGGTGAGCTCCTTGACGATGTAGTCGACGGATGCGTCGTAACCGGGCAGACCCGACGCGCGGTTGCCGTCGTTGGCGTCGGCGATCTTCTGGAACTGCCGGAGGTGATTCATCACCTGGCTGATCTTGACGGCCTTGACGATCTTCTCGGGCGTGTCGGCAACCGGTACGGCAAAGGCCGGTGCGGCCAATCCCATGGTGGCGATCACGGCTGTGGCGGCGGTGACCGCTGCGATCCTGCGCTTCGTGAGCGGCATGGCTCTCCCTTCGGATGTCGGCGACCTCGTCGACGCCGACCATCCCGACCGTAGTGACGCGGGGGCGGCCGGGGAAGGGGAATCTTCGCAGATGAGAGGGGTCTCATCCGCGGAGACCGTTGCCGCGCGACCGGCGCGCTGGTAAAGTTGAGTCATAACGACTCAGGTTTTCACCACCTGGGCACCCAGACTTTCAGGAGAACCGATGCAAGCCACGCAGATGCCCGGGCAAGAGGAGCAGCAGAGCGCCCTCGAGCAGTTCGGGATCAACCTCACCGACCGTGCCCGCCAGGGCAAGCTCGACCCCGTGATCGGACGCGACAGCGAGATCCGCCGGGTCAGCCAGGTGCTCACCCGGCGCACCAAGAACAACCCGGTGCTGATCGGAGAGCCCGGTGTCGGCAAGACCGCCGTCGTCGAGGGCCTTGCCCAGCGGATCGTCGCCGGCGACGTCGCGGAATCACTCAAGGACAAAGAGCTCATCACCCTCGACATCTCCGCCCTCGTCGCCGGGGCGATGTACCGCGGGCAGTTCGAGGAGCGCCTGAAGAGCGTGCTGAAGGAGATCACCGAGTCCGACGGCCGGATCATCACCTTCATCGACGAGCTGCACGTGCTGATGGGTGCCGGCGGCGGCGAGGGGTCGGTCGCCGCCTCGAACATGCTCAAGCCCATGCTCGCCCGCGGCGAGCTGCGCCTCATCGGTGCGACGACGCTCAACGAGTATCGCGAATTCATCGAGAAGGATGCCGCGCTGGAGCGTCGCTTCCAGCAGGTGTACGTCGGAGAGCCGTCGGTCGAAGACACCGTCGCGATCCTGCGGGGCCTCAAGGAGCGGTACGAGGCGCACCACAAGGTCGCGATCTCCGACGGGGCGCTCGTCGCCGCGGCATCCCTCTCCCATCGCTACATCCCCAGCCGCCAGCTGCCCGACAAGGCCATCGACCTCATCGACGAGGCCGCCTCGCGCCTGCGGATGGAGATCGACTCCGCCCCGCTCGAGATCGACGAGCTGCGCCGTCACGTCGACCGGCTCAAGCTCGAGGAGCTGGCGCTGAAGAAGGAGAAGGATGACGCCTCGCGCGAGCGTCTCGCGGTGCTGCGCGACAGCCTCGCGGGGGAACAGGCGAAGCTCGACGAGCTGCAGGCGCGGTGGGAGCGGGAGCGGTCGTCGCTGAACAAGGTCGGCGACCTGAAGACCCGGCTGGATGCTGCGCGCATCGAGGCCGAGCGCGCGCAGCGCGAGGGCAACCTCGAGAAGGCCTCGCGCATCCTCTACGCCGAGATCCCCCGGCTCGAGCGCGACCTCGTCGAGGCCGAGCGCGAGGAGCCCGCCGGTGACCGGATGGTCAACGACCAGGTGACCGAGGAGGACATCGCCGCCGTGATCGCGGCGTGGACCGGCATTCCGGTCGGTCGCCTCATGCAGGGCGAGACCGAGCGCCTGCTGCACCTGGAGAAGGAGCTGGGCAAGCGCATCATCGGTCAGCGTGAGGCGGTGCGCGCGGTGTCCGACGCGGTGCGCAGGTCTCGCGCGGGCATCAGCGACCCGAACCGGCCGACGGGGTCGTTCCTCTTCCTCGGCCCGACCGGCGTCGGCAAGACCGAGTTGGCCAAGGCGCTCGCGGAGTTCCTCTTCGACGACGAGCACGCCATGGTGCGCATCGACATGTCGGAGTACGGCGAGAAGCACTCGGTCTCGCGGCTCGTCGGCGCTCCTCCCGGGTACATCGGGTACGAGCAGGGCGGTCAGCTCACCGAGGCTGTGCGGCGGCGTCCGTATTCGGTGGTGCTGCTCGACGAGGTCGAGAAGGCGCACCCCGAGGTGTTCGACGTGCTGCTGCAGGTGATGGATGACGGGCGCCTGACCGATGGGCAGGGGCGCACGGTCGACTTCAAGAACGTGATCGTGATCCTCACCTCGAACCTGGGGTCGCCGATCCTCATCGACCCGACACTGTCGACCGAGGTCAAGCGCGAGCAGGTGCAGGCGCTGGTCCGTCAGGCGTTCAAGCCGGAGTTCATCAACCGCCTCGACGACATCGTGATCTTCCAGGCCCTCACCGAGGACGACCTCGCCCAGATCGTGGAGCTCGCCGTCGACCTGCTGCAGCGGCGGCTGAAGGACCGGCGTCTGACGCTGGCCGTCACTCCCGACGCGCGCGCGTGGCTCGCCGAGCGCGGGTACGACCCGGTGTTCGGGGCGCGGCCGCTGCGTCGTCTCATCCAGTCCGAGATCCAGGACCGCCTCGCGATGGCGATCCTCTCGGGCGGGGTGCGCGACGGCGACCTGGTGCGCGTCGACGTCGCCGCCGACGGGTCGGCGCTGGTGCTCACGAGCGACGGTCCTGCGGCGGGGCCGGGCGGCGGAGCGGCGGAGGAGGACGAGGTCATCGAGGCGATCCTCGAGGACTGACCCCTCCCGCCCCGCGAGGGTGCACTCGTCTGCGCGAGGGTGCACTCCCTGCCCGTGAGGGTGCGCCCCCTGCCCACGAGGGTGCGCCCCCTCCCCGCGAGGGTGCACTCGTCCGATAGCTTCAGGGAATGCGGATCGTCCGGGCGCTGTGGGGGTCGTCCCATCCCGGACCGACCCTCGTCGTCACCGCGCTGTCGGCGGGTCTCGGCATCGCCGCGGGGCTGGAGGCCTGGCGCATCGCGCTGCTCGCTGCCGCCGTGTTCTTCGGCCAGCTGTCGATCGGCATCTCCAACGACGCGATCGACGCCGACCGCGACCGCGCGGTCGGCCGCACCGATAAGCCGATCGCCCGCGGAGACGTCAGCGGCCGGGTCGCGTGGATCGGTGCGATCGTCTGCGTCGTCGTGGCGTTGACGCTGTCCGCACCGCTCGGGTGGGGTGTGCTCGTCGGCAACGGCGTGATCATCCTGTCGGGCTGGATCTACAACCGACCCTTGAAGTCGACCCCGCTGTCGATCGTGCCGTTCCTCGTCGCCTTCGGAACACTCCCGTCGCTGGCGACCCTCGCAGCCTCGCCGCCGGCGCTCGCGCCCGCGTGGGCGACGCTCGCCGGTGCGACACTCGGTGCCTCGGTGCACCTGACGAACGTGCTGCCCGACCTCGATGCCGACCGCAAGACCGGGGTGCGGGGGCTTCCCCACCGTATCGGGGCGCGCGCATCGACGGTGCTCGCAGCGCTCGGCGTCGTCGCGGGGGCGCTGGCCGTGCTGCTCGGACCGGTCGCCGGCGACGCGGCACGAATCGCTGTGGTGTCGTGGGTGCTGTTCGCAGCCGTCGTCGCGCTGGCGGTTGCGACGGTGGTGCTGACGGTGAACCGCGCGCCGGGGCGGACGCTCTTCCGGCTGGTGATGCTGTCGGCGCTTCTCCTGGCGGTCCAGCTCATCCTGTCGGGCGGCGCCTTGAGAGGGTGACACGCCCGGCCACGGGGTCAGGGGGCGGCGACGCGGAAGGTGCAGGCGCGGGCGCGCGGAGTGATCGTCTCCTCGACCGATGAGGGCGCGTCGGCGTACTTCGCCCAGAGAGCCTCGTCGATGCGGTCGTTGATCGGGTCGTCGACGGGCACGGGCTCGAGCGCGACGCGCTCACGCGGAAGCTCGAGGGCGGCTTCCTTGTCGCGTTCGGCCACCGCGCCGTCGCGCATTGCGAACGCGACCTCGCGACCGGCCGTCACGTGGCGATACCACCACGCCTTCTCGCCGTAGGCGGAGCGCACATAGGGAACGCCGTCGATCACGACGGCCCAGATCGGGGTGGCGGTGGGCGACCCGTCCTGGCGGCGGGTGATGATCGCGACGACCTGCGTCGCGTCGAGGTGGTTCACGACATCGGAGAAGCTCACGAAACCACGCTACGCGTCGACGGCGAGGCCGGCCAGCGCGTGCACCCTCGCGGGTGGGGAGTGCACTCTCGCGGGTGGGGAGTGCACCCTCGCGGGTAGGGAGTGCACCCTCGCGCTGGGGCGGGCGCCCTCACGCGTCGAGGTCGAGGCCCATCGCGTAGGCGTGGGCGAACGCGCGACCACCCGGCCCCGCGAGGAGCACGCGCAGCGCCGCGCGACGCGCCCGATCCCCGGCTGCGCCGAGCGGTCGCCCGAGCCCGGTGTTGAGCGACGCCAGCATGGCCGCGCGCCGCGCGGAGGCGACCCGGCGCCGCTCCCATCGCGCGAGCTCCGCGTCGGGCGCGTCGCCGCGCCGCGTCCACGCCGCAACGAGCGGTGCGAGCGTGGCGGCATCCAGCAGCCCGAGGTTCATCCCCTGCCCGCCGATCGGGCTGACCTCGTGGGCCGCGTCGCCGATCACCACGACCCTCCCGCGTCGCAGCCGCGGCGCGACGGCCCGGCGCACCCGGAACGACGTCGCCCCCGTGATCGAGGCTGCCTCATCCGCCCCGACGCGGTCGGCGACGGCCGCCCGCAGCCGAGCGGTCCGCGCGGCGGGGGCGTCTTCGTCAGGCGACGGATCCCACGCGACGAACCGGCGCAGTCCACCCGGCATCGGGAACGACTCCAGAACGCCCCCGCGGTCGAGGTGCACCTCGGCGACCGGCCGACCGCCGGCCGGTGCGTCGGACATGAGATACCGGTCGGCGTACTCGCGCACGGCGACGGCGCCGGGGCGGTAGACGAGATCGCGCGCCCCCGCGCCCGAGGCCACGACCACCACCGCCGCACGCATCTCGCCGGGCCCCTCTGCCCGCTCGACATCGATCCGGACCGCCGCGCGCTCGGCCACGACACCTCGCACGGTGACCCCCCGGTCCACGTCCGGCGCGGCATCCGTCAGAACCCGTTCGGTCGCGGCCTGGGGCAGGGTCGCGACGAAGGGGAAGCGGCGCGACAGCCGATCGAAGCGCACCACCCCCAGCACCTCGCCGTCCGCGCGCGCCTCCCCCCGATCCACGCGCAGCGCCTCGGCGAGCAGGCGCTCGGTGTATCCCCCCGGTTCGAGGGCGGCAAGCGACGGCGAATGAAGCCCGATCGCCCGTGATCCGGGCCCCGCGACCGGCCGACGCTCGATCACCGTGACGTCGCAGCCGAGGCGTCGCAGCTCGGCGGCTGCCAGCAGACCGACGGGCCCGGCGCCCACGACGACGACGTCAGGCATGGCGGGCCTCCGCCACGGCCAGCACCCGGAACGGTGCCGGCTGTTCGACTCGCCACCCCGGCCCGAGGGCGGCTGCGAGCTCGGGGGCGGTATACGAGCGACGGATGCTGCGGAGCCCGTCCGTCCGCAGGAACGAGCCCGGGGCGAGCGGCGTGATCCCCACGGCATACAGCCCGTACGCCAGGTGCCCGCGGGCGATGTCGCCGTGCAGCACGACGCCGCCGGACGGTCCCTGAACCAGTGCGAGCGAATCGTCGCGGAACGCCGCGAACGCGGCCGGGTCGAGGTGGTGCAGCACGTGGTTGGAGAGCACGAGGTCGAACCGGTCGCCGCGTGATCGCAGCGCGCCCGAGTCGGTGGCCTCGAACCGTATGCCCGAACCGGCATACCGCGTCGCGACCGAAAGCGCCCGCTCATCGGGGTCGACGCCGAGCCACTCGGCCGCCAGCCCGTCACGGCGCGCGAGCGCGGCGAGCCGGGCGATGACGTCGCCCCCGCCGCATCCGAGATCGAGCACCCGGGCCGGGCGTCCGAGCCCGCGCAGGTACGGCGCGACCCGCGACCGGTAGACGGCGCCCCATCCCGATACCAGGCGGTTGACCACCGCGAAGCGGCGGAGGGTCGCATGCAGGCGCGAGAGATCGCACGCGGGGTCGTCCATCAGCTCCCGCAACTGCGTGTCGCGCACCGCGAGGGTCACGCGTGCCCGCCGGTGCGCGCGGTGAGCAGAGCCGATTCCACGGTCAATCCCGGGCCGAAGGCGAGCGCGGCGACGCGGTCGCCCTCGCCCAGATCGCTCTGCAGCAACCGCTCGAGGATGAACAGGATCGTCGCGCTCGACATGTTGCCGAAGTCGCGCAGCACCGCCCGCGACGCGTCGAGCGCGGTATCCGAGAGCTCGAGACCCTGCTCGACCCGGTCGAGCACGCTTCGACCGCCCGGGTGCACGGCCCACGTCGTCGGCTGTTCGCCGCCGAGGAATCCCCCGACGGCGTTCCGGATCTCGCGACCGATGATGCGGGGGACTTCGGCCGAGAGGGTCATGAGGAAGCCCTCGTCGCCGATCGTCCAGACCATGTCGGACTCGCCCTCACTGGTCAGCGTCGTGGCGAAGCGGTCGAGCTCGAGCGTCGCGCCGGATACCCCGGCCGCCAGATCAGCGCGGGCAGTGACGATCGCTGCGGCCGATCCATCGGCGAACACCGACGCGGCCACGATCTGCTGCGGGTCGTCCGAGGCGCGGATGTGCAGCGAGCAGAGCTCGGTGCACACGACCAGCACGACGGCCTCCGGCTGGGCCGCGCAGATCCGCGCGGCCGCACGAAGCCCCGGAAGCGCCGCCGCACAACCGATGAACCCGAGGTGATACCGCTCGACGATTGTGCTCAGTCCCAGATCGCGGACGAGCCGGTAGTCCGGGCCCGGCGCGAAGAACCCCGTGCAGGAGACGGTCACGACATGGGAGACATCGGATGCCGCGACCCCGCCGTCCTCGAGCGCGGCGCGTGCGGCCCGCGCGGAGAGCTCGGGCGCGAGCGCCGTGTAGGCGGCGTTGCGGTCGCCCGTCGACGGCCGGTTGAGGGCTCCTGCGGCGCTGATGAACCCGCCGCCGGGCGCGGCCGGCGCGGCCGCTTCTCCGACCGACCCGAACTCGTGCAGCACGGTGTGCCGGCGATCGATCGCCGCGGCGTCGAACGCCGCACCGATCAGCCGACCGGTGAGCCGGTCGACGCCCGGCTGCCGGATGAAGAAGTCGCGCACATCGCTCTGGGCGAGCGCGGTGGCGGGAACCGCCGTGCCGATGGAGAGGATGCGTGCGACCATGCTCACACTCAACCACGCCCGGCACCGGGTCGGGCCGGGGCTTGCGTCCCGTGGGAACGGCTCCTAGGCGTCTGCGTGCGCGTCGGGCAGCTCCCGCATCCCCCAGAAGGGGCCGATCACGACGAACAGGCATGACAGCAGTTCGCCGGCTGCGGCGATCCACAGGGTCGGGACTGTGCCGATCCAGGTGCCGAGGGCGCCGGCGACGAGTGCGGCGATCGGCATCACGCCCCAGACGACGAAGCGGATCGAGGCATTCATCCGCCCGAGCAGGCGCGCGGGGGTGATGCGCTGCCGGAATGTGACCTGCGTGATGTTGTACAGCAGCACCGAGAAGCTCAGCGCGAAGAACTGGATGACCAGCAGGGGGAAGGCGAGCTCGGGGACGAGCGAGATCGCGGGGAGGAAGAACGGCACCAGGCAGAAGATGATGGCGCTGATCGGGATGGCGCGCGCCTCGCCGATGAGCTTCACGATGTGCGGCGTCGCGATGGCGCCGAGGAGGCCCCCGACGGCCGAGAGCGAGAACACGACGCCGAGCATCTCGGGGGAGAGACCGAGCTCGCGCAGCACGAAGATCGGCAGCAGCGTCGTGGCGATCGTGCCGAAGAAGTTCGCTGTGCCGGTCGTGCAGACGATCCGGCGAAGCAGCGGATTGCCGAACACCCAGCCGAGCCCCTCGCCGATCTCGCGGTGCAGCGGACGGCGGCTCTCGCGCTCGTGAGGCGGTTCGTGGTCGCGGGTGAACAGCAGGGCGACGAAGGAGGCGAGGTAGGTGGCCACCGTGGCGAGGATCGCGACGGGGGCGGCGAGGACGCCCACGAGCCAGCCGCCCATCGCCGGCCCCGCGAGCCCCGCGACCTGGTGGGTCGCCTCGAGCTTGCCGTTGGCCTCGGCGATCTGACCCGGCCGTACGAGCGAGGGGATGAGGCTCTGGTACGACACATCGAAGAAGACGGTGGCGACACCCATCACGAGCGCGACGGCGATGAGGTGCCAGATCTCGAGGATCCCCGCGAACCACAGCAGCGGCAGCGAGCCGAGCGCGAGCGCCCTGACGAGGTCTGCCCAGATCATGACGTGGCGCTTTCGCATCCGATCGATCCAGGCGCCGGCGGGCAGGCCGACGATGAGGAACGCGGCGACGTTGGCGGCGTTCAGGACGCCGACCTCCCACTCGGTCGCCTCCAGGAGTATGACGGCGAGCACCGGAATCGCGAGTTCGGTGATCTGCGAGCCGAACTGGCTGAACGCCTGCCCGGTCCACATCGTGAGGAAGTTGCGGTCGCGCCAGAGCGATCCTTTCGCTGCGGTGTCGGCCGCGACTGATTGAGACATGTCGATCAGTGTGACCTGCTGATTGAGGAAAGTCAATCGGTGTGGTTGAGTGAGGGGGTGAGCGGCGGACGGGTGGAGCTGCGTCCCGGCGATCCTGAGGCCGAGGCGCGGATGCGCGCGCTCAGCTCGCCTCTGCGTCTCCGGGTGCTGCGCCTGTGCGCGTTCGAGGCGCGCACGAACAAGGAGCTCGCAGAGCTGCTCGGGGTGAACCCCGGGACGATGCTCCACCACGTCCGGACCCTGGTGAACACCGGATATCTCGCCCCCGAGCCCGAGCGCGCCGGTGCGCAGGGCGCGCGCGAGGTGCCCTACCGGGCGACCGGCCTGTCGTGGCGGACCTCGATACCGGGGGGCTCGCACGTGCTGGTCGAGACGTTCCTGCAGCAGATCGAGGGGGTCGCCGACGATGACCTCGACACGACGTGGCTGGGGCTGAAGCTCAACGACGCCCACAGGGAAGAGCTGCAGGAGCGGCTCTACGCGCTGGTGAACGAGTTCAAGGAGCGCGGCCCCGACCCCGACGGCGAGACGTACTCGCTCTTCACGGTGCTGCACCCCGACAAGAACCCGCCCGCCGCGCACACGTGACCCCAACTCCTGCAATCCGCGCCCAGAACCGCGCATAACGCCCCGAGGCCGGCGGATCTGCCGATTCTGCAGGAGTTCGGGACGAGCGCGCTCGGCGTTCCCGGCCTACGCCTCCTCGATCAGCTCGAAAGCGCGGCCGGTGCCGTCCTCCGCCGCGACGAGGGGGCCGAGCTCGGCCGCGCGCGGCCGGCACCGGAGGGCCTCGTCGATGGCGTCACCCGCGTGCCGCGCTGTCACCCGGCGCCGGGAGAGCGGGGCGGCAGCGAGGCCGCGAGCCTCCAGCGTCCGGGCCCAGAAGGGTTGATCCGCCAGGAACGGCACGATCACCGACGGTGTGCCGGCGCGCACGGCGGCCTGGGCGGTCCCCGCACCACCGTGATGCACCGCCACGTCGACGAAGGGGAACACCTGGTCGTGCGGGGCGCCGTCGATGACCAGCACGTCGTCGCCCCGCAGTTCGGGCGGCACGTCGGCACCTCCCCAGCCGCGGAGCACCAGGGTCTGCCGTCCGCGCTCGCGCGCCGCCGCGACGAACGCCGCACCCCGCGCGAGCGGATCGCCCTGTGCCATCGACCCGAAGCCGACCGACACCGAGGGCCCGCGGGCGAGGAACGCCGCCACCGCGGCATCCGATCGCCCGTCGGAGCGGCCGCTCCAGGCGCCTGTGAGATGAGCTGTCGGAGGCCAGTCGGCCGGGCGCGAGAGGATCAGTGGACTGATCGGAAGAAGTGTGGCCCGGGGCGCCCGCGGCCGAGGATCGCCGAGCACCCGCGCCGCCTCGCGCAGCTCTCGCCGGAACATCGACGCCGCGGCCCCGCCCGCGCGGTAGGTGAGGCGGTTGAGGGGACCCAGGTCGAACGACACCGTTCCCGCGGCCGGGAAGTCGCGGGTGGGAACGGTGGTGGGCACGGTTTCGACGGCGAACAGCTTCGCCCTGAGGCGCGCCGCGATGAGGGGAGCCGAGAGCACCTTCGGGTGGGCGATGACCGCGTCGGCTCCGTGGGCGAGCCCGATCTGTGCCGACCCGACGATCACCGCCCGCATGGTCGGGCGGACGACCGAGGAGAAGTTCCGCATGGCCTGGCGGATGGATGTTCCCTGCGCGGCGATCATCGCCTGGAAGTCCGCTCCCAGCGAGGCCGTCTGAAGCCCGTCGAGGTCGACACCGGAGTTGTCCGGGATCGCGAGAGTGACCTCGTGGCCGCGCTCCCGAGCCCGGCGAGCCAGTGCGGCGAAGGGCTCGACGTCTCCGCGCGACCCCGCTGTGAGCAGGAGGAGCTTCACGGTCGAACCCCGCGGACGAGGAGGGGGCCGATGGTCGCCAGGCCGCTGTGGAGGCGCAGGAGCACGTCGGCGTCGACCTCTTCTCGTTCGAAGCGGCGGGCGATGAGGCCGCCGAGGAGAAGGGGGGCGAGCGAATAGGCGGTGAGCGCGACGCGGGCGTCCTCTCGCGCCGCCGCTGAGGCGTCGGCGACCATCCCCTCGGCGTCGAGGACGCGATCGGACGACGAGACGAGCGCGTCGAACACCGCGGCTGCGCCGTCGCCGCCCTCGATCAACGCGCGTGCGATGTAGCGGACGTGAGGCGTCAGGTGTTCCGCCGCGGACCGGCGGCTCGCCTCGTCGTCGGGTGAGCCCTTGTGGGTCACGGCGTGGAGCGCGGCGGCGTCGCAGGCGCGACGAAGGCCGGCTTTGTCGGTGAAGTGGTGGATGACCAGCGCCGCGCTCACGCCCGCCTCAGCGGCGATCGTGCGGACGGAGCAGGCGAACCCGTCGCGGGCGAAGCACGCCACCGCGGCATCGAGGATGCGATGGCGCGTGACGTCGGAAGCCGGGGAGGGAGGTGTCACGAAGCACATCATTGAACAACTGTTCAACGCCTGTCAACAATCAGACGCCGTCAGCCCTGGACGCCGCCCGCCGAACGCGCCAGGCTGGCACCGACACCACTCGGGAGGATCCATGTTCACCACCGACCACGCTTTCCCCGGCTTCAGCGTCGACGACATCGAGGCAGCGCGCCGCTTCTACGGCGACACGCTGGGCATGACGGTCTCCGACAACGACATGGGCTTCCTCGTGCTCGACGTCGCCTCGGGCGGCCGGGTGCTGATCTACGACAAGCCGAATCACGAGCCCGCGAGTTACACGATCCTGAACTTCCCGGTGCGAGACCTCGGCGCCGCCATCGACGACCTAAACGCGCGCGGAGTGAACACGAAGATCTACTCCGACGACGAGTTCCCCACCGATCACCGCGGCATCGTCCACGCCACCGACAACGGGCCCGACATCGCCTGGTTCCGAGACCCGGCCGGCAACGTGCACGCCGTCTTCCAAGACGACGATCTGCCCGGATGACGACCGCGCTGCCCGCCCCGCCGACGCACCCGCCGCTCTTCGACGACGACTTCTCGCGCGGGCTCGACCCCGAGCGGTGGGTGGCGCACTACCTCCCGCACTGGACGACGCCCGACCGGTCGGAGGCGCGCTACGCCCTCAGCGGCACCGGGCTGCAGCTGCGCATCGACGCCGATCAGCTCGACTGGCGACCCGAGGACGCGCCGCTGCGCGTCTCCAACATCCAGACCGGCTCGTTCTCAGGTCCCGTCGGGTCGACGATCGGCACCCACCGCCACCGCGACGACGGTCTGACGGTGCGCACCGAGACGCCGTCACGCCTGCTGTGGGCGCCGACGTCGGGTCGGGTCGACATCACCGTCTCGGCCTCGCGCGACCCGGACTGCATGCTCGCCGCGTGGTTCGTCGGCACCGAGCACCTCTCGGCCGCCGACGCCGGCGAGATCTGCGTCTTCGAGATCGACGCCTCCGCGATCGGTGACTCCACGACTGCGCGCACCGGCATCAAGGCGCACAGCGACCCGCGGCTCACGAGCGACATGAGCGAGGTGACGCTTCCGTTCGACGCCTCGCGCCCGCACACGTGGACGGCGATCTGGGGCGACGGCGAGACGGTGATCGGGTGCGAAGGGAAGGTGATCAAACGGATGCCGCAGGCCCCCGCCTCACCGATGTTCCTGCTCATCGATCTGTTCGAGATCGGACCGCCTTCGGGCGCCTATCCGAAGTCGGCGACGGTGCACCGGGTGCGCGCGTGGGACGGGGGAGTCAGCTAGCCGGGTCGACTACGGCCGCGGCCACGCCGCGGGACCGTCGGTGCCGGCGGGGTACTCGTCCAGCGGCACCTCGCCGCTGCGCCACGCGTCGAGCACGGGCTGCACGATCCGCCAGCACTGCTCGGCCGCGTCGCCACGCACGGCGAGCATCGCATCGCCGTCGAGGATTCCCGACAGCACCTCGGCATAGGCCTTGAGAGTTCCCTCGCCGAGGTCGGCGATGAGCGGGGCGCGTTCGAGTTCGAAGGCGTTGCCGTCTCCGCTGACGTTCAATTCGAGCGTCATCCGGTCGGGACCCAGCGCGAAGCGGAGCACGGTGGGCTCCGTGCTCCCGGTGAGACCGTCGGGCAGGTGGCGCACCGGCTTGAACCGCACGATGACCTCGCGCTCGGCGTCATCCAGCGCCTTCCCCGACCGCAGGGTGAAGGGCACTCCCTGCCACCGCGCGTTGCGCACCTCGAAGACGACCTGGGCGAGCGTCTCGGTGTCGCGTGCCGCGTCCACGCCCGGCTCATCGACATACGACGGGAGGGGGCGCGCCTGCACGACGCCGGCGGTGTAGCGCGCGCGGCGCGAGGAGGCCACCGGATCGTCCTGCCAGACGTCGGTGGCGCGGAGGACCGCGCCGGTCGCCTCGCGGAAGTCGATCTCCGACAGAGACGCCGGGGGCTCCATCGCGACGATCGCGAGCACCTGCAGGAGGTGGCTCTGGATCATGTCCACCAGCGCTCCGGCGTGGTCGTAGTACCCGGCCCTGCCCTCGAGCCCGAGGGTCTCGTCGTAGCCGATGAAGATCGACTCGATGTGCTCGGCCGACCACACCGGCTCGAGCACCCGGTTCGCCAGGCGCGCGCCGAGGATGTTCAGGGTCGTCGAGCGGCCGAGGAAGTGGTCGATGCGGAAGACCTGCGACTCGGGGACGATCTTCGCGACGGTCTCGTTCAGGGCGCGGGCGGTCTTCTCATCGCTGCCGAACGGCTTCTCGATCGCGAGGATGAGGCCCTCGGGAACCTCCAGCCCGGTCAGCGCCTGGCACGCGCGCTCGGTGATCGCCGGCGGCACGGCGAAGTACAGCGCGACCCGGCCGTCGTTGCCGCTCATGAGCGCGGTGAGATCGGCGGGGTCGGTGATGTCGGCTCTCGTATAGGTCGTCGCCGCCACCGAGGGGAAAGCCTTCTCCGATCCGGTCGTGGCGAACGACGCCTTCACGACCTCGCGCCAGTGGTCGTCATCCCAGTCATCCATTCCCGCGCCGCGGAGGTGGATCCGGCGGTCGGACTCACGGGTGAGCAGCTGCCCGAGGGCGGGGAGGAGGAGCCTCGAGGTGAGATCTCCGGAGGCCCCGAGGATGATCAGCGTGGTCAGGTCGGTGGCCGTCTTCTCCGCAGCGCTCATGCTCGCCACCCTAGTTCGTCGATGGGGCTTCTCACCGCGAAGAAGAGGGGGATGCCGGGACTCCGGCATCCCCCCTGGCGCGGCGCCTCAGGCGGCCAGCGCCTCCCGCAGCTTGACGCGTGCCCCCATGCGCAAGAGCGAGTTCTCGTAGATCTTCGCGCCGACGAGGATCGCGCCGACGCAGGTCGCGGCGAGGATCGCGAGCG
Source organism: Microbacterium sp. CCNWLW134 (assembly GCF_037083565.1). Taxonomy (NCBI): domain Bacteria; kingdom Bacillati; phylum Actinomycetota; class Actinomycetes; order Micrococcales; family Microbacteriaceae; genus Microbacterium; species Microbacterium sp. CCNWLW134. The sequence continues at coordinate 40,657 of NZ_JBAOJU010000002.1, read as the reverse complement.
ACACCAGCGGCTCCCACCACTGCGCCTCGCCGAGGAAGAGTCGCATCGGCATGCCCACGGGTGCCGAGAACGGCACGTAGGACATGATCGTCAGCACCAGCGAGTTGTCGTTGAAGAAGATGACCAGGAAGTACGGCGCCATGATCAGCATGGTCAACGGCGTCGTGGTCGACCCGATGTCCTCCTGCCGCGACACCATCGCCGCCGCCGCGGCGAACAGTGCGGCCAGCAGCACGAAACCGAAGAGGAAGAACACGGCGAACCAGGCGATCGGCGCCCCGAGGCCCTGCAGCAACGCGGTCTGGTCGGTGACGGTGAGTCCCACGACGGCGACGGCGGCGAGCACCAGGATCTGCCCCACCGCGAGGACCGTGTTGCCGATGACCTTCCCGGCCAGAAGGGCGCGTGTCGGCACGGCCGAGATCAGCAGTTCGACCACGCGGGTCTGCTTCTCCTCGACGACGCTCTGTGCGATGGTGCCGCCGAAGAGCGACGCGGCGAGGAGGAACACGATGCCGAACCCGAGGGCGACGAAGTAGCGCAGGAGGGGGTTGGTCTCATCCGGGTTCAACAGCTCCACGGGCGGCACCTGCGCCAGGGTGAGCATGAGGTCGGTGGGCGGACTCGAGTCGGCGATGATGACGAAGCCGAGCGGCGACGACGAGTCGCCCACGACCGCGGCGTCGACGTCACCCGAGGCGACGAGATCCTCGGCCTGGGCGCGGTCGCTCACGTCGGTGACCTCGAACCCCTCGACGCCCTCGACGTACTGCGACGCGTTGCTGGTGACCGCGACGGGCGTGCCCGACGAGTTCCCGGCGGTGAAGCCGCCCCAGATCACCAGGGCGAGCGCGCCGAGGATGAGGATCGCGGTGGAGATGACGAAGGCCTTGCTGCGCAGCTTCGACCCGATCTCGCGCTCGGCGACCAGCCACACGCTCTGCGCGGTGCTGGGTGCGGTGGGCAGCGTGGACGTGCTCACTGGATGACCTCCTTGAAGATCTGGGCGAGGGTGGGATGCTGCGGAGCGAAGCTCGCGACATCTCCCTGGGCCACCGCGCGGCGGAGCACCCGCTGCGCGGCTTCCTCGGAATCGACGTCGAACACGGCGTACCCGCCGTCGAAGTCGACGACGTTCACGCCGGGTTCGTCGCGCAGCCACCCGGCGTCGCCGGCCGACACGAGCTCGTACCGGTGGGCCGAGTGCTCCGCGCGCAGGGCGTCGCGGGCGCCGGCGGCGCGCACGCGGCCACCGGCGATGATGACGAGGTCGTCGCACAGGCGCTCGACGACGTCGAGCTGATGCGAGGAGAACAGCACCGATGTGCCGGCCGCGGCCCGCTGCTGCAGCACGCTCGCGACCACGTCGACCGCGAGGGGGTCCAGCCCCGAGAACGGCTCGTCGAGGATCAGCACCTCGGGCTGATGCACGAGAGCGGCGGCGATCTGGGCACGCTGCTGGTTTCCGAGCGACAGCGTCTCGATGTTGTCGTCGAGGCGCTCGCCGAGGCCGAGCTCCTGGAGCAGTGCGGTGGCGCGGGCGGTGGCGTCGGCCTTGGAGAATCCGTGGAGGCGCGCGAGATAGACGATGTGCTCGAGCACCTTCATCTTCGGGTACAGCCCCCGCTCCTCGGGCATGTACCCGAAGCGGCGGCGGTCGGCGGAGGTGACGGGAGATCCATCGAGCGTGACGGTGCCGGCATCTTTGCCCAGGACCCCGAGGACGATGCGCATCGTCGTGGTCTTGCCGGCGCCGTTGCCGCCGACGAAGCCCGTCAGGCGTCCGGGGCGCACGTCGAACGACACGTCGTCGAGCGCGCGGCGGCCGCCGTACGCCTTGGTGATGCCTCTCAGTTCCAGCATGGGTGCTCCTTCTGGTCGGGACCGGCGGGGGATGACATCGACGCTACGGAGAACGCCGCGCCGTGACATCCGTCCCCAGGCGGGTTCTGCGCTCGCTCGGCCCTCCCCCCTGCGGGGGATCCCTCGACATCGAGAGAAAAATTTCCATACGCGGGAATACATAAGGGATGCCGCGACTTTCACCCTCTTGGAATGTCCGACGGCGGTCTCCCGCCGGGAGACGCCATCTATGGAGGAGAACTCAATGAGCAACCGCACCATCGGGTACATCGTCGGGAGCATCTCGTCGACGTCGATCAACCGGCGCCTGGCCGAGGCGCTCGCGCGTCTTGCCCCGGAGGGCACGACCCTCGTCGAGATCCCGATCAAGGACCTGCCGTTCTATTCGCCCGACTACGACGCCGACTACCCCGAGGTCGCCCGCGACTTCAAGCAGGCGCTCGCCGACGTCGACGGCGTCATCATCGTCACCCCCGAGTACAGCCGCTCCATCCCCGGCGTGCTGAAGAACGCCCTCGACTGGGCGGCGCGCCCCTGGGGTCAGAACTCGTTCGACGGCAAGCCCACCGCCGTCATCGGCACCTCGCAGGGCGGCATCGCCACCGCTGCGGGCCAGCAGCACCTGAAGGCCATCCTCAGCCACTTCAACGCCCCGTCGCTCGGACAGCCCGAGGGCTACATCCAGACCACCCCGGGTCTGTTCACCGACTCGGGTGAGGTCACCAACGACGAGACCGCCGCGTTCCTCGTCGGCTACCTCGAGGCGTTCAACGCCCTCGTCGACCGCTACGCGCACGAGCTCGTCAGCGCCTGACGCATCCCCCCTTGACAGCCCCGGCTCCGCTTCGGCGGGCCGGGGCTGTCGCTCTTCCGGCCGGGGTCTCGAGGGGCGAGGATGGCTATCGACGTCAGGGCGACGCCGAGGGGGATCTGTGACCGGACGCATCATCATCGACCTGTTCGTCTCGCTGGACGGTGTCGCCCAGGCGCCGGGGGCGCCCGATGAAGACCGATCGGGCGACTTCCCCTACGGCGGCTGGCAGGAGCCCGTGATGGGCGAGATCGAGGGGCGCGAGATCGCCCGCGGCATCGACGAGATGGACGCGCTCGTGCTCGGGCGGCGCACGTACGACATCTTCGCCGCCTACTGGCCGCACCACGTCGAGGGCGACGGCGCCGGCCGCATCGGCCGGAAGTTCGCCGCGATCCCGAAGTACGTCGCGTCCCGGGGTGCCCCCGCGCTCGCCTGGGAGGGCTCGACGCTTCTGGGTGACGATGCGGTGGCGGGCGTCATCGCGCTCCGCGAGGTGCACGAGAGCATCCACGTCATCGGGAGCGTCGACTACGTGCAGTCCCTCCTCGCCGCGGAGGCCTTCGACGAGCTCCGGCTCTACACCTACCCGGTGGTGATCGGTCGGGGCAAGCGGGTGTTCCCCGAGGGGGCGACGCCCGCGACGCTCGCGCTGCTCGGCGATCCGATCGTGTCCGAGAAGGGGGCCGTGCTGCTTCGCTACGCCCCTGCCGGCCCGCTCCGCACGGGAGAGATGGGCGACTGACGCGCTCTCAGGTGAGGCCGTGCCGGTGGGCGTAGACCACCGCGGCGACCCGGTCGCGGGCGCCGAGCTTCTGCAGCACGTTGGAGACGTGGGTCTTCACCGTGGCCTCGCCGATGAAGAGCCGCTCGGCGATCTCGGCGTTGCTGAGTGCCTGCGCGACGAGGCGCAGCACCTCGGTCTCGCGATCGGTGAGCTCGACGACGGGTGCGGCGGGCGCGGCCTCGGGCGCCGCCGCCGTCGGCCCGGACGAGGAGATTCGGTCCAGACGCGGACGATCCGACGCGAAAGGTCCGCCGCTCGGCCGATCCTCCTCGACCGAGGTGGGCGCGGCCGGGCGCGGCGCCGCGTTCAGGGCCGAGTCCGCGCCGCCGGCGAACCGCTGGATCACCCGGCGCGTGACCTCGGGGGCGAGCAGCGCGTCGCCCGCGGCGGCGACCCGCACCGCGTGGACGAGCTCCTCGGGCCCGGCGTTCTTCAGCAGGAATCCGCTGGCCCCCGCCGACAGCGCCTCGAAGAGGTAGTCGTCGCGGTCGAAGGTGGTCACGATGAGGACGGCAGCCTCCGATCCCGCCTCGACGAGGGCGCGGGTCGCGGTGATCCCGTCCATCCCGGGCATCTGCACGTCCATGCAGATCACGTCGGGAGAATGGACGGATGCCGCGGCGACCGCCTCGGAGCCGTTCGCCGCCTCTGCGACCACCGCGATGTCATCCTCGGATTCGAGGATCATGCGAAAGCCCGCCCGCATGACGGCATGGTCGTCGACGAGGAGGACGCGGATCATCGGATCGCTCCGGTCGTCACGGCAGCGTCATCCCTCGGCGCCGCCGGGGGCGCGGGGGGAAGCGGCACGTGCACCCGCACCCGGAATCCGCCGCGCACGCGGGGCCCGGCCTCGAGCGTGCCGCCGGACGCGGCCGCGCGCTCGCGCATCCCCACGAGCCCGAGACCGGGTCGCATGGGTGTGGCCACGCGGCCGGTGTTGGTGATCTCGAGCTCGACCCCGTCCCGCTCGAATCGCAGGCGCACGTCGGCACGCGCGTCGGGCCCGGCGTGACGCCGTGCATTCGTGAGCGCCTCTTGGGCGATGCGGTAGAGGTTCACCTGCACGACGTCGGGCAGGGGTCTCGGGTCGCCGATGACGGCGTAGGTGGTCGGCAGTCCGTTCTCGTCCGCGTACGCCACGAGGTCGTGGAGATCCTCGACCGAGAGCGTCGAGCCCTCGGTCGACCCGCCGTCCGGTGTCCGCAGTGTCTCCAGCAGCTGGCGGAGCTCATGCAGAGCCGAGCGGGCCGAGGTCTCCACTCCCGCCAGCGCCGTCCGCGCGGCATCCGGGTCCTTCTCGATCACCGCGCGCGCGGCCCCCGCCTGCACTCCCATCGCCGAGACGTGGTGCGCGACGACATCGTGGAGCTCGCGGGCGATCCGCACCCGGTCGAGGGCCACGGCCTGGGCGGCGGTGACTTCCCGCTCGCGCTCGAGCTCTGCGGTGCGCTCCTCCAGCGCGCCGCGCTGAAGGGCCGAAGCGTACGCCCGGTCGCCCATGTACCAGGCGCCGGCGAAGAAGGCCATGTTCACCAGGATCTGGATGAGGGCGTACGCGGCGAACGGCGAGAACGCTCCGGCCATCGACGGCCCGTCGGGGTCGGGGTCGGCGGTGTCGAGGTAGAGGGTGGCGAGGAGCCAGACGAACATCCCCACCGTGACGAGGGCGCGGATGACGACCGCGCGTCGTCGGTCGCGGACCCAGGCGCCGACGCCGTAGAAGGCGATGAACAGGGCGATCTGGCCGACATAGAGGTCGGAGACCCGCAACGAGCCGCCGGCGTAGAACACCGCCGCGACGATCACGAGGCAGAGCGTGGGAAAGCGCCGACGGAAGGCGAGGGGCGCGCTGAGGGCGACGGAGTACACCAGAGCCGTGCCGAGGCCGGCCGCCTCGCCCTGGTAGAACCCGGCGACCAGTCCCAGCCACGAGCTGAGGATCCCCGACAGCAGCAGCCCGGCCGCCAGAAGCACATCGCCGCGCGGCGGGATCCAGCGCGTGGCCGGAGAAGGGAGGGCGTCCGACATGCGTTCCACGGTAGGCCAGACACGCCGGCGCGACATCCGTCTCACGGGGGAGCCCGCGCGACGGGTTCCGGTCAGGTGAGGCGGACGATGTCGGCACGCGCCGCCCGGATGAGGGTCTGCACGCGGTCGCGAACCCCCCACTTGGCCATCACGTTGCCGAGGTGCGTCTTCACCGTCGCTTCCGACAGGTGGAGCTCGGCGGCGATCTCGGCGTTGGACATCCCCCGTCCGAGGAGGACGACCACGTCGCGCTCGCGATCGGAGAGCTGCTCGTGGTCGGCGAGCGACTCGACGGTCGTCGGCCCCGCGCCGTCGCGGATGGAGGAGATGAGCTCTGTCGTGACGCTCGGGGAGATCACCACCGAGCCGTCGACGACGTCGCGGATGGCGGCGACGAGCTCGTCGGGATCGGTGTCCTTCACCAGGTACGCGCTCGCCCCTGCGCGAAGGGCCGGCACGACGTAGCGCACCGACGAGAACGTGGTCACCGCGATCACGCGGATCTCGGGGAAGGCCTCGTGGATGCGGCGGGTGGCCTCGACGCCGTCGACGCCGGGCATCTGCATGTCCATGAGCACGGCGTCGGGACGCAGTTCGGCGCAGAGGTGCACCGCCGCGGCGCCATCGGCCGCCTCGCCGACGACCTCCATGTCGGGGGCGCTGCGCACGAACACCGCCAGCGCGTGACGCATGAGGGCCTCGTCGTCGACGATGATGACACGCAGAGACGCGGGAGCGGCGGTCGGCACACGGGCAGTCTATGGGCCGGGGCGGAACCCGGGTCCGACGAAAGTCGGAGGGGAACGGCGACCTTCGACTGCTGCGCCGCCACGGCTCGACCGCGAGGATGGAGGCATCGACTTCTGAGGAGGAGATCATGGCACCGACGCCGACCCGCCCCCTGCCGGACTTCGCCAGCGTCCTCGGTCGCGGTCCGCTCGCACCGCTGGCGTTCTGGAGCACCCTCTGCAACCTGTTCGGCGGCACCTGCTGAGTCGCCGGCGCCCGGGGACAGCTGCCCGGGCATAATCGGGGGGATGGCTTCCCACGCCTCCACCCCTCGCTCAGCCGGCAGCGGCGCCGCCGGCTGGCGTGACATCTGGCGCATCACCCCCCTCTCCCGCGTCGCCGCACGAGTGGTGGTGGCGCTCGTGGTCGCGATCATCGCTCTCGAGATCGTCGTCGCCGTCATCGACGCCGGGGCCGAGCCCCTCACCACCACCGTCGCCGAGATCCTCATCACCGCGTGCTTCGCCCTGTTCGCGGTGCACCCGCCCACCGCGACGCTCGTGCTCCTGGCCGGCGCCTCCCTGGCCCTCGGGCGGACGGGCGCCGAGCAGACCCTCCTCGCGCTCGCCGTGGCATCCGGATTCGTCGTCGCCACCTGCTCCCGCATCCTTTCTCTCGTCTACGGCGCGGGACTGGTCGTGTGGATCCTCATCGTCATCGTCTTCTCTCCCGGTGCGATTCCCGGCACCTGGATCGTGGTGCTGGCGATCCTCGCCGCCGTCTCGGCCGTGATCGGGTGGTCGGTCAGGCGACTCCGCGAGCGCACGAGCGCGCTGTCGACGGCGCTCGAGCGCCGCGAGCGTGCCGCCGAGGACGCCGCCCGTGTGGAGCGCCAGCGGATCAGCGATGAGCTCCACGACGTCATCGCTCACGAGCTGACGATCATCTCCATGCACGCGAGCGTGCTGGAGCGCACCGACGACAGCGCGATCCGCAGCGAATCGGAGGCGGCGATCCGGGATGCCGCGCGGCAGGCCCTCGCCGATATCCGGCGTCTGCTCGATCTCACCGCGCCGTCGGACGGTGAGGAGGGAGACGGCGGCCGGAGGCGGCTTCGCTCGACGCTCGGCGACGTCGAGCGTGAACTGCGCGCGCTGGGAATGACCGTCGACGCACGCGGCTTCGATGCCGCCGGCTCGCTCTCGCCGACGGTCGACATCGCGCTGGCCCGCGTCCTGCGGGAGGCTGCGACCAACGTCGCGAAACACGGTCGCCCCGACGGTGCCGTCGAGATCGCCCTTTCCCTCGAGGACGGCGAGGCGACCCTCGCGGTCGTCAACCCCGTGGGTGGGGGGTCGGCGCGCACCCGACTCGCCCTGCCTTCCGGCGGCTACGGCCTCGCTCGGATGCGCGAGCGGATGCGCGTGCTCGGCGGCTCGCTCGACGCCTCACCGATCGATGACGGGTGGCGGGTGCAGGCTCGGCTGCCCCAGCGCTGACACGGCGCCGAACCCTTTCGCTCCACCTTTCGTCGGAGCCGGCCTCCGACGCCGGTCGCGGCGAGGTTCGGTCGTCCGGGCGATGTGGCCGGGGGGTGCGCGGCCGGATTCTGAGGGCATGACGACGCCCATGCTGACCGGGACCGACCGCTACGGCGGACGGATCACCGAGATCTACGACCTGATGTATCCCGACCTCTTCGGGGACTTCTCCGGTCTGCTCGACTACCTCGCTCGCCGGGTGTCGGGCCGCCGGGTGCTGGAGTTCGGCGTCGGCACCGGACGACTGGCCTTCGTCCTGGCCGACGCGGGCTACGACGTGACCGGCATCGACGCCTCGCCGGCCATGCTCGAGGTCCTCCGCGAACGCGACGCCGACGGCCGCATCGATGCGCGCCTGGGAGACTTCACCCGCGACCGGGTGGACGGCGAATACGACCTGGCGATGGTGATGGTCAACACCCTCTTCTTCGCCACGAGCCTCGACGACCAGATCGCGGTGTTCCGCTCTGCGCACGACGCGCTGAGCGACGACGGCGTCTTCCTCGTCGAGACCTTCTCGCCCTCGGTCTACCACGCTCAGCGCGCGCCGCTCGTGCAGATGCGCCAGCTGGATGTCACCACGGTGATGGTCGAGCAGTACACCGTCGAGCCCACCGCGCAGCTGCTCGTCGCCGAGCACACGGTGCTCGGTCGGGGGGAGCCGTTCACCTTCACCCACGTCTTGCGCTACGCCTTCCCCTTCGAGCTCGACGCCGTGGCGCGCGCCGCCGGCATGGAGCTGGCCGAGCGGAGTGCCACGTGGCAAGGGGCGCCGTATGTCGATGGCATGGGGCGCTGTCTCTCCCTCTACCGCAAGGCCGCCCGATGATCGGCGAGAACGGGCAGCGACTGCTCGAACGGGTGCGGCCGCTCCTGGAGGCGATGGGCCGCCGCGTCGACGAGGTCACCGAGGCTTCCCCGATCATTGGACGCAACCTCAACGGCGAGATCGTCTTCGACGACGGCGACCGGGTCTTCGTCAAGCAGCTGGGAGGCATGGCCGCCGGCGAGCGTCACGCGCGCAGCGTCTCGTTCCATGACTGCGTGCGTCTCGCCGATGCCGGCGCCGACCTGCGGGCCCCGGCACTCCGGGCCGCGCATGCCCCGTCGGTGTCGCTCGCGTACGAGTGGGTCGACGCCCGCTCGACGTTCGCACAGTCCATTCGCGAGGTCGAGGCCGAGACGGACGAGGTCCGTCGCGCCGGACGCTGCGTCGCCGCCCTGCACTCGCTCGAGGTGATCGATCCCGACGCCATCGACCGCAGCCGGCCGATGTTCCCCCCGGCCGGGCCCAACGCGATGTCACGCGAGACCTTCTACGGCTCCACGATGGGGCAGCTCGACATGTGGCGGTTCATCCAGCGCGACCAGCCGCTGCTGGACGCCCTGAATCTGCTGGTGGATCGCTCCCGCGACGGCCGGCGCACCCCGGCGCACGGCGACCTGCGCGCCGACCAGATCTTCCTCACCGCCGAGGAGGCGTTCATGCTCGACTGGGAGGAGTTCCGCCTGGGCGACCCCGCCCGCGATGTCGGCGCCATGCTCGGCGAGGTCTTCTACCACCGGCTCCGCCGCACCATCGTCGACGCATCGATGCACGCCGACGAACTCGACGACGCCGACGTGGTGCGTTTCGGGTCGGAGGCGATCGACACCTCGCGGCCGTTGGCGCAGGCCTTCTGGCGCGGGTACCGCGACCGCGTCGCCGACGACATCGTCGACGCCGCGTTCGTGGACCGCGCGGTGAGCTACTTCGGCTGGCAGCTGTTCGACCGCTCGCTGGCCTCCGGTACCTACTTCGGTCGCGTGTCGGCGCTCGATCGGGCGCTCGCCGGGATCGGGCGGGAGGCGATCGTCGGCTCCGACCGTTACGGAGCGGTGCTCGGCCTCGACGACCTCAGCACCCAGGAGGTGACGGCATGACCGACCGTGCGACTCCGATCCGCCGCGAGTGGCGTCTCGATCCCGGGGTGGAGGCGCTCATCGCGGCGACGACCGTGGCGTACCGCGACGACGAATGGATCGTCGACTGCGACGGGCACGAGCTGCGGGCGTCGTCGCAGCGCGGCCTCGAACACGCCCTCGCCACCCACCTGTACACGCGGCACCACGCGGGGAGCACACCGCAGCACGCCGATGACTTCGTGCCGGCGCTGCAGAACGACCACGTCTTCGAGGAGCGCCTCGTCGCCGCATCCGCTTCCCTCTCCCGTGTCGAGAGACTGACTGCGATCGACACGGTCGACGGCGCCGAGGGCGGCGCGATCGTGCTGCTTCAGGGGGTGCGGGTCTTCGTGCCCGGCACCGTCCGCCCGGGCCGCGGCCGTGTGCGCATCGACGCCGAGCTGCCCTCGCTCGCCCCGCGCCTGTCGATCGGGTTCCTCTTCTTCACCCCGCGCATCGGCGGGGGCGGTGGGGGGAGGCCGCTGCGGGTCTACCGGCATCTCCGCAACGCCGACGAGGCGGTGTCGGTGTGGGCGCGCTTCACCCGGTGGGCCGAGGACAGCGGCGCACCGCTGCGCGCGAAGGTGATCTCGCAAACCTGGAGCTTCCCCCGCAACGACGCCCTCGTCGTCTACCTGCCCGCCGAGAGCTGGGCTCTCCTCGACGAGGTGGCCGAGGTCCTGCGCGCCGACGACGAGACTCCCGTCTCGATCTTCGCGCGACGGATCGCACCCGGCGTGAGCGTCGCGTGGGAACCGATGGACCTCGCCGCGGGCCCGGGACGCACCAGTTTCGGAGAGCACCGCGCCGCCGCCGTGGCCCAGGGCGTGGTGGCCTCCGCCGACGGCAGCAGCCCCACGGCGCGCGTCCGTGAGGCGCTCCTGGCTGCGAACGTCGACCCGCGCGCGGTCTTCCAGAATCTCGACTCGCCCCCGTGGGAGTGGCGGGTCGGTCGGACTGGCGACAGTCGCCAGAGCGGGAGCGGAGACGCCGCTTCCGTCACCACAGAGAGAAAGGAGCAGTGAATGGATGCTGCCACGCAGTCGCTCATTGCCGGTTACCGCTCGTACGCCGGAGCGGCCGACCTCGTCGAGATGACCGAGGCGGCCCCCGCCGCCACCCCGGGCATCCTCAGCTTCATCGCCGCCTCCAGCGCCGCCTGCGGCACCGCCACCTCCATCGTCAGCGTCGGCGGAACCTCGTTCACCGTCACCTACGGCTGCTGACCCCCCAGGAAAGGAAAACCCGCATGTCACACACCCAGTCGCTCGTCGCCGGTTTCAGCGCCTACGCGCAGGCATCCGAGCTGTCCGCCCTCACCGGCGAGGCGGCCCCCGCCGCCACCCCGTCGACGGTGAGCGTGTTCCTGACCGCCTCCTCGCCCGAGTGCGTCGCCTTCTCCATCGGCGCGAGCGCCGGCGCGGTCACGAGCACCGGCGTCACCATCACCGCCGGCTGCTGATCGCTTCGCCCGCCGCCGCGGTGTCAGCGCCGTCGTGCTGAGGCGCCGGCGCACGTGCCGCGGCGGCGGGCGAGACCGATCCATCGACATCTCGAGAGGAAGAACCGACATGGTGGAACAGGCACAGGGCGTGCTCGCCGACGGCACGCGCGTCGCGGCCCTCCGGGTCCCCGGTGCGCGAGCCCTCGGGGTGAGTGTCGCCGTCGCGGGCGGGTTCGCCGACGACTCCGCTGCCGGCGCCGGACGCGCGCACCTCGTGGAGCACCTGCGCCACCACCACGCCGTCGACGCATCATCGCAGTTCATCGATGCCGCCGTGCTCTCCGCGGGCGGGCTCTCCAACGCCCAGACCTACCCGTTCCACACCGAGTACTCCTTCCTGGTGCCGGCAGACGATCGTCGCTCGGTGCTGGACTGGATCGGCCGCGCCCGCGGGCGTCTCGAGCCGTGGCGGGCCACGCCCGCCGACCTCGCCCGAGAGATCGACCTCGTCCGCCGTGAGGTCGCCGAGCGGGCCGCCCGTTCGCCCCTCGCCGGGTTCCCCTGGTGCACGGCGCTCTCCGGCATCGCGGGCGGCGATCGTCCACAGGATGCGCTGAGCGACCTCGCCGGGCTCGACGATGTCAGCCTCGCCGACCTCGACGGCGGGCGCGTCGACCCTCGGTCCGCCGCGATCGGGATCGCCGGCGACGTCGATCCGGCAACGATCCTGGCAGACCTCGACGCCTCGCCCTCGGTCACGGCCGCGCCGTTTCACCCGCTCTCCTCCCCCACCCCGAGGGAGATCTCCCTTCGGCGGATCGGTCTGGGAGCGCCCGCACGCTCCGACATCCGCCTCATCGACCTCACGCAGCCGGGCGTCTCGCGCGGACTTCTCATGATCGCCACCCGCATTCTGAGCGCGACCTCCGGCAGCGCCTGGCGGAGCGGACTCTTCGGTGAGCTGCTCGGTCCCGACGCGGCCCTCGTCCTCGCGACGCAGATCGGCGCGACCGACGACGGCGTGTTCCGTCTTCCCACCCCCCTCTCGGGCGCGCGAGCCCATCACGCGGCCTTCGAGCCGGCGCGTCGCGGCGCGGCCCGCGCCATCGATGAATACCTGTCGGGCACCGGTACCGCGAGCGCGCTCGTCGCCCGCGACGTGCTCGCCGGGTTCGATGTCGTCGCCGACCGCTCGGCCGTCGCCGATGCGGCCGAACACGACGTGATCGACCTCTGCGCCCACATCCTGCAGGAACCCTCCGGCCGCGTGGTGTGGGAACCGGTGGTCACCCGCCCGGGAGCGGAGGCCGCGGCATGAACACCGTCCTCGGACCCACCGCCCTGACCGTCGTGCGCATCGATCTCGACCTCGCCGTGCCCGCCGCCGAGCGCGCCGCCGCCGGTGACGCCGTCGCGCGATCCCTCACCATGACCGGCCTCGCGCACGACGGGGTCACCGTGACCGACGACGGCGTCGCCGTGGAGGTCACGCTCGATGCGCCAGACGAAGAGACCCGCCTCGTGGCCGCGCTCGCCGCGTGGCGGGTGCACCTGAGCGCGCTGCCGTCGCGCGGCGCGCCGCTCCCTCTCCTGTCACTGTCGGCACGCGCCGACGCCCTCACCGCCGAGCCGACGGAGGTTCCCGTCACGGCTCTTCTCCGCCACGCCCCCGCCCGCGTCGTGGTCGGGCGTGGCGACGCCGCCGTCGCCACGTCGACCGCCGATCTCGAGCGCCGCCTCGCGGAGGTGCTCTCCGTACCCGCGCGCCGCTCGGCGGGGTACCGCCCGACTCGCGCCGGCACCTCTGCCGCCCCGCCCGCTGCCGACGCCGTGCCGCGACGTCGATGGGCCCGCCTGGGCGGCCCGGAGGGCGCCGGCATCCTGTCCCTCGCCCTGGTCCGCCACACCCGCAGGACCCGGCCGCCGCGCTCGCTCGCCGAGCACCTGGCCGACCGCGTGATCCTGGCCGCCTTCGCGGCCGACGCCGACGGCGTCCTCGCCGCCGAGGTGCGCAGCACCGGCCTCGCCTACAGCCCGGTGGCCGAGCTCCGCTCCGCCACCGACCCCGCCGTCCTCGTGGTCGAGGCCGAGGTTGCTCCCGGTGACGAGGACGCCGCCGACGCGGCTCTCGCGCGGGCGCGGGCGCGGTTCGTCGCGACCTTCGACGCCGCCGCCGCGCTCGCGCGGGCACGCGGACGCACGCTCGTCGAGGCCGACTCGCTGCGCGGCCGACTCGCGGCTGAGAGTCGGCGTCGCCGGCGCGCCGCGCACATCGACGCGCCCGACGCCGGTGCCGACGACGCCGCCCTTCTCGACCGGCTCGCATCGCAGGCGGTCACCGCACGCGCCGCGGAGCTCTTCCGCGCCGACGACTTCGACGCGCTCGTCCTCAGCCCGGGGGAGCGCCCCGACGAATGGGAGGAACTGTGAACATCGACGTCGGAGTGATGTACCCCGAGATGCCGGTGGCCCTCGGCCCCGTCATCCCCTACGCCGACGCCGCCCGAGGCGGCGGTCATCGGCTCTGGTTCGGTCAGTCGAACATCGTCGACTCGCATGCGACGATGGCCGCCCTCATCGGCCGCGGCTACACGATCCCCTTCGGCACAGGTGTGGTCCTGCACCCTCTCTGGCATCCGCACGGCCTCGGCATCCAGGCCCTGTCGATCGCGCGACTCTCGGGTCACTCCTACGTCGCCGGAATCGGCCCGGGCGGAACGGAGTTCCAGCAGAAGGCACTGGGTGCCCCGCTGCCGCGTCCCGCGGCGGCCACGGAGGAGTTCGCGCGTCGCCTGCTGTCCGTCGTACCGGTCCCGCTTCGCACCCACCCGCATTCCGGTCAGCCGATCGATCCCCATTTCGGAGCGGTCGAGGTCGGATTCGGAGTCCTCCGTCCCGGGATGGCCCGCGCGTCGGGGCGTTCGGCGCAGTGGGCGATCACCTGGCTCACGCCGGAGGCGTATCTCCGAGACACCCTCATCCCCGCTGCGGAGCGCGGCGCCGACGAGGCGGGGGAGCGGATGCCGCGGGTCGCCGCCATCGTCCACGTGGGCATCCGGCGGCTCGGCCGCGACCCCGACCGGATGGCGTTCCGCGCCGTGGGCGCGCACCTCACGGCGCCCCACTACGTCGACATGCTGAAGAGGGCGGGGATCGAGGTCGACGCCGCCGATCCGGTCGCCGGTGCCCGCCGGATCGTCCGAGACGAGGTCTATCTCTACGGGAGCGCGACCGAGATCGTCGACGCCGCCGAGCGCCTCGGCGACGCCGGCGTCGACGAGGTCGTCTTCAACGTCTTCGGCGTCTCGCAGGAGCACGGCACAGGTGCAGCCCTCCACGACCTGTCCGAGGTGCTCGACGAGGTGCGTCAGCGCCGCGTCCGCTCGCTCCTCCCTCTCCCCACCGAGGCACGCGCTCACACGGAGGTGACCGCGTGAGCGCGTCCGAGTACCTCCCCGCCTCCACCCCCGATCTCACCGCGCTCGAGGGTCGCCGGATCGTCGTGATGGGCACCGCCGCGCCCGGCGCGGCCTTCCTGCCGTCGTGGCTCGGCTGGATGGCGCAGGTCGCCCCCGACATCGAACTGCGGATCGTCCTCACCCGCTCGGCCCGCGCGTTCGTCGGACCCACGGCGCTTCGCACCTTCACCGGCGCCGCGCCGATCATCGACGACTGGGAGACGGCCGACGGTGCGGCTCTGCACGTCGACCTCGCCCAGTGGGCGGAGGGCTGGCTCATCCACCCGGCGACGATGAACCTCGTCTCGCGACTGGCGGCCGGCCTCTGCGACTCACCCGCGGTTCTGGCGATGCAGTCCACCCTCGCCCCGATCGTCGTCGCGGCGTCCGCCCCGCCGGGGTTCGTCGACACCCCGGTCTGGCAGAAGTACACGCGGGAGCTGGGCGACCGGCCCCATGTGCGCCTGCTCGAACCGCTGACGGGGGTGAGCGCCTTCGACCCGAGCATCGCCGGATCGCCACCGGCCATGTTCCCCCACGCGGCGTCGGTGCTGGCCGAGGCCATCATCCGGCACGACACGAAGACGGAGGTGGGGGTCCCGTGACCATGGAGATCGCCTGGGAGTACGACACCCGTGTCTGGCAGCAGCAGCTGCGCAACGAAGACGGCCGCTGGCGTCTGATCCGTCGGATCAAGGACTCCCGCGCCGACGACACGCTGCGTCGGGAGCTCTCGGCCCGGCAGCTCGAAGAGGCCTCGAAGACCGGATCGGTGCGCTTCCCTGCTCCCGAGCGCACGACAGAGGGCGCCGTCTACGCGCTCACCGGCCCCGAGCTGCTGGGAAGCCTCCTCTGGCCCGACCCCCGTGTGTCCGCGGACGAGATCACCGAGGTCATGACGACGCTGGGCGGGGCGCTCGCCGAGCTCCAGCGCGACGTCGCGGCCGCGGCATCCGTCGCCGGTATCGATTCCCCGCACCTGATCCGTCTGACCGACCATCTCGCGGCTCACCCCACCACCCACGCCGGCCTCGTCGTCGTGCAGCAGCAGGCGACGGTGGTCGAGCGACTGCGCGCGTGGCTCGCGGAGCTTCCCCGCGAAGGGGTGCTCTGTCACGGCGGGTTCACCCTCGGCTCGGTGTTCGTCGCCCCCGATCTCAGCCGCCCCGAGGTGCCCGTGGGTGATGAGCTCATGGCGTCGATCCCCGAACTGGACCTCGGATGGATGCTGGGGGAGTTGACCGAGTTCGAATATCTCGCTCAGGGCCGGGGGGCCGACCCGTCCGCCTACCCCACCGCCGCCACCGCGTTCATCGACGGCTGGAGCAGCGCGACGGGACGCCGACCCGACCGGCGGTGGCTCGATCGGGTGATCGCCCTCCGCTACTTCCTCCACCTGTGCGACTTCGCCGAGACCACGAGATCCACCGACACCGGATCGCGCAACGCCGCCTTCCTCGCCTGGCTGGTCGAGCGCGCCGACGCCCCCGCGGGGGCCTGACGAGAGGAGATGAGGAGCATGACCCTGCTGATGGACACGCAACACCGGCACGACTCCGCCCCGACCGCCCCGGTGATCCGGGTGTCGGGACTGACGATGACCTACGGCACCCGTCGAGTGCTCGACGGGATCGATCTCGAGATCGGGATGCGCGAGAAGATCGCGATCCTCGGCCCGAACGGGGCCGGGAAGAGCACGCTCGTCGAGACGCTCGAAGGCATCCGCCGCCCCTCGTCGGGCGAGGTGACGGTGCTGGGCGAGGTCCCCTCCACCGCGCCCGAGGCCTGGAAGTCGCGCATCGGCATCGTGCTGCAGTCCTGGCGCGACCACGGGACGTGGCGGGTGATCGACATCCTGCGCTACGTCGCCGCCGGACATCGCACCGTCGGTCGCGACGACCTCCGCGACCCGGCCGAGATGCTTGCCGCCGTCGGCCTCGCCGACCGCTCCCGCCAGCTCATCCGCACCCTCTCGGGTGGCCAGCGGCGTCGGCTCGACGTCGCGTGCGCCCTGATCAGTCGGCCCGACGTCCTCTTCCTCGACGAGCCGACGACCGGATTCGACCCGAGCGCCCGCCGCTCGTTCCATGAGCTGATGGACTCCATCGCCGAGACCACCACCATCATCTGGGCGACGCACGACCTCAGCGAGGCGCAGCGCATGTGCGATCGGATCCTCGTGCTCGACGGCGGCGCGATCGTCGCCGACGGTTCACCCGACGACCTGCGCGCGGCCATGGCCGGCCGCACGACCGTGACCTGGCGCGACGGCGAGGGGCGGCACAGCCGGGAGGTCGACGACCCCCGCACGCTCCTGGCCGCCCTCTCGGCCGACCCGTCCGCCGTCGACGTCGAAGTGCGCCGCGGCACCCTCGAAGACGCCTACCTCGCCATCGTCGCCCGCGCGGAGGCATCAGACCAGTCCGAACAGAAGGAGGCGTCATGACCACTCAGGCCCTGCCCCGCCGCATCCATCTCGGCGGCGTCCTCAGCGCCGGCCTGCTGCAGGCCCGCATCGAACTCGTGAACCGCTTCACCGGGTGGGGTGCGATCGGCTATCTGTTCCCACCGATCGTCCTGCTGACCGTGTTCAGCCTCGTCGACATCGAGGCGACCATCGGCGTCGACGGGGTGCGGGCGATCGTCGCCGGGCTCGCGGCGGCTCTGCTGTTCGTCACGGGGTTCGTCGGCATCGCCAGCGAGCTGATCACCGAGCAGGATGACGGCACGATGCTGCGTGTGCGGATGCTGCCGCACGGGCTGTCGGCCCACCTCATCGGGAAGGTGGTCATGCTGCTGGTCACCGGGCTGTTGTCGATGATGCTCATCCTCGTTCCCACCCACGTCGTCGTGGCCCCCGTGCTCCCCGACTCCGTCACCGGGTGGCTCGGATTCCTGGGCGTGGCCCTCCTCGCCATCGCCGCGACCGTGCCGCTGGGCGCGATCGCCGGCAGCATCTTCAGATCCCCGCTGGCGATCTTCCCCGCCTCGCTCCTTGCCTACGCGATGCTCGGGATCTCGGGAGTGATCTTCCCGCTCGACGATGCGCCGGGATGGCTGCAGGTGGTGGCGCAGATCTTCCCGGTCGCCGGGCTCGCCGCTCTCGCCCGCGGCGTGCTGCTGCCCACGGCGGCACCTCTGGAGGGCATGGACCTGGCCCTCGCGATCGGCGTGCCGGTGCTCTGGGCGATCGTCGGCCTGCTGCTCGTGCCGCGGGCCCTGCGGGCGATGACCCGGCGTCAGTCGGGGTCGCGCCTGGACCAGATCCGCATCCGCCGCGAGCAGCGAGGCTACTGAGTCCGACGGAGGGCGGGGTGGAATTCCACCTTTCGTCGGATGTGCGATGCCGCCCGGTGCGGCATCGTGGAATCCGAATCATCTGGAACCGGCTCCCGGCACCCCGCCGAAGCCGACGGAAGGAGAGATCATGGCGAAGCTCGAGAAACTGCTGTGGGGCGACCGCACCGACCCCCGTCGTGAGCTGGCGGAGATCTTCCCGGCCGACGACGCTTCCAGCGTCGTCCGGGCCCAGGAGTGGGCGCGCGGGGTCGTGGCGAAGGCGGGCGTCGCCACGTCCGACGAACTGCGCGTCATCCGCACGCTCCGCGATGCGGAGCCGCGGCTCTCGCTGAAGCCCGCCCGCTATCTGGCGGCTCAGCTGAACGTCTGACACCCCTCACGATGCCCCCGCGGGACGCTCCGCGGGGGCATCGGCCTGTCGGGGTCATCCGCTGCTAGCGTGCGGCGGGTGAGCGAACAGCAGATCGAGGAGCCGGCGGCGACGGAGCGGGTGGTCCCGATCGGGGTGGTGATGGTCGGGATGTCGCTGGTGGTGTGGTGGCCCGCCTTCACCCTCGGCGCGTGGGGCGACCTCTTCTTCGATCAGCTGCTGACGCTGTGGGCGGCGTCCACGGCAGCGCTGGTGTTCGTCCTCGTGGAGCGCAAGCCCGTCGGTGCGAAGCTCGTTCGCGCGCTTCTCCTTCTCATCCCTTCGCTGTGGATCGTGCTGTCGTACCTCTTCAACGAGAGCGAGACGAACCTCGCGGCGCTGCTTCTCGCGGTCGGTGGGATCCTCGTCATCGTCGTCGGCCTGCCGCTGACCATGTGGGTGCTGGTGCGCATCGTCTGGCCCGATTTCGGCTCGTTCACGCGGCGCGCGACGCGCTGGCTGATCCTCGGGGTGGTCGGTGGAATCGCCGTCATCTCGTTCATCCTGGGCCTCACGCAGGCGCAGTGGCTGTACTGCGAGGACTTCGCGATCAGCGGCAACTCCGAACCCGCGGGCTGTACACCCGAACCGCCCGACCTCTACGAGTGACGCGCGGGGGTCAGGTGGGGCGGACTTCGCCGTAGAACTGGCCGTGGTAGCCGTGCAACACCGCGTGGGGGAGCTCGGCGCGGGCGATCTCGGTGAACGAGGCGGCGTCGAGCACCAGGAGGAACGACGTCTCCGCCGCGGCGTCCAGCACCACCGACAGCACCACACCGTCGTCCTCGGCCTCGCGCCCCGGGCGTCCGACGAAGACGCCCTCTCCCGGGTAGCAGGCCTCGGCTCGCCAGGTCGTCGTGGTGCGGCTGACGTTGTCGATCTTCACCAGGCGGTCGTAGAAGCCCGGCTCGTCGCCGAGGCTGACGCCGTAGACGTAGCGGTGGTCGGGCCGGGTGTTCATCCGGGCGTAGTCGAGGCTCGGCAGCTCGATCGGCGTCGGCGAGATCTGCTCGCCGGTCACGGTCTTCCCCCCGCCCCGGAGGGGCAGTCGGAATCGGCGCAGGGTGCCGGGAGGAATCCGCGCGTCGGGCTCTTCGAGCCGGTGGAGGTAGAACGCCTCGATCACCGACGCGTCGTCGTAGCCGACGAGGTCGACCACCACATCGTCGCCGTCGTCGTAGGCGTTGACGTGGTGGAAGGCGAAGAAGGCCGGCGAGGTGACGGTCTTCACGTGTGCGCCGGTCTGCCGGTCGAAGATGTGGAACTTCGTCCCGCGCTCGGGCTTCCACCGGAAGTTCTCGATGTACGGCTTCAGCCACAGCAGGAGCGAGACGGGGTTCACCACGAGGGGGAACTCCGCGAGCACGAGGTAGCGCTCCGACATGCCGAAGGAGTGGATGTAGCCGGGTTCGCCCACCCGCCGACGCGCGAGCGTCGTGGGGGTCGCCCCGGGGGTGGCGGTGTCGAGATGGCGGAAGACGTACTGGCTCGAGGCGTTGAAGCGCGTGACGAGGTTGATCGCCTCGCCCCGCGCGTCATCCAGCTGAGGGTGCACCGTCGTCATCCGTCCGAAATTCGACGTGTCCCACCCGGTCACCCCGACGGTCTTGAGGGTCACCGGGTCGAACTCGACCTGGATCGGCGTCTCGGCCAAGGCGAGGAACTTCTCGGCCACCTTGGCGATGTTGACCTTCGCGCTGTCGGTGGGCTGGGGGTCGAACACCGCCATCGCGCGGGCGAAGAGCGACCGGCACGGGTCGGTGGCGAACTCGGGGAAGGCGATGCGCCCCTCGTCGCGCGCCGCGCGGTAGGCCTCCGTCTCGAGGAACCGGTTCTGATACGACACCCGGCCGCTCGAAACGGTGAACCGGTGGAGCATCGCCAGACCGTCGAACCAGTGCCGGTAGCGCCGCTCACCCACCTGGAACGAGCCGGGGCCGTTGCGCAGAAGCGACCCTTCCAACCAGTCGGGAAGGATGCCGCGAACCGGCACGTCGTCGATCGCGACCTCAGGGCTCTCGCCGAACCCGGCGGCGAAGCCCTGCGACGTCGTCCCGGCGCTCACGAGGGCACCTCGTCGGCGACACGGGTCGTGTCGGCGTCACCGGCGCGGCGGGCGACGACACGGGGGTACTCCTCGCCGATCAGGCCGGCAGCGATCTTGCCCGAGGCGAGCACCGCCGGCACTCCGGCGCCGGGGTGCGTGCCGGCACCGACGAGGTAGAGACCGCGGACCGCGCGCGAGCGATTGTGCGGGCGGAACCAGCCGGATTGGAAGAGGGTGGGCTGGAGCGAGAAGGCCGCGCCGCGCGGCGTCTGCAGGACGTCGCGGAAGTGCTCGGGCCCGATCGCGTGCTCGGCGACGATGTGGTCGGACAGGCCGGGGAGGAACCGCTCGTCGAGCGTGTCGAGCACGAGACGGCGCACGCGGGCGGCCTCGTCCGCGGCGGCTTCCGCCGACCGCTCGCCGTGCGAGGGAAGAGCGGGGGAGGCCACGAGCACGTACAGGGCCTCGCACCCGGGCGGCGCGACTGAGGCGTCGGTGCGGGTCGGCACGTGCACGTAGAGGAAGAGGTCGTCGGCCTTCAGGTGCGCGCCGCCCTCGAGGTCGCGGGCTTTCGGACGGAAGACGCGCTGCATGACCGCGCGCGCGTCTCCGCCGAGGAGGAGGTTGTGGTGAGCGAGCGGGGTGTCGGGCCAGGTGCGGTCGGCGCCGAAGTACAGCACGTGCAGCGACATGCTCGGCGTGCTCCGCCGCATCCGCATCCGCGACGGCGCCGCCTGCGGCGCGCCGGCCAGCAGGCGCTCGTAGGTGGCGCCGGGGTCGGCGCCCGAGACGACGACGTCGGCATCGATCTCCGACCCGTCGACGAGCCGCACACCGGTGACCCGCCCGCCGGTGTGGACGATGCGGTCGACCTCCGCGCCGCAGCGGATCGTGCCGCCCAGGCGCTGCACCAGCGCGCCGATCGCCTCGACGAGAGCGCTCGTGCCGCCGATGGCGTAGTGCACGCCCCAGCGGCGCTCGAACTCCACGATGAGGGCGTACAGCGACGGGGTGCGAGCCGGGTCGCCGCCGATGAGGAGCGGATGGAACGCCAGGGCGCGCCGCAGGAACGGGTCGCGCACCGTGGTGTTCACCAGGTGCTGCATGCCGCGCGCCGCTCCGTGTCGCAGGAGGTAAGGGAGCATCCGCAGCATGACGTGCAGCTGCATCATGGAGCGTTCGGTGTACGGGTAGAACGCGTCGAAGATGCCGCTGATCTTGCGCTGCAGCCGGTCGAAGCCGGTGACGTCGGCGGGGCTGCGCCGAGCCACTTCCTCACGGAAGTCGTCGAGCGACGCCCGGAAGTCGAAGCGTCCGCCCGAGGCGTCGAACGCGCGGTAGAAGGGGTCGAGGGGAACCAGCTCGACATGGTCGGACAGTTTCTCCCCAGCGAGGGCGAACAGCTCCTCGAACATGAACGGGGCGGTCAGGACCGTGGGCCCGCCGTCGAAGCGGAACCCGTTGATGTCGTACCGGTACGCGCGCCCGCCGATGAGGTCGCGCTTCTCCAGGACGGTGACATCGTGGCCGGCGGCGGCGAGACGGGCGGCGGCGGCGAGCCCCCCGAACCCGGCGCCCACGACGACGACGCGCGCGCCCCCCGCGGTCACCGGCGGCCGCTCGGTGCCGCGTGCACCACGACGATCGAGGTCACGGCCGTGGCCGCGCCTCTTCCCCACCCGCGGGAGGTCCCCCGGGTCTCTGACACGCTCCCCATTGCGCTCCCCTTTCGAGGATGTGGGGCTAGCATACGGCTCCCCCGTGAGGGAGAGGGTCGCGAGGACGCGGCTTCGGGGTTCAGCCGAAGATCATGGGGCGGTCGTCGTCTTCCTCCACCGGCGGCTTCAGGTCGAGGTCGACCACGACCGGCACGTGGTCGCTCGGCAGCTCGCCCTTGCGCTCGTTGCGGTGGATCTGTGCCCCGGTGACCTTCTCCGCCAGGCCCGCCGAGCCCAGGATGAAGTCGATGCGCATCCCCTCGTTGCGGGGGAACTTCAGCCGCTTGTAGTCCCAGTAGGTGTAGCCGGTGGGCACGAGCGGTCGCACCACATCGGTGAGCCCGGCCGACTGCAGCGCCGAGAACGCCTCGCGCTCGGGCGGCGAGACGTGCGTGGAGAAGCCGGGCACCACCGCGGGGTCGCCGTTGTCGGCGTCGGTGGGGGCGATGTTGAAGTCGCCGACGAGCGCCAGGGGCAGACCGGGCTCCGCGGCGAGGGCGTCGCGGGTGTACTGCTCGAGCGCGGCGAGCCAGTGCAGCTTGTAGTCGTAGTGCGGGTCGCCGAGCGCGCGACCGTTCGGCACATACAGACTCCACACCTCGACCCCGTCGATGCGCGCGCCCAGAGCCCGCGCCTCCTGCGGAGCATCCGGACCTTCATGTCCCTTCGCGAACCCGGGCATTCCCGGGAACGCGGTGCGGAGATCGTCGATCGGCGCCCTGCTCGCGATCGCGACGCCGTTCCACTGCGAGAACCCGTGCGCCTCGACCTGATAGCCGGCCTCTTCGAACCTTTCGTAAGGGAACTGCTCGGCCTTGCACTTGATCTCCTGCATCGCCAGCACGTCGACGCTCTCGCGGACGGCGAAGTCGACGATGCGGTCGACGCGGGCGCGGATCGAGTTGACGTTCCAGGTGGCCAGGCGCATGCCTCCAGCGTAGAACCGCGCCGGATCTAGACTCGTCGTCGTGACCGTCGCCTCCACGCCCGACATCGAAGCCGACCGCCAGGCCCTCATCGCCCTCATCACGGATGAGGCGGTGTTCCACGGTGACTTCACGCTCTCGAGCGGCAAGAAGGCGTCGTATTACGTCGACATGCGCCGGCTGACGCTCGACCACCGGGCGGCTCCCGCGATCGGGCGGATCATGCTGGATCTCATCCGCGATGTCGACGGCGTCGTCGCGGTCGGGGGGCTGACGCTCGGCGCCGACCCGATCGCCAACGCGGTGCTGCACGAGTCGGTGCGGGCGGGGCGCCCCCTCGACGCTTTCGTCGTGCGCAAGGAGCCGAAGGACCACGGCCGGGGCCGGCAGATCGAGGGCGCGGATGTCGCGGGCAGGCGCGTCGTCGTCGTCGAAGACACCTCCACCACGGGCCAGTCGGCGCTGAAGGCCGTCGAGGCCCTCCGGCGCGAGGGCGCGGAGCCGGTCGCGGTCGCGGTGATCGTCGACCGCAAGACCGGGGCGCAGGATGCCGTCGAGGCGGCCGGGCTGCAGTGGCTCGCCGCGATCGACCTCGACGACCTGGGGCTGGCCCCGCAGTAGCGCGCGCCTCGGCGAGGGAGCGGGCTACTCGCCGTCGCGGGGGCCGCGTCCGCGACGCGACCGCACGAGCTGCCAGATCAGCACCACGAGCGTGCCGGCGATGATCAGGGCGCTGGTCAGCAGCAGCAGCGTCTGCTCGGTCTCGGAGATCATGGGCGCTTCCCTTCCGTCGCGTCGGCGACGATCTTCGCGATGCGCGCGGCCCGCGTCTCCGGCCGGCGTGCGGTGTCGATGAACCCGATGCCGTACTTGCGGGATGACGGCGGGAAGGCGTCCCACGCCGCGCGGGCCTGAGGGGTCGCATCCAGGGCGGCGGCGAGATCGTCGGGCTCTCGCAGCGCCTCGGCGTTGTCGAGCACGCCCCAGGCCCCGTTGGCCTTCGCCACCTCGATCGCGCGGATGCCGGCCTCTTCGAGGAGCCCTTCGGCTTCGAGTCGCGCGACCCGCGCCTTGTTCGTCGCCGCCCAGCCGCTGGTGGGTCGGCGCGGCGCGAACCACAGGCCGCTCGTCCGTTCGTCGAAGGTGCGTACCGGTCCGTCGATCCAGCCGAAGCACAGGGCCTGGAGGATGGCGTCTTCGTAGCCGATGAGGTCGAGGTCCGATCCCGGCCGCGGTCTGACGAGCCAGGCGCCCCGCGAGGTGCGGTGGTTCTGGTCCAACCACGAGCGCCACGCCTCGGCATCCTTCGCGATGACCTGCTCGCCGTCGTCGAGCACTCCCATGCGGCGACTCTATCGGCCGAGGGAGGGCGGGGCCGAGAGCGATCTAGAGTCCGTCGAGCGCGCCCATGTCCGACGCCTCGGCGAGGTCGGATTCGAAGGGCTCGGTCGCGAGCAGGTCGGCGACGGAGTCGACGACCTCGTCGGGTCGGAACGGGTACCGCTCGATCTCGGTCTGGTCGCTGATGCCGGTGAGCACCAGGATCGTGTGGAGACCCGCCTCGATGCCGGCCACGACGTCGGTGTCCATGCGGTCGCCGATCATGCCGGTGGTCTCCGAGTGCGCCCCGATGCGGTTCAGCGCCGACCGGAACATCATCGGGTTGGGCTTGCCGACGACATAGGGCTCTTTGCCGGTCGCGCGGGTGATGAGCGCGGCGAACGACCCGGTGGCGGGAACGACTCCGTGGGGGGTCGGGCCCGTGGCATCCGGATTGGTGATGATGAAGCGTGCGCCGTCGTTGATGAAGCGGATCGCCTTGGTGATCGCCTCGAAGTTGTACTGCCGCGTCTCGCCGACGACGACGTAGTCGGGCTGGGTCTCGGTCATGACGAACCCGGCCTCGTGGAGGGCGGTGGTCAGGCCCGACTCGCCGATGACGAACGCGGTGCCGCCGGGGAGCTGCGAGCGGAGGAAGTCGGCGGTCGCGAGGGCGGAGGTCCAGATCCGCTCCTCGGGCACCTCCAGGCCCGACCGGGCCAGCCGGGCGCTCAGGTCGCGCGGGGTGAAGATCGGGTTGTTCGTGAGGACGAGGAACGGCGTCGCGCGGTCGCGCCACTGTGCGAGCAGCTCGGCGGCGCCGGGGATCGGACGATTCTCGTGGACGAGGACCCCGTCCATGTCGGTGAGCCAGCATTCGATATCGGCGCGGGTCCGCATGAGGCCAGCGTACCGGGGGAGTGGGGGATGCCACCGGACGAGGTGAGGTCTACTGTCGGAGAGGTGACCGCGCCCGACTGGGACCCCGAAGCGCTGCCGGATCTGACCGGCCGCACCTATCTCGTGACGGGTGCGACGCGGGGCCTCGGGTACTTCGCCTCGGAGCAGTTGGTGCGCGCGGGGGCGCGGGTCGTCATGACAGGCCGCAATCCGAACCGTCTCGTCGCGGCACGCGCCGCCGTTGAGCGTCGCGTACCCGAGGCGGCCACCGTCGGACCCACCGAGACCCTGCTGCTGGACACCAGCAACCTCGGATCGGTGCGCGCGGCCGCGGCGACCGCCCGCGCCCGGTGGAACATCGACGGCGTGCTGCTGAACGCCGGCGTCGTGCATCCCCCCCGCACCCGTGAGACGACGTACGGCGGCAATGAGGTCGTCTTCGCCACCAACGTGCTCGGCCACTTCGCTCTGGCAGGGGCTCTCCTGACCTCGCTGTCGGCGGTCACGGGGCGGATGGTGTGGGTCGGCAGCATCGCGGCGACGCTCTCGCCGTACGATCCGGTCGATCCGCAGCTCGTCGAGGGCTACACGCCCTGGCGTGCGTATGCGCAGTCGAAGGTGGCGTGCACGTCGCTCGGACTCGAGGCCGACCGCCGGCTGCGCGCGGCCGGTGTGCCGGTGTCGAGCGTCGTCGCGCACCCCGGCTACAGCATCAGCGGGCGAACCCCCGGCATCCACGGGGTCAACGAGCCGTCGCGCTGGGCGCGCTTCGTCGACAACCTGCAGGGGCCCGTCACCCAGTCGAAGGAAGAGGGCGCATGGCCGCTCGTGCGCGCGCTCGTCGACCCGACGGCGGGCGGCGGGGAGTTCTGGGGGCCGCGCTTCACCCTCCGGGGCCGGCCGGCGAAGCAGCGTCCGTCGAAGATCACCCGTGACCCCGAGGTCGCCGAGCGACTGTGGCGATTCTGCGAGGAGACCTCGGGCATCCACTGGCCGTGAGCGAGAGCGAGAGCGAGAGCGGGTGGGGCGCGAGGGCGTCGAGCGAGAAAGAGCTGGCGGGGAAAGAGGGCGGATGCCGCGGGCTCAGGCGCTCAGCCACACGGCCGACGTCGCACCCTCGGGCAGGGTGAGCGCATCGCCGCCGTCGACCGACACCCGCGCTGCCGGGCGGACCTCGATCTCGTGCCCGACCGCGATGCCGATGACCTCGAGGGCTCGGAGCAGATCGGGGTCGCGATCGCTGACGCGCAGCACGCGCCCCCGATGCCCCGCGGGGGCGGCCGAGAGCAGCACGAAGGGCTCGCGCTCGACGCGCCCGGCGGCGTCGGGGATCGCATCGCCGTGCGGGTCGAACCGCGGGTGACCCAGTCGCTCGTCGATGCGGGCGAGCAGCCGGTCGCTGACGGTGTGCTCGAGCACTTCGGCCTCGTCGTGGACCTCGTCCCAGCTGTACCCAAACTCCTGCACCAGCCAGGTCTCGATGAGCCGATGCCGACGGATGATCGCGGCGGCGCGACGTTCGCCGTTCTCGGTGAGCGTGACCGGCCCGTACGGACGGTGGGTGACCAGTCCCTGCGCGGCGAGCTTCTGCACCATCTCGGTGACGCTCGAGGGGGCGAGGCCCAGCACCGCCGCGAGCTGCGACGGCGTCATCCGGGCGTCCTGCCACTCGGTGTGGTGGTAGATCGTCTTCAGGTAGTCGTCGACGGCGGGGGAGGCCACCGCTCCAGGCTACCTACGAGCCTCGACGGAACCGGCGCGTGAGCCGCCACACGTTGCCGCCGGCCACGCCGGAGTGCTCGAGTTCGTCGAGTGTTGCCAGCGCCAGGGCGAGCCCTCGGCCGGACTCGGCGTCTTCGCCGGGCATCGACACGTTCTGCAGGTCGATGAGCGCGGGGTCGGCGTCGTCGGAGAACACCGCTCGGATCCCCGTGTCGTCGATGGACACCTCCAGGCTCACGGAGATCTCCTCTCGGGCGCGCGCGTGCTCGACGATGTTCGTCGCGATCTCGCTCACGGCGAGCGTGAACAGGGTGCGGTCCTCTTCATCGACGTGGGGTCTGCCCGACCAGAGCAGGTCGAGCACCTGGTGCACCTCGTCGAGGAGACTGTCGTCGGCGCGCCCCTCGACCCGGAGCCCGTCAACGCTCATCGAAGGCCGCCTCGACGGTGTCGTACTCACGGAGCACCCGATCGAGGTTGGTCAGTTTCAGCACCCGTCGCACCGGCTCGGTCACCCTGGCGATCCGCAGGTCGCCGCCGGCCAGACGCGCGGACTTCAGCCCGCCGATGAGCGCGCCCAGTCCCGACGAGTCGACGAATTCGGTCCCCGCGAGGTCGATGACGACCCGGTTGCTGCCGCCGTCGACGAGTTCACTGATGGCGGACCGCAGGCGCGGCACCCCCGGAGCAGTCAGCCGCCCCTCGAGGGCGATGACGGCGTAGGCGCTGCCGGAGGTGACGGTGAGGTTCACGGGGCGATCCGCCTTTCGTCGGTGAACGGGGCCTTGGGGCCACGATAGAGCGCGGCCTGGATGATCACGCTCAACACCGCGAGGTCGTAGACGACCCATACCGTGTTGACGAGCGTTCCCGTGCCGTCGGCGGTGCCTACCGCGAGCCGGGCCAGCCCGATCCCGAGGGCGAACACCAGCACCGCGATGGCGGTCAACTGCGGCCAGATCTGCCGCCACGGCGGGCCGCCTTCGGCCCGGCCGTCCTTCTTCGTGACGGCGAAGCCGAGGGGCTGCTTCAGCACGACGTTGGCGAAGGCGGTCACGCACGCATCGATCCACACCGGGAAGAGCGCCAGGGCGTACTGCTGCCCTCGCCAGGTCTTGATCCCGCGCGCGACGACGAGGAAGAGGATCTGGTTGATGATGAAGTACGGCAGGAACCGCGCGAAGAAGTCCACGCTCCAGGCCGTCACCGGCATCACGCCGAAGACGAGGTAGATCACGGGGGCGGCGAGGTAGACCAGCGCGGTGAATCCCGAGAGGTAGCTCCACATCGTGGCGAAGTACATCAGCCGCTGCCCCGCCGACAGCCCCTTCTTGACGAGCGGATTGTCGCGCAGCATCACCTGAAGCGTCCCCTGAGCCCACCGCAGACGCTGCGTGAGCATCGTGCGGAGGTCTTCGGGGGCGAGGCCGTGCGCGAGGATCTCGTGGTGGTACACGCTTCGCCACCCCAGGGAGTGCAGCTGCATCGCGGTCGCCATGTCTTCGGTGACCGAGATCGTCGCCATCGGCTGCACCGGCTGCGCTTCGCCGGGCCGGTCGACCCGCAGGGCGTCGAGGAGTGCCGAGACCGACTCGACCGCACCGAGTGGTGACATCTCGCGCGTGGCGAGGGCGTCGAGGGCGGTGTCGTCGATGACCAGCGCATCGAGTTCGCGGTCGCGTTCGATCGGCAGCTGGGCGATGACATCGAGGTCTGCCTGCAGGGCCGCGAGATCGCGCGAGACCAGTCGACGGGATGCCGCGTCCACGGCGCTCTGCACCCGATAGGTCACCTCGCCGATCGGCTCGCCGTTGGCGATCTGGCGGCGCGCGCCGGCGACCTCGTCGCGCAGCGCCGTCAGCTCGGTGCGGACGGCCTCGTCGGCATCGCGGTCGCGCGCTGCGCGCGAGAGGAGGGACTCCGCAGCCCGGAGGGTGCGGGCCGTGGACTGCTCGAGGTCGCGGACGTAGCCGACGATGCCGAGCTGCATGAGTGCGTCGCGACGGAGGACGGCGTTGGATCCGCAGAAGAAGGCCGCGTTCCAGCCATCCTTCCCCTGCTGGATGGGCCCGTAGAACAGCGGTGCCTGACTGCCCAGCGGGTCGGCGTCGTCGACGTTGACGAACCACTGCGGCGTCTGCACCAGCGCCACGTCGGGGTCGTCGGCGAAGTAGCCGAGCGTCCGGTGCAGAATCAGCGGGTCGGGCACCTGGTCGGCGTCGAGGATGAGCAGGAACTCGCCGTCGGTGTCCATCAGGGCGTTGTTGAGGTTGCCGGCCTTGGCATGGCGGGGTTTGCCCGTCCAGTCCTCCGACCGGGTGATGTACCCGAGCCCCGCCTCCTGCGCGGCCGCGGCCATCTCGGGTCGTGCCCCGTCGTCGAGCACCCACGTGTTGTGGGGGTAGGCGATGCGCTGTGCGGCGAGGGCCGTGGCCATCACCATCTCGATCGGCTCGTTGTAGGTGGTGATGAAGACATCGGCCGTGCCCTGCGGTGGCGAGGTGGGAGCCGGCCGATCTCTGGCGCGCCACATCGTGACGGCGAAGAGGAAGGTGTCGATGAGGCTGTAGGTCTCGGCGATGACGAGGGGGACCGCGATCCACCACGCCGACCAGTTGATCGAATCCAGCCACCGCCAGGCGATGTAGTTCACGCCCAAGAGCACCGACAGGAGGGCGAGGATCCGGATCCAGACGAAGCGCGCGGTCATCGCGCGTGCCCGGCCCTCACGCGTCCCGCCGCACGAGCAGCACCGTGACATCGTCGGGAGCACGGCGCTCGTGGGCGAGCCGCACCGCTTCGGCGACGGCGCCTGCCGGTCCTTCGGTCGAGATGACGTGCAGCACGTGGCCGAACGGGTCCTCCTCGTCGAGGATGTCGAGGAGGCCGTCGCTGCAGCACAGGAACGCATCCCCCGGCTCGAGCTGCACCGAGGCCGCCGTGCGGTCGTAGTCGAACCCCATGCCCAGGGGAAGGCCCGTCGAGCGGAGGGGTGTCCACCTGCCGTCGCTGTGGAGGATGAACGCCAGGCTGTGGCCGGCGTCGACGAAGGAGATCGTGCCCGAGTCGGGCTCGAGCTCGGCGTGCACGGCGGTGACGAACAGGCCCGCGCGTCCGAGATCGGACTCGAGCAGCCGGTCGGCTTCGGCGACCGCGGCGGCGAGAGGGCGGTCGGGCGCGGTGCGCAGCGACGCCCGCACCGATGCGGCGACGATCGCGGGGCCGGTTCCCTTCCCCATGACGTCGGCCAGAGTCATCCGCAGCCGTCCGTCGTGCAGGTACCAGTCGTAGAGATCCCCCATCAGTGTGCCGGACGCCGTCGCCGCGGCCGCCAGGGTGTACCCGGCGACCTCGGGGGTCTCGCGGGGCAGAAGCGCCTGCTGCACGACGGTGGCGTGGTCGAGGTCGTCCTCGGCCATGAGCTCGGTCTGCACCCACTGGGCCATCTCGCGCAGCAACTCGACCTCGCGGGCGTCGAGCGATCGCGGCTGGGTGTCGAGGATGCAGAGGGTGCCCACGTGCTCACCGCCCGGCGCCTGAAGCGGGTGTCCGGCGTAGAACCGGAGGTGCGGATCGCCCACGACGAAGGGATTCTCGGCGAAGTAGTCGTCGATGCTCGCGTCCTCGACGATGAGCGTGTCTCCGGTGCGGACGGTGAGGTCGCAGAAGGCCCCCTCTCGCGACGCGTCGCTGCCGCCGAGGCCGATCTGCGACTTCCGCCACTGACGGTCGCGATCGAGGAGGGTGACGCTCACCATCGGCACGCCGAAGATCTCCTGCGCGAGACGCGTCACCCTGTCCACGCGCTCGTCGGGGCGCGTGTCGAGGAGACCGAGGGCCTCGATGGCACGTTGGCGTCTGTCGTCGTCGAACAAGGAATCCCCCACATGGTCTCGTCGTCGGCGAATCTCTAGTATGTCGAGGATCGGCCGGGCGTGGGGAGGGTTCGGAAAATGGTTGCGCGGGCGGCGATAACCTGTTCCGGTGGATGCCGCACCGTCCGAGCCGCAGCCGGGGTCGGCCTCGACCGAGCCGTCGGAACCCGCCCTGCCCCGCGGCGTCGGGCCCTGGCCCGACGGGCCGGACGCCTGGCCCGACGACCCGCGGTACGACCCCGACCTGCTGGCCGCCGGTGACACCCGGAATGTCGTCGATGCCTATCGGTACTGGCGGATGGACGCGATCGTCGCCGACCTCGACCGACGTCGCCACGGCTTCCACGTCGCCATCGAGAACTGGCAGCACGACATGAACATCGGCTCGATCGTGCGGAGCGCGAACGCCTTCCTCGCCGCCGAGGTGCACATCGTCGGCCGGCGGCGGTGGAACCGGCGCGGGGCGATGGTCACCGACCGGTACCAGCACGTCCGCCACCACGAGGATGTCGCGGCGTTCGCCGCATGGGCGGAGAGCGAGGGGCTTCCCGTCATCGCGATCGACAACGTCGAAGGGTCCGTGGCGCTCGACCGTGCCGACCTCCCCGAGCGATGCGTGCTGCTGTTCGGTCAAGAGGGTCCGGGGCTGTCTCCCGAGGCGCTCGCCGCCGCATCGGCGGTGGTCGAGATCACCCAGTACGGGTCGACGCGATCGATCAACGCCTCCGCCGCGGGGGCGGTCGTCATGTACGAGTGGTGTCGTCGCTGGGCCTGACGGTACTCCCCCGCGGGGCGTGACGGTGCTCCCCCGCGGGGCGTGACCTTCGTCCCCTGGTGGGTGCTGACCTCGACCGCCATGCTGGAGCGATGGGGGTGATGAGGACTCTGGTGCGGTACCCGATCATCGCGGCGACGCTCGTCGTTCTGGCGGCGGTGGCGATCATCGCCTCCGCGGGCGGGGAGCAGCAGGCGCGGTGGATCGCGAGCGCGTACGTGGGGCTGTTCATCGTGTGGACCCTCGTCCGGATGGTGCGCGACGTGCTGCGCGGGCACATCGGTCTGGACGTGCTGGCGGTCGTGGCGATGGTCGCCACCCTCGCCGTCGGGGAGTACCTGGCCTCCCTCATCATCGTGCTGATGCTCTCCGGCGGCGAGGCGCTCGAGGACTTCGCTGCGCGGCGCGCGACACGCGACCTCACCGCTCTCCTCGATCGATCGCCGCGCACGGCGCACGTGGTGGAGCGCCCGACCGGGCTTCCGACGGCGGACGCGGGGGCGGCGGCGACCGAGCGGATCAAGGACGTTCCCGTCGACGAGGTCGCCGTCGGCGACATCCTTCTCGTCCGCCCGTCGGAGATCGTTCCCGTCGACGGCGAACTGCTCAGCGAGACCGGCACGTTCGACGAGTCGTCTCTCACCGGCGAGAGCATGCCGGTGGCCCACGACCGGGGGATGGAGGTCTTCTCCGGAGCCGTCAACGGGTCGGAGGCGGTGCGCATCCGGGCGCGCCGCCCGAGTTCCGAGAGTCAGTACCAGCAGATCGTCGCCCTCGTGAAGCAGGCGCAGGCCTCCCGGGCGCCGGTGGTGCGGCTCGCCGATCGCTTCGCGATCCCGTTCACCGCCGTGTCGCTCGTGCTCGCCGGCACCGCCTGGACGATCTCGGGCGATCCGGCGCGCTTCGCCGAGGTGCTGGTGCTCGCCACCCCGTGCCCCCTCCTCATCGCGGCGCCCGTCGCCTTCCTCGGCGGACTCTCCCGCGCGGCGAAGGCCGGCGTCATCGTCAAGGGCGGCGGCATCATCGAGCGACTCGCACGGGCCCGGTCGGCGTGCTTCGACAAGACCGGGACGCTCACGGCGGGACGGCCCGAGCTCGTCGACGTGCGACCGGCCGAGGGGTTCGATCGCCGCGAGCTGCTGACTCTCGCCGCCTCGGCCGAGCAGTACTCCACCCACGTGCTGGCCGACGGTGTGCGTCGTGTCGCGGCCGCGGAGGGCATCACACTGCGCCCGGCGGAGGCGGCGACAGAGGTGGCGACCAACGGGGTGACCGCGTCCATCGACGGCGCTGCCGTCGCCGTGGGGAAGCCGGCGTTCATCGCCTCGCGCGCACCCGCCCTCACCCGCACGCACCTCGTCTCGGGGCAGGCCGCAGCCTACGTCGCGGTGGGCGACCGTTTCGCCGGCGCCCTCGTGCTCGCCGACGCTGTCCGGCCCGAGTCGGCGGCCGTCGTGGACTGGCTGCGCGGCAACGGCGTCGAACGGGTGGCCATGCTCACAGGCGACGCGGAGTCCACCGCGGCCGCCATCGCGTCGCAGGTCGGGATCACCGAGGTGCACGCCGAGCTCCTCCCGCCCGAGAAGGTCCACCTCGCCGCCGGCATGCAGCCGAGGCCCACGATGATGGTCGGCGACGGTGTCAACGACGCCCCGGTGCTGGCCGCCTCCGACATCGGCGTGGCGATGGGTGCGCGCGGGGCGACCGCGGCCGGCGACGCCGCCGACGTCGTCGTGGTCGTCGACTCCCTCGCCAAGGTCGTCGAGGCCGTGGCGATCAGTCGCCACACGCTTCGCGTGGCGCTCGCGGCGATCTGGATCGGGATCGCCCTCAGCATCGGTCTCATGATCGTGGCGATGACCGGCGTCATCCCGGCCGTCGCAGGCGCGCTCATCCAGGAGGGCGTCGATCTTGCGACGATCCTCTACGCCCTCCGCGCGCTGCGCGGGCCGGTGCCGGTGATCGGTGCGACGCCGCCGGCGGTCACGCTCCCGCGGTCAGCCACGCCCGACCGCGCACCCGGCGCCCCAGCGTGACCAGACGCGCGAGCATGTAGACGCCGAAGAACGCCACCGCCAGCCACGCCAGGCCCGCGGCGCCGGTCGGGGCGAACATGGCCACGAGCACCAGCGCGGGAACGAAGGGCACGAGGTTCAGCACCCCGACGATCGCGAGGTATCTCCCGTCGCCGGCTCCGATCAGCACTCCGTCGAGCACGAACACCACGCCGCAGACGGGTTGGGTCACGGCGAGAACGAGCAGGGCCGGCTGTACGAGCGCGGCAAGCGCCGGGTCGCCGCTGAACACTAGGCCGATGACCCCGGATGCCGCGGCGATGACCGCGCCCACGATGACGCCGAACCACGCTCCCCAGGCCACCGTGCGACCGAGCACGCGGCGCACGAACGGTTCGTCGCCGGCGCCGAGGCCCTTGCCGATCAGCGCCTGCGCGGCGATGGCCAGGGCGTCGAGCGCGAAGGCCGCAGTGGAGAAGATCGTGAAGGCCACCTGCCACCCGGCGAGCTCGTCGGTGCCGAGGCCGGTCGCGACTGCGACGGTCGCGAGCAGCGCCGCGCGCAGCGAGACGGTGCGCAGGAACATCCATCCGCCCTGCAGAGCGGAGCCGCGCACCCCCTCGCGCTGCGGGCGGACGGACGCCGCGTGCCGGCGCGCCAGCCGGCCGATGACCACCACGTAGGCCGCCACCATGCCCCACTGGGCGACGACCGTGCCGGCAGCCGACCCCGCGATCCCCCACCCGAAGACGTAGATGAACACCCAGTTCAGCACCGCGTTGGCGCCGAACCCGAGCCCCGCGATCCACAGCGGCGTCACGGTGTTCTGCATCCCCCGCAGGAGTCCCGTCGCGGCGAAGACGATGAGCATCGCCGGCAGGCCCCACATCGAGATGCCGAGGTAGATCTGCGCGTCGGCGGCGACCTCGGCGCCGGCGCCGAACAGGCCGACGAGGAACGGGGTGGCGAGGTATCCCGCAAGGGCGAGGATCGCTCCGATGCCGAGGGCCAGCCACATGCCGTCGATGCCGACCGACACCGCACGCGAGGGGTCGCCCGCCCCGAACCGCCGGGCGACGGCGGGAGTGGTGGAGTAGGCCAGGAACACCATCAGGCCGACGATCGTCTGCAGGACGGCCGCGCCGATGCCGAGCGCGGCGAGCGGTGCGATCCCCAAGTGCCCGACGAAGGCCGAGTCGAGGATGAGGAAGAGGGGCTCGGCGATGAGCGCACCGAGCGCGGGGACGGCGAGGCTCAGGATGTCGCGGTTCAGCGTCATCCGTCCGGTCTTCTGCTCGCTCCCGCTCACCCCACCGAGCGTAGAACCCGCCGGCGACACCGGTCGCGATCTGCTCCCGAGTCGCGTGGCCGCGGTCGTACGAGTCGCCGACCGGTCAGAAGACGCGGCTTCGCCGCATCCCGAGCCGCGTTTTTCGACGGTTCGCGTGGAGGAAGCGCGTGGAGGAAGCGCGCGGAGAGGGGGTGCGGCGTGGGTGAGCCGCGGGCGACAGCCGCTCGGACGCCGCCCGCAGAACCGCCGCCTATCCTGGAACCCATGACCGATGCACTTCGCTCCGGCCTTGCGCTCGACGAGCTCAGCGACGAGATCCGCCCGCAGGACGACCTTTTCCGCCACGTGAACGGGTCGTGGCTCGACCGCACCGAGATCCCCGACGACAAGGCGAGGTGGGGGTCGTTCCACCTCATCGCCGAACAGGCCGAGAAGGATGTCCGGGCGATCATCGAGGAGTCGCAGGACGCCGAGCCCGGCACCGAGACCCGCAAGATCGGCGACCTCTACGCCAGCTTCATGGACGAAGGCCGCATCGCCAAACTCGGCGCCGCGCCACTGACCGCGCAGCTGGCGCGGATCGACGAGGTCGCGAGCATCCCCGACTTCCTGCGCCTGGTGGGCGCGTTCGAGCGCGAGGGCGCGGGCTCGCTCATGGTGCTCTACGTCGAGCCCGACCCCGGCAACCCGCAGCGGTACGTGCCGTTCTTCGTGCAGGGCGGGCTGAGCCTTCCCGACGAGAGCTACTACCGCCTGGAGAACTTCGCCGACACCCGCACGGCGTTCCGGGCCCACCTCGAGAAGATGCTGGAGCTCGCCGGGGTCGCCGACCCCGCGGCATCGGCTGATCGCATCTTCTCCCTCGAGACCGAGCTGGCGACCCACCACTGGGACAACGTCAAGAGCCGCGACGCGGTCGCGACCTACAACCTGCGCACCTGGGAGCAGGTGAAGAGCCTCGCCGGCGCCGACCTCCAGCCGTGGCTCGAGGGTCTCGCGCCAGGATACGAGGACGCGTTCGGCGAGGTCGTCGTCTACCAGCCGAGCTTCATCGAGGGTCTCGGCGGACTGCTGCGCGACGACCGGCTCGAGGACTGGAAGGCGTGGCTGCGCTTCCAGGTCGTGCACGCGCTCGCGCCCTTCCTGTCGGATGACTTCGTCGCGGCGAACTTCGCGTTCTACGGCACTCAGCTCACCGGCGTGCCCGTCAATCGCGAGCGCTGGAAGCGCGGGGTGAGCCTCACCGAGGCGGCCATGGGCGAGGCGATCGGCAAGGTGTACGTCGAGCGGCACTTCCCGCCGGCGGCGAAGGACGCGATGGACGAGCTCGTCGCGAACCTCATCGAGGCGTATCGGCAGAGCATCTCCGAGCTCGAGTGGATGACCCCCGAGACCCGCGAGCGGGCGCTCGCCAAGCTCGAGGCTTTCACGCCTAAGATCGGCTACCCCGTGAAGTGGAAGGACTACTCCTCGCTCGAGATCGACGAGGCCGACCTCGTCGGCAACGTCCGCCGCTCGCACATCTGGGAGCACGATCGTCAGCTGGCCAAGGTCGGCGGACCGATCGATCGTGACGAGTGGTACATGACGCCGCAGACGGTGAACGCGTACTACAACCCGCTGATGAACGAGATCGTGTTCCCGGCGGCGATCCTGCAGTACCCGTTCTTCGACGAGACCCGGGATGCGGCCGCCAACTACGGCGGCATCGGCGCGGTGATCGGTCACGAGATCGGTCACGGCTTCGACGACCAGGGGAGCCGGTTCGACGGCGACGGGTCGCTTCGCGACTGGTGGACGGATGCCGACCGCGCGGCCTTCGAGGAGCGCACCGCGGTGCTCATCGAGCAGTACAACGCGCTCGTGCCGCAGGGCCTCGCAGAGGAGAACACGGTCAACGGCGCGCTGACGATCGGCGAGAACATCGGCGACCTGGGCGGCCTCGGCATCGCGATCAAGGCGTACCGCCTCTCGCTCGGCGCCGACCTCGAGGGCGGCCCGGTGGCGGGTCCCGAGATCGACGGGTACACCGGCATCCAGCGGCTGCTGCTGTCGTGGGCGCAGATCTGGCAGCAGAAGGGTCGCGACGCCGAGACGATCCGCCTGCTGACGATCGACCCGCACTCGCCGAACGAGTTCCGCTGCAACCAGATCGTCCGTAACATCGATGCGTTCTACGACGCGTTCGATGTCGCCGAGTCCGATGCGCTGTGGCTCGAGAAGGACAAGCGCGTCACCATCTGGTAGCCCGGCCGGTCTGGTGGCGAAGGCCGTCTTCGCGTAGACAGTTGATCGAACCGTCTGGCAGGAGGGACAGTCGCGTGGCGATGCCCATCGAACCGCCGTCGCAGGGGTCATCCGGACCCGGCTCCCGTCGCGAACCCGACACGCTGCGCGGACCCCGCCGCGGGCGCGCGCGCACCTCGCGTCGCGGCGGGGGCGGCACGCGCACGTTCACCACGACGCTGCGCGCCCTCGACGCCGTCGCCGCGTCGGGCGCGCAGGTCTCGGTGCGCGTCACCGACCTCGACCGCGGCACCACCGTGCTCGCCGGCGACGACCATGTCACGCAGCCGGTCGCCGGCCTCGGCGTCGTGCCGTTGCTGATCGAGGTCGCGGCGCAGTTCGAGGGCGGAACCCTCGACCCCCTCGAGCTGTTCGACCGGGCGGGCCTTGCCGGCATCGAGGGGGCGGGGCTCTGGCAGCACCTGAAGGTGCCGACCCTGCCGCTTGTCGACATGGCGGTGCTCGCCGCCGCCGCGGGTGACGGCCTTGCGGCGAACGGACTGCTCGAGCGGGTGGGCCTTCCCGCCGTGCGGGCGCGGATCGACGCGCTCGGGCTCACGCGCACCGCACTCCTCGACCGCTTTCGCGACCACCGGGGGCCCGACGATGCCCCGCACTTCGCCCTGAGCTCGGCCCGCGACCTTGCGCAGGTCTTCGCGGCCCTGGCGAACAGTCAGGCCGTGTCGCCCGCGGTCAGCGCGCAGGTCGCGGAGTGGCTCACCCTCAATCACGATCTCTCCCTCGTCGCTTCGGCCACAGGGCTCGACCCCTTTGCGCACGAGAGCGACGATCACGGACTGCTGTTCTTGAACAAGACCGGCCGCGACCGCGGCATTCGTGTCGAGGCCGGTGTGATCGCCGGTCCGCGCGCGGGAGTCTCCTACGCCCTCATCGTGTGCTTCGACGACCTGTCGGTCATGCACCGCATCCGCGCGCACGAGGCGTTCCGCACTCTCGGGGTGGAGCTGATGGAGTACGTGTACTGAGCCCGGTCGGTCACCCCTGCGGCGAGGGCGCGTTCACGAGTGCCTCGATCTCGTCCGCGAGGTCGGCGACCGGGCGCCGGGCGTCGAGCTCGAGCGTCGCCGACCGACGGAGGAGGGGCTCGACCTCGATCGTGTATCGGCGGATCTCCTCCTGCTGAGCGGGCGTCTTGCCGTACGGGTTGTTCGCGCGCCGCGTGACCCGGTCGAGGAGCACGTCGATCGGTGCGCTGAGCAGGACCACCTGGGCGAACCGGTCGCGGAACACGCCCTGATTCTCAGCAGTGCCCGAGACCACGACGTCCTCATGCGTGGCGAGGAGTCGCGTCATCCGCTCTTCTTCCCAGGGGCCGCCGTCGCCGTCGGTCCAGCCCTCATAGTC
Source organism: Microbacterium sp. CCNWLW134 (assembly GCF_037083565.1). NCBI lineage: Bacteria > Bacillati > Actinomycetota > Actinomycetes > Micrococcales > Microbacteriaceae > Microbacterium > Microbacterium sp. CCNWLW134. The sequence goes on along the minus strand of NZ_JBAOJU010000002.1, from coordinate 2,100 downwards.
CGTGTCGACGGTCAGATGACCGCGCCGCGCGAGCTCGGCGAGAACGGTCGACTTGCCGGTTCCGGACATGCCGGTGATGAGGATGCGGGCCACGAGGCGCCTCAGTTGCTGTCGCCCGACTTCTCGGGCAGGTAGGGCTCGATCGCCGCGGCCAGCTTGGCCGGGGTCATCGACTGCAGCCAGACGTGGCCGGGGCCGTGCAGCTGTGCGAGGAAGAGCGAGTCGCCGAAGAACTTGTTCTTGATGCCCTTGATGCTGGCGAATTCGAGCGGCATCTCGGCGCGGTAGAGCGCCAGGTGGCCCGGGTGGATGAGGAGCGACTGCCCCGCCTGCAGGTCGTACTCGACGATCTCACCCGCCAGCTGCACCCATGCGGTGCCGTTGCCGGCGAGCTTCTGGAAGACGACGCCCGCGCCGCCGAAGATGCCCGCACCGAGCTTCTTCTGGAGGCCCACCGAGACCTCCACGTCGGGCGTACTGGCCATGTACGCGCCCGACTGCACCATGAACTGGTCCTGCGGATCGACGGCGATCTCGCGGATCGTGCCCGGCAGCTGCGCGGCGAATGCGACGAAGCTTCCCGGCGTCTGCGCGGTGTACTGGGTGAGAAAGAGCTGTCCGCCGCCCACGATGCGCTTCAGGCCGCTCATGAAGCCGCCCTTCCCGCCCGAACCGAAGGCCGTCGAGGTCTGGATGTCGAATCCCGGGGTGAGCCACGAGACGTCGCCGCCCTCGGCGATGACCCGCTCCCCGGGGTCGAGGGTCAGTTCGAGAACCGGCATCGTCGTGCCCGCGATCGTCGCCTTCATGCGCACAACATACCGACGCCCATGCTTGCGCGATACCCGCCGGTGGTGGTGCGCGACCTGCCAGGATGTCGGAATGGCCCTCGCCCCGTCATCCGCCGGTGAGTCGCCGCCCCCGGGGACGGGCGCGACCGGTGCAGGCCGTCCCCTGCGGAAGGTTTCACCGGCACGCCAGGTGCTGACCCTCTTCGGCGACTACTGGTGGCGAAACGCAGACCCGTTGCCCTCGGCGGCGCTCGTCGGGGCGATGGGAGACCTCGGGATGAAAGAGCCCGCGGCCCGGGCGACGCTGGCGCGGCTCGTGCGGTTGGATCTGCTCGAGCAGCGGCGAGACGGGCGGCGCACGACCCATGGGCTCACCTCGCGAGGGCGGGCCATCATCGAAGATGAGGCGGCCTGGCTCGAGAGCTTCGGAGTTGCGCCCATCGTGTGGGACGGCTCGTGGAGCGTGGTGACCTTCTCGATCCCCGAGTCTCAGCGCGCGCTGCGGCACACCGCTCGCTCGCGGCTGAAGTTCCTGGGGTTCGGTCCGCTCTACGACGGTGTCTGGATCTCTCCCTCGGATGTCGCTGCGCTCGCCCGTGAGGAGCTCGTCGCCCTCGGGGTGCCGGACGTGACGACGATGCGTGCGCAGCTGGATGTCGCAGGGCCGGGCGGCCCGCAACGGGCGTGGGACCTCGCCGGTGTGCTCGAGCGCTATGAGGTCTTCCGCCGTGAGTTGGAGGCGTCGACCGCAGCGCTCGCGGGTGCGGGAGCGCTCGCCGAGCGCACGGGGCTGATGATCCAGTGGCAGGCGTTCCGAGGCGTGGATGCGGGGCTTCCCGCAGCGCTTCTCCCCTCGGATTGGCCGCGCGAGGAGGTCCGGGCCCGGTTCGGTCGTCGCTTCGACGAACTCGGCCCTGCGGCGGAGGAGCGGATGAGCTGGCATGTGTCCCGAGTGGATGAGGCGCTCGCAGGCGGAGTGCTGCAGCGGCGGCTTGCACGGAGATCGTAACTCTGTTCTATTTTCTGCCGCAAGAACCAGATGCAATGTCGGAACCCTATGCGATGATTCTGGTAGGTCATCGAGACGGGGATTGCAGTGGATGCGGACGAGAAGCGGCGGCGGGCGGAGGACAAGCGCGCCGGGGTGTTCGCGGATGAGCTGGCTCGGTTGCAGCGGGCGGAGGCGAAGCTCGCGGCGAAGAAGACGCGGCTGCTCGCGGATGCGTACGCGCTGACGCTGGAGCAGCGGTCGCGGGTGGGGTCGGTGTCGTCCAGGGAGCGGGACATGCCGTTGCGGTCGATGGCGCTG